>NZ_JBFAAR010000002.1:247057-1518994 GCF_040639855.1 Actinoplanes sp. NPDC023714
GGCCACCACCCCTCCGACGACCCGAGGCCCTCCTCGACGCGCGGCCCCTCTCGACGCGCGGCCCCTCTCGACGCGCGGCCCTTCTCAACGGGCGGCCCTTCTCAACGGGCGGCCCTTCTCAACGGGCGGCCCTTCTCAACGGGCGGCCCTTCTCAACGCAGGCCGCCACCGACGCAGGGCCGCCACCGACGCACGGCCGCCTCCTGACCGATGGCCGCCCCCGGCTGACGGCTGTTCCAAGCTGTGCTGTCGTCGGCCCGCCGGGAGGATGACCGATCAGCGGTCGGCCATCGCCGGGATGGTGGTGCCCGAGGTTCAGCGGGACGGTGCTGCCCGCAGGGCCGCGATGTGCTCGTGTACCGCGGCGGTCACCCGGCCCTCGTCACCGGTGGCGAGCAGATCGAGGAGGGCGCCACGCAGCACCGCCAGCGACAAGGTGGGCAGCTCCCGCAACCAATCCTCGACGGTCGACCGGGCGAACCCGCCCCACGGCCCGTCCGGTTCCACGAGCGACCGGGCGTAGGCTTCCGTCCACAACCGGAGCAACGGCCGATGTTCCGGGGCAGCGAGCCATACCCAGATCCGCTCCACCGAGTCAGCGATCTCCCCGTCCGCGCCCGCGTTCCCAGGTATGGCCGTGTTCCCGGGTACGGCGTTCCCGGGCATGGCCGCGTTCCTAGGTATGGCCGTGTTCCCGGGCACGGCGTTCCCGGGCACGGCGTTCCCGGGCACGGCCGTGTTCCCAGGCACCGTGTTCCCGGGTACGGCGGTGTTCCCGGGTACAGGGGTATTCCCGGGCAAGGCCCCGTTCCCAGGAACGGCCGTGTTCCCAGGCACGGCGTTCCCGGGTATGGCGGTGTTCCCGGGATCGAGAGAGGTGCTGGCCAGCAGGGTCATCTCTTCTGCTCGTGCTCTGGCCAGCAACGCCCTGATCAGCCCGTCCTTGCTGCCGAACAGGAAGAGCAGCACCCTCGGACTGGAACCGATCGCGGCGGCCAGGGGTCGCAGCGAGAGGTCGGCCAGGCCGTTGGCCAGCACATAGCGATAGGCGGCCTCAAGGAGCTCGTCCTGCCGGGATGACATGCGCGTAGTCTATCCTCCACTGAAACGACTGTTTCAGTTAGTGCGGGGAGTAGCTATGCGCAGGGCGGATCAAGCGGGGGACCTCGGCTGGATCGTGATGGCTCACGGGGAGGAATACCGGCGCGAGTTCGGGTGGGACTCGTCGTTCGAGGCGCTGGTGGCGCAGATCGTCGGGGACTTCGGAACGTCGCATGATCCGGGCCGGGAGGCGGCCTGGATCGCCGAGGCGGACGGGGGGCGGGCCGGCAGTGTCATGCTCGTCGCCACCGAGGACCCGGCCGTGGCGAAGCTGCGCGTCCTGCTCGTCACCGAGGCGGCCCGGGGCTGGGGACTGGGCAGCCGGCTGGTCCGGGAGTGCCTGGAGTTCGCGCGGTCGGCCGGCTACCGGAAGGTGACGCTGTGGACGGTCGACGAATGCGTCTCGGCACGGCGGATCTACGAGGCGGCCGGCTTCACTCTGGAGTCCGAGGAACCGCACAAGGGATTCGGCCATCCGGTGACCGGTCAGACCTGGAGCCTCGCTCTATAAACATCGGGTCACTGTCAGGCGACCTTTCCGATACACGGTGTTGACATTGAAAGGGGGTTCACGTCTACTTCTGACACGTCTCAATGCGGAAAAGAGAGCGAGTTGATGACGTCATCTCTGCAGCCGGTGGGAACGGCGGGGGAGACCGCCGGGCCGCTCAACCCGCACGACGTCGACCGGGCCTCGTTCCGGGAGCCCGCGCCGGGCTCACGCGGCTATCACGACGGTGAGGTCGACGCGTTCCTTAAGGACGTGGCCGACGAGATGCGGCGCCTCATGGCCGAGAACCAGGCGCTGAGCGAGCAGCTCGAGCAGGACGACCTGCGCGGGCATCTGCGCAGACTGGAGGCGCGGCGGGATCGTGCCGAGGCCCGGGCGCGGCAGTTGCAGGCCGAGCTGGAGGAGGCGCGTGCCCTCGCGGCGCCGTCCCGCCCGGTCAGCCCGCAGGTGATCGAGCTGGCCGAGCGTACCGCCGACGAGTTCCTGACCGAGGCCCGCCAGCGGTCCGGCGAGATGCTCCGCAAGGCGACCACCGAGGCGGCCCTGCTGGTCAGTGATGCCGAGCTGCGCGCCTCGACGATCGTGGCCGACGCCCGGCACCGGCACGCCGAGCTGATCGCGGGCCTGCCGGCCAAGCGGGCCGCGGCGCTGGAGCGGATCGACGCGCTGCGCGACGAGGCGATGCGCCGCCGCGACGAGGTGGCCGGCGAGATGACGCAGCGGCTGCAGGATCTGATCGGCAGTTGAGAAGGCCGGCGGTCGCCGGTGTCGCCTTCACGATCTTCGTGCTGATCATCGTGACCACACCGGACAAGTGGTGCTCGGAGGAAACGTGTGACGCCGAGCCGCTCACCTCGATCGGGGTGAGCCTGCTCTTCGCGGTGCCGGTGATGACGTACCTCCATCGCTGGTCGGCGGTGGTAGCGGCGGCGCTGGCCGCGGTGGTGTGGCCGATCGCCGACCGCGTCGACCACGTGGGAATGGGCTGGCGGATGGCGCTGCCGCTCGCGCTGGTCGCGGCGACCGTGTGGGCAGCCCGCCGCAAAAGCTCGGCCCACCTGAAAGACCCGGCCGGCCAGGAAAACTCGGCCCACCTGACAAAATCGGCCAGACTCAAAAGGCCGGCCGGGGCGCTGCTGCTGATCGCGGGACTCGCCGGCACGGCGTGGACGCTCCACCGGCAGGCCGAGGTCACCGCCCAGGAGGCCGCCGCCCGATCGGTCCCGGCCGTGGTGCGCGTGCATCAGGAGGACACGGTGATCGGGGTGGACCTGGCCGATGGCGACTCGTACTACATGGAGGTCCTGGCGGCGGGCGACTACCCGGTCGGCAGCCGCGTCGAGGTCCTGGTCGACGACGACGGGCTGCGGCAGCTGGCGAGCGAGCCCTACGACATCACGATCCTGCTGGTCCCCACGGTGACGGCGGGCGGCGTGGGCGCCGCCCTGCTGGCGAGGGCGGCAGGCCGGCGAGGACACCGGCAGGGTGTCAGGGGCGACAACGGCAACTGCCCCTGACACCCGCGCTTCGGCGCGGGCATGTGTTGCGCGGTCGCCGTCCCGGGCGTGGCCGTCACCCAGCGAACATCGCGTCGACGAGCGCCGGTGACACCTCGGCGAGCGAGGCGGGCTGCCAGCGCGGCCGGCGGTCCTTGTCGATGATCTGCGCGCGGACGCCCTCGACCAGGTCGGGCAGCCGCAGCATGGCGGCGCTGAGCCGGAGTTCCTGGTCGAGCGCCGCGCGGAGATCGGGCAGGCGGGCGGCGGTCCGCAGTGAGCGCAGCGTGACGACCAGCGAGGTCGGCGACTTGGTGCCGATCTCCTTGGCGGCGGCCTGCGCGGCGGGCGAGGGGTGGTGCGCGAGCCGTTCGACGATCGCCGCCACGTCGTCGCCGGCGTAGCACTCGTCGATCCACGCGCGGTCGAGCTCGGCGGCGGGCGGTTCGGCCCAGGTGAGCGACCCACCCTCGGCGAGCGCCTCGATCAGCTCCGGCAGCCGGTCCGAGGGGAGGTAGTGGTCGGCCAGCCCCGCCGCGATCCCGTCCGCCGCGCCGATCGCCGTACCGGTCAGCGCCAGATGTGTGCCCAGCTCGCCCGGCGCCCGGCTGAGCAGCCACGATCCGCCCACGTCCGGATGGAACCCGATGCCCACCTCCGGCATGGCGAGCCGCGACCGCTCGGTCACCACCCGGATCGAGGCGTGCGCGGAGAGCCCGATGCCGCCGCCCATCACGAGGCCGTCCATCCAGGTCAAGAGCGGTTTTGGGTACGAGGAGATGGTGGCGTTGAGGCGATACTCCTCCTCCCAGAACCGCACCGAGTCGGAGCGGCCGGCCACCGCGTCGGCGTGGATGGCCCGGATGTCGCCGCCGGCGCAGAACCCGCGCGGCCCTGCGCCGGTGAGCAGCACCGTGCCGACGCCGTCGTCCGACCGCCACTGCTCGAGAGCGGCCGCGATGATCGTGACCATCTCGGCGGTGAGGGCGTTCAGGGCGGCCGGCCGGTTCAGCGTGAGGTGACCGAGCCGGCCCCGCCGCTCGACGAGCACCGTGGGTTCATTCATCCTGCGATCTTGCCTTTCCCGGTCCGATCTTGTGAAGCGAGGACCCGGGCGGGTACATAAGATGTGTACGACCGTACACATGGGGGAGAGCGTGAAAGACGTCGCTACACCGACCTCGCCGGCGGCGGTGCGTGCCGCCACGACCGCGACCTACGCCGCCTTCATCGGCTCGGGCCTCGCGTTCGCCAGCTGGGCCTCACGGATTCCGCAGGTCAGGGACCAGCTCGGCCTCGATCCGGCCGCGCTCGGGCTGGTGCTGCTCGCCATCGCCGCGGGCTCGTTGCTGGCCCTGCCGCTGTCCGGCCCGGTGGTCACCAGGATCGGCTCCTCGCGGACCGTCATGGCGATGGCCGGCCTGCTCGGCGTGGGTCTCACCGTAGCCGCGCTCGGCTCCCTGGCCGGCGTCGTACCGGTGGTGATCGGCCTGTTCCTGCTCGGCTTCGCGAACGGCGCCTGGGATGTCGCCATGAACGTCCAGGGCACCGTCGTCGAGCAGCACCTCGGCAAGTCGATCATGTCCCGGTTCCACGCCGGCTTCAGCCTCGGCACGGTGGGGGGCGCCCTCATCGGCGCCGGCATGGTCGCCCTGCACGTCTCCGTCGCTGTCCACCTCGTCGTGGTGGCCGTGATCGTGGTGGCCCTGGTGGTGTGGCAGGCGGCCCGCTTCGTCGCCGACGACGACTCGTCGTCCTCGGACGCGGACGCCCCCAAGGTCAGCGCCTTGACCGCCTGGAAGGAGCCGCGCACCCTGCTGATCGGCCTCTTCGTGCTGGCCTTCGCGTTCGCCGAGGGCGTCGGAAACGACTGGATCAGCGTGGCCGCGATCGACGGCCACCACGTGTCGGCGGCGCTCGGAACCCTGGCGTTCGCGGCGTTCCTGACCGCCATGACGATCGGCCGCTGGTTCGGTCCCGGCCTGCTCGACCGCTACGGCCGTACGCCGGTCATCCGGGTGCTCACCGTGATCGGCATCGCGGGCGTGGTGCTGTTCGTCTTCGGCCCGTCGCCGGCCTGGGCCTTCGTGGGAACGCTGCTCTGGGGCCTGGGCTCCTCGCTCGGCTTCCCGGTCGGCATGAGCGCCGGCGGCGACGATCCCCGCCGGGCCGCCGCGCGGGTCAGCGTGATCGCCTCGATCGGTTACTGCGCGTTCCTGGCGGGGCCGCCCACCATCGGCTTCCTCGGCGACGAGGCCGGCGTGCTGAAGGCGCTCGTCGTGATCGCCGTGCTCTTCGGCATGGCCGCGCTGATCGCCGGAAGCGTGCGGCCGCTCCGGGAGGTCTCCTAGAACATGATCTCGACGCCGGCCGTCTTGCAGGCCGCCGTCAGGTCGTTCCCGAGCTTCGCGAAGTCCGAGTCCGCGGCGGTGCCGATCGGGTCCGCCGCCGCGGCCGCCGCGCCCAGCTCGTCGGCGATCGCCGCGGCCGCCGCGACCACCGCACTGTCCGGCGCGGACGCCACCGCCTCGGTCACCGTCCTGGTGAACGCGGTGAACGTCCGCTTCGCGTCGGCGGCCTTCACCCCGCCGCCGTCCTGCTGAGCCTCGGTGATGCCGGTCCGCAGATCCTTGGCCGCCGTGTTCAATTCCCTGCACAGCGCCTTGTCCTCGGCGATGGTCCCGGCTGCCCCTCCGGCGGCGTCCGGTCCGGCGTCCGACGCGGCGCTGGAGGCGGGCGCGGCGCCGGCGGCGGGCGCGGCGGTGGAGGCGGGCGCGGCGCTGGAGGCGGGCGCGGGGGACGACGGCTCCTCACCGCAGGCGGCGAGGGCGGCGGCACAGACGCAGAGCACGACGGCGGGCACGAACCGGAAACGCATCACGGCCACGGAGGGTAGCCGACGTTCCTGAGCGCCCGGTGGGCAGCCGTTCGCCCGCACCCGGCGGGTTCGTCGGCGCCAGCAGTCGTTCGCCCGCGGCCGTCGCCACTGCCACCGCCAGCAGTCGTTCGCTGGCAGCCAGCGCGGCGCCGCCCGCCAGCAGTCGTTCGCCCGCAGGCTGTCGCCGCCGCCACCGCCAGCAGTCGTTCGCTGGCAGCCCGCGCCGCGCCGCCCGACGGCGGCCGTTCGCCGGTGCGGCGGCGCCCGGTGGGCAGCCGTTCGCCGGCGCCGCCCGGCTCAGCCACCGGCCTAGCTTCCTAGGACGCCATAGAGGCTGTGGCGGGCGGGGGCGACACCTCGTCATCGCCTGATGCGGGCATGGCGCAAGTTGTCGCGAGCCTACTAGGTTGACGACATGTATCGACCAATTCTCATCGACAGTGTCGGCGTGCGGCGGCGGCTGGGTGTCTCGCGGCAGCGGGCCTACCAGATCGTGGCGCACCGGTCGTTTCCCGCTCCCTACCAGGTCCTGGTGCTGGGCAGGGTCTGGGACGCGGCCGAGGTGGAGGCGTGGATCAGAGTCCATCGCCCGCATCTGGTGGAGGGTCAGTCCACGCAGATGCAGAACGGGTGACCGGCCGGGTCGAGGAAGACCCGGAACGTCGTGCCCGGCTGGTGCGGGTGCTTCGTCGCGCCCAGGGTGAGCACCGCCGCCTCGCCCTCGTCGAGGTCGTCGACCATGACGTCGAGGTGCATCTGCTGCGGGACGGCCTGGTCCGGCCACTCCGGAGGGCGGTATCCGTCCACTTTCTGGAACGAGAGGCACTGGCCGTGATTCGCCCGGACGTCGGCCCAGTGGTCGGAGGCGTCGACCTTCCAGTCGAGCATCGCGCCGTAGAAGCGGGCGACGGCGCCCGGGTCGGCGCAGTCGATCACGATGCTGGGGAAGCGGGCGACGGCCATGGGCCACATGCTACGAGTGGGGCGGTCCGGCGTACAGAATGGTGGGTGATGCTTTGGTGACATTAGGTGCTTCGGGCTCTGTGCTTTTCGTGCCCGAGGCCCTAACCTGCTCCCTACTGGCGAGTAACAAAAGCGGGAGTCAATGATGATCATCGGTGTACCGCGTGACCCGCATCCGGGAGAGCGGAGGGTTGCGGCCACCCCCGCGACGGTGGCCCAGCTGGTGAAACTCGGATACGGCGTGGTGGTGCAGTCCGGGGCCGGGGAGGGGTCGTCGTTCTCCGACGACGCCTACGCCGGGGCCGGGGCGACCATCGGGGACCCGCTCGCCGCGGACGTCGTGTTCGCGATCAATCCGCCGCCCGCCGAGCAGCTCGACCGGCTCGCGCCCGGCACCACGGTGATCGGGATGCTGAACCCGCGCCTCGATCCCGCGCTGGTCGAGGACCTCGCGCGGCGGCCGATCACGGCGCTTTCGATGGACGCGGTGCCCCGGATCTCGCGCGCCCAGTCGCTCGACGTGCTGTCGTCGATGGCGAACATCGCCGGCTATCGCGCGGTCGTCGAGGCGGCGCACGCCTTCGGGCGCTTCTTCACCGGGCAGGTCACCGCGGCCGGCAAGGTCGCGCCCGCGAAGGTGCTGGTAGCGGGTGCGGGGGTGGCCGGGCTTGCTGCCATCGGCGCGGCCGGGAGTCTGGGAGCGATCGTACGGGCGACCGATCCGAGGCCCGAGGTCGCCGATCAGGTCCGGTCGCTCGGTGGTGAGTACCTCGCGGTGGAGGCCCCCGACGTCGAGGTGTCGTCGACCGGCTACGCCAAGGAGATGTCCGACGACTACAACGAGCGCGCCGCGCGCCTCTACGCGGCCCAGGCCGGCGACGTCGACATCGTCATCACGACGGCGCTGATCCCCGGGAAGCCGGCGCCGCGACTGATCACCGCGCCGATGGTGGCGACCATGAAGCCGGGCAGCGTCATCGTGGACATGGCCGCGGCGAACGGCGGCAACGTGGAGGGCACGGTCCCCGGCGAGGTGGTGGTGACCGCGAACGGCGTGACCATCATCGGGTACACCGATCTGCCGGGCCGGCTGCCGGCGCAGGCCTCCCAGCTGTACGGCACCAACCTGGTGAACCTCATGAAGCTGATGACGCCGGAGAAGGACGGGCAGCTCGTGCTCGACTTCGACGACGTGGTGCAGCGATCGATGACGGTGGTGCGGGACGGTGAGCTGACCTGGCCGCCACCGCCGGTGTCGGTGTCGGCGGTGACCCCGTCCAGCACGGCGGCTCCGGTCGTACCCGAGAAAGCCGTACCCGAGAAGGCAGTGACCAGAAAACGCAGCCCGCTCCCTCTGATCGGCGCCGGCGCAGCCGCGCTCTTCCTCCTCACCGCCCTCGCTCCGGCGGCGCTGCGCGGGCATCTCACGGTGTTCGCCCTGGCCATCGTGATCGGCTACTACGTGATCGGGCACGTGCACCACGCGCTGCACACGCCGCTCATGTCGGTCACCAACGCGATCTCCGGGATCATCGTGGTCGGCGCGCTGCTTCAGATCGGTCACGGGGACGCCGTCATCACGGCGCTCGCCTTCGTCGCGACGCTGCTGGCAAGCATCAACATCTTCGGTGGCTTCGCGGTGACCCGCCGGATGCTCGCCATGTTCTCGAGGAGCTGACCGATGACAGTGGAAACCGCAGCCCAGGCCGCCTACATCGTCGCGGCCCTGCTCTTCATCCTGGCCCTGGCCGGGCTCTCCAAGCACGAGACGGCGAAGTCCGGGAACACGTTCGGCATCGCCGGCATGGCGGTGGCGCTGATCGCGACCGTGGCGCTGGCGATCACGAGCGACATCAGCGGCATCGGTCTGGTCCTGCTGCTCGTGGCGACGGTGATCGGAGCGGCGCTGGGGCTCTATCGCGCGCGAAGAGTGGAGATGACCGGCATGCCGGAGCTGATCGCCTTGCTGCACAGCTTCGTCGGTCTCGCCGCGGTCCTGGTCGGCTGGAACGGCTATCTGCACGTGGAGGCGCACGCCGGCGGCGTGGAGGCGCATGTCCTGAAAAATCAGGACATGCTCGGCATCCACTCCGCCGAGGTCGTCATCGGCGTCTTCATCGGCGCGGTCACCTTCACCGGCTCGGTCGTGGCGTTCCTCAAGCTCTCCGCCCGGATCAGATCGAGTCCGCTGATGCTGCCCGGCAAGAACGTCCTCAACGTCGGCGCGCTGGTGGCGTTCGCCGTGCTCACCGCCTGGTTCGTGATCACCCCGTCGCTGCCGCTGCTGATCGTCGTGACGGTCCTGGCGCTGCTGCTCGGCTGGCACCTGGTCGCGTCGATCGGCGGCGGTGACATGCCGGTCGTCGTGTCGATGCTGAACAGCTACTCCGGATGGGCGGCCGCAGCGGCCGGCTTCCTGCTGGAGAACGACCTGCTCATCGTCACCGGCGCGCTCGTCGGATCGTCCGGCGCCTACCTGTCGTACATCATGTGCAGGGCGATGAACCGCTCGTTCCTCTCGGTGATCGCCGGCGGGTTCGGCATCGAGGCGGGCCCGGCCGCCGACAAGGACTACGGCGAGCACCGCGAGATCAACGCGGAGGGCGTGGCCGAGCTGCTGACCGGCGCCGACTCGGTGATCATCACGCCCGGCTACGGGATGGCGGTGGCCCAGGCCCAGCACGGGGTGGCGGAGCTGACCCGGGTGCTGCGGGAGCGGGGCGTCACTGTGCGCTTCGGCATCCACCCGGTCGCGGGCCGGCTGCCCGGGCACATGAACGTGCTGCTCGCCGAGGCGCGGGTGCCGTACGACATCGTGCTGGAGATGGACGAGATCAACGACGACTTCGCGGGCACGTCGGTCGTGCTCGTGATCGGCGCGAACGACACGGTCAACCCGGCCGCGACCGACGACCCGGCCAGCCCGATCGCCGGTATGCCGGTGCTCACCGTCTGGGAGGCCGACCAGGTCGTCGTGTTCAAGCGGTCGATGGCGTCGGGCTACGCGGGCGTGCAGAACCCGCTGTTCTTCCGGGAGAACTGCGCCATGCTCTTCGGCGACGCGAAGGAGCGGGTGGACGACATCCTGCGCGCGGTCACGGCGGCGGTGCCGGCGCGCTGAGAGGCGCTCGCAGCAGTTCGCGGAGGCGGGGGAGCAGGGTGTCGCCGACCCGCTCGGTCTCCCGCCGGTACGGGGTGTCGGACAGGACGAAGTGGCTGATGCCCAGGTCGGCGTATCTGCGCAGGGCCGCGGCCACGTCGGCGGCCGAGCCGACCAGCCAGGTCGTGCCGGCGCCGCCGCCGCCGTACCGGCCGGGGGCCGTGTAGAGGCAGCTGTCCAGGACGTCGCCGCGGCCGGCCAGGTCGAGCAGGCGCTGCTGACCGGCCGCCGGGCCGCGGGGCTGGTCGAGGGCGCGGTCGCGCCGGTCCCCGGAGGCGGCCATGACCGCGATCCGGGCCTCGGCGTCGCGCCAGGCCTCCTCGGTGGTCTTCCGGACCACCGTGGTGATCCGCAGGCCGAACTCGAGCTCGGGCAGGTCCCGGTCCAGGTCCTTGGTGAGCCGGCGGAGCCGGTCGACGCGCTCGGCGATGCCGTCGAGCGGCTCACCCCAGAAGAGCTGGACGTCGGCCTCGGCGGCGGCGACCCGTTCGGCGGCGGGGGAGGCGCCGCCGAAGTAGAGCCGGGGGCCGGTCCCGGTGACCCGGGGCACGACCGTCGAGTCCGCGACCCGGTAGTGGTCGCCCTCGACGGTGACGTTCTCCTCGGTCCAGAGCCGGCGCACCAGTCTCATGAACTCGGCCGTCCGGCCGTACCTCTGGGCTTGATCCTGTTCGATGTCGCCGTAGGCGGCGAGACGGTCCTGCCCGCTGACGATGTTGACGAGCAGGCGCCCGCCGCTGAGGTGGTCGAGGGTGGCGGCGGCGCTCGCGAAGTGGGCGGGCTGCCAGTAGCCGGGCCGGATCGCGGCGAGTGGCTTGAAGGTGGTGGTGCGCGCCGCGATCGCGGTGGCGACCGTGAAGGTGTCCGGGCGGCCCCAGCCGGTGCCGATCAGCGCGCCCTCCCAGCCGTGCCGCTCGGCGGTGAGCGCCAGGCCGGTCGCGTGGTCGAGGGTGCCGTAGCCCTCGACGGCGTCGTCACCGCGGTGACCGGGGTCGACGGTGTTCGGGATGTACCAGAGGAACGTGGTCATGCCGCCCCCGGGTGTCCGGGGCGGGGGAGGCCGTAGTGCTCGCGCAGCGTCGTCCCCTCGTAGGAGGTGCGGAACAGCCCGCGCTCCTGGAGGATCGGCACGACCTTCGCGGCGAACGCCTCGACGCCGGACGGCAGCACCGCCGGCATGATGTTGAAGCCGTCCGCGGCGCCGTTCTCGAAATACTCCTGGATGGTGTCGGCGATCTGCACCGGCGTGCCGGCGAAGGTGCGGTGCCCGCGGCCGCCGCCCAGCTTGCCGATCAGCTGCCGGACCGTGAGGTTCTCCCGGCGGGCCCAGTCCACGATCAGCGTGCGGCGGCTCTTCGCGCCCTCGATCGCCTCCTCCGGCGGCAGGTCCTCGGGCAGCGGCTTGTCGAGGTCGAGCGACTCGGCCGGGACCCGCAGCAGGTGGGCGAGGGTGACGACCGCGTACTCCGGGGCGATCAGCCGCTCCAGCTCGGCGTCGAGCTCCCGCGCTTCGGCCTCGGTGTCGCCGATGACCGGCACGATGCCGGGCAGCACGACGACGTGGTCCGGGTCGCGGCCGGCCGCGGCGGCCCGGCGTTTGATGTCGGCGTAGAAGGCCTGGCTCTCGGCCAGGGTGGGCTGCGCCGTGAAGATCGCCTCGGCGTGCCGTGCGGCGAACTCCTTGCCGTCCTCGGAGGAGCCGGCCTGCACGAGCAGGGGCCAGGCCTGCGGGGAGCGGGGGACGTTGAGCGGGCCGTCGACGCGGAAGAACCGGCCTCTGTGGTTGATCTTCCGCACCCGGTCGCTGCGCGCGTGAACCCCCGCCTCCTTGTCGGCGATCACCGCGTCGTCGGCCCAGCTGTCCCAGAGCTTCTTGGACACGTCCAGGAACTCGCCGGCCCGCTCGTAGCGGTCCACGTGCAGCGGCTGGTCGTCCAGGCCGAAGTTGCGGGCCGCGTCGGCGCCGGCCGTCGTGACGATGTTCCAGCCGGCCCGGCCGCCGGACAGGTGGTCGAGGGAGGCGAACCGGCGGGCCAGGTTGTACGGCTCGTTGTAGGACGTCGACGCCGTGGCGATCAGGCCGATCCGGCTGGTGCTGCCGATCAGCGCGGCCAGCAGCAGCGTCGGCTCCAGCTTGCCGGACGGCCGGCGTCCCGGGTCGGACCAGAGCACCGGGCTGTCGGCCAGGAAGACCGAGTCGAACTTGGCGTCCTCGGCGACCCGGGCCAGGTGCTGGTGCGCCGCGAGGGAGAGGTTCGCGTACGGGTCGGACCCGGGCAGCCGCCAGGACGCCTCGTGGTGGCCCGTGTCGTGCAGGAACAGGTTCAGATGCAGCTGCCGGCTCATGCGGCGACCTCCTTCTCCACACCCAGCTCGTCCAGCAGGAGCGTGCGCAGCTCCCCGAAGGCCGGATTCGACCGGGTCCGATCCGTCAATTCCACGCGTACGTCGGTGCGCACCACCCCGGCGTCGAGCAGGATGACCCGGTCGGCCAGCACGATCGCCTCGTCGACGTCGTGGGTGACCAGCAGCACGGCGGGCCGGTGCGCCTCGCAGAGCCGGCGCAGCAGGACGTGCATCCGGATCCGGGTGAGCGCGTCGAGGGCGCCGAACGGCTCGTCGGCCAGCAGCAGCTGCGGCTCGCGGACCAGCGACCGGGCCAGCGCGGCCCGCTGCTGCTCGCCGCCGGAGAGCTGGTACGGCCAGGCCGTCTCCCTGCCGGCCAGGCCCACCTCGGCGAGCGCCTGCCGGCCGCGGTCGCCGGCGTCGCCGCCGCGCAGCCCGAACGTCACGTTGTCGAGGACCCGCTTCCAGGGCAGCAGCCGGGAGTCCTGGAAGACCACCGAGACGCTCTCCGGCACCACGATCCGCCCGCTGCCGGCGACGTCGCGGTCCAGGCCGGCGAGGGCCCGCAGCAGGGTGCTCTTGCCGGTGCCGGAGCGGCCGATCAGGGCCACGAACTCGCCGGCCGCGATGTCCAGGTCGAGGCCGTTGAGCACCCCGCCGTTGGAGCTGAAACTCCGGTGCAGGTCCCGGACCTGGACCGCGGTCCGGGTCAGTCCTCCAGCGTGCGGCGCCATGCCAGCACCTTCCTTCCGGTGAGCCGGACCGCGCTGTCCGCGCAGTATCCGAAGACGCCGTAGATGACCAGGCCGACCACGATGACGTCGGTCTGCCCGTACTGCTCGGCGAGCGTGATCATGTGGCCGACGCCGGCGGTCGCGTTGTACTGCTCCACGACCACGAGGCCGAGCAGCGAGGACGTGACCGCGAACCGCATGCCGAGCAGGAAGCCGGGCAGCGCGCCGGGCAGGACGACGTGCCGGACGAACTCGCCGCGGCCGATCCCGATCGTCTCGGCCAGCTCGGCGTACTTGCCGTCGATGCTGCGCAGGCCGTTGTGCGTGTGCACGTAGATCGGCACGAGGCTGATCAGCGCGATGGTCAGCACCTTCATCTCCTCGCCGATGCCGAACCAGGCGATGAAGAGCGGGATCAGCGCGAGCGTCGGGATCGAGCGCTTGATCTGGATCGGGCCGTCGATCAGCGACTCGCCGATCCGGGACAGGCCGGAGACCACCGCGAGCGCCGCGCCGGTGACGACGCCGAGGGTGAGGCCGGCTACCGACCGCTGCAGCGAGGCGAGGATGTTGCCGGGCAGGTCGTTGTCGGTCCACTGCTCGCGGGCCGCCGCCGCGACGTCCCACGGCGCGGAGAGGATCGCCGGCTTGAGCAGGCCGGTGGCCGAGCCGAGCGACCAGAGGGCCAGGACCAGCACCGGGCCGATCCAGAACGCGCCGGGGATGCGCTTCCCCGGTCCGAGGCGGCGCCGGACGACGCGGGAGTCCGCGGTGGCCCGCCGGCGCGGCGGCGCCGCGACGACCGCGGTCATGCGGCATCACCGGTGACCACCTGGGCGCCGGCCGCCTCGGCCTGCACCTTCTCGAAGCGCCGGTCGACGAGCGTTGTCGCGTCCAGCCTGTCGTGGCCCTGCTCGGTGGCGAGCAGGTCGGCGGTCTCCTGGAGCCGCTTGATCGCGTTGTCCCAGGTCGCCGGGATGCCCCGGCGGCCGCTGATGCGGACGACCTCGCGGGCGTCGGCCTCGTTGAGGCCCTGCACGTCCTGGTAGTACGCCTTCGCGTACTCGTCGGGGTGCTCGTTCTGCCAGAGCACCGCCTTCGTGCGGGCCGCGACGTAGACCTTGAGCGCGGCGGCCTTCTCCGCGTCCTCGACCGACGTGGTGAGGCAGTAGACCGTGGAGGCGTCGTCGCGGATCCCGGTCCCGAAGGCGGTGCCGCCCGGGTACTTGGCCTGGTAGAGCTTCACCTGGTACGCCGAGATCGGCGCCACGTCGACGGCCCCGCTGCCGAGCGCGGTGATGTACGAGTCGCCGGTGCTGGTCAGCTCGACCAGCGTGACGTCCTTCTGGGTGAGGCCGGCCTCCTTGAGCACCCGCAGCACGAGCGCGCCCTGCGCCTGCCCGGCGCTGTAGGCGATCTTCTTGCCGCGCAGGTCGGCCAGGCCGGCGGCGCTCGTGCCGGGGGCGACGCCGAGCTGGTAGATCGGGAACTCCAGCGGGTCGACGGTGACGCTCTGGAAGATGATCTTCGTGGCGGTGCCGGTCCACGCCGCGAACAGCGACGGGATGTCGGCGACCGCGCTGCAGTCCAGCTTGTCGGCTCGGAAGGCCTGGATGCTCTGCGGGCCGCCGCTGATGTTGGCCCACTCGACCTCGACGCCGGCGTCGGCGAGCTCGGCGTCGAGTCCGGACTTCTGCAGCGCGGCCTGGCCGGCCGGGTCGCCGAGGCGGAGCACGGTCCCGCCCGGAACGCTGTCCGGGAGCGCGGCGGTGAGCTCCAGGTTCGCGCCGGCCTCGTCCTCGGCGCAGGCGCTCGTGGTGAGCAGGGCGGCGGCGACCAGCACGGCGGTCGCGGTCCTTCGAACGGAGTTCTTCATGGCGTCCTTCTCAGAGAGCGTGGTAGCTGCCGTCGTGGTAGAGCAGGGGAGCGTGACCCTCGGCGATCCCGGCGTCCTCGACCCGCCCGATGATCAGGTGGGATCCGCCGGCCGGGTGCCGGTGCTCGATCGAGATCCGCAGCCAGGCCGCGGCGTCCTCCAGCACGGGCTCGCCGGTGGGCAGCCGGCGCCAGCGCGTCGGTGCGCCGAACCGGTCGATGCCGCTGGTGGCGAACGTGCGCGCCAGCTCGGTGTGCCCGGCGCCGAGCAGGTGCACGACGGCCGTGCCGGCGTCCCGCACGTGCGGCCAGGCCGACGAGGTGCCGGTCAGGCTGAACGCCACCAGCGGCGGCTCGGCGGAGAGCGAGGTGAGCGACGTGACGGTGACGCCGGCGGCGCCGCGGCCCGCGTCGGCGGTCACGACGGCCACCCCGGCGGGGTGGCGCCGGAACACCTGGCGGAACAGCGTGGCGTCGACCGGGATGGAGCGAGCGGTAGTGGTGGTCATCGATGGTCCTCCTCACGCGGCAGGAGCGTGCGGCAGGAGGGCATGGGGTATCAGCAGGTCAGCGTCCCTGCCGCCGTCCTGAATTCATACTATCCCGCTAGGATTAGAAGGCAAGCATGCACCGGGGTGAATTAAGTCGCGGCTGCTCGGAGCGGTGCGGTGTAGACGGCGTCGAGCGCGACGGCGCCACCCGCCGTGGCGAGCACGTGATGCGGGAAACTGGCGGCGCGGACCGTCACGGCCGCGTCCGGGCCCATCTCGGCGCGCATCGTCGCGAGGCAGTGCGGCAGCCGGTTCGCGCCGCCCTCCGAGACGATCAGGACCTCCGGGTCGAACAGGTCGTGCAGCAGCGCGGCGGCCCGCCCGACGAGCCGGGCCCGTTCCTCCAGCAGCGCCAGCGCGCCGGCACTGCCGGCCCGCACCGCCTCGACGACGCCGTGGATGTCCGGCCGCTCGATCAGCCCGTCCCGCAGTGCGCGGCGCACCAGCACCCGCTCCGAGACGGCGGCCTGCAGGCACCCGGTCCGCCCGCACGAGCACCGCTCGTCGCAGCCCTCGACCGGCAGGTGCGCGACCGCCCCGGCCGCCGACCGCGGTCCCTGGTGGACGACCCCGCCCGTGGAGAACGCCACGTCCACGACGTTGCCGACGAACAGCAGCACCGCGCTGCGCCGGGCCCGCTCGGCGGCGCCGCCGAACAGCTGCTCGGCGCGCAGCAGCCCGCGCGCGTTGCTGTCCACGAGGACCGGAAGCCCGGTCGCCTCGGCCAGCACGTCGCCGACCGGCACGTCCGCCCAGTGCAGGGCCGGGTGCCGGACCACCGTACGGTGAACGGAATCCACCCACCCGCCGGTCGCGAGACCCAGCCCGAGAATCCGCCGCCTCGCGCCGTGCTCCCGCCGCATCGCGGCGATCCGGCCGGCCAGCGCCGGCAGCACGCTCTCCGGGTCGGTGCCGTCGTGCGGGTCCTGGCGCTGCGCGATGATCCGGCCGCGCAGGTCGAGCAGCGCCACGGTGGTGCGCGGCACCGCGATGTGCACGCCGAGCACGGCCACCCGCTCCGGCTCGATCGCGAGCGGCACGTGCGGCCGGCCGATCCCCGGCGGACCGGCCGCCTCCGGCGCCTCCCTGATCAGCCCGCGTTCCAGCAGCGACGCGGTCAGCCCGGTCACCGACGCCGCGGACAGCCGGGTCGCCCGGGCCACCGAGCTGCGCGCGATCGGCCCGTGGTCGAGGATCGCCCGCAGCACCGCCCCGGCCGACCCGGCGGACCGCTGCTGCTGCTGCGGAGGCGGCGGCAGGTCCCCGCGCCGGGTGGTGCGCCGCTCCCCGGCCCGCGCGTCGATCACTGCTCTTCGGCCACGCGTCGATCACTGCTCTTCGGCCACGCGTCGATCACTGCTCTTCGGCCACGCGTCGATCATCGGCCGAGGCTAACCCGGCAGCGGCGCCTCAGCCGCCCTCTGTGACCAGTCGTTTGACGGTCGGTAACACCGCCGGCATCCGCCAGCCGGCGGCCAGCCGGGAGGGCTGCAGATTCGTGCCGCCGCCGAAGAACTCGCAGAACTTCATGATGAGCGGATCCCAGCGCCGCGGATCGACGTGGTGCCCGGCACCAGCAGATCCTCCTCGACGTGCGCGCGCAGCACCTGCACGTGGAACGAGGTGCACGAGCCGATCGGGTGCGCGGCCGTGACCCGGCACTCGAGCTGGATCGGGCACTGCGCCACCCGGTCCGGCGCGACCAGGTCGGACGGCTGCGCGGTGAGCCCGGCCGCGGCGAACTTGCCGGCCACGTGCACGTAGCCCTGCGCCGCCTTCCGCTCCGGCACCGGCGACCGCGCCGTGGTCATCCGGGTACGACGTGCATGCCGTCCACCCTGCCGACCCGCCGCGCGCAAAAGCTGGCGGGATTCGGACCTGACGTCCAGCGCCGGATAAGGACGTTCACAGCTCTCCTTCATCGGTGCTTGAGGATCGCGGCCGGAAATCGCTCGCCGGAGTGAATGCGTCCGGAGGGGGTGTCCGGCATCGGTGCTCCATCGGCGAGCCGTCGGCGGCGGCCGCGGAGACCGCCGCGGCCGCGGTCGGCGGCGCGGTTCTTCAGGCGCCTCGGCGATTCCAAGATCGCTAACTTGATCGGTGTCGTCGGGGTCGGCGTCGCGGTCCTCGCCTGGTGCGGGGACGTCCAGGAACGGGAGTCGTCGGCGGCCGGGAAGCCGGTCCCGGCCGGTCCCATGCCGGCCGGGCCGTCGTCCGCCGGCTCGCCTTTTGCCGGCTCGCCTTCCGCCGGCTCGCCTTTTGCCGGCTCGCCTTCCGCCGGGCCGGCCTCCGCCGGGCGCTCGTCCGCCGGACCGTCGCCTGTCGTCTCGGCGCACGTCAAGGAGAGCGAGGGTGCCGGCAACGAGACCGAAGAGAAGGAGGAGGGCGGCGAAGGGAATGCGGCCGGAAGACCGGCGCCGCGCCCCTCGGTGGAATCGGAGAATGGATCGGGCGGAGAATGCAAGTGGGTGGCGGAATGGCAGACGGTGGGCGTCTACGAGAGTCCGGCCACGACCTCCGAGAAACTGTTCACCCTGCACGCCGATGACGATTTCCCCGGTGATTGTTCCGTCGTCGCGGGAGCCGGGGGCGAGGAGTTCGTCGAGATGCGAACGCCGGAGGCCGCGGACGGTTCGGCGTGGGTTCGGCGGCAGGCGGTGCTGCTCCGGTGAGCGCGACGACCGGCCGCGTGCGCTTGACCGGCGCGCGTCAGGGGTAGTGAAAGCGTCATGGGCGCGGCGGACGACGGGGCATACATCGGCTGGCTGCGTGAGCGATCGATGCTCGCCCATGCGGAGCGGATCGCCGGGCGGTTCTCCGGCGTCGGGGGAGTGTGGCAGACGCCGTACGCGAATCCGGATCCCGCGTCGGCGGCGGCCGCGTCGCCGGTGTGGTTCACCGCGTATCCGGTTTCGATGATCACCAAGCCGGGCGCGTCGTTCCTGGGAACGCTGGGCGACGAGGAGCTGTGGCGGGCGTTCCGGGACGTCGGGATCACGGCGGTGCACACCGGGCCGCTCAAGCGCGCCGGCGGGATCTTCGGGCGGGAGGCGACGCCCAGTGTGGACGGGTACTTCGACCGGATCAGCACCGAGATCGACGAGGTGTTCGGCAGCGACGCCGAGTTCCGGCGGATGTGCGAGGTGGCGGCCGCGCACGGCGGGATCGTGATCGACGACATCGTGCCGGGGCACACCGGCAAGGGGCCGGACTTCCGGCTCGCCGAGATGAAGGTCGGCGACTACCCGGGGATCTACCACATGGTGGAGATCGCGCCGGAGGACTGGCGTCTGCTGCCGGAGGTGCCGGAGGGCCGGGACTCGGTGAACCTCGGGCCGGAGGCGGAGTCGCTGCTCGAGCAGGCCGGCTACATCGTCGGGCGGCTTCAGCGGGTGATCTTCCAGGAGCCGGGCGTCAAGGACACGAACTGGAGCGCGACCGCCCCGGTGACCGGTGCCGATCAGGTGGTCCGGCGCTGGGTCTACCTGCACTACTTCAAGGACGGCCAGCCCTCGATCAACTGGCTGGATCCGACCTTCGCGGGCATGCGACTGGTCATCGGCGACGCACTGCATTCCTTGGGTACGTTGGGAGCGGGCGCCCTCCGGCTGGACGCCAACGGGTTTCTCGGGGTGGAGAAGAGCGCGACGCCCGGCGCACCCGCCTGGTCCGAGGGGCATCCGCTGTCGAACGCGGTGAACCAGCTGGTCGCCGGCATGGTGCGCAAGGTCGGCGGGTTCACTTTCCAGGAGCTGAACCTGTCCATCGACGACATGCGGGCGACGTCGGACCAGGGGGCGGATCTGTCGTACGACTTCGTCGGCCGGCCCGGCTACGCCCATGCGCTCGCCACCGGCGACACGTCGTTCCTGCGGCTGATGCTGCGGGCGGCGCTGGACCGGGGCCTGCAGCCGATGCGCCTCGTCCACGCGCTGCAGAACCACGACGAGATGACGTACGAACTGGTGCACCTGGCCCGGCACGGGACCGACCTCTTCGAGTTCCGCGGCGAGCAGGTGACCGGTTCTGATCTGGCCGCCACGGTCCGCGGGGAGCTGATCGAGCGGCTGACCGGGCCGGCCGCGCCCTACAACGCGACGTTCACGACGAACGGGATCGCGTCGACGCTGGCCACGATCGCGGCGGCCGCGTTAGGCATATCCGACATTTCCGAAATATCGGATAAGTCGATTGCGGAGATCAAACGCGCGCATCTCCTGCTCGCCATGTTCAACGCCTGGCAGCCCGGCGTCTTCGCGCTCTCCGGCTGGGACCTGTGCGGCATGCTGACCCTGCCCCGCTCGCAGACCCCGCCCGGCGCCGACACCCGGTGGCTGCACCGGGCCGCCTACGACCTGATGGACTACCGCCCGGACGCCACCGGGTCGCCGTCGCGGATCCCGCGGGGCCGCAGCCTGTACGGCTCGGTGCCGCGGCAGCTCGCCGACCCGGGCTCGTTCGTCGCCGGCCTGCGCGACATCCTGCGGGTCCGCGCCGAGTCCGGGATCGCCACGGCCCTGCAGCTGGACGTCCCGGACGTCACCGATCCGGCCCTGTTCGCCATGGTGCACCGGCTCGGCGACGGGCGGCGGCAGATGACGGTGCTCAACTTCGCCGGCCGCCCGGTCACCGGTCGTCCCGTCTCGTCAGAGGTGCTTCTCGACGACGACCTCAGCCTCGGCCCCCACGAGGGCCGATTCCTGATCATCGGCGGGTGACGCGGGGGGAGCCGCCGGCTCGCCGGCGGGCACGGCGCACGCACCCCCGGAACAGGCGGGGGCGTCGTCCGTGATCAGCTGGATGAACTTCATGCCCGCTCACCCGCCACCTTGGTCAGCACTCCCGCGAACGTGGCCGGGTCCTGAGCGCCGGAGACCGCGTACTTGTTCTCGAAGACGAAGAACGGGACGCCGTTGATTCCGTACTCGGCAGCGGTCTTGATGTCGAACTCGACCTCGTCGGCGAACTCGCCGCTCTCCAGCGAGCGGACCACGTCGGCGCGGTCGAAGCCCAGCTCCGCCGCGAGGTCGGCCAGCTCCTCGACCCGGCCCACGTTGACGCCGTCGGTGAAGTACGCCGCGAGCAGCCGGTCCTTCACCTCGGTCTGCCGGCCCTTCGCCTTGGCGTAGTGCAGCAGCTCGTGCGCCTTGCGGGTCCGCGTCGGCTTCACCTTGTCGTACGCGAAGTCGAGGCCGACCGTCGCCGCGAGCGAGGTGGTCTGGTGCTCCATCTGCCGGATCTGCGCGGGGCCGGCGCCGAGCTTCGCGCCCAGGTAGTCGGCGTGGTTGCCCTGGTAGTCCTCCGGGGTGTCGGGGGAGAGCTCGAAGGAGTGGTACTCCACCTCCACCGGCACGCCGGACGCGAGGACCGCGGCCTCGAACTTGCGCTTGCCGATGTAGCAGAACGGGCAGGCGATGTCGGACCAGACATCAACCTTGATCGGGGTGCTCATGGTTCCCAGTTATACCCGCTTGAACCTTCAACTTGCCAGGTAGCTGCTCACGCAGGTGCCACGGCGAGCCGTACGCGGTCAGCAGGTCCAGGAACGGCTTCGGCGGGAACGCCTCCGGTCCCAGGACCCCGGCGCCCCGCCATACCCCGGTAGCCAGCAGCTCGAGGGCCACCACCGGGTTGATCGCGGTCTGCCAGACGACGGCCTGGCAGCCGTACTCGGCCATGGTCTGCTGGTTGTCGGCGACGTGGTAGAGGTAAACCTCCCGGTCCCGGCCGTCCTTGCGGCCGCGTACCCAGGTACCGGCGCACGTCTTGCCCGTCATCCGGGCGCCCAGCGTGGCCGGGTCGGGCAGGCTCGCGGCGACCACGTCACGCGGGCTCACCGAGACCGGTCCCTGCGGGCCCGGGACGATCACCCCGTCGGTCCGGTCCAGGCCGATCTGGTGCAGCACCTGGAGGGTACGGATGAAGTCCTCGCCGAGCCCGTACTTGAAGGTGACCCGGCGCGCGCCGACCCAGCGCGGGATCAGCAGCACCTCCTCGTGCTCCACGTTCACGCACTGCACCGGCCCGATGCCGGCCGGGAAGTCGAAGACCTCCGGCTCGCTGAACGGCGCCGTGGTGAACCAGCCCCGCTCGGACTCCCAGATCAGCGGCGGGTTCAGGCACTCCTCGATGGTGGTCCAGATGTTGAAGCTCGGCGCGAACCCGAGGCCGTCGACGGTGAGGTTCGAGCCGTCCCGGATGCCGATCTCGTCGATCTCGTCGAAGAGCTCGTCGGCGGCGTAGCGGGCGAAGACGTCGGAGAGGCCGGGCTCGACGCCCATCCCGACCAGGGCGAGATTCCCCTTCTTCTCCCACGTCCCGGCCTCGGCGAACTGCTCGTCGCCGAGCATGACGCCGACCTGCTCGTAGGGGTGTTCGGGGTGCGGCTTCGACAGCGACATCGCCATGTCGAGATAGCCGATCCCGGTGTTCTGGGCGGCCCGGAAGATCGGCATGACGAAGCGGGGGTCGGTGGCGTTGACCACGAAGTCCGACTTTTCCGCTCTTATCAGGTTTTCGAGGGACTCGGTGTCTGATGCGTCGATCTGGGCCGCGCGGAACCGGGGATCGCCGGCGGCGGCCGTCTGCGCGCGCGCCAGGTCGTAGTCGGCGATCACCATCTCGTCGAAGAACGAGCGCCGGGCGGCGATCCGGGTGATGGCCGTGCCGACGCCGCCGGCGCCCACCAGCAGGACTCGCATCTCACTTCCTTCCGTTGCGGGGTGACCTCATCAAACGTTGTTGTCATCACTATGGTCAACGGTGTTGGCATAAGCTGGTGGCATGCCGAAGCCCGTCGTTCCCGAGCAGAGCCGCCGCCGTCGCCGCCCCACCCGCAGCGGCACGGTCCTCTCCGAGCAGCTGATCGTCGAGACCGCCCTGCGGATGCTGCGTGAGCACGGCAGCACCGGTCTCACGGCCCGCCGTCTCGGCCTGGCGCTGGACTGCGATCCGAGCACCCTCTACCGCTACTTCCGGGGCATGGACGAGCTCACCCTCGCCATCGGCGACACCCTCATGGGTCAGGCTCTGCGCGGATGGTCACCCTCCGGCGATTGGAGGGCAGACCTTCGTACGATCGGAGTCCGCATCCACCGGGCCTACGTCGCCCACCCGCAGGCGGCGGTCCTGACCACGAGCCGGGTGACCGGCCGCGCCAACGAGCTGGCCGCCGACGAGGCGGTCCTCGGAGTCCTCCGCACCGCGGGTTTCGGGGTCCGCGAGGCGGTGACCGTCTACCACGCCTTCATCGACCAGACCTTGGCCTTCGCAGCCCTCGACGCGGCGTCCCTGGCGTTGCCGAACGCCGCCCTCCATTCGGACGAGGAGATGTGGCACTCGACCTATCGCCGCCTGCCCGCCGCAACGCACCCCCATCTGGCCGAGGCCGCCCCCCTGCTGGCGACGGAGATGGTGACAAGCGCTTATCCGGCGGCATTGGAGCTGTTGCTGGAGGGAGTCGCGGCCCGCCTCTAGAGGACGTGTCGTCCCGGTCGGCGCCATTCCGGGGCACGGCCCCGCAGCGGTGTTCCTGGGCGCGTCTGGTCCTGGGCACGCCCGGTCCTGGGCACGCCCGGTCCTGGGCGCGCCCGGTCCTGGGCACCCCCGTTCCTGGGCGCGGCTGTTCCTGGGTCCGGCGTTCGCGGTGGTGTTCCCAGGCACGGCCGTTCCTGGGCGCGGTTGTTCCTGGGTGCGGTTGTTCCTGGGTGCGGTTGTTCCTAGGCACGGTTCTTCCTGGGTGCGGCATTCGGTCCGGCTGTCCTAGGAACGGTTCCGGCGCGTTCCTAGGACCGGTCGGTGGCCTTGAACAGGCGGTCTAGCTGGGTGTCGAGCGCCGCCAGGGCCTGCTCATCCGTGTACTGGCCGCCCAGCAGATACATTCCCAGCCCCTCCATGAGCGCGAGCAGGCCGGCCGCCGCGGTCTCGTCGTTCCCGGGGAGCAGGCTTCCCAGGAACGAGACCATCTGTGCGGTCTCCTCGCGCAGCTGCGGTGCCGTGGTGGGACGTACCGCCTTGTAGGCCAGGAACGCGAGCGCGACCCGGCCGTCGGCACGGGAGTCGTCGCCGAGGGGCAGGAGCGTACCCAGGAACGTCCGGAGCAGCTGCCGGGGATCGGGATCCGGGCCCAGGGCGGCGATCGCGGCCGTCACCCGGGCCTCGTTGCGGTCCTTCACCACGTCCATCGCGAACGTCATCATCTCGTCCTTGGTGCGGAAGTAGTGCTGCACCATGCCCGCCGACACCCCGGCCTCGGCAGCCACATGCCGCAGGCTCACCGCTTCGAGCCCCTGCTCCGCGGCGACCCGCATCAACGCGTCGGCGATCTGGGTACGACGCTCCCGGTGGTCGACCTTCTTCGGCATGTCAGCGATCGTGTCACGAGGCCGGCCGGACCGTTCCCCGGGAGCCGTCGACGGTGATCATCTGACCGTTGTGGAACAGGGTCGTCGCACCTCGCACGCTGATCACGGCGGGCAGGCCGTACTCCCGCGCCACGGTGGGCCCGTGCGCCATCACCGCCCCGGTCTCGGACACCAGCCCGCCGGCCGTGAGGAACAGCGGCGTCCATGCCGGATCCGTCGTGGCGACGACCAGGATGTCCCCGGGCTCCACCCGCGCGGTGGCCGGATCATGCACGATCCGCGCCGGCCCGGTCACCCGCCCGGGCGACGCCCCGATCCCGTCACCCGCCCCGTCCGCCCCGGCCCCGGCCTTGTCACCCACGCCGTCTGCACCGGCCTTGCGACCCGCGCCGTCTGCACCGGCCTTGCGACCCGCGCCGTCTGCACCGGCCCTGCGACCCGCGCCATCCGCCATCAGCAGCGTCTCCACATCGGTGCCGTCCGACAGCACCGCCACCGGGACATGCCGCCGCCGCGATTCACTCTCGTGAATGCCTCGGCGTGCACGGACCGATTCCCGCAGATCACCGCCGTTCCGCAGCGCCGATTCCACCTCTTCGAGGGTCAGGAACATGACGTCATCCCGAGCCGCCAGCGCACCCCTTTCCACGAGATCAGAGCCGATCAAAAGCAATTGATTCCGTACGGCGGAAAGCTTGTGCAGACCGGCGAACTTGCCGAATTCCCGGAGCCCGCCCAACACCCGGGCCCGCCGCAGCAGGAAGATCGCGAGAGCGCCCCGGACCGGCCGCCGCCACCGCACCCGCCGCGCGAGACCCTCGAGAGCCGCCTCCCCGGCCGCCGCGGCCCGCGCGAACCGCACGTCGGGCGCCTGATCGTCATCGGTCACCAGCAGGTAGCCGGCGAGTGCCGCGAAGACCCCGGCCGGATCCTCGGACCAGCGCGGCAACCCGAGATCCGCCTCGGCGTGTCCGCGATGACCATATATGGCGAGAAATCCGTCCAATCCGATGTCCGGCAGCTCGCCGTTCCGATAGCGCTCCGCCAGAATCGCCGGCGCCGTGGACGACAGCAACGCCCGGTGCTCCTCCGGCACGGCCCGGGCGATCCGCCACAACTCCAGGTCCATCTCGATCGTGACGTTGTCCGGCAGCCCGCCGAGCACGGTCTGGATCTCGGCCGTCGTGGCGATCCCGCGCAGCAGCTCACCCGGCACCGCGGAGGCGAGCAGGCCGGCCACAATCGGCCACGTCAGATCGTCGGCGCTGTCCGTGGAGTCGTTCCCCCGTACGAAATCAAGCCTCTCCAAGCCGGACCCCAACCCCGCCGGCGCCGCCGCACCCAGCCGCAACCGCTCGGCGGCGTCGAGCACACGCTGCCGCGCAGCGGCAGGCCGGGCGAGCGCACGAAGGATTCCGCCCACCGCCCGCAAGGTCGACTGTGATCGGTCAACGCGAAGTGCCGGAGTGCCCGGATCCGGCGCGAACCGCGGGTCGGCGAGCACGTGTTCCATGACGGCCTGCGCGCGCGGCCCGAAGTCGACGGCCATGAGCTTGACCAGCCGCTTGCGCGTGGACGGATGCCGGGCCAGGTCGGAGAGGTCGCCGTAGAGCCGCCCACCGATGTCCACGATGTCCGCCTGCACTCCCAGCGACGCCATCATGGCCGAGATCAGGCGCTTCAGGCTGGACATCCCCATCGGCGTGACGGGCCGCAGCATCCCCTGCACGTGACCGAATTCGACATAGATCCGCGGCAGCGGCCCATCACCGCTCGGCGGGGCCGGGAAGAGCGTGGTGATCGGCCGTGACTGCAGAACCCAGAGCTGCTGATCCGCGTCGACCACCCATTCGACGTCCTGCGGCGCCCCGAACAGATCCTGGACCCGCGAGCCGAGATCGTGCAGAGCCGTCCCCACCTCTGGGCTGTATCGGTCAACCTCCACGGTGCCGTCGACCACCCCAGAACCCGGCCCGGCGGCGGCTTCGACAAGCATCCGCGTGCGGCACCCACTGATCGGATCGGCGGTGAACAGCACCCCGGCGTTCTCGGCCACCACCATCCGCTGAACGATGACCGCCATCTCGGGCTCGCCCAGCCCGTGCTGCTCGCGGTAGGCGACCGCGCGCCCACCCCGCACCGACGCCCAGCACTGCTCGACGGCGGCCACCACACCGTCGATATCGGTCACACCCAGAACGGTGTCGTGCTGTCCCGCAAAGCTGGCGCCGCTCGAATCCTCCAACGTGGCACTGGACCGCACGGCGACGGTCCCCATTCCCGCCAGAAGCGCCGAGATCTCCACGCGGGGGACGACCTTTTCGCGATAGGCGGCAGTGGTGACCACGAACCCGTCCGGAACCCGCTCCCCATGCCGGACCAGTTCCCCCAGGGCGGCAGCCTTTCCACCGACGACGTCAACGGACGAGGCCCGAGAAAGAGGAACGACCAGCATGAGTGCCTCCCGCATCCCAATACAACTGCATTGCAACCAAGATAGCGCGCTTCTCAATACAACTGCAACGCAAAACCGGCTCGGGTGGCCGGCTGTCGCTTACGGCTCCGAGAGAGCGCTCCCAGCAGCCATAACGTGCAGCCGGCTCGACCTGGCTGTACGCCGTTGCTCTGTGGAAGCGCTCTCCGCAGCCATAGCGTGCAGCCGGCTCGGCGGCCCCGCAAAAAGGCGCACACGGACGCCGAGCCGGCGAAACGCCCACGGACGCCGACCCGGCGAAACGCACCCCGGAAGCCGACCCCGCGAGCGCACCCAGGAAAGACTCACCCAGCGAACGTGGCCCCTCGAACCCGGCCCGGCACATGCCCGCGCCCGGCCCGGTGCAGGCAACAGGCGAAAGCGGCGCTACGGCCTGGGGCCGCAGCTCCTCGCCTGGTGCCCGTGCCCTCAGAGATGAGCCCCGCACCGGCGCGCCGCCAGAAGGGCCAGCGTCCGGGTGACCCGGATCAGCTCCGGGATGTCGACCTGTTCCCGCGGCGCGTGCGCGAAACTCACGTCTCCCGGGCCGTAGTGCAGCGTCGGAATCCCGCCGACACCGGCATAAAGGCGCAGGTCACTGCCGTAGGGAGCCGCACCCAGAGCCGCCACCCGCCCCTCCGTCTCGCCGATCGCCGTCACCACCTCCGAGATCAGCGGATGGGTGGGATCGATGCGGCCGCTGGCGAACTGACCGCCCGGCCAGGAGACCGCGACGGGATTGTCGCGCAACCACGGATCACGGCGGCACGCTGCGGCGATCGCGAGCTCCAGGGCGGCCCGGGCCTCGGCCGGCGACTCGCCCAGCCGCACGCCGAGGCGGCCCTCGGCCACCAGCAGGTCGGGGACGCTGCTCGACCAGTCGCCGGCCCGGACGGTGCCGATCGAGATCGCGTAGGGGAGGGGGTTGCCGCCGAAGACCGGGTCGGGGCCGGAGTTGCGTTCGCGCTCCAGCTCGGACAGTGCAGCGTGCAGGGGGAGGAACGCCTCGATGGCGCTGTGGCCGGCCAGCCGGGTGCTGCCGTGCGCGGCGCGGCCCGGGACGCGGAGTTCGAAGGTGAGCGCGCCGGCGTTGGCGACTACGACGTTTCCGCTGGTCGGCTCCGTGATGACGGCCGCGTCGGCGCGGTGGCCGCGAAGCATCGTGGCGAAGGCGCCGAGCCCGCCGTCCTCCTCGCTGACGACCGTGTGCAGGGCGAACGCGCGTTCCAGCCGCACGCCGGAGGCGACCAGCGCGCGGGCCACCGCCAGGTTCGCGGCGACGCCGGCCTTCATGTCGCAGGCGCCCCGGCCGTGCACCGTGTCCGCCGTGATAGCGCCGCTCCACGGGTTCCGGTCGTGCCACTTGTCGAGGTCGCCGGTCGGCACCACGTCGACGTGACCTTGGAGGGCGAGCGCCGGGACGCCCTCGGGTCCGATGACGCCCACCACGCCGTACCCTTCGGCCCGGGCCGCCTCGGTGCCGGGGTGATCCGGGTGCGCGGCGAGCCCGGCGAGATCCAGCTTCCAGGTGTCGACGTCGAAGCCGAGCCGCGTGAGGCGTTCGCCGTGCCAGTGCTGGAGATCGGATTCGGCGTCGGTCCCGGTCACGCTCGGCACGCGGATCAGCGCCACGAGGTCGTCGACCAGGACCTGCTCGTCGAGGGCCGCGAGCACGCGGGATTCGGCGGTGTTCACAAGTGGTCAACGTAGTCGGGGGAGCGGGCCGGCGGAATCCGTACAGAATCGGTTCTCTGCGGTCGGGCGGCGGGGCGGCGGCCGCGGCCAGGCTGGAACGCGAAGGGAGGCCCGCTGTGATCGCTGCGCTGAATCGGATCACCGACCTGGTCGAGGAGGGCGAGTTCGATCTCGCTCGAGTCGCCCGGGAGGCGGGGACGACGGAGTACCACCTGCGGCGGATGTTCTCGTCGCTGGCCGGGATGCCGTTGTCCGAATATGTTCGGCGGCGCCGGATGACCGTGGCCGCCGGTGACGTGATCCGCGGTTCGGATGATCTCCTCACGATTGCGGTGCGTCATGGGTACGGGTCGAGCGAGGCGTTCGGACGAGCATTCCGCGCGGTGCACGGCGCCGGGCCGGCTGACGTGCGACGTGACGGCGGGCCCCTTCGTTCACAACCGCAGCTCAGGTTCCGCCTGACCGTCGAAGGGAGCACACCTATGGAGTCCCGCGTCGTTTCCCGCCCCTCGTTCCGGCTCGCCGGGCACGCCGTCCGGGTTCCGCTCATCTACGAAGGGGTGAATCCTCATATCCAGCGTCATATCCAGTCACTACCGGTGTCGGAGCACCAGCGGCTCAAGGAGTTGAGCGACACCGAGCCGGCCGGGATCCTCGCCGTCAGTGACGGGCTCGAGCAGGAGTCGCCGGAGGGGAGCGAGCTGACCTACCTCCACGGCGTGGCCGTTTCCGACAACGCCTCCGTCCCGGACGACCTCGACGTCATCGCGGTGCCGGCCGGGCAGTGGGCGATCTTCCGCAGCAGCGGGGACTATCCGGCGGCGCTGCAGTCGATGTGGGCGGCGACCGCTACCGACTGGTTCCCCTCCAACCCGTGGCGGATGCGACCCGGGCCGTCGATCGTGTCCGTTCTCGATCGGTCCGACGACTTCCGCACGGCGACCTGCGAGCTGTGGTTGCCGGTCGAGCCCGCCTGATCATGACCGGCTGCAGCCCATCGCGCGTGAAAACGCAGCAATGGGCTGCGGCCGGGACGGGCCGGGGCGGGGTCAGACCGAAGCCGTCAGGTGCAGAGCGGAGATCGTCACGAGGCCCGCTCCGAAGAGGGTCACCCCGGCGGCGGCCAGCACCGGTGTGATGCGGGTGGCCCGATGGAGCAGTGCATGGGAACGGGCGCTGCCGGTGACCAGGGAACTGCCGGCCACCGCGAGGACCCCCACGCCGAAGAGCACGCCCGCCATGCCGATGCCGAAGGTCAGTACCAGGAACACGGCGAACGCCGCCCGTCCCAGGAACAGCCCGGTCGCCAGGACCAGGAACGCCGCCGGGGACGGGGTCAGCCCGCCGGATATCCCCAGGAGCAGCAGACCCGGCCGGCTGGTGCGCGAGTGGGAATGCGAGTGTGAGTGGGAATGCGAGTGCAGGTGGCGGCGCAGCATCCAGACCCCCGTACCCAGGATCAGAACACCGGCGGCGACCTGCAGCCACGTCGTCAGCGTCTCCATGCGGACGACCGAGGACAGCGAGAGGAACGTCCACGCCACCCCGATGACCAGCACCGAGAAGGTGTGCATGACCGCCACCGAACCGCCCAGCCAGGCCGCGTCCCGGATGCGGCCCCGGGATCCGGCGAGATAGGCGGCCGCCAGCGTCTTCCCGTGTCCGGGAGTGACCGCGTGCCAGGCGCCGGCCAGGAACGCGAAGACGAAGGCCAGGGGAGTGACGCCGGGAGCCTGGACCAGGTCCTGCATGCGTTCGGCGAAGGAGTTCATGCCCGCACCCGCCGCACGACGAGGAAGCCGGCACCGACGGCGGCCAGAAGAAGGGCGAGCAGCGCGACCGTCCCACCCCGGCCGGGGGGATCACCGTCCAGCGTCCAGGAGTGGGCGACATGCTCCTCGTCGTAGACGTTCCGCTGCCCGCCGGGCCCGGTGGCCAGCGTGCGGTAAGCCGGATTCAGATCGGTGAGCATCCGTACCGACACCGTGGCCGTGGTGATCGGTCCCGGGCAGGTGAAGGAGACGGTCGCACCCTTGAGGGCCAGCGCCGCCACCGGTTTCACGGCGCCGGCGCAGGGCGTCGACGACCCGGACACGGTGATCCGCTCGAGCAGGTAGGAGCTGAACCGGGCTGACCCGCCGACCACCCCGGCATCGGTGTACCGGGCGGCGCTGCCCTCCGGGAGCAGCCCGAGCGCGATCCCGAGAACGGTCAGATCGTCCGGCCCGCCGACCCGCCACCGGACGTCGACGACGTCGGGCCGCCCGGGATCACGGGAGATCGCCACGGTCTGCGGATCACCGAACGGGTGCGCGGCGGCGGGAGCGGGCGCCAGCAGCACGACAAGAGGAACGAGGGCAGCCAGAACACGGCTGTGGAGCGTGAACACGGCCGACAGTCAAAACCCCGAAGATGATCAACAAGCGGCGATCCGCTTAACGGTTACCAACTGTGACGAACCTCCTTTGCCCTGCATGGTGGCGATCTTGCTGGTTAGCCTGGTGCGGGTGAGTGACCGCCGACCATTCCGCAGTGCAGGTGTCCTGCTCGTGTGCGGCCTGCTGGCCGCCCTGGTCGTCGCCGCCGCGTCGCTTCCGGCCGCGGCGATCGCCGGCCTGGCCGCGAAGGCCGGGGCCGAGGAGTGGGAGCAGATGCCCGCCGAGCTGACCGCGCAGACCTCACCGCAGGTCTCCCGGGTCTACGCCTCGGACGGCAAGACGCAGATCGCCGTGATGTACGACGAGTTCCGTAGCGACGTACCCTTGTCGAAGGTCTCGCAGAACATGCAGGACGCCATCGTCGCTGCCGAGGACCACAAGTTCTATGAGCACAACGGCGTCGACCTCAAGGGTGTCGCCCGCGCGTTCGTCAACAACAACCAGGGCGGCGGCCGGCAGGGCGCCTCGACCCTGACCATGCAATACGTGCGCATGGCCCTCGCCTATTCGGCGACCGACCCGCAGGAGGTCGTGGCCGCCACCCGGGACACGGCCGAGCGCAAGCTGACCGAGATGAAGTACGCGATCCAGGTCGAGAAGGAGCTGACGAAGCAGCAGATCCTGGAGCGTTACCTGAACATGGCGCCGTTCGGCAACGGCGCCTACGGCATCAACGCCGCGGCCCAGGTCTACTTCGGCAAGAAGCCGGCCGATCTCACGGTGGCCGAGGCGGCGCTGCTGGCCGGCATGGTGAAGGCGCCGACCGCGTTCGACCCGACGACCGAGACCGGCTATCCGCAGGCCCTGGCCCGCCGCGACTACATCATCGGCAACATGCAGCAGCTCGGGCAGATCACCGCCGACGAGGCCGCGACGGCGAAGAAGGTGAAGCTGGGCCGCACCACGAAGCGCCCGAGCAGCGGTTGCGTCAACGTGGCGAAGAACCAGTGGGGGTTCTTCTGCGACTACTTCTACCGGTGGTGGCTGGCCCAGGCCGATTTCGGGCAGACATCGTACGATCGGGAGCGCCTGCTCAAGAGCGGTGGCTACCGGATCGTCACCACCCTCGACGTGGACGCCCAGGCCGACGCCCGCAAGGAGATCACCGCCCGGACGTCGGACTCGAACCGGAACGCGCTGATGCTGGCGGCCGTCGAGCCGGGCACCGGAGCGGTCCGCGCCCTGGCCGCCAACCGCAAGTACCGGATCGACAACGGCACCAACCCGCTGTCCTCGAACCCGGCGCTGGCGAAGCAGGGGGTCCGGGCCACCTACCCGAACACCACCAACCCGATCATCACGGGCAGCGCTGACCTGGCCGGCTACCAGGCCGGCTCGGTGTTCAAGATGTTCACGATGGTGGCCGCCCTCGAGGCGGGCATGGGCCTGGACACCAGCATCAACTCCCCGGCCAAGTACAAGTCGCAGTACCGGGACAACTCCTCGTCGTCGTGCGGCGGGTACTGGTGCCCGAGCAACGCCTCGGCGAGCGAGGCCGGCACCTTCAACATGTGGACCGCGTTCGGCAAGTCGGTGAACACCTACTTCGTGCCGCTGCAGGAGCGGGCCGGCGCCGCGAACGTGGTCGACGTGGCGGAGCGGTTCGGCATCACGTTCCGCGACCCGGACGACGCATACCTGGCGAAGAACTCGGCGAACGACTGGGGCGCCTTCACCCTCGGCACCTCGGCCTCGACACCGCTGGACATCGCGAACGCGTACGCCACCCTCGCGGCCGACGGCAGGTACTGCGCGCCGACCCCGATCGCCTCGATCACCACCGGGGACGGGACCGCCGTCGACACCGGACAGCCGGACTGCAAGCAGGCCACCACCGCGGCGGTCGCCCGCAAGGCCCTCGACGCGGCCCGCTGCCCGGTCGGCGACCGGGCCCAGCTCGGCACCTGCGCCGGTTCGACGGCGCCGCAGGTCCGCAGCGTGGTCGGCCACCCGGTGTTCGGCAAGACCGGCACCACCGACCGGGACAAGACCGCCGCGCTCGTGGCCGGAACCCGCTCGCTGGTGGTCGCCGGCTACCTGGCGAATCCGGACTGGGCCAACCACACCGACCGCATGTCGCACGACATCGTCAACCCGGCCGTCTACCAGACGCTCGCCGACTACATGGAGGGCAAACCGGTCGAGGAGTTTCCCACGCCGTAAGGGAGTACGTTTGGCCCTCGTGGGCCAATCCCCGATCTCGGTGCGGACCGGCGACCTCGACGAGGCGCGGGAGATCTGTGGCGAGCACATGTACCCCCGCTCGATGCGCCTGCTCGAGCGGGGAGCTCGGCTCGACGCCCGGTACGCGTTCCTCAAGCTGCCCACCATGACCGTCGGCGACGTGCGCTACGGCACCCCGGTCGCCATCTCCGTCGGCGAGCTGGACAGCTACCACGTCAACGTCGCGGCGTCCGGCCGCTTCTTCGCCGGTCAGGACGGCCGCCCGCTGGAGGGCGGCCCCCGCTGGGCCGCCGTCTACCGCCCGGTCGGCCTCACCGAGCTGCACTACACCAGCGCCGACTCCCGCCTCTTCGCCCTGAAGATCGATCGCGGGGCGCTGGAGACGCACCTGCGCGAGACCCACGACGTCGAGGTCCGCGGCCCGATCCGCTTCGCCGGCCGGCTCGACGTGAGCCGCCCGCCCGGCCGCAGCTGCGCCGCCCTGATCCGCCTGCTCGGCGAGGAGGCCGGCAATCCGGACAGCATCTTCCACCGCCCGATGGTCGCGGCGCCGCTCGAGGAGGCGCTGATGACCGCCCTCCTGCTCGCGGTCGACCACCAATACCAGGATCAACTTCAAGAGCCTTCTTCGGTACGGGACCCGTCGCGTGGCTTCCGGGCGGCCATCGATGCCGTCCACGACGGTCCACGACGCCCGCACACCGTCGCCACGCTGGCCGAGCTCGCCGGTGTCAGCCCGAGCCGGCTGCGCGCCACCTTCCTGAACCGGCTCGGGATGACCCCGATGGCGTACGTCCGCCAGACCCGCCTGATCGGCGCCCACTCCGAACTCCGCGACGCCGACCCGGCCTGCTCCTCGGTGAACGCCATCGCCCGCCGCTGGGGCTTCCCGCGACGCGACCTGTTCGACGCGCACTACCGGGCCCGCTTCCACGTCGACCCGGCGGCCACCCTGAACGGCGGAACCGGGAAGGCGAACGACCTCCCCGGTCCCGCTGCGTGACGGCCTCTCGCCAGTCAGCGGCGACGAAACGTCCAAGATCGCGCAGCCGAGAGGGTGAGCCGTCCAAGATCGCGCAGCCGAGAGGGTGAGCCGTCCAAGATCCGCGCGAGGGGGCAGCGAGCCGTCCAAGATCCGCGCATATGGGCAGCGAGCCGTCCAAGATCGCGGCGCAGCGGTGGCAGCTGAATGAGCCCGCGCGGCGCCCAACTGCGGATCTTGGACGCCGGCCCACCGATTGCGGTGGTGGGGCGTCCAAGATCCGCAAATGGGTGGTGGGGCGTCCAAGATCTCTGGCGCACGTCCTACCCGGCCGCAGTCATACCGCTCACCTGTCCCGCAATCCCTCACCATGAGATTCATGGGCGACGACGTGGCGCGCGCCCTCGGCGACGCCGGATCACCGGGTTCACCCTCACGCCCGACATCCGCCGTCCCGCCATGTGGCGGGCAGATTCCGCCGCGTGGCGCTCGATCCTCCGGCGCCGGGAGATCATCCTGGTGACACCGATCACACCGCTGTGATCTCCCGGAAACGAGGAGGCCGCCCATGACCGTCGTGCCGTTCGACCCCGAGCTCGGCGCCGCCCTGAGCACCATCGGCGAGCAGCTGCCGCCGGCGCTCACCCCCGAGATGATCCCGATCATGCGGGAGGGTGTGGCGCTCGCCCCGGTCACCGACGACGACCTGCGGCGCGGCGGCCGGTTCACGGTCGAGGAGCGTACGGTTCCGGGGCTCGACGGCGACCCGGACATCACGCTCCTGATCTGCCGGCCGGTGGACGGCCGGGCGACGGGCTGCGTCTACCACACCCACGGCGGCGGGATGGTCCTCGGCGACCGCCGGACCGGCGTACCCGAAATGCTCGACTGGGCCGAACGGTTCAGCCTGGTCGTGGTGTCGGTGGAGTACCGCCTCGCCCCGGAGACGCCGCACCCCGGACCGGTGAACGACTGCTATGCCGGCCTGCTCTGGACCGCCGGGCACGCCGAGGAGCTGGGCTTCGACCCGGACCGGCTGATCGTCGCGGGTGGCAGCGCCGGGGGCGGGCTCGCGGCCGCGCTGGCGTTGATGGCGCGGGACCGGAAGGGGCCGGCCCTGCTCGGCCAGATGCTGATCTACCCGATGCTCGACGACCGCAACGACACCCCGTCCGCCGTGCAGATGGCCGGGCTCGGCGTCTGGGACCGGACCGCGAACAGCACCGGCTGGGGCGCGCTCCTCGGCGACGCGGCCGGTGGGCCGGACGTCTCGCCGTACGCCGCGCCGGCCCGCGCCGAGGACCTGTCGAACCTGCCGCCCGCCTTCATCGACGTGGGCAGCGCCGAGACCTTCCGGGACGAGGACGTCGCCTACGCCTCCCGCATCTGGCAGGCGGGCGGCCGCGCCGAGCTCCACGTCTGGCCGGGCGCGTTCCACGGTTTCGACTCGATGGTGCCGAGCGCCGCGCTCTCCCAGGACGCGCGCGAGGCGCGGGTGCGCTGGCTGAACCGCCTGTTCAACCAATAGCGTGGACACATGAAGGACCTGGCCGTCCGGCTCGCCGCCCTCGACGCGGACGCCAGCGCCGCGGTGCGGGTGATCGCCTATTTCGACGGTCTCGTCGAAGCGGGCGCCGGCTTGCAGAGCATCGTCCGGGGCGCGGCCGTCCTGGCGGGCTGCCCGGCCCGCCTCGACGACCCGGCGAGGCGAGTGCACATCCGTGTACTCCCCGACGGCGTGGCGTCGCCGTCGCTGTCGCCGCCCTCGACCCTGGCCGGGCCGTCGCTGTCGGCCTCAGGCCTGGCCGAGCCGTCGCCGGCGCTTTCCGGCGTGGCCGAGCCGTCGCCGGCGCTTTCCGGCGACGAGCGCTGGCCGTCGGTGCGGGCCGGGTCGGCGACGCTGAGCCTGGAGCGTCCCGGCCCGCCCGGCCCGGTCGACCAGATGGTGCTGGAACGTGCCGCCGGCGCCGCCCGGACCGTTCTCGATCGCACCCGGGGCCGCGCTTCCGCCACCGACGAGATCGCCCTGATCGAGCTCCTCATCGACGCCGACGCCCCACCCGACGCACGACAGCGAGCCGCGCGCCACCTCGCCCTCCCGGCTGACGCGCCGGCTCACGTCGTGGTCCTTCTCTCCGGCCGCGTACGGGTGACAGCCGCCGTGGCTGCCCCCCACCCACCGCACCAAGGCCCCACCCGCCCCGAAGCCGGCTCCTCCCGCTCCCAGTCCTCCCGCCTCCAGTCCTCCCGCCTCCAGTCCTCCCGCGCCGAGTCGTCCCGCGCCGAGCCGCCCGGGAATGATCGGGCCGGGATCGGGCCGGCCGTGCCCATCCTCGACCTGCCGGCCTCCTATCGCGCCGCCCGCACCGCCCTCCGGTTCACCGCGGCCGGAACCGACGACGACCCCGGCGACCCGGTGATCCGCTACGAGGACCTCGGCGCCCTCGCGGCCCTGGCCACGATCCCCGACCCCGGCGCGGTACCGGACGTCCGAGTCCTCGAGCACGCCGCCGCTACCGCTCCCTGGCTGCTGTCCACCCTGCACGCGGTCTCCACCACGATCAGCCTGCGCGCCGCGGCCGCCCGCCTCCGGTTGCACCACTCCACCCTCCAGGACCGGGTAGCCCACGCCGAACACCTGCTGGGCTGGAGCGTCCGCGAACCACACGGCCTGCTCCGGACACAGCTCGCACTCGCCCTCAGCCGCCTGCACCGCACGCCGCTCGACGGAGCCACGCATCCCGCCTGACCGTTACCGATCACTCAATCTCGTCGCACGAGGTCGTCCGCAGCCGGCTCGTCGCACGCACTCGGTTGTGGCCGGCCCACCGCACGGAGTGGGTCGTGGCTGGCTTCGCCGCAAGCGCTCGGTTGTGGCCGGCCCATCGCATGCGGTCGGTCGTGGCCGGCTTATCGCGCGCACTCGGCCGCAGGCGGATCATCGCAGGCAGTCGGTCGCGGCGGGGATCGTCGACTCGCGGATCACCAGGCGGCAGGGGTGGCGCTGCACGCCGCGGGAGGGATGGCCGGCGATCGCCGCGAAGAGGTGGCGTACCGCGGTGGCGCCCAGCCCTTCCAGGTCGAGGTCGACAGTGGTGAGCGGCGGGCGGCAGTCGGCGGCGAACTCGGTCCAGTTGTCGAAACCGACGAGCGCCACGTCGTCGGGTACCCGGCGGCCCAGTTCGTGCAGCGTCTGGGCGACGCCCGCGGCGATCTGGTCGTTGCCGCAGAACACCGCGTCCGTACCGGGGCGGGCGGCCAGCAGTTCGTGGGCGGCCTGCCGGCCCCAGCGCTGCGACCATTCGCCGAACCGGGGAGTGCCGCCGGCCGGCCGCAGACCGTAGTCGGCCAGGACCGCGACCATCCCAGCGGCGCGCGAGCGGGCGGCGCGGTAGGACGCCGGACCGGTGATGTGCGCGATCCGTCGGCGTCCGAGAGTGATCAGGTGTTCGGCGGCCAGGCGGGCGCCGCCCTCGTCGTCGGCGAGTACCGAGACGTCGTCCGGGTGGTCGGACTCGCCGTAGGCGTACACGACCGGCACCGGCAAATCGCGGGGAAGGGCCGGCCGCACGTCGTTGTCGTCGCCGAGCACGATGAAGCCTTCGACGTGCCGGGCCAGTGCCGCGAGATAGTGCCGCTGCCGCCGGGCGTCGCCACGGGCATCGCAGAGCAGCACCGAGATCCGCTCATCGGCGCCGAGGTAGAAGTCCGCAGCCGTTCCCAGGTCCGGGCCGGGAGCGGTGCCGGGGTGGGACCTAGGAACGGCGCCTAGGTGGGGGCCGGGAGCGGTGCCTGGGTTGGACCTAGGAACGGGGCCTGGGTGGGAGCTGGGAACGGGGTCTGGGTGGGAGCCGGGAATGGCGGCTGAGTCGATGGCTGTCTCGGCTCCCAGGAGGAGTGGCATGGCGAAGCGGGCGCCGCGTTCGTCGGTCAGGAGGCCGATGGACTTCACCCGGCCTTGTGGGAGGAAGGACAGCTCGCCCGCGGCGCGCAGTACCCGTTCGCGGGTGGCGGCCGCTACCTGATCTCGGGCGTTGAGGGCCTTGGATGCCGTGGCTACCGAAACGCCTGCGAGGCGTGCCACATCGGTGAGGGTGACCGCCTGCGAACGCCTGCGTCCCATAGCCGCTCCCAGCAGCTCGACCGTTTACGGGAATCTATTCGTAACATGATGAACACCTTGCCGAAAACCTTTTCGTAGGGCAGCCTCACCGGCAGGCGAAAGCACCACCGGGGCAAAGGTACGGAGCCCGCCTGACGATCTCGCACGCTCGGAAACGGGTGGCGAAATCCCGCCCAAGACATCGACAAATGTCGATCTAGGAGGTTTCGTGAGACTCAGGATCCTGATCGCCGCGCTGCTGGCGATCATCATGACCCCGACCGCCGCGGCGCAGGCGAGCCAGGCGGCCCCGGCCGCTGTGGCCGCCGCCGTCACGGCCGCCAACGCTGCCGAGGCCGACGCAAGCGCTGCCGAGGTCGATGCGAAGGGTGCCGCGGGCGCCGGAGCCGACGCCGCGGGTGTCAGGGCCGCCGCCCCGGCCACCTGGAGTCCGCCGTCGCATCTGGTGACTCCGCTCAATCAGGTCTGGCAGCACCAGGAGCAGACGTACGGCAACCTCTACGGATTCCGCAACTACGGCTGGGACCAGGTCATGGCCAACCGCGGCTACATCAACTACTGCGTCCGCTGGGACTCCTCGTCGACGGTGACGGCGGCCCAGCGGGACCAGATCCACGCGGCCCTGGCCCGGCAGCACAAGAAGTGGATGGACGAGCTCGTCGGGCACAACGCCTGGCCCTACGGCGACGTGCCGGTCCGGGTCGTCGGCTGGGCCGTGCGCAACCGCTCGCAGTTGCAGTGGAGCGACACCTCGGTGGCGATCTACGTGAACGACATCCGGGAGAACGCGCCGCAGTGCTCGGTGCCGTGCGGCCGCTTCTTCAACCAGAACGGCCAGTACCCGAACTGCCCCGGCGGCTACGCCCGGCACTACGACCAGTCGCTGTGGCTCACCGACGGCTTCGGCGGCGGGGCCGGCGGCGACTGGGGGCAGCGGGTCGGCAAGGAGTACTTCATGAACAACATCAATGCCGCGAACATGCACATCCTGCTGCACGAGATCGGTCACACCTGGGGTCTCGACGACTTCTACGACTGGACCCCGAGCGGGGTGGGCGGCTTCCTCATGAAGGCCGGCAGCGCCACCTCGATCACCGAGTTCGACGCCTGGATGTTCCGCGACTGGTGGCGCCACCTGAAGAGCCGTTACGGCTATTAGTGCTGCTCCGGGCGCCGGCCCAGGTCGGCGCCCGGTCCGAAAGGTGCGAATGATGCTCTCTCGTCGGACCCTTTTGAAGACCAGTGCCTCACTTCCCGCGGCGGGCCTGCCGATCGCGGCGCGTCCCGACAACGGCGTTTCCGCGTACGGATTCCCGTTGTCAGCGGTGCGCCTCGGTAGCGGCCCGTTCGCCGACAACGCCGGGCGCACCCAGTCCTACCTGCGCTTCCTCGACCCGGACCGGCTGCTGCACATGTTCCGGGTGACGGCCGGGCTGCCGTCGCCGGCGACGCCGTGCGGCGGCTGGGAGTCGCCGTCGACGGAGCTGCGCGGGCATTCGATCGGTCACGTGCTGACGGCGCTTTCCCAGGCGTACGCGAGCACGGGCGATCCCTCGTACAAATCAAAATCGGACCATCTCGTGGCGCAACTCGCTCTCTGCCAGCGCCCGAACGGGTTTCTCAGCGCCTATCCGGAGAGCTTCATCGACCGGGTCGAGACCGGTCAGCAGGTGTGGGCGCCCTACTACACCCTCCACAAGATCGTGGCGGGGCTGCTCGACGCCCACGTGCTGACCGGTAATGCCCAGGCGCTCACGGTGCTGGCCCGCAAGGCCGCCTGGGTGCGGGCCCGCAACGGCCGGCTCACCTACGCGCAGCGGCAGGCGATGCTGCGGGTCGAGTTCGGCGGGATCGGGGAGACGCTGTTCAACCTGTACCAGCTGACCGAGGACCCGGCGCACCTGACCACGGCGCAGTATTTCGATCACGCGCAGGTCCTCGATCCGCTGGCGAACGGCGTCGACGCCCTCGCCGGATTCCACGCGAACACGCAGATCCCGAAGGCGCTCGCCGCGATCCGCGGCTTCCACGCGACCGGCACGACGCGGTACCGGGACATCGCCCGGAACTTCTGGGACTTCGTCGTCGGGCGGCACACGTACGCCATCGGCGGCAACTCCAACGGCGAGTATTTCCAGCAGCCGAACCGGATCGCGAGCGAGCTCTCCGACACCACCTGCGAGTGCTGCAACACCTACAACATGCTCAAACTGACCCGGCAGCTGTTCTTCACCGAGCCGGCCCGCGCCGCCGAACTCATGGACTTCTACGAGAAGGGGCTCTACAACCACCTGCTCGGCGCGCAGAACCCGGCGTCGGCGCACGGCCACCACTGCTACTACGTGCCGCTGCGGGCCGGCGGGATCAAGACCTACAGCAACGACTACGACAACTTCACCTGCTGCCACGGCACCGGGATGGAGACGAACACCAAGTTCGGCGACAGCATCTTCTTCCACGACGGCGCGACCACGCTCTGGCTGAATCTGTTCATCGCGTCGACGCTGACGTGGCGGGGATTCACGATCCGGCAGGATACGACATTTCCGGAAATGTCGACTTCGCGCCTCACGATCACCGCCGGCTCGGGCGCGATCGATCTTCGCATCCGTATTCCATCATGGACCAGCGGCGCGCAGGTGCGGGTCAACGGCGTGCTCACCGGCTCGCCCGCAACGGGATCTTATTTCGCAATAAATCGGACTTGGGTCCCCGGCGACACGATCGACATCAGCCTGCCCATGGCCCTGACCGTCGAACCCACGCCCGACAGCCCGGCAACCGGAGCGGTCAGACACGGCCCGATCGTCCTCGCCGGCCAGTTCGGCACCACCAACCTGACCACGCTGCCGACGCTGAACCCGGCGACCCTCACCGCAGCGGCAGCCCCACTGGAGTACACGGCCGGATCCGTGCTGCTCAGACCCTTCTTCAAGACCCACGGCCAGCGCTACTCCGTCTACTGGAACGTCGTGAGCACCGCCCCGCGCGAGGCCCACTACCCGTTCGAGGAGACCTCCGGCAGCGCGGTCGTCGACGCCACCGGCAACGGCTGGAACGGGGTTCTGGCGGGCGCGGCCTCCCGGGTGGCCGGGCGGACCGGGCGCGGCGTCCAGCTGGGCGGTGGCAACGGGCACATCTCGCTGCCTTCCGGCATTCTGAGCGGCGCTTCCGCTTTCACCATCACCGCATGGGTACGGGTGGACGCGCCCGCCACCTGGGCGAGGGTCTTCGACTTCGGCACGGGGACCGGCGCGTACCTCTTCCTCACCCCGCGGAGCAGCGCCGGCGCCGCCCGATTCGCGATCACCACCGGCGGATCCGGCGCCGAGCAGCGGATCGACGCGCCGGCCGCGCTCGCCACCGGGGTGTGGACCCACGTGGCCGTCACCTGCGCCGGCAACCTCGGGGTGCTGTACGTGAACGGCGTCGAGGCGGGCCGCAACGGCGCGATGACGGCGCGGCCGGCCACCACCCAGAACTGGATCGGCCGGTCGCAGTACGCCGGAGATCCCTACCTGTCCGCGGCCGTGGACGGTTTCCGGATCTACAGCCGGGCGCTGTCCGCGGCCGAGGTGTCCCAGTTGAATTCCACCGGTTCATAGGGAGCACGATGTCAGTCGAGAAGTGGCTGGCCGCCGGAATCGGGGTGATCACGGCGATCGCCGTGTCAGCCGTGCCGGTCGCCGCCGCCAACCCCATCATCACCAGCATCTACACCGCCGACCCGGCGCCGCTCGTGGTCGGGAACACCATGTACGTCTACGCGGGACGCGACGAGGCGCCCGCCGGCAGCAGCAACTTCCAGATGCGCGAGTGGCACGTGCTCTCCTCCACCGACGCGAACACCTGGACCCATCACGGCGCGCGGGCGAACATCGGCACGTTCCCCTGGGCCGGCGCCGACGCCTGGGCCAGCGAGGTCGAGCCGCGCAACGGCCGCTATTACTGGTACACCTCGGTCAACGGCAACGGTCCCGGCTGGATGAACATCGGCGTGGCGGTCGGCGACTCGCCGCTCGGCCCGTTCACCGACGCCAAGGGCGGGCCGCTGATCAGCGACAGCACGCCGAACTCGTCGGCCCTCAACATCGACCCGACCGTGTTCGTGGACGACGACGGCCAGGCCTACATGTACTGGGGCGGGTACTGGGCGCCGCGCGCGGTCAAGCTCGCCGCCAACATGGTCGACACGGTCGGCCCGGTCGTGACGCCGCAGGGACTCACCGACTTCTGGGAGGCCCCGTGGATGTTCAAGCGCAACGGCCTCTACTACCTCATGTACGCCGCGAACGACACGAACGGCTGCGTCACCTCCTCGAGCTACGCCTGCCAGCGGTACGCCACGGCGACGAACCCGCTCGGGCCGTGGACGCAGCGCGGCATCGTGCTCGGCCAGGTGTCGTCGACGACGAACCACGCCGGCATCGTCGAGCTGAACGGTCAGTCGTACCTCGTCTACCACACGGCCGACGCGCCCGGAGGCGGCAACTTCCGCAGGTCGGTCGCGGTCGACAAGCTGTACTTCAACGCCGATGGGACGATCCAGCGGGTCATCCCGACGACCGGCGGCGGTTCCGGTGGCAGCGGCACCAACGTCGCGCCGAACGCGACGGCGTCGACCTCCCACGTCTCGTCGTGGGAGAGCCTCGCCGCGATCAACAACGGCGGCACGCCGGCGAACTCGCAGGACCGCTCGAACCTCGCGTACGGCAACTGGCCGCAGCAGGGGACACAGTGGATCGAGTACCGGTGGCCGGCAGCGCAGAGCCTCAACAGGTCGTCGGTGTACTGGTTCGACGACGACCAGGGCATCGACCTGCCGGCGTCCTGCCAGCTGCAGTACTGGAACGGCAGCGCCTACGTGAACATCGGGAGCTGCGGCGTCGCCGGCAACACCGAGAACGTCATGACGTTCAATGCCGTGTCCACCACCCGGCTGCGTCTGTCGATCACGTCCCGGACCGGCTACTCCACCGGTGTCCTCGAGTGGAAGGCGTTCCGGTCATGAGGCGTCATGTCGCGCTCGCCGCCGTCCTCGTGGCCGCGGGCCTCACCGTTCCGGCGTCGCCCGCCCTCGCGGCGCAGACGATCGGCTATCCCACCTTCACGAACGCCGGCTCGATCCCGGCGCCACCGGTCGGCTACTCGACCGGTGACACGATGAAGGCGATCTACGACGCCGAGTCGTCCGGCACCGACTTCTGGATGGACCGGCTGCTGGCCCGCACCGGCAACGACCCGGCCGGGACCTGGCTGATGACCCGCGGGCGGGCCGCGTTCATGTACACGCACAACCCCGCGGTGATCGGTTTCGGCGGCAACGCCGCCTACTGGGACAACATCAGCAGCCAGAACGCGTACGCCGTGACGGCCTCGACCGGCGCCTTCACCGAGCAGGTGGCGCAGCGCCGGCAGACGCCGAGCCACTGGAGGAGCGTGCACACGAGCGGCTCGATCCGGCTCGACGTCACGAAGTTCATCACGAACAACAACGTGCTGGTCACCAACATCGCGGTGGTCAACACGGGCGGCTCGGCGGCGACCCTCACGCTGAACGCCACCTCGCCGTACGCCACCACCGTGAGCGGCAGCGAGCTGACCGGCACCCGGGCCGTGAAGAACAACGTGACCACCCTCTACCCGCGGTTCTCCGGCGACGGGTTCACCGCCGCGAACGGCGCGCTCAGCCGATCGGTGTCGGTCGCGGCCGGGGCGACGGTCAGCGTGAAGGTGCAGCTCGGCATGGTCGCCACCGAGATTCCGCAGTCGCGGACCGAGTACGACGCCTACCGCACCCGGACGCCGGCCGACGCGTTCGCGACGCACGTGCGGGAGTACAACAGGTGGTGGGCCGAGAACGTGCCCTACATCGACGTGCCGGACGCCGCCATCAAGAAGAACATCTACTACCGCTGGTGGCTCATGCGGTTCAACCACCTCGACGCCGACATCCCGGGGCAGGACTTCCAGTTCCCGCAGTCGATCGAGGGTGTGACCGGCTACAACAACGCCATCGCGCTCACCCAGCCGATGCACATCGACGACCTGAAGTACCTGCGCAACGCGGAATACTCCTACGGGCCCTACTTCGCGGTCGGCCAGTATTCGGCGAACGGCCGGTTCATGGACAACCCGGGCGATCCGGAGAACTGGTCGAACTCGTACACGCAGTACATCGCCGAGGCGGCCTGGCGGGCCTACCAGATCCACGGTGGACAGCCGGCCATGCTCACCAACTTCGCCCGGTACGCCGAGGGCGACGCGAAGGGGCAGCTCGCCACGTACGACACCAACAACAACGGCGTGATCGAGTACGACTGGGGCGCGATGACCGGCAACGACGCCGACGCCGTCTCCTTCCACTGGCGCACCGGCAATCTGGATCGTGCCGAGACCGCGTACGTGTGGACCGCCGCCAACGCCGCGCGGGACGCCTACTCGCTGGCCGGCAACACCGCGAAGGCGGCCGAGATGCAGACGCTCGCCGACCGGATCCGCACCGGCGTGATCAATACACTGTGGAACCCGTCGCGGCAGCTCCTCGAGCACAAGCACGTGTCGACGAACACGCACGTGCCGTGGAAGGAGATCAACAACTACTACCCGTACGCGGTCGGGCTGATGCCGAACACGGCGCAGTACCGCGAGGCGCTCCGGCTGTTCGCCGAGCCGGCCCAGTACCCGATCTTCCCGTTCTACACGGCCAATCAGGTCGACAAGGCGGCGGCCGCGGCGGCCGGGAACCCGGGCAGCAACAACTTCTCGACGATCAACTCGACCGTGCAGTTCCGGCTCTACTCGTCGGCGCTGCGCAACTACCCGAACTCGTGGATGACGAACGAGGACTACAAGAAGCTGCTCTACTGGAACGCCTGGGCGCAGTACGTCGGCGGCAACACGAACTGGCCGGACGCCAACGAGTTCTGGGCCGACTGGAACGGCAGCGCCATCAACTACCGGTCGTGGATCCACCACAACATCCTCGGCAGCAGCAACTGGACGATCATCGAGGACGTCGCCGGGTTCCGGCCGCGCAACGACACCCAGATCGAGCTGTCCCCGATCGCCATCGGGTGGTCCCACTTCGCGGTCAACAACCTGCGGTTCCGCAACGCGAACCTGTCGATCGTCTGGGACGACCCGGCCGACGGCGTGACCCGGTACGCCGGGGTGCCGCAGGGCTACTCCATCTATCTGAACGGCACCCGGGTGGTGACGCTGAACCAGCTCGTGCCGTTCACCTACAACCCGGCGACCGGGGCGGTCACGACGACCGGGACCGTCGGCTTCAGCAGCGCCTTCGCCGGCCTGCAGGCGCCGCAGAACGTGGTGCAGAACAGCGCCCGGATGACCGACATCCTGGCCAAGGCCGGCGTCTCCTCGTCGGCGAACCTGGCGGCGGGCGCCACCGCGTCGGCGTCGTACACCACCTCGGGCACCACCGTGGCCGGGGCGATCGACGGGCTGCCGACCAACGCGCCGCTCTGGGGCTCGTACGGCAGCACCAACGCCACCGACTGGTACGAGGTGAACTTCGGGACGGCGCGGACCGTGGACGAGGCGGCGATCTACTTCCGCAACGACCGGGCCGGCAACCGGTACCGGCCGCCGTCCGCCTACACGGTCCAGTATTGGAACGGCTCGGCCTGGGTGGCGGCGGCCTCGCAGGTGAGGTCGCCGGCCGCGCCGCAGGCCAACTACAACAGGGTGACCTTCACCGCGGTCAGCACGACCCGCCTGCGGGTCGTCTTCGCCCAGCCCACCGGTACGGCGAAGACGGGGCTGACCGAACTGAAGCTCTACGGCAGCGGGGTGGTCGTCCCGCCCTCGGCGAACCGGGCGCTGTCGGCCACCCCGAGCGCCTCGTACACCTCGGCGTGGGAGAGCGTCGCCGCGATCAACGACGGCATCGACCCGCCGTCCTCGAACGACACGGTCAACCCGCGCTGGGGGACCTGGCCCAACACCGGTCAGCAGTGGGCCGAGCTGACCTGGTCCTCGGCGGTGCCGCTCACGTCGGCGCAGGTCTACTTCTTCGACGACGGCCAGGGCATCGATCTGCCGGCGTCGTGGAAACTCCAATACTGGACCGGCAGCGCCTACGCCGACGTGCCGTCACCCTCGGCCTATCCGGTGGCGGCGAACCAGTACAACGCCGTCACCTTCGGCGAGATCAGCACGACGCGCCTGCGGGTCGCGCTGACCAGCGGAACCGCCTCGGTCGGACTGCTGGAGGTGAAGGCCTTCAGCTGACGACGAGGGCGGCGATGCGGGCGGCGTCGCCCCAGGAGAGGGTCACCCCGGCGCCGCCGTGGCCGTAACAGGCGAAGACCGGACCGGGGTGGCCCGGCACCCGCTCCACCCGGACGGTGGAGCGGGCCGGGCGCAGGCCCGCCGCCCGGGAGAGGACGGGCTGGCCCTCGAGAGCGGGGACCAGGGCGCGGACCCGGCGGAGGATGGCCGCCTCGATCCGCGGGTCGGGGACCTCGTTCCAGTCGCCGACCTCGCCGGTGCCGCCGCAGACCACGTCGTCGCGGCGGGGGACCACGTAGGTGAGGCCGTCCGGGTTGTCCTCGTCGGTGAGCCAGTCGGTGAGGCCCGGATTGGCGAGCCGGACCACCTGGCCGCGGATCGGGTAGACCTCGTCGTCGCCGAGCAGCGCGGCCGAGCCGATCCCGGCCGCCACGACCACGGCGTCGGTGTCCGGGAGCACGTCGCCGAGGGACGTGACGCGGTGGGTCCGGATCGGCGTGCCCTGCGCCAGCACCGCGTCCCGCAGCCACGACAGATACACGCCCGTCTCGATCAGCGGGACCGTGCAGCGCACCCCCTCCGGCGTGATCTCGTGATCGGGGACGGCGCGGGTCCAGGACAGGTCGGCGTCCGGGCGGCGGACGTGCACCATCCCGGTCCGCATGTGGACGCCGGTGGCCGGGTCCGCGGCCAGCTCCCGGAAGCGCCGGTACGCCACGGCGGACGAGTCGACCACCGCGGCGGACCGCTGCACGTCGTGCGGGAACCAGATGGCCGCGGCCACGGCCGACACGCTCGCGGTGGCCGGCCGGTCCGCGAGCACCCGCACCCGATGGCCGGAACCGGCCAGCTCGTGGGCGACACTCAACCCGACCACGCCGGCTCCGATGACAGTCACGCTGCTCACGCGGCAAGACTAGCCAGCGGCGCGGCGCCGGCCCTCGTACGCCTCGGCCAGGATCAGGTAGCAGGCGGCCGTCCAGGTGTACGCCCGGTCGCGGAGCCCCCGGCCGGTGACCGCGTCGAAGTTCTCGGCGAAGCCGGAGCGTTCGCAGAGGGCGCGGAACCGCTCGCTGACCTCGTCGGCGAGGGCGGTCTCGCCGGCCCGCCGCAGGCCGTCCTCGACGAGGACCGTGGACGGCGCCCAGATCGGCCCCCGCCAGTACCCGTCGGCGGCGTAGTCCGGCGAGTCGACCGGCTCGGTGGCGAGACCGTTCCCGGTGAGATGCCGGCGCAGCCCGGCGACGAGGCGGTCGCGCACCTCCGCGGGCAGGGCCTCGCCGAGCGCGATCGGCATGAGCGCCAGCAGGCTCCCGCTCGGGAAGGTCGCGCCGTCGCCGGGCCGGCGGGCGACGAACCGCTCGCCGTCCCAGAGCCGGTCGAGCAGGTCCTTCTCCACCTCGGCGGCGACCTCGTCCCAGGAGTGGTCGAGCCCGAGCTCGGTCTCCAGGGCGGACAGCTCGCGCAGGTGCAGGGTGAGCAGCGCGGCCAGGTCGGCGGTCTGCAGCACCCGGCCCGGGTCGAAGGTGGTGGCGTTGTCCCAGCCGCTGTCGTTGCCGTGCTGGTAGTACGGCAGCGGGTCGCCCGGCGGCCGGCGGTGGTCCAGCCAGAACCGGGCCCACCGGCTCATCAGGTCGTACGCCTCGATCAGGCGGGCCGGGTCGAGCGGCTCCCCGAGCCGGCGGCGCAGCAGGCCGAACGCCCAGCCGTGGATCGGCGGCTTCACGAAGTTGTAGAGCACCTCGGAGTGGGTGATCGAGTCGGGGAGGGCGCCGGCCGGGTCCTGGTGGTCGAACGGCAGCAGGAACTGGTCGAGCGCGAGCCCCGGCTCGCCGGCGGCCAGCGCGATCGCGTTGAAGCAGTGGTCCCAGCTCCACACCTTGTCCATCCAGTGCTTCGACATGAGCACGGCGGGCCGGGTCACGAAGCCGCCGGCCGCGACGGTCGCCGACCAGAGGACGTACGCGGCGAGCCCGGCGGCCGGGGTGGCCGCGGTGCGCCACGGGGCGATCGCGTCGGCGAAGGCGTCGAAGGCGGCCTGCGCCGCGGTGACCACGTCGTTGAAGGCGTGCTCCGGGCGGCCGAACGGCGGGCGGGCGGTCTCGTACTCCTCGATCGCGATCTCCCAGGGGACGCCGGCCGGGAACTCGGCGAATCGGTCGCCGGCGCCGAGCATCTCGACGCCCTCGACGGCGAGGGGCGACCCGTGCAGCACGGTGAGGCGGTAGCGGCGGCCGGTCTCGTAGGAGGTGAAGACGAGGGCGCCGGAGGCCGGATCGCGGTAGAGGTAGGTGCCGCTGAACGGGGTGAGGGTGGTGGCCGCCGCGGCGATGCGCATGCCGAGGCCGCCGTCGCTGCGCAGCCGGATCGTGTCGGGGGTCTGGTAGACGAGCTCGATGGCCCCGGCCGGCGACCGCCAGGCCAGCTTCGCCGGGGTCGCGACGACGGTCAGGTCCGGGGCGGCGGAGGCGGCGAAGCGCAGGATCGGGTGCATGCCGGTCTGGTGGGAGACCAGGTGCAGGTCGTCGGCGTAGGTGTTCTCGGCGATCACCGGCGAGATGCCGAACCAGGAGCCGCGGTGGCTGAACGGGATGTCGCGGATGTCGAAAACGGTCACGATGCGGCTCCTGAACTTGAGGTCCGGCCGGCGCCCTCTGCGGAGAGGACGCCGGCCTTCAGTAGAACTCAGCGAGCGGGCCCGCTGAACGGAACGACCGAGATCCTGTCGATCAGCGGGGCGTACCGCGAGCGCAGCAGCACGTCCGGCCAGTCGTCGGAGGCGTACGACGTGCCGTCGAAGTTCGGCAGCTCGGCCGAGCTGAAGGTGAGCGTGTTGGCGCCCCGCTTCAGCTGAACAGGAACGGTCAGTTCCCAGAAGTTGTTGTCGTGGAAGCTGTGCGGTAAGAGCACCCGCTTCGCCGTGCCGCCGTTCACGCTGAGGTCGGCGTGCCGGGCGAGCGGGTCCGGGTTGTAGTGGGTGGCGACCGCCTGCTCCGGGTTGGCGTAGCGGATCCGGAGCGCGTAGGTGCCCGGTCTGTCCGCGCGGACCGTGGCCGTCATGGTGCTGGCGTTGCCGGGCGCGCCGCCCACCCCGGTGACCGCCGCACCGCCGCTCGCCAGGGACTTCGCGACGACCGACGCGGTGCCGGCGAGGGTGGCCGTCTCCGCCTCGACCGTGGTGACCGGCAGGTTCCCGCTGTTCGTGCGGACGTCCAGCCGGTCGATCGCCGTACCCTTGGTCAGGCCCTTGATCTTGATCTTGTTGACGCCGCCGGAGAGCGAGACCGCGACGGTGCGGCGGGATCCGGCGTCGATGCCGTTGACCTCGATGGCGGCGGCGCCGCGGAGCACCGCGAGATCGAGCACGGCGGACGCGTCGGCGGGGGAGTAGACCCAGAACGTCGCGGTGCCGCCCCGCCCGAGCTCGGCCGCGCCGACCTTGTCGTATACGGCGCGAGCCTGATCAAGGTCGGACAGCTCCGCCTCGTAGATCGAGGCTTTGGCGGACGGGTTCGCCAGCGCCAGCGTGATCCGGTCGACGATCGCGTCGCCCCTGGTGGCGCGGACGCCGTCGAGGCTGCGGGCCGCGAGCGAGATCGTGTGCCGGCCCTTCGTGAGCTTCACCGTGGTGCCGGTGTGGTCCCAGACCACCCACTTGTAGCCGAGCGGCAGGTGGATCTCCTGCTCGGCGGCGCCGTCGACGCGCAGGAACACGTTCGTCGGCCCCTGCTCCTTCACCAGGTCGTAGGTGTTCAGCGAGTTCGCGAAGACGCTGAGGTCGTAGGTCCCGTCGGCCGGCACGTCGACGGTGAAGTCGAGCACGCCGTCACTGCCGGTGCGCAGGCCACCGACGTTGTAGCCGCCCGAGGTGTAGAACTTCGAGACGTCGGACGGCGATCCCTCGGGCCCGTTCCTGCTGTACCCGCTGCCGGTATAGGTCGCGTCCTCGGCCTCGAAACTGCCCTGCCAGGTGGTGGGCGAGGCCGCGGTCCGGTCACTCTTCGCTGTCGGGGCCAGGATGATTTCGTACGCCGAAGCCTCCGTGAGCCGGTCGAAGGGGATGGCCACCTCGTTCCCGGCCACGGCGATCTCGCGCTCGCCGATCAGGCGCGGCTGCGCGGAGTCGCCGACCTGCCCGGTCCACGGGATCTCCCGGATCCAGGCGCGCACGGTCTTCCCGAAGGAGCGCGGGACGCCGGTGAAGCGGACGTACCCGGCGCCGCCCGACCCGCCGATGATCGCGCGGGCCTGCTTCTTGCCCCTGTCGAGCGTGGCGACGCCCTGCAGCGTGTAGTTCTGCCCGGGGAACGGCGGGGTGACCTTCACGGTGTCGCCGGTCATCCGGCCGTAGGCGTTGTAGAGCCACCACTGCCCGTTGCCCCGGTTCGCCTGCACCGCCGAGTCGGAGAGGTTGCCGTCGATGTTCCAGTACGCGATGTCGGCGTCGACCTTCGACTCCTCGATCGCCGAGATCCACTGGATCATCTGGCCGGGCACGCTCGTGTGGTAGTTGAAGGCGTACTCGTTGATGTTGATGGGCAACTGCCTCCCGGGCAGCACCTCCTTCTCCCACGCGCGGTACTTCGCGACGCTCTCGCGGACCGCCTCGGGGTGGCTCAGCTCGTGCCAGGTGATCACGTCGGGCACCGTTCCGGCGTCGCGGGCGTGCTCCAGGAATCCCTTGACCTGGTCGAACAGGATGCTGGTGTTCGGGCCGGCGATCCGCGCGTCCGGCATCCGGCCCTTGATCAGCGCGTGGACGTCGTCCCAGGCCCGGAAGTAGTCGTCCGGGTCACTGAGCCAGCTCACCCGGTTGTAGCTCCACTCGCCGGTGCCGAACATGTTGCCCTCGGGCTCGTTGAACGGCACGAAGACGATGTTGTCGCGGTACCGCGCCTCCAGGCGGAGCACCTGATCGACCTGCTTGGCGATCTTCTCCTTGAAGAGGCTCAGCTTCTCCTCGGGCGTGCTGCCCGGCCACTGGTACGGGAACCCGCGGTGGATGTCGGTCATGTAGATGTAGACGTCGCCGCCGGTGCTGTCGGCCAGCGGCTTGACCACCTCGAGGGCGTCGGCGCCGGGATGCTGCGGCCCGTCCTGCGCCTTCGTCGAGACGGTCCGCAGGTTCATCCCCTCGATCAGGTTGTCGGTGGGGACGCCGTCGCCGTACAGGCCGTAGAGCGTGCCGGCCGCGCCGCCGTGGAACGCGCCGGTCGTGGTGCCCAGGTCGATCGTGATCTCGCCTTCGCGGATCACCGTGACCGTCGCGGTGACCGCGGTGCCGGCCGCCGTGCCGCTCACCGTGAAGGTGCCGCGCTGGGCGTACCGGGCCGGGTCGATCGCCGCCCAGGTGATCGGGACGTCCCGGTCGTAGCCGTCGGTGAACGTGCCGCGGACGGACGCCGGCAGGCCGGGCGCCTTCCCGATGACGGTGCGCGCCGCGAAGGTGGTCCGGGCGATGCCGGTCACCGACGGCGGGGCCGCGCCGTACTCCTCGGCCACCTGGGAGGCGGTCAGCGCCGTGCCGTAGACCCGGAACGCGTCGATCGCGCCGTCGAAGAGCGGGTCCTGATAGAACGAGCGCCCGAGGTACCCGGCCGTCGTGGTGCTCGCGTCGAGCAGCTGCGCCGGGGTGATCGTGGACGGGGTGGAGGCGACGGCCGTTCCATCCAGATAAGTAGTGATATATCCGTTTCCGAGGGTGACTGTCAGCGTCTTCCAGGCGTTCGCGGGCAGCGCCGCCGAGCCGATGACCTGTGCTTCCGCGCCACCGCCGTTCGTGGTCACCGCCGTGCGCAGCCGGCCGTCGCCGTTGGAGGGCGTGCTGAACAGATAGCGGCTCGTGTCCTTGCCGAGCGCATAGATCCACTGCCAGGGCGCCGTGGTGCCGTCCCACTTGACGCGGGTCGCGACGGTCAGCGCGGTCCGGCCGTCGAGCACGGCCTTCGGGATGGTGACGTACGCGCCGTTCGAGGTGGGCGCGCCACCCGGCAGCTGGAGGGCGTGGCCGCCGTCCGCGCCGGCGACGAGCGCCGCGGTGGCGCCGTTCACGAGCGTGCCGTCGAGGCCGTTGCCCGAGCTGTCGGTGACCGTCCCGGTGCTGACGTCATCGGCGTCGAACTCGTAGGCCACGACGGGCGCGGGGAGATCGGCTGCGGCCGCGGGGAGGCCGGCCGCGGGGAGGCCGGCCGCGGGGAGGCCGGCCGCGGGGAGGCCGGTCACGGGAAGGCCAGCCGCGGGGAGGCCGGTCGCGGGAAGGCCAGCCGCGGGGAGGCCGGTCGCGGGGAGGCCGGCCGCGGCCGCGGGGGAGGGCGCGATGAGGGCGGGAATGGTGGCGACGAGCAGGCCGGCGAGGGCGGCGGGCAGGGGTTTCCAGGGAGTCATGGACGCCTCTCCAACGCATGTGAGCGTTAACAAAAGATGGCGGGATCCAGGCGCGACGAAGGTCTGCCTGGAGGACGTGCGCGAGAAGGTCCGCACGGTTTCCGGTAGGTTACGAACTCCACCTACGCCCGTCAATGACTGGCAAGGAAAACGTTTGCCTGGCGTCAGACCGCCGTGGAGGCGCGCGGCACGAGGCGGCAGGGCCGGGCGCGCTGGCCGTGCACCGGCTCGCCGTTGATCGCCGACAGCAGCAGCTCGGCGGCCGACCTGCCGATGCCCTCGAGGTCCATGTCCACGCTGGTCAGGGCCGGGCGGCAGCCGTCGACCATGACGTCCCAGTTGTCGAAGCCGACCACGGCCACGTCCTGCGGAACCGTCCTCCCGGCCGCCTGCAACGCCTCCACGAGACCGCGCGCGATCTGGTCGCTGCCGCAGAAGACGGCGTCCACCTCGGCGCCGGTGGAGAGCAGGATCCCGGCCGCCTGGCGTCCCCAGGCCTCGTTCCACTCGCCGTAGAGCGTCGGCGCGGCCGGCCGCAACCCCTCGGCCGCCAGCGACTCGGCGGCGGCCCGGGCCCGGACGGTCGCCGAGTGGTGGTGCTCCGGGCCGGTCACGTGGGCGATGCGCCGCCGGCCGACGGCGAGCAGGTGCTGGATCGCGCGGCGGGCGCCGTCGGCCTCGTCCGGGACGACCGAGCAGTCCCGCGGGTCGGCCGAGCTGATGAACGCGTAGACGACCGGGACCGGCAGGCCGACGCCGATCGGCGCGCGGGCCTGGGTGCGCCGGCCGGTCACTATGATCCCGTCCACCTTGCGGCTGAGCAGCGTACGAAGGTAGTACTGCTCGCGGATCGGGTCGTCCCGGGCGTCGCACAGGAAGACCGACATCTGCCCGGCGCCGAGGGCGTCCTCGGCGCCGATGAGCAGCGGGATGCTGAACCGCCCGATGCTGTCGGTGGTGATCATCCCGACCGTGTAGGTGCGGCCGGTCTGCAGGCTCCGCGCGGCCGCGTTGGCGACGAATCCGAGCTGCTCGGCGGCCTGCTGTACGCGCAGGCGGGTCTCCGGTCGCAGTGCGCCCCGGCCGTTCAGCGCCTTCGACGCCGTCCCGGTCGAGACCCCCGCGAGCGCTGCCACCTGGCTGATGGTGACCGCGCGTTCGATGTTGCTCAGTGTCCCTCCCCAGTTTCCTGAACGGACCTGGAAGTTTCCTTCCGGACCGCTTAACGCGACCGTAACCCGCTCTTGACATGCGAGCAAGGCCCTCCCTAGCGTCTAGGCAATCGATTTCCTTTCGACTCTCTCCCGGCCGACGTCCCCGAAACCGACGCCGGGAACCACGGAAAACCTCCTCCACCGTTCAAGGGGCTTTTCATATGCGCAAACAACTCTCCGCCGTCCTCATCGCCACCTGCCTGCTCGCCGGCTGCTCCTCCGGGACGGACGGCGCCGACGCCGGCGACGGCGCCGCCCCCACCGGCGACTACACCGTCTGGGACCCGTACCCCCAGTTCGACGACGCATCGGACTGGGTGAAGCTGCTGACCAAGTGCGGCACCGACGCCGGCGTGACGGTGAAGCGCACCGGATACGACACCACCGACCTGACGAACAAGGCGCTGCTCGCCGCCCAGCAGGGCAACTCGCCGGACGTGCTGATCGTCGACAACCCGGTCGTCTCCACACTCGCCGACGCCGGCGTGCTGACCACCGCCGACGAGCTGAAGGTCGACACGAGCGCCGTCGAGCCGAACCTCCTGGCGGCCGGCCAGATCGGCGGCAAGACGTTCGGCATCCCGATCGGCGCGAACACGCTGGCGCTCTACTACAACTCCGAGATCCTGGAGAAGGCCGGTGTCGACCCGGCGTCGATCAAGGACTGGGCCGGCCTCACCGCCGCGCTCGAGAAGGTCAAGGCGAGCGGCAAGAAGGGCATCACCTTCTCGGCGATCGGGACCGAGGAGGGCAGCTTCCAGTTCCTGCCCTGGTTCTGGGGCTCCGGGGCGAACCTGACCCAGCTCGACTCGCCGCAGGGCGTCGCCGCGCTGACGCTGTGGACCGACTGGCTCAAGAACGGCCTCGCGCCGAACTCGGTGCTCAACAACACCCAGACCACCAGCTGGCAGGAGTTCGCGGCCGGCGACTTCGCGTTCAGCGAGAACGGCACGTGGCAGCTCGCCAACGCGAAGAAGACCGGCTTCGAGTACGGGATCATCCCGATCCCGTCGCAGGCCGGCGGCACCGCCCCGGCGCCGACCGGCGGCGAGTTCGTCACCGCGCCGGTGCAGGACGACACCGCCCGCTACCAGGTCACTGAGAAGCTGATCGGCTGCCTGACCAGCGCCGACAACGCGTACACGACGGACACCACGCTGTCGTACATCGCGGCCACCGAGGCGGTCCAGCAGAAGCAGGTCGCCGAGAACCCGGAGCTGACCGTCTGGGTCGAGGCGGTGGAGGCCGCGAAGGGCCGGACCAGCGACGACCTCGGCACCAAGTACCCGAAGATCTCGCAGCCGATGTGGACCGCGTTCCAGGCGGCGCTCAGCGGCTCGGCCACCCCGCAGGACGCGCTGACCACCGCGCAGCAGACCGCGGCGGCCGCGACCAAGTGAGCGACCTGATGACCCGGGCTCCCGCGGCCGCTCCCCGGGCGGCCGCGGGGACTCCCCGGAGGAGAAGGCCGGGGAACTGGGCGGCCTGGGCGTTCCTCGCCCCGGTCGTGATCTACCTGGTCGCGTTCTACGCCTACCCGCTCTACCGCAACCTGGACCTGAGCCTGCGCGACTACACGGTGCGCAGCTTCGTCCGCGGCGACGCCCCGTTCAGCGGCCTGGACAACTACCGGGAGGTCTTCGCCGACCCGGCGTTCGGGCCGGCGTTCCTGCACACGCTGGTGTTCACGTTCGTGTCGATCGCCTTCCAGTTCGCCATCGGGCTGGCGCTGGCGGTGTTCTTCGCCCAGAACTTCCGGTTGAGTGCGACGTTGCGAGCGCTCTTCCTCGTACCCTGGCTGCTGCCTTTGATCGTCAGTGCCTCGACGTGGTCCTGGATGCTGAACAGTGACTCCGGCATCGTGAACCACGCCCTCCGTCTCGCCGGCATCGACGCGGTGAACTGGCTGACCTCGCCGGACTGGGCGTTGACCAGCGTGATCATCGCGAACATCTGGATCGGCATCCCGTTCAACCTGGTGGTGCTCTACAGCGGGCTGCAGGCCATCCCGCAGGACGTCTACGAGGCCGCCGCCATCGACGGGGCGACGAGCCGGCAGCGGTTCTGGCGGGTCACGTTCCCGCTGCTCCGGCCGGTCTCGGCGATCACCCTGCTGCTCGGGCTGGTCTACACGCTGAAGGTCTTCGACATCATCTGGATCATGACGAAGGGCGGGCCGGCCGACGCGTCGACCACGTTCGCGACCTGGTCTTACCGGCTCAGCTTCGGCAACCTGCTGCCCGAGTTCGGCCCGGGCGCCGCGGTCGGCAACCTGCTGATCGTGATGGCGCTGATCTTCGGCCTGCTCTACATCCGGATCCAGCAGAAGCAGGCCCGGTCATGAGGAACCGCATCAAGACGGGCGTCGCGCTCGTCCTCACCGCGATCATGCTCTTCCCGATCTACTGGATGATCAATGTGTCCTTCACGAGGGACACCGACATGCGCGCCGACCCGCCGCACCTGTTCCCCTGGAACGGGACCCTGGAGGGCTACCGCGCCGTGCTGGACCAGCAGATGCCGTACCTCGGCACCAGCCTGGTCGTCGGCCTCGGCACGGTCGTGCTCACCCTGCTCATCGCGGCGCCGGCCGGATTCGCCCTGGCCAAGCTGCGGCCCCGGGGCGGCGGCGCGCTCAACTTCGTGCTGCTGATCGCCCAGATGATCCCCGGCATCATCATGGCGATGGGCTTCTACGCCATCTACCTGCGGGCCGGCGTGCTCAACACGGTCCCGGGCCTGATCCTCGCCGACTCGACCATCGCGGTCCCGTTCGGCGTCCTGATCTTCACGGCGTTCATGTCCGGCATCCCGGACGAGCTGATCAACGCGGCGCTCATCGACGGCGCGTCGAAGTGGCGCACGTTCGTCTCGGTGATCCTGCCGGTCAGCCGCAACGCCGTGGTGACGGTCAGCCTCTTCGCCTTCCTCTGGGCGTGGTCCGACTTCGTCTTCGCGACGACGCTCGACGGCGGCGGCGACCACCAGCCCATCACTCTCGGCATCTACCACTACATCGGCAACAACAACCAGCAGTGGAACGCGATCATGGCAACCGCCGTGGTGGCCTCCATCCCCGCGACGCTGCTGCTGATCCTGGCCCAGCGTTACGTGGCCGCCGGCGTCACCGCCGGCGCGGTGAAGGACTGAGGAAACACATGAGCTTCGAGGTGAAGAGTCCGGTCGTGCCCACCGCGGGGGCGATCGGGAGACTGCGGCCGCTGCCGGTGACGATCACACCCGGCGGCCTGTTCGGCGAGTGGCAGCGCCGCAACGCCGAGGCCACCCTGCCGCACTGCGTCGAGCAGCTGGACGCGTACGGCAACCTCGCGAACCTGCGCCGCGTCACCGGCGACGCCGGCGGGGAGTTCCGGGGGTTCTGGTTCGCCGACACCGACGTGCACAAGACCCTCGAGGCGGCGTTCTGGTCGGGCACCGCGCAGCCGTTCGCCGAGGAGACGGCGGCGCTGCTGGAGAAGGCCCAGGACCCGGACGGCTACCTGGACTCCTACTACCAGGATCCGGCGAACCGCCCGCAACAGTGGAACGAGCTGCACTTCAGCCACGAGATGTACACGGCCGGCCACCTCATCCAGGCGGCGGTCGCCGCGGCGCGGTCCGCGCCGGAGTCCGTCGCGGCCCAGCAGGTCGTGTCGGTCGCGCGCCGGTTCGCCGACCTCCTGGTGCAACGGTACGGCGCATCGACCGAGGTGGACGGCCATCCCGAGGTGGAGACCGCGCTCGCCGAGCTCTACCGGGTCACCGGCCACCGCCCGTACCTGGACCTGGCGAAGCGGTTCGTCGAGAACCGCGGCCACGGCGTGCTGGGGGAGGGGCGGTTCGGTCCGCGCTACTACCAGGACCACGAGCCGCTGCGGGAGCGCACCGAGGTGGCCGGCCACGTGGTCCGGGAGGTGTACCTGCTGGCCGGCGCCGTGGACGTGGCCGTCGAGACCGGTGACCGGGAGCTGCTCGACACCGTGCTCCGGCTGTGGGACTCGGCGCTGTCGTCCCGCACCTACATCACCGGGGGCCAGGGCTCGCGGCACCGCGACGAGGCCTACGGCGATCCGTACGAGCTGCCGCCGGACCGCGCCTACGCCGAGTCGTGCGCCGCGATCGGCAACTTCCAGCTCGCGTGGCGGCTGCTGCTCGCCACCGGCGAGGCCCGGTTCGCCGACGAGATGGAGCGGGTGCTGCACAACGGCATCGCCGGGAGCACCGCCGCGGACGGCACGTCGTTCTTCTACTCCAACCCGCTCCAGCTGCGCACCGGCCACGACGGCTCGCACGAGGACGCGCCCTCCCAGCGGCTCACCTGGTATTCCTGCGCCTGCTGCCCGCCCAACCTGGCCCGTCTCATGGCTTCGCTGCACGCCTACGTCGCCACCAGCGATTCTTCGGGCATCCAGATCCATCTGTACGGGTCGAGCACCGTGGCGGCCGGGTCCCGGTCGATGACCGTCGACACCCGGTATCCGTGGGACGAGCAGGTCACCGTCACTGTCGAGTCCTCGGACGACGCGCCGTGGACGCTCGCGCTGCGGGTGCCGGCCTGGTGCTCCGACGTGCGGCTCACGATCAACGGCGCCCCGGCGCCGGCCCGGCAGCAGGTCCGCGACGGCTATCTGCGGCTGCACCGGGTCTGGCAGCCCGGCGACCGGGTTCAGCTCACCCTCGGGATGCCGGCCCGGCTGGTGACCGCCCACCCGCGGGTCGACGCGGTCCGCGGCGCCGCCGCCCTGGTCCGCGGCCCGGTCGTCTACTGCCTGGAGCAGGCCGACATGCCACAGGGGACCGTGCTCGAGGACGTCGAGCTGGACGCCTCCTCGCCGCTCGCGGTCGCGTTCCACCACACCGGCATCGCCCCGGTGACCCTGCGGGTGCCCGTACGCATCCGGTCCGCAGAGCAACCACCCCTCTACCGCGACCTGACCACCGCGCCGCACGGGCCGGCAGGCCCCGCGGCGACCGTCACCGCCATCCCCTACTTCCTGTGGGCCAACCGGCAGCCCGGCGCCATGCGCGTCTGGATCCCGCTGGCCCGGCAGGAGGACTGACCGTCCCCACTCACCCCCACCGAGGTGAACCGTGCTCCGCAGAAAAGCCGCTTCACTGTCCCTGCTGCTGGTCGCCGCCGGGCTGGTCGTCCCCAGCCCGGCCCTCGCGGCCGGCAACACCCTCACCGTCAACGCCGGCACCGTGGTCCGCCCCGTCACCCACGTCGCCGCCGGAGGCCTCTACGCCGCCGACACCGGCAGCAAGCCGCCGCTCGAGCGGATGTACCCGCTGCGGCTCAACCACCTCACCCAGCCGCCGCCCGGCGTCCAGCAGCTCGGCAACGGCGCGACCACGCCGTGCTGCGACGGGCTCCAGGTGGCCGGCAAGGTCACCAGTGCCGGCGCCCAGCAGTTCCTGCGCCTGCCGGACATCTATCCGAACTTCCCCTACCGGTGGGTCAGCTGGGCGGACTGGGAGTCGAAGGTCCGCACGATGATCAACGCCCGGGTCGCCGCGACCGGGACCACCAACATCGACGGGTACGAGCTGTGGAACGAGCCGGACTGGACCTGGGACACCGCCCGGGCCGGCTCGTTCCTGGACGGCTGGACCCGCACCCACCGGCTGATCCGCTCGCTCGACGCGGTGACCCCGATCGTCGGGCCGTCGCACGCCGTCTACAACCACCAGTGGATGGTCGACTTCCTCACCAACGCGCGGAACACCGGCACGCTGCCGGATGTGATCGTCTGGCACGAGCTGGACAACGACAGCTATCTCAACGTCCAGGCGCACGTGGCCGACTACCGGGCCGTCGAGCAGTCCCTCGGGATCTCGCCGCGTCCGATCTCGATCAACGAGTACGCGTCGCCGTCGCAGGTCGACATCCCGAGCGTGGCGGTGCACTACATGGCCGTCTTCGAGCGGCACGGCATCCGGTCGGCGGAGCGGGCCTACTGGTACGAGGCGGGCACGCTCAACGGTCTGCTGCACGACAACCAGCCGACGTCGTCATACTGGACGTACAAGTGGTATGGCGACATGTCCGGAAACATCGTGCAAACGGTGCCGGGGTCCTGGCTGGAAGGCGTGGCCTCCTACGACCGGACGCGAAACTTCGTGAATGTCGTCTTCGGTGGTGACAGCGGGAACAACACCGTCCGGGTCACCGGGCTCGGGGCGCTGGGGTCGCAGGTGCGGGCCACCGTGGTGCGCAGCGGGACCACCGGGCGCTTCACCAACCAGGCCGCCCCGATCGCGGTGTCCTCGTCGGTCCTGTCCGTTTCCGGCGGCAGCGTCAGCGTGCCGGTGACGAACATGCACGCCTGGGACTCCTACCAGCTGCTCATCACGCCGGCCTCCGGGGCGGCGACCTGGCAGCAGCGCTACGAGGCGGAGAACGCCACGGTGGTGAACGCCAACCGGTTCAGCGCGTCGTCCGCGTCCAACTCCGGCTATGTCGGGCAGATCGACGGATCGGCCAACTCCCGGAACCAGTCCTTCGTGGACTTCCTGGTGAACGTGCCGAGCGCCCGCGCCTACACCATGACGATCGGCTACGCGAACGGCACCGGCGCCACGGCCACCCAGGGTCTCGCCTACAACGGCGGCGCCTGGCAGACGATCTCCTATCCGGCGACCGCCGCGTGGGGCGTCTTCGGCTCGACGGTGTCCACGTCCGTCACCCTGCGAGCCGGCTGGAACACCATCCGCCTCGCGAAGGGGTCACCGAATTTCGCTGGTGGAGCCGGGTACGCCGAACTCGACTACATCAACCTCTCCTGACCCCCTCCTCCTCGCGATCTTGTTGAGTTGCGCGGGACCGTTGCTGCGCAACTCAACAAGATCGGGGAGGGGTTACGCCTTGCAGCCGTGCTTCTTCTTGTACGCCTTCACCGCGGCGGCCGGGCTCTTGTTACCGCCCTTCCGCCAGGACGTCAGGTACTTCGCGGGCCAGACCACGCCCCGGCGCACCTTCCAGTCCCCGGCCTTCTTGCACGGCGGCGAGATGCCGTAGTGCACGTGGCAGACGCCGCTCGCGTTGCCGGTCTTGCCGACCTTGCCGAGCGACTGGCCGGCCTTGACCTTGACGCCCTTCTTGATGCCCTTGGTGACGCTGCTCAGGTGCGAGCCGTAGTAGCGGACGCCGTCGTCACCCTGGATGGACACGAACTTGCCGCCGTTGTAGGGGCCGTCCTTCATGCCCTTCCTATACTTGTCGACCCGGCTCACCTCGAGCACGACGCCGCTGGTGGTGGCCACGAACGGCTTGCCGCAGGCGGCGAAGATGTCGGTGGCCGGGTACCCGGAGTGGGTCTTGTGGAACGACACGTTCTTCGCCTTGACCGGGAAGACGTGCTTGACGGTCTTGGCAGCCGAGACAGTGGCCTTGGCGGGAGCCGCCATCGCTTCACCGGCGCCGCCGGTGAGCACGACGGCGACGACCGCCACCCCGATGAGGCACTTCTTCAATCGCATCGCGTCACCCTAGTGCCAAACCTTCAGCCTTCCCACAGGGGACAGGCGTTGACATTGGTGTAGCGGCCCTCTAGGCGGGTACCAACCTCACCACGATCGACTACTGGAGGGAGCAGGGTGATGACGACATCCCCACCCACACGGACTCCAACCAGCACGCGGCAACCGCTGGCCGAAGCGGTCGTCGCGCTCGCCGAGACGCCGGACGACATGCCGGACCTCGATGTCCGGCTGCAGGGGATAGCCGAACTGGCGGCCGCCCGGATCGGCGGGGTCGACTACGCCGCGATCTGCGCGCGGCCCGACGACGGCTCGTGCACCGTGGCCGTCGGCGGGGAACTGGTCAGCGACCTCGGCGAGGAGGACGGCTCGGCGAAGACGATCTCCTGGCCGCACTTCCGGGAGGAGGCCGCCGGGATGGGCCTGCGGGTGGTGTCGGCGCCGCTCACGACCGGCAGCGGCGCCGCCGTGGCGACGCTGGACCTGTACGGCAGCGACCCCGCCGCCATGGAGTCGCTGGCCGGCGGGATCGCCGCCGCGTACGACCCGGAGCTGCCCCTCGCCGAGGACCTGGACGCCGGCGGCGAGGAGCTGGTGAACGGCCTCGCCGAGGCGCAGTGCGTGCGGGAGACGATCCAGCTCGCCCTCACCCTGATGGAGGAGGACGGCGACGCCTACGCGCGGCTCCGGCTGGCCGCCGCCGAGCAGGGCGTTTCCCTGCTGACGGCGGCGACCCGGCTCATCGCGCGCTGAGGCGTCAGACGGCGGCGGCCTCGGGGATCAGCTCGGTCTCGTCCGGTTCGCCCGGGGCCGCCGGAAGCGTGAACCACACCGACGCGCCCGGCGTGGCGTCGAGGTCGAGCCAGATCCGGCCGCCGTGGTACTCGATGATCTTCTTGACGATGGCGAGCCCGATGCCGGTTCCCTCGTAGGCATCGCGCGGGTGCAGCCGCTGGAAGATGACGAACACCTTGTCGGCGTACTCGGCCTCGATCCCGATGCCGTTGTCCCGCACGTTGATCTTCCACTGGTCGTCGTCCCGGACCGCGGAGACGTGCACCTCGGGCGGCACGTCCGGGCGGCGGAACTTGAGCGAGTTGCCGATCAGGTTGACGAAGACGGCGGTGAGGATCGGCTCCTCGCCGTTGACCGCCGGCAGCTCGTCCCAGGTGATCCGGGCGTCGTCGCCGGTGCGCGCGGCCAGCTGCGAGGTCGCCTCGGTCATCACCCGGTTCAGGTCGACGCCGCGGAAACCAGTGGTGAGCCGGCCGATCCGGGAGAACGCGAGCAGGTCGTTGATGAGCCGCTGCATGCGCTGCGCGCCGTCGGTGGCGAAGGCGATGTACTGGTCGGCGCGGGCGTCCAGCTGACCGGCGTACCGGCGTTGCAGCAGCTGGCAGAAGCTGGCGACCTTGCGCAGCGGCTCCTGCAGGTCGTGCGAGGCGACGTAGGCGAACTGCTCGAGATCCCGGTTCGAGCGGGTGAGCTCGGCGGCCTTGAGCTCGAGCTCCTCCTTGGCGGCCTCGACCTGCCGGCGGGCCTCGCGCACCTGGCTCAGCTCGGCCGCGATCTGCCGCCGCATGCCGTCCACGTCGGTGGCGAGCCCGCGCAGCTCCGGGGAACCGCCGCTCTCGATCCGCCGGTCGTAGTCGCCCGCCGCGACCTGGCGCACCTGGCCGGCGAGGGTGGTCACCGGCCGGCTGACGAGCCGGTCGAGGAGCAGCAGCATCGCCGCGCCCACCACGATCACCATGCCCGCGGCAGTGATCTCCAGGACGATCAAGATCTTCCCGGTACGACGGGCAGCGGCCGCGGCCTCGTTGCGCAGGGCGAGGATGTCCGCCCGCAGCTCGTCGACCCCGGCCCGCAGGTCGTCGAAGCGTGCCGTGCTCGCCGCCTCGTCGAGCTGCTGCGACGTGTCCCCGGACCGCACGCCGGCGATGACCCGCTCGGCGACGTCGGCCTGCCAGCGTGCGGCCAGCTCGCGGACCAGGCCCAGGTCCTCGGCGATCGCCGCGTGGCCGTCCTCGGCGTTCAGCGACTCGATCTGCGCGAGCAGCTCCCGCTCGGCCTGGCGGCCCCGCTCGTACGGCTGGAGGCTCTGCGCCGAGCCGCTCAGCGCGAAGCCGCGGATCGACGTCTCCTGGTCCAGGTAGGCGGCGTTCAGCTCCTCACCGGCGACCCGCATCGGGCCGGTCTTCTCCAGGATGACGTCGAGGTTCCGGTTGCTGTCCGCGGTGATGACCACGGCGACGAGACCGAGGCCGGCCATCAGGATCCCGGCTATGACGAACAGCGCCACGACCCGGCGCCGCAGTGTCCAGGAGCGCAGGGAGAACCAGCTCATCGACCCTTCCTTGTCATGAGGAGCATCGCCACGTCGTCGGCGAGCGGACCGCCGTTGGCCCGCTCGGCCCGGTTCACCAGCCACTCCGGCACGGCCTCCACCGGCACGTCCGCGGACGCGCGCAGCAGGTCGGCGAGCCCGGCCTGGCCGAGCCTGCCGCCGTCCGGGGTGTGGCCCTCGATCAGCCCGTCGGTGTAGATCAGCAGCGACCAGTCGCCGTCCGGCAGCGCGGTCTCGTACACCGGCGCCGGGCGCGGGCGCACCCCGAGCACGATCCCGGCCGGCGCCGCGATCGGCGCGGCGTCGCCGCCGGTCAGCAGCATCGGCGCGGGATGCCCGGCGAGCCGGACGGTGGCCCGGTTCGCGGCGAGGTCGACGGTCGTCATCGCGATCGTGGTGAACACCTCGCGGGCCCGGCGCTCACTGACCAGCACCTGCTCGACGGCGGGCAGCACGTTGCCGGCCGGCACCCCGGCCAGGATCAGCGCCCGCCAGGCGACCCGGAGCTCGGCGCCGAGCGCGGCCTCGTCCGGGCCGTGCCCGCAGACGTCGCCGACGATCGCCTGGAGCGTGTGCGGGCCGGTCTGCACCACGTCGAAGAAGTCCCCGCCGAGCAGGCCGGAGCCGCGGCCCGAGCGGTAGAAGGTGTGCACCGCGGCCGCGTCGGTGCTCATCAGCGGCTGGGGGAGCAGGCCGCGTTCGAGCCGGGCCGACTCGGCCTGCTGGAGCTCGGCGTCGTGCAGCCGGCGGGCGTTCTCGTCGGCCCGGCGGCGCTCGACCGCGTAGCGCAGCGACCGGGCCAGCAGTACCCCGTCGACCTGGCCCTTGATCAGGTAGTCCTGGGCGCCCTCGGCCACCGCGACGACGCCGAGGTGCTCGTCGGAGCGGCCGGTCAGCACGCAGACGGCGGCGTCGCCCGCGACGGCGAGCAGCTTGCGCAGGCCCTCGATGCCCTCGGCGTCGGGCAGGCCGAGGTCGAGCAGGACGCAGTCGATGCCGGCGAGCAGGGTCTGCGCCTCGGCGAAGGTGCCGGCCACGGTGAGGTCAAACGTGCCGGGGCTGTCCGCGAGCAGCTCGCCGACCAGGAAGGCGTCACCGGTGTCGTCCTCCACGAGCAGGACGCGGAGACGTTCCGGCCCGGCCACGGACAGCGTCGTCACGTCTGTCCCTCGTGGACGCGCGCACTGTCGATGTGGTGGATGGCCGGGCCCTTTCCTCGTGGAGCAGCGCATGAAGTATGACCGTTCGGCAGCGCGAAACAATTGGCGGGTGGCAAATGTTTTCGCGCGCCCTTACCCGTTTCGGCGAATATCGAATCAGCCGAGCGCCATGTGGACGCGGATGCTGGTCCCGGCCGGGTGGGCGTGCATCCGGACGAGATCGCAGAGCTGGTTCGCGAGCAGCAGGCCGCGGCCGCCCTCGGTGGTCACCGGCGGCGGGATCCGGCCGGCGAGCGGGTCGGTCAGCTGCCCGGTGTCGTCGATCTGGCACACCACCACGCCGTCTTCACACCAGAGGGCGACCGTGCCGCCGGCCGGGGTGTGCAGGATGGTGTTCTCGGCCAGCTCGTTCACGGCGACGACCAGGTCGTCGAGCGCGTCCGGGTGCAGGCCCGCCGCGCGGCCGTGGCCGGTGACGAAGCGCCGGATCAGGCCGAGCTCGCCTACCACGCTGAACGGGAGCGTCACCGCGGCGGGCGGGACCGGCGGCAGCGGGCGGTTGAAGAAGGCGGCCGCCGTGAACGGGTCGGCGTACCACGGGCTCGGCCGGCGGCCGCCCGAGGTGATCATCACGGGGTGGGTCAGCCAGGCGTCGCGCAGCCGGTCCTGGTCGAGGCCGGTCGCGTCGTACGGGCAGAGCACCGTGGCGTCCCGGCCCGCGAAGATCGCGTTCATGAGGGCTTCGTGCAGCCCGCACGCCGGGTACTCGACGGCGGTCCGCCCGGGCCAGATCGGCTCGCCGACGACGGCGATCCGGTGGCCGCGGTGCGCGTCGGCGAACCTGAGCAGCAGCTCCGGGATGATCCGCCCCGGATTGCGGCCGGCCACCGCCAGGTCGGCGAAGGTGACCGCGTCGCCGCAGTCGCGCAGGGCCTCGCGCAGCAGCACCAGGTTGGCGCCGGGGACGGCCACCAGCGCCGGGTTCCCCGCCTCGACCTCCTCCTCGACGAACGCGGCCGTGACCTTCACGTACTCGTCGGGGTCGTGGTAGAGCAGGCCCGGATGCTCGAACTCGGCGTCGGCCGCCTCGGCATGCTCGGTGGTGGGCGCCTCGGCCGTCATGGGCGCGCCTCCTCGAACGCCGCCGCCGCGTCCTGGCTCGCCGCTTCGATGGTGAAGGCCGGAACCGAGCCGGCGCCCTGGAAGGCCAGCACCCGGCGCAGCACCCGGGAGCAGCCGGTCAGCCGCACCCGGCGGCCGGACACGAGCGCGGGGTGCAGCAGCGTCCGGGCCGCGGAGGCGTCGGCGTAGCGCAGGCCGGACACGTCGACGGTCAGCGGCCGCCCGTCGTCCGGGGTGTCCTCGGCGAGCGAGCGCATCACCGCGCGCAGCGCCGCACGGTTGACGAGGTCGGCCTCGCCCTCGAGCCGGAGACCGGGCGGATCCACCGTACGGATCATCCGCAGTTGCGGCGCGAGGTCCTCCCCGGACCCGGCGCCCGTCGAACCGGGGTGGGCGCCCGCCACCTCGCGCAGGAACGCCGGGGTGAACAGCCCCCGGTCGTAGAAGCAGGCCGCCGTGATGAAACCGTCCGCGAACACCCGGTTGACCTGGCCCTCGTACCAGCTCAGGCGGTCGGCGCCGGGCAGCGGCCGGGACGCCCACGACATGTCCCCGCCGACCCGCAGGCCGTGGTAGCCGTCGGCCTCGGCGGCGGCCGACTCCACCCGCCACGCCTCGATCGTCGCCTCCGGCTCGAAGCGGCCGGACGCCAGGTACGACCGGTGCGGCGCCACGATCTTCAACCGGCCGGCGGCGCTCGCCGCCGCGGAGTCGACGCCGTGCGCCACGAGCTCCCGCTCGAGCAGGTCGGAATGGTCACCGTAGAAGACGACGCGCTGCCGCTGCCGCAGACCGGCCCGGATGTAGCCGGCGACGCCGCGGGCCTGCTGGGCGTCGTCGTCGACGACCACACAGACGTGGTCGCCCGGCTGCAGTCGTTCGAAGATCCTGGTGCTCGTCATACCTACTCCGCCGCCATCGGATCAGTACGAGAGATTCGTCCGAAACTGGTGCCAGCATAGCCTCACCCGTCCCGGCGACACCGATGGCGACTCCGGCGATCCGGATGGGAGATCGGCACGAGCCCGACCGGTTCAACCGGGCATTACGGGGAACGCGGCTGCCATGCCGGATAGACCGCACAGCCCCGCGGGGACGGACTGGCCGCCCGACCCGATGCTGGCCGTGACCGTCCAGCGCGGGCGGGTGCAGCAGGGACTCATCGACGCGGAGATGAGGGCCAGCCGCCGCGCGATCCTGAGCGCGTTCCGGCTCCGGCTGCGCAGCGACGCCGACACGCTCGGCGCCGACGACTTCCTCGCGCTCGCCGACGAGACGATCGTGCACGCCGCGGTCATGGTGGCGGCGCAGAGCGTCGCCGGCGCCGACGCCTGCCAGCTGCGGGTCCGCGACCCGGTGAGCGACGCGATGCGGCTGGTCCGGCACCGGGGCCTGCCGCCGTCGCTGCTCGACCACCCGCCCGGCGAGCCCGCCGTGATCGACGACATCGGCGACGCCGCGTTCGCCGGCCTGGCGATCCGCGGGCCGATGCTGGACGCCGGTTTCCGCGCGATGCACTGCCACCCGCTGCACGACGGGGAGGGCCGGGTCCTCGGCCTGCTGACGCTCTACTACCGCGGACCCGGCCGCCGCCACAGCGAGGCGCGGCTGGTCGCCGGCGTGGGCAAGGCGCTGGCCCACGTCGCGGACATGCGGGCGCACGCGCCGATGAGCGTCGAGTCGGTCGCGGACCGGACCACGGTGACCGTCCGGGACGCGCTGGACGCCGGGACGGCCGCCCTCTTCACCGGTCTGGTCCGGCGGACGCTGGCCGGGCTCGGCCCGCCGCACACCGTCGTGGTCGACCTGCGCGGGCTGGAGGTGCTGGCCGCGGCGGGCGTCCGCGCCGTCTTCGCGGTGCACGAGCAGTGCCAGGTGCGGGGCATCGAGTGCTATCTGATCGCGGGACCGTGCGTGCGGGCGGTGCTGGCACGGCTCGCCGTCCCCTCCACGCTCAGGGTCGTCGAAGAAGGATCACACCCTGCGCAGGCGACTCCGGCGTACCGAAGATGGTCTAATGCCGGCGCCATTGCAGCATGGCCGCGGTAGCGTCGTCGCGCAGCTCGCCCTCCTCATAGGAGACGATGGCCTGGACCAGCCGCCGCATGATCTCCGGGGCCGGGATGCCGCGGCCGAGGTCGCGCAGCAGGAAGTCGCCGAGGCGCTCCACGCCGAAGAGGGTTCCGGCGGCGTCGCGGGCCTCGGTGATGCCGTCGGTGTAGAGGACCAGCGCGTCACCCGGCCGGAGCTGCTCCTCGATCACCCGGGGCGGGCGGGGGAGCATGTGGCCGAGGCCGAGGGGGAGCCCGTTCGGGGTCGGTAGCGGCGGCAGGGCGCGCCCGTCGCGGAGGAAGAGCTCGGCGGGATGGCCGGCGCTGATCCGGCGGTACGTCCCGGTCGCCATGTCGAGCTCGGCCAGCAGCGCCGTGACGAACGCGCCCGGATACTGCGAGCGGATCCACTTGTCGATCGAGCGGCAGGTGTCGAGCAGTGAGAGGCCGGAGCGGCGCGCGTTGCGGTAGGTGTTCAGCGTCAGCGTGGTCAGCGCGCTGGCGCTCATCCCGTGGCCGACCGTGTCGAAGAGCGCGACGTGCAGGGTGTCGCCGTTCGCGGCGTAGTCGAAGGCGTCGCCGCCCACCTCGTAGCAGGGTTCGAGGACCGCCGTGACCATGGTGCCGTCGACCGCGAAGGTGAGCGGCGGCAGCTGGTTCCAGACGATCTCGGCGGCCAGCTGCATCGGCATGCGGCGGCGGGTGTGCTCGACGGCGTCGCCGTAGAAGCGGCGGCTCGCGATGAGCTCGGCCACGAGGGCCGCGATGATCTCCAAATCGTGCAGATCCGGATTTTTCGTCTGAAATTGGAGAACACCGAGGCGCTCGGCGCCGTGCAGCAGCGGCAGCCACACGCACCCGTCGGCCCACCGCGGCTGCGCCGTCGTGAACGCGAGGCCCGCCTCGGTGCCCTCCAGGTCGATCGACGCGCCGGTCGACCCGCGCAGCGGATGCAGGGCCAGCTGACCGTAGTCGACCAGCAGCACGGTCACCGACGCCGCGTCGAGCAGGGGCGCGGCAGTGGCCAGCACCTGCGGCAGGTCCTCGGCCCGGCCGCGGTGCCGCAGATCCATGAGCCGGCGAACGGCTTCCATCGACGCGGACATCACCCGTCACTTCCCCAATCCGCCGGTTCCTCATGCCTCCTGCGTAACCTGGCACGGTGCAATCGACCGACGCCCGTGCGCTCGCGACCGGACTGATGGCCCGGCACGGGCTGACAGGCTGGACGTTCGCCTTCGACGACGCCAAGACCCGGGCCGGGGTGTGCCATCACGGCCGCCGGGTGATCGGGCTGTCCCGCCCGCTCACCGCCTTGTACAGCGTCGAGCAGGTCACCGACACCGTGCTGCACGAGATCGCGCACGCGCTGGCCGGTCCGGCGCACGGCCACGACCGGGTGTGGCGCCGGATCGCCGTGCGGATCGGCTGCTCGGGGATGCGGTGCGTGCCGGCGGAGGCACCACGGATCGACGGCCGGTGGGTGGGGGTGTGCCCGGCCGGGCACCGGACCACGGCGCATCGCCGGCCCACCCGGGTGCGGTCCTGCCTCGACTGCTCGCCCCGGTTCGACGCGGCCGCCGTGTTCGACTGGACGCACGACGGGGCGCCCGCGCCGATGCATCCGTCGTACCTGGCCGAGCTGGGCCGGCTCTCCTCGTCCGCGGTCACGCTCCCGGTCGGCGCGCGGGTCCGGCTCACCGGCGGCGGGCGCTACCACGGCCTGGTCGGGACCATCGTGAAGCGGGGGCGCACGCGCTACGAGGTGAGGACCGCAGCGGGCCTGCTGCGGGCGCCGTTCAGCATGGTGGAGGACGTCCCGGCGTGATCCCGGTCCTCCCGCGCTACCTGGCCGCCGCGATCGGCGCCCGCCTCGCCGACGAGGGCGCCCGCGTCTCGATCGTGCTGCTCGCCCTGGACCAGACCGGCAGCGCCACGGTGGGCGGCCTGCTCGTCGCGGCGCTGATGGTCCCGCACGTGGCCGCCGCCCCGCTGGCCGGCGCCGCCGCCGACCGGGCCCGCCGCCGCAAGCCGCTCTACCTGGCCGCCTTCGTCGCCTACGCGCTGGCCCTGACCGGCGCCGCGGTGCTGGTCGGCCCGGCCACCTGGGCGGCCGCGGCGCTGCTGCTGGTCGGCGGCTGCCTCGCGCCGCTGCTCTTCGGCGGCCTGAGCAGCCTCATCCGCGAGCTCGTCCCGGAGAACACCGGCCGCGCGTTCGGCTTCGACGCCACCACCTACTCGGTCGCGGGCATCGCCGGTCCGGCGCTCGCCGCGCTGGTCGCGGGCTTCGCCGGCGCGGCCTGGTCGATGGTCACCCTGGGCGGTTTCGCCCTGCTGGGTGCCGCGGCCTTCCTCACCCTTCCGCTGGGGTCCAGCCCTTCATCGGTACGAGGGACACGTGCCGTGCGGCCGCTGTCCGCGTTCGTGGTGATGGCCCGCCGGCCACGGCTAGGGGCCGTCACCGCCGCCACCGGCATCAGCCAGTTCGGGTTCGGGGCGCTGCCGCTCGCCGCCGCCGCGATCGCGACGGCCCGGCACGACCCGCCGCTGACCGGCCTCATCATGGCGGTCACGGCGGTCGGCGGGCTGATCGGCTCGCTGCTCACCACCCGCATCCCGGTGGTGCACCGGCACCCCGAGCGCACCCTGCTCCTGTGTACGGCGGCGATGGCCGTCCCGTTCCTGCCGCCGGCGTTCCTGCCCGGCACGTGGCCGGTGATCGCGCTGGCCGGCCTGCTGATGGGCCCGGTCACGGTGGCGCTCTTCTCGGTCCGCGACCGCGAGTCCCCGTCCTCGATGCGCACGCAGGTGTTCACGCTCGGCGCCGGCATCAAGGTGACCTCGGCGGCGGCCGGCGCGGCGGCCGGCGGCCTGCTCTCGCACGCGGGCTCGGGGCTGCTGCTCGCCGTGATCGCCGCCGTCCAGGTGGTGGCGGCCACGGCCGGGTTGCTGATCCTCCGCCGTGGGTACGCTGACCGGCGTGGATCAAGAAGAGCGGATCGCCCTGTTCCTGGACTACGAGAACCTGGCCATCGGGGCACGTGAGCACCTCGGTGGCATGGTCTTCGACCTGCGCCCGGTCGCGGACGCGCTCGCCGAGCGCGGCCGTGTCGTGGTGCGGCGGGCGTACGCCGACTGGTCCTACTTCGACGAGGACCGCCGGATGCTCACCCGCTCGCACGTCGAGCTGATCGACATCCCGCAGCGGATGGGCGCCTCCCGGAAGAACGCGGCCGACATCAAGATGACCGTCGACGCGCTGGAGCTGGCGTTCGAGCGGGAGTACATCTCCACGTTCGTGCTCTGCACCGGGGACAGCGACTTCACCCCGCTCGTCGACAAGCTGCGCGCCCTCAACAAGCGGGTGATCGGGGTGGGCGTGGAGCGCAGCACCTCGGCGCTGCTGCCGCCGGCCTGCGACGAATTCCTCTTCTACGACCACCTCGACGGGGTGGAGATCCCGCCGTCCCGTCCCCGCCGGGCCAAGGCGGCGGCGCCCGTCTCGCCCGCGCCGGCCACCTCTTCTCCTTCTTCCGAGGAAGCGCCCTCCGACTCCGAGAGTTTGGCCGCTCTCGTCGCGCAGACCGTCTCCGGCCTGCAGCGCAGCGGCAGCGGCGCGGTGACCGCCTCCACCCTGAAGCGGACGCTGCTGCGCAAGGACCCGACGTTCAACGAGGCCGACCACGGCTTCCGCGCCTTCGGCGAGCTGCTGCGCCACCTGGCCGGCGCCGGCGTCATCGAGCTGGCCGGCAAGGGCGACCCGGAGGTCTCGCTGCCCGAGCACGGCGACCGGGAGGCGGCGTTCGGCCTGCTCCGCGCCGTCGTGACCGAGCTGGCCGGGTCCGGCCCGGTGGCCCTGTCCGGCCTGAAGAACAAGGTCCGCAAGATGGCGCCCGACTTCAGCGAGAAGAAGCTGGGATACCGGAGCTTCCTCCAGTTCGCCAGGGCGGCGGCCACGGCCGGCATGATCGGGCTGGAGTGGAACCCGGACGCCGACGACTATCTGCTGACCCCACCTGCGGAGGGTTAGTACCCTCCAGGCGGTGGAGATTCTGGACATGATCGCCGATGAACGCCGCCGCCTCGCCGACCTGGTCGACTCCCTGACCGAGCAGCAGCTCGCCACCCGCAGCCTGTGCGACGCGTGGACCGCCAAGGAGGTGGTCGGTCACCTGGTCGCGGTCGTCGCGGCCTCCAACCTGACGGCGTTCCGCCTGCTGGTGACCAGCGGCTTCAGCATCCACCGGGCCAACGCCCGGCTGGCCGCGCTGACCGCCCGGCGCCCGGCCGCCGACCTCGCCGACCTGCTGCGCCGGCACGCCACCGACCCGTTCCGGCCGCCGGTCGTCGGATATCCCGGCGCCCTGACCGACCTGCAGGTCCACAGCCAGGACATCCGCCGGCCGCTCGGACTCCCGCACGCCCTCGACCCGGACCGCCTGCGAATCTCCCTCGACTTCCTGACCGGCGGCCGGGCGGTCGGCTTCACGCCGAAGGCGCGCCCGGCCGGCCTGCGCTTCGAGGCGTCCGACCTGGACTGGGCCTGGGGCGAGGGTCCGGTCGTCCGCGGCACGGGGGAGGCGGTGATGCTCGCCCTGGCCGGCCGGCCCGCGGTCCTGCCGGATCTCGTGGGCGACGGTGTGCCTCTTCTCGCCAAGAGGCCTTGATCCGCGGCCTCCCGGCTTCCTGCCTTGCCCGGCCCCTTCGGCCTCCTGTCTTACCCGGCCCTCGGCCTCAGCGGCGACCCGCGGACAGCGCCACCAGGAACTGGCCGCCGCCCGCGTCGACGCTCGTGGTCACCGGCAGGCCGGGCACCAGGCGGGAGAACCGGTCGGCCAGCCAGTCGGCCGCCTCCTGCGCGTCCCGCCTGCTCGGGCATCGGGCGACCAGCTCCCGGCCACCCTTGCGCTCGAGCCGCTCCGCCACGGTGATCAGCGGGGCCGGCTCGATCACGTTCAGCCGGTCCGGCCAGGCGATGACGACCTTGACGGCCCCCTTGCGGCTGTTGCAGGCCCGGTGCGCGAGCCGCTCGGCGACCTTGGCCTTCCGGTCCGCCGTCCGGCTGTCGACGCTGGGCCCGCGCGGGTCGTTCACCGACATGTCGGCGTCCACCGGCTCGTCGCACACCCAGCAGCGCCATCCGTCCCGCTCGGCCACGTCCTCAAGAGTCACTCCCACCCGAGAAACCTATCGCGTGACCGTTTACGACCCCTTCCGGGTGACCCGCTGAACCGGCTGCGGCCCCGGCAGGTGTACGGAGGCAGAGGAACCAGCCGAGAGGAACCCGCCATGGACGTCCGTTTTCGCCCAGCCCTCGCCTTCCGCACCTCTGTCGCCGCGATGGTCGCCGGCGGCATCGTCGGAGCATCCGTTGCGGCGCCGGCCCAGGCCGCCCCGAACCCGCACTGCGACGACACCCGCGCGGTGTCCCGGGACGTCGCGGCCGAGCCCGACATGGTCGAGTCCACCCGGACGGGGGTGTCCCGGTGGGATCGGGCCGACGCCGAGTTCGAGGGGGAGTTCGCCGACTTCGGCGTCGACGACTACGAGGCCGACGTGGTGCTGCGCTACTCGCCGTCCCGGCAGTGCGCCTATGCCCTGATCACGCTCGACGACGACTGGCGCAGCGGCTACATCACCAAGATCTACGGCCCGTCGGCGTGGATGGACACCTCGCAGGACGGCGGGGCGACCATCAGCCTCGGCACCGTGAACGAGCGGGTCGTGCCGGTCGGCTACTCCAGTACGTACACAAGCGCTTTCTCCATGACCGACATCGCGATCCGCGCCTGCGGGCGGGGCGTGCACACGCACACCTCGTTCGGCGCGAAGTCCAGCCTGAAGGGCCGCGTCGGCCCCTCCATCGGCACCGAGATCCACAACAACGACGTCGTCTGCACGGAGTGGGTGACGCTGTAGAGATCGCGTGAAGGTCCTGTGCAGGCCGTCGCGCCCTCCTGGGGCCCTGGCGCGACCCGGCCCGCAACATCTGGGTGATCGAGTGGGGCATGATCTGCTGCGTCGCGATCATCCCGCTACTGATCGTCCACCGCCTGATCCGCCGGTTGCCGGCGCCGCGGGTCTGATGGTCTTCTCCCGCGGCCGCCTCATCAGGGCGTCCCCTGCCGCACGGCTTGATCAATCCATCCGGTGATGTTGTCGGTCCGCGCGGCCCGCTCGACCCCGGTGTGCGGGCACGACGGCCCGTTGCTGACCACGGCCACCAGCGCCGGACCCCGATGTCCTTGCAGGAAGAAAGGACCACCCGAATCGTACGGGCAGGGCGTCGTATTCTCCTGCGGCGCGTGACCGCTCATCCCGGTGACCGATTCCGTCACCGAGACGACGACCATCTGGCCGGTCCGCAGCCTCTGCTCCGGGACGGGGTTGACGCTGGTCACCGACCCGTACCCGGTGAACCTCACGATGGCGCCCTCCTGCGGGGCGGTCCGGCTCAGCCTGATCGGGCGGACGTCGGTGACCGGTTCCGCCAGCTTCGCGAGCGCCACGTCGGCGGTGGGGGACTGGCGCACCGCGACGACCTCGGTCTCCATGCCACGATCACTTCCGAGATCCGTACGCCCTGCCGTGGCCGTGGTGACGTCCGCGACCGGCCGCTCCACCCGTTGCCCGCCGGCGTCCCGGAAGCAGTGCCCGGCCGTGATCACCCACTGGCGCGCGATCAACGCCCCGGAGCAGGCGCTGTCCCGCTTGCCGCCGTCCGCCCTGGGAATGCCCGTCATGGTCAGCTTCACCGAGAAGCCGAACTTCCCGTTCCGGACCGGGTCACCGTTGGCGATCGCGTGAGCGGGCACCGCGCCACTCACCGTGAGAGCGACGACCGCCATGGGTACGAGGGTTGCGCGTCTCATGGTGAAGGACTTGCACGTTATCCGTCCACATTAAACATCCGGCAGCCGGACCGTGGTGGTGACCCGGACCAGCGCGGGAAACGGCGGCGTGGACCCGAACCCGAATTTCACCGGCGGATCGATGTCGGTCAGCCCGCCGAGATCCTCTCCGCCCAGACTCGCACTCGCCGCCACGATCCGATGAAGGTCCTGGGCCGCATACCACTCCCGCCGGCCGTTCCCGGCGCTGCCATAGGTACGAACCCCGCGCAGCAGCCGTGCCGGGGTATCAATCAACCGCACCCAGGCAAGCCGCCGAGCCACAACCGTAGGCACCGCCCGCAGCAGAATCCCGAGCCCGCCCCGCCCGCCGATCCCGAACCGCAACTCCAGAGGCCCGGCATCCACACTCCACCGAGCCCCATCCCGCCGAACCTCCACGGGAACCGTCTCCACCCGGTCGAACGAATACGTGTCAGCGACGAACCACCCCAGTTCTTCACTGGGCGCAAGCAGCACCCGCCGCCCATCCGCATGCTCGACCATGACGTCACTGACCGCCCCGAACGGCGAGACGGGCCAGTGCCCCACGACGATCCGGGTCCCGCTGCCGGTCCCCAGCCCAGCAATCCACCCGTCGAAGCGCATATCCACGCCCCACCAATACCCGCCCAACGATCACCCCCACCCACCCACCCGCCCGAAGTCCCGTGCCGAGGAACGAGCGACGCGTGCCCGGGAACGGTGCGTGCCCAGGAAGCTCAGTGCCCAGGAAGCTCGGTGCCCAGGAATGACGTGTGCCCAGGAAGGAGGCGCGGCGGTGCCTCGGAGGAGAGCCCTGCGGTACCCAGGAACGGAGACCGGCGGTGCCCAGGAACGGGAGGCGCCGTGCCTAGGAACGGAGACCGGCGGTGCCCAGGAACGGGAGGTGCCGTGCCTAGGAACGGGGCTTGCCTAGGGACGGTGGGTGCCTGGGTGTGGGCGTTCCTGGGCAGGAGTGAGTTGCGGGTTCGTGGGGTGTTCATGGGACGGGCGCGCGCCTTGGTTCGGCGCGCGCCCGGGGAACTGGCTACTGGGCTCGGCGGGGGAGTTTCCAGTTGGGGCGGGGGAAGTGGCAGGTGTAGCCGTTCGGGATTCGCTCCAGGTAGTCCTGGTGCTCGGGCTCGGCCTCCCAGAAGGGGCCTGCGGCCGTCACCTCGGTGACCACCTTGCCCGGCCAGAGTCCGGAGGCCTCGACGTCGGCGATGGTGTCCTCGGCCACGCGCTTCTGCTCGTCGGACTCGAAGAAGATCGCCGAACGGTAGCTGTCGCCGATGTCGTTGCCCTGGCGGTTCAGCGTCGTCGGGTCGTGGATCTGGAAGAAGAACTCCAGCAGGTCACGGTACGAGGTGACCGCCGGGTCGAAGATGATCTCGATGGCCTCGGCGTGGCCGGCGTGGTTGCGGTACGTCGCGTTCTCCACGTGACCGCCGGTGTAGCCGACCCGCGTGGTGACCACCCCGGGACGCTTGCGGATCAGGTCCTGCATGCCCCAGAAGCAGCCGCCGGCGAGGATCGCCTTCTCCGTGCTCATGTGCGCACCTCATTCGTTCGTCGTGGGCTCCATCGTCCCGCACCGACGGAACGCTTTCACCCGCCTGAGAATGCCCGCCACCCCCACCCGTCCCACTGTCACCTCGATCACCACCGCACGACGCGGCAACAAGCAGGCGACAGCGGCCGGACCGAGTCACCGTTGATCAGGAAGGTCAGGGTTGCGGCGACCCGGATCTCCACGTGTGTCCAGGCGCCGATCGGGAGGGCCACCGCCGCGTCGACGAAGTCCTCGGCCTCCATGTCGCCGGCAGGGGGAGGGCCGACACGGCGCCGGCGGCCAGGACGGGACGACGTCTCATCGGTAGCTCCGAAGGGTGACCGGGCCGAGCAGGCCGTACTGCTGGCGGGCGGCGATGCCGAAGACGGCGGGGCTGGTCGTGCGCAGGCGGTTGAGCAGGGTGGTGGCGACCTCGACCTCGATCGTGTTGGCGCCGCGCTTCAACGTGATGTCGGCGACCGGCCGGAGAACGTCGATCGGCGGCGCGAGGCGGCCGTTCACCCGGACCCGGCAGGTATCGACCACCTTGCCGAGGTCGAGCAGGGCCTTCGTGGCGGCCGGCACGGTGACCGTGGTTCGGTAGCGGCCGATGCCGGAGACGTCGGCGAGTGACGGGATCGACGACCAGGGGGCCAGTGCGGTGAGCGTGACGTTCTGCTTCGTGACGCCGGTGGGCTGCCAGTCCTCGACCTCGAGTTCCCAGTTGTCGAGTTGAGTGGAAATTTCGGTAAATGTCCGGAAAGTTGTCGGGATCCGCCGCCGGGAGAACGTCAGCAACATCGACTGACCCGGCTGCAAGGAGACCCGCACACGCACCCGAACACCGTCGCGCACGAAAGGAATGCCCTCGACGACGCCCGTCCATGCATTGACCACCACGGGCACCGACGACCGCGACGAGGTCGTGAGCCACACGTCGTGGTCGATGGCCGTGATGGTCCGGTTCTCCGCGTGCCGCGCGTTCGCCAGGTAGTAGTGGTCGGTGTCGCCGTCCACCCGCCGCACGGTCATGAGCGTCGACCGCTGGTATTCGACGTCCCGCTGCACGCCCAGCTCCTCGAGGGCGGCCGGGATGCCGGTCTGGTCGGCGACGTTCCGTACCATCGGCAGCGCGAGCAGCGCCGTCAGGATCGGCTGGAGCGCCGGAGGGTGCACGTCCGCCCAGTTGCCGATCACGACGGTCGGCAGCCCCTTACGTGCCAGCCCGAGAATCTGCTGCCCCGCCCGTACCGAAAGGGTGTGGTCCTTGCCCCTGAAGGCGTCGCCGTCGAGGATGAGCGCCTTGTAGCGCGGCGGACCGAGGCGCCCGTCGCGGAGCTTCGCGGCCGGGAGAGCCAGCGACGCCTCGTCGACGAAACCGTGCGTCCAGCCGATCGGGATGCCGTCGTTCGTGGCCCACGGCGCGCCGATGCCGGTGGCCGTCCAGCCCTTCTGCCGGAAGAACGCGAGGTCCGCCCGGGCAGTGCCTTTTTGAAGAGCCTCTTGGGTACGGGCGAACCAGCCGGCGATGTCCCGGGCGTGCCGCCAGGTCGGCTGGCGCGGACCCCAGGCCTCGGCATACCCGATCCCGTTGCCGTTGTAGGGCGAGAACGCGGCGAACCCGGGCCACGCGGCGCCCGGCGCGTCCTTGTACGCGAACCCGTGCAGCACCGCCTGGTTGACGCCGCCCGCGAACACGCTGCCCATGGTCTGCAGCACCTTGTTCCAGGTGGTCGAGTAGGCGCCGTTCGCGTAGGCCGCCGCCTCGCAGGACAGCACCTTCTTCCCGGCCATGTCCCGGGCCGACGCGAGCACCCGGTAGTCGTCCAGGTTCTTGAAGCCGAGCGACTCGCTCTCCGCCACGTCGAGCAGGGTGGCGCTGCGGATCGCGTCGGTGGCGAGGCCGTACGGCTGGGCGCGCAGCTTCAGGCCCAGCGAGTGGGCGAAGTCGCGCAGCGGGATCAGGTGGTTCTCGTGGTAGAGGTCGGACAGCACCTGGTTGAGAGCATCCCGGGCGTGGTTCGTGTCGTCACCGGCGTACGAATAAAGGTATTTGCCCTTGGGGTTGAGCAGGATCGGCAGCAGCGGGAGCAGATCGGTCCCGGTGCGCTTCGCGAACTCGGCATCAAGGCCCGGTGTCCAGATCGTCCAGTCGCTCTCCAGCTCGAGCGAGTCCTCGAAGAGGTCGCCGCCGGCGTCGCGCAGCAGCCTGCGGATCGGCTTCGTGAGGATCAGCTCGTTCCACGCGTCGACGACGGCCCGGGTGCCGGCCTTGCTGAAGTGGTCGACGACGTAGGAGTCCGGCTCGGTGTGCGGGCCGCCCTCCGGTTCCTGTCCGGAACCCCGGATCGTGTACGTGAAGAGCAGCCAGTTCCCGTCGCCCGGCGTGACGGTCTCCCCGGGGCTCACCGTGCGCACCGAGGCCGGGTCGAGGGTGGTGCCGTTCGTGATCCGGGCGATCTGCGCTTTCCACTGGCCCGGCTCGCTGGGCACGGTGACGCTGCCGGTGAACGGCGTGACCGTGTGCGCCAGCTCCTTCGCCGCGGCCGGGTCGTCCGGGGTGATGCCGGGGACCGCGGCGGGCCAGCTCGGGCCCACCGCCAGGTCGATGGTGATGCCCCTTTTACGGGCCTGGCGCAGGGCCGTCTCGACGGCGTCCCGCCAGGGCTTCGTGCCCCAGCCGTGGCCGGCCGCGTCGAGGTCGGCGCGGACGCTGTGGTGCACGTCCTGGATCTCCAGGCCGGCGAACCCGGCGTCGGCGACCTGATCCACCTCCCGCGCGATCTCCGCCGGGTCGACCAGGCCGTGCGGCCACCACCAGCGGAACTTAGCGCCGGTCTCCGGCAGCGGCTCGACGCCGTGCGCGAAAGCGGGTGCGGACGGCCAGGGCAGCGCGGCTGCCGCGCCGGCGGCCAGGACGGTACGACGCTTCATCGGGTTCTCTCCATCGGGTTCTCTCCAGGGTGGCGGTGATGGCGGCTCGGGTGCGAAGGGTTACCGGTTTGGTGAGCGTGTTGGCGCCGGGCTTGAGCGCGTGGGTCACGTCGACGGGGCGCGGGTGCCGCAGGGCGGCCGGGAGTTCGACGCTGTTGACGGTGATCGTGGCGAGGTTGTGCACCTCGCCGAGGTCGAGGACGCGCTCGTGCCCGCTCGCTCGCCTTCGCCCGCGCCCTTCCCCGCGATCTTGTTGATTGGTGCAGCGCCGGTGCTGTGGGATTTCACAAGATCGGCGGGAGTGAGGGCGGGGGCGGGGGCGGGGGGCGCTCGCCTTCGCCCGCGCCTTTCCCCGCGATCTTGTTGATTGGTGCGGCACCGGTGCTGCGGGATTTCACAAGATCGGCGGGAGTGAGGGCGGGATCGGCTGCAGCGAGGACGGTGCGGGGCACGGCGGCTCCTGTCGCAAATCGTTTCAATGCGCGTTGCTGTCATCGAGCCCCTTGACGAATCGAAGCGCTTCGTCTAGGGCCGATAAACTGCGGTAATCGGACACGTTGCGATTGTGAAACGTTATAACACGGCCGTGACGCCACGGTAATATCTGCCATTGACGCCGTCAATACTTTCGATGCCCGCCGCTGGCGGCCCCGCCTCGCGCGCCGACCTCGACGCCTGTCCCGGCAGCTAGGGTGGGGTCGTGCGTGAAACTGCCGGGGAACTCGCCGAACTCCAGAAACTGCTCGACGCCTCGCTGGCCGGATCCACCGCCCACCTGCGGTCGATCGTCACCGAGCACACCACGGTCAAAGCCGCCGACCTGACCCGCATCCTGACCGGGATGTGCACCCTGGCCCTCTCCACGGTGACCGCCAAGGGCGAACCCCGGATCAGCGCCGTCGACGGTCATTTCCTGCACGGGAAGTGGTATTTCGGCACGGCCCGGAACGCGGCCAAGGCCCGGCACCTCGCCGCCCGCCCGGCAGCGAGCGTCGCCCATCTACGCGGCGAGGATCTCGGCGTGTTCACCCACGGAACCGCCGAGATCGTCACCGACCCGCCCGCCGGCGACTGGCCGGAACTGCTCGAATACCTGAAGGGGTTCTACGGCGGCGACGCGTTCGACTGGGAGAACGAGGTCGTCTACTACCGCCTGCGGCCGCACTGGATGACGGTCTACGCCCCCGACCTGGCCAAGCTGATCTGACCCAGCTCCTGCGTGCACCGGGTGAGCGCGACATAGAGCCCGTTCCACCCGCGCGGCTCGGCGGCGATGCCCTCGGGGTCGATCACCACTGTCGCATCCCACTCCAGGCCCTTGGCCTGGGTGGCGGTCAGCACCGGCACGCCCGGCAGCGCACCCACCAACCCGGTGACGAGGGCAGCCGGCGCCACCACGCCGACGGTCCCGCCGGCCCAGCGCTGCCGCAGCGCGGCGACGGCCCCGGTAGCGCTCTCGATCAGCTCATCGGGACGAACCGTGACCCGCCACGGCTCGATCCCGGACGAACGCACCGCGCGCGGCGGAGCATTGACACTCCCCGCCTTCTCCAGAATCGGCCCGGTCAGCTCCATGACCTCCCGCGGCGTGCGATAGCAGATGGTCAACTCGGCGGCGGTCCACCGCTCGCCGAGCGCCGCCCCGACCGCTTCGGCCCACGTGGTGTGCCGGTGCGAAGCCTCAGCCTGGTCGATGTCCCCGACCGCCGTGATCGAGCGCGTAGGGCACCGCCGCAGGACCATCTGCCACTGCATCTCCGAGAGCTCCTGCGCCTCGTCGACGACGACATGCCCATACACCCATCCGCGCTGCCGCCGAGCCCGCTCAGCGAGTGCCCCGGACGCCGCGTCGGCGCTGCCACCGGTCCCCGCCTCGCCCTCCGGCGGCCCGAGCAGGTCGGTGATCGCGTCGAGAAGAGGAATGTCGCCCGGCGCCCAATCTCCACCTGCGATGTCGTTCGCAGAGCTTGACGCGTCGGCGACCACGAGAGCGATCTCCTCGGCGGACAGTTCCGGGGCATGGCGGCGTAGCAGATCCGGGTCGGTCAGGAAGGTTCGCAGCATCGAGGCGGGGTCGCGGTCCGGCCACCACGACGCGACGAACCGGGCGATGGCCGCGTCCCCGGCGATCCGCTCGCGCAGCTCGTCGATCTCCTCCTCGGACAGCAGCCCATCCACCTCCGAGCCGCTCTCCGAGGCGCCCCCTGCTGGTCCGGCGGCGCGGTCGAAGCGGGCGAGGATGTCCTCGTACCCGTGCTCCATCTCCTCCAACAGCGCTTCGCGCTGTTCCGCCACCGCGTCGGCGAGGTTGTGGTGCAGGTGGTCGGCGAAGGTTGCGCGGGCTTGATGGTACGAACGACCCGATACGGCCGACGCCAGTGCCGAGGAAACGGTGTTCCCAGGAATGACGTAGAAGTCGCCGTCCCACCGCAGCCGTAGGTCGCGTGGTCCTGGGTACAGCTCCCGCACGTACCCATGAATGGCTTTCTGCCAGAGCGCCCTTCCCTTGATCTCGGAGAGTTCCCGGGACTCGTCGCGGCCGGCGCTGATCCCAGGAAGCAGGGTGTCGCAGGTGGCCGCGACGACGGCGGTCTCGCCGAGTGCGGGCAGCACCTGACCGATGTAGTCGAGGAATCGCGGGGAGGGGCCGAGCACGAGTACGGCCTGTTCCGCCATGTGGCGATGGGTGAAGAGCAGATATGCGACGCGGTGCAGCGCCACGACCGTTTTGCCGGTGCCAGGGCCGCCTTGGACGATCAGCGGACCGGTCGCCTCGGCGCGGATGATGTCGTCCTGTTCGCGCTGAAGTGTGGCGACGGCCGTGGTCATGCGGCCGGTGCGCCGTTCGTCGAGGGCGGCGAGAAGCGCGCCTTCGCCGACGAGGTCGCTGTCATGATCCCCGTGAAATGGTTCGTCATCGACGCCGGTGACTGCCGTACCCGCGGTGCGAATGTGCCGCCGCCGTTTCTGGCCCTGCGGATCCACCGGTGTGGCGGTGTAGAACGGCCGGGCCGCGGGCGCACGCCAATCCACGAGTAGCGGGTCGGCGTCCGGGTCCTCGTCGCGCAGCCCGACCCGTCCGACGTGCAATGTCGTGCCGTCGTCCCCGTCGAGGCGGCCGAAGACCAGGCCGTCCCGGGCGCGCAGCAGTTCCTCGTGCTGACGGCGCAGCATCCGCAGGCGGGAATGGTCGACCGCGTCCTCGGCAGGCTCGGCGAGTTCGGCCCGGAGTTGCGCGGCGATGCGGTCGCGGCGGGCTACGGCCAGATCGAGGAACGCCTGTTCCTCGTCGACGGCGGATCGTTTCCTCGACATGGCGGAAACTGTAGGGCCGTCATTTCGAAAGCGCCCGTATTTGTAGCTTTCCTCTCGTTGGCTTGTCATCAAGACGCGCTTCGTATCTGCGAATTCCGGCTCGGAACTTGACAATTAAGAAAATGTACGTCCTCATGCCAGTACGCGGGCGGCGAGTCGATTTGCCCGTTCCGAGGTTCAGCGCGTGCCTGGGTACGGCTGTGTTCCTGGGTATGGCCGCGTTCCTAGGTCTGGCTGCATGCCTGGGTATGGCTGTGTGCCTGGGTATGGCTGTGTGCCTGGGTATGGCTGTGTGCCTGGGTACGGCTTTGTTCCTAGGTGTCTGTCTCTGTTCCTAGGTTCGAGCTGTTCCTAGGTTCGGGCGCGTTCCTGGGTTCAGGCGCCCTCCTGGGTTGGAGTGGATTCCTTGGTTGGCTGGTCCTAGGTTCGGCGGGGATGGTGTTCCTGGGTTGGGCGGGCTTCAGGAACGGTGGGTGGAGCTGGCAGGATGCATCCGTGCGCGCCGTGATCGTCGACTCTGCCCGGACTCAACCGCGGATCGGGGAGGTGCCGGAACCTACGGCGCCGCCGGGCGGTGTCGTCGTGGAGGTCAAGGCGACCGGGTTGTGCCGCAGCGACTGGCACGGGTGGGCGGGGCACGACGACGACATCGTGTTTCCGCACGTACCGGGGCATGAACTCGCCGGCGTCGTCTCCGAAGTGGGCGCGGGCGTCGAGCGGTGGATGGCCGGCGACCGGGTGACGGTTCCGTTCGTGTGCGGGTGCGGCCGCTGCGAGTGGTGCCGGACCGGGCAGGCGCAGGTGTGTCCTGCCCAGGAACAGCCGGGGTTCACGCATTGGGGATCGTTCGCCGGGTACGTCGGCCTGCACGCCGCGGACACCAACCTCATCGCCATTCCGCCCCGGGTCGGGTTCGAGGCGGCGGCCGCGCTCGGATGCCGGTTCGCCACTGCCTATCGGGCTCTCGCCGGCCGGGCCCGCCTCACCGCCGGTGAATGGGTGACAGTGGTCGGCGCCGGCGGCGTGGGACTGAGCGCCGTGATGATCGCCCGTGCCCTGGGTGCCCGCGTGATCGCCGTGGACCGCAACCCGGAAGCGCTCGCCGTGGCCGCCGCCCTCGGCGCCGAGCACACGCTCCTCGCGGCGACGCCCACGCCGGGGAAGAGCACAGACCCGATTCCTGGGAACGGCGCAGACTCCGTGCCTGGGAAGAGCAGGGGCGCGATTCCTGGGAACGGCGCAGACTCCGTGCCTGGGAAGAGGGAGGGCGCGGTTCCTAGGAATGGTGCAGGCTCAGCCTTGGAAACAATCGAGGACATTTCGGGGGCGGTTCGTGAGCTGACCGGTGGGGGTTCGCACGTCTCCGTCGACGCCGTGGGGAGTGAGCTGACCTGCTCCGATGCGATCCTCAGTCTTCGTCGGCGGGGGAGGCATGTGCAGGTCGGCCTGCTGCCTCCGATCGGCGGGCATCCGCGCGTACCCATGGCCCGGGTCATCGGGTGGGAACTCGACGTGCTCGGTAGTCACGGCATGGCGGCCGCCGACTATCCGGCCATGCTGGCGCTCATCGAGGACGGTTCCCTGCAACCGCAGAAACTGATCGAGCGGACCGTCGGGCTCGCCGAGGCGGCCACACTGCTGGCCGATTTCGATCAGGCCATGGTGGCGGGCATGACGATGATCGACCCGTCGCGCTGATGGATATGCGGCGCGATCCGTGGGCGTTCTTCGATCATGACCTCGAGTCGGATCCGACGGTCTATGTGCCCTACCGGGTACGGCTGGAGATGCGGGCGGGCGGCGTCATCCAGGGGCCGGCCGTGACGGTGCGGATCTCCGAGCACAACGCGCGCATCGACTTCGGTCCGGAGCCGTACCGCAGCGTCTCCCTCACCGACGTGGCCGCCGGGCGGGTCGATCTTCGGCCGGTCCCGGCGGCCCTCGATGAGCTGCGGGTACGGCATCCGTGGGCCTACCGGATCTGGCGCCCCGACGAGGCGATCGCGGTCTACCAGTGGACCCGGGACGGGATGCCGGCCGAGGAGATCGCCGAACGGCTGCAGCGGCCCGCCGAGCACGTCGTCGTCAAGTTCGAACGGGTCGAGGCGCTGCTCCGGGCCGCCCGCACGATCGCGCCCCGCCTCGACGCGCCGGCGTTCGGGCCGCCGGTCGTCCACGAGTTCGCGAGCTACCGGCACGAGGACGAACCCCCGCCCTGGTACGCCGCGTCCACACGTGACGACCCGACCGTCTACCTGCCGTGCACGCTTCACATTGTCCGATACGGATCACAGATCGACGTGACTCCGCCGCGCGGCTGCGAGCTGTCCGAAAGTGGCTGGACGTTCGCCACCGACCGTCTCCGCGAGCACGTCCGGCTCACCGATCTCGTCGCCGGCCATGTCGACGTCCATCCCACCCCGGATGACCTGGCCGAGCTGCGCGAGATCCACCACGAGGCCTACCGCCCCTGGCGCCCCGCCGACGCCAAAGAGGTCCTGCGCTGGGGCCGCGACGAGGAGATCGGCGGCAGAAAGAGCGGCAGAAAAAGCGGCAAAGAAGGCGGCAAGAAAGACGAGGGCAAGAAAAGCGAGGGCAAGAGAAGCGAGGGCAAGAAAGGCCGCGCCAGGAAGGACCGCCTGGCCGCCCACCTCTCCCGCCCAGCCGCCCACCTCACGATCAAACAGCGCCTCCTCGAAGCCACCGCCGCCGAGATCACCCCACCTCCGCGCACCGAGCCCGCCCCCTACCTCCGCGCCCGGCACCGAGCCGAGGGCCCGCACCTCGTCCAGGTCACCGAGCTCTCCCCGCCCCGCACCGTGGCCGAGCGTCACGGCATCACCCCCGAGAAGGCCACGAGCTGGTATTTCGCGGCGCACCTGACCGAGGAGCAGATCACCGCCCTCCGCGACGACCCCGAGGTCGACCACATCGAGGAGCCGCAGATCTTCCACGGGGCAGGATGACCGCTCAGCGGGGGTCTTTCCAGGTGGTCACGTCGCGCTTCGAGCGCTTCATTCGTACGAGGAAAAAAGCGTGACCGGCGCGGGAAGCGCGCCCACCGGCGGGGTCGGAAGGCGGTGCGGCCGCACGCGGCATAGGTTGAAGCGGTGACTCTCGTGCGCCTGCGGACCCTGCTCGTCTCGCTGCTCGTGCCGATCGCGGTGCTGGCCGGACCCGGTGTGGCCCGGGCCGACGCGCCGATGCGGCTCGAGGTGCAGGTCCAGGACATGGCCGGGGTGATCGACAATCGGGCGCCGATCGACGACGCGCTCGCCGAGATGCAGCGGGAGACCGGGATCCAGCTGTTCGTGGTGTTCGTCGAGTCGTTCGACGGGGTGCCGGCGCAGCAGTGGACCGACGAGACGGCGCGGCTCAGCGACCTGGGGGATCGGGACGCGCTGCTGGCGGTGGCGACCGTGGACCGGGCGTACGCGTACTCGTTCCCCGACGACGCCCGGCTCACCGACGCCGAACTCGCCGAGGTGGCCCGCGACGACATCGAACCGGCGCTGGCGAAGTCGGACTGGTCCGGGGCGGTGATCGCGGCGGCCGCCGGATATCAGGACGCCGTCGCCGGTGGAGGAGGACTCGGGTGGGCGCTCCTCGTCATCGCGGTGATCGTGGTGGGCGCCCTGATCTGGGTGGTGCTGCGCCGCCGTCGCCGCCGTGCTCCGGCTCCCGCTCCCGCGGCCGGCCCCTCGCTGGAGGAGCTGTCCGCCCAGGCCAACGCCCTCCTCATCGAACTCGACGACGACCTGCGGGCCAGTGAGCGCGAAGGCGAACTTGCCACCGCTCAGTACGGCGCCGCCGTCACCGCCCGGTTCCAGGAGGCGCTCGCGTCGGCGCGCCGGGACGTGGCCGAGGCGTTCCGGCTGCGGATGACGCTCGAGGAGGTTCCGGCGCCCGACGACGCGGCCCGCCGGCGGACCCTCGCCCGGATCGTGGAGTTGTGCCGCGGGGCCGACGCGCGCCTCGACGCCGAGTCGGAGGCGTTCGACGAGCTGCGGGATCTGGAGGGCCGGGCCGCGGAGGTGGCGTCCGCTCTCGACGGTCAGCGCGCGGCGGTGGAGGCCGGGCTGGATGCCGCGTCGGCGACGCTCGCCGAGGTGGTGGGGCGGTACAGCGGGGAGCCGGTGAGCGCGGTCGCCGGGAATGTGGCGCAGGCGCGGGAGAGGCTGGTGTTCGCGGGGGAGGCGCTGGGGCGGGCGAGGGAGGCCCTGGATGGTCCGGTGGCCGGCTCTCCCGAGGCCGGTTCTCCCGGCGCTGCCGGCGTTGTGAGCGGGCGGGCTGCCGCGGCTCTCGCCGTACGGGCGGCTGAGCAGGCCATCGATCAGGCTTCGCAGCTCGTCGCGGCCATCGCGAAGGTCGCCTCGGATCTGCCGGCCGCGGTCACGGCCGCCGAGGCGCTGATCGCGGAGATCGAGGCGGAGATCGTGGCCGGCCGGGATGCACTGGCGGGCGCGGCGGCGGGGCGGGCCGCGCTGGGCGACGGGGCCGGGACAAAAGCGACCGGCACGAACGGGGCCGGGACGAACGGGGCCGGGCCGAATGGGGCCGCTGGCGGGGGCTCCCTGGAAGCGGCGGTGGCCGGCGGTGAACAGGCCGTCGCCCGGGCGCACGCCGATCTGGCGGCGGCCAAGCCGGATCCGGTCGCTGTGGTGGCTCGTCTCCAGGCCGCCGACGCGGCGCTCGACGCGGCCCTCGCGGTCGCCCGCGACCAGGCCGAACGGGACGCGCGCGCCCGGGCCGTCCTGGCTCAGACACTTCCGCTGGCGCGGGCCGAGATCGGTGCGGCGAACGACTTCGTGACCACCCGGCGCGGCGCGGTCGGGCCGGACGCACGGGTACGCCTCTCCGAAGCCCTGCGCCACCTCGCCCTCGCCGAACAGCTGTCGGTCACCGACCCGAATACAGCGGTGCGGGAGGTGGCCGAGGCCCGCCGGCTCGCCGCGGCGGCCGGGCACGCGGCCCAGGCCGACGTGAACCGCTGGAGCTCGGGCGGCGTCGACACCGGCTCGTTCGCGGGCGCGGTGCTCGGCGGCATCCTGTCCGAGGCGATGCGCTCCGGCGGCCGTGCCGGTGGCGGCTGGGGACACGGCGGCTTCGGGGGAGGCGGTTTCGGAGGCGGCGGCTTCGGCGGAAGCGGATCACGAGCCCGTCGCACCGGCGGCGGTGGCGGCGGTGGCGGCCGGCGAGGTGGCGGCGGCCGCTTCTAAGCCGTGCTTCGTAGTGTCGTCCCGGGAATGGGTCGTGATCGGCCGCGCGGATGGACCATGCGGATCATCATCGACGGGATCCGGTGGTTACGAAGCCACCCTCACCGTCGCAGCCGTCAACCAGTGGCTCCGCGTCCTACGAAACGCGGCCTGAACCCGCCGCATCACGGCCGCGGTCCGCCGCCCCTCAACCCCGCGCCCCGAGGTGACGGCGGTGCTCCCCGCCCTGCGTGTTGAGTTCAGGCCTGATTCGCACCGCAACTCACCACGCGATGGCCGGGCTGCGGTTGTGTGTTGAGTTGGGGTCCGGTTCGCACCGCAACTCAACACGCGATGGCTGGGCTGCGGTTGTGTGTTGAGTTGGGGTCCGGTTCGCACCACAACTCAACACGCGCGTGAGGGGCAAGAGCGCCCGGGTCCAATCCGCGGAAACGGCCTCCACGGCAACAGCACGTCCGTAATGTGCCGCTTCAGCCACGCGTTCCGACGCCTTCAGACTGGAGCCCGCCATGCCCCGCATCGGCATCATCCTCGGCAGCACCCGCCCCAACCGCAACGGCGAACAGGTCGCGAAGTGGGTTCTCGACCACGCCGAGCAGCGCAGTGACGCCGAGTTCGAGCTGGTCGACCTGCGCGACTTCCCGCTGCCGCACCTCGACGAGCCGATCCCGCCGTCGATGGGGCAGTACCAGCACGAGCACACCAAGAGGTGGGCCGCCAAGGTGGCCTCGTTCGACGGCTACGTCATGGTCACCCCGGAGTACAACCACAGCACCTCGGGCGTGCTGAAGAACGCCATCGACTACCTCTTCGCCGAGTGGAACAACAAGGCGGTCGGGTTCGTCTCCTACGGCTCGGTCGGCGGCGCCCGCGCGGTCGAGCATCTGCGGCTCATCGCCGGGGAGCTGAAGATGGCCGACGTACGCCAGCAGGTGACGCTCGCGCTCAGCACCGAGTTCGAGAACTACAGCGTCTTCAAGCCGGGCGACTACCAGCTGCCGCAGCTCACCACGCTGCTCGACGAGGTGGTGTCCTGGAGCAGGGCGCTGGCGACCGTGCGCTAGAAGCGGCCCTGACCGGCGGACAGGGCCGGGCGTCCGGTCATCTGCAGCACCGCGGCCAGACCGTGAACCGGCCCTTCGGTCCGGGGCAGGATCAGCGTACGAACACCGAGCGGCACCCCACCCACGTCGTCCCGCGGGCTGTCGCCGACCATCAGCGTCTCCACGGCCGGCACGCCGAGCAGCTCCAGCGCCCGCGCGTAGATCGCCGGGTCCGGCTTCACCAGGCCCGCCTCGTACGACAGCACCACCCCGTCGATCAGCTCACCGACGCCGATCCGGTCGAGGTGCGGGCGGATGTCGAGCCCGATGTTCGACAGCACCACGGTCCGCACACCCCGGGCCCTCAACTCGCGCAGCACCGGAACCGTGTCCGCGAACGGCGCCCACTGATCGGGCATCACGGCGTACAGCGCGGCGATCAGTTCCGGTCCGGCGCCCGGGTGCAGCGCGACGGTCCGCGCGAAGACGTCCCGATGCCGGTCGTGGCTCAGATCGCGCTCGCTGCGCGGGTCGATCGTGTGGGCGTGGTGCCAGATGTGGTCCAGATGTTCCCGGAGTCCGGCCCGGTGAGCGCTGTCGAGCTGCGTGGTCCCGCCGAGGCTGCGCAGAGCCGCGTCGATCCATCCCTCCGCGTCACCCCCTGCCACGAGCGTGCCGTGGAAGTCGAAGATGACCCCGTTGATCGGTGCGGGCGCCGTATCGATGAGCATGTCCGGACCCTAACCGCCGTACTCAAGTCCGTTTCACATCACGCGGCGGAAGAACGCCTTCAGATCTCCGACCAGCAGCTCCGGCACCTCCAGTGCGGGGAAGTGGCCGCCGCGCCCGTGCTCGGCCCAATACCTGATGTCCGGGAATCGTCGCGCCGCCTGCCGCCGCGACGTCCTCGGGACCTCGTTGGAGAAGATCGAGGCCCCCATGGGTACGGGGACCGGTCCCGTGGCAGCGCCATCCGCCATCCACGTGGCGACCTGGGCGATGCTCTCCGCGTAGAGCCGGGCCGACGACGCGGCCGTGCCGGTCAGCCAGTAGAGGGTCACCTGATCCAGCACCTGATCCCGGGTCAGGTCGCCCCAGGTGAGCAGCTTCTCGGCCATCCACGCGCACAGCCCGGCGGGGGAGTCGAGCAGCGCGTACCCGATCGTCTGCGGCGCGGTGCGGTGCACTTCGGAGTAGGCCGACGAGTCCCGCCCGCGCCGCCGCATCTGGTCGAGGGCCGCCTGCTCGTCAGCGGTCAGCACGTCGTCCGCGGCGGGGCCGGCCAGCGGTGGCACGAGGTGGATGCCGGCGACCCGGTCCGGGTGGCGCTGGGCGAGCACGGTGGAGATGCTCGTGCCCCAGTCGCTCCCGGCCGCGCCGTATCGTCCGTACCCGAGCCGGCTCATGAGATCGGCCCAGGCATCCGCGATCCGCTCGACGCCCCACCCGGTCTCGGCCGGTTTCGCGCTGAAGCCATAGCCGGGCAGCGAGGGGATCACCACGTCGAACTCGTCGAGCAGCGGCTCCACCAGCCCGATCAGCTCCAGCACCGACCCGGGCCAGCCGTGCGTGAGCACCAGGGGCAGGGCTCCCTCCTTCGCCGACCTCGCGTGCACGACGTGCAGCTCGGTGCCGCCGGCCGTCACCAGGAACTGCGGCCACGCGTTGAGCCGCTCCTCGGCGGCGCGCCAGTCGTAGCCGGAGGCCCACCAGCGGCACAGGTCTCGTACCGAAGAAAGGGGTATGCCCTGATCCCAATCCGCCGCGGGGGAGGGCTCGGGCCATCGGGTGCGCGCCAGCCGCTCCCGCAGGTCGGCCAGATCGGACTCGGGAACCCGGACCCGGAACGGCCGCGGATCGCGGTGATGGGAACCGGTCACCGGGGCAGGATAGTGCAGGAAGCTCCGGCGCAAGGGCGCAGAACACACCCGGCTCCCGGCGCGGACGGACTAGCGTCCTCCGTGTGGATCAACATGACGTCCCGCCCGGTGGATACGTGCAACTGCTGACCCCGGACGGCGAGCGGGTGGACAGCGTGACCACGGCCGAGGGCGTCACCTACACCGCCGACTTCACCGACGAGGAGTACCGCGGCCTCTACCGCGACCTCGTGACGGTCCGGAGGCTCGACACCGAGGGGCTGGCGCTGCAACGGCAGGGCGAGCTCGGCCTGTGGGCGAGCCTGCTCGGGCAGGAGGCCGCGCAGGTCGGCTCGGGGCGGGCGCTGCGGCCGCAGGACATGGCGTTCCCGACCTACCGGGAGCACGGCGTCCTCTACTGCCGGGGTATCGACCCGATCATGCCGTTCGGCCTGTTCCGCGGCGTCGACCAGGGCGGCTGGGACCCGGACGCGCACAAGTTCCACCTCTACACCCTGGTCATCGGCTCGCAGACGCTGCACGCCACCGGCTACTCGATGGGCGTGACCATGGACGGCCGCACCGGCAGCGCCGACGGCGAGGCCGTGATCGCCTATCTCGGCGACGGCGCCACCAGCCAGGGCGAGGTCAACGAGTCCTTCGTGTGGTCCGGCGTCTTCAACGCGCCGATCGTGTTCTTCTGCCAGAACAACCAGTACGCCATCTCGCTCCCGCTGGAACGCCAGGCCCGGGCGCCGCTCTACCAGCGCGCCGGCGGCTACGGCTTCCCCGGCATCCGGGTGGACGGCAACGACGTGCTCGCCAGCTACGCCGTCACCCGCGCGGCCCTCGACAACGCCCGCACCGGCCAGGGCCCCACGCTGATCGAGGCCTACACCTATCGGATGGGCGCGCACACGAGCTCCGACGACCCGACGCGGTACCGGATCGCCAGCGAGGTCGAGTCGTGGAAGGCGAAGGACCCGATCAGCCGGGTCAAGCAGTTCCTGCTGAAGCAGCAGATCGCCGACGACGGCTTCTTCGGCGAGGTGGACGAGGACGCGCGCAGGCTGGCGCTGGATCTGCGCGAGCGGGTCCTCGCCATGCCCGACCCGAAACCCGTCGAGATGTTCGACCACATCTACCCGGAGGGCTCGCACCTGGTGGACGCCCAGCGAGCGCGGTTCGCGGAGTACCACGCCTCATTCGAGTGATCCGAGGAAGCGCTCCATCGCGGCGCCGACCTCGGCCAGGACGTCGGTGTAGGCGCTCACCGGCCCCGGCACGCGCAGCGAATGGTCGGCCCCGGGGATCTCCAGCAGCCGCTTGCCGGTGGCGTTCGCCTGCTCCGGCTTCCACGCGAAGTCCTCGGTCCCGCCGACGAGCAGTTGCGGCGCGGGGTTGGCGGTGATCGCCGCGACCACCGCGGGCTCGTACAGCAGTGGCGTCAGCCAGATCGCCGGCAACCGCTGCTCGGCGGCGAGGGCGGCGGCGTAGCTGCCCAGCGACTTGGCGATCAGGACCGGCCGGGCGGAGGGGGCATCGGCCCGGGCGGTGTGCAGGGCCGCGGTCACGTGGGCGCGCACGAACGGCTCGGGGCCGATCTCGAGCAGGGCCGGGGGAACGGTCCAGCCGATGCGCTCGATGCGATGACCGCGGGCGGTCAGGACGAAGTCGGCGATGTCGAAGAGCGGCGCCTCGGTGTCGTAGGCGCGGCCGGGCACCAGGATTCCGGTCAGCATCGACATACGGTAATCTCGACGCCGCCATGCAGCCCTGCGGCCCGAGGAGGTGAGACCGATCAACACGATGACAGGTCGGGCCTCCCTCCCTCGCATGGTCTAGGGAGCGCTCGCGGGAAGCATCCGCGAAAGGCGTGTGAGCGCATGCGTTTCATCTCCGAGACGTCGTCCCACGGCGTCCGTGAACAGGAATTCCGGCACGACGAGATCCCCGGCGTGCTCTGGACGCCGCTCGAGGCGGCGGAGAGCCGGCCGTTGATCCTTCTCGGGCACGGCGGCGGTCAGCACAAGAGGGCGCCCGGCATGTCGGCCCGGGCCCACCGGTTCGTCACGGAGCTGGGCTGCGCCGTGGTGGCGGTCGACGTGCCCGGTCACGGCGACCGGCCGGTCGATCCGGAGCTCGACCGGATCGCCACGGAGAATCAGGCTCGGGTCGAGGCGGGCGAGGACATGGCCCCGCTCATCGCGGGCTTTCAGGCCCTGGTGGCGCGCCGGACCGTGCCGGAATGGCGGGCGGTCGTCGATCAAGTGCAATCGATTCCGTACGTCGGAACCGGCCCGGTCGGCTACTGGGGCGTATCGCTCGGCTGTGGACTGGGTGTGCCTTTCGTGGCCGCCGAGCCGCGGGTCCGCGCCGCGGTGCTCGGCCTCGGCGGCGCGCTCGCGTCGGCCGGGGTCGCGGCCCGGATCACGGTGCCGGTGCGGTTCCTGCTCCAGTGGGACGACGAGCGGGTGCCCCGCGAGCAGGGCCTGGCGCTGTTCGACGCGTTCGGGTCGGCGGAGAAGACGATGGCCGCGAACCCGGGCCGGCACGGCGAGCTGCCGCGGCACGAGCTGGACGGCGACGTTCAGTTCTTCAGGCGCCACGCGATCGCGGCTGCGACGGCGGCCATGCCCGCGGCGTTCGGGTGAAGGGAGCTGTAGGCGCCGGCCGCCGTGGGGGTGAACGGGTGGATCCACGGCTCGGCTGACCCGAGCGCGTGCCCGCGGCTGATCGCCGAGACGGCGACGAGCTCGGCGCCGGAGCGGGCCGCGGCCGTGACGTAGGCGCTCTCCAGCGCGGACTGGATGTCCCGGAAGAGGGGGTCGCCGAACGGCTCCGGCGCCGGGTCGTCGCCGAGCACCGTGAGGTAGTCGACGAGCAGGATCCGCGCCCGCGGCGCCCGGGCGCGGACCCTGGTCACGATCGCGGCGAGGCCGGCCGCGGTCCGCTCCACGTCGGCGGCGGACGGCACGGGCGGGCCGTCCGGGAGGTCGGCGGCGAGCATCGTGGCGGCCGGGCCGCCGGGCCGGACCCGGTTCCACCCGGCGAACATCATCGCGGTCATGTAGCGCAGGTCGTTGCCGCCCGCCGTCACGGTGACCAGCCCGGCGTCCGGCGGCACGCCGTCCAGCTGCGGCGCGAACCGGGCCCCCGCCATCGTGACCTGCGGCTGGTCGAGGATGGTCGCGGTGGTGGCGCCCGAGACGCTCAGGTCGGTGAGGTCGGCGCCGAGCGCGCGGGCCAGCACGTGCGGGTAGTTGTTCGCCGACCGCATGGCGGCCGCGTCCACGATCGGGTCGATCCCGGGACCGGACGCGAACGAGCTGCCCAGCGCGGCGTACGAAAGCGGTGTTCCCACCCGGCGATCATGCCATCCGAAACGTTGAACTATTCGGTTCAGTGTCATATGGTGAACCACATGGTTCAGCAAGCGGTCCTGGATCGGGTCTTCGCGGCCCTGTCCGATCCCACCCGGCGCGGCATCCTGGTCCGCCTCGGCCAGAGCCCGGCCACGGTCGGGGAGCTCGCCGAACCCACCGGGATGACGCTGACCGGCATGAAGAAACACGTCCAGGTCCTCGAGGACGCCGGCCTCGTGGTCACCGAGAAGGTCGGCCGCTCCCGGCAGTGCCGGCTCAGCGCCGCGCCGCTCGACGAGGCGATGGCCTGGATCGGCTTCTACCAGCGGCTCTGGGCCCGTCGCCTGGACGGCCTCGACGCCTACTTCACCCTGAACCCCGACCCGAAGGGACCAGCGACATGAGCCTCGAGATGCGGATGGAGCGGCGGCTGCCGGCCACCCCCGAGCAGGTCTTCGACGCCTACACCGACGCCGAGAAGCAGAAGGTCTGGTTCAGCATCCTCGACGAGGAGCCGGGCATCGTCGAGATCGAGGTCGACCTGCGGGTCGGCGGCAAGCAGACCGCGGTGTGGGGGCCGAGCCCCGACGCGCTGTTCCGGGAGACGCAGACGTTCCTCGAGATCGACCGCCCGCACCGGCTGGTCACCGAGTCGACGGGCGTCTCCCCGGACGGCATGACCATGACGACCCGGATCGAGATCTCGTTCGAGGCGGCCGGCGACGGCACGCTCATGACCGTGGTGCAGAGCGGTTTCCCGGCGCCGGAGATCCGCGACTTCTTCGTGGCCGAGGTGTGGGCCGGCGCGCTCGCCCGGATCGAGGCCTTCGTGCTGCGCGAGCACGCCGATGCCTGACCTGCTCAGGGCCGCGAGCCCGGCGTTGCGTTCGCTTTCCCGTACGAAAGTGGTGGTCTTCGCCGTCGTCCTCGCCGTGGTGGTCAACGTGATCGTCCATGCCTGCGGCAGGCTGGCCGGCGGCAGCTTCGCCTTCACCACGCCGGACGGCCCGGCCGAGGTCGGCGCCGTGACGGTCGCCGGATTCAGCGCGGTGCCGCTCGCCGCCGGGCTCGTCCTCGTCGCACTGCTGGCCCGGCGGTTCCCCTGGGCGGCCCGGGCCGGCGCGATCGTCGGCTCGGTGCTGGCGATCGGGACCATCGCGACGATGACGCTGCCGGCCGACCTCGACACGGTCAGCACGATCACCCTGGCGCTGTGCCACCTCACGCTGGTCCCGATCGTCGTCGGCGCCTGCGCGCTGCTGCGGTCACACCAGCCCGGCCGCTGACGTCGCCGCCCAGGCCAGGTGCGGCTGGTCGATGTCGGAGTGGGCGCCCGCGAAGAACGACCAGCCGTGCGAGATCACGTCGTCGCCGTCGAGCCGGTAGAACGTACCCGGCTGGAATTTGTACTGGCTGCCCTCCGGGCCCAGCGGCACCGTCTGGGCGGCGGCCTGCTGGAAGCCGTCGGTGCCCATGCCGCCCCAGCGGAAGTTCGGGTTCACCAGCGACTGGGCGTCCAGCCAGGCCAGCCGGCTGGCGTTCGGGTACCACCAGCCGATCGCCCGGTCGTTGCGGGAGAACGTCGCCAGCAGCGGGCCGTCCACCCGGTCGGCCTCGCCGGCCAGCGCGCCCCGGCCGGCGCTGACCGGCGCGTTCGCCGCGAACGCGAAGTGGCTGAACGCGCCCTGGATGAGCAGCAGCGACTTCACCGGGCTGGCGTGCCCGCGCAGCGCCGGCGGCAGGCCGGCCAGCGTGTACGCCACCAGCCGGGCGCCGAAACTGTGCCCGATCAGATGCACGCGCGGCGCACCCGGCCGTCCGGCGAGGCGGCCCAGCAGCGGTCCGAGCCCGCGCCGGCCGACCACGGCGGCCCGGTTCTTCATCTCGTAGTAGGCGGCGACCCGCAGCAGCTCCTTCGCCCCCTTCCAGAGCACGCCGAACGGGGTGAGGCCGGCCCGCGCGTCCGGCGACGGCAGCGGGGCCAGCATCGACATGGTGTCCAGCACGGTCCGCGGCGACGAGGTGAGCACCATCCCCTCGCCGCGGTCCTCCTCGATGTCGTTGTCCGTGCCGATCAGGCCGCGGGTCAGCTCGATGAAGGTGAGCAGCTGCTGCGGGTCCGGCGGGCGCTGGTCCAGCAGGCCGCCGAGCATGGCGAGCTCGGCCTGATGGTTCGGGAAGGCCGGCGCGAGCGCCGCCGCGATCTCCGCGCCGCTGGACCGCGGGGCCTGCGCGGGCGGCGGGCCGGGCGGGGCCAGGGGAGTGCTCCGCGCGGCGCCGGGCACGGTCGGCAGGGGCCCGCTCGCGGCCGGGCCGGTCGGCAGTGGCCCGCCCGCGGCCGGGCCGGTCGGCAGTGGCCCGCTCGCGGCCGGGTCGTCCTCCGGGAACAGCAGCGACGGCCAGATCACCCCGGCGAAGCCGATGGCGTGGCCCGCCGTCATCCGGGCGAGCTGATCGAACATGAAGTCGTAGTGCCGCCGGGCGCCGGCCGGCGACGAGTTCCAGCCGTGGCTGAAGACGAAGAGCTCATCGGCCGCGAGCTCGCTCTCCAGCCCGCCGTCGTCGACGAGGTTGCCGTCCTTGTCGAAGGTGATCTCCCAGTACGGCAGTCCGCGAATGTTCTCTCTCATGACGAGTCCTTAGAAGCGGTCGCGTCCCAGCGGCACCGCCGACCCTCCCACCGCCCGGTCCGCGCCGCAGTCGTGTCACGGACAGGTCCGGCGGTACGCGGACCCCGGAAGGTACTTCGCCCATTCGGCCACGGTGAGCGGGTCGCCGCCGCCGGAGCACAGGGCGTCGGCCATCCGCGTCTCGTCGGTGTCCCAGAACGTGACCCGGCCGGAGGTGCCGGTGGCGGCGAGGGTCGCGCCGTCCGGGAGGTACGCGATCGCGTACGTCTTGCCGCCCGGATTCGCCGCGTGCAGCGTTCCGGTGACCAGCGGCGCGGCAGGCGTGCCGACGTTCCAGGTCCAGACCGAGCCGTCGCCGCCGGAGGCGGCCAGCTCGCGGCCGTCCGGCCGGAAGGCCAGGCTGTAGACGTAGTGGGTGGGACCGGTGATCGGCCTGCCGAGCTGCCGGGCCGCCCGGGGGTCGGTGAGGTCCCAGAGCCGGATGGTGTCGTCGGCGCCACCCGCGGCCACCGTCCGGGAGTCCGGCGAGAACGCCACCGACCAGGCGTAGTTGTCGAACCCGCCCAGCGACGGCAGCGCGACCGGCGCTCGCGGATCGCTGATGTCCCACAGGTGCACGAACCGGTCGACGCTGGCGGCGGCCAGCAGGCGCCCGTCCGGGCTGAACGCCACGTTCGCCGTCAGGCCGCCGGTGTCCAGGTCGGGCAGGGTACGCGGCGACGACGGATCGGAGACGTCCCAGAGGTGCACCCGTTCGTCGTCGGCCGCCGCGGCGACCAGCCGGCCGTCCGGGCTGAACTGCAGCGCCTCGACCAGCTTCGCCGAGCCGGACAGGGTGGTCCGGCCGTTGAGCAGGACCACGCCCTCGCGGTTGCCGGTGACCACGAGCCCGCCGTCCGGAGAGATCGCCGCGCTGCCGGCGGACGGGCCGAAGGCGACCGGGTTGGCTGCGGACGGCAGGCGGCGCGGCGTGCCCGCGTGCATGCCCCAGAGCTGCACGTGACCGTCCGCGCCGGAGGAGGAGACGGCGATCCGGGTGCCGGACCGGTCGACTCCCAGGGCGAAGAGCGGCCCGGCGCCGGTATCGATCAGCCGGCGCCGGGCCGGCGAGCTGCGGACTACCCCGTCGGCGGCTGCCATGTGCAGCACACCGCCGTCGGGCGAGTAGCCGACCGAGGTGATCTGGGCGGCGCTGGCGACGCTGTCCAGCCGTGCGCCGGTGTGCACGTCGAAGACCGCCATCGTGTTGTTCGAGCCGCCGACTGCCACCAGGTCGCCGCCGGGCGCGTACGCCGCCGCGTGCACCCAGGAGGTGAATCCGGTCTCCAGCCTGCGGCGGATCTCGTGTCGCGTGGTGTCGAGTATCGCGGCGGTGCCGTCCTTGGCGCCTGCCAGCAGCGCGTCGCCCGACGGCGGCCAGGCGAGCGCGGTGACCGTGGTGGTGCCCAGCGGGATCTCGGCCGGAGCGTCGCCGAGTCGTGCGGCGGGCCAGAGCTGGACCGTCCCGGCGGTGCCCGCCGCCGCCAGGCCGCCACCGTCCGGCCGATAGGCGACGGCCTGGACGGCACCCTGCCCTCCGGAGATCGTCACCTCGGCGGGAGCCCGCCAGCCGGTGCCGGGCGTGATCTGCCAGGCACGCAGCGACGGCTCACCGCCGCCGGCTACCAGGCGGGTGCCGCCCGGGTCGAACGCCAGCGATAGAACCGCCTCGCCGAAGGTGCCCGGAGCCGCACCGAGACCGAGGGGACGGGCCGGGTCGCGTACATCGTGGAGGTGCACCCGGCCGCCCTCCCCACCGACCGCCAGGGTGTCCCCGTCCGGGGTGAAGGCCAGCGCGAACACGACCTTGCCGGGTTCGGCGGCCGGTATGACGCCGAGGCGCTCGCCGGGCCGGCCGCCCGCGTACCGGAAGAGGTTCACGCTGCCGTCCCCGGCGCTGCTGACCGCCATCACCGTGCCACCCGGATCGATGCGCAGCACGGTCGGCCCGGATGTCCCGATCAGCCGGTGCACCACGCCGGCGGCGGTCGCGTCGAGCAGCGCCGAGCGGGCGTCGAGGGTCGGTGATATCCGGTACGCCGCGAGCGCCAGCTGCCCGGCCAGCGCCGGGTCGACGGCACGCGTGCGGTCGGACTCGATCGCCACCTGGCGGGACAGCGCTTCGTCGCGGGCACGGTCGGCGGCCTTGCGCTGGTCGGCGGCGATGCTGCCGGCCCGGAACGCATAGCCGGCGAGACCGACCGCGACGACCACGACCGCCATCAGCGCGGCGACCAGCCGCCGGAGGACACGTACCCGCCGCCGCGCGGCCAGCCGCCCGGCCTCCTCGGCGTCCACGCTGCGGTCGAGGAAGTCCCGTTCGGCGGCGTTCATCGCGGCCCGATGATCGGGGTCCCGGGCCCATTCGCCGACCTGGATCAACAGGTTGCCCCGGAGCAGGCCCTGCGGGTCGGAACCACCGGCCCGCCAGTCCTCGGCGGCCCTGGTCAAGCGTCGGTGCACCAGCAGGCCGGCGTGGTCCGCGACGATCCATTCGGCGAGGCGGGGCCACGCGGTGAGCAGCGCGTCGTGGCTGATCTCCACGTGCTGCTCGTGCGCGGTGATCAGCCGCTGGGCGACGAACCGCTCGAGCACCGGCCGCATCTGTTCCCGTCCGGCCGGGAGCTCGTCCAGGGTGATCCGGCGCTTCGTGGTGATCACATCGTCGTCGACGGTGACCAGGCGCAGGAAGAGGCGGCGTGCCAGTTCCTTCCCGGCGGGATCCAGATCGGCGTACGCCTGTTCGGCGCTCTGCTGGACAGCGCCGCGGAGGCCGCCCGCCTCGCGGTAGTGCGGGAGGGTGAGCCGGCCCCGCACCCGCCGTCTCCACGCGGCGAGCAGGGCGTGCGACAGCAGCGGAAGCACATGCTGCTGGCCGGTCCGGGCGACGGGCAGATGGCCCGGCAGAACGTCGGCGAGCACCACCTCGACCAGTGCCTCGTCCACGCGGACGTCGCAGGCCTCGGCGGGCCCGACGATGGCGGCACGCACCTGTTCCCCGGCGAGCGGCGGCACCACCATCTGCCGCTCCTGCAGTGCCGGGAGGAGACGAGGATCAGCCGCGGCCGCGGCGAAGAAGTCGGCACGCAGACCCGCCACGATCAGCGTGCGGGGGCCGAGCCCGGTCAGCGCGGCGACGAAGCCGGAGGCCTGCCCGGCGGCGAGGGTGTAGAGCTCTTCGAACTGGTCCACGATGAGCAGGCGCGGCTCGGTGGCGCCCTCCAGAGTCCGGTTCAGGGCGGTGAGCGGGTCCGGACCCGGCACCATGATCGCCACGGACCACGGCTCACCGTCCCACGCGCAGTCCAGGACGGCCGGCTGCACCCCGGCTCGCAGCAACGACGACTTGCCCGATCCCGAGGCGCCGATCAGGAACAGCAGACGCTCGTCCGGGCCGTTTCCGCGCAGGTCCGCGAGCCGGTCCAGGATCTCGTCGACGAAGTCCTCGCGCCCGAAGAACAGCCCCGCGTCCTCGGCCTCGAACGGCTCCAGTCCGCGATACGGGGAGGTGGCCGGGCCGCGCCGCCCCTGCCGCCCGTCGGTCCGTTCCCGTACCCGGTCGAGCGCCTCCTCCCAGGCCGGGACGTTCTCACCGGGTACGCCGCAGGCGGCGAGCAGCGTGCGGAACTGGTCGCGCTGGGCCGGGCCCGGGAGATGGGTTCCCTTGACCCAGCCGCCGGCCGTCGCGGACGACAGCCCGCACCGGCGGGCGAGTTCCCGGACGGTGAGACCGGCCCGGAGCCGCAGGCCAGTCAGCGCGTGGCCCCACTCCTCGCGGGTCTCGACCCGTCGCAGGTCGTCGTCGGCGCGCTCGAGAATCCCTCTGCCCCCCTGCGTCGCTCACCAGGTGTTCCGACTCTAGGGACGACGGAGTCACGGGGGCATCGTGCCAACGGGTGACCGTCCATCCCGGACGACCGGCCGGATGGCGCCGTCATCATGACGCCGGTGCGGCCGCCGGGGAACCGGTCGCGGCCATGTCCGGACAACCTCGGACACGCGCCGCCGGCGACGGCCGTCCGGAGTTCGTCCGGGAGTGGCGCCGGAAGCGGCGGAACCCCGATGCCGGCACCTACCGTCGAGCGCCGGACATTCCCGCGTCTCCCGGAAGGTCGCCGATGCATGAACTGGCGGTCGCTGCCCTCGCGGCCATCACGCCCTATCTGCCGATGCTCTATCTCCCGCTTCCCGGTGAGGCGGGCGGGCTGCCGGCCACCTCACCGGAGGAGGAGGCGGCCGGCGCGCTCGCTCAGCTGATCGAGTCGGCGTTCGCCCGGATCGGTGAGCAGGCGCTCTGGAACTCGTTCGTCAACGACCCCTCAGACGCTTCCGCGGCGGAGCCGGTGCTCGCCGCGGCCCTACGTGGTGACGAGGCCCTCGCGGCCCGGATGGAAGGAGCGGTACGCCAAGTGGAGGACAACTCGCGCAGCCGGCAGGACTGGCGCAACATTCGCGCGGGTGGCGACGTCACCGGCCGGGACAAGATCACGAGGAACCACGCCGACCACCGGAAGAGCTACGGCGGCCTGATCGCGGTGATCGCGGTGGTGGTCGTGGCGGTCGTCGCGTTGCTGGCGGGTGGCCGGGCGATCCTCGACGCGGTGACCGACCGCCTCACCCTCGGCAAGGACTCCACCTGCGCCGAGTTCCTCCGGGCTCCGCAGGAGCAGCAGCTCACCGCCATGCGCGAGGTCGGCCTCGAGATCGGTGCGCGGGGGATCGGCAGCCCGCTCGCCCTTCCCGCGATCAGCTACGAGTGCAGCGGTCATCCGGACGAGACCCTGGGCGAGGCCGTCGGCAAGTACAAGAACTCGTTCTGACGCCTGAGTCGTTCAACACAAAGTTACAGAAGGAGCTTATGTAGATTGCGTGGGCGGGCGGATAGTGAAGGTGTTCGAGATCCACCCCGGGAGGTCATCCATGCCTACCAGAACCCCCACCGACACCACCGCCCACCGGCTCAAGGGCCTGCTCGAGACGCTGCTCCAAACGCCCCTGCCGGTCCGCCTCCGGGCCTGGGACGACTCCGAGGCGGGCCCGGCCGGCGCGCCGGTCGTGGTGGTCCGGCACCGCCGGGCGCTGCGCCGGCTCGTCTGGCAGCCCAACCAGCTCGGCCTGGCCCGCGCGTATGTCGCCGGCGAGATGGACGTCGAAGGCGATCTCTACGACGTCCTCGCCCGGCTCGCCCCGCTGCTCTGGCGCGCGCCCGGCGTGAAGGACGTTCCGTTACGCTCCGTGATGGGCGAGGCGGTACGGCTCGGCATCGTCGGCAGCAATCCGAAGCCGCCCGCCGAGGAGATGACGGTCTCCGGCGCCCGGCACAGCAGGAGCCGGGACCGGCAGGCGATCAGCCACCACTACGACGTCGGCAACGACTTCTACCGGCTCGTCCTCGGCGAGAGCATGGTCTACTCGTGCGCCTACTGGACGTCCGACGACCCCGGCTACGGCCTCGCCGACGCGCAGCGCGACAAGCTCGACCTGATCTGCCGCAAGCTCGGCCTCCGGCCCGGTGAGCACCTGCTCGACGTCGGGTGCGGCTGGGGCGGCCTGGCGATCCACGCGGCCCGCGAGTACGGCGTCCACGTCGTCGGCATCACGCTCTCCACCGAGCAGGCCGAGTTCGCCCGCAAGCGGGTGGCCGCCGCCGGGTTGAGCCACCAGGTGGAGATCCGGGTCCAGGACTACCGCGACCTCGACGACGGCCCGTTCGACGCGATCGCCAGCGTCGGGATGGCCGAGCACGTCGGCGCCGGGCCGTACCGGGACTACGCGAGCATCCTGTACGGCCGGCTCAAGCCGGGCGGCCGCCTGCTCAACCACCAGATCTCCGCCCTGCACCCGGCGACCGGCCCGGGCGACCACAAGCAGCGCAGCTTCATCGACGCCTACGTCTTCCCGGACGGCGAGCTCGCCCCGGCCGGCACCACGGTGACGCTGCTCGAGGAGGCCGGCTTCGAGGTCCGCGACGTGCACGCGCTGCGCGAGCACTACGCCCGCACCCTGCGCGCCTGGGTCGCGAACCTGGAGTCCGAGTGGTCCGCTGCCGTGAACGTGACGACCCCGGGCCGGGCCCGCGTCTGGCGGCTCTACATGGCCGCGTCGGCGCTCGCCTTCGAACGGTCGCACATCGGCGTCAACCAGATCCTCGCCGTCCGGACCCACCGCGACGGCGCGAGCGGCATGCCCGCGACCAGGTCCGGTTACCTCGCCTGACGCCGGAGAAGCCCGCCCGTTCCTGGTACGAGGGGCGAGCGGGCTTCCCCTCGTACCCATGAAATGAAGAGGTGTGGGCCGGGCCACCCCGCGGAAAGCGCAGGTCGGCTTCGGGGATGCCGACGGTCGGACCATGGCAACCCGCACGATATGGCTGTTCCTCGGCATCGCCGCGGCGGCGGTGGCGGGGTCGGTGGTCACCTACGACACCACCCTGGGCAATGTGCTCTACGTCGTCACCTACCTGGCGCTGTGCGTGCTCGCGTGGGTGGCCGTCGCCCGCACGCCGCGCGGCGAACGGTGGCCGTGGATCCTGGTGGCGACGGCGCAGATGCTGTGGCTGACCGGGGACGGCATCGAGCTCGGGTACTACTACTGGAGCGCCGACGGGGTGCCGCCGGTCGGCCTGGCCGACGGGTTCTGGCTGGCCGGCTACCCGCTGCTCGCGGTGGCGCTGACGATGATGGCCCGCCGCCGCGCGCCCGGCCGGATGCGCAGCGCCGTGCTCGACGGGCTCACGCTCGCGGTCGCCGCCGGCCTGGCGAGCTGGCAGTTCCTGATCCTTCCGAACCTCGGGTACGGGCTGAGCCTCGCCGAGACGATCGTGCCGCCGCTCTACCCGATCGCCGACGTGGTGCTGCTCGCCGCGGTGCTGTTCATCGCGCTCTCGCCCGGCGACCGCGGCGCGCCGACCCGGCTGCTGCTCGGCGCCGTCGTGCTCTACCTCGCGATCGACGTGAGCTACAACGTGCTGCCGTACCTGCTCGACTACACCGTGGTCGCGAAGATCGGCCCGCTGATCATGTTCGGCAACGCGCTGATGATCGCGGCCTGCCTGCACCCGCAGCGCGCCGAGCTGACCCGGGCCGGAGAGCAGGTGAACGTGCTGCACCCGGCGCGGGTGCTCTTCCTCGGCCTGGCGTTCCTGTCCGCCCCGACGCTGACCCTGCTGGAGGACGGCGTCCAGCGCAACGCCGTGGTGGCGCTCGCCGCCGTCGCGCTGAGCACCGGTTTCGTGCTGACCCGGTTCACGTTCGCGGTGCGCGAGCAGGAGAAGGCCCAGGCGCAGCTCGCCTTCCAGGCCCGGCACGACCCGCTCACCGGCCTCGCCAACCGGGCCGTGCTCACCGGCGAGCTGGAGAAGCGCGACGGGCCGGTCGCCGTGCTCTACCTCGACCTCGACGGGTTCAAACAGGTCAACGACACGTTCGGGCACCAGGCCGGCGACCTCGTGCTGTCGGTCGTGGCGCAGCGGCTGGGCGGCGCGGTCCGCGCCACCGACCTGGTGGTGCGCCTCGGCGGCGACGAGTTCGTGCTGTTCTGCCCGGATCTGCCGGAGGCGGAGGCGGTCCGGCTCGCCGAGCGGGTGCTCGCCGACGTGGCCCAGCCGATCCGGTACCAGGGCTCGCTGCTCGACATCGGCGCGAGCATCGGCATCGCGGCCTACGGCCCCGACCTGCCGGTCGGCGACGGCGACCTGCTGCGCAGCGCCGACATGGCGATGTACGAGGCGAAGAAGCAGGGCCGTGGCCGCTGGGTGATGGCCGGCCGTCTACCGTGACCACGGTGGAACGAGACCTGATCGCCGCCCGTGACCTCGCCGCCTCCCTGGCGGTCCGCGCCGGCCGGCTCCAGATCGAGCGGCGCGACACCCTGACGGTGGGCGCCCCGAAGGCGCACGCCAACGACGTCGTCTCGGACGTCGACATCGACAGCGAGCGGCTGATCGTGGACGGCGTCCTCGAGGCCTGGCCCGACGACGCGATCCAGGCCGAGGAGGGTCACGGCCGGGACGGCTCGAGCGGCTGGTCCTGGGTGATCGACCCGCTCGACGGCACCCGGAACTACATCAGCCGGACCGGGCCGTGGTCGGTGTGCATCGCCCTCTACCGCGGCGACGAACCGGTGGTCGCGGTCGTGCACGATCCGGCCGCCGGGGAGACGTTCAGCGCCGCGGCCGGCGGGGGAGCGTTCCTGAACGGCACGCGGATCACCGTCTCCGGCGGCACCGAGCTGGGCCGGGCGCTCGTCGGGGTCAGCTTCCAGCCGAACCCGCGGACCAAGGAGCGGACCGCCCGGATCGTGCGGGAGCTGCTGCCGGTCGTCGGCGACATCCGGCGGGTGCCGGCCGCGCTCAACCTGGTCTACCAGGCCGCCGGCCGGCTGGACGGCGGCGTCGCGGTCGACACGAAGCTGTGGGACATCGCGGCCGGCGCGCTGATCGCGCGGGAGGCCGGGGTGGTGCTCGGCGGCCGCGGCGAGGAGTTCTCGACGGAACTCACGATCGGGGCGGCCGCCGACCTGCTGCCCGAGCTCGCCGGGGTCGTGCGCGGGGCGCTCACGGCTTGACGGCGATCCTCCCGGGGCCGTGCGCTCACGGCTTGACGGCGATCCTCCCGGGGCCCAGCGGCGACAGCAGCAGGCGGGCCCCGGTCTCCTTCAGGAACTCGTCGACGGCCTGCCGGGCGCCCTGGAAGGTCCCGTAGTCGTCGATGATGAGGACGCCGCCAGGGGACAGCCGATCGTACAGATGAAGCAGCTCATGACGGGTGGACTCGTACCAGTCGGTGTCCAGCCGCAGGATCGCGATCCGCTCGGGCGCCTCGGCCGGCAGCGTCTCCTCGACCGGCCCCCGCACGAAGTGGATCCTCTCCGGCGGGTACGGGATGTCCGCGAACCCCTGCTTCACGTCGTCGAGGCTCGCGATCGCCCAGATCCGGGCCGTCTTCGGCTGGGCGCTCATCAGCTCGGCGACCGGCTTGCCGCCGTAGGTGAGGTCCTTCTCGGTCGGCTCGGTCATCCCCTCGAACGTGTCGAAGAGGTAGAGGTCCCGGTCGGTCACGCCGATCGTGAGCAGCGTGCGGGTGACGACGTGCATGCTGCCGCCGCGCCAGACGCCGCACTCGACGACGGCGCCCGGGATCTCGTGGTCGACGATGTAGCGGGTGGCGAGGTAGAGGGCGTAGCGCTTCTCCTTGCGCGTCATCGAGTAGGGGTGGGCGGCGCGCAGGATCGGGACCGCCAGCTCGTCGTAGTCGGCGGGGTAGGTTTCGATTTTTGCGACAGGCTTTATAGAAGGCTTCTTCTTCTTGGCCTTGACGATCTTGTAGCCCGTCGTCGCCGCCAGCATCCTGTTGATCTGCGTCTTCATCATCTCACCGTGGCTGCCTCGGGTTGGTCGGCCGTGCTGGTGACGAAGGGGGCGAAGACCTTCCGGACCACGCGCTCGGCGGCCCCGCCGTCGTCGAGGTGGCAGAACCGCTGCCGGAAGGCGGCCCGCGCCTTGGCCGCCGGCGGATCGCCGTAGGACCCGGTCCGGAACACGTCGAGCAGGTCCGGGTAGCTCGCCGCGACCGCCCCGGGTGGCTCCTCGAACAGGTCGAAGTACGTCCCGCGGACCGTCTTGTAGGCCTCCCAGTCCGGCGCGAAGATCACGATCGGCCGGTCCAGCACGGCGTAGTCGAACATCAGCGACGAGTAGTCCGTGATCAGCACGTCGGCGGCCAGGTAGAGGTCCTCGACGACCGGGTAGGCGGACACGTCCCGTACCTGTCCCGCGCCCTCCTCGCCGTGCGCGGCCTTCACGTAGAAGTAGTGCGCCCGCACCAGGACGACGTGGTTCGGCCCGAGGTGGCGGGCGAAGTCCTCGACGTCGAGCAGCATCCTGCTCTCGGTGTTCCACTCCCGGTGCGTCGGCGCGTAGAGCACCACCGTCGCGCCGGCCGAGATGCCGAGCCGTTCCCGCACCGCCGCCGCGTCCTCGGCGGTGGCGAGCGCCAGCCGGTCGTTGCGCGGATATCCGGTCTCGATGGTCTCGTGCTTGCAGGGGTAGGCGCTGGCCCAGCGCTCGGTCGTGAACGCGTTCGCCGCGACGCTGAAGTCCCACCGGTCGGCCCTGCGCATCTGCGCCGGGAAGTCCGGGTCCTTCACCCCGCCCGGGAACCGCACCTGGTCGAGGCCCATCACCTTGAGCGGCGTGCCGTGGTGCGTCATCAGGTGCACCGAGCCGGGCCGCTTCGTCGCCCAGTCCGGCCAGTTCACGTTGTTGACCAGGTACTTCGCGCGGGCCATCGCCCGGTGGTAGGCACGGGTACCGCTCACGACGTAGTCGACGCCCGGCGGCAGGCTCGCCACCCGGTCCGGCTTCACCGCCCAGACGCCGCGCAGCCGCGGGGCGAGCTCGCCGGCCTTCTCGTAGACCGCGGCCGGGTTACAGGCGTACCCGCGGTGCCAGTACGCCGAGTAGAGGACCAGGGTCTCGTCCACCGGGAGGCGCAGCTGCAGCCGGTAGTACGCCCGGAGGAGCAGGGCGCGACCCTCCCGCAGCTGCTGGCGGGCGCGGCGCACCTTCCGCCGGGCCAGCGTCCGCCAGCGGTTCACCGAGCGCAGCATCTCGAAGGTGCGGTAGCGGCCGCTGCCGGCGAGCCGGTGCTTGAGCCCCTCGATCTTCGGCGGCGCCGGATAGCCGCCCTCCGGAAGGAACCGCTGGTAGATCTCGCTGGTCTGGTCGAAGAAGCGGCGTCGGGCGCTGCCGTCGACGCGATTGCGGTTGCCGAGCACCTTGAGAAGATGCCAGACCATCTGCTGGAACAGCACCGGGCGGACCACGGAGGCCTCCGGGCTCAGGATTTCGACCATTTCATGGGTACGGGTCCAAGCCGGGAAGATGGCGAAGTGGCCGTCACCGAGTGTCCGGGTGGCGGCGCCCACCCGGCGCTGGCGGTAGTGCACGCAGACCCGGTCCAGCACGCTGATCCGCTCCGCCGCCGCGAGGGCGCCGTAGGTGTAGGGCAGGTCCTCGTACCACCCCGGGTCGAACCGGAACTCCAGCTTGTCCAGCAGCTCCCGCCGCACGATCTTGTTCCACGCCACGTGCAGCACCCCGATGATCGGGGTCCAGCCGTGCAGGGTGAACACCTCGGGCGCGGCCCGGTAGACCTTCCCTGCCGTGCTGGTCCGCATCCGGCCGGTCCACGTCTCGCGCACCCAGTCGACGAGCAGCACGTCCGGCTCGGTGCGGCGCAGCCGGTCGGCGACCGCCGCGAGGGCCCCGTCGGCGATCCAGTCGTCGCCGTCGAGGAACCAGACGTACTCCCCGGTGGCGTGCTCGAGACCGATGTTGCGCGCCGGCCCCTGCCCGACGTTGGTCTCCAGCGTGACGACGTGCAGGCGCGGGTCGCGGGCGGCGTACTCCGCGAGGATGGCCGCGCTGGCGTCGGGCGAACAGTCGTCGACGGCGACCACCTGCACATCGGTGAACGACTGATCGAGCAGGGAGTCGAGACAACGGCGCAGATAACCCTGAACCCCGTGAACCGGGACCACGACGCTGACGAAGGCCATGTGTTTCCACTCTCGAACTCGGCGGACGGAGGCGAGCCGGGAAGCTATCAAGAAAACTGTGAATATTCATCACTTACTTGTCGCGTGTTCGCCTGAGCGCAAGATCAGGCGGTCGGCCGTTGACGGCGAGTCCGCCGTGCCGACCTGGCGTGGGCGGTAGCGGTTCGTCTCCGGGCGACGGACGATGGACGCATGACCGATGCCCCGAAGCCCGAGCACGGGTATGCGAACGCCGGCGATTTCCCGCCGGAAGTCGTTGACCCTCCACGCGGATCGACGCCGAGAACATCACTCGTGCCCGGCGCCTCGAAGAGTCCGGTGTCGGCAACGCTTTCGCGCGAGCCCGAGTCGAGCGATGACCGACATGGGGGTGAACCGCCGCGTCCGTTGGTTACCTCAGTGGGCTAGGGGAGGCTGCGTCGGCGGCCACAGCCCGTCCAGCGCGGCCCGCTGATCGACCGTGAGGCGGATCTCCGCGGCGGCGGCGTTCTCCTCGAGATGCTCGACGCTGCCCGTCCCCGGAATCGGGATCATCACGGGGGAGCGGGCCAGCAGCCAGGCCAGCGCCACCTGCGTAGGCGTGGCGCCCACCTCCGACGCCACCTTCCCGATCACCGCCGCCTCGCCGGACGCGCCCGCCGCGATCGGCCGCCACGGCAGGAACGCGATGCCGTCCCGCTCGCACACCTCCAGGACCGCCTCATGGGTACGGTCGAGGATGTTGTAGCGGTTCTGCACGCTAGCCACCTCGACCATGGTCCGCGCCTCCGCCAGCTCCGCCACGGACACCTCGGACAGCCCGATTCGGCCGATCTTGCCCTCGAGCTGGAGATCGCGCAGCGTTCCGAGCTGGTCGGCCGGCGGCGTGTCCGGGTCGATGCGGTGCAGTTGCAGCAGTTCGAGACGCGGCAGTCGTAGGCGTAGCAGTGCCTGGTCCACCTGCGAGCGTAGGACCGATGGACGCCCGTCGAGTCTCCACTCGCCCCCGGGCCCGGTGCGCGCGACGCCGACCTTCGTAGTGACGACCAGATCCGCGGGATAGGGGTGCAGCGTCTCGGCGATGAGCTGCTCGTTGTCGCCCCCGCCGTACAGAAAAGCGGTGTCGATCAGGGTGATGCCCAGCTCGGCCGCCCGCCGCAGCACCCGAGCCGACGAGGGCGAAGCGGCGGTCAGATGCATGGCGCCGAACCCGAGACGCCGAACCGAAAGATCCCCGCCGATCAAAAACCTCACCGGCCGACCTTAAGCCGGCCGAGAAGGCAGGATCTACCCCGGAAGCGCCGACCCCGGGAATCGGGCGAGCGTGTACCCAGGCACAGCGGTACCCGGGCACCGAGCGAGCGTGTACCCAGGCACAGCGGTGCCCGGGCACCGAGCGAGCGTGTACCCAGGCACAGCGGTACCCGGGCACCGAGCGAGCGTGTACCCAGGCACAGCGGTACCCGGGCACCGAGCGAGCGTGTACCCCGGCACGGAGGAGGGCTGTACCCCGGCACGGAGGAGGGCTGTACCCCGGCACGGAGGAGGGCTGTACCCCGGCACGGGCGAGGCGTTTACCCAGGCAGCGACAGAGTATCTACCCCGGCAGCGACGAAGTGTCTACCCCGGCAGCGACTACTGAAAGGTGGCAACAGTGATCGAGATCGGCGGCCATACCCCGGAAGCCGACGCCAGCGCTTGGATCGCGCCCGGAGCCGTGGTGGCGGGCCGGGTCAGGATCGGGCGCGACGTCGGTGTCTGGTACCACGCGGTGCTTCGCGCGGACATGGACACCATCACGGTCGGGGACGGCACGAACCTGCAGGACGGCGTGGTCGTGCACGCCGATCCCGGGTTCCCGGCCGCGATCGGTAGCGGCGTCAGCGTCGGTCACCGCGCGGTGCTGCACGGCTGCACGATCGAGGACGACGTGCTGATCGGCATGGGCGCCATCGTCATGAACGGCGCGCACATCGGCGCCGGCTCGATCGTCGCGGCCGGTGCGCTGGTCCCGGAAGGTACACAGGTCCCGCCGGGTTCGCTGGTCCTCGGTATGCCGGCCAAGGTCCGCCGTCCGGTCACCGACCCCGAACGTGACTCGATCACCGTGAACGCCCAGGCCTACGTGGAACTGCTCAAGCTCCACCGTGAAGCGTGCCCGCCCCGTTAGAGGTGTTGCGCGCCGCCGTCAATTGCGCCACTCGATCTCCGGCGAGGGCGAGGGCGAGGGCGAGGGCGAGGGCGAAGGCGAAGGCGAAGGCGAAGGCCAAGGGGAGGGCGCGGGCGCGGGCGAGCGGGAGGGCGCGAGCGCGGGGGAGGGCGAGTGGGAGGGCGAGGGCGGTCGCTCCCTCCACACGTCGAACGTGACCACCGCATCGATGCCTGACGGGTCGGCGGCGTCCAGGCGGACGTGGGCGCCGTCGGCCTCGGCCAGCTTGCGGACGAGCGCTAGGCCCAGGCCGCTGCCGCCCTTCGGCGCGCCCGGTGCTCGCCAGAACGGCTCGAGGGCTCGCTCGCGCTGATCGGCGGGCAGGCCCTGACCGGAATCGATCACGTGGAGTTCTGCACGGCCATCGACCGTCGACGTTTCGAGGCGGATCACGGTCCCGGGTGGTGCGGCCCGGAGGGCGTTGGAGATCAGGTTGTCGAGGATCTGCTCGATGGAGCCGGCGGCGGCCGGTACCGGGACCGGGCCGGTGGCGGTGGCCTCGACGCGGACGTTCTTCTCCCTGGCCAGGGGCTCCCAGACGGCGGCGCGCTCGGCGGCCTCGGCGGCCAGGTCGACCGCCGAGGGCTCCTCCTCGCGGCGCTCGATCAGCGTGAGGTCGAGGAGCGTGTTGACGAGTTTGTCCAGCCGTTCCGTCTCGGCGAGCGCCGCGTCGAGGTTGGCGGCGCCGGCCGGGGCGACGTCCGGTTCCAGGTTCTCGAGGCGCAGGCGGAGCGCGGCCAGCGGGGATTTGAGCTGGTGTGAGGCGTGTTCGACGAACGTGCCGCGGGCCTCGAGCACGCTGTGCAGCCGGGCCGCCGTGCGGTTGAACGTGTCGGCGAGCCGGCGCAGCTCGGGCGGTCCGGCCGGCTGGGCCACGGCCGGGCCCGAGTCGTCGGCGAGGCGGCGGGTGGCGTGCTCCAGGACTCTGACCGGTTTTGATATCCAGCGGGCGAGGGCGTAGGCGACCGCCACGCTGAGCGCGAGGACGGCGACGGAGGCGGCGGCGAGCAGGGCCCAGAACTGGTGGACCTGGTCGATGACCGGGTCCGCCGGGACGCTGACGCGGATGGAGCCGTCGTCGGGCCGGCCCGGATTGATCGGCACGTACGCGGTCATGACGTCGCCGTCGATCGCCAGCGATCGCGCCGGCCCGGCCGCGAAGGACACCGTCCCCCGCCACCGCCGCGCCGCCGACGCCGCGATCTCGTCGGCGCCCTCCTGGTCGTCCTCGTCCAGCTCCGCGTCGATATAGGCGGCGACCACCTCCGCCTCCCGTTCCAATTGCCGCAGCGCCTGTTGTTGCTCGCTGCGTTGATACAGATATCCGAGCGGAATGGCGAGCGCCGCCAGCACCATCAGCACGAGCGCCGAATGGGTGAGCACCAATCGGCGTGTCATGGCAGCGGCACGAGCCGGAATCCGACGCCGCGGCGCGTTTCGATCCAGGCCGGATCGCCCAGTTTCCGGCGCAGCGCCGCGATGTGGAAGTCGAGCGTCCGGCCACGGCCCTCGGCGGTCGCCCACACCTGTTCGAGCAGTCTCTGGCGCAGCACCACCGCGCCGGGCCGGGCCGCCAGCATGTCGAGCAGGTCGTACTCCTTCGGCGCGAGCGGCACCGGCACGCCGCCGACGCTGACCTCGCGGGTGGTCCGGTCGATCGCGAGACGGCCGGCGGTGCGGATGTCGGGCTGGGCGGATTCGGGCTGGGCGGATCCGGGCTGGGCGGATCCGGTCAGGCGGGCCACCGCGTCGGCACGGGAGCGGCGGTCCACGGCGCGGATGCGGGCCACCAGTTCGCGCAGGCTGAACGGCTTCGCGAGGTAGTCGTCGGCCCCGCCCTCCAGGCCTCGGACCAGGTCGGCCTCGCCGCGGCGCGCGGTGAGCATGATGATCGGCACGTTGCGGGTGCGATTGAGCTCCCAGCACACGTCGACCCCGTCGATGTCGGGCAGCCCGAGATCGAGCAGGACCAGGTCGACCGGGGGCGCGGCGAGCGCGCCGGCGCCGGTGGTCACGTGCCGCGCGACGATGCCGAAGCGCGCGAGCCCCTCGACCAGCGGCACCGCGATCGAGTCGTCGTCCTCGACCAGGAGCACCTGCATGCCGTGATCATACCTTCTGGGAATTGCCTGGAGGAATTGCCAGGGCCAGGAAAGGAACAGGCGAGCGGAACGCCAGGGAATTCATTTATCCGGCGACGTGGTCTACAGTCCCGGAATTGTGGGTGGATATGGTTGGCAGATCGTTCTCGTCGTTGTTCTCGTCCTGCTGAACGCGGCTTTCTCGGGAAGCGAGATGGCGCTCATCTCGTTGCGGGAGAGCCAGTTGCAGCGCCTGGAGAAGCAGTCCCGGACCGGGCGGACGCTCGCCAGGCTGGCGCGGGATCCGAACCGGTTCCTGGCCACCATCCAGATCGGCATCACCCTGGCCGGGTTCCTGGCCTCGGCCGCCGCGGCCGTGTCCCTGGCCCAGCCGCTGATCGAGCCGCTGAGTTTCCTCGGCTCGGCTGCCGACACCGTGGCGATCGTGCTCGTCACCATCGTCCTGACCTTCTTCACCCTGGTGGTCGGCGAGCTGGCGCCGAAGCGGATCGCCATGCAGCGCGCCGAGGGCTGGGCCATGCTCGTGGCCCGGCCGCTGGACGTGCTCGCCACGCTGTCCCGGCCGGTGATCTGGCTGCTCGGCAAGACCACCGACATGGTCGTCCGGCTCACCGGCGGCGACCCGGACGCGGGCCGGGAGGAGGTCAGCGCCGAGGAGATCAAGGACATGGTCGCCCAGCAGCAGGACTTCACGGCCGAGCAGCGCACCATCATCTCCGGCGCCTTCGAGATCGCCGACCGGATCCTGCGGGAGATCCTGGTCCCGCGCCGTGACGTCCTCGTGCTGCCGGCCGGCATGCCGGTGGCCGACGCCCTCTCCCTGCTGATCGCATCCGGTCACTCGCGGGCGCCGGTGACCGGCCCGCAGGGACTCGACGACGTGCAGGGCGTCGTGCACCTGCGCGACCTCGTGGACGGCGGCGGAACGGTCGCCGACCACATGTTCAAGGCCCTGTTCCTGCCGGAGACGGCGAAGGTCTCCGACGCGATGCGCCAGATGCGGGCCCAGCGCCAGCAGTTCGCGCTGATCGTCGACGAGCGCGGGTCGATCGACGGCATCGTCACGATGGAGGACCTGGTCGAGGAGGTCGTCGGCGAGATCTACGACGAGACCGACCGGGACGTGCAGTCGGTGGTCCGCGAGGACGACGGCGCGATGCTGGTGCCCGGCACCTTCCCGATCCACGACCTGCCGGACATCGGCGTGGAGCTGTCCGAGGAGGACGAGGGCGACTACACGACGGTGGCCGGCCTGGTCCTCGCCCGGCTCGGGCACATCCCGACCACGACGGGCGAGACCGTGACGATCGACGGGCACAGCGCGGAGATCGTCGAGATCGCCGGCCGGGCCATCACGCGGTTGCGGCTCCGGGCCGGGTGACATCCGTTTCGGTACGGCGGGCCGCGGGCACCTCCTGATGTGAAGGAGGTGAGCGCAGTGACAACTCACCCGCATCAAGCGGATTCCACTGCCGACCTGGTCAACCAGGCCGCCGGGCAGATCTCGAAACTGGTCCGCGACGAACTGACGCTGGCCAAGCTGGAACTGGCGGAGAAGGGCAAGCGCGCCGGGATCGGTGGCGGGCTGTTCGGCGGAGCCGCTGCGCTGGGGCTGTACGGGCTCGGGCTGCTGCTGACCCTCGCCGTGGTGGCGCTCGACCTGGTCTGGCCGCTGTGGCTGGCGGTCCTCGTCGTCATGGTGGTGGTGTTCGCCGCCGCCGGTGTGACCGCGCTGCTCGGCAGGAAGCAGCTCAGGACGGCCGCGCCGCCGGTGCCACGCACCGCGATGGAGAACGTCGAGGCCGACGTGCAGACCGTGAAGACCGCAGCGCATCGAGGACGGCAGGCATGAGCACTCCAGTTGACCAGCAGCAGCTTCGTACCGAGATCGCGCAGACCCGCGCCGACCTGGGCGGCACGGTCGAGGCCCTCGCCGCCAAGACCGACGTGAAGGCGCGCGCCCGCCAGGCGATCGACGAGACCAAGACCGACGTGAAGGCGCGCGCCCGCCGGACGATCGACGACACCAGGACCCGGGCGCGGCTCACGGCGGCCGCGACCAAGGACCGGCTCGCCTACGCCGCTTCGGTGGCGAAGGACAAGAGCAAAGAGCCTCGGGTACGTCGTACTGCCGTGCCTGTCGCGATCGCGGCAGCGTCGGCCGTCGCCGCCGCGATCGTGGTGGCCCGGCGGCGCTGAGTCCGCCGCAGGCGTCACCCCCGATCCGGGGACGCGGAAACCCGAACGATCCTCACAGTGGCGCTCCGGTGATCAAGGTCACCGGGGCGCCACGGTGCTTTCCCCGTACGGAATCAATCAGGTGGTTTGAAAGGTCCGGAATGGTGGGCAAGAGGGAGCCACGGTTGGCCGGACCCCGGAGGAGAACACCCATGACCGTCGTCGTCGAGAACGCCACGTCCACCGACTCGCTGGCGAGCACCGACACGGCCAGCGAACTGATCAACGCGATGGCCGCCCTTCCCGCCGGCCACCCGTCCCGTGCGGAACTGCGTGATCGGGCCATCGAGGCCTGGCTGCCGCTGGCGCGGCACCTCGCCAACCGGTACGCGAACCGCGGCGAGCCCCGCGACGACCTCTACCAGGTCGCCGTCGTCGGACTGATCAAGGCGACCGACCGGTTCGAGGCCGACCGCGGCGTCGACTTCGCCGGATTCGCGATCCCCACGATCGTCGGCGAGCTGAAGCGCCACTTCCGTGACCGCACCTGGTCGGTCCGGGTGCCCCGCCGGCTCCAGGAGCTGCGCCTCGCGATCACCTCGGCGAACAACGCGCTCAGCCACACGCTGGGCCGCTCCCCGACGGTGGCCGACATCGCCGCGCACCTGAACATCACCGAGGACGAGGTGCTCGAAGGCCTCGAGGGCGCCCGCGCCTACACCTCGACCAGCCTGTCGACGCCGGTCGCGGACAGCGGCACCGAACTCGGTGACACGCTGGGCGGACTCGACTCCGAGTTCGAGATCGCCGAACTGCGCGTGGCCCTCGGGCCGGCGCTGGCCCGCCTCGACGAGCGCGAGCAGAAGATCGTGAGCCTGCGGTTCTACGGCAACCTGACCCAGACGCAGATCGCCGAGCAGGTCGGGATCTCGCAGATGCACGTGTCGCGGCTGCTCACGCGGGCGCTGGCGAAGCTGCGGCGGGAGCTGGACTCGGTCGCCTGACCTCTTCCCCGGATTCTTCCGTTTTTCCCCGGCCACGACCGTCATCGGTCGTGGCCGGAATTGTTTATCTCTCGCCCATGATCGGGTAGATCGAACCCCCGTGCCCTCTTTAGCTTCGGTTTCGTCCTCGGCCCGCCGCCGTCTCCGGGAAGGTGTGCCGCCCGCTCTCGTCGCCGCGAGCGCCGCCACCGTCGCCTGGCTGATCGCCGCCGACGTGATCGGCCACCCCGACCCGGTGTTCGCGCCGTCGGTGGCGCTGATCGTGCTCGGCGAGTCCCGCGGCCGGCAGCTGCGGCAGACCACCGAACTCGTCCTCGGCGTGGCGGCCGGGGTGCTGATCGCCGAGCTGACCGTGTTCGCGCTCGGGCCCGGGGTGATCGCGCTGTTCACCGTCCTGCTGTTCACGATCGGCCCGATGATCGCGGCCGGGGCCAGCAACACCCTCGTGGTGCAGGCCGGGCTCTCCGCGCTCTACCTGGTCGTCGTGGCGGCGCCGCAGGGCCAGCTCGTGCCGTTCCGCTTCGCCGACGCGCTGATCGGCGGGGCCGTCGCGATCGCGGCGAGCCAGCTCACCGCGGCCCGGCGGCCCCTCGCGCCGCTCGTCGCCACGGCACGGCGGACGTACGCCGAGCTCGCCGGCCTGCTCACCGATCTGAACGAGGCGCTGTCGGCGTGTGACGAGGACGCCGCCCACGCGGTGCTCGACCGGGCGCACCAGCTCAGCGACGGCGTGGACCGGCTGCGCTCCCCGCTGCTCGCGGCCGCGGAGACCTATCGGCTGCGGGTCCGCAAGGGACGGCGCCTCCGGCAGCTGCGCAATGTGGAGCAGACCACGCACCAGCTCGACCACGTGGCCGGCAACGTCTGGATGCTCGCCCGCAACGTGGTGACGGTGACCCGGCTGCACACCGAGACCCCGCCCGACCTGGGGCGCGCCATCGAGGCCCTGTCCCGCGCCGTCCGCGAGGCGGGCGAATCCCTGGCCGTCGACCTGACCGGCGGCGGCGACCCGGACCACCACGCCGGCCGCGCCGACGCGGACGCCCTCGAAGCGGTGCGGATCGCCGGCAAGCTCCTGGAGGACGACCCCTCACCCACGCTCACCATCGTGATCGGCCAGATCCGGACCACGGCGGTGGACCTGCTCCGCGGCGTGGGCCCCGACGACGACGCCGTCCTGAGCCGCGTCGACGAGGCGTTCGGATGGAGCCCCGACCGGGTGTCCTGAGACGTCGGTGGCCTCTCAGGGCGCCGGGGCCAGCACCCAGACGACTCCTCGTCGCCGGTGAGCCCGCGGGCCTGCCGGGCGGCGCGGAGCCGCCCGCCAATCGCGCTGCCCGCGGCCGGTGGCTGGGCTACGCGTCGTACCTGGCCCGCCATCAGTCCTCCAGCTGCATCGCGACCGCCCGCACCGGCGCCCCGTCCGCATTCTCCAAGGCGATCGGCAGCAGGGACACCAGGGGGTCCGGGAAGTCGATCCGTTCGAGGTCGCGGAAGTTCTCGCCGATGACGCCGCCGGCCGCCGCGATGAGGTGGTGCACCGGATAGCCGATCGGGGACGGCGTCTCGTCGATGTTGATGGCGTCGATGCAGAACGTGCGGACGCCGAGGCCGAGCATGCGGCGGCAGGCGTCGGCGTCGAGGTACGGGTGGTCGAAATACTCATCGGTCCCGTAGAAGGCGGACCAGCCGGTGCAGATCAACACGATGGGATGCCAGGCGGCGGGAGCGAGCAGGTCCCACGTGATCGGGGTCCGGGGCGCGAGTCCGCGGAAGTCGAGGACCGCCGCCGGCCCGGTGAACAGCCCGAGGTCGAGCTCGTGGAGCATCGGGCCGGACGGGTCGAAGTGGTAGGGCGCGTCCACGTGGGTCCCGGTCTGCGAGCCCATGTCCACGTGCAACAGGTTGAACCCGTCCGCCTCGACGGTCGCGTGCACCGAGAGCCGCGGGACCGGATCCCCCGGGTAGACCTGCGTGGTCGTGCCGACGGGCACGGACAGGTCGACGATCCGGCGTACGCGCATGGATTTTTCCTCTCGAACGACGACCGTTGCTGCGGGCGATGCCGACTACATCGTCGCCCTGATCGACATCTCGCCGGCCTACGATCACGCCGAGATCGCCGGAGAGAAGACCGATGACCCTTCTCGGGTACGAGGGGAAGGGTGGGCGCTCGGTCCACGGAGGGGATGCGAGGTGTACGAACGGAGGATCGCCGACCGGTTGACGCTGGTCACGACCGTCGACCGGTGGTTCCATCTGGACGAGCCGACGTTCGTCGACGCGGGGCAGACGTACTGGGTCGACCGGGCGACCAGCGAGCTGTGCGTCGATGGCGACGGCCGGGTCTCCCGCCACGCCGGCGCGGTCTGCCGTTGACGGTCGGCGCGGGCGGCCGAGTGGGGGTCAGCGCAGGCGGTCGAGGCCGGGGCCGTTCAGGTCGGCGAGGGCGGCTGTGCGGCCGGTGACCGCCATGGCGAGGGCCTCGGCCGGGCCGGAGATCCGCGCGTCATCGCCGGAGATTCGCGCCTCCTCGCCGGCCCCCCGGGCTCGGCCGGTCGACCGGCCGGCCGCGAGGGTTCCCGGGGCGGAGGTCCAGGTCAGGTCCGTTGCGGTCAGGGTCAGGCCGGTGAGGCGTCCCGGTGGCACCAGGGCCGGGGCGACCCGCGGCGACACCAGGTAGTCGAGCAGGACCCGCCAGTGGTCGAGCGGGACGTCGGCGTCCAGGCCCAGCGGGCGGGCCATGTCGCGCAGGTGCAGGCAGGTCTCGGCGAACGGGCCCATCGGCCCGACGCGGGGCGGGTCGACCCGGTCGGCGGCGTGCCGGCGCAGCAGGCCGATCAGCTCGGCGCGCGGCGTGCGGGCGAGGCGGCGGGTGAAGTGGTCGACAGTGCGGCCGGTGTCGCCCCGGAACCGGAGGGATGCGAGGAAGAAGCGTCCGAAACCGATCAGCATCGGCTGGACCATGTGGGCCGCCATGTGCCGGACCGTCCATCCGTGGCAGAGCGTCGCCGCGGCCCACTGGTCGTCGTCGAGGCCGTCCAGGAAGTCCGCGATCATCAGCCGGTTCGCGGTCGTCATCTCATAGATCATCCGCCCATCGCCTGCTCTCGCACATCGCGGTTCAGGGCTTCCAGGACCCGGCGGGCCGCCGCGATCTCCCCGGCCGTGCAGCCGGCGGCCAGGATGCCGAGCCGGGTGAGTTCGTCGGCCCGGATGCGGTCGAAGAGCGCGCTGCCGGCAGCGGTCAGCGCGATCAGGGCCGAGCGGCGGTGGGCCGGGTTATCCCGGGATTCGACGAGACCGAGAGCGATCAGGTCGTTGACGTGCCGCTGAACCCCCTGGCGCGGTAGGTCGAGTCGCTCGCCGATCGCCGGCACGGCCGCCGGCCCGCCCTCGGCCAGGACTTCGAGAACGGCGCGCATCCCGACCGTGAGGCCGGCCGGCCGCAGCGTCGACTCCACGACACGGGCGGAGTTCAGGACCAGCGGTCTCGCCAGTCGGAGTACCTCGTACAGATGGCGCCCTCGATCCGAAGACATGACAACAATGTTGTCATATCGGTGAGGGTGGGCGCCAGGCTGATAGCGTCGGTGACCATGAAGATCGCGGTGGTCGGGGGAGGGGTCGTCGGCCTGTCGACGACCGTGGAGCTGATCCGTCTCGGACACGACGTGACGTGTTTAGAAGCCGGCGAGCCGATGGGGGAACGCTCGGCCGGCGACACCCGGATCTTCCGGCTGGCGCACGCGTACCCCGACATGGTCGAGCTGGCCGGACGCGCGCGGAGGCTGTTCCCCGAGGGCTGCGTCGACGGTGCCGGAACGGTCGTGAGCGGCGACGGCGTGGAATCGTGGGCCTCCGCGATGGCCGCCGCCGGCGCCACTCACGAGATCGTCGCGGCGGGCTCGCGGTCGCTGCGACTGCCCGCCACCGACATCGCCGGACCGATTCTGGTCGACCCGGCGGGTGGCGTGATCCGGGTGGACAGGCTCCGTACACATCTGATCGGAATCGCCCATCGCCATCTTCGCCGCGCCCGCGTCGATCTGCTCGAGAGGGCCGGGGATCGGGTACGGATCTGGAGCCCCGACGGTCCCGAGGAGTTCGACACGGCGCTGATCTGCGCGGGCGCCGAGACCTCGGGCCTGGCCGCCGGTGTGGGGATCATGACGCCGCCGGCGCTGGAACACCACGTGCGGTTCAGCTTCCCGATCCGGCCGGAGGCGCCGCGGCCGCTGCGGTGCTGGATCACGCTGGGCGGGTTCGGCACCTATCAGCACTCGTCGGCGGCCGGCACCTGGGCGGTCGGCGCCGACGTCGACCCGGTGCTGGTGAGCTGGGCCGGCGGCCGGGAGGCGGCCGAGCAGGCGTCGCGGGACGCGGTCACCGCGTACGTCGCCCGTGAGCTCCCGTTCGTCGAGCCGCGGGTGGTCGGCCAGCTGTACTGCACGCACAACCCGGACCTGAGCGACGGCCTGCAGTTCGTCCGGAGCGGTCCGATCCTGACCATCTACGGCGAGAACTTCATGAAGTTCGCCCCGCTCCTCGGCGCGATGCTCGCCGAGGCGCTGATCGACGGCTCGACCCCGCCCGACGCGGGCCCCGGCGCGCGCTGAGATGCCGGTGGTCGTACCCATCGCCCTGGTGGTCGGCGTCTTCATCGGCGCCGTCGGCGTGGGCGGGGTGGGGCTGCCGCCGGCCCTGACCTGGTTCGCCGGGCTCGATCCGCACACGGCGTCCGGGACCGCCAGCCTGAGCTTCCTGTTCACCGGCCTGGCCGGGACACTCATGTACGCCCGCCACCGCGCCATGCCGTGGCGCCTCGCCGGCCGGCTCACGCTCGGGGCGTCGGCGGCGGCGCTGCCCGGGGCGCTCGTCAACGGCCTGCTGCCGGACCGGGTCGTGCTGCTGCCGCTCGGGGTGTTCGTGACGGCGGCCGGCGCCTACAACCTGCTCTCCCGGCCCCGTCCGGAACGGCGCCCGGGCCGATCAGTAGCGGTCGTCACGGGAGCGGGGGTCGGCTTCAGCTCGGCGCTCACCGGCACCGGCGGACCCGTCTTCCTCATCCCGGTCCTGCTCGCGCTCGGCGTCCCGGCCGTCGAAGCCGTGGCGGCCGGCCAGCTGATCCAGCTGCCCCTCGTCGCGTTCGCGACGGCCGGCTACGCGATCCAGGGTTCCGTCGACACCGGACTCGGCTGTCTCATCGGCGTCATCGCCGCGGGCGGGGTGGTGATCGGCGCCCGGATCGCGTTGCGGCTGAAGCAGCGCCACCTCCAGCGGTTCGCCGCGGTCACCCTGGTCGGATTCGGCGTGCTGGTGCTGACGTCGACGCTGCTCACGCTCTGACGTCCGCTCACCACGGGTGAGGTCGTCGTACGGTCCGGGGATCATCAGGGTGACGTAGCCGCCCGCCACCCAGCGGACGCGGTACGGCGGCCGGCCGCCGCCCGTCGCGACGACGACGCCGACGCGGTCCCCGCTGACGATGCGGTCACCGATCCGCGCCCTCATCCCGTCACCCGCGTCCTTCTGGCCGACGCGGCCAGCTCGGCGCCCCACCGGCGGGCGTGGTCCAGTTCGCCGTCGGTGAGCGGGCCGGTCATGCCGGCGACGTGGAAGTTCTCCGCCGCGGCGATCATCCGGGCGCCGTGGCCGCGCAGCATCCGGTGAGCCTTGCGGGCCGCGGAACCCGGCAGCCCTGTCATGTCGACCTTCGTGCCGAACGTGGCCGCCGCGATCCCGTCCAGCCTCGGCGCGTCGTCGAGCAGCTCCCGCACGCCGGTCGCGGTGGCGCCGGGCCGTACCGTGCCCTTCGTCGCGGCGTCGGCGCGGGTGCCGGGCCGGCTCAGGCTGAACGCGTGAGTGGGCGCACCGACGACCAGTATCTCGGTCGCGGTGATGTTCGGCCCGGTCCGCACATCGGCGACGGTGACCTCCAGTCCGGTCCCGAGGCCCTCGGCCACGGCCCGGGCGACGGCTTCGGTGTTGCCGAACATCGACTCGTAGACGACGAGCGCTCTCATGACGGACCTCCTCCGGCGGGTGTCTCGGCTCCAGCGTGGACCGGGGGAGCGGCGCCGGGTCAGGGCCGAAGGTCCTCCCGGGCCGGGCCGGGCGAGGACCGGGAGGTCGCGATGGCCGAGAAAAGATCAAGATATCGGTGAAGGTCGAACGTTCGGGGGAGATCCGCTTCACAGATGGGCCGCTAGTCTCTGGCGCGTGACGCTGGGATGCCTTCCGTTGACGGCCCGGTGGGCGGGCGATCCGGCCACCGCGGAGGCCCGGCGGTATGTGCAGGCCACCGCCGCCGTCGTGCTGCTCGGGACCGTCTGGTGTGTCGCCTATCTGGGGTTCGGCGTCGGTGTCGAAGCGGTTGCGTACGTGTTCGTGCCGATCGGGGGCGGGCTCGCGGCTGTGGCCGTGAAGAGCGCCGGACGGTTCTGGCGCGGGGTACGGCTCGCGCTCGTGCTGATCACCGTCGGCTACGCGTGGCTGGCGGCGGACATGCTCACGCACGCGGCCGAGGTCCGTACCCGTCAGATGCCGGCACCGGCCGCGGCGTGCGTGATCGTCGGGTTCCTGGTCGCGATCGCGGCGCTGGCCCGGGTGCCGGTCGTGGCGGCCGGCGGCAGCGAGCGGTGGCGGATGGCGCTGGACCGGATGATCGCGTTCGTCGGGTGCGCGGCGGTGCTCTGGTACGCCGGGGTCGAGCCGATGCTGTCCGCCCGCGAGCCGTGGAGCGGGCCCGGCATCCTGATCGTCGGCCTCGGATTCCTGGTCGCGGTCGGCGCCGCCACGAAGGTGGCGCACATCGCCGGCGGGCCGGTCGACCGGGTGGCGATGCGGTTCATCGCGGCCGGCGGCGGGGTGCCGTCCGCGGTCGTGTCGGTGCTGGCGGTCCGGTACGGCTACGTCGCCAGCGTCCCGGCCCAGGCGATCGTGATGCCGCTGGCCCCGCTGATGATCACCCTGGGTGTGCTGGCGCAGCGGCGGGCCGACAGCGGACTGCGGCGCGAGCCGGGCGGGGTCGGGGTGCTGCTGCCCTACCTGGCCGTGGCGCCGCTGCTCACGGTCGTGGTCAGTGAGCCGATGCGGTGGCCGGTCCGGGTCGTGCTGATCGCCGCGGTGGTGGCGACGACGCTGGTCATGGCCCGGCAGTACCTGGCGTACCGGGAGAACGCCCGGCTCCTGCGGAAAGCCCGGATCCAGGAGGAGAGGCTCCAGCACGAGGTCAGCCACGACGGCCTCACCGGGCTGGCGAATCGCGCCCTATTCACCCATAAATCCCGAAAAATCCGGGCAAACGACTCGATTCTGCTTCTCGATCTCGACGACTTCCAAACGGTCAACGATCTCCTCGGACACGAAGTCGGAGATCGACTGCTGGTCGCCGTCGCTGAGAAGATCAAGTTTGAGACCGGGAACGACGGCCTCCCGGTCCGCCTCGGCGGCGACGAGTTCGCGGTCCTGCTGACCCACGGCGACCCCGAGGACCTGGCCGACCGCCTGCTCACCGCATTCCAGCACCCGATCAGCGAGCACCGCCTGCTCGTGCAGGCCAGCATCGGCATCGCGACGGCCGGCCCCGGGGACACCGCCGACGCCGTGCTCCGGAATGCCGACGTCGCGACGTACACGGCCAAGCAGCGCGGAAAGGCGGGCTTCGTCCGATACGTGGAGGGGATGGGTGAGCCGGTCCTCGCGCACATGCGGCTCGGCGGCGAGCTGCGCCGGGCCCTCGACGACGGCGAGCTGCGGGTGGTCTACCAGCCGATCGTGCGGCTCGACTGCCTTCGCGTGATCGGCGTGGAGGCGCTGGTCCGCTGGCATCACCCGACGCGCGGGGTGGTGAGCCCGGCCGAGTTCATCCCGGCGGCCGAGCGGACCGGGCTGATCGTCCCGCTGGGCCGGTTCGTGCTGCGCGAGACGTGCCGGCAGGCGGCGGCGTGGCTGGCCGAGTTCGGTCCGGACGCGCTGGAGGAGGCGGGCCTCAACGTGTCGGCGCGCCAGCTGCACGACCCCGACTTCGTGGCCGACGTGGCGGGCGCGCTCGCCGAGAGCGGGCTGCCCTGCGAGCGGCTGGTCCTCGAGATGACCGAGTCGGCGGCGCTGCGCGGGCAGCAGGTGTCCCGCGCGCTCTACGAGCTCGACCGGATGGGCATCCGGCTGGCCCTCGACGACTTCGGGACCGGCGAGTCGTCGCTGAGCCTGCTGCGCGCCTTCCCGGCCGCGATCGTGAAGCTGGACAAGTCCTTCGTCGACGGCATCGAGATCGACGACGGGCAGCCGGCCGCTGTCGACGCCCGGCAGGCGGTGGCCCGAGCGGTCGTCCAGATGGCCGCCGCCCTCGGTCTGTCGACGGTGGCCGAAGGTATCGAAAGCCCCGAGCAGGTCGCCACGCTGCGGGAACTCGGGTACACCCTGGGCCAGGGCTTCCACCTCGCCGAGCCGATGACCGCCGACGAGGTCTCCCGGCTGCTTTCCCACCAGCGAGCGGGGATCGAGCTTCAGAGGATCAAGAGCCTGCTTCATCCGTACGGATGAAAGCACTTGATCTTCAAAGATCGGCCTTCGCGAGTGCCGGGGCGGGTGCGGGCGCGACCTCCTCGCCGGGCTCCAGGGTGAAGCGGCGTGACGCGATCGCGAGACACGCGGCCAGGCTGAACGCGACCACCATGCAACTCGCCATCACCAGCACGGTCTGGCTGCCGAACGCCCCGGTCAGCGGCGTGGTCAGCGCGCCGGCCAGGAAGGGCAGGCCGCCGCCGAGAGCGGACGCGGTGCCGGGGAGGCGGCGCCCGGCGTTCTGGGCGATGGCCGAGTTGGACGGCAGGTACATGCCGAGGCCCGCGGTCATGGCGGCCAGCGCGCCCCAGATCACGGCCAGCGGCGGACGGTGATCGGACGCGAGCACGGTGCTGAGGAACAGAGTGAGCACCGCGGTGGTCTGCAGGCAGACGGCGACCCGGCGGAGTACCACGGCGCCGACCCGCTTCACCAGCAGCCGGAAGGTGATGCTCGTGGTCACCATGGCGACGGCGTTGACGGTGAACAGGAGGGTGTACTCCCGCTGGCCCAGCCCGAGGTCCTCCTGGAGCACGAACGACGAACCGCCGATGTAGACGAAGAAGCCCGCGGTGGTCAGGCACTGGACGAGGACCGGGCGGGCGAAGCGCGGATCGGTGAGCAGCTCGCGGGAGCGGTTCGCGAGCTGGCTCAGCCCGCCGGGATGGCGGCGGCCGGCCGGCAGCGTCTCCGGGAGCGCCACCGTGGAGCCGGCGACCATGGCGAGGCCGACTATCGCGAGGAACCAGAAGACGATCCGCCAGTCGCCGGCGGTGAGCAGCACGCCGCCGATCGCCGGGGCGAGGACCGGCCCGAGCAGGCTGACCGCGGAGAGCGTGCCGAACAGCGCGGCGGCCTCCCGCCCGCGGTACCGGTCGGTCACCACGGCCCGGCCGCACGCCACCGCCGTCCCGGCCGCGACGCCCTGCACGGCCCGCGCCGCGACCAGCAGCCAGCCGGTCGGGGCGATCGCGCACAGCGCCGACATCACGGCGAACACGAGGCAGGCGCCGACGACGATGCGCCGCCGGCCGCGCGCGTCGCTGACCGGGCCGGAGACGAGCTGCCCGGCGGCCATGCCGGCGATGAACGCCGTCATCGTCAGCTGCGCCACCGACGCGGTGGTGTGCAGCGAGGTTTGCACCTCCGGGAGGGCGGCGATGTAGGTGTCGGTCGCGAGGGTGCTGGTGCCCGTCACGAGGATGAGCGCGACGAGCTTCGGTTCGCGCGTTCGTGCGTGGAATAGCGATGATCTCATTGAGGGCCAGGCTAGTTGAGCGGGGTTTGACGCCGCAATTTAGAATGATTTCATGGAAACCGACGAGCGGGTGCTCGCGTACGCGACGTACTCGTCCGGCCTCGATCGTCCGTCACTCGCCGGCGCGCTGGGCCTGCCGGCGCCGACAGTCGTGAGCGCCGTCCGCCGCCTGATCGCCGCCGGCGAGCTGATCGAGGTGGAGGCCGCGGCTCCCCGGGCGGGCGCGGGCCGGCGTCCCCGGGTGCTGCGGGCCGCCGGCCCGGCCACCCTGGTCGGGCTGGTCAGCTGGGACGGCAGCTCGACCCGCGCCGCCTGCCTCGACGTCACCGGCACGATCGTGGCCGCCACCGAGCGCGCCGCCCCCGACCCGCGCGCCGGCATCGCCGGCCTGCACCCGGCCGTCCGCGAGGTGATCGCGCTGGCCGCCGCGCACCCCGGCCACCGGCTGCGGTCGGTGGTGCTGAGCGTGCCCGCCCCCTACCTGACCGGCCGAGGCGCGCCACCCGTCCCCGAGGGCCCGGCCCCGATGTTCTCGGTGATCGGCCCGGGTGATCTGGAGGCGGAGCTCACCGCCGAGCACGGCGTCCCGGTGACGCTGGAGAACGACGCCAACCTGGCCGCGCTCGGCGAGCTCTACGCCGGCCGGGTCCGCGGCCGGGCCCACGCGATCTGCGTGCTCGTGAACCAGTGCGGCGTCGGCGGCGCGGTGATCGTCAACGGGGCCCTGGCGCGGGGTGCGCGAGGGTATGCGGGGGAGCTGTCCCACCTGCAGATCGACCGGGACGGCCCGCTCTGTGCGTGCGGCGGGCGCGGCTGCCTGTCCCACCACATCAAGGACCGCGTCGTGGCGTCGGCGCAGGCCGCCTACGACTCGCCGATCACCTTCGGCGACCTGCCACGCCTCGCCGGCGCCGGCGACGCCGGGGCGGCCCGCATGCTCCGCGACGTGGGCCGCGGGCTGGGCGGTCCGCTCGCCCACCTCTGCACCTTCCTCGACCCGGAGCTCCTCCTGGTCGGCGGCACCCTGGGCCCCTCCGCCGCCCACGTCGTCGCCGGCCTGCGCGACGTTCTCGCCGTGCAGGCGCCCCCGGCCATCGCCGGCACCATGGAGGTGGCCGCCAGCGAGCTCGGCCCGGCCGCCGAACTCCTCGGCGCGATCGAGCTGGGCCGGCTGGCCGCGCGGGCCGGCTAGGACCTGGGTCGTGCCGGTGTCACTCGCCCGTTCGGGCGGGTGAATCCGGGGGCCTCGGGGCGATAGCGTTCCACTGTGCCGGCTCACATCAGCCGCCTCGACGGTGGCCTGGTCGTTTCGATCGCGATCGTGAGCCTCGCGGTGGGCGCGGCCCTGCAACCGAAGGTCGACCTCCCCTGGGACCGTGACGGGCCACCGGCGGCGACCCGCCATCGCACGACGCAGTGGGTCCGGGCGCAGCAGTCGGCTCAGGAGAAGCAGGACTACCGGAAGGCGCTCACCTCCCGCATCGTCAAGGAGCGGGTCGAGCAGGAAGCCGACGGCGTCGCCGATCAGACCGAGAAGATCAAGAAGCGGATCGCCGACCGGGACGCGTTGCTGATCGTGCTGGAGGCACGCCGGGACGCCGCGGTGGCGGAGCAGATCACGGCCGACAGCGCGGTCCGGGTCGCCGCCGAGAAGGTGCGGAAGAGCGAGCGGGCCGCCGCCGACCGCCTCGCGTGGCTGGCCCGGGGGAGCCGCGCCGTGCTCGCCCTGCTCGCCTGGGCGGTCCTCGTCCTCGCTCTCACGCTCGGCCGGTTCCGCGACGTCCGTACGCGGTTCGTCGCCGCGGGAAGCCTGATCGCCCTCGCGATCATGCTGGTGGCGGTGAGTCTCGGCTGGGTGGCGGCCGCGGTGATCCTGCTGGGGCTGCCGGTGGGCTGGATCCTCTGGCCGGAAGGAAAACATGGCTGACCACGCCGACTCACCGATCCTGAAGCCCGGCGACGACCTGCTGGCGATGACGCGGCACGCGGTCGCCCTGGCGGACCGGCTCGCCAGGGATCGGCTGCCGTTCACCCTGGGCGTCTACGGCGCATGGGGCGAGGGGAAGACGACGTTCGCGCACCTGGTCACCCACCACCTGCGCGACCACGCGGAGTGGAACGACCTGCGATTCGTCGACTTCTCCGCGTGGCCGTACGTCACCGCCGACGCCATCTGGAGGGCTCTGCTGGAGACCGTCGCCCGCGAGGTCTACCAGCCGGCCGACCCCGGCGAGGGCGACCTCGCGTCCCCGTCGCTGCGGGTCCGGCTGAGGAGGGCGCTGCTCCGGCCGTTGCTGCCGCAGGCGGAGCAGTCCGACGGCGAGCGTTCCTATCAGGAGCTGATGGCGCGCCTGGGCCGGGCCACCGCGCTGACGACCCGGACGAGCCGGGACGCCGAGGCCGCACGGCAGTTCAGCGTGCTGTCCGGCTTCGCGCTGGACGTCGCCGCGACCGCCGCCCCGCCACTCGCGTCGCTGCGGGGCCTGTTCGGCAAGGGGGAGGAGGCCGGTCGGGCCGCGGCGGCCCGGAACCGCGAGGTCCAGGGCATCGAGGAGATGCGCCGGGCGGTCCGGGACCTGTTCCGGGACGCGGGCAAGCCGCGCACGGTGGTCCTCGTCGACGACCTCGACCGCTGCCTTCCCGAGGTGGCCTTCGACGTCCTGGAGACCCTCAAGGTCTTCCTCGCCGAGTCCACGTCCACGGGCGCCGAGTGCCTGTTCATCATCGCGGTCGACCGCAAGGTCCTCGAACGGGGCCTGACCGCCCGCCTCGGCTCCGACGACGGCCCGCAGGGCGCGTACGCCCGGCGCTACCTCGAGAAGATCATCCAGCGGGGGGTCTCGGTCGCGGACGTCCGGGACTCGTCGCCCGGCCGGCTGATCGGCGGCCACTTCCCCGAGTGGGTCGGCGCCGCGGACCTGCTCCACCTGGCCACCCAGGGCAATCCGCGGCGGCTCAAACAGCAGTGCGACCTGCTGTCGCTGCACTACGACCACGAGGGAGCCGGGCATGAGCACTTCAGCTGATCATCTGCGGTGGTGGCGTCGGATGGTCCGGGCCACGGTCACCGGGCAGGCGGTGGACGAGCCGGACCCCGGGACGCCGGCTCTCGCCATCCTCCGGCAGTTCACCGACGCCGAGGCCGTCGACGGCACCCTCGTGAGCGCGGACGGCGCGTTCGTCTTCATCGCGGCCACCGTCGCGCAGCAGGCCGGCACGACCTCGGTCGACTGGCTCCACCAGCGGTTCTTCATCCGGGTGCTACAGCTCTGGCACCGCGACCAGGACCGCGCGGCGCTGCTGCGGAGCGCCGGCCTCGAGCCGGAGTTCCCGGCCCGGATGGCGGACCTCGACGCGTGGCTCCGGAGCCGCGACGACGAGGACGGCGGCGAGCCGGGCAGCCGGCCACATCTCGCCCGGCTGCTGGATCCGGCCGACGAGCTGGATCAGGGTGAGTGGCGCGCCCTGGTCGGCGGCTCACCCCGGCTGTCGCAGACCCCCGTCCCGCACCTGCTGATCGACGTCGGCTCGCTGAGCACCCACCCGTCGGCGCTGCCGGAATACCTCGACGATGTCACCCGCTACCAGAACCTCGCGCAGGAGCTCGTGCGCGCGGCGCGGGCCGCGGATCCGCACTTCGACCTCTGCGTGCGGGCGCGTCTCGACGTCGCCCTCGACCTGATGCAGCGGCGCAGGTTCGCCAAACTCCGCATGCTCGAGCTGGGCTGGCCGGATCTCATGGAACGTGTCCTGATGCCCGGCGGCGTCCGGCTGCTGCGTCAGTTCGAGGCGCACGTCCTGGGCGACAAGGACGCCGAGGAGGTGACCGAGGCCTGGCGGACGTTCCTCGGTGACGAGCACCTCAAGGAGTTCATCCGCACGGCGCCGCACTTCCGCGCGATCAACGACGGTTTCATGGCGCACACGGCGGGCGCGGACCGGCCCGCCGCGCCGCAGGCCGAGTCGGAGGAGGAGGTCCGGTACCGGGATGCCGAGCTGATCCTCAAGGACGGGCCGAAGGACCATCCGCAGACGTGGACCGGGACCGCGGTCCTCCGTACCCCGCAGGGCGAGCCGCTCTCCTGGCCGGTCACCATCAACGTCAAGGAGCTCACCGACGCCGCCGCCTACTTCTCCCAGCTCTACCAGGGACTTCCGCCGACCCGGGGCGTGCGGGACATCGGGTACGCGATCATTCCGACCGTCACCACCGACGAGCTCGGCGAGAAGCTGTGGGATCAGACCTTCGGGGCCGACGCCGGGGCCGCGGCCGCGGCGGCGCTGCTGAGGCTCCTCGCCGAGGACGGCCGGGTCCGCCTCACCGTCGCGTCCGAGGCCCACGCCGTCGCCGACCTGCAGTGGGAGTGCCTGCGCATCCCGAAACTGCGGGTCACCGCCGGCCTGACCCTCAAACTGTCGGTGGTCCGGAAGGTGTCCGACCAGGTCAGCCTCTCCTCGCACCAGATCGGAGCGCCGCTGCGGGTGCTGCAGGTCCTGGCCGAGCCGGACGGGGTGCCCCCGCTGCCCGGCGCCCGGCAGGAGCTCCAGCTGCTCCGGAAGAGCTTCGCCGACGCCGCCCAGCAGCAGACCGCCACGCTGCAGTCGATTCCCCGGGCCACCGAACGCGGCCTGCGGGAGAACCTGCGCCGCTTCCGTCCGCACGTGCTGCACTACATGGGACACGCCATGGTGGATCGGCGGACCGGCAAGGCGGCGCTCGTGCTGTCCGACGCCGACGGGCGCCGGTTCGACCTGACCGCCGAGAAGCTGGCCGTGCAGTTGCAGGATTCCGGCGTGGTGCTGGCCGTGCTCAACGGCTGCATGACGGGCGTCAACCCGGGTGCGGACGAGTTCGCGTTCGGGCTCTGCCAGTCGATCGTCCGGCAGGGGGTCCCGGCGGTGGTGGCGACGGTCCGCAACGTCGAGGACACCGCCGCCCTGCGGTTCGCGCAGGAGTTCTACCAGGCCTTCATCGACGGGCATTCGCTCGAGGAATGCGTCACCGAGGCCCGCAAGGGCGTCTACATGCAGGGCGGCGACTGGTCGGCCTGGGCGACCTTCGCCGCGGAGACGGCCGACCTGCCCTCCATCCGCCTCCGCTTGCCGGTCCGCGCCTGATCAGCTCTCCGGCAGGGCCTCGCCGGTCTCCAGGAGCGACTTGAGGCTGGAGATCAGGGCCGGCCACCCCTCGCTGATCATCGTGCGCAGGGTGCTGTCCGGCTCGAAGCGGTCGTGGGTGACGGTCAGCTTCACCGTCTCGCCGGCCGGTTCGAGGTCGAAGGTGACCCGGGACCGCCGCTCGTCGGCCAGCCTGGCGCGCACCTCCTCGGCGACGCCGGCGGCGTCCGCCCAGTCCCGGGTGAAGGTGTGCCAGGTGTACGACAACCGGCGGCCCGGCTCGGACTCGAGCACCACCTGCTCGGCGTCGGCGACGGTCCGGCCGCGCTCGGTCCAGCTCATGGTCGAGCCCGGCTGCCAGTCGGTGCCGAAGCGGACACCCCAGTAGCGGGCGGTGAACGCCGGGTCGGTGAGGGCCTTCCACAGCCGGTCGGGTGTGGTCCTGATGTAGGTCGTGTAGACGAAGGCGTCGGACATCGTCGTCTCCTCCAGCGCGGTCTTGAGGTCGGCGAGGGCGAGGGCGCGCTCCCGGTCGTACCGGTGGATCCACCGCTGCGCGACCGCGTTGATCGGCTCGGCGTTCAGGTGGTGCAGCTTCTCCCGGCCACGCCGGGTGGTCGTCACGAGACCGGCGGCCTCGAGCACGGCGAGGTGTTTGCTCACCGACTGCCGGGCCATGTCGAGCCCGGCGCACAACTCGCGCAGCGTCTGCCCGTTCCGCTCGTTCAAGCGGTCGAGCAGCCGCCGCCGGCTGGCGTCGGCGAGCGCCCGGAACACGTCCTCCACGGCACCGCCTCCCGATAGGCAGCCGTATGGCTGCCTGTCAAGTTAGGCAGCCGCTCGGCTGCATGTCAAGGAGTCTCAGTGCTGGATCGCCTTGGCCACCCAGAAGAGCACGACGCTGCCCACCACGATGGCGCCCATGGTGATCACGACCATGGCGACGAACGCGCCGCTCAGCGACGCCCAGAACCACCGGGATCGTCGCTGCTCACCCTCAGGCTCAGCCTCGAACTCGAACATCCGCGCAGCCTATGCCGAAGCGCGGGCCCGCCGCGGTCACGAGGCGTCCCGACCCCCGGATAGGGTGGCGGGAACCATGAACCATCGGCACGACGCTCTACGGCGACGGCGACGGCGACGGCGACTGGAGGCAGACGCAGGAGCTCTACCTGGCCCTGCTCGACCACGACGATCACCAGGTTCAGGCCCTCGCCGCGACGTGCCTCGGCCATCTGGCCGGGTCTACGGCCGCCTCGACGAGGACCGCGTCGTCGCGGCGCTCCGGCGGGCGGCGGTCCGGCCCCATGTGCGGGCGACGGCCGCCAACGCGCTCGACGACATCGAGGTGTTCCTGGCGAGTTCGGGATCGGCCGCGCGGTCGCGGAGAGCGCTGCGTTCGTCGTGCGCTGGGCCACGCTCGGCGCCGCCGGCCCGTCCGGCACCCTCCAGGACGAGAACGGGGTGCTGCCCTTCCGACCGGATCCCTATAGCGTCAGGGTGGTGGAGACCGCGACGCTGCTCTCCGGGCTGCTGGGCGTGACCGGCGCCGCGATTCCGGCCGCGCTCAGCAGCATCGCGGGCACCTCCGTCGATCCTTCCACGATCAAGATCGATGCCTTTCCGTACGGGTATGGCTCACCGGCGACGGCCGGCCTCTGGCATGTCCGTGGCGACGGCTGGTCCCGGTTCGTGAAGCAGCTGCGGCACGTCCGGCACTGGCCCGGGCTGTCCCAGCTGCCGCCGGACTTCGCCGCGACGTTCGCCGCCGAGTTCCCGTGGCGCAGCGAGCTGGAGCTGTGGGACCCGCGCGTCCAGGGGTCGCTGCCGCCCGGACTGCGCAGCCCGGTGCTGCACCGCCTCGTCGAACTCCCCGGCGACCGCCTGGTCCTCTGGCAGGAGTACGTCGAGCAGCGGGCCGGCCCCTGGACTCCGGGGCGCTTCCGCCGCGCGGCGTACCTCCTGGGGCGCTGGAACGCACGCGCGATGGCGCCCGAAGTCCTGAGGGTGACCCACCGCCCGGCCGGTTTCGCCCTGCGGATGTACGCCGAGCGCGCGGTGCCGTTCCGCGGCCTGGAGCCGCTGCGCAGCGACGAGCTGTGGCATCACCCGTGGCTGAAGGACCACGGCGACCTGCGGGCCGGGCTGCTCGAGGCGGCCGCCCGGATCCCGGAACTGCTGGACCGCCTCGACGGCTTCCCGCAGGCGCTGCCGCACGGCGACGCCGGGCCGCAGAACCTGCTGGTGCCGGCCGATGGCAGCGCCGAGTTCGCCGCCATCGACCTGTCGTTCCGGTCGCCGCACGCGCTCGGCTTCGACCTGGGCCAGCTGCTGGTCGGCCTGGTGCACGCCGGCGAGCTGGCGGCGGCCCGGATGCCCGAGATCAGTGCGGTGATCGTCCCCGCCTACCTCGGCGGTCTCGCCGCCGAGGGCGCCCCCACCGGCGACGCGCCGGCCGGATTCGCCGTCGCGGCACTGCTGCGCAGCGGCTTCGACGGTTTCCGCTACGACCTGCTCGGCCGGGAGGACGAGGAGTCCCGCCGGTTGTTCGCCGAGCGGGTGACGATGGCGCGTTTCCTGCTGGAGCAGTTCCGTCAGGTGGCTCGCAGGTAGTCGAGGTAGTCGTGCCCGGCCACCCCGGCGTTGACCCACCGGACGGCACGCTCGCCGCCGACGTCCGCGCCGCCGAGGAACTGCTCGATGCCGCGCCCGCGACGCAGGGCCCCGATGGCGAACTGCCGGGTGAGATGACGCATCCCCGCACCGTATCCGGCGGGCATCGCCGGTGATAAATCGGTGTCGGCGGGGGCGGGGTGGCGGGTAGGACGGTCGGGTGGGATTTGTCGCTCTGTTCGCCGCCGTTCTGCTGTTCGGCATCGGCGATTCGATGATCAATTCGTACATCGTGCTGTACGGCGCCGATGTGGCCGGGCTCTCGCCGATCCAGATCGGGGTGTGGTCGTCGGTCTTCGCGATCAGCGGGATCACGATCGGCTGGTGGCTGGGGCGGCAGTTCGACCGGCGGCCGTCGCGGCTGTACGCGATCGCCGTGATGGTGATGGGCGCCGCGGGCTACTTCCTGCTGCCGCGGGTGACGAGCTTCTTCGTCCTCCTCCTGATGGCGGCCACCGTGCTCGGCGCGATGGGCACGGCGTTCCCGCAGCTGTTCGCGCTGGCCCGGTCGGTGCTCGGCGAGGGGGCGGCCGGCCGCCGGTCGGCGCCGGTGCTGCGGGCGGCGTGGTCGCTGGCGTGGGCGGTCGGCCCGCTGCTCGGGTCGCTCGTGCTCTATCGGCTCGGCTACACCTCGCTGATCCGGGCGGCCGCCGCCGTGTTCCTGGTGGCCGCGCTGATCGTCCTGCTCGTACCGCGCCCGCCGGCGTCGCGGGCCGAGGCCGGATCGTCGGCGGGCGGCACCCCGGTGCTGCTGACCGCCGGCGTCACCCTGTTCTTCGCGGCGATGTTCGCGGGCGGCCTGGCGCTGCCGCTGTTCGTCACCCGTGAGCTGCATCAGCAGGCCGCCACGATGGGCGTGCTCTTCAGCGTCTGCGCCGCCGTCGAGGTGGTGGCGACGCTCGGCATCGCCGCCCTGCCGGCCCGGTTCGGCCAGCGGGGACTGATCCTCGGCGGGTACGCGTCGCTCGTGGTCTACCACCTTCTGACGGTGGTGTCGCCGGGCATGGCGATGCTCCTGGTGGCGCAGGCGTTCCGCGGGATCGGGATCGCGATCGTGGCGGCGGCCGGCATCCGGTACTTCCAGGATCTGCTCGCGCCGGCCACCGGGCGGGCCACCACGCTGTTCGCCAACGCGTCGACGGCCGGCCTGCTGGTGTCCGGGATCCTGTCCGGGGTGGCGATCGAGCACCTCGGCTACCGGGCCACGCTGCTGCTCTGCGGGGTGCTGGCCGGCCTCGGCGGCGTCGCGTTCGCGCTCGGTTCGCGCGGCCGGGTGGGGAGCCGTCCGGAAGAGACGATCAGGAGCGGGGTCTGACCGGAAAACGAGTGGAGCCGATCGATGGCCCGGTACTACGGTCGCGGTATGTACACCCGCTGAGACATCCACGCCCTGCGAAGCGAGCGGCCGGTCCGCCCGCTTCCCGCATCATGCCTTCGTCTCAGCAGATCGGTGTCCCCATTGAGAACCACTTCATTCGTACGCCGGACCGCACTACTGCGCATGGAGTACCCGCCGGTCCCGCCGCCTCTCGAAGTCCGCTTCGTCCGTCACGTCCCGGCCCGGCTCGTCGTGCCGGAACCGGAGAACCCGCCGTGGTACGCCCGGGCCCGGGATCGGCGTCGTCGTGACGCCCACCCGTGGCGGGGGCCGGCCGCCGGCCGGAGGAGAACGCGCGAGAGATGGCCCGTCCGCGCGGTCGGCGCGCATCGACGAGGCCGGTGAGAGCGAGGATGCCCGGGGCGGTGCGGCCCCGGGCATCCGTACGCTCTAGAAGTTGGTCTCCACCCCGGCGGCCTTGCACGCCGCGTTGAGCTCCTGGCCGGCCTTCACGTTCTCCGGGGAGTCCATGGCGCTCCCCGGGTCCTTCGCGGCGGCAGCCTTCGTCGCGGCGTCGGCGTTGGCCTTGACCGCCGCCGCCAGCTCGGGGCTCGCGCCCTCGGTCGCCTTGGTCAGCTGGGTCGCGAAGTCCTCGAGCATGGCCTTCGCATCGGCAGGCGAGATCTCGGCGGCGCCGGACTGCGCCAGGGTCAGGACCGCCTTCTTGAAGGACTCGGCCGCCTTGTTCGCCTGCTCACAGGTGACGGTGTCGGCGTTCCCGCCGGACGCCGCGGTGGTCGCGGGGTCGGCCGCGGCGGAGGTGGCCTCGGCGGCGGCGGTCGTGGCCTCGGCGGCGGTGGTCGCGGCCGGCGCGGCGGTCTCGGTCTCGGAGTCGGAGCCGCACGCGGTGAGGCCCAGAAGGAAGACGCCGGCGAGGACGGCGGAGGCGATTCGGGTGTTGATCACGGGCCGAGACGTTAGATGATCATCGTATTGAAGATCAACTACTGAGAGATGTCATTTCACCGGCCAGTCGGGGCCGGTCAGCGACAGGGTCAGGCGGTCGTCGGCGATGGATGCGGCGATGTCCTCGTCGTCGGCCGCGGCCGCCTCGGCGAACGCGGTGAGGTCGTCGGTCCCGCTCACCAGCAGGACGAAGTGCAGTGGGAACGGCGGCCAGTTCTCGTACGGGACGCCGTCGGCGTCGAGGCGGAGGTTGGCGTGCCAGGCGGCCTGGCACAGCACCGAGAGGAAGACGCCGAGATGGCCGGTCCGGATCAGGGCGCCGGCGTCGTCGACGAGGACCGTGAGAGCCTGCCCGCCGGTGTCGTGGCCGTGCCAGTCCCGCAGGCAGTCGATGAGGGGTCGTCCGCGCGGGTCACCACCACCCAGGGTGAGGTCATCCGACGATGATCTCCCAGCGGCCGGCAAGGCGGCCAGGAGGGCGGCCAGGGAATGGGAAATGCGGTCGAGCCGGTTGCGCCCGCCCGGCAGCATCGGGGCCATGAAGGTGCATGAACGAATCGACGGGCGGCTGCGGAGCTTCATCGAGGCGCAGCCGATGTTCTTCGTCGCGACCGCGCCGAGCGGTCCGGGCGGCCACGTCAACGTCTCGCCGAAGGGCATGGGCGGCACGTTCGCGGTGCTCGGCGAGCATCGGGTGGCCTACCTGGACTATCACGGCAGCGGCGCGGAGACGATCGCCCACCTCACCGAGAACGGCCGGATCACCCTGATGTTCTGCGCCTTCCAGGGCCCGCCCAACATCGTGAGGCTGCACGGTCAAGGCCGTTCGATTCCGAAGACCTCTTCCGCGTACGCCGGCCTGCTCGCGTCGTTCCCGTCCCCGCCGGACACCCACGGCGTCCGGTCGATCATCGAGGTGGCCGTCGACCGGGTCAGCGACTCCTGTGGCTACGCCGTCCCTCTCATGTCCTACGAGGGCGACCGGGACCTGCTGATCCGCTCGCACGCCCGGCGCTCCGACGAGGACCTGGCCGAGTACCGCCGGGTCAAGAACGGCCACAGCATCGACGGCCGCCCGATCTTCGCCGGCGAGGCGGCCGCACTCGACGGCTGACCGGGCCGTCAGCCGTTCTCGACCCGGGCGATGAGCTGCTTGAGGCGGGCGATCTCGTCGGCGAGCGCGGTGACGCCGCGCGGGGTGAGGGTGATCCAGGTGCGGCCGCGGCGTCCCTCGTAACCCTTCTCCACCTCGATGAGGCCGGCCTCCTCCAGCACGCTCAGGTGTTTGGAGAGGTTTCCGGCGGTCAGTTCGAGATGCGTACGAAGGTAGCCGAACTCGACGCGGCGTGCCTCGTGGGTGATCGTCAGGATGCCGAGCCGGACGCGCTGGTGCACGACCTCGTCGAGCCCGGTGACCGGATGGCCGGCCTCCGGATCCTGCTCGCCCGTCACGGCCGTCATGGGCGCCGCCGGTTCGCCGCGCGGAAGCCGAGCCCGGCCAGCAGCAGCACGGCGCCGGCCACGAGCTGCGGCGCCGCCATGCTCGCCCGGATGTCGGGGAACGCGAGGCCCTCGTTCATCGGCAGGACCAGGAGGACCAGCGCGAGGTACGCGAGGGTGAACAGCAGCAGCGGGACATTGCGCTCCAGCCAGGTCAGGATCAGCAGGGTGACCCCGATCATGCCCCACGGCATGACCAGCCGGTCGAGCACCAGGTACCAGTACGGCAGCGGCCCGGCGGGAACCGGATTGTCGGCGAGGTAGAGCTGGACGGCGATCCAGGCGGCCGGGAAGACCACGGCCGTGGCGGCGCCGGTGATCGCGTACGGGAGGATCCGCGCGCCCACGCCCCGCCGCCGGGCGGCCCGGACGTGGATGACGGCGATCGCGGCGTACGCCAGCGGCATCGCGGCCGGCCAGTAGTAGAGCATCCCGTTCCGGGCGAACTGGCAGCCGCCGTCGGGCAGGCAGTTCACCTGCATGCCGAACCAGTCGAACGGGATCGCGGCGAAGGTGGCCGCGGCCAGCACGAGCAGTGCGGCCCCGGTCATCCGCTGGTCGAGGCGCACCCGGTGGGCGAGCGTCCTCATGTCGGCCAGCAGGCGGCGGGGGTCACCGGCGGCGGGGAGCGCGTTGGCGGTCATGCCAACAGGTTTCCACAGCAAACCTTTCGGCGCCAGTACCCGGACTCAGGAAGCCTTGCGGACCGCCTTCTCGAGTTCCGGGCGGGACATCGTGGAACGGCCCCGGATCTTCAGCTCGGCGGCGCGGGCGAGCAGGTCGGCCTTGCTCATGCCGTCCGTGCGCGCCTTTCCCCTCGTACCCGTGCTCTTCTTCGCCTTGGTGCTCTTGCCCTTGGTCTTGGTGCTCCCGATCTTGGTGCTCTTGGCCGATCCGCTGCCGGCGGCCTTGCGGCGCTGGGAGGCCGCCTCGACGCTGCGGCGCAACGCCTCGAAGAGGTCGGTGACCTGGGTCGGCTCCGGCGCTTCCTCGGCCGTGGTGATCTCCTTGCCGGCCTTCTTCTCCTCGATGAGCGCGGTCACCCGGTCGGTGTAGGTGTCCCGGAAGTCGGCCGGCCGCCACCGCCCGGCCATCGAGTCGATCAGCTGCTGGGCCATGTGCAGCTCGGCCGGCTTCGCCGCGTTGCGCTTCGGCAGCTCGTCGAACTGCTCCTTCGGGTCGCGCACCTCGTCGGCGAAGTACATCGTCTGGAGGACCAGCAGGTCACCGTCGGCGCGGATCGCGGTCAGGTACTCCTTGCCGCGCATCACCAGAGTCCCGATCGCGGCCCGCCCGGCGTCGGCCATGGCGTCCCGCAGCAGGCCGTAGACCTTCGTCGTCTCGTCGTTGCCCGGACCGAGGTAGTAGGTCTTCTGGTAGTAGATCGGGTCGATGTCGTCGAGGTCGACGAACCGGTCGATCTCCAGGCTGCGCGACCGGCCGGGCGCCACCGCGTCGAGCTCCTCCTGGTCGAGCATCACGTAGTCGCCGCCGCCGACGTCGGCGCCCTTGACGATGTCGTCGAAGTCGACCTCCTTGCCGGTCCGCTCGTTGACCCGCCGGTACCGGATGCGGTCGGCCGTGCCCTTCTCGAACTGGTGGAAGGACACCTCGTGCTCGTGGGTGGCCGAGTACATCCTCACCGGCACCGACACCAGGCCGAACGTGATCGAGCCGGTCCAGATCGGCCGTGCCATGGCTGCCTCCTCATCCCGCGGGCGTACTCGGCTCTCTCTTCCCCTCCGACCGGCCTCCCATGCCGGCGCCGCCGAACCTGAGCGCCTCGCCGGTGTCGGCGCCGGCGTTCTCCACCCACAGGACGCGGCCCCGCGCCGCCGCGGCGTCCCGCCCGCGCAGCAGAGCCCGGACCCCGGCGGCGGCCACCAGGCCGACCCGCCCCAGGTCCACCACGATCTCGGACACGTCGTCCTGGTCCGCCGCGTTCGCGATCAGTGCGGCCAGGCCCTCGCCCGCGCTCTCGTCGAGGTCCCCCACGATCAGCAGCCGCGACACGCCCGCGCCCTCATCGAGCTTGGTCACGGCCAATGGCGTCGTCATCGCGTCCTCCCGAAGCATTTCCCTTGCTGGACTGCAACGGCCTCGTGGATGTCCACGGCGAGCATGATCAAACCGGGTGCGCCCGGCGTGGCGATCGAGGGTCCCCGCGGGGCCAGGGATGACCCGCCCGGGCCGGTCCGCCGCCGCGCCGAGGCCGGGAAGCCGGTGAAATATACTCGACGCTCCGTTCGGGAAGGCGATGAGACCATGGCCGCTGGTGAGCGCGCCGACGCCCGGCGCAACAAGGAGACGCTGCTGCGGGCCGCGGCCACGGCGTTCGTGACCTCGGGCGTGGACGCCCCGGTCCGGGAGATCGCGGCGCTCGCGGGCGTCGGGGTGGGCACCATCTACCGTCATTTCCCGACCCGCGCCGACCTCGTCGTCGCCGTCTACCGGCTCCAGGTGGAGGGCTGCGTCGCGACCGGGCGGGAACTGCTGGCGAGCGGCGAGGCGCCGTTCGCGGCCCTGGTGCGGTGGGTGGACGTCTTCGTCGACTTCCTGGTGACCAAGCACGGGCTGGCCGAGGCCCTGCGGTCCGAGGAGGCGCAGTTCCAGCAGCTGCACGCGTACTTCCTGGACAGTCTCGTGCCGATCTGCGAGGAGCTGCTCGGCAACGCCCGGGCCGCGGGGGAGGCGCGCGACGACGTCGGCGCCCTCGCGCTGATGCTCGCCGTCGGCAACCTCTGCATCGGCGCCGGCAAGGACACCCGCTACGACGCCCGGCACATGGTCGGCGTCCTGCTGAACGGAATGCGTGCCCGATGAAGCTTCTGCTCACCTCCGGCGGCGTCACGAACCCGAGCATCCGCGCGGCGCTCGTCGAGCTCCTCGGCAAGCCGATCGAGGAGTCCCACGCGCTCTGCATCCCCACGGCGCAGTGGGGACACCCCCAGTGCGGACCCCGATCCGTACGCGGGCTCGTCGCCGCCGAACCCGGATTCCAGCACTTCACCGGGCTGGGCTGGCGGTCCCTGGGCGTCCTCGAGCTCACGGCGCTGCCGAGCGTCGGCGCCGAGCGGTGGACGCCGTGGGTCCGGGAGGCCGACGTGCTGCTCGCCGACGGTGGCGACGCGACCTACCTGGCCCACTGGATGCGGGAGTCGGGGCTGGCCGATCTGCTGCCGGCGCTGACCGGCACGGTGTGGGTCGGGGTCAGCGCCGGGAGCATGGTGATGACGCCCCGGATCGGGTCGTACTTCGTCGAATGGCAGTCGGCGGCCGACGACCGTACCCTCGGGGTCGTCGATTTCTCGATCTTTCCGCACTTGAACGCGTGGCCGGGGAACGAGCTCGCCGACGCGGAACGGTGGGCCGCCGGGATCGGCGGCCCGTCCTACGCCATCGACGAGCAGACGGCCATCGCGGTGGCCGGCGAGTCGGTGGAGGTCATCTCCGAGGGGCAGTGGAAGAGGTTCTGAAGAACTCCGCCAGCGCGTCCACGAGATGCTGCGGCGCCCGGTTGAGCGCGTCGTGGCCCGCCTTCGGCACGATCAGCGTCCGGGCGTGCGGCATCACCCCGGCGAGGGCCTCGATCGTCGGCGGGTAGTAGGGCGGCCCGGCCGCGCCGCAGGCGAGCAGCACCTCGCACTCGACGCCGGCCCACTGCGACGGCGGGCCGTCGTTGGAGTAGATGAGCGCCGTCTCGTCCAGCGTGGTCGGCACCAGCTCACCCATGGTGCGGCCGATCGGCGTACGCAGGAAGATCCTGGTGACCGCCAGCTGGAGACCCATCGGCATCCGGGAGGCCGCCGAGTGGGTGTTGATCCCGGCGCTGGTCAGCGTGAGCGCCCGGGCGATGTCGCCGGCCCGCGCCGCCTCCCGCGCGGCGGGCAGCCATGCGGACGGGGTGAGCCCGTCGACCTGGACCGCCGGGTCGTAGAGCGCGAGCCTTTCGATCGGGAACTGCCGGGCCGCGGCGCGCAGGGCGAGGAACCCGCCGGCACTGTGGCCGATCACGTTGCGCGCGCCGGTGGCGGCCAGCAGCGCGGCGAGGTCGTCGAGGTCCTGCTCGCCGTCGTAGGGCTCGGCGCGGGCGGCCGCGTCGTCCCGGCCCCGGCGGTTGTAGAGGTGCACGGTGAACCGGTCGGCCAGCCGGACGGCGAGACGCCGGTACATCGCCTGGGTCACGCCGCCGCCGTGCACGACGACGATGCCCGGCCCGGCGCCGATCGAGTGCAGCACGATCTCGGCGCCGTCGGGCGCGGGCACCCTCCGGATCGTCCAGTTCTGTTCCATGTGACCTCCCCGGTAAAACTGCGAACGGCGTTTGCAGTTAGAGTATAGCGGTGAGTTCATCGATCTGGTCCCGCCCGGCGAAGGGTTCGCGCGGTCCCGCGCCGGCGCACTCCCGCGAGGAGATCGTGGCCGCCGCGACCGCGATGGCCGACGCCGACGGCCTCGGGGCGGTCTCGATGCGGGCGGTCGCCACGGCCCTCGGCACCGGCGCCGGCTCGCTCTACCGCTACCTCTCCTCCCGCGACGACCTGCTCGACCTGATGGCCGACCGGGCCGCGGGGGAGCTGCGGCCCTACCCGGAGGCCGGCGACGACTGGCTCGGCGCGATGCTGCGGATCGCCCGCCGCCAGCTCGACCTCTACCGCCGGCACCCGTGGCTCGTGGACCTGCTGGCCCGGCAGTCCGCGCCCGGCCCGCAGAGCCTGGCCTGGTTCGACCACTGCCTCGGCGTGCTGCGCCCGGTGCCGGCCCCGGCCGCCGCCAAATTCGAGGCGATCGCCATGATGACCGGCGTGGTGTCGCTCTTCGCCCGCAGCGAGCAGTCCGGGCCGCCCGCCGGTTTCGACGGCATCGACATGACGGCGTTCCCGCATCTGGTCGAGGCCGCCACCGCGGCGCCGGCGCCCGCGCCGCGGCGCGATCTCTTCGAGGCCACCGTACGCAGCGTGCTGCGAGGCCTCCTCACCGACGCCGCCTGAACCGCAAGCCGATCGTCGGCCCGGACAAGGTGGCGCGCCGGGCGGCGCTGTCACGCCATCGGGCGCCCGCAGCGTCCGCAGACCGGCCGCGATCTGCAGCGGTGGGCGCTGGGTGGCCGCCCGGCCCGGCGGCGGCGTCGCGGCCGGGCCGGCGGTGGCTGTCCGTCCCGGCCGGGATCGCGGGGTTCCGCTGTGGAGCGGCGGCGATCGCGGGGTTCCGCTGTGGAGCGGCGGCGCGTCCACAGTCCCGCGATCGTGGCGAGGGACAGGGCCGCTGCCTCGATCAGACGGGCCAGGGCGATCAGGCTGGGCGGGTCGGGTAGTTCGAACATCTCGGCTCCTCGGACTGTACGACTGACTACAGGACCAAGGCTGAAATGCGGGAAAGTCAAGCGAAAGGGTTCCGGCTCGATACTCACTTCTCTTGACGTGTCCGATAGAGTCCGCTCGGTGTCCAAAAGGGTGATCTTCAGTTGTCAATTGTTGGCTTCACCCGTCTGTGCGTGCGCCGCGAAAAAACCCGGACCGGATGTCCGGGCCGGGTCGGTGCCGCCATTGTGGACGTCGGTGGCGGCATGGAATCCTCAAACTTGACATAAATTGACGCGCCATTGAGCCGGAGCGTAACCACGTGGCCATCTCCATGCCGGGTCGCGACAAAGTGCCCGACGGGCCCGTGCGTGACTTCGTCTCGGCTGTGCACGAGATCTACGACGCCGCCGGGCAACCCGCCGCACGGCCGATCGCCATGAGCACTCTCAGGCTTCCACCGCGGGACTACCAGTCGGTGTCGCACGAGACGGTGAGCGCGACGCTGCGGGGCAGCGGGGTGCCGGCCTGGGAGAAGGTCCGCTCCCTCCTCAAGGTGCTGACCGACCTGGCGCCGGTCGACTACGACCTGCCCGGGCTCGAGCAGCGGATCAACGTCCTGTGGATGGCCGCCCGGCACGCGCTCCAGGACGATCCCGAGCCGCCTCCGGTGCCACCGCCGCCGAACCCGTCCCCGCCGCTGCCGGTGCCGCTGCCCGCGGAGACCGCCCCGCTGAGCGGGCGTCGCCCGTCCGCGGTGCCCGGGTTCGTCGGCAGGGCGGCGCTGATCGCGGAGATCCGTGCGGTGCTGGCGAGCCGCCACGACGTCCGCCTGGTGCTCACCGGCGGGGTGGGCGCCGGGAAGACCCAGGCGGTCCTGCACTACCTGGACCGGCATCACGACCCGGACCGGCCGCTGTGGTGGGTGCCGTGCGCGACCGCGGACACCGCCCGCGCCGCGTTCGTCGAGCTGGCGGCCGTCCTCGGGGTCGACCGGCATCACCGCCTCGACCACACCGTCCGGACGGTGCTCGAGACGCTGGAGGCGCGCCGCTTCCCGTACCTGATGATCTTCGACGGCCTCGACGACCCCGACCTGATGCGCCTGGTGCCGAACGGCGGCCACGTCATCGTCACGACCCGCGATCCGGCGCTCGGCGACGACGGGTCGAGCGTCGGACTCGAGGTTCCCGACCTGGAGCCGGCCGAGGTGGAGCGGTTGCTGCGCCGGCACGATCCGGATCTCTCGTCCGCACTGGTCGCGGCCGTGATCGGCACGTACGGGCGGTCCCCGCTCGCGGTGTGCCAGCTGGTGGCCTGGTCCCGGTTCACCGAGACGCCGGTGGGTGGCGCCGGCGACGCGGATCCGGCCGCCCGCCTCACCACGGTGCCGCCCGCCGGCTACCCCGGCAGCGCCTCACTGATGATCCTCCTGGCCCTGGAACGGCTGGAGAGGACGAGCGAGCAGGCCTGGCGTCTGCTGGAGACGTTGTCGTGTTTCGCGCCGATGCCGATCTCGAAGCAGCTGCTCGGCCGGGGTGCGGCCCGGCCCGCGGATCCGGACGCGGACCTGGCCGGGATGCCCCGCGGCGAGGTGGCGCTGAACCTCGCCATCATCGAGCTGCGCCGCCACGGTCTGGCGCGCCTCGCCGGCGGTGGCGAGCAGATCGAGATCCTGCCGCTGGTCGGCGTGGTGGTCCGGGGAGCACTCGCCGGTGAGGACGCCGGCCGGGCCTGCCGCCGCGCGCACGCGCTGCTGGCCGCCTCCGACCCCGGGCCGCCCGACGACAAGCGCTCCGCGACCGACCCCGGCTGGGAGGACCGGTACTGGGAGATCGCCGCGCACGTCGACGCGACCGGTCTGGTGCGCTCGGCCGAGCTGACGGCGCGCCAGACGGTGTACCACCAGCTCCGCTTCCGCTATCTGGCCGGCGACCACCACGTGGCGTGCGTGCTGGGGGAGCAGGCCTATGCCGCGTGGCGGCCCGGCAACGACCCGTCGACGGACGACCACCTGGTGCTGCGGATGTCCCACGAGTGGGCGAACGCGCTGCGGGCCGCCGGGCAGTACGAGCGCGCCGGGGAGCTGATCCGGGAGGCGATGGGGCAGCTCGAGGTCGATCCGGCGTACGGCGAGGACCACCCGTACACCCTGGCCATGGCCGGGAGCCGGGCTGCCGATCTCCGGATCGCCGGTGACTACCGGCGGGCGCTGGAACAGGACCAGGAGACCTACGGCCTCTGCCGGGCGAGGTTCGGCGACGATCATCTGCGGACCATCATGAGCCTGCACAACAAGGCCATCAGCCTGCGGCTCACCGGTGCGTTCGAGGAGGCCGAGGAGGCCGACCGGCAGGCGCTGGCGCGCCATCGCGACGAGTTCGGCGACGACCATTGGCGCACCCGGCTGTCGATGAACGCGCTCGCCGAGGATCTCAACGGTCAGGCCCGCTACCAGGAGGTTCTCGACGAGGTCGAGCCGATGCTCGCGCATGTCACCTCGCGGGAGCGCAACCGGATGGACCGCGGCCTGCTGCTCGCCCCCCGCGCGCTGGCGCTGGCGCGGCGCGGCATCGGCCGGCGGCAGGAGGCGCTCGAGATCCTGGAGGAGTCGTACGCGGAGTGCGCCCGGCTGTTCGGCGAGAGCCACGAGTACCCGTTGGCGTTGCGGATGAGCCGGGCCAACACGCTGCACCTGCTGGGCCGCACCGACCAGGCGATCGACGAGATCTCGCAGGTCATCGAGCACTTCCGCCGGCTGTTCAACCCGCGCAACCCGCTGACCGTGGTCGCCGAGATCAATCTGGCGAGCGCGCTGCGGGCCCGGGGCGACTTCGCGCAGGCTCGCAACATCGACAGCTCCGGTCGCGAGACCTTGATCGACCGGGTCGGTCGCGATCACCCTTTCTCGGTGGCCGCGTCGATCAATCTCGCGTCCGACTACGCCCAGAGCGAGCACCCCAACCGGCTGGAAGCCGCCCGGAGGGCGTTCGACCTTGCGCAGCGTGTGCACACTCGGTCTGACCACCCGCACGTGATCGCGGCTGAAGCGAATCTGGCGGCCGAGCTGGCGGCGGCGAACTCCTCGCATGCCGTCGGGAAGCGCCAGGAGGTGTTGCATCGGCTGCAGGGGCGGTTCGGGACGGACCATCCGGTGACGCGCCTTGTCGAACGGGGCGGGCGCGTCGACTGCGTCCTGGAACCACCGCTGGTTTAAGTGTCCTTGACAAAAATTGTCAAATTCCCCGAACCCGCGCTTTCAAGATCATTTCCTGGCCACAAAATGATCAGGGCCTCGGAACGAGGCCGTCCGGCTGTACAGCGCTGTTCAACGGGGGTAAACAGAGATGCCGGAACAGTCTCACATCTGGCATGGAGGACCACTGGTGAGTGCCGTTTCTGAGCCGAATGCGGATGGCAACGGGCAGCGCGAGGCCGCGCTCGTCGACGTTGCCGGCGTTACGCTGACCGATTTGGTGAATGTGCACGGTGACTCGCCGGTCCTCCGCTCGATCCAGCGATTGCATTCGAATCTGAAAGACCCCAACGGGGTCCTGTCGGCATTCAGCTCATTTCTTGACAAGCCCTGACCATGGACGGATGGCCTTACCGGGATTTTGACGTCGCGGCCCTGATCGCCGGAGGCTGGCGGCCGACACCGATCCACGAGGTCATCGTCAAGGTCCACCAGCGGTGCAACCTGGCGTGCTCGTACTGCTACGTCTACGAGCACGCCGACCAGTCCTGGCGCGACCGGCCCGCCGTGATGCCGGCCGAGGTGTTCGACGCGGTCGCGCACCGGATCGGCGTCCACGCGCGCGACCACGACCTCCGGCAGGTCCGGGTGGTGCTGCACGGCGGCGAGCCGATGCTGCTCGGCGCGGCCGCCCTCGGGCGGCTCGCCGACCGGGTGCGGGCCGCGGCGCCGGCGGGCTGCGAGGTCCGGGTCGGCATGCAGACCAACGGCGTGCTCCTGACCGAGCCGGCCCTGCGGGAGCTGCGCCGGCACGACATCACCGTCGCGGTCAGCGTCGACGGCGTGGCCGCCGACCACGACCGGTTCCGCGTCACCCGCCGCGGCCGCGGCACGTTCGGCGCGGTCAGCCGGTCCCTCGAACTGCTCACCCGCGCCGAGTTCCGGGCCGGATTCGGCGGCCTGCTCTGCACCGTGGCGCCGGACACCGACCCGGTCGCGTGCTACCGGGCGCTCCGCGCCTTCGGCCCGCCGGCGATCGACTTCCTGCTGCCGCACGCCAACTGGGGGGTGCCGCCGGAGCAGGGCGGTCACGGCCGCTGGCTGACGGCCGCGTTCGACGCCTGGTACGCCGACCCCGACCCGGTTCCGGTCCGGTTGTTCGAGAGCGTCGTCGATCTGCTGCTCGGCGGCGCCTCCCGATCGGAGCAGATCGGCCTCAGCCCCGCGGCGCTGCTCGTCGTGGAGTCGGACGGCGCGATCGAGCAGATCGACGCGCTGAAGTCGGCCTACCCGGGCGCGTGCGCGACCGGCCTGCACGTGAGCCGCGACGAGTTCGACGCCGCACTGGCGCATCCGGGTGTCGTCGCCCGGCAGATCGGGGCGGCCGCTCTCGGACCGGAGTGCTCGGCCTGCCCGGTGCGGCAGGTCTGCGGCGGCGGCCATTACGCGCACCGGTACCGCCCGGGCGCCGGCTTCCGCAACCCGTCGGTGTACTGCGCCGACCTTCGCATGTTCATTGACCACGCACGGGATCGGGTCGTCGCCGACACCCGTGCCCTGATCGGGGCGGTGCCCGCATGACGATCACCTACCATCGGCTGCCCGAGCCACTGCTGACCGGGCTGGCCGCGAGCAACGGCGGCCCGGAGGCGTGCCGGGTGCTGGCCGAGGCGCAGCTGAGCAAGCATCTGTTGCTCATCGCCGACCTGCTGCGGCGGTGGACCGGCCCGGTGGCCGCCCGCGACGGCATCGTCGCGGCGCTGGAGGCGGCGCGCTCGGCCGATCCGGCCGCGGCGGGCCGGGTGCTCGGATCCCCCCAGGTCGGCGCCTGGATCACCATCGTCAGCCGGGCCGTGGAACAGGGCCGGGCGGCGCCCGCCGACATGGCGCACGCCGGCGCCGTCGCGGCGGTCGCGTGCGCGGCCGCCGGCGTCGACACCGAGATGATCGTTCCGGTCCGCGACGGCGCGGTGTGCCTTCCCGGACGGGGGCGGCTGACCGTCGGGGACGTCGCCGCAGCCCGGCTGACCAGCGCCGAGGGGGTGCTGTCCGCCGGGACGCACGTGGCGCGGGCGGGCGACGCGGCATGGCAGCCGGTCCGGATGCTGCACGCCGACGCCGGCGGGATCGGCGTCGCGGTGGCGCTGGACGATCTGGACCCCTACCGGCACGGCTACCACGCCCCACCCGCTCCCCGGCTGCCGGACGACGAGTTCGCCCGCTGGCAGGAGCTGTTCGCCGGCGCGTGGCGGCTGCTCGCCGAGCGGCTCCCGGAGCGCGCCGCCGAGATCGCGGCGGGGCTGCGCGTCCTGGTGCCGCTGCAGGACGACGGCCGATCGAGTCGCAGCGCCACCATCCGGCACCTCTTCGGGATCTTCGGGCTGACCCTCCCGGCGACCGCCGCCGACTTCGCGGTCACGCTGGTGCACGAGTTCCAGCACGCCAAGCTCAGCGCGCTGCTCGACCTGGAGGAGCTCACCGACCCGGCCGACACGGGGACGTACTTCGCGCCCTGGCGTACCGATCCCCGCCCGCTCGCCGGACTGCTGCAGGGCGTCTATGCGTTCGCCGGGGTGGCCGACACCTGGCGGGCCCTGCGCGGCGCGGACGGGGTGACCGGCACGGCCGAGCAGGAGTTCGCCGACGCGCGGCTGCACGTGCACCGGAGCCTGGCCGAGGTGGAGTCCTCCGGGTCGCTGACCCCGGCCGGCGAGCGGTTCGCCGGCGAGCTGCGCCACTTCACCGACGCGCTGCTCGCGGTGCCGCTGCCGGCGACGGTCGCGGAGGAGGCACGGCGGAACCACGAGGCGATCCACCGGCGCTGGCTGGCGGCGAACACCCCCGCCTAGGGATCAGGTCGGCGGCGACTCGATGTCGCATTCGAGTCGATCGCCGGCCTGGGCGGCGGCGAGCTCCGGATGGACGGCGAACTCCGGGTGGGGCGGCACGAGAGCCCCGCTCAGACCGTCGATCGCCCGGGCGAACAGCTCGTCGGCCTCGGCGGTCGCCCCGGTCGCGCGCAGGTCGTGGGAGAGGTTGATCGCCCGCGCGAGCAGATAGGGATGCTCCGCGCCACTCCGCGCCTCGTGCGGTCCACCCGAGACCTCCCGGCTGCGCTCCAGGATCTCCTCGGACAGCCTGCGGGCCTCGGCCGCGTCGCCGCGCAACGCGTGATCGGTCGCCAGCGACGTGCCCGCGCAGAGGGTGTAGGGATGATTCTCGTCCAACGCTGCGGTGAGCCGCGCGTAGGCGTCGGCATCGATCTTCGCGGCGGCCGCGTGCTTGCCGGCGGCCCGCAGTGCGATCGCCTGATTCACCAGTGCGCTCAAGGTGAGCGGGTGGTCGCTGGGGAAGTACTCCCGATAGCGGCGGACCGCCTCCTCCAGGGTCTGCAGGGCCCCGGGAAGATCGCCGCGCTGGCGCAGCAGATTGCCGTAACTGGTGAGCACCGCGATGGTGTACTCGTGGCTGGGCCCGAACCGCTTGTCGGTCTGTTTCAGGTTCTCGCTCAGGACCGCGGCCGCGGCCTGCAGGCGGCCGGCCTTGCGCAGCAGGATCCCGTACGTCCGGCCGGACAGCAGCACGATGCGGTGACCGGCGCTGCGTTCACTGATCAGCGATTCCCGCCAGCCCTCGACCACCGCGACTCCGGCCTGGTACGCGCCGAGCCCGTAGTAGTCGCGGGCGATGTTCATGTACGCCTCGAGGGCGCTGAAGGCACTCGTTCCCTCTTGGCGTGAGCCCTCCCAGTAGTCGAGCGATGCCTGGTCGAGCTCCGCGGCCGCGGCGAAGTCGCCGACCATGCGGTACGCGACGGCGAGGTTCGACTGGGCGCGGAGGATGTAGGGTGCCGGACGCTTGAAGACCGCCCGGTGGCGTTGCAGCGAGTTCTTCGAGAACTCCAGCGACTCCTGGTAGTCGCCGCGGATGCGGAGGACCTGGCCGATCTGATTACCCACCACCAGGGTCGGCCGGGCGTTCTCGCCGAGGTGCTCGCGCATCAACTCGTACGTCTCGGTGATGATCTCGTCGGCCTGCTCACTCTTGCCGAGCGCGCGCCGGGCGTTCGCGATGTGTGCCCGGCCGTTGAGGGTCAGCTCGCCGTGCGGCCCGAGGTTGGGATCGTGGGTCTCCGTCTCCCAGTGGGCGATGGCGTCGGTCGCGAGCAGGGCGCTGTTCTCGTAGTCGCCCATGTTGTAGAGGTAGCGGACATGGTCGAGGACCGTCGTGCGCGCCGCGATGCTCTCCGCGCCGATCATGTCGGCCGGCCGGAGGTGCGGGCCGATCTCGCGCTGCAGGTCGAGGTCGGCGCGGGTGCCCTTCTCGTCCGGGTCGCCGGGGTTCGCCCGGGCGAGCAGGTGCTGCACGCTCTGCAGGATCCCGGCGGCGCCCGCGTCGTCCATGACGTCGCGCAGCACGCCCTGCACGAGGCGGTGGACCTGGAGGCGCTGGGCGTTGTCGACCTTGACGAGGCCGTACTGGGTGAGGTCGCGGATCGCGATGTTGATTTTGATGGAGTTGCCCAGCAGCGTGCGCAGCGGCTCCACCACGTCGGCGGAATGGCCGTAGCGCAGCAGTGAGACCGGCACCGGCTCGCCGCCGAGGAAGGCGAACAGCTCCAGCAGCTGCGCGGTGGCGGGCGTCTCCTTGCGCAGGCGGTCGATCGCCAGGGTGACGAACGCGACGACGGATTCCGGATAACCGGCCGGCTTCCCTTCGGAGAGCAGCTCCTTCTGATGCTGTTTGAGCAGCTCGATGTATTGACTGACGGGCATCCGGGTGAGCAGGTGCCAGGACGCGGCCTGCTCCAGCGCGAGCGGGAGGTCGCCCAGCCGCTCGGCGAGCCGGTCGGCGTCGACGGTGCTGATGCTGTTGCCCGTCCGCCGGCGGAGCAGGTCGATGCTCTCGTGCCGCTCGAAGACGTCGACCTCGATGTCCGCGCCGAACGCCGCCCACTCCTTGTTGCGGGTGGTGACGACGACGTCCCCGCCGGTGGACGGCAGGTATTCGTCGATCGAATCGGGGTCGTTGGCGTTGTCGTAGACGAGCAGCCATTTCATCGCCCCGGCGGCCAGCGCGTCGAGCACCAGGCGGGCGGTCTGCTGCGCGTTCTCGCCGGGACGGACGCCGAGCTGGCCGGCCAGCTGCTCGAGGGACGCGAGCACGCCGGACGCCGAGTCGGCGGGAATCCACCACACGAGGTCGTAGTCCTCGAGGTGGCGGTAGACGTATTCGAGGACCAGCTGGGTCTTGCCGACACCACCCATGCCGTGCACGGCCTGGGGCAGCACCGCGGCCTTGACGCCGGTTGCCAGGGTGGCGGCCAGCCGGTCGAGCAGATCCGAACGCCCGGTGAAGTTGTGGTTCTGCAGCGGCACGCCACCGCGGATGGCCCTCGTGCCGGAGATCCGTCGTCGCTGCCCGGCCCCGTCGCTGTCGTCGCGCTCAGGGAGCCGTAACGCGTCGAATCTCGCCTCGGAGACGCCGAGACCACCGGCCACGCTGGCGGCCCATTGCCGGAGAACCCGGCCGCTGCTGGCACCCACCAGCTCGGCGAGACGGATCACGAACTGGAGCAGGGGCGGTACCTCACCGGGCGCGACCGGCTGCCTCTCCATCACCTGCACGACCGCGTCCCAGTCCTGCCAGATGCTGAAGTTCTGCAGCTCCGGCACATCCGCGAGGGTGTCGAGAGCCGCCTTGATGACGAAGGTGGTGCCGACCTCACCGAGGATCCGGCACAGATCCAGGCGATCGGGTGGCGACAGCAGCAGGGAGCCGCGCAGCTCACGCGCGATCTCGGCGGCACGCAGCGCGGCCGGCTCCGGATGCTGCTCGGCGACGACCTCGGTGAAGATCACCGTGGCGCCGCTGAGCAGATCGTAGGAACGGATCAGCGAGGAGAGATCACGGTGTGCGTCGGGGAATCGGCGAGTCGCCGATCTCCGCCGGAGAAGGGCGCCGCACCGATCCACCGCACGGTCCCGGGCGTCTCCATCGGACAGGGCTTCCACCTGCAACAACACGTCGGTCAACGCGTCCAGCGGCTTGACTTCCGGCACGGCTCATCAGTCCCTGCGCGCGAATCGGATGTATGCGCGGATGGTAGCGGAATTCCTACCCGGACAGACGCCCCGAACCCGTTTACAACCCGCTAGGCGTAAACGGATTTACCGCCTCGGGCGAGAAAAGCGAGCTCCCTCCACTGCGCCAGCGGAAGGCCGCCGGCACCGAGCACATGCAGCGCGACATGATCCGCCCCGGCGTCGAGATGCTCCCGCACCCGCCGTTCCACGTCCTCGGCCGTACCGTGCGCCACCAGCGCGTCGATGAGCCGGTCGCTGCCGCCCGGGACCAGGTCGTCGTCGCCGAAGCCGAGCCGCCGCAGGTTGTCGCGGTAGGTGGGGAATCCGAGGAACATCCCGATCCCGGCCCGCGCTGCCGCACGGGCGCGGTCCGGGTCGGTGTCCAGCACGACGGCCTGGTGCGGCGCGATCAGTGGTCCGGCTCCGACCCTTTCCCGGTACGTCGCGACGTACCCTGGCGTGACCAGGAACGGATGCCAGCCCGCGGCCCGGTCCACGGCCAGTTCGACCATGCGCGGTCCGAGCGCGCCCAGCAGCCGCCGCTCGGGGCCGACGCCCGGGCCGAGCTCGTCGAGGTACCGCGCCATCGACTCCACCGGCCTGCCGTAGTCCCGGCCGTGCGCGGTGGCCCCGGCCGGGCTGCCGATGCCGAGCCCGACCACGGTGCGCGGGCCGTGCTCGGCGTCCAGGGCCGCGACCCTCCCGGACAGCTCGGCGGCGGTCTGCCCCCAGATGTTGAGCACCCCGGTGACGACCGTGCTGCGCGGCGCGGCGGTCAGCAGCGCGCCGACGTCGTCGAGAACCCCGCTGCCGTCGAGGCCCGGCAGCCAGATCGTCCGCCACCCGAGCGCGTCGAGCTCGGCGGCGGCGTCGCGGATCTGCGGCCGGTCCGCGGAACGCAACTCCATGCTCCACACGCCGACCCGCTGTCCGAAGTCCATGACGTTTCCCTCTTTTCTGTACCGCTCGGTACTGATATCGGGAACGCCGACATGCGGCCGCCTATTCTGTACCGACCGGTAAAAGTGGGGCCCGTCACCGTCCAGAGCGGCCGCCCCTGCGAATCGTTGGTGCGGACGTGGCCGGCTCCTGCTGCGATGCGGAGCCGGTCATGTCACCTATTTCGCCTTTTTCCCGGCACCCGTGCCCTTGCTCTTGCTCTTCTTGTCGCCCTTGCTCGACTTGTCGGCTTTCTCTGCCTTGGCTTTGGGTGCCGCAACCTTGGATCCGAGCCTCTCCGGGGTCGGAGGCGCAGCGACCGCCGCGACTTTCCGCGCCGCGACCGGAGCCGCCGAGGCCGGCGCCCCGGATCCTTCCGCCGCCGAGCTCTGCGCTGCCGATGCTCCCGGTTCGGTGGCCGGAGTCGTCGAGGTCGGAGGCGTCGAGGCCTGAGGTGCCGCCGCCTCGACCGCGGGGCCGCTCGGCCCACCCGGCATCGCCACGGCCGTGATCCCGCCGGACAGCAGCACCGCCGCACCGGCCACCGCAGCGAGCCGGCGCCCCCGCGGCTGCGCCCGCCAGATCGCGACCCCTGCGGAGAGCCGCCCAGCCCGAGCGCGTCGTCCATCCGGCGGGCCCTGCTCGACGGCTTCCTCATGCCGAACCGGCCCCGCGTGCGGTGTGGCGGTGTCCGATGTGACGGTGACGGGTGTGACGGCGTGCGATATGTCGGATTGCGGGGTGACGGCATGCGGCATGACGTCGTCCGGCACGGTGATCGCGGCCGCTCGCCCCGGCAGGTCCAGCACCTTCGGATCGATGCCGGCCGCTTCGGCGAGTTTCACCGCCACGTCGCCGGCCGCGGGGCGCCGGTCCGGGTCCTTGTCGAGGCATCGCAGGCACCATGAGGCGACCTCGGCGGGCAGTCCGGCGATCGGCGGGAGCGGGCCCGGCTCGCGGTAGCGGTGGGCGAGCACCATCTGCGTCACCGTCGAGGCGTCCCACGGCATGCGGCCGGCCAGCATGCGGAAGAGCAGCAGGCCGAGCGCGTACACGTCGGTGGCGGGACGCACGACGCCGTCCTCGAGGCGCTCCGGGGCCAGATAGGCGGGCGTGCCCAGCAGCTGGCCGCCGGCCAGGTCGTCGTCGCCGGTCGAGGCGGAGATGCCGAAGTCGACGAGTTTCACCCGGCCGGCGCCGACCATGACGTTGCCGGGCTTCACGTCGCGGTGCACCACGCCCCGGTCGTGCGCGGCGGCGAGTGCGGCCGCCACCTGCGCGCCCACCAGGGTCGCCACCCGCCACGGCAGCGGGCCTCCGCTGAGCAGCCGGGAGAGGGATCTGCCCTCGGCCACCTCCATGACCACGTAGGGGAGGGGACCGGGGGCCTCGCCGTAGTCGTACACATCGACGATGTTGGGATGACGCAGGCGGGCGACCGCCCGGGCCTCGTCGCGCACCCGCGCCAGCAGCACCGCGTCGTGGGCGAGGTCCGGATCGAGCACCTTGAGCGCGACGTCGCGGCCGAGCACCTCGTCGCCGGCACGCCACACCACGGCCATGCCACCCGCCCCGAGCCGATCGCGCAGCCGGAACCGTCCGTCCACCAGGTCCCCGGTATCCATGACCGTCACCGATGCCCCGATTACGGCGTCGGAAACCCGAGGTGGGGCGGTCTGTCCGGATCGTATTCATCGCCCGGCGATCCGGCCGGGCAGGTGGGAGATCGGTCACGCCGTGGCGCCCGGACCAAATAGACAAGGGTGGACTAATCTGACGTTGCCTCGCGGTGAGCGAGGGCATGGACCGGGGAGAGATCACATGAGCAAGTTCATATTCGTACGGAAGACAGCGGTGCTCGCGGCCACCGCGGCACTGGCCATCGGCGGCGTCGCCGGCTGCGCCAAGGAGGACACCGGCGGCACCACCGAGAGCGGCGTCCCGCTGGTCAAGGCCGGTGCGCTGACCACCTGCACGCACCTGCCGTACGCGCCGTTCCAGTCGAAGGACCAGAGCGGCAAGGTCGTCGGCTTCGACGTGGCCCTCATCGACCTGGTGGCCGCGAAGCTCAACGTGCCGCAGGAGATCGTCGACACGCCGTTCGAGGGCATCAAGTCCGGCGCCGACCTGAACTCCGGCAAGTGCGACGTGGCCGCGGCCGGCATGACCATCACCGACGAGCGGAAGAAGGTCCTCGACTTCTCCGAGCCGTACTTCGACGCCACCCAGGCGCTCGCCGTGGTCGCCGGCAGCCCGGTGAAGACGCTCGAGGACCTGGCCGGCAAGCGGCTCGGCGTGCAGGGCGGCACCACCGGCGAGGAGTACATCAACGCCCAGGTCAAGGAGAAGGGCCTGAAGATCGAGGTCGTCTCGTACAAGGACCTCGCGGCCGAGCAGCAGGCGCTCTCCACCAACCAGGTGGCGGCGGCCGTCAACGACCTGCCGGTCTGGAACGAGTACATCAAGGCGAACCCCGGCAAGGTCGAGGTCGCGGCCGGTTTCGACACCGGCGAGCAGTACGGCTTCGCCGTGAAGAAGGGCAACGCCGAGCTGCTCAAGACCGTCAACGAGGCCATCGCGGCGGCGCGCGCCGACGGCACGTACGACAAGATCTACGCGACCTGGATCGGCGAGAAGCCGGCCTCCTGACCCATGAAGCTCAGCCCTCGCCGGCGGCGTCGGATCATCCACGTCGCCGGCTACATCGTCTTCGTCCTGGTGATCCTGGCCGTGGTGAGCGCCGCGGACTGGGGCCGGCTGTCCGACGCGTTCTTCCGGCTGGACGTCGCGGAGAGCATGTTCCCCGACGCGATCACCGTCGCGCTGCGCAACACCATCGTCTACACCCTGCTGGCGTTCGTGTTCGGCCTGACGCTCGGCCTCGTGCTGGCGTTGATGCGGCTGTCGTCGGTCTGGCCGTACCGGTGGTTCGCGACCGCCTACATCGAATTGTTCCGCGGCCTGCCCGCACTCCTCGTCCTGTTCATGGTCGGTTACGGCGTACCCCTGGCCTTTCCCGATCGTGAAATCCCCGGCGGGGTGTACGGATCGGTCGCCGTCGGCCTCGGCCTGACCGCCGCCGCCTACATGGCCGAGACCATCCGGGCCGGCATCCAGGCGGTGCCGAAGGGTCAGCTCGAGGCGGCCCGGACGCTGGGCATGTCGCACACCCGCGCGATGATCTCGATCATCCTGCCGCAGGCGTTCCGGATCGTCATCCCGCCGCTGACCAACGAGATCATCCTGCTGACGAAGGACACCTCGCTGGTCTACGTCCTCGGGGTCACGGCCGGGACGATCGAGCTGACCAAGTTCGCCGGCGACACGCTGAACACCAAGGTGAACCCGACCCCGCTGGTGGTGGCCGGGCTGCTCTACCTGGTGATCACTCTGCCGTTGTCACAGCTGGTCCGGGGCCTGGAGCGCCGGGCCGCGAGGGAGAGGTGACCGCGATGTCGACCATCGAGATCAGCGGACTGCACAAGTCGTTCGGCAAGCTGGAGGTGCTGCGCGGCATCGACCTGTCGGTCGAACCGGGCGAGGTCGTCTGCGTGATCGGCCCGTCCGGCTCCGGCAAGTCCACCCTGCTGCGCTGCGTCAACCTGCTGGAGGAGCCGACGTCCGGCTCCATCCGGGTGGCCGGTGTCGAGGTGACCGACCCGGACTGCGACATCGACGAGGTCCGGCGCGGCATCGGGATGGTGTTCCAGCAGTTCAACCTGTTCGGGCACCTCACCGTCCAGGAGAACGTCACGATCGCCCAGCGCCGGGTCCTCAAGCGCAGCAAGGCCGAGGCCGGCCGGATCGCCGCGGCGAACCTGGAGCGGGTCGGTCTCGCCGAGAAGGCCGGCTCCTATCCGGCGCAGCTGTCCGGCGGCCAGCAGCAGCGGGTCGCCATCGCCCGGGCGCTGGCGATGGAACCGCAGCTGATGCTCTTCGACGAGCCCACCAGCGCCCTCGACCCGGAACTGGTCGGCGAGGTCCTCGCCGTCATGCGCGGCCTGGCCGCCGAGGGCATGACCATGCTGGTGGTCACCCACGAGATGGCGTTCGCCCGCGAGGTCGCCTCGCGGGTGGTCTTCATGGACGGCGGGGTGATCGTCGAGCAGGGCCCGCCCGCCGAGGTGTTCGGCAACCCGCGGGAGGAGCGGACCCGTTCGTTCCTGCACCGGGTGCTGGAGCCGACCCGGGTCAGCGAGTCGGAGATCGGCGCCCATCCGGCGGAGTGATCGGCGTTACGGCGAGGTTTGGCGCACCTCGGTCCTCGGGCAGTCATCGATCTTGTAACGCCTGAGTCTTCTGAGGAGCTGAACGTGGAAGTTACCGGTTTTCTGACCGCCATCGTCATCGGCCTGATCATCGGCGCGCTCGGCCGCCTCGTCGTGCCCGGCAAGCAGAACATCCCGATCTGGCTCACCCTGGTGATCGGCGTCGTGGCCGCCATCATCGGCACGTTCCTGGCCGCCGCGCTCGGTGTCGACGACACCCGGGGCGTCGACTGGATCGAGCTGGCCCTGCAGGTGGGCCTGGCCGCCGTGGGTGTCGCCCTGGTGGCCGGCACGCGGGGCCGTCGCTGAGCCTGATCTGTTCTCGACGAGCCGTCATCCCCGTGCCGGGGGTGGCGGCTCGCTCCAGTATTGGCGGGCCGCGTATCCCTCCCGCCGCAGCCAGTGCTCGGTGTAGACGATCCGGGTCGGCTCGATCACGACGAGCGTGTCGCGGGGTGGCTCGCCGAGCGGCCGGCCCTGCTCGGCGTGCTCGCTCTCCCAGCGGAACGCCTCCCAATAGCCCTCCCGTCCGGGATCGTCCGGCGCCATCACCCGCGCCTCGCCGAACAGCTGCGCGCCACGGCTGGCAGCCAGGTTCGTCAGCGGCGCGAAGACGCCGACCGAGCACCGCGGATCGGCGGCGAGGTTCCGGATCTTCGGTGAGCGCGGCGACGCCGTGAACATGACGGCCCGCCCCAGCGAGTAGTAGCGCACCGGCGTGGCGAGCGGCCCGCCCGGCCCGGTCGTCGCGAGCACGCACATGTTCTGCGACGACAGCAGGTTGAGGATGCGCTCCTCGAGCCGTTCGCGCGGCAGTCGCCGATCCGGCATGGGCTCGGCGAGCCACGGGTTGGTCAGCGGCATGCCGGCACGGTATCAGCGCTCAGCCGAGCCTCCCCGCATGATCGGGTACGAAGGTCTGCATGTCGCGCGGCGTCCGCTGGTACCCGCTCGACGGCGGCCGGGGCGGCAGCGACAACGGCACCCGCTGCACCTCGTGATAGTGGATCGTGGAGAGCAGATGAGCGATCATGTTGATCCGCGCCCGGCGTTTGTCCTCGCTCTCCACGACGTTCCAGGGCGCCTCGGGGATGTCGGTGTGCAGGAACATCTCGTCCTTGGCCCGGGAGTACTCCTCCCAGCGGCTGATCGACTCGAGGTCCATGGGGGAGAGCTTCCACCGGCGCATCGGGTCCTGCAGCCGTGACCGGAACCGCTGCTCCTGCTCGTGGTCGCTGACCGAGAACCAGTACTTGCGCAGCAGGATGCCGTCCTCGACGAGCAGCCGTTCGAAGATCGGGCACTGGTGGAGGAATCGCATGTACTCCTCCTTGGTGCAGAAGCCCATCACCCGTTCGACGCCGGCCCGGTTGTACCAGCTCCGGTCGAACAGCACGATCTCGCCGGGGGCCGGGAAGTGCTCGACGTAGCGCTGGAAATACCACTGGCCGCGCTCGCGCTCGGTCGGCGCGGGCAGGGCGGCGATGCGGGCCAGGCGCGGGTTGAGGTACTCGGCGACCCGCTTGATGGTGCTGCCCTTGCCGGCCGCGTCGCGTCCCTCGAAGACGACGACGACCCGGGCGCCCTCGGTCCTCACCCACTCCTGCAGCTTGACGAGCTCACCCTGGAGCCGGAACAGCTCGGTCTCGTAGAGCTTCTTCGGCAGTCGCTCGATCTTCCCCTTTTTGGTCATGACAGCCCACCTCCGGACCGGACTGTAGCGGCGGGCCGGACGCGGCGGATCGTCCTCAGCGGGGGAGACGCAGGATGGTCTCCTCGATCTCCGCGCCGCGGCCGTTCGCGAACCCGGTGCCGGTGCCGGCGACCACGAACCCGGCCCGCTGCAGCACCCGGAGCGACGCGGCGTTGTCACTGGCGACGCGGGCGAAGATCGGCCGCACCGTGACCTCGTCGAGGAGCAGCGCGAGCGCCCGCCCGGCGATGCCCCGGCCCCACCACGACCTGTCGATCCAGTACGTCACCTCGGTGTCGCCCTCGATCACGAAGCTCGCGATGCTGCCCACGAGCCGCCCGCCGGCGGTGACGGCCCGCTGGGTGACGCCCGGCGTCGACCTGATCCTCGCCATGTGCGCGTCGAACGCGGCCCGGTCGCCGGGGTCCTTCGCCGTGAACGCGGCCATCCGTACCGACTCCGGATCCCGCATCTGTTCGAACAACGCGTCGAGATCGGTGTCCTCGACCGGCCGCAGTGCCACGTCAGTCACGGAGCGGAAGGTATCAACAGAAGGCAACTTCGAACATGTGTACGATGCGCTCGTGATCAACTTCCGGCCGGAGCGTGAGCTTCCTCTGGCCCGCACCACCTACGTGGCCGCCGCCCGCCGCTTCCTGCAGGCGATGTCCGGCGTGCTGGCCCGCGGCGTCCCGATCGATCCCGGTCATCCCGACCGGATCCGCGACTGGGGCGCACAGGACGTGGCCGCCCTGCGCGAACTGCACACCGCCCTCGGTGAGATGCTCGAAGCCCGCCGCGCCTGGGACGGTCTGCGCCGGCACCGCTGACCCTCTCCAGGGTGATGGCGTCCCCGGCCCCCATTCCTCAGACTTTTTGGATGACCGTCCTCGTCGCCGCCCGGCCCGCCTCGCGCGGCGACATCCTCAAGCTGGCCACCGGGTTCGCGGTCTCGCAGATGGGCGATGCCGCCTACGGTATCGGCCTGACCGCGGTCGTCTACGCCCGATCGCAATCGGCGGCCCTGGCCGGCGCCGTCACCGCCGCCCGGGTGCTGCCGGCCGTGGTCGCCGGTCCGGTCGCCGGGATGCTGGCCGACCGTACCCATCGCCTCAATCTCCTGATCCTCGCCGATCTCTCCCGGGTGGCGCTCATGGCGGCGTCGGCGGCCGCGGTGATCGCCGGCTGGCCGGTCTGGACGCTGCTCGTCCTCGCTGCCTGGGCACAGGCCGCCGCCGTGGTGAGCGGTCCTTGCCTGGCAGCAACCCTGCCTACGCTCGTCGGAGTAGCCGGCCTGGCGAAGGCGAACGCCACCCGCGCCGTGCTCACCGAGCTCAGCTTCATCGCCGGCCCGCTGATCGTCGCGGGCCTGCTGTCGTTCCACGCCCACGCCGCCCTCTTCGCCGTGATCGGCGCCGCCTTCGCCGCGTCCGCCGCCCTGCTTCTCACGATCACCGATCACAGCGCCTTCCGGGTCGTCGGCTTCGCCAGATCAAGAGCTTCATTGCGTACGGTCGGAGCCGCGTTGCGGGGGCGTCCCGCCCTGTTGACGATGGCCCTCACCGACGTGGTGGGGAGTTTCGTCTACGGCCTGCTCACGGTCCTGCTGGTGATGGTGGTGGCCGACGACCGTTACGGCCTGGCCTTCGTGGCTCTCGGCGCGGGCGGCATCCTGGGCGCGCTGACCGCTCCACGATGCGGCGACTCCCCGCGGGCCGCGGCCGTGATCCTGGCGGCCCTCGCCGTGATGCTGGACCTGTGCGGCCTGGACCTGGGTTTCGCAACTCTGACACTGGTCCTGGGAATGGCCGGAGCCGCCATCACGACGATCGAGGTCCGCACCGACATAGCGGTCCAGCGAGACACTCCTCCGCCGGTCGTAGGAACGATGGCCGGCTGGATACTCCACGCCGACTACGTGGCGATGGCGGCGGGCGCAGCCCTGGCGGCGCCGCTCACCACGGTGGTGGGCCTGCAGGCGGCGTTCCCCGTGGCGGCGGTGGTGGTGGCGACAAGCGCAGCCCTGCTGATCCTCCGCCGAACCTAGCCACCAGCAGGCCCCACCCGCGCTCCCACCCTCCCGCATTCCCAGGCATCCGAGTGACAGGCTCACGCGTTCCCAGGCTCACGCGTTCACAGGTCTGTGCGTGCCTGGATTCGTGCGTTCCCAGGCCTCCGCGTTCCTGGATTCATCGTGTTCCTGGGTTCGTCGTGTTCCTAGGAACGCTGGTTTTCGGGGGCGGCGTTCCTAGGTTCACGCCTTCCTAGGTTCGGCCGCTGTTCCTAGGTTCGGCCGCTGTTCCTAGGTTCGGGCGCCGTTCCCAGGCATGCGAGTCGTTCCTAGGTCTGCGAGTCGTTCCTAGGCATGCGAGTTGTTCCTAGGTCTGCGAGTTGTTCCTAGGTCTGCGCGTCGTTCCCGGGTCGGCTCGTTCCTGGGTGCTGCGGGGTCTTGCTGTCCGGGGAGGTTCGGGTCAGGGTTTCGTGGCCGGTTGGGGTACCAGGCCCACCCCCGAGGCGGGCGCCGACCAGCGAGAGGACCCATCGGGTAGCGGCCCTGAGCCGCCGCATCGATACGGTCACCGGAGGAATCCTCATCGCGCTGGGCCTCCGCCTGGCCGCCGACCACCGAGAGGGCGGCCAGGATGGAGAGAGGGGAGGCGACTCAGTCGCCGTAGTCGCCGCCGGAGTCCCCGGAATCGCCGTGATCGCCGCTGAAATGACTGCCCGAAGAGCCGCCGGAATGGCCGCCGGAATGGCCGCCCGAAGAGCCGCCGGAATGGCTGCCCGAAGAGCCGCCGGAATGGCCGCCGGAATGGCCGCCCGAAGAGCTGCCCGGAGAGCCGCCTGAAGAACCGCCATGGCCCGCCGGCTCCGGGACGGCGTCCAGGTCCGGCAGCTCGATCTCCGGCAACTCGTCCCGCTCCCGCTCCCGCTCCCGCTCCCGCTCCCGCTCCCGCTCCCGCTCCCGCTCCCGCTCGCGCTCCCTCTTCCGGGCGCGTTCCTCGGCGGCCCGCTCGTCGGCGACCGTCTCGGGCGGCAGGCGTGACCCGGTCAAGCGGAACCGGCGCACGTCACGGCCGATTCGCAGCACCGTGAGCAGGAAGAAGCCGCCGAAGCCGATGGTGGTCAGGGCGAGGCCGAGATTGCGTACGGGCCCCTCGAAGCCCTGGCCTGCGTCCGGGGCGAACCAGCCTCGCGGATCGACCCGGGCCTCGAGGCGCTCGCCCTCCTGCAGGTCGTGATCGGTCTGGTAGGACAGCTCGCCGAGGTCGTCGAGGTTGGATAGCTGGGTGACCCGGACCTTCTGGATCTCCGAATCGGACTCGCCGTACAGGTCGCCGGTGACCACGACCGCCTCCCGATTGCCGAGGACGTCGAGGTAGGCGTTCCCGACCAGGACCGGGAGGACGGCGACGAGGCAGAGCGACGCGATCGCGGCCGGCACGATCCACGGCGGTTCGACGTCGAGGGAGTCCTCGCCGAGAAACCAGACGGCCGCGGGAGCGTAGATGCCGATCATGATGAACAGGACGGCCACGACGACGGAGACCCAGCCGCCCGTGGCGGAGCAGATGGACACCGCCGCGCCGACCGCGACGAGGATGAGGAGGGTGGCGACGGTGAGGAGGATCTGGCGCGCAACTACCCGGGTCACGGTCACCCCGTCATCGTGCCGGGCGCATGCAAGCCGGTGGATCAGCCCGGGAGAGATCAGCCGGGGAAGCGGCGCTCCAGGATGCGGAGGGCCAGCTCGCCCCAGCCGATGTTCTCGCGCTCGAAGCTGATGCCGCGCTGCAGGGTCAGGTACGGCCCGATCCGGTTGCCGGTGGCGATGAACTCCTCGTCGGTGCGGCTGCCGAGGATCTCGGCGAGCGAGCGCTCGTACGTCTCGAGGCGCTGCCGGCTGTGCTTCACCTGCGCCTCGATGGCGGCGCGGACACTGGGCACGTCGGCGTACGCGAGGGCCTCGACCTGCACGAGCAGCTCGTCGCGGACCGTGGTCGGCTTCGGCGGGAGCCGGGTGAACGCGTGCAGGGCCGCCCGGCCGGCGTCGGTCACCGAGAAGAGCCGCTTGTCGGGACGTTTGTCCTGCTTGACGACGCGGGCCGAGAGCAGTCCCTCGGCCTCCATCTTCTCCAGTTCGCGGTAGAGCTGCTGCGGCGTGGCCGTCCAGAAGTTGGCGACCGAGACCCGGAACTTCTTGGCCAGGTCGTAGCCGGAGGACTCCCGGTCGATCAGCGCCGCCAGCAGGGCGTTCCTCAGTGCCACGGACGCATCCTACGGGCCCGGGGCCGGAACTCGGGATCGCTGGACTTCATGACGGCGCGGCGCAGGATGCCGGTGTTCGGCAGGGTGAGCAGCCGGATCTGCTCCCGGCGCTCCCGGCCGAACGTGCGCCGGGCGCTGCCGGTGAGCGCGCCGTCGACGAGGCGCTTCGCCGCGGCGAGGGCGTCGGGGGAGCGGGTGGCGAGGCTCTCGGCGAACGCGGTGGCGGCCTTGATCGGTTCGTCGGCGAGCTCGGTGACCAGGCCGAGCCGGTGCGCCTCGGCGCCGTCGAAGCGCTCGGCGGTCATGATGAGCCGTTTCGCGACGTCGGGTCCGACCACCTCGGTGAGGGTCCGGACGCCGGACATGTCGGGGATGATGCCCCACTTGGCTTCGAGGACCGACCACCGCGAGGACGGCGTGGCGTACCGGAAGTCGGCGGCCAGCGCGATCTGGATGCCGCCGCCGTAGCAGTGGCCGTGGACCGCCGCGACGACCGGGACCGGGATGCGCCGCCACGCCCAGCAGGCCTCCTGGAACCGGTTGGTGCCGAGGAACGGGTTGGGCAGGAAGGCGCGTACCACGCCGGCGGGCTTGCGCAGCGTGGCGGCGATGTCGAGGCCGGAGCTGAACGACTCGCCCTCGCCGGCGACGACGACGGCCCGCAGCGTGCGGTCCCGGCGGAGCCGGCGGGCGGTGAGAACGAGCTCGTCGAGCGTGTCGAGGGTGAGGGCGTTGAGCTTGTCGGGCCGGTTCAGCCGGACCTGCGCGATGCCGTCGAGAACAGAAACAGACACATATTTCATGGAAAATCCCGTCATATCCGCGCGGCGAGCTCCGTCGCCTGCCTGATCGCTCGCTTGGCGTCGAGTTCGGCCGCTACGTCGGCCCCGCCGATCACATGAAAGCTGCGGGAGGACAACGGCCCCACCAGATCGCGCACCGACTCCTGGCCCGCGCAGACCACGATGGTGTCCACGGCGAGGACCCGATCGGCCAGGTGCAGGCCGTCGTCGTCGATGTGCGAGTAGGACACACCTCGCAGCATCGTGACCCCGGAGTCCTTGAGCGAGGCCCGATGCACCCAGCCGGTCGTCTTCCCGAGCCCCTTGCCGAGCGCCTCGTCCTTGCGTTGCAGCAGGAAGACCTCGCGGGCCGGGGCGGTATGGACCTTGACGGCCAGCCCGCCCGGCGCGGTCTCCGGATCGGTGACACCCCAGCGGCGCATCCACGCGTCGAGCGGCTCGGCCGGCGTGTGCACCAGCGCCGAGGCGACGTCGAACCCGATGCCGCCGGCCCCGATGATCGCCACCCGCCCACCCACGGGAGCGCCGTCGATGACCTGCTGATAGGTGAGCACGCTCGGGTGGTCGATGCCCGGGATGTCGGGCATGCGCGGTGTGACGCCGGTGGCGAGGACGACCTCGTCGAAGGCCGCCAGGTCGGCAGCGGTGGCCCGGACGCCGAGGTGCAGCGTCACACCCCGGACCTCGATCATGTGACGGTAGTAGTCGAGGGTCCGCGCGAACTCCTCCTTACCAGGGATCCGCGCGGCGAGCCGGAACTGCCCGCCGATCGCGTCGCCCGCCTCGAAGAGCTCCACCCGGTGCCCGCGCCCGGCCAGCTCGATCGCGGCGGCGAGGCCGGCCGGCCCGGCCCCGGCCACGGCGACGCTCTTGGCGCGGCGGGTGGGTGAAAGCACAAGCTCCGTCTCGTACCCGGCCCGGGGGTTCAAAAGACAGGACGCCCGCCGGTTGCGGAATGTGTGGTCGAGGCAGGCCTGATTGCAGGCGATGCACGTGATGATCTCGCGCTCCCGGCCGCTGCTCGCCTTCGCGACCCACTCGGCGTCGGCGAGGAGCGGGCGGGCCAGCGACACGAGATCGGCTTCCCCCGACGCGAGGATCTGCTCGGCGGCCTCCGGGCGGTTGATCCGGTTCGAGGCGATCACCGGCGTCTTCACGAAGCCCCGCAGCTTGCCGGTCACCCAGGTGAAGGCGCCGGGCGGCACCGACGTGACGATGGTCGGGACGCGCGCCTCGTGCCAGCCGATGCCGGTGTTGAAGAGCGTGACGCCGGCGGCCTCCAGTCCGAGGGCCAGCTCGACCGTCTCCTCCCAGGTCTGCGCGTTGTCGACGAGGTCGAGCAGGCTGATCCGGTACTGCACGATGAAGTCGTCGCCGACGAGATCGCGGGTGCGCTTCACGATCTCGATGGGGAAGCGCATCCGCTTCGCGGCCGAACCACCCCAGGCGTCGGTGCGGTCGTTGGTGCGGGCCGCGAGGAACTGGTTGATCAGGTAGCCCTCGGAGCCCATGATCTCGACGCCGTCGTATCCGGCGTGCCGGGCCAGTGCCGCGGCGCGGGCAAATGCCGTGACAGTTCGATCAACCTGCCGAGATGTCATCTTAAAAGGCGAAAAAGGCGAAATGGGTGATTTGGAAGCTGAGGCGCCTTGCGTGAACGGGTGATACCCGTAACGGCCCGCGTGCAGCACCTGCAACAGGATCTTGCCGTCGTGGGCGTGCACGGCATCCGTCACCACCCGATGCGCCGTGGCGTGCCGGCGGCTCGTCATCTGACTGCCGAACGGCGACAGCCATCCCCGCCACGTCGGCGCGTAGCCGCCGGTCACCATCAGGCCGACGCCGCCGTGCGCCCGCTCGGCGAAGTAGGCGGCGAGTTTCGGCAGGTCGCGGGCCCGGTCCTCGAGCTTCGTGTGCATCGATCCCATGACCACGCGGTTGCGCAGCACGGTGTGCCCGAGGTCGAGGGGGCTCAGCAGCGTCGGATACTCCACGCATCGCACTCTACAAAAAGTTGCATAGTAAAAAAAGTGACTACCGCCGACGTGACGGTAGTCGCGGCGGAACGGTTCGCCGGGGCACAACTTGTAGGCTCGGCCCGTGACGATCACCGACGCCGAAGCCGTGGAACTGCTCGGTGCCGACGGCGCCGATCTGGAGGATCTCTGCGCCCGCGCCGACGCCCTCCGCCGGGACCTGGTGGGCGACGAGATCACCTTCGTGGTGAACCGCAACCTCGACACCGCCCGCGTCGGTGCCTCGCCCGGCCTGGTCCGTGACCTGGCCGCCGAGGCCGCGGCGCTGGGCGCCACCGAGATCTGCATGCAGGGCCCGCTGCCGGCCGGCCTTCCCGGCGAGGGCTACCTCGATCTCATCCGGACGATCGCGACCGCCGCGCCCGGCATCCACCTGCACGCCTTCCGCCCGCCCGAGGTGGCCGACGCGGCCGAGCGGATGGGCGTCACACCGAAGGAGTTCCTGGAGCGGGCGCGGGAGGCGGGCCTCGGCTCGGTGCCCGGAACCGCCGCGAAGATCCTCGACGACGACGTGCGGACCCGGCTCAACGGCGGTCCGGACATGCCCGTCGAGCGCTGGGTCGAGCTGATCACGACGGCGCACGAGGCCGGTCTCACCTCGACCGCCACGATGCTCTACGGCCACGTCGAGACTCCCGCCCAGCAGGTCGCCCACCTCCGGCTTCTCGCCTCGATCGCCGAGCGCACCCGCGGTTTCACCGAGTTCATCGCGATGCCTTTTCAACCCCTTTCTTCGGTACGGGGAACCCGCGCGCTGACCGCCGTGGCCAGGCTGATCCTCGCCGGCCGCATCGACCACATCCAGGCACCGTGGCCCAAGGTCGGCAGGGAGCTCACGATCCAGCTCCTGCGCGGCGGCGCCGACGACCTCGGCGGCCTGCTCCTCGACGGCGTCCTCGACCCGTCCGCCGGCCAGGAGCAGGGCCTCTCGCTGACCCGCGAGGACGTCGCCGCGATCGGCGCCGAGCTGGGCCGCCCGGTCCGGCAGCGCACCACCCGATACGGCGCTGCATGACCGAGGTGGACGTCGACGTCGTCGTGGTCGGCGCGGGCCTGGCCGGTATCGGCGCGGCCATCGAGCTGGCGCGGCGCGGCGAGTCGTTCGTGGTGCTGGAACGCGCCGCCGACGTGGGCGGCACCTGGCGGGACAACACCTATCCGGGCGTGGCCTGTGACGTGCCGTCGCACCTGTACGCCTTCGCACACTCGCCGAACCCGTCGTGGTCGCGGGCGTACGCGCCGGGCCACGAGATCCAGTCCTACTTGCGCGGGCTGGCCGCCCGGCCGTCGGTGGCGCCGCACATCAAACTCGGTCACGAGGTCACGTCGGCCGCCTATCTGCCGACCGGCCGGTGGGAGGTGACGACGCCGCGGGGCACGTTCCGGAGCCGTGTCCTGGTGCTGGCGGCGGGCCGGTTGACCGAGCCCCGCACCCCGGACATTCCGGGAATTTCTGGATTTAGTGGGTCGGTTTTCCACACCGCTCGCTGGGATCACGGCGTGAAGATCGACGGCGCCCGGATCGGCGTGGTCGGCACCGGCGCCTCGGCGATCCAGGTCGTCCCCGAACTCGCCGGGCGCGCCGAGCATCTGACCGTTTTCGCGCGCTCCGCCCCGTACGTGATCCCGCGCAATGACCACGCACATGCCGCCGCCGATGCGGCGGAGATGCTGAGGGTACGGGAAGACGCCTTCACCGGCCTGGAACAGGGCATCGCGGCCCGCCGGAGGGAGCCCGCCGCGCTCGCCGAGCTGCGCGCGCGGGCCCTCGGCCACCTCGCCGCCCAGGTCCCGGACCCGGCGCTGCGGGCCCGGCTCACCCCGGACTACGAGGTCGGCTGCAAGCGGATCCTGCTCTCCGACACGTTCTACCCGGCGCTCGGCCGCGCCGACGTCTCCCTCGCCGGCGCGCTGGACCGGCTCGAGGGCCGGACCGCGATCGCTGCCGACGGGCACCGCGCCGACCTGGACGTCCTCGTCTTCGCGACCGGTTTCCACTCCACCCAGCAGCCGTACGCCTCCCGGATCACCGGTCGCGACGGCCTGCTGCTGTCCGAGGCGTGGTCCCGGGGGATGGTCTCGCACGCCTCGACCGTGGTGCACGGCTTCCCCAACATGTTCGTGCTGGACGGCCCGAACGCCGCGCTCGGCCACAACTCCGCGGTGCACGTGATCGAGAGCCAGCTGTCCTACCTGGTCGGCGCCCTCGACCACCTCGCCCGGCACGACGGCCCGCTGGAGGTGACGTCGCGGGCGCAGGACGCCTACACCCGCGACATCGACGCGATGGCGCAGCGCACCGTGTGGCTGCGCGGCGGCTGCACGAGCTGGTACGTCGATCCGCGCAGCGGCCGCCTCACCCTGCTGTGGCCGAGCACGGCGACCGAGTTCAGGCAGCGGAACGGCCGCTTCGACCCGGCCCCGTTCCGGCGCTGATCTCCTCAGGCCGCTTTTCGCAGGCCGCTCTTCAGGCGGCTCTCCTCAGGCCGCCTTTCCGGGGCGCCTGAACACCTCCCGATTCCGCCGCGCCCACTCCCGGAACGTCGCCGGGGGACGGCCGAGCACCTCCGCCACGTCCGCGGTGAGGACCGCGTTGTGCCCGGCCCGCGCCCACGCGGCCCCGGTGACGACGGCCTCCACCGCGGCCCGCGGCATCCCGGACGCGGCGAGCCGCCGGCGCGCGTCGTCCGGCGCGACGTCCACGGTGGCGACCGGCATACCGATGACCTCCCGGAGCACCCTCGCCTGATCGGTTACGGTCAGCAGCTCCGGGCCGGTGAGCGTCCAGGTCCGGCCGGCATGACGATCCGGATCGGTCAGCGCGGCCACCGCGACGGCGGCCACATCCCGCGGGTCGATCACCCCCTGCTCGCCGTTGCCGGTCAGATCGGCGACCGGTTGACCGGTGCGCACAGCCTCCGCCCACGGCAGGCAGTTCGACGCGAAGCTCGACGGCCGCAGCACCGTCCATCCCATCCCGCCGGCCCGGACCGCCTCCTCGGCCTCGGCGTGCCACCCGCCGACGGTCACCGTCCCGAACCGCTCACCGGTACCGATCGCCGACACCTTCACGACCGACCGCACCCCGGCCTCGCGGGCGGCCGCCAGCAGGGCGTGGTCGTGCGCCGCCGCCGGCGTGGGCGGCGCGGTCAGCAGGAACACCCGCTCCGCGCCGGCCACCGCCCGCCGCAGCGAGCCGGGATCGTCGAAGTCCGCTTGAACCGTGTCCGCGCCGGTGGGCCGCGCCCGGGTCATCGCGCGGGCCCGGTGCCCGCCCTGCTGGAGGAGTCGCATGACGTGCCGGCCGATCGTGCCGGTGGCACCCGTGACGAGAATCATGCCGGTCACCGTCGCAGCACGCGCCGCGCCGCGGATAGGAGATTCCGGCACAGTACGGTGCCCGCATGTCCTCCGGCATCACGACCGGCTTCTCCGGCATCACGACCGGCGAGCCGCCGGCCTTCCGCGACGCCCCCGCCGTCCTGGAACCGCCCGACCCCGCCATCACCCTCACCTGGCGGCTCACCTCCGCCGACCCGCGCGACATCGTGATCACCGGACCGCGGACGAGGGCCGGATACCGCCCCCGCCGCCCCGGCCGCGACTGCCTCCAGATGCGCCTCCCCGCCGGCATCCCGATGAACGACATCGCCGGCCTTTCCGCGCTCGACCTGGCCGGCCTCTTTCCGCGCGATCCCGCCGGCCGCGTCCCGATAGAGGCCGGCATCGAGGCACAACTCACGGCGCCGGCCCAAGCCCTGCCACCGCTGACCGACCGCGGCCGCCTGGTGGCCGCAGCGACCGGCCTCCTCTCCCGGCCCCGAGCCTCCGTCAGCGCCGTGGCCCGCCACCTGTCCATCAGCGAACGCCACCTGCGAACCCTGATGACCGCGTCGACCGGCCTGACCCCGAGCCACTTCATCCGCCTTGCCCGGGTCCGCGCGGTCCTGGCCCGCATCGACGACAACCTGACCGAGCTGGCCGTGGAGGCGGGCTACTACGACCAGTCCCACATGATCGCCGAGTTCCGGCGGGTCATGGGCACGACCCCGTACGCATTCGCAAGGCGCCGCTGGCCGGCCGCCCGTGATTGCCCCTCACCAGGGCAGATCGCCACCGTCGAAGGAGAGGAAGCGCGGTGACGCCGGGGCCGGGCTGTCCAGCAGCTTCCCGAGCCACGCCGCGCCCTCCCCGGCCGGCCAGTTCCTGGGCGAGCGCGACGACACGTTGACGCTCAGGGGCGCGGGCGCGGCGAGCAGCGTCGGCAGCAGCGCCTGCGCGACCCGGATGGGCCCGGCCACGTTGACGTCGACGGCGTCCAGCACGGTCTGCGGGTCGCACTCGGCGAGCGCCGGCCGGGCCCACCTCGTCCCGGCGCCCGCTCATCGCAGCACGACCAGATCGAGCGAGTCCACGACCGGCCCGCTCTCCACCGCGGCGGCGGCAACCATCCGCTCGATCCCGGCCGCATACTCCGAGTCACCGATGAGCAGCAACGGCGTATGCGCCTCCCGCCGCAGCCCTTCCACGGCCGCGGCCAGCGAGGGCGCGGTCACCTGCGGGACGCCCTCACAACTCACCACGCCGAGCCCGGCCGCCCCGAACGCCGCCGCCACGTCCTCGACGCTCGGATAGCGGGAGACCACCGCGACCGCCTCGGGGAACCACCGGAACAGGCTGATCCCCTCGTGCCGCCCCGCGAACACCGACCGGATCAGCACCGATCCGCCCGGCTTCAGCACCCGCCGGATCTCCCGGGCCGCCACCGCGAGATCGGGCAGGTGATGGATCACCGTGGAGAGCCAGACGGCGTCCACACTCGCGTCCGGCAGGGGGATCGCCTCGGCGGATCCGGCGACCGCCGCCGGGAAGAGCGCCCGCATCTCCGCCGAGGGCTCCACCGCCACGACGTCGATCGCGGGCCACCAGGACCGGAACGCCCGGGTCCAGCTCCCGGTCCCGCATCCGAGATCCAAAATGCGTCCGCTTTGAGCGACATATCCAGACAAAGCGATTCGCCATGCTTTCAGCGACTCGTCCGACAGATGCCGCGAAGCCGCGAACGCCGCCGCCTCCACCCCGCCATAAGAGATCAAAGCCATGCCCCGACCCAACCCCGGCGACCACGGAGCGGGCAAGGGGAAACACCTAGAGTGGCGCGCATGGCGATCGACCTCACAGCGTTCAGGGCACTCAGCTTCGACTGCTACGGCACGCTCATCGATTGGGAGACCGGCATCGCCGCGGTCCTGACGCCCTGGGCTCGCGAGCAGGGACTGCACCACGATCAAGATCAATTGCTTGCCGCGTACGGGGAACACGAGGCCGTGGCGGAGACTCACACACCGGCTCCGGTCTACCCCGATGTGCTGGCCGAGGCGTTCCGCCGCACCGGCGCGTCGCTGGGCCGCCCGGTCAGCGACGCCTGGGCCCGCCGTCTCGCCGATTCGGTCCCGCAATGGCCGGCCTTCCCGGACTCCGCGGACGCGCTGGCCCGGTTGGCCGCCCACTACCGGCTCATCGTCGTCTCCAACGTGCACCGGGACGGCTTCGCCGGCAGCAACGAGCAGCTCCGCGGCGACTTCGCGGCGATCATCACGGCCGAGGACGTCGGCGGTTACAAGCCCGGCGACGCCCACTTCCGGGCCCTCGACGCCGCCCTCTCCGGCCTCGGCGTCGCCCGCGGCGAACTGCTGCACGTGGCCCAGAGCCTGTTCCACGACCACGTGCCGGCGAAGCGCCACGGCCTGCCCTCGGTCTGGATCAACCGCCGCCACGACCGGCCCGGCTGGGGCGCCACCCCGGAACCGGGCGAGCAGTTCACATACGACCTCGAGTTCCCCTCGATGGCCGCCTTCGCCGACGCCGCCGGCCGCGCCTTCGATCGCTAGCGTGTCCGTCATGGTGACCGTCGAGCAGGCGGCCGGCCTCGCGCTGGCCTGCGCCATCCTGATCGCCGTACCCGGTCCGAGCGTGCTCTTCATCGTCGGCCGGGCGTTGAGCTACGGCCGTCCCGCCGCGCTGGCCGGGGTCGCCGGCAACGCGGCCGGCGTCTACCTCGCCGCCGTCTGCGTCGCGGCCGGTCTCGGGCCGCTGCTGGAGCGCTCCGAAGTCCTGTTCCAGGCCATCGAATGGGCCGGTGCGACGTACCTCGTCTGGCTCGGCATCCAAGCGATGCGCGACGCGCGGCACCCGGCCGGCGGCACGACGGCGGCCGCGGAACCGGTGGGCCTGTGGCGTGGCGTGCGCACGGGAATGCTCGTCGGCGTCAGCCGTTCCCCGCGCCGCCTCCAGCGGTCGGCCGCACCGGAGCCCTGTGCACGATAGGCCTCGGCGTCTCGGTGGCCTTCACCGGCCGGCAGTGATAGACATTGACGATGACGAATGCCGTACCGCTCGGCCGGGGCCTCGGAGTGAAACGATCCATCGCCGTCGGCGCGATTCTGGCGCTAGCCTGGTCCGGCCCGCCCGCCGAGGCGGCCGCTCCCACGGTCACCCTGGCCCGGTCCACCGTGCTGACCACGGACGGCCGGACGGCGCTGACCTACACCGGCTACATGAACGGTGAATCCTTCCAGCAGGACGGCATCGTCACGGTCGGCAACCGGCAGTACGCGGCATTCTGGGACCAGGCCGGATACGTCAACCTCTCGCGCCGGCAACTGCCCGGCGGCGACTGGCAGAATCTGCGGTTCACCGATTACCGGACCACCTCGACCGATTCGCACAACACCATCAGCATCGGGATCGCGCCCGCCGACGGCACCATTCATCTGGCGTTCGACACGCATTCGTCGCAGTTCCGCTACCGCCGTTCCGCAGCGGGCCTGGCGACGTCGGCGACCTGGTCGACCGGCTCTTTCGGGGCCGTGCAGACGAGGTTGACGGCCACGAGCATGGACGTCGTGACGTACCCTCAATTCTTCGCCCATCCGGACGGGACCCTGCAATTGGCGATCCGCACCGGTTACAGCGGGACGGGCGACGAGGTCCTTTACGAATACCGGTCCGGCGCGTGGACCTACATCGGCGAATTCATCGACGGCACCACGGCCGGGAACAACGCCTATCTGTTCGGCATCGAATACGACGACTACGACCCGGCGGCACCGTTGTTGCACGTCACCTGGACGGTGCGCGAGACGTCGGACGCGAGCACCAATCACGACCTCTACTACGCCTACAGCAAAGACAGGGGCCGTACCTGGCGCAACAACGCCGGAACGGTGATAGCGACGAGCGGGTCGAATCCGTTGCGCTCGGACGCCGCCGATCTGAAGGTCTGGGGGATCGCCCAGAACCGCGGCCTGATCAACCAGGAGTCGCAGGTCGTCGACGCGGGCGGCATCGTGCACGTGCTCGCCTCGCATCTGCCGGCGAGCGCGGCGAGCACCACCGATTTCACCGCGGCGCGCGAGAAGGCGGTCCTCGTGCACTATTGGCGCGACAAGGCGAGCAAGGGGTGGCACCAGACCTGGACACCCTTTCTCGAGCGCTCGGCCCGCGGCGACATCGCGATCGACGACAAAGATGATGTGTACGTCGTGAGCGGCGATTCCAGCACCCGCAGACTCCACATCCAGACCGCGTCGAAAGCGTCCGGCTGGACCGACTGGACGCTGCGCTGGACATCGTCGCCGATCTACTTCTCCGACCCGCTGATCGACCACCCGCGGCTCCGGACGCAGAACGTGCTGAGTTTCTTCGCGCCCCGCTACGGCGGCAGCCGGATCGACGTCCAGGATTGGAACACCGGCGGCTGAGGATGTCACAGCCGGGCGGCCCGCCGTGACTCGTGTGCGACGACCACATGAGGAAGGGTGGGAGAAGTGACGCGTGCGGAGGACTTCCAGGAGTTGCAGCCGCTGCTGTTCGCGATCGCGTACCGGCTGCTCGGCAGCGTGACCGAGGCCGAGGACGCGGTCCAGGAGACCTGGATCCAGTACGAGGCGTACCGGGGTGAGCCCGGGTCGGCGAAGGCCCTGCTGTCGACGATGGTCACCCGTATCTCGATCAACGTGTTGCGCTCGGCGCGGGTGCGCCGGGAGGCGTACGTCGGCCCGTGGTTCCCGGAGCCGCTGGTCACCGACCCGTACGCGGACCCGGAACGCGCGGCCGAGCTCGCCGACTCGGTGTCGATGGCCGCCCTGCTGCTGCTCGAACGGCTGACCCCGCTGGAACGGGCCGTCTTCGTGCTGCGCGAGGTCTTCGGGTTCGGGTTCGCCGAGATCGCCGGCGCGGTGGGGCGTAGCGAGGCCGCCTGCCGCCAGCTCGCCGTGCGCTCCCGGCAGCACATGGACGCCGGCCGTCCCCGGTTCGCGGCCGGTCGCCGGGAACGCGACGAGCTGGCCGGCCGGTTCTTCGACGCCTTCCGGGACGGCGACCTGGACGGCCTGCGGGGGCTGCTCGCCGCCGACGTACAGATGGTCAGCGACGGCGGCGGCAAGGCGCCGAACCTGCCCAAGCCGATCGTCGGCCCGGACCGGGTGGCGCGGGTGCTCGCCACGGTCGCCGGCCCGATGCTGCGCGCCGGCGTGCGGTTCGATTTCCGCGAGGTCAACGGCGAGCCCGGCGCGGTCTTCTACGACCGGGACCGCCGGACCCTCAACGCCCTCGCGCTGGACATCCTGGACGGGCAGATCCAGGCCATCCGGCTGGTGAGCAACCCGGACAAGCTGCGCCACCTCGGCCCGGTCGCGGACGCCTGGCAGGTCTCCCGCGACGTCAAGAGGGCCCGGTGACCGCCATGACCCTGGACACCTGGCTCTGGATCGTCACGGTCCTGCTCGCGACCGTGCTGCTGATCAGCACGTCGAAGATGGTGGTGCCGCGGGAGCGGATCGCCGCGGCCGGCCACGCGGGGGAGTGGGTGATGGACTTCAGTCCGGCCTCGCTGCGCGCCATCGGCGGCCTCGAGATCCTCGCCGCGGCCGGGCTGATCCTCCCGGCGGTGCTGCACATCGCGCCGGTGCTGGTACCGATCACCGCGACGTGCGTGGCGCTGCTGTTCGCCTGCGCCGCGGTCATGCGGCTGCGCCGGGGCGAGCGGGCGACGATCGCGGCCGACCTGGTCTACCTGGCGCTCGCGCTCTTCGTGGCCTGGGGCCGCTCCGGCCCGGCGCCGCTCGCCTGATCTCCGCGGCGCGGTCCGGCCCTTCGGGGCCATGCCGCTCGCCGCGGCGGCATAGGGTCGGGGCCATGACGCAGACGCACACCCTGGAGACACCCGGCGCCGATCTCGTCTACGACGTCCGCGGCGACGGCCCGATCCTGCTGCTGATCGGCCAGCCGATGGCGGCCGAGGGTTTCAGCTCGCTCGCCCCGCTCCTGCCGGACCGGACCGTGGTCACCTACGACCCGCGCGGCCTGGGCCGCAGCAAGCGCAAGGACGGCCGCGACGACCTCACGCCGCAGGACCAGGCGGAGGACCTGCACCTGCTGATCGAGAAGCTCGGCGGCGGCCCGGTCGACGTGTTCGGCAGCAGCGGTGGCGCGGTGACCGGTCTCGAACTCGTCACCCGGTTCCCCGGCGACGTCCGTACCCTGGTCGCCCACGAGCCGCCGCTCAGCACGATCCTGCCGGACGCCGAGGGCGCCGACCGGGCCCGGGCCGGCTTCTTCGAGGCGTACCAGAAGGGCGGCTGGGGCGCCGGCATGGCCGCGTTCATCGTGATGACGTCCTGGCAGGGCGAGTTCACCGAGGCGTACTTCGCCCAGCCCGCCCCCGACCCGGCCGCCTTCGGCATGCCCGCGACCGACGACGGCACCCGCGACGACCCGCTGCTGTCCCAGCGGTCCTGGGCGGTGAGCGACTACCGCCCCGACATCGCGGCGCTGACCCACTCGGACACCCGCATCGTGGTGGCGGTGGGCGAGGAGTCGGCGGGCACCTACACGGCGAGGACGGCGCAGGCCCTGGCCACGAAGCTGGGCCAGGAGGCGACCGTCTTCCCGAGCCATCACGGCGGTTTCATGGGCGGCGAGCACGGCTACGCCGGAAAGCCCGAGGAGTTCGCGCTCACGCTGCGCGAGGTGCTCGGGTGACGTCGTCGTGAGCCTGGCGGTGGACGTGTGGACGGTCGGCGACGACGGCGAGTCCCACGTCCTCGACGTGCCACCGGGCGTCTCCGACCTGGCCGGCTTCGAAAGCTGCCGCACCGGCTTGTGGGGTTCGCCCGCGGTCCGGTCGCTCGGCGCCGTCTTCCTGCCGCGCCTGGCCCACGGCGACCTGTGGGTCGCGAACGAGGACGTGGCGGCGTTCGCGGCGGAGTGCGACCTCGTGCGTGCCCACAGCGCCGCCCTGGCCGAAGCGACGCCCTACGACGACGACTACATCCGGGCCCGCCTCACGAACATCCTCGCCGCCGCGTCCCGCGCCACCCGCCTCGGCGGCGGGGTGGTGGTCTGGTGACCCCGCGGGGTGCGACGCCCGGGTGACGGCGCAGGTCACCCGGGCGTTCGCGGATCCTCAGCCGAGGGCGTTGAGGAACGGCTCGTGGCTGTTCCGGAACTCCCAGCCGTAGAACTTGTCCCAGTTGATGGACCAGGTCATCAGGCCGCGGAAGTTCGGGTTGGTGCCGCTGCGGACCGTGTAGCCGCCGCAGTTGGTGCCCTTCACCAGGCAGGTGACCGCCTGCTGCACCCCGGGCGGGGCGACGTAGCCGTTGCCGGCGCTGACCGAGCTCGGCGCGCCGAACGCGATCTGGTCCTCGCGCAGGCCGGGGAAGACGTTCGCCGTGTTGCCGGCGACCGGGAAGCCGGCCAGGAGCATGTCGGTCATGGCGATGTGGAAGTCGGCGCCGCCCATCGAGTGGTACTGGTTGTCCAGGCCCATGATGGAACCGGAGTTGTAGTCCTGGACGTGCAGCACGGTGATGTCGTTGCGCAGCGCGTGGATGACCGGCAGGTAGGAGCCGGCGCGGGGGTCCTGTCCACCCCACGGGCCGGAGCCGTAGTACTGGTATCCCAGCTGCACGAAGAACGTCTCGGGGGCCATCGTCAGCACGAAGCCGGCGCCGTAACGCGCCTTCAGCGAACGCACGGCGCTGATCAGGTTGACGATGACCGGCGTCGTCGGGTTCTTGAAGTCGGTGTCGCCGGTGTTGAGGGACAGCGAGTGCCCTTCGAAGTCGATGTCGACGCCGTCCAGGCCGTACTTGTCGATGATGGCGCTGACCGAGCTGACGAACCGGTCCCGGGCGGCCGTGGTGGTGAGCTGCACCTGGCCGTTGGCGCCGCCGATGGAGAGCAGCACCTTCTTGCCGGCCGCGCGCTTCGCCCTGATCGCGGCGAGGAACTCGGCCTCCGACTCGACGCCGGGGCATTCGGTCGCCGGGCAGAGGCTGAAGCGGATGTCGCCGGAGGTCGCGGTGGTCGGCTCGCCGAACGCCAGGTTGATGATGTCCCAGTCGGCGGGGACGTCGGCCATCCGCAGATAGCCGGATCCGTTGGCGAAGCTGGCGTGCAGATAGCCGATCAGGGCGTGCTTGGGCAGGTTACCGCCCGTGATCGGGGGGACCGACGTAGAAGGCGTGGGGGAGACCGAGGGAGAAGTGGGGACCGAGGTGGAGACCGACGGACTCGGTGTCACGACACCGCCGCACGCGCCGTTGTTGACCCAGACGTCCCACTGGCCCGACTTCAGGGCCGGGTCCTCGCCCTGGGTCCACCACTTGGCGGTGTAGTTGTTGCCGCCCTTGGAGACGACGTTGTCCTTCACGTATGTGGCGGTGGCTGACCACGCCGTGGCACAGGCCGCGGCGGCGCTCGCCGTCGTGGCGACGTAGACGGTGGAGCATGCCACGGCCAGCGCTGCCGCCGCGGCAAGGATCGGGGATCGACGCATGGCTAATTATTAGGACTGTTAACTGAAGTTGTAAATAGGAAGCTTTATTGACAGCCGTCGAGACGCATGGGAAGAATCGGGCATGAGAGCGCTCTCTTTCCCCGCTTCCCCCGCGTGAAAGGACGAGCCGTTGTTCCGTCGTCCCCTCGTCGTGCTGGCCGCGGCGCTGACCGCCGTCACCGTGAGCCCGCTTCCCGCCCAAGCCACCGCGCAAGAGCCAAAGCCAGTTGACATGTACGAGGCCATGCGCCGCGACCTGGGCCTGACCGACGCCGAGATAGCCGACCGCCTCACCACCGAGGCCGCCGCCCCGGTCATCGAGAACCGCCTGCGGAAGCGGCTCGGGGACGGCCGGTTCGCCGGCGCCTGGATCCCGGAGGGCGCCACCCGCCTCACCGTCGCCGTCACGAACGCGGCCGACGCCGCCACGGTCCGCGCCGAGGGCGCCGTCCCGAAGATCGTGGCGAGGGCCGGCCGTGACCTGGACGCCGCGAAGGCCAAACTCGACCGGCGTAAGGCGCCGGACGTCGTACACGGCTGGTTCGTCGATCCGGCGAGCAACAGCGTCGTCGTCAGCGCGGCGCCCGGCGCGGAGGCGGCGGCCCGGGCCTTCGCGAAGGCGAGCGGCGCCGGCGCGGTGACGATCAAAACCTCGGATCAGAGACCGCAGCCCATGTACGACATCCGCGGCGGCGACCAGTACGTCATCAACGGCAACACGCTCTGCTCCGTCGGATTCGCCGTGGCCGGTGGCTTCGTGACGGCCGGGCACTGCGGCGGGACGGGCAGTCCCACGCTGGGCTTCAACAACGTGGCCCAGGGGACGTTCGCCGGTTCCTCGTTCCCCGGCAACGACTACGCCTGGGTCCGTACGAATGGCAATTGGGTCTCGCAACCCTGGGTGAACAACTATTCCGGCGGGAACGTGGTCGTCGCCGGCTCGCAGGAGGCGGCCATCGGCAGCTCGATCTGCCGCTCCGGACGCACGACCGGCTGGCGCTGCGGCACGCTGCTCGGCAAGAACGAGACCATCAACTACGCCCAGGGCGCCGTCTCCGGTCTGAGCCGCAGCAACGCCTGCGCGCAGCCGGGTGACTCGGGCGGCTCGTGGATCTCCGGCAATCAGGCGCAGGGCGTCACCTCCGGCGGCTCCGGCAACTGCACCACCGGCGGCACCATGTGGTTCCAGCCGGTCAACGAGATCCTCCAGGTGTACGGCCTGTCGCTGACCACGTCCGGCGGTGGCGCCGGCGGCCAGGCGATCGTCAGCAACTGGAACAACAAGTGCCTCGACGTGCCGAACAGCAACTTCTCCGACGGCGTCCTCGTGCAGATGTGGAACTGCAACGGCAGCGGCGCGCAGAAGTGGGAGGCGACCGGCGGCGCGCTGCGCACCGGCAACAACAAGTGCCTCGACGTGCCGTGGGGTTCCACCGCGAGCGGCGTGGAGATCCAGATCGCGACCTGCAGCGGGAACCCGGCCCAGCAGTGGGTGCTCAGCGCCGCCGGTGATCTCGTGAACCCGCAGGCCAACAAGTGCCTCGACATCAAGGAGTGGAACGGCAACGACGGCGCGCGGGTGCAGCTGTGGGATTGCGCCGGCACGCTGAACCAGAAGTGGCGCCGGGGATGAGACGCGCGTTCGCCCTGGCCGTCCTCCTCCTGGCGCTGATCCCGGCGATGCCGGCGAGCGCCGCCCGCACGAGCCTGCGCGCCGCGGACCCGAGCGTGATCCGGGTCGGCAGCACGTACATCTCGGTGCAGTCGCTCAACAACGGCATCGCGGTCCGGCAGGCCTCCTCGCCGGATGCGCTGGCGGGTGCGACCGCCCGGCAGGTCTGGTCGGACACCGGGAACCTCGGCGAGGTGTGGGCTCCGGAGATCCACTTCGACAGCGGCCGTTACTGGATCTATTTCAGTGCCGGGCGCGGGCCCTCTCATCGGATGTACGTCGTGAGTTCCGTGGCTCCGGCTTCCGGCTATTCAGCGGCGGTCCGGATGGCGCTGCCCGACGACAAGTGGGCGATCGACGGCACGATGTTCGTGTTCGGCGGCCAGCGGTGGTTCGTCTGGTCGGGCTGGGCCGGCGACACCAACGTCGAGCAGAACCTCTACATCGCCCGGATGAGCAGCCCCACCACGACGACCGGTCCGCGGCACGTCATCTCGCAGCCGCGGGAGGGCTGGGAGCGGGTGGTCGGCAACCCGTTCATCAACGAGGCCCCGGAGGCGATCCGCGACCCGAACGGTCAGCTGCACATCGTCTACTCCGCGAACGGCAGCTGGAGCGACCAGTACTGCCTCGCCGACCTGCGCCTGCGCGCCGGCGGCGACCCCACCTACGTCTGGGACTGGTACAAGTCGAACGGCTGCCTGTTCGGCTCGCACCGCGCCACGATGATGCCCGGCTGGGACCCGACGCTCTACGCCGACGGTCCCGGCCACCACAGCTTCGTGCTGCTGAACGGCGACATCGCGACGAGCCCGCCGGCCGGCCCGCGCTTCCCGCTGATGTACCACGCGGTCGCGAAGGGCACCCCGTACGCGTGGGCGAACCGCCACTGGTACACCGGCACCTTCGCGTGGTGGGGCAACACCACCTACACCAGGGCGAACGTGCCGGGCGCGACATCCAACACCGGTTTCGGCCTCAAGTTCTTCGAGTAGCCGCGGCTGTCACACGATCGACATGATTCCGAGGGCGGACCGTCAACCCGGTCCGCCAGAGTGATCACCGGTTGAATCACCTTGTGTTCGTGCGGGGATGTTCTCTGCCAGGCATCCCCGCACGGCGGGTTCCCGCCCTTCCTGCCCGGCGCTCCGCCCTTCTCGTGCCGGTGTTCCGCCCCTTTCCGGCCGGCGCTCTGCCAGGCTCGGGCGGCGACATCTCCCTTCCCGGACGCCCGGCTCGTCGTCCGCACCGACGCCGGTCTGACCGGCATCTGGCAGCCCGAGGGCTTCGACGACGTGCACGGCCTCGGCGACCGGGAAGCCCTCGCCCTCACCGGCCGCATCGAGGCCGGACTCTTCGTGCCCCTGAACGTCGGCGGCGACGGTGCCTGGCAGGTCGAGGTGTGGTCCGGCGCCCTGACGCCGAGCCCTATCGCACCAGCGTCGAAACGTTCGAGCGCCCTCGGTCAGCCGACGAGGGGTAGCGCTGTCACGAGCGGCCACGCCACCACGACCGCGCCGATCACGGCGATCATCCAGGGCGCCGTGCCGAACCGGTTCAGGAATGCGCTCCACAACGCCTGCCAGAGCATCAAACCGATCAGCGGGAACAGTGCGAGCAGCACGAAACCGTGGGTCAATCCGCTGACGGCCGCGCCGGCCAGAACGACCACGAACGCCGCCGTGATGATGAGGAGAGGCAGCGGCCGGCCGCCGGCGACGCGTTCCGAGGCGTAGGCGAGCAGCGCGAAAGCGGCCCACACGACCGGGAGCAGCCACCATCGCACACCGACCGGCACGGCGTGGGTCACTCCCCCATGCAACGGCAGAGCGATCGCGACGATGGCATAGGGAACGGCGAGGAGGGCGCGGCGAGGGCTGCTGCGCCTTTCGTACGGGGAGAAACGGCGCGCATAGAGCAGGAGCAGCACCCCGGTGACGGCCGCATAGGCGGCGACATAACCGGCCACCGCCAGCGGGAAATGTGCCGTGGGCAGGAGCCGGGCCACCACCGCGCCGACGCCCGCCGCCACGGCCGCGACAACGGCGATCCGTACCGGTGGAATGGTTTTCGCCGGGGAAGCCTGCGGACGGAGCCCGATCAGCAGAGCCAGCGGATAGAGCCCGATCAGGAATGCCAGCACCAGCAGCCCGGCCCCGAAGAGCCGCCGGCCGGGGAAGGGAATCGCCTGGTCGTTCCGCGGCCCGCCGAACGCCTGGTCGAGCCACGCCACCGTTTCCCGATGAGTCTCCGGGGCGTACAGAACAGAAATGTGCTCCACCCAGGGCACGATGCGCACGGCGCGATCGTCCCGTTCGGCGGCGACTCTGGTGGCGACCTCGCGGAAATCCGGGAATTCCAGCGCACCCGCGATGGTGAGCAGCCGGGCGGGCCGTTCGGCGGAGGCCACGAACGCATCCGGCAGCGAAATGGCGACCGTGGCGGTCACATCGGGGTGGGCCGCCGCATAGCGCGTGACGGCTCCCGCGCCCATCGAATGCCCGACCAGAGCGACCCGGGAGGCATCGACATCGGGAAGTGACCGCAGATGCGCGAGCGCCACCCCCAGATCGTCCTGCAGCATCCGTACGGATTCGTCGGTCCCCGCCACCTGATCGGCCATCGGTTCGCGATTCGCGCCGTGACCGGTGAAGTCGAGCAGAACGACCACATAGCCCCGGGCCGCCAGCGTGTCCCCGAACGGTTCCATCAGTTTCGCCGATCCGGAGAATCCGTGCGCGACCACGACACCGGGCCGTTTGCCGTCGCCCGGCGGATGCACCTCGGCGAGCGGAACCCCGGACGCGGTGACACTTTCCCGGCGCGGTTCGTCACCGGCACCGGCGATGAGCCATCCGCCGCCGGCCGCGAGGACGAGGAGCAGAACCAGCGTACGGATCAAAATGCTCCTCCTGCGGCCATCCAGCGGAAGCCGGATCCTATCGGGCGGGAGGCGAGTGGCAGAGTCTCGATCATGCTGTGGCCGATTCTGACCAGCGAGGTGCCCTGGTCGCCGGGCGACCACGTCACCATCCGCCTACGCTGGCGCGACGATCCCAGCGCCCCTGGCGGCACCGACGGTCGCGTTCACGCAGGCCTTCCCGGCAGGCTCGAGGTCACGATGCGGGCGACCATCCTGCACGACCCCGACGGCGTGCCGTGGGCCCAACTGCTCCGGAAGGACGGCGTCTCCGCCGCGCGAACCGGCCACACCCGCTCCGGCGAGGTCCAGCTCAGCGGCTGCCTGACCTACGAGTCCTACGAACAGTGGGACCAGGTGCCGCCCACGACCGGTGTAGTGCGCCGCATCCGGGCCTTCCAACTCCTGCACGACCGAGGCGCCGACTTCTGGGTGCCCCGCCCCGGCATACACCGCCTGATCGACATACTCCCCGGAGCCGACTCCCCGGCGGACGAGGACGACGTCGACCCGGCCACCCTGCGACTGCTGAGCCCGGAGGAGTACTTCGCCCTGGCCCGAGACCACTTGCCCCAGACCGAGTGGCAGACCCAGGCCTACCTGACCGACCTGGACGTCCCCGGTTCCTAGGAACACTCCGCGCCCGGTTCCCGGGAACGGGTCGGCCACCACCATGCCCGGACGATCACGTCGTGCCCGAGAGCGTCGTCGATGATCCGGTGCAGTTGAAGGTCCACGATGCGATCGTCGTCAGGCCTGAAAGGCTGGGCGGGCTGGGGCATGCCGAGCACCGGCCCGAGCGCGTCGATCGCCGGCTTCCACAGCGCAGCCCAGTTCCGCGCCGCGGAGACACCGAACTGCAGCCGCACTCCGACCGGCCCGGGCGGCAGCGGCCCGGTCACCGCACGCGCGCAAGCCGCGTGGATGACCCCTTTCCACGCTGCCGAAGTGGCCGACATCGACGTGCGAACCGTGAGCTGCGGCTCCTCGGCCGGCCCCGCAACGTTCTCCGCCGGGACCACCGCGATGGTCGACTCCTCCTGATGCGCCTTGCGTGCGAACGCGGCGCCGATGCGCTCACCCCCGAAGTGCCGGACCAGCGGGTACAGATAATTGTCGAGGTCGCGGCCACCGCGATCGAGAGGAGTGTCGTCGGGCAGCCCGACGACGAGTTCGATGGCACGAGGGCCGTTGTTCGCCCATTCCGCAACGAGCAATTGCTTGGTGACGCCGGCAAGGTAGCTCCGCAGCCTCAACTGATCCGGGTGATCGGCAGCGTTCCAGCTCTCCAGGACGGGCTCGTGGTCAAGCCGGATGTGCCCGGCCGCATCGGGTCTCGCAAACAGTCCAGTCACCGGCGTCATTGTCCTCGCGCGCCACGCAAAGCGCACCGGCCTGATCGGCCCGGTCGTCTGACCCTCACATCCTGAGAAGGCGGAAGCCGACAGTCATCGATCTCCGATACCGTCCCCGGATGCGGATCCTCCGCCTCTCCGACACCCACCTCACCCGCGAACCCGGTCGCGACGGCGAGGGCGTCGACACCCGTGGCTCGCTGCGCCGCATCCTGCACGACTGCCGCGAGCTCCCCGGCCTGGACGCCCTGGTCATCACCGGTGACATCGCCGACGACGGTTCCCGCGAGGCCTACGCCGACGCCCGCGCGCAGATCTCCGCCTTCGCCGCCGAGCGACGGATTCCCGCCCTCTTCACGACGGGAAACCACGACGACCGTACGGCGTTCGCAGCGGTCCTCGGCAGCGGCCACCTGACCGCCGACGGCCGGGACGCCCCCGACTCCCAGCTGCACTCCCCGGACGGCGAGCGGGCCGCCGTCACCACGGTGGCCGGGTACCGCATCGTCACCCTCGACTCCCTGATCCCCGGCAAGGGCCACGGCCGGATCAGTGCCGCCCAGCTGACCTGGCTGCGCACCGTCCTCGCCGACCCCGCCCCGAACGGCTCCGTCCTGGCCTTCCACCACCCGCCCGTCACGGTCCCCGGCGTGGCGGTCCAGGCCGCCCTGGGCCTGCACGACGTCCCCACCCTGGCCGAGGCGATCGCCGGCACCGACGTGCGGCTCCTCCTCTGCGGCCACTTCCACCTGCAGCTCTTCGGCATGCTCACGGGAGTGCCGGTCTGGGTGACTCCGGGCGTCGTCACCCGCATCGACCTGACCGCCACCCCCGGCACCGAACGCGCGGTCAAGGGCGCCTCGGCCACCCTGGTCGACCTGGGCGGCCCCCATTCCCCGACCTTCCACACCCTCCACGCCCGTGACCCGCACACCGGCGAGACCGCCTACGAACTCGACGCCACCGAGCTGACCAGCGTCATCGCGAAACTGGGCCCGCCCGCATAGAGGCCGGGCCGCACCGGCTGAAAGGATCAGCGATCGAGCAGCTGTGCCAGGTGCACCGCCGGCCTCTCCCGCAGGTCGGCCACCTGGGTACGGCAGGAGAAGCCGTCCGCCAGGACGACGGCGTCCGGGGCGGCGTCCAGCGCCGGCAGCAGGTTCTGCTCGGCGACCGCCACCGACACCTCGTAGTGCCCCCGCTCCACGCCGAAGTTGCCGGCCAGGCCGCAGCAGCCGGCCAGCCGCTTCACCGTCGCGCCGCTGCCGGCCAGCAGGTCGGCGTCGGTCTTCCAGCCGAGCACGGCGTGGTGGTGGCAGTGCGGCTGGGCGACCACCTCGACGCCGGACAGGTCCGGCGGCGTCCAGGACGGGGTCTTCGCGAGCAGCTCGGCGAGGGTGTGCACCTGCTTCGCGACGGCGGCCGCGTCGGCGTTGCCGGGCAGCAGCTCGTGCACGTCGGAACGGAGGACGGCCGTGCACGAAGGCTCGATGCCGACGATCGGGATTCCGGCGTGGGCGTCCGCGCTCAGAGCTTCGACCGTACGCGAAAGGATCTTCTTGGCGGAATCGAGCTGTCCCGTCGTGATCCAGGTGAGGCCGCAGCAGACGGAGCCGCTGGGCAGCCGTGGCTCGTAGCCGGCCGCGCGCAGGACCCGCACCGTCGCCTCGGCCACCTCCGGCGAGAAGGCGTCCGAGAACGAGTCCGCGAAGAGCACCACCGGCTTGCGCTCGGAGTCGACCGCCTTGAAGGTACGCCGGAACGGCCTGCGCGCGAACGCCGGCACCGAGCGGCGGCCGTCCACACCGGCGAGCCAGAGGGCCAGTCCGCGGATGCCGGGGAGTCGCGTGCCCAGGTTCGCGAGCCGCGGCACCCAGCCGGCGATCCGCGCCCACATCGGCAGCTTCCCGAGGGTGTAGTGCGACCGCGGGCGCAGGCGTCCGGAGTACGTCTGGTGGAGCACCTCGGACTTGTACGTCGCCATGTCGATGCCGGTCGGGCAGTCCGAGGCGCACCCCTTGCACGCGAGGCAGAGGTCCATCGCGTCGTGCACCGACGCGTGCGACCAGGGCAGTTCGCCGCGGACCACCTCCTGCAGCACGCGGGCGCGACCCCGGGTGGAGTCCTTCTCCTCGCGGGTGGCGAGATAGGACGGGCACATCACGCCGCCGGCCGCCGCGTTGTCGGCCCGGCACTTGCCGACGCCGGTGCACCGATGCACGGCCTGGGCCAGGTCGCCGTCGTCGTGCGGATAGGCCATCGCGAGCAGGTTCGAGGGCTTGTCAAAGGCCATCCGTACGTCGGAGTCGACGGGATCCGGGTCGACCAGAACACCGGGGTTGAGCAGGTTGTCCGGGTCGAACGCGCCCTTTATCTGCGCGAACATGCTGATGGCGTCGGCCGAGTACATGTACGGCAGCAGCTCGGAGCGGGCCCGGCCGTCGCCGTGCTCGCCGGAGAGCGACCCGCCGAACTCGCCGACCAGCTTCGCCGCGTCCACGAGGAACTCGCGCATCACGCCGGTGCCGCCCGGCCGGTCGAGCGGAAGGTCGAGGCGCACGTGCATGCAGCCGTCGCCGAAGTGGCCGAACGGCGCGCTCGTCATGTCGTACGACGCGACCAGCTCGTCGAAGCGCGCGAGATAGGCGCCGAGCTTCTCCGGCGGCACCGCGGCGTCCTCCCAGCCGGGCCAGGCCGGTCGGTCCGACGGGGCGCGTCCGGCCAGGCCGGCGCCGTCCTCGCGGATCCGCCAGAGCCGGGCCTGGGTGGCCGGGTCCTCGACCACCAGGGCCTCGTCGCCGATGCCGTCGGCCGCGAGCTTCTGCGCGCGGGCCACGACCTCGCCGCGGTCGTGGCCGGCGAGCTCGACGAAGAGCCAGGCGCCGCCCTTCGGCAGCGGCGGGACGGCGTCCGGGCCGCGGCGGGCGCGGAGCACGTCGAGCAGGCGGGAGTCGAGGCCCTCGCAGGAGGTGGGACCGTGGGCCACCACGGCCGGGGAGGCCTCGCCGGCCGCGACGATGTCGCGGAAGCCGAGCACGACGACGACCCGGATCGGAGCGTCCACGACGAGCTTGACGGTCGCCCTGGTGATGACGGCGAGGGTGCCCTCGGAGCCGACCAGGGCCTGGGTGAGGTCGAACCGCTCGGGGAGCAGGTGGTGGGCGGCGTAGCCGGAGACCTGCCGGCCGAAGCGATCGAATTCGGTCCGTGTGGTGGCGAGGTGCTGGGAGAGAACGTTCCTGATACTTCCCAGGATGCCGTCTGCCCCTCGTACGAATGGGGCTTTGTCTTGATATCCCGTGACGAAGCTGTCGCCCGCCGCGGTCATCAGCTCCAGACCGGCGACGTTGTCCGAGGTCCGGCCGTAGGCGAGGGAGCGCGAGCCGCAGGCATTGTTGCCGATCATGCCGCCGATGGTGCAGCGCGGCCAGGTCGACGGGTCGGGGCCGAATCGGACACCGTGTGGCTGGGCCGCCTTCTGCAGGACGGCGTGCACCGTGCCCGGCTCGACGATCGCGGTGCGCGCCTCGGGGTCGATGTCGAGGACCCGGTTCATGTGCCGGGAGAAGTCGAGCACGATGCCCCGGCCGACCGCGTTGCCGGCCACCGACGTGCCGGCGCCGCGCGAGGTGATCGGTACGCCGGTCGCGCGCGCCACGGCGAGGGACGCGGCCACCTCGTCGACGTCGCGCGGGCGGACCACGGCGATCGGCGGGATGCGGTAGAGGGAGGCGTCCGACGCGTACATCCCCCGGGTGCCCGGATCGGACCGCACCTCGAGACCCGCCTTGGTCAGGGCCGCCACCACGCCGTTCGCCTGCTCGCTCATGGGTAACATGTTACTCATGCCGAACCTCGTGCTGCCGCCGGACGCCCCCTCCCTCGCCGACGCCGTCGCCCAGGCCGTGCGCGACGGGGTCGCCGCCGGTGAGCTGGTGCCGGAGGTGACGTACTCCGTCTACCAGCTGGCCGAGCTGCTGGACGTCTCCCGGAGCCCGGCCCGCGAAGGCCTGCTGCGGCTGGCCGAGGCGGGCCTCATCGAGATCCGGCGCAACCGCGGCTTCCGCGTCCTGCCGCCGCAGGCCCACGACATCGAGGAGATCATCGGCATCCGGCTGGCGCTGGAGCCGCCCGCCGCCCGCGCCGCCGCCGTGACCGGAACCGACGACCAGCACACGGCGATCCGCGCGGCCCTCGCGGCGATGGCCACGGCAGCCGCCGCCGGCGACGAGGCCGCCTTCTGGCCGGCCGACCGCACCCTGCACGACCTGCTCCTGCACGCCGCCGGCAAACCCCGCACGGCGGCCATCGTCGAGCGCCTCCGCACCACCACGGCCCTGCTCGGCCCCCCGACGACGGCGAGCGGCCGCTCCCTGCCCGAAATCCACGCCGAACACGAACCGGTCGTCGCCGCCGTCCTGGCCCGCGACGGCGCAGCCGCCGAGTCGGCGATGCGCACCCACCTCGAAGCAACCCGCGACCTCCTCGTACGCCGCGCCGGGGAACTGTCGGAGGGTCCTGCCACCATCGGGCCATGACGATCGAGCGCTGGGAGCGCGAGCTCGACCTGCTGACCGCCGAGACGGCGAGGCTCAAGGCCGAGGGCCGATGGCAGACCGGGCCGCATACGATTCTGCAATTCCTCAAGATGAGCGAGAACGAGGTCAAGGTCGTCGCCTGCCTGGCCTGGCTTCTCGCGCCGGAGAACCGGCACGGCCTGGGCGATCTGATGGCGCGGCGCCTCTTCGACGAGCTCGGCGTCCCCTTCGACACCGGCGCACCGGTCCGCGTCTCCACCGAGGAGCCGCGATTCACCGCCGAGGGCAGGCTGACCCGCGCCGACCTGATCATTCGGGTCGGGAACCAGTGCGTGCTCGTGGAGGCGAAGATCAACGCTGGTCAGCACGGTGATCAGTGCGCCCGGCTGTCCGAGCTCTGGGCGGACGAGAAGCCACGGCTCGTGTTCCTGACGCGTCACCCGGCCGAAACCGCCCCGGCGGGCTGGGAGACCCTCACCTGGCGTCGGGTCGCCGACCTGATGCTGCCCCTGCCGGAGCGCGCTTCGGCAGCTGCCCGAGACCTGATGACGACCATGAGTGCACTGTCCGGCGCCACGATGGGAGACCCGGCCATGGCGGACGAGAAAATCGCCTTCTACCTCCGCCATCAAACCTCGATGGCCGAATGGGCGGCCGTGCGCGACGACGCCGTGAGGAGTGTGGTGGCCGCGATCGAGGATGCCGTGCGAACCCTCGATCCGATCGTGCTGAGCGAGGCCGACCACGGATGGTACGACTCACTACACGGATCCTTTCCGACGTTCGAGCTGAGCCGGCCCGGATGGGGGCGCGACGGCGTGCAGGCCTCGATCGCGGTCCAGTGGAGCAGGGACGAGTTGCTCACCGGGGCGAACTGCTGGCCTTATGTGGGCTTGCGGGTCTCCGCGTCCGGCCGGATGGAGCGGAATCCCCTGGTCCGGCGCATCACCGAGAAGGTGGAACCGCATGCCATGAGGCTCGGGTGGCCGGAGTCGGAGAAGGCGGGGCTCTGGCGCTGGTGGCGGTGGCTGAAGCCGGAACCGGCCGATGACCTGAGCAGCCTCACCGTGGCGTGCCGGAGTGCCCTGGAAGAGGCGTGGCGTGAGCTCTCCGCGCCCCTCGACGTGCTGTTCGCCGAGTGATCTGATTCGGTGACCGGCCGTGCGCCGCTTTCACAGGCCCTGATCGTCGAGGGGTGAGGGCGGGGCAGCCGAGGAGGCGGGCCACGACCCGGCCGCCGCGGCTCTCCACCAGCGCGGTCACCTCGTCGCGCCGGGACGGCCCAGGTTGGCGCCGGATCTTCGTGGTACTGCCTCAATCCCGGAGGCCCGCGATCAGCGCGAACTGGCCGTCGGGGCTGCGGTGATCGAGCAGCGGGGCGTAGCCGGCCTCGGACATCATCGCGGTGAGTTCCTCCGGGGACCGGTGACGGTAGCGCCACAGCTGGACCGATCGGCCGGCCGGCAGGGTGACCCGGCCGGCGACCGTCACCGGGGCCGTCAGGTGGATGCGCAGGTAGCGTTCGCGAGTCGTGTCGTCGAAGCCGATCTCCGGTTCGTAGTCGGCACGGTGGACGCCGAGGTGCTCCAGCATGGTGAGGTATTCCGACGGGAAGTCGGTCTCGTCCTCGGCGAAGCGGAAGAAGGCGCGGTTCGCCGGGCTGTCCGGGCGGGCGACGTGGGCCACGACGTCGGCCGCCTGACGGATGTGGCGCAGCACGGCGGCCGGGTCGGCGAAGTTCATCAGCGTCCCGCCCGCCAGGATCGCCAGGGTGGCCGGGCCGCGCAGGTCGGCGAGCGGGTCCCTGGTGAAGTCCCGGCGGTGGAACTCCAGGGGAGCGGCGGGCCCGTGCCACTCCCGACCGGTGACCTAGGCGGCGCCCTGCTGGAGGATCCGGATCGGGTTGCCGGAGGGGTCTCGGAGGCCCATGTCGGTGCCGTAGAAGTGGTCGGCGGGCTCCTGGGTGAAGTCGGTGACGCCGCGCGCCTTCAGCGTCTCGTGGAGTTTGCGCACGTCGTCGGTGAGGAGGACGAGGCCGGTGAGGGCGCCCTTCGCGATCAGCGCGCGCAGCTGGTCGGCGGTGGCGTCGTCGTGCAGGGGCGCGCCGGGCGTCTCCAGGGAGATCTCGGTCTCGCCGCCGGGCACGCGGACGGTCAGCCAGCGGTAGTCGCCCTGCTGGACGTCGTTGCCCTTCTCCAGGCCGAGCTTGCCGACGTAGAAGCCGAGGGCCTCCTCCTTGTCCAGTACGTAGATCGTGGTGACGTTCAGCTTCGTGATCATGGCCGTCTCCTGAGAAGTGGGAATGAGATGAAGGCTAGGCAGCGACCCCGCGCGGGTGCTTCTCGAAAACTGACCGACACGAAGGCGGTGCAGATTCACCGTCATGGGTGGCGGGACTGACCCGGAGTCGAGTGTGGACGCTACGGTTCCGGCATGGGTGTGGATGGTGGGCGGCCCCGCGTCGTCGTGTCCGTGACGGCTACCGCGGACGGGCGGGTCGCGCCGGGCCCCGATCAGCGGCTGCTCGAACCGGAGAACAGCGAGCGCTGGCGGTCGCTGTGGCCCGGGGACGTCGAGGAGATCCTGCGGCGCCGGGACGGGTGGATCGCCGAGCAGCACCGGCCGCGGGCCATCCTCGAGGGCAGCGGCACGTTCGTGGCCGAGGGCGCCGGCCCCCGGGAGCTGCCGGGGGACGAGTCGGACGAGGACCTCGGGACGGACTACCTGCCGAAGGAGAGCATCAACTGGTTCGTCGTCGTGGACGGGCGCGGCCGCATCGAGTGGACCTACAAGCAGGACGGCAACACCACGCTGCTCGTGCTGGTCAGCAAGAGCACGCCCCGGGAGTACCTGGCGTACCTGCGCCGCGAGGAGATCCCCTATCTGGTGGCCGGCACCGAGCGCGTCGACCTGGCGCAGGCGCTCACCGCGATGCGCGAGAAGCTGGGCGTCGAGTGCGTGCTGTCGCAGGCCGGCGGCGGCCTCACCAGCGCGCTGATCAGGAACGGCCTGGTCGACGAGTTGCACGTCGTCACGATCCCGGCGGTGGTGGGCGGTTTGACGACGCCGTCGATCGTCGACGGCCCGGCCGGGGAGCCGGCGGTCCGGCTTCGTACCGTTGAAGTGGTCGTAGGGGAGCAGGGAACCCTGTGGACCCACTACGAGGTGGCGGGACCTTAGTCCCGGTCAGCCGGCCGCTGCCAGGAAACTCTCCACCAGTGACCGGAAACGATCCGGCTGCTCGGCCCACGGCCGGTGGCCGGATTCGGTCATCACCTCGAGGCGGCTTCCCGGATGGGCGGCCGCGACGAGCCTCGCCGGCGCCGTCCCGATCAGGCCGTCGCTCGCCCCGGCCACGACCAGCACGCCCGGCCCGGCCGCGGCAAGGAGCTGCGGCCCAGCCGCGGCCAGCACGCCCGGCCCGGCCGCGGCAAGGAGCTCCGGCCCGGCTGCGGACCGCTCGACCCGATCCCGGGAATTCCGGTAGAACGCGTCCCGCAGCCAGGGCAGCGCGGTGGCGTGCCCGGGGACGTACTCGGCGCGGCGCCGCTCCGGCGTCCACCGGTGCCAGGAGAACGGGATCATCCGGGCCCGCGCCATGATCTCCTCGGCGTGGCTCAGCCCGCCCCGGCGGAGGGCGGCGTCACCGGCGGCGGCCTGCTCGTACCAGGGCTCGCCGCGCCGCGACTCCCGCAGCGCCGCCAGCTCGGCGTGGTCCGGCTCCCGGGCGGCCCGACCCACCGGGGTGACCAGGATCAGCCGCCGCACCCGCCCGGGCCGGGCCGCCGCGTACTCCTGGGCGGTCAGGCACCCGGCCGAGTGGGCCAGGATGTCGAGCCGGTCCGCGCCGAGGTGCAGGCGCAGCTGTTCCACGTCGCGCGCCTGCTCCACGAACGACACGGTGTCCCGGTCCTCCGGAACGCCGGACCGCCCCGAGGCCCGGGCGTCCAGCCGGATCAGCGTCCGGGTCGAGGACAGCCCGCCCAGGTCGCCGACGTAGCGCACGTCGGTGCCCGGCCCGCCCGGCAGCACGACGAGTGGAGGCCCTTCACCCACCTCGTCGAAGAACAGCCGCAGTCCGTCGTACGAATCGAAGAAGGGCACGACCGGGATCCTAGATCGTTCGGAGAAAACCGTTTGACGGCACCGATATTCTGATCCTCCGTGCCTGCGGCCCGGGAGGGGCTCGACCCTTCCGACCCTCAGGAGCCGCAATGCGCCGGGCGCCCGCCCTCTCCTTCCTGCTCGTCACCGTCTTCCTCGACCTGCTCGGCCTGGGCCTGGTCATCCCGATCCTGCCGTCGCTCATGACGGCCGTGGCCGGCGATCCGGCCCGGGCCGTCTTCTGGTCGGGCGTGCTCGGCTCGGCCTACGGGCTGCTCCAGTTCGCGATCGCGCCGCTGCTGGGACGGGCCGCCGACCGCTACGGCAGGCGGCCCGTGCTGCTGCTGTCGCTGACCGCGCTCGGCGTCGACTGGCTCGCCCACGCCGCCGTGCCCGGGCCGGCCGCGCTGCTGTTCTTCCACGCCCTGGCCGGGGCCTGCGCGGGCACGACGATCGTGGTGAACGCCTACGTCGCCGACGTGACGCCGGAGCGGGACCGGGCCCGCGCCTACGGCCGGATCGGCGCCGCCGCCGGGCTCGGCTTCGTGGCCGGGCCGATCGTGGGCGGGCTGCTCGGCGGGGTCGACGTGCGGTTGCCGTTCCTCGCGGCGGCCGGGCTGTCGTTCGCGGGCGTGGCGTGGGGGTGGTTCGTGCTGCCGGAGTCGCGTCCCGGTTCGGTGGGGCCGGTCGAGCCGGCCGAGCCGGTCGAGCCGGCCGAGTCCGGAGCCGCGGGGTGCCGGCGGATGGTCGATCCGGTCGGCGCCATCGCCGGGGTCCTGCGCAGGAATGGGTTGGGGCGGCTTGCGTACGCGCGGCTGTGTGCCGACGTCGCGCGGATGATCCAGCAGTCGGTGTGGGCGTTCTTCCTCGCCTATCAGTTCGGGTTCGGCACGGCGCAGGCCGGTGTGGTGATGGCGGTGAGCGCCACGGCGGGGGCGTTGTTCCAGGCGCGGGCTGCCGGGCCGGTCGTGCGGATGCTCGGGGACGAGACGGCTACGGTGGCCGGGACCTGGATCGGGGTGGCCGCGTTCGCCGTGGCCGGGGTGGCCGATGAGCCGTGGATGCTCTACCTGTCGATGGCCGCCGGGATCCTCGGCTCGTTCGCCGGGCCGGCCTCGCAGTCCTGGATCGCACGCAGCACGAGGGCCGGGGAGCACGGTGCGGTGCAGGGCGCGCTGACCGGCATGGCCGCGATCGCCGAGACGCTGGTGCCGATTGCCGCGAGCGCGGCTTTCGCGGCCCTTCATTCGTACGGGAAAGCGGGGTTGATCTTCTTCGGAGCCGCCGTCTTCGCGAGCGCGTCGGCGCTGGTGCTCACTCTCCGGCGCTAGCGGCGGTGGCGGGCCATCCACTGCCAGACGCGCGTGCCGCCGGGGAGGGCCGGGTCGTTGCGGGCCACATAGATCCACGACCAGTGCCCCTGGAATTGGTGACCGTTCCAGATCACGTGCTCGTAGAGCGTCATCTCGGCGCCGGGGATCAGTGAGTGCGCGTGGATCGTGTTCGGCCCGGGCGGCACCGTGGTGTCGTCGAGGGAGGTGACGAGCCAGGTCGGCGTGGTGATGGCGGCCAGTTCCGGGTCGGGGATGAGCGGCGGATTCCCGGCCTGGAGCGACGCCACGACGCCGCAGATCGGCACCGAGGAGGCGAACAGCGACGGGTAGACGGTGGTCATCTTCATGCTCATGTAGCCGCCGTTGCTGCATCCGACCACATGGATCCGATCGGTGTCGATCGGCAGCCTGCGGGCCAGGTCGCGCACGATCTCGCGGATCAGCGGCGCGAACCGGTCGCCGTCCAGCATCCAGGCCGAGAAGCTCTGCGGCGCGACCACGTAGGCGCCCCCGAAGATCCGCTGCGCCTCCCGGGTGGCGAAGCCGAGCGCGCCCCGGTTGGCCCGCAGCGTCGTCTCGTTGTCGTAGTAGCCGTCCGGCAGCGAGGCGCCCTCCCCGCCGCCGTGCAGCCAGACGATCAGCGGCCGCCGGCCGCGCCCGGACTCAGGGGTATAAAGGCGGTATTTCATCCCGGAGCGTGACTTGTGGTAGCTGAACGCGTCCACTTCCGGGTTCGCCAGCGGCCCCTGCACGAACCGGCCGATCACCAGCGACCCGAGAGGCGCATTCTGCGTGATCGTGTACTCCAGGTCGAGCCGGACATTCCGCCCCCGGCTCACGATGTAGCCGAGCGTCCCGCCGCCGACCTGCCCCTCCGCGGACGCCAGGTCGAGGACCACGTTCCCGCGCCGATCGAGCCGGGCGGCCGTGACGACGCGATCCACGTCGTACTCACTGAAGATCAGTTCGCCGGGCGCGAGCGGGATCGGGCTGGTCGCCTTCGCGTGCACCGAGAACGTGCCGGTCGTGAGGTCGCGCGGATCGATGCGGAGGTGGGCGGTCCGCAGCGTCACCGACGTGACCTGCTCGCCGCCGTCGAGCGTCTCGGCGCCGAGGACGAACGTCACCCGGGAGGCCGCGGCCACGCCCGGGACGGCGAGACGGGACGCGCCGGCCGCGGCGACGCCCGGGACGGCGAGACCCGCGGCGACTCCGGCGCCCGCGGCCAGGGCGCTGCGACGGCTGATCGGCACGGCCATGACGGACCTCCAAGGCAGTGAGGTTTGTCGATGTCCGCAACATAATGCCCGGGCAACCCCTTAGCAACAGCGCCGAAACCTGCTTACGATCCCGGCCGGGGGTGAAAGCATGTCGATACGTCGCACCGCTGCCGTGATCCTGTCCACCGTGCTCGCCGCGACCATGACGGCCACGCCGGCCGAGGCCGGAGGCGGGGACCTGCCGGGGAGGCACTCGCTGCGCGGGCCGGTCACCGACGAGAACTTCTACTTCGTGATGGCCGACCGCTTCGAGAACGGTACCGCCGCCAACGATCGCGGCGGCCTGCCCGACGATCCGCTCGTGTCCGGTTTCGATCCGACGCGCAAGGGCTTCTACAACGGCGGCGACCTCAACGGCCTGTTGCAACGCATCGACTACATCCAGGGCCTCGGCACCACGTCGATCTGGCTGACGCCCAGCTTCAAGAACAAGGCGGTGCAGCTCGAGGACGGGCCGTCGGCCGGATATCACGGATATTGGATCACCGACTTCACCCGCATCGACCCGCACCTGGGCACCAACGACGAACTGCGGGCCGTCGTCGACGCGGCGCACCGGCGTGGCATGAAGGTCTACTTCGACATCATCACGAACCACACGGCCGACGTGATCGGATATTCCGGAGGGGCGCGACTGCCCTACGTCAGCAAGGATCAGGAGCCTTATCGTACGCCGGCCGGCACGCCCGTCGACGATCGCGACTACGCCGGCAGCAACCGCTTCCCGGCCGTGGTCCCGCCGTACACGCCGGTGCTGGACGACGCCGAGCGGAACCTCAAGGTGCCGGCCTGGCTCAACGACACCTCGCTCTACCACAACCGCGGCGACACCACGTTCACCGGCGAGAACTCCTATTACGGCGACTTCTTCGGCCTCGACGACCTGTTCACCGAGAACCCGCGCGTCGTCAACGGGATGATCGACGTCTACAAGACGTGGATCGCCGACTTCGGCATCGACGGCTTCCGGATCGACACGATGAAGCACGTGAACGACGAGTTCTGGCAGCGGTTCGGCCCCGAGGTGCTGTCCTTCGCCCGCAAGCAGGGCAAGCGCGAGTTCTTCATGTTCGGCGAGGTGTTCGACACCAGCCGCAGCTTCACCTCGCACTTCACCACGGCGAACCGGATGCAGGCCGTCCTCGACTTCCCGTTCCAGGACGCGGCCCGCAACTTCGCCTCGCGGAGCCGGCCGGCGGGCGAGCTGGGCCGGTTCTTCGCCGGCGACGACTGGTACACCGACGCCGACTCCAACGTCTACGAGCTGCCCACCTTCCTCGGCAACCACGACATGGGCCGGATCGGCAGCTTCGTGGTGACCGACAACCCGGGCGCCGGCGACGCCGAGTGGATGGCCCGCGACCGGCTCGCCCACGAGCTCATGTACTTCTCCCGCGGCAACCCGGTCGTCTACTACGGTGACGAACAGGGCTTCACCGGCCCGGGCGGCGACCAGGACGCCCGGCAGACCATGTTCGCGAGCCGGGTCCCGGAATACCTCGACGACGACCTGCTCGGCACCGACGCCACCCACGCGACCGGCAACTTCGTGCCGTCGCACCCGCTCTACACGACGATCAGCGGGCTCGCGGCGCTCACCCGCAAGCATCCGGCGCTGCGGGACGGCGCGCACCAGCACCGGTACGCGTCGGACGGCGCCGGCGTCTACGCGTTCTCCCGGATCGACCGCGGGCAGCAGCGCGAATACGTGGTCGCGCTGAACAACAGCGAGCAGCCGGCCACCGCGGCGATCCCGACCTACGCCCGGAACGGCTCCTACGAGAGGATCTACGGCACCGGACCGGCCTGGCTGAAGTCGGGTGCGGACCGGGCGCTCGGCGTCACGGTGCCGCCGCTGTCCGCCGTGGTCTACGCCTCCGCGGGGCGGATCCCGTACTCGACGAAGGCTCCCGCCGTCACGCTCGGCGCGCCCGCCGCCTCGGCCGAGACACCCAGCCGGATCCAGGTGGAGGCGGCCGTCGGCGGCAGCTCCTTCTACGAGGTCACGTTCTACGCCCGGACCGGCAAGGGCGGCTGGACGCCGATCGGGACCGACGACACCGCGCCCTACCGGGTGTTCCACGACGTGAGCGGGCTGCGGACCGGCACGCCGGTGCAGTACAGGGCGGTCGTGCTGGACAACGGCGGGCACACCGCCACCAGCGCGGCGAAGGGCACGAGGGTCCCGCCGCCGCGGGTGACGATCGAGGCGCCGGCCGAGGGCGCGAACGTGCGCGGCCGGGTCGAGGTGCGCGCCGTCGCCGATCCGGAACGGCCCACCCACGTGGTCCGCTTCGAGCGCAGCGTCGCCGGTGGACCGTGGACGGCGATCGGGACCGACAGCTCGTCGCCGGCGTACACGGCCTTCGACGACCTCGACCCGCTTCGCCTGGCCGCCGGCACCGCGGTCCGCTATCGGACAGTGCTGAACGGCCGGGTCGGCGAGGTGCGCACGGTCCACTACGCCGGGCCGCCACTCGAGACGGCGACCCTGCGATACCACCGGCCGGCCGGCGACTACGACGGCTGGGGACTGCACCTCTGGGGTGACGGGATCGACCCGGCGCTGCTCGCGACGATCGCCTGGGACCGCCCGATGCCGCCGACCCGCATCGCCGGAGGCTGGGCCGAGTTCGACATCCCGCTGGTGGACGACACCAAGCCGGTCAACTTCATCGTCCACCTGCCGAACGGCGACACCGTGCCGGCCAGCCGCGAACCGGGCGGCGACCGGTCGTTCCTGCCCATCGACCACCCGCAGGTCTGGATCGAACAGGGGGATCCGGCGGTACACACCAGCCCACCGACCGGAGGATGAAACTGCTGGCGGACAGGCCCTAAGGTCGAGGCGTGACTGCGGACTACGGGCTGGGCATCGACCTCGGCACCACCCACACGGCGGCCGCCGTGCTGGCCGACGGGCGCGTCGAGTCGGCCCGGCTCGGCGCGCGCCGGTGGGAGATCCCGTCCGCGATCTTCGTGAAGGAGGACGGCGGCCTGCTCGTCGGGGAGGCCGCCGAACGCCGCGGCCAGGACGAGCCGGCCCGGCTGGCCCGCGAGTTCAAGCGCCGCCTCGGCGACCCGGTCCCGGTGATCGTGGGCGGCGTCCCGCTGTCCACCCTCACCCTCACGGCGAAGCTGCTGCGCTACGTCCTCGACACGGTGACGGCGCAGCGGTCGGCGCCGCCCGCGCAGGTGGCGATCACCCACCCGGCGCACTGGGGACCGTACAAACGCGACCAGCTCGACCAGGCGATCCGCCTCGCCGACGCCGGACCGGTCCGGCTGCTCAGCGAGCCGGAGGCGGTGGCCCGCCGGCACGCGGCCGCCGGCCGGGTCGGGCCGGGCGAGACCGTGGCCGTCTACGACCTGGGCGGCAGCAGCTTCGACGTCGCCGTGATCCGCCGCGACGGCGACGAGTTCACCCTGCTCGGCACCCCCGAGGGCGTCGACCAGCTGGGCGGCGGCGACTTCGACGAGGCGGTCTACGCGCACGTGCTCGACGCCCTCGGCGGCGTCGACCTGCGCGCCGCCGAAGACCCGGAGACGGCCGCGGCGCTCGCCCGCCTGCGCCGCGACTGCGTCGAGGCCAAGGAATCCCTCTCGTTCGACACCGAGGTGACCGTCCCGGTCGCGCTGCCCGGCCGGCACACCCGCGTCCGGATCAACCGCTCGGCCTTCGAGGCCCTGATCGCCCTCCCGGTTCGCGACACCCTCGACGCCACCCGGCGCGCGTTGCGCTCGGCCGGCATCCCGCCCGAAGACCTCGCCGGCATCCTGCTGGCCGGCGGCTCCTCCCGCATCCCGCTGATCACCTCGGTCCTGGAGCGGGAGCTGGGCCGCCCCGTCCTGACCGATTCCCACCCGGAGCTGAGCGTCGCCTTGGGCGCGGCTTCGACGTCGGCCAGACCTTTCCGGGGTACGCCGGAAGCCGCCGTCCCCGCCGGGCCTCTTCCCGCGGATCCCCATGCCGCCGGATCCCCTCCCGTCGGTGCCGAGTCCATTCCCGACGTTTCCGTCTCGGCTGGTCCTGTCCCCACCGGCGGCGACGCTTCCGAGATCTCCCGGCGCGAGTCGGCGATCGTGGCTCCCAACGGCGGCCCGCCCACCCGGACCTCACCGACCGAACCGGCCCGGACCGGCGCGGTGAGTCCGGCCGGCGGTGGGTCGCCGGCGGCGCGGCTCGGGCTTTCGGTGCGGCCCGCGCCCAAGCAGGACTTCACCGAGCTGCGCACCCCGGCCGACCCCTGGGCCGCCGTGGAGGCCGCCGAGGCGGAGGCAGCCCGGACCGCCGCCGCGGAGGCCGCGGACGCCGCCGCCCTGCGCGCTGCTGCCGCTGATTCCGAAGTGGCCGGTGCGACGGTTCCGGTCTCTCCGGCTTCCGGTGGGGTGGGTGAGGAGCATGAGCCGAGCACCGCGGTCATTCGGGCCGGCCACGCGACGGGTACCCCGTACGGAAGAAAGGCTCTGACCGCACGCCGCCGACGGACCGTGACCATCGCCGGGGTCGCGGTGGTCGCCGTCGCGGCCGCCGCCACCGGGATCGTGCTGTCCAACCTGCACGACGACAACCGGGCCTCCGGCGCCGGACCGACCGCGGCGCCCTCGTCCGCGGTCGCCGGACCGGCCGCGCTGCCCGCGCAGAAGCTGGTGATCCGGACCGATACGGGCGGGAGCATGGGGTCGGCCACCTGGGTGACGCGGATCCGGACGCTCGACCCGGTCAGCGGCGCGCGGCAGGACCTGGCCGGGACCGAGCCCGGCGACACGCTGCCGCGCTGGTCGAACGACCGTTCGCGGATCGCGCTGACCCATCGCGACCCGGACCGGACGAACGCGATCTACGTGATGGACCGGACCGGGGCGGACCGGCGGCTGCTCGTCGACGACGTGAGCGGCGGCCGGGTGGTGTGGTCGCCGGATGATCAGCGCCTGGCGTACGTGAAGAAGTCGCAACTGTTCACGATCCCGGCGGGCGGCGGCGAGCCCACCCAGCTGACCACGTCGAACGCCCCGAAGGACGATCCGATCTGGTCGGCCGACGGCAGGTCGATCATCTATTGGGCGGAGGAGGACGGGGTGCGGTCGCTGTTCGCCCTGAACGTGGCCGACCCGCAGGAGCCCGGCGAGCGGATCACCAAGGCCGACCTGGGCGACGCCATGGACCCGGCGATCTCCCCGGACGGCTCGCAGATCCTGTTCACCCGCAAGATCGACTCGTCCAACTACGACATCTGGCAGATCGGCGCCGACGGCTCCCGTCCGAAAGCGGTCACCAACGACGAGGCCCGGGAGATGGACCCGACGTGGTCGCCGGACGGGGAGTGGTTCGCCTACGTACGCGGGGACCTCGACCATCCGAAGGTCTACGTCGAACGCCGGGACGGTTCGGGCGAGCAGCCGCTGACGCGCGGCAGCGATCGGGAGGGCCACCCGTGCTGGTTCTGATCTCATGAGCCGGTCGATCGGCGTGCTGCTGCTGGTGCGGTACTGCAGCTGGCACGCCGATGCCGCCCGGGACCTGCTGTCCCGGGCCGCCACCATGGACCGCCCCGAGACGCTGCGCCGGGACGCCGCCCGGTGGCTGGAGACGCACGGCCCGTCGGTGGTGTCCGAGCACGTCAGCCTGGTCCACGAGGTCGCGGTCCTGCTGGACGACCCCGGCGACCCGGAAGCCCTCGGCGACTGCCTGCGCCGCGCGAACCAGCTGGCGCAGGCCGCGGTCCACCGTCACCGCGGCGCCGTCGACGCGGTCGACTTCCCGGCGATCGAGGAACAGGCGAGGCGGCTGTCGATGACCGATCCTGCCCAGGCGTTGGAGTTGAGCCGGGAGTTCGCCCGCCTCTATGCGGAGGTGCTCGAGAGCGCGTGAGGCGGCCTGCTAGAACTACCGGATGCCCGATACCGCTGAGGTCGTCGCCACTGTTCGCGAGAATTTCGGCCCGGAGTTCGTCACGGCCCGGCTCGCCGCCGAGGAGCGGACGCGGGCGTTCCTCGACGAGCACGCCGGGACCATGGACGCCGAGCGGATCATCGCCCTCGGCCGGCTGATCAACGAGCACGGCAAGCTCGGCCGGGTGCGCTACGACCGTTTCACGCCGGGCTTCACCGGCGCGATCATGAGCAAGCTCGGCAGCGATCCGGGCACGTTCAACACGATGACGACCCGGCTGTGGCGGGAGCCCGTCGAGGACGCCGTGGCGACGCTCGGGGGGATCTACGCCGATCGGTCGACGTTCCCGCACGCCGGTTCCTCGTTGCCGAGCTTCCTGCTCTACCTGCGCGATCCCGAGCGGTTCGGCATCTGCGTCAACGCCACGATGCTCGGACTGGCTCACGAGACCGGCGCCCACTACCAGGCCAAGAGCCTTTCCGGGTACGAGAGTTTCAGCGCCGACCTCCGCGCATGGCGTCACCGGCACGGCGTGGCGCCGCAGGAGGCCGACGCGATCCTCACCGCGATCATGCGGGCCGCCAAGCCGGCGGCGGTGGCGGTGGAGAAGCTGCCGCTCACGGTCGGGATCGAAGGGGTGGCCGAGGGCTGCTTCCTCGGCGTCGAGCAGGTGGACCAGTGGGTTCAGGCGCTCACGACCGGCATGCGGCAGGGCGTCTTCCACGGCCCGCCCGGCACCGGCAAGACGCACGTGGCCCGGCTGCTCGCCCGGCACCTGGCCACCTCGCCGGACCACATCGAGCTCACCCAGTTCCACCCGGCGTACTCGTACGAGGACTTCATCGAGGGGCTGCGGCCGGAGACGTCGGGCGGCGGGCTGCGCTACGAGGTGCGGCCCGGTGTGTTCGCGCGGCTCTGCGACCGGGCCGCGAAGGCGCCGGACGAGACGTTCGTGATGATCATCGACGAGATGAACCGGGCCGACCTCGCCGCGGTCTTCGGGGAACTGCTCTACCTGCTCGAGTACCGCGGGGCCGAGGTGACCCTGCCGTATTCGCAACGCCGGCTCGCCGTACCCTCCAATGTCTTTCTGCTCGGGACCATGAACACCGCCGACCGCAGCCTCGCGATGCTCGACTTCGCCCTGCGCCGCCGATTCAACGCCTTCCCGCTGCCACCGGACGAGACCGTACTCGCCCGCTGGACCACGGGCCGGCCGGACGGCAACGCCGAACTCGCCCTCGGTGTCTTCCGGCTCATCCGGGACCGGGTCGGCCCGGACGCGCCGGTCAGCCCCGGGCACTCCTACTGGATGACCGAGGCACTGGACGCCGCGGCCGCCGAACGGATCTGGGAGTACCAGCTGCGGCCGTACCTCGCCGAGTACTGGTTCGAGCAGCCGGCCGAGCTGAGCAGGCTGGACACCGACGTCAGGTCGCTGATCGCGGAACTCGCCTGAATGCTGCGCCTCGTCGAGTATCAGACGACGACGGTGCGGCTCACCGCGCCGGAGGCCGCCGAGCTGGCCCGGATGACCGTCGGAACCCGCGGCGGCGACGGCCGGGCCCGGATCGTCCAGCGGCTCACATCGACGGCCGAGCCGGGGTGGTACGACCTCCAGCCGGGCCCCTACGTCGGCAGGTTCCAGCTGCTCAGCGGGCAGGTGGTCGAGGTGGCCGGCCGGTTCCCGTTCCAGGACCTGGCGACGCTGCTCGGGCTCGGCCGCGGCACCGCCCACCTCGAGGAGTCCGCCACCCCGGGCAGCGGCGGGCCCGGCCTCGTGGATCTGATCGCGCTCGCCTTCGTCCGGGAGGCGGAGCGGGTCGCGAGCCAGGGACTGGCCAAGGCGTACCAGCGGCGCGCGTTCACCCGGCCGCCGTATCCGGGAGCGCCGTCGGCGACCCTGCACCTCCGGGCGCACGCGGGCCGCCCCGACCGGCTGGCGACCTCGGCGAACCGGCTCACCCCGGACGTGCCGCTCAACCGGCTGGTTGCGGCCGCGCATCGCCGGCTCTCCGGTCTTCCCTATCCGGACGCCCGTCTCGGCACGCGGGTCCGCGCCCTCGATCCGGTCTTCCGCGGCATCACCGTCGCACCGGGCCGCCCGGCCGCGATCGGCCCGGTGCCGGCCCGCTACCGCGAGCTCGAACGGCTGGCCCGCCTGCTCCTGGACGACAGCGGCATCCTGCCCACCGGCGCGGGGCTGTCCGGGGTGAGCGTCATGTTCGACATGACCCGGATCTGGGAGACGTACGTGGGTGCCTGGCTGCGCCGCCGCTCACCGGGCCTCACCGTGGCCGGTCAGCAGCCCATCCCGCTGACCGGCTCCGGGCCGCGGCGCACCGGAGTCGCCGACTTCGTCGTCTACGAGGCCGGTAGACCGGTCGCGGTCTACGACGCCAAGTACCGTCCCTGGCGGCCGGCGCCGAGCACCGACGAGATCTACCAGCTGTTCACGTACGCCCAGCGGCTCGGCGTCACCGAGGCGGCGCTGGTCTATCCGGCGGCCGAGAGCCGCCGGTCCGCCACCACGGTCGGCCCGGTCACCATCACGTCCCACGCCGTCCCGATCTCGCCGTCCTGATTCTCGGTGACTTCGCCGTCCAACAGTGCCGGTGCGGCGAACACCTTCCGTACGAAGTCAAAACCGTGCTCGGGAAGGTGGACCCCAATGCTCCGACGACGCTTGCTGACGACGACCCTCTTCACGGCTCTCGCGTCCACGGCCGCCGTGTCGGTCCCGGCCGCCGCGCAGGCTGCCGATCCGCTGCAGATCAGGGCCATGCAGTGTGTCGCCAGCCAGGCCGGCTCGAACTTCGGGCAGATCAGCTGCTTCGTGGCGTGGGTGGGCGGCGAGGACCCGACGGTGGGCCGGTTCGCGGCGGCCGGTGGCAACCTGCGTGACCGGCGCGAGGAGAGCGACGCGGCGACCCGGCGGGTGACCTTCTACGCCACCTGCTGGACCCCCACCGAGATCATCGTGACGGCGACGGTCACCGACGCGCTCGGCGTGCAGGCCACCTGGCAGGTCAACACCCGATGCATCACCGGCCGGGCCGGGCAGTAGCGAGTGGAGGGCGGCGCGGCTCGCCGCCCTCCACCGGCGCGCGGTCGTGGCGGGCATCGTCCGTCATGCGGGATCGGGGCGGCCGCCGGCGGTGGGGTCAGGACGCCGCGCGGATCACGGCGTCGAGGCTGGCGGCCAGCACCGATCGGTCGCGGCCGGCGGTCCAGCGCGTCGCCCCGTCGACGCGGTGTTCGAGGAGGGTCAGCGCCTCCGAGGAGGAACCCGTCCCGATGCTCGTCTGGTGCAGGCTCACCACGTCGACCGGGCGGCCGCGCGCCGCCAGCTCGGAGACCAGCGCCTCCACCGGGCCGACGCCGGAGTGCACGCCGGTCTGCGACACCCCGTCTATGCGTACGGTGATGGTGGTCTTGGAAGAGGACGTCTCGTAACCGGTCAATGTCACGTGCGAGTGGTCACCGAGGTAGGCGGTCTCGAAGAGGGACCACAGCTCGGCCGCGGACACCTCGTCGCCGGTCGCGTCGGTGTGGCGCTGCACGTGCCGGGCGAAGTCGATCTGGAGGCGGCGGGGGAGCTCGATGCCGAACCCCGTCTCCAGCAGGTACGCGATGCCGCCCTTGCCGGACTGCGAGTTCACCCTGATGATCGCGTCGTAACCGCGGCCCAGGTCGGCCGGGTCGATCGGCAGGTAGGGGACCTCCCAGGTGCCGGGCCGATGCACGGCGAGTCCCTTTTTGATCGCGTCCTGGTGGGTGCCGCTGAAGGCCGTGTGGACGAGGTCCCCGGCGTACGGATGGCGCGGGTGCACCTCCAGGCGGGTGGCGTGCTCGACGACGCGGCGAACCTCGTCGATGTCCGAGAAGTCGATCATCGGGTCGATGCCCTGGGCGTGCAGGTTGAGCGCGAGGGTGGCGATGTCGACGTTGCCGGTGCGCTCGCCGTTGCCGAAGATGCACCCCTCGACCCGCTGCGCGCCGGCGAGGACGGCCAGCTCGGCGCAGGCCACCCCGGTGCCGCGGTCGTTGTGCGGGTGCACCGAGAGGATCACGCCGTCGCGCCGGGACAGGTTCTTGTGCATGTACTCGATCTGGTCGGCGTACACGTTCGGCGTGGCGACCTCGACGGTGGCCGGCAGGTTCAGGATGACCGGGCGGTCCGGGCTCGCCTCCCACAAATCGGTCATCGCGTCACAGATCTCGAGCGCGTAGTCCGGTTCGGTCAGGTTGAACACCTCGGGGGAGTACTGGAAGCGCACGTGCGGCAGGTGGCCGGCGAGCTTCCGGACGAGCCGCCCGCAGTCCGTGACCAGCTCGCGGAGGGCCGCACGGTCGTGACCGAGAACGACCTCCCGCCACAGGGGCGCGGTGGCGGCGTACATGTGGATGACCACGTCGTTCGTGATGCCCTCGATCGCGGCGACCGTCCGCTCGATGAGCTCGGGACGGGCGGGGGTGAAGACGACGACTGTCACGTCCGGCGGGACGATGCCGCCAGTGGCGATCAGGCGTACGAAATCGAAGTCGGTCTGGGAAGCGGAGGGGTATCCGACCTCGATCTCCTTGTAACCCATCGTCACCATGAGTTCGAAGAACCGGCGCTTGCGGGCGGGGTCCATCGGCTCGGCGAGCGCCTGGTTGCCGTCGCGCAGGTCGACCGGCACCCAGAGCGGCGCCGCAGTCAGCCGGCGGGACGGCCAGTCGCGATCGGTGAGCGGGACGTCGACGCGCGCATGGACGTCGCGGTACTTGTGCGACGGCATCGGTGAGGGCTGCTGGCGGTTCCAGGTCATGGGCTGACCGTACAACTCCTCAGACAAGTAGACAAGCTAGATTGGTCGGATGGGACAGGTGCGCAGGGAGCCACTCGGTGATCAGGCGGCCCGGCTGCTGCTCGATCGCATCCGGTCGGGCGAATGGAAGCTCGGCGATAAACTCCCTGGTGAGACCACACTCGCGCCGCAGCTCGGGGTCGGCCGGTCGACCGTCCGCGAGGCGATCCGCCAACTCGCCGGGCGCGGGGTGCTGGCGACCCGGCAGGGTTCCGGGGTGTTCGTGACGGCGCTCGACGCCCCCGAGGACTGGGATGCCGTGCTCCGCCGGTCCGACATCGTCACGGTGATCGAGGCGCGGATCGCGATCGAGGTGGAGGCGGCGTTCCTGGCGGCCGAGCGGCGTACCCCCGCCGATCTCGCGGCGATCCGCGCGGCCCTCGCCGACCGGGGGCGGCGAACCGGATCCATCGAGGATCATGTCGACGCCGACACGGCCTTCCACCGCGCGATCGTTGCGGCGTCCGGTAACTCTCTGCTCACCGACCTCTTCGACGGCTTCACCCCGCGCAGCCGCGCCTCGATGATCGACATGCTCCGGCTGCGCGGCACGTTCGGTGACGACATCGATCAGGACACGCACGCTGCGTTGCTGGCCGCCGTCGCCGACGGTGACGGGGAGGAGGCGGCGAGGCGGAGCCGGGCGCATCTGCTCGCGATCAAGAAGTGGGTGTCACCTTCTCCGGCTTCTCCGGCTTCTCCGGCGAAGCTCGCGTCCATCGACGTCCCAGAGCGATGATCAACCCCATTTTCCGTACGTCGGAAGCCCCCGATTCTGATCCCTCTCAGACATCCGCGCCCACGGCCGGCGCCTCGGAGGCCGGCCGCCGGTCAGGGGTCCGCCACCACCGCCGCGACGCCATGCCGGCCAGCATCGCCCCGGCGGCGTTGACCAGCACGTCGTCCACCGACGACACCCGGTCGAGCCGGAGGACGTACTGCGCCACCTCGACCACCACCGAGCAGCCCGCCCCGAGCGCCAGGATCCGCGGCACCGACGCCAGGGCCGCGAACCGCAGCGGCGCGAAGAACCCGGCCGCCGCGAAGATCAGCAGGTTCCCGCCGATCCCGAGCGGCCCCATCGTCACCAGATCCCGCAGCGGCACCAGGCTCCACCGTCCCGGGACGGCACCGGCGCCCGGCCCGGGCATGAGGGTCAGCCACACCATCGGCACGGTCCCGTAGACGATCCCCACCTCGGCCACCGACCTCCGCCACACGTCGGCGCCCCCGGCAGCGCGCCGCACCCAGGCGATGACGCCCACCAGCGCCACGGCCAGCGGCAGGCCCGCGATCGTCATGAGCACCACACCGTTCTCGGTGTCATAGCACCCGTGCCAATACCCGCCGAAGCACCGGGGCGCCGACATCATCAGCGGCCGCCGGACGGCATAGAGCCCGCCCACCAGCACGAGAACGGTGAGCCCGGCGTAGACCATGCGTTTCATGCGCCCATTGAAGCGATCGTTTCGTCACCCTGACATAAGCGTTCCACCGGCGTCAGCGCCCGCCCACCAAGAGCCGCCTCAAGGAGCCGCAGCCTAGCCTCCTAGGACACCTGAAGGCCGCCGTAGTCCCGCCGCATCACCGTCGATCCTTCAGTGAGGAGATCACGCCTACACTCCGTCCGGTGATCGTGCGCAGAGCCGGCGCCGCGGACGCGGCGGCGCTGGCGGAGCTCCAGGACGTCCGACCGGCAGACCTCACCGCGTTCGCCGACTGGATGAGAGTCCGCGCCGGCACCGCCCTGCTGACCGCGATCCCCGCCGAGGCCCGCGCTCGCGACCTGTCCCACGTGACGGTCCACTCCGGCCGTCGCGCGGTCGGCTTCTACCTCCGCAACGGCTTCATCCAGCACCGTCAGCTGCTGCTCTGGGAGCCGCCGCCGGCCACCTAGGACCAGCCGCTCAAAGCGAGCCCCCGCCCCTCCCGCCACGCGGCCACCCCCGCGGCCGACGACGGGAAGGTGTTGGCGGGCAGCTTCGCGGCCGGGAACCAGGCGAGCTCCGCGCACTTGTGCGGCTCGTTGTTGAACGGCTCGCCGTGCCGCTCCGGGTGGTAGCCGGCGGCGAACACGAGCCCGAGCCGGCCCCGCCCGCCGTCGTTGCGGCGGTGCACGGTCACGGCGAGGCGTACGTCGTCCGGGCCGAGGCGGACCCCGACCTCCTCGGCGCCTTCCCGGCAGACCGCGGTCACCACGTCCTCGCCGTGTTCGAGTTTGCCGCTCGGCAGGTTCCACTGCCCGTCCGCGAAGCCGGTGCCCTCGCGCAGCGCCAGCAGCACCCGGTCGCCGTCGAAGAGGAGGAGGAGAACGTCGATCGGATGCAGGGGAGTGGCGGGCATCAGTCGCGCTCGTCGAGCAGGTCGCGGAGCAGCCGCTCGTCCTGTTCGCTCAGCGTGCTCACGAACCGGCGCAGCACCGACGCCCGATCGGGTTCGACCGCCATGAGCCGGCTCATCCGGTCGGCGACGAGGCCGGCGGGATCGGCCAGGGCCCCGTACCGGAAAGCTCTTCCGTCCCGATGCCGCGCGACCGCCCCCTTCTCGTGCAACCGGGTCAGCGTCGTCACGACGGTGCTGTACGACAACCGCCCGCTGGGATCGAGCAGATCACGGACCTCGCCGGGGGTCAGCGGCTCGGTCGTGCCGCCCAGCACCGTCACGATCTCGGTCTCCAGCTGGCCGGGCCGGCGGCGTGTGCTCACCGGAGCAGGGTATCGATCAAGCCTGTGTGTCAGGTGAACAGGCTCCTGCCCCAGAAGTCGTCGGCGGCCCGGAGCCCCGGCGGACAGGCGAAGATCCCGCTGGAGATGTGCCGGATGTACTCGTTCATGACGTCCTTCCGGGCCAGCGCCGTCTGCACCGGGATGAACCCGGTTCGCGGGTCGCGCTGGTAGGCGATGAAGAACAGTCCCGCGTCGAGCCGTCCGAGCCCGTCCGACCCGTCGACGAAGTTGTAGCCGCGCCGCAGCAGGCGCGCGCCCCGGTTCTGGGTGGGGTGGGCGAGCCGGACGTGTGCTTCGAGCGGGATGACCGGTTTGCCGTCGGACTGGGCCGTGAAGTCCGGTTCGTCGAACTCCGACGTTCCGCCGAGCGGCGCCCCGGAGCCCTTCGTCCGGCCGACGATCGCCTCCTGCTCGCCCAGCGGCGTCCGGTCCCACGTCTCCACGATCATCCGGATCTTGCGGGTCACCAGGTAGGAGCCGCCGGTCATCCACGACGGCCCGTCGCCGTCCCGGACCCACAGGTGCTCGTCGAGCAGCGCGGTCTCCTCGGCCTTCAGGTTCGCCGTGCCGTCCTTGAAGCCGAACAGGTTCCGCGGCGTGGCCTGCGACGTCGAGGTCGAGGACGTCCGGCCGAAGCCGAGCTGCGACCACCGCACGCTCACCACGCCCATGCCGATCCGGGCGAGGTTGCGGATCGCGTGCACCGCCACCTGCGGGTCGTGCGCGCACGCCTGGATACCGATGTCGCCGCCGGAGATCTTCGGATCGATGGCGTCGCCGGGGAAGTGCGGAAGATCTTCGAGTACGACCGGACGCTGCTTGGCGAGCCCGAACTTCGTGAACAGGCTGGGACCGAAACCGATCGTCAGCGTCAGCCCGGAGGCGGGCAGCCCGATCGCCTCGCCGGTGTCGTCCGGCGGCGCTTCCGGGATGCCGCCGACCGCGCCCATGGTGCCGGCGTCGAGTCCGGCGGTCATGCGTGCGGCGGCGGCGGTCCAGTTCTCCAGCATGGCGACGAGTTCCTCGCGGTTGCGAGTGATCACGTCGAACGCCACGAAGTGCAGACGGTCCTGCGCCGGCGTGACGATGCCGGCCTGCCGTACCCCGTAGAAATCAATCGCGTCGCCGGCGCCGGCTCCCTCAGCGGAAGCCACCGGGACCGTTTCTGATCCTCCGGCGAGGGCGATGGCGCCGCCGGCGGCGGCGAGACCCACGCCGGCTCCTGCCATCCCGATCATGCTGCGGCGCTTCACTCTGCGATGGCCTTTCCTAGGGTACGGGCGGAGGCTGCGGCTACTTGCTCGCGACGAGGCCGGCCACCTTGCTGATCGGCTCGGCCAGCGCGTTGATCTGGTCACTGAGGGTCTTCAGGTCGGCCTCGGAGAGCTCGTTGTGCAGCTTCCAGCCGTCGCCGGAGCGGTGCGTCGCGAGGCCGGCCTCGACCGCGGCGAACTTCTCGTCGAGCGTCTTCACGAGCGCCGGGTCCTTCTCCTCGAGCGCCGGCCGCAGCGCCGCGATGGCCGCCCGGGAACCCTCGACGTTCGCCGCGAAGTCCCACAGGTCGGTGTGCGAGTAGCGGTCCTCCTCGCCGGTGATCTTGCCGCTGGCGACCTCGTCGAGCAGCTCCTTCGCGCCGTTGGCGAGCTGGAGCGGCGACAGCGGCTCGCTGTTCGCCTTGTCGACGATCTTCTGGACGTCGGCCAGGAGCTTGTCGGCGATCGGGCCGGACTCGCTGATGTCGCCGGTCTCCCAGAGGTCCTTCTCGATCCGGTGGTAGCCGGTGAAGTCCTGGCCCGGCTCGAGACCGTCCTCGCGGCCGTCGATGGCCGGGTCGAGGTCGCCGAAGATCTCCGCGACCGGCTCGATCCGCTCCCAGTAGGTGCGCGACACCGGGAACAGCGCCTTCGCCTTCGCCACGTCGCCGGCCTTCACGGCCGCCACGAACTCGGTGGTCTTCTCGATCAGGGCGCCGGTCTGGCTCTTCACGTACCGCTGGTAGTCGGCGGTGGCCCCGGCCAGCTTCGCGTCCTCGGTGAGCGCCGCGGCGGACCCGGTAACGGTGAAGCCGTTGCGGATGCCCTTGCCGATCATGCCGGGTTTGCAGGCGGTCTCGTACGTGCCGGCGGCGAGCTCGACGTGCAGCTCGCGGGACAGTCCGGGCGCGATGTTCTCGACCTCGCCCATGACCCGGTCGCCGGCGGCGTAGACGTAGAACTCGGTGACCTTGCTGCCCTTGTTGGCGATCGCGAAGGTGACGGTCCCGGCGCCGGACTCGGACTTCGCGACGTCGCAGGTGGTGTCGCTCGCTGCCACGGCGATGGTCCCGTCGCTCGTCCCGGCTTCGTCGTCAGTGCTTCCGCATCCGGCGAGCATCAGGAGGGAGGCGGCGGAGGCGGCGGTGATGCGGCGCATGGTTCTCCTAGGAAACTTTCTGGGGAGCGGGAGCGATCTCTGCCGCCGGCTTCCGGGCGGGCCAGAGGAAGAGCATGAGTACGGGGATCCCGTAGGCGAGCCAGGCGACGGTCTCCAGGACGGTCGGCGCCGGCGTGAAGTTGATCATTCCGCGGAGCAGTTCGGCGTACCAGGACTCGGGCGGGAACGCGCCGCTCACGTCGAAGGCCTGGTCGTTCAGGCCGGGGAGCACGCCGGACTCCTGCAGGTCGTGCACGCCGTACTTGGCGATGCCCGCCGCGACCAGCACGAGCAGGGCGCCGGTCCAGGCGAAGAAGCGGGACAGGTTGATCCGGACCGCGCTCAGGTAGAGCAGCCAGCCCAGCGCCACCGCGGTGAGCAGCCCCAGCGTGATCCCGATCAGCGGGCGGGCGCTGTCGGTGGCGCCCTGCGCGGCCGCGTAGAACAGCACCGACGTCTCCAGGCCCTCCCGGATCACCGCGAGGAACGCGACCGAGGCGATCGCGAACGGGCCGACCGCGATCGCGTCCTCGAGTCGTCCGCGCAGCTCGCTGCCGATGCTGCGGGCCATCCGGCGCATCCAGAAGATCATCCAGGTGACGAACGCGACGGCCACGAAGGACGCGATCGCCTCGAAGAGCTCCTGAGCAGTGAACGAGAGCCGGGCGATGCCGATCTGGAGCAGGACCGCCACGGCGATCGCGATGACGGCGGCCGCGGCGACGCCGGACCAGACGTACCGCAGCAGCGGCTTGCGATCGGTCTTCACCAGGAAGGCGACCAGGATGGACACCACCAGAGTGATCTCCAGGCCTTCACGGAGACCGATCAGGTAGATGGCGCTCACCAGCACTCCTGAGGTTAGGCATACCTAAGGTTTGGTGAGGCAACCTTCTTCTATTCCGTTGTAGAAGTCAAATGCCGACGGCCCGGCGCCATGGCCGGACCGCCCCGTATTGCTCGATGAACGGCTCAGATGGCCTGGTACTCCTCCACCTTCTCGACCGGCCACCCGATGAACGCCGCGATCTCCTCGGGCTCCTCGGACAGCGCCCAGTCCTCGATCACGTTCGCCAGGCTCTCCGGCAGGCCGTCGGCAGTGACGTAGTCGATGCCGAGGTCCTCGAGGATCCGGTCGTAGTGGATCCACTTGTCCTCGGGGTCGAGGTCCTTACCGGCCGCCTCGTACCCCTCGGTCCCGTCGTTGCCCGCGGCGAGGATCTCGTTGGTCCGGTAGTCGATGATGTCCCAGACGTCGTCCTCCATCTGGCCGCCGGTGACGATCCGGTGCCCCTGGCTCTCCAGCTCCTCGATCCGCGCCTGGATCTTGGCGGCGTCGGCGTGGTTGGACTCCAGCACGTTCTGGATATGCGTCTTCAGCAGGTCACTCACGCCCTGATCCTCTCAGAGCGGCCGGCGGCTACCTTTACCGCAGGGCCCCCGCGCTTTACCGCAGGGCCCCGCGAGAGAAGGAGTCACGATGTTCGACCACTTCCTGGTTTCCGTCGTCGTGATCCCTCCCGTACTGGTGATCGCCGTCCGCCTGCTGGCCGAGCACCTGCCGCCCCGGATCGCCGCGAGCGCGGTGGCCTGGTCGGCCGCGGGCGCCGCGCTGGCCAGCCTGACCAACCTGGCCGTCTTCGCGCTGAAGGCGTTCGCCGAGATCCCGGTGATCGGCCGCGACTTCGGCTGGTCGTCCCGGGTGGTCGCGGCCGACACGGCGCGCGAGCCGTGGGTGTCGTGGCTCAGCGTCGCCCTGCTCGCCGCCGCCCTGATCGCGGTCCGCGTCGTCCACCGCCGGCAGCGCACCATGATCGAGCTGTCCCGGATACCGGCCGGGGGCCACCTGATCATGCTTCCGGACCCCGCCCCGCACGCGTACGCTGTACCCGGCAAACCCGGTCATATCGTGGTCACCACCGGCATGCGGGACGCGCTCACCGACGATCAGTTCCGGGCACTCCTCGCCCATGAACAGGACCATCTCGACGCCCGCCACCACCGTCTCGTCCGGATCAGCGAGCTCGCCGCGGCCGCCCATCCGGCGCTCTGGTGGGTCACCCGCCATGTCGACTACCTCGTCGAGCGCGCCGCCGACGAACGCGCCGCCGCGGTCGTGGGCTGCCGCCGCACGGTCGCCCAGGCGATCGGCAAGGCCGCCCTGGCCACCACGAGACCGCAGGTGGTCGGCCTGCACGCGGCGGGCGGCGCCGTCCCGCGCCGGGTCCGCCACCTCCTCGGGCCCCCGGTCCGGCGCGCCGGCGCGATCCTCTGCGTCCTGCCCGTGGCGCTGGCCGTCTTCTCGCTGCTCTGGACCGGGGAGGCGGCGTACGACCTGGGGGAACTGCTGCACGCGGCGATCCTGCGGCGGTGAGCGGTGTTAGGCTCGCGGTCACTGTACTGAGCTGACGTCCCAGTCCGACCTGTCTGGCAGCTCCCGTTCACGCGGGTGGAGCTTCCCTTGCCGACAGGTCGGATTTTTCGTATTTTCGCTGTTCTGCGATCGCCGGTTCTCGCTGTTCTGACGTTGCCGGGCGCCGTTCGTTTCTTCGTGCCGGCCGTGACGGCCCGGCTGGGCGTGGCCATGAGCGGGCTGGCGGTGTTCTGGGCCGTCCAGGCGTCGTCGGGTTCGTTCGCCCGGGCGGGCGCGGCCACCGGAGCCTTCGCCGTGGCCGACGCCCTGGCCGGACCACAGATAGGCCGCTTGATCGACCGTCATGGCCAGCGCCGGGTGGTCCCGTTCTCAACGGCCGCCTTCGTAGTAGCCGCGGTCGTGCTGATCGCCGCCTGCACGCGCTCGCCGTCCCCATGGCTGCAGATCGCCGTGGCCGCAGGAGCAGGCGCGACCTTACCTCCGGTCGGTGCCCTGTCCGCGGCCCGCTGGCGCACCGTCACTGCTCGCCGTCCGGCCGGCATTTCCGCTTGCCGGGCTGGCACGTCCGCTTGCCGGTCTGGCACCTCCGCTTGCCCGGCTGGCACCTCCGCGCGACCGGCCGGCACCTCCGCTTGCCCGGCCGGTTACTCCGCTTGCCGGGCTGGCACCTCCGCTTGCCCGGCCGGCGGGTCTCCTTCCGGGGCGGCTCTTCTTCCGGCTGCGCTCTCCGTCGACGGCGCGGCGAACGACCTGGCCTTCCTGGCCGGGCCCGTACTCGTCACCACCCTCAGCGCCGGCGTCACCCCGTGGGCCGGGTTAGCGCTAGCTACCATTCTGGTAGCCGCCGGTATCACCGGATTACTGACCGCACGTTCCACCGAGCCACCGCCGGCCGGCCGATCGCGGGGCCTGCTGATCGACCGCAGGCTGCTCAACCACCGCTTCGTAGTCCTCTTCGCCGCCAACACCGCGATGGGCCTCTTCTTCGGCGGCATCGGCGTAGTGATCACCGCATTCGCGTTCGCGCACCACGCCGGCGCACTGGCCGGCCCGATCACCGCGGTCAGTGGGGTAGTCAGCCTCGCGGCGGGCCTGACCTACGGATCCCTCGCCGCAGCCCCTTCCCGGACCATCCGGGCGGTCGCCTCATCTCCTTCGCGGGCCGTGGGGACGGCGGCCTCATCTCCTCCGCGGACCATGCGAGCGGTCCCTTCGTCTCCTCTGCGGACGGTGCGGGCGGTCGCCTCATCTCCTTTGCGGATCATGCGAGTGGCCGCCCTGACGATCACCGCGGGTTGCGCCGTGCTCGCGCTCACCCCGAACGTGCCGGCCATGTTCGCCGGTTACGCCCTCGTCGGCGGCTGCGTCGCCCTGGTACTGATCCCCGGGGCGGTCCTGCTGCAAGAGGCCACTGTCCCGGAGGTGTATACGCAGGCCATGACCTGGATCAACTCGGCGAGCGCGGCCGGTATCGCCATCGCGGCCCCTTCGGTGGGGCAGGTCGTCCAGTCGGCCGGTTGGCCGGTCGGGTTCCTGCTCCTGGCCGGGCTCACCGCCACGCTGCCATTGACCTTGATGACGTATGAATGGGGGACTGCCCGGCGTACGAAATAGGGGTGTGAAATATGCAGGAAGAAGTGCTGGATCGAATCCGGCGGGGGAGGCTCTACACCGAGTCGGAGGCGGCCTTCCAGAACCCGCGGCGGCGTGCGGACCTGATCTTCGAGTACAACAACACCCGCCCGGGCGACGCGGATCAACGCCGTGACCTGCTGGAACGCATCCTCGGATCGGTCGGCGCCCGTACCGTGCTGCTCTCGCCGTTCCACGCCGGGTTCGGTAGCAACGTCCACATCGGCGACGACTTCTTCGGCAACGTGAATCTCACGTTCGTCGATGACTTGAGATCAGGATCGGTCACGGCGTGATGATCGCGCCGAGCGTCACTCTGACCACTACCGGACATCCGGTGCACCCCGATCTGCGCGAAGATTTCCGGCGCTTCTCCGAGCCGATCGTCATCGAGGACAGGGTCTGGATCGGTTCGAACGTCGTCGTCCTGCCCGGCGTCCGCATCGGCTACGGCGCGGTGATCGGCGCCGGAAGCGTGGTCTCCCGCGACATACCGCCCATGACGGTGGCGATGGGTGTGCCGTGCAGGGTGGTCCGGCCCATTACCGACGAGGACCTCAAAACGCGTAATCCGTAACGGATCTCCCGGCCGGTGTTCGACGCCGAGCCCGACGAGTGGAACCGCGCGCGGCCGGCGTGGAGCGGTCACCCGCCGGCTGCAGCCTGTGGCTCTGAAACGGCCCGAAACAGCAATGGGCTGCAGCCGACGAAAAACGACGATGGCCGGTGCGGTGCGGTGCGGTGCGGTGCGGTGCGGTGCGGTGCGGTGCGGTGCGGTGCGGTGCGGTGCGGTGCGGTGCGGTGCGGTGCGGTGCGGCGCGGCGCCTTAGCCGACGGTAGGCGCGAGTGGCTGGGCGGCGCTGTAACCCGTCGGTCGGAGCCCGGAGCCCGGAGCCCGGAGCCCGGAGCCGGGAGCCGGGAGCCGGGAGCCTGGAGCCGGGAGCCCGGAGCGCGAAGGCTCGGAGCGCGAAGGCTCGGAGCGCGAAGGCTCGGAGCGCGAAGGCCTGGAGCGCGAAGGCCCGGAGCGCGAAGCCTGAAGCCCGGAGCCTGGCCTGCCGCCGCAACCGACGGTCAGTCGCCAGGAGCCTGCTTCGCCCGGCGCGCGCGGGCCTCAGACGCGTCGAGGATCGAAAGTCACTCCGTACCCGTGAGGGCCGGCCTGTCCTCCGGAACAGCGGCTTCGCGCCGGGAGATGCGGCCGGCCGGGACGATCACGTGCGCCAGGCGCGCGTCGGGCTCGGCGTCGGGAAAGGTCAGATGTTCGAACTTCGCCATGCCGCGACGATCGGACGCGGACGGCCCGACTTTACGGCCGGCGGCCGAAGCGTGATCCCCATCGCAGACACGACACAAGAGGCCGGTGGCCTCTTACGATAAATCCATAAGATTCCACTGGCCCTTAAAACTCGAGGAGACCCCCATGAGCAAGGTCTGGCTGATCACCGGCACGTCGCGCGGACTGGGCCGCCGACTCGCCGAAGGCGCACTGGCCGCCGGCCACCGCGTGGTCGCCACCGCCCGCGACCCCCGGCGACTCGCGGATCTGACCGCGACCTACGGCGACGACGTCCGCACGATCGCCCTCGACGTCACCGACGAAGCCGCCGCCCACGCCGCGATCGACACCGCCGTGACCGCATTCGGCCGGCTCGACGTGCTGGTCAACAACGCCGGCTACGCGGACGTCACGTCGATCGAGGACATGCCGCCCGCCGAGTTCCGGGCGCAGATCGACGCGAACTTCTTCGGCGTCGTCAACGTCACCCGCGCGGCACTTCCGGTCATGCGCCGGCAGGGCAGCGGGCACATCATCCAGATCTCGTCGGTGGGTGGCCGGGTCGGCGGTCCCGGGCTGGGCGCCTACCAGTCGGCGAAGTGGGCGGTCGGCGGCTTCTCCGAGGTCCTGTCGAGGGAGGTGGCCGGCCTCGGCATCAAGGTCACGATCGCCGAGCCGGGCGGGATGCGCACCGACTGGGCCGGCACGTCGATGGCCGAGCACCCGGTCAGCGACGCGTACCGCGCGGTCATCGAGCCGGTCGTGGCCCGCCTGAGGAGTGCCGACGGCCGCCAGCCGGGAGATCCGGCCCGCGTCGCAGGGGTGCTCATCGACCTGGTCGAGCACCCGGAGCCGCCGCTGCACCTGCTGCTCGGCGCCGACGCGGTCGCGGTTGCCGCGCAGCAGGCGGCGACGTTGAGGGCCTCCGATGAGCGGTGGCGTGCCGTGAGTGAGTCGGTAGCCTCAGCCCGATGACCACCCCGGAGTTCCAGCGCGCCCGCAGCCCCGAACAGCGCGAACTCCGCCGCCGTGCCATTCTCGGCGCGGCGGCGGAACTGCTGACCGAAATACCGCTGAGCGACATCAGCCTCCGCGAGCTCTCCCGCCGGGTGGGCCTTTCCAAAACCAACGTGGTCCGCTATTTCGAAACCCGCGAGGCGGTCTTCTTCGCCCTGCTGAATCAGGAGTTCGACGAGTGGCTGGCGAGCCTGCCCGCCCAGCTCCCGGAGGGTGAGCCACTCGATGTCGTCGATGCGCTGGCCCGTTCGGCCGCCGGCCGCCCGCTGTTGTGCGAGCTCTGGAGCGCGCTCGGCACCGCATTGGAGCGCAACCTTTCCGCCGAAACGGCGCGCGCCTTCAAACTCGCTCATGCGGAACTGCAGGTGCGTCTGGCGAAACTTCTCATCGTACGAATGAAGCTCTTGCCCTGGACGGCCGCGCGAGAGCTCGTCGCGACCCTGATCCTGCTGGTGGCGGGGTTGTGGCCGTTCGCCAATCCGTCACCGGCGGTGGCCGAAGCGGTTCAGGACCCGCGCCTGGCCCATTCGCGCGTCGATTTCGCGGCCCGGCTGTCCCGGGCGATGCAGGTGACAGTGACCGGGCTCCTCGCAATGGAAAGTGACTCTCAGTAACGCCGTCGCCCCCGATAGCGCCGCTTCCCGCGCACGGCCAGCGCGATCCCGATCGTCGCCACGACCACGACCGGAATCGATAACAGCGCGACGGGCCGCAGGGTGAGCGCTGCCGGCGGTCCGGCCTGCGGAGCGGCGACCGGCTTCGATCGCGAGCGGCCCGGGGCGGGAGACGAGGCGGGCGACTTCGAGGGCGCCGCCAGATCCGACTTGATGACCTTCAGGATCCAGGGCGCCACCGCATCGACCCTGGTGGCGATGTCCGGCCCGGTGTGCGGGCACGAGGGTCCGCGACTGACCACGCCGATGACGGTGGCGGCCCCGCCCGACTCGGTGAAGTACGGCCCGCCCGAGTCCCGCTCGCACGGGCTCGTGCTCGCCTTCGGCGCCAGCCCGGAAAGGCCCATCTCGACCTTCTCGACGCCGCTGACCTTGAACTGCCCTGTCCGCAGGCGATCAGGCGTCTTCCTGTTCGTGGCCTTCGTGAACCCGTACCCGACAAGCCGTGCCTTCTGCCCGGCGGCCGGACGTTTCCGGCTGAGCCGCAGGGGAGTGATGTCCGTTATCGCCCTGTCGAGCCGGGCGAGCGCGACGTCGGCCGACCCGTGCTGGCGCACCTCGACGACCTCGGCCATGTGCCCGTCCTCGCCGGTCAGATCGGTGCGCCCGACCGCCGCGAGGGACTCCTCGGCGACCGGCCGATCGACCCGGTCGCCGTTCTCGTCCTGGAAGCAGTGTCCGGCGGTGAGCACCCAGTGCGGCGAGATGAGGCCGCCGGAGCAGGAGCTGTCGCGGGTGCCGCCGTCGGTGGTCGGAATACCGTTGTCGATCAGCTTGACCGCGAACGGATAGCGCCCGTCGGGCACGCTCTCCCCGTTCGCGATGGCCTCGGCCGGGGCAGCCGCGACGACCGCCCCCACCGGGATCGCGAGGAGCGCCGCGAGCATCTTCCACATCTTCGTCGTCACCGTCCGTGAAGCTTAGGCGGCCCCGGCAACTCCCCGGCGGGGCCGCGCGCCTACTTCACTGACGATCCGGACGCGAATGGCGTTCAATTCCGCTCCGAATCAGCCGGCTGCATGAACGGCTCGGCATTAGCCGGCTGCATGAACGGCTCGGCGGGCGGGTACCCGCTGCCCATGGCAGACGAGACCTTGATCCGGATCCGGGCGGCCGCCGAGGGCTACGCCGAGGCGGTCCGGCAGACGCAGCGCTACTTCGACCGGATCGACGACACCACCGACCCGAGCGTGCTGATCGAGTATGCCGAGCTGGTCCGCAACGAGGAGGCCGCCCAGGCGGATCGTCTCGACGCGCTCACCGCCGCCGGATTGCGTGCCGAGAGTTTCGACGCTGATTAGAAAAGCCTTTCGAGCGTACGGGGGTCCGTGCGCTCGGTGTTGCTCACCACGACGATGCGGCGGTCAACGGTCGGCACACTGCCGGCCAGCGCCTTGAATCCTCGGTTGTGCCCGGTGTGATACCACGCGGGCCGGCCGTTGACCTCCCTAACGAACGTGCCGTAGCCGTAGCCGTGCCCATGGTCGCTGAGCATCAGTGACCGGGAGTGTTCACTCAGCAGCGCGTCGGTGCGGAGCGCGTCGAGCCAGGTCATGAGGTCGTGCGCGGTCGACCAGAGATCCCCGGCGCCCATCCCGGTGATGTCGAGCTCCCAGCTGTCCACGGCATTGCCGTCCGCGTCGTGCCCGGTCGCCAGGTCCGGCTCGCCCGCGGGCGCGTTCCCGGCGAACGTCCTGCTCAGACCGAGCGGCGTGAAGATCCGTTCGGCGAGGTAGGCGCGGTAGGGGGTGTCGCTCGCCCGCTGGACGACGTGCGCGAGCAGGACGTAGCCGGGGCTGCTGTAGTACCACCGGGTGCCGGGCGCGAACTTCAGAGGCGCGTCCCGGAAGGTTGCCAGCAGTGCGCCGTCCCCCTGGGACAGATCGGTCTCCGGGAAGTCCTCCCAGTGACCGACCCCGGCCGTGTGCGTGAGCAGCTGGTGCAGCGTGATCGCCGGCCACCCGCCGATCCACCGCCCCAGGTCGTCGTCGAGCGCGAGCGCGCCCTTCTCCGCGAGCATCAGCACGGCCGCCGCGGTGAACTGCTTGCTCACCGACGCGATCTGATACCGCACGTCGCTCGTGTCGTCGGCGACGACCTCGTCACCCTGCTTGACCAGGATCTCGGTGCGCATCACGGCTGAAAGTACTCCGTCATCATCTCGCTGACCCACGCCGGTTGCGTCAGGTCCTCAGGGCTGAACTCCCGCATGGCCGGCTTGAGGTCGACGACCGGTGTCCCGTCCACGGCGTCCAGCCCGCGCACGGTCAGCACCCGCCCCTCCACCGCCACGATGGAGCAGGTCGTCACCCCGATCCGATTCGGTCGCCGCGGCCCCCGCCCCGCGAAGATCCCGACAGCCGGCAGATCCGCCCGCCCGCGATAGGGCCGAGGCTCCCGATAGTCGTCGAGCTCCGCGAGCCGGTCGAAGACGAACAGCACCTCGACGTGCGAGAAGTCCTCGAGCCCTTGCAGGCACGCGTCGCCGAACACCGCATCGACGACGATCGTGCTGACGACCGCGCCCCAGTTGTCGGTGTGCTGAACGTCGGTCCGCCCGTTCTCCACGTACCCGATGGGTTTGATCTCGAAGGCCGGCATGCCCCGACGGTATCGCTCGATGTCCATGAGTGACCCGCGGCTGGCGCATCGAGGATCTTCGCTAGAGTTCCCGGTGTTTGGATCTCGTGCGGGCGGGGTAGGCGCGACCCGCATTCACAACCGTCCCGCCCAGGAGGATCAGTGGAACCGGCTCAGCCGCCGCACGGCACCCGCATCCGCAAGCCGGGCCGCCGATCGTCGTGCGGCGTGCGGCGCAGGACCGTCTGGGCGCCGCCGGACCGCCGCCCGCGCCGCCGCCCCCGCTAGCGGGTAGGGTTTCCGGCGGCACGAACTTGTCGCGAGGTGCCCCGCCCGGTCAGGGCGGGGAGAATCTGGGAAGCCGGTGTGATTCCGGCACGGGCCCGCCGCGGTGACCGGGGAGCTGCCGCCCACGCGCCTCGTGCGCAGCCACTGGCTTCCGGGCCGGTCATCTCGATGGCCGGCCTGGCTGGGAAGGCGGGCGGTGAGGCGTCGATCCGGGAGTCCGAAGACCGGCCTCGCTCACGGTCGCCCCGGTCCGCCGGGGCAGGACGCAGCGGGAGCCTGCCCATGAACCACGTTTACGACGTCATCCACCGCCGCCGCGACGTGCGCGGCCAGTTCACCGGCGCGCCGATCCCGGACGAGGTGCTCGCCCGCGTGCTGTCCGCCGCCCACGCCGCGCCCAGCGTAGGTCTCTCCCAGCCCTGGGACTTCATCGTGATCCGCGACGCCGCGACCCGGGCCGCCTTCCACGAACACGTGATGCACGAGCGCGACGTCTTCGCGGCCACCCTCCCCGACGCCGCGCCCTTTCACAAGATCAAAATCGAGGGGGTACGGGAGAGCACGCTCTCCATCGTGGTGACCTACGACCCCGATCGCGGCAGCCCCGCGGTCCTGGGCCGGCACGCCATCGCCGACGCCGGCCTCTATTCGGTATGCCTGGCCATCCAGAACCTCTGGCTGGCCGCCACCGCCGAAGACCTGGGAGTCGGCTGGGTCTCCTTCTACCGCGAACCGTTCGTCCAGCAGTTGCTGGACATCCCCGCGACCATCCGCCCGGTCGCCTGGCTCTGCGTCGGCCCGGTCACCCACCTCGAGCAGACCCCCGACCTGGAGCGCCACGGCTGGCGCCACCGAACCCCCTGGCAGCAGGCCGTCCACACCGACCGATGGACCGCCCCTACTCCCACCTGACCGGCCCGGGCATGTAGTTCGACGTCACGATCCGCACGGCCATAGGGACGAGATCGTCATGGAGCCACGTCCCCGTGGCGACGATCTCGGCCCGCGGCTCCTCCAGCCACCGGCGTAGAGAGCCCGGCCGGCTGCAGCCCGTTGTCGTCGCGAAGGCCCGGGCGCAGCAACGCGCTGCAGCCGGGTTCCCGGGCGGGGGCCGAGAGCCGGTCAGGCGGGGGAGCTCAGGGCAGGCAGACGTCCGGGAGGAGGAACCAGCGCAGCTTCTCGAAGGCCGGCGGCAGGTCGAGGCGGGTGCCGTCGGCGGGCAGAGGGCGGCTGGTGAGAAGGGAGCGCGCCTCGGTGAGGTAGCCGGCCAGGGCGTCCTCACCGACGGTCTCCGACGGGGGCGGCGGTGTGGTGACGGTGCCGTCGGGGTTGAGGCGCAGGTCGGCGAGGCGCAGATCCGGGTGCCGGTGGCGGAGGTGGGTCCAGCGGCCGGTACGGGGGTCGAAGCGGTACTCCGGGAGCAGCCGGGCGCCGTGCGCGGCGATCAGCAGGACCGCGTCGATGAGGTAGTCGGCGACGGTCTCGGAGATGAAGTAGTTGAGGTTGAGCCGGCTCCAGCCCGGCTTGATGCCCTCCCAGCCGTCCACGATCTCGCCGCGGAACTCGCGGGAGTGGGACTCGTCGATGCCGAGGAGGCGGTGGCCGTAGGGGCCGGCGCAGGAGCAGCCGCTGCGGGCCTGGATGCCGAAGAGGTCGTTGAGCAGCGCCGCCACGTAGTTGTGGTGCAGGTAGCGGTCGCCGGCGCGGATCTGGAACGAGACGATGGAGAGGCGGTCGGCGTCCAGGTCGCCGAGGATCTCGATGGCCGGCTCGGCCCGCCAGCGGTCGCGGGCGCGGCGCCACAGGGCGTGCTCGCGCTCCTGGATCACGTCGGTGCCGACGGCGTCCTTCACGGCGAAGACCAGGCCGGCCCGGATCGACTCGACGATGGCCGGGGTGCCGCCCTCCTCGCGGGCGACCGGGTCGGTGAGGTAGCGGTGGCCGGTCGGGTCGACGTACGCGACGGTGCCGCCGCCGGGGATGACCGGCACCCGGTTCGTCAGCAGCCGGCGGTCCACCACGAGCACGCCGGGAGTCTGCGGGCCGCCCGCGAACTTGTGCGGGGAGAGGAAGACGGCGTCCTTGCCGTCCATGGTGATCGGCACGTACGGGCCGGCGGCGGCGTAGTCCCAGACCGAGAGGGCGCCGTGCTCGCGCAGCACCGCCGAGACCGCGGCCGTGTCGGTGAGGATGCCGGTGACGTTGGAGGCCGCGGAGAAGCTGCCGATCCGCAGCGGGCGGTCCCGGTACGCGATCAGCGCCTCCCGCAGCACACCGAGGTCGACGTGCCCGGTGTGGTCCGAATCGATCTCGACGACGTCGGCGATCGACTCCCGCCAGGGGAGTTCGTTGGAGTGGTGCTCGTAGGGCCCGACGAACACGACCGGCCGCTCGCCGGCCGGGATCCGGGCGCTCAGGTCGTACGCATCATCGAGGTTTTCCGGAATCCTCAACCCCAGGATCCCGGCGAGCTTCGCGACCGCCGCGGTCGCCCCCGAACCGCAGAAGATCACCACGTGGTGGGGGCCGCCGCCGACGCTGCGGTGGATGATCGAGCGGGCCTCCTCGCGCAGCGCCCCGGTCTGCGCGCCGGTGGCCGACGCCTCGGTGTGCGTGTTGGCGTAACGGGTCAGCACCTGGTCGCGGATGAAGTCCTCGACGAAGTCGAGCGCCTGCCCGGACGCGGTGTAGTCGGCGTAGGTGATCCGGCGGGGGCCGAACGGGCCGTCCAGGACCCGGCCGGCGCCGGACAGCCCCTCGCGGATTCGCTGCAGCTGCATATCCATGATGTTCACCTTTCCGATCAGAGAACACCATGTCGGATCGCTGCCATCAACCGAAGATCGAGTTGACCCACTCCGGGTGGTCGATGAACGGGTTCCGGTTGTGCTGGTAGGAGCTGTAGATCACCTGGTTGCGGTTCCTTTCGGCCGCGTCCGGCGGATCCTGCGAGTTCCAGGTCAGCAACGTGGAGAGCTTTCCGAGGTACGGGTGGGAGCCGTTGCTCACCGAGTTGTTGACCTCGAGGTCGGCGAAGCCGTCGCCGCCCTCGTAACGGACCGCCATATAGAAGATCATCCGTGCCACGTCGCCCTTGACCGCGTTGCGCGGCTCCCACGAGTCGGCGTCGGTGTAGTTGCCGGAGGCGCCGGAGACGGCGCTGCCGCCGGTGTCGAAGTCCTTGTTGCCGCGGGTCGCGTTGATCGTGACGTCCTCGGGGCGCAGGTGGTGCAGGTCGGTGCCGGGGCCGTTGCCGGTGCCGAAGTCGCCGTGCGACTGGGCCCAGACGTGCTCGCGGTTCCAGTTGCCGCTGTTGCCGCCGTTCAGGGTCTTGGACCGGCTGATCCCGGAGTAGAGCAGGACGACGTTCGCCGCGTTGGACGGGTCCTGGTCGGTGACCTTGAGGGCGTTCCAGACGGCGTCGTAGCTGATGGTCGTCACATTGGTGGAGATGATGGTGTGCAGGGCATTTTTCAGCGCATCGCCTGATTTGCCCGACGCGGCGGCATAATAGGCATCCGAGGAGGCGGTGGGGGAGGGTGTCGCCCCGGAGCCGGACATCGCGGTCGGCGACTTCAGGCCGGCATGGGAGAAATAGGCGGTCAGGGAGCCGGTGACGGTGATCTGCTCACCGATCAGCGACGGGTTCGAGAGCAACCCGAACGACGTCCGATAGGCGCTGGTCACCTGCACGTAGACCATCCGGCTCGTACCGGTCTCGGTCCTGCTGTCGGCGATCGCGATCGCCGTGTCACCGGTGAAGCCGCTGAACCTCACGGTGTTCGTCGCGGTCGGCTCGCCGACGACGTATCCCACGACCGAGCCGGTGCCGCCCTGGCTGCTGATCGCCTGGGCGACGGTGAGGGCGGCGGCCGCCGAGGCCGGCACCGTGATCGTCGAGAGGAGCAGGGCCACGAACCCCGCGAAGGCGGGCGCCGTGACCATCAGGATGCGTCGGGCCATGCGGAACTCCGTTCGCCGGTCTGTATAGACAACTGCCAGTATCGGCGACCGGGGTGGCCGTCAGGTGCATATCGAATGGCTCATCAGATCAGGCCCGCATCATGGGCGAGAAGAGCGATCTGCGTGCGATTGTCCAGGTCGAGCTTCGTGAGAATCCGGGAGACATGGGTCTTCACGGTCGCCAGGGTCATGCCGAGGTCCTTCGCGATCTCGGCGTTGTTGAAACCCCGGCCGACCGCCAGCACCACGTCCCGCTCGCGCGGGCTGAGCCCGTCGAGGACCCGGGTGGCCTGCGTGTACGCCCCGGCCTGGACGGCGACCCGGTCCATCAGCCGGCGGGTGATCCGCGGCGACAGGATCGGCTCGCCGGCCGCGACCTGGCGGACCGCCTCGGCGATCCGGGCCGGCGGGGTGTCCTTGAGCAGGAATCCGCTGGCGCCGGCGCGCAGCGCGTGCAGGATGTTCTCGTCGGTGTCGAAGGTGGTCAGCACGATCACCTCGGGCGGCCGGGGCCGGGCCCGCAGCCGCCGGGTCGCGGTGATGCCGTCGACGCGGGGCATCCGCAGGTCCATCAGCACGACGTCGGGGGCGTGCGCGTCGGTGGCGGCCGGCACCTGGTCGCCGTCGTCCGCCTCGCCGACCACCGCGATGCCGGGCGCGCCGTCGAGCATCATGGTCAGACCCGCGCGGACCAGGGCGTCGTCGTCGACGACGAGAACACGTACCGGCTGCGTCACGCCGGCCATGGTAGCGACGCCCGCAGCCGGAATTCGCCCCCGGCGACCTCGTGGTCGAGCCGGCCGCCGGCGAGCCGGACCCGTTCGGTGAGGCCGACCAGGCCGGCGCCGCCGGAGAAACCGGCCGGGCCGTCACCCAGCGAGTTGATCACCGACAGGGACAGACCGGTGCCGGGCCCGCCTTCGAGAACGACGTGGACGGCCCGCCCCGCGGCGTGCTTGCGGGCGTTGGTGAGTCCCTCCTGGATCACCCGATAGGCGGTGCGGGCCACGACCGGAGGGGCGGCATCCGATTTTTCCACAACGACCGACAAATCGACATCCGTCCCCGCGGCCCGCGACTCGGCCACCAGGCGCGGCAGATCGGCGAGCACCGGCTGCGGCCGATCATCTTCGGACAACTCGTCCTCCCGCAGCAGGTTGATCACTTCGCGGAGCTCCTCCAGCGCCTGGTGCACGCCGGTGCGCACCACGCCGGCCGCCCTCGACATCTGCTCGGGCGAGGAGTCCGGCCGGTACTCCATCGCGCCGGCGAACGTGGCGAGCAGCGACAGCCGGTGCGCGAGCACGTCGTGCATCTCGTGGGCGATCTTGCGGCGTTCCAGCATGCGGGCCTCGGCGACCCGGCGGCCCTGCTCGGCCTCGGCCCGCCGGGCGCGCTCCCGCAGCTGCCGGATCAGCGCCTCCCGGGCCTGGGCCCACGCGCCCCAGCCGAGCAGAGCGCCATAGCCCGCGGTGATCAGAATCAACCACCATCCGTACGAGATACCGCCGTTCGACCGCCACAGCCCCTGCACGGCGTGGGCCGCCACGCCGGCCGCGGCCACCACGACCGCCTGCCGGGTGGGGCACCGCCGCGCCACCTGCAGCGCGCCGATCGTGGCCGGCGGGGTGGCGGCCGGGGAGACCGCCGCGAGGACGGTGAGCACGCCGGTCGCGGCGACCGGGCGCCACAGCACGAGCGGGGTGAGCAGCCAGCTCAGCACGCCGGCGACGAGGTCGAGGGCGAGCAGCGGGCCGGGGGAGCGGTCGCTCCACAGGCCGAGGACCGTCATGGCGATCAGCACGCCCGAGATCGCGAGCATGACGGCGACGGCGGGAAGCGCCCGCGGGCCGTGCTCGCCGTCGCCGGCCCGGGGGCCGGCCGGCAGATACCTGATCACGTGGCGAGGCTAACCGGCGGGGCGTCCGCCGCGACACCATCCAAAGTTGTACGGCGGCCACTCCAAGGAGGGCGCCGGCGGCGTCGCCGGTCCGATGTGCACACCCGGGACCGGGCCGGAGAGTGAGCGGCATGACGAACGACATGCGGATCGCGGAGAACACGACGAACGACTACACGGCGCACCGGCGTCTCGGCCGGGCGATCACGGTGGCGGCCGGCGCGGCCGGGGCGCTGCTGCTGTGGGCCGTCAACGTCCCGTGGGCCGGCCACGAGCTGACGGTCCGGCAGGGCGGGACGGTCCAGGCCGTCGGGCCGGTCGCGGTGGTGGTGACGGCGCTGCTGGCCGGGGCCGCCGCCTGGGGACTGCTCGCGGTGCTGGAGCGGACCACGAAGCGGCCGGTCCGGACGTACCGGATCGCGGGTTTGATCCTGCTCCTGATCTCCCTGGCCGGACCGCTCGGCAGTGCGATCGGCCCGACCACCACGATGGTCCTCATCGGGATGCACACGACGGTGGGCGCCGCGCTGATCATCGGCCTGCCGGGCGTGCGCCGCTGCCGCTGATCGAGGTCGCTGTGGGTTTCCCGGCCCGGCGTCCGGAGCACTCCTGGCGAGGTTCGGTTACCGTCCAGTACGTGACTACGGCTCTGGTTCTCGGCGGTGGCGGCGTGACCGGCATCGCGTGGCATCTCGGTGTCCTTCTCGGCCTGCAACGGGCCGGTGTCCCGCTCGGCGGCGCGGAGACCATCGTCGGCACGTCGGCCGGCTCGGTGGTCGGCACGCTGCTCGCGGCCGGCGTCGACCTGGAAGCGGCGGTGGCGCTGCAGCAGATCGAAGCGCCGCCACGAGCCGGCGGCCCGAGCGGTGGCAGCGCGCGCACCGGCGCTGCGGGCGGCGGCGCGGTCGGCGGGAGCATGGGGCGGGTGATGGCGGCCTTCGCGGTGCTGGCCGATCCCTCGGTGCCGCCGCAGCAGGCCCGGGCCCAGGTCGGGGCCCTCGCTCTGGCCGCGCCCAACCAGGACGAGGCCACCTATCTGGCCCGGATGGAGCCGCTGGTGCCGGTCCGGGACTGGCCCGCCGACCGCGATCTGCGGCTGGTCGTCGTGGACGCGGTGACCGGCGAGGACGTCGTGCTGGACCGCGCCTCCGGGGCGCCGCTGCTGCGGGCCGTGTCGGCGAGCTGCGCGGTACCGGGGCTGATGCCGCCGGTGACGATCGGGGATCGGCGGTACATCGACGGCGGTGTCCGGGTGGGCGCCGGCGCGGATCTGGCGGCCGGGGCCGATCATCTGGTGGTGCTGGCGCCGATGGCCGCGCTCAGCAGGGATCGGATCCTCGCCGAGATGGCGGCCACCGGGGCCGGGAAGACGTTGCTGATCGAACCGGACCAGGCCGCGCTCGAGGACTTCGGGCCGAACTTCATGGACGCGTCGCGGCGGGTCGTGGCCGTCCGTGCCGGGCTGCGGCAGGGCGAGGAGCTCGCCGATCAGGCACGGGCGGTGTGGCCGGCCTGATCAGCGAGCCGGGTCAGCGGGACGCCGCGTACCTGACCGCCAGCGCCGCCCCTGCCACCCCGGCGCCGACCGCCGCGGCCGTGGCCCCGCGAGCCCATCGGCGCCGCCGGGACGCCGCCTCCGGATCCGACGGGGGCGGCGCCGGCGCGAAGACGTTCCCCTCGTGCGGCGTCACCTCCTCGCGGGACAGGCCGCCCACCCGCATCAGCGGGCCGACCAGCGCGTCGTAGACCGGCGGCATCGCCACGAAGCCGAACTGGATGATCCGGTTCGCGAGGCCGACGGTGACGACGGCGCGCGGCTTGCGGGCGCACCGGACGATCGCCCGCGCCACCTTCTCCGGCGAGTCGACAGGGGGCGGCGGCTGACCGTAGCGGCCCGCGAAGTTGGCGGCGGTCCGGTAGATCGGGGTGTCCACCGAGCCGGGCGAGACGAGACAGACGTGGATGTCCGGCGCGTCCCGGGTCTCCAGGCGCAGCGAGCGCACGAGGGCGCGAAGTCCCCACTTGCTCGTGACATAGGAGCTTGTGTACGGCGTGACGACCGTCCCCAGCAGCGAACCGCCGTAGATCAGGACTCCGCGCCCCTGCCGGCGGAACACGGCCAGCGCGGTGCGTGCCACGTTGGCGGCGCCGATCAGATCCGTCTCGACGACCTTGTTGAACACATCGGCGGGCACGTCCTCGAACCGGCCGTACGCCATCACCGCCGCGGTGTGCACCCAGACGTCGACCTCGCCGTCCGGGATCGCGTCGACGGCGGCCGGGTCGTTCACGTCGGCCGCTGCCACCCGTACGAATGAAGCCCCTGCCTCTCGGCAGGCCTGTGCGACAGCCTCCAGCGGAGGCCGGGAGCGGGCGGCCAGCACCAGCCGCGCGCCCTGCTCTGCGTATGCGAGCGCCACGGCCCGCCCGACCCCGCTCGAGGCCCCGGTGATCACAACAGTCACGACAGCGGCTGTACCCCGCCGCTCCGCGGTCAATCGGAAGTGTCCGAGGCCTCGCGCTGGATCCGGTCGAATTGGGCGGCCATCGCCTCGGCGAGGGCCTGTGCGCCGGTGAGCGGGCGGACCATCACCATGATGTCGTCGATGAGGCCGTTCTCGTCGAGGTGCAGGAAGTCGCAGCCGGTCACCGCCTTGCCGTTCACGGTGGCCTCGAAGACCAGGGCGTGGTCGCGGCCGTCCGGCTCGCCGATCTCGCGCAGGTAGCGGAAGTCCTCGAAGACGCGCATGGCGCCGCGCAGGATGGCCGCGGTGATCGGCTTGCCGGGGTAGGGCTTGAACGCGACCGGGCTGGTGAACACCACGTCGTCGGCGAGGAGGGCCTCGATCGCGGCGGTGTCGCGGGCCTCGACGGCTTGACGGAACGACTTCATCCCGGGTCCTCCCGATAGTAAATTTGTTGACTATCCTCGGCGAGAATATAGCCTCGGCACGCGTCATGGAATGCCGAGAGGAACGGTCTTGGGGACTGCGGACGACCTGCGGCTGCTGCGCGCGCACGAGCCGGTGGCCAAGTACACCGAGGGCGAATACTTCTTCCCGGTTTCGGTCGAGCGGTACGTGAGCCGGGCCGGCCTCTGGCGCGCCGACCCCGGCAACAGCCCGGTGCAGCTCACCGAGCCCGGCAGCCTGACGCTGGACAGCCTCGCCACGGCGGGCGGCCCGCAGCACGGCGTCGGCTATTCGATATCGGGCATCGGCAGCGGGGAGAAGCACGCGCACATCCCGCTGCGGGAGCGGCCGCCGCACCTGGCCCGGGCCAGCCGGCTCGCCTCGGTGGGGCTGACCGCGCGCCTGGTCGACACGCTCAACCGGTTCTCGCTGCTGTTCCGGGGCAGCGTCCCGGGCGGCAGCGCCGCGCACTCCTGGCTGCTCCAGCGCGACCACCTGGAGCCGGGCCGGCCGATGTACTACGGCCGCGTCGTGCGCGACGACCCGTGGATCGTGCTGCAGTACTGGTTCTTCTACTCGTTCAACAACTGGCGCAGCGCGTTCGGCGGCGTCAACGAGCACGAGGGCGACTGGGAGCAGGTCACCGTCTTCCTGGACGCGGCCGGCGCCGAGCCCCGGCCCGCCTGGGTGGTCTTCTCGGCGCACGACGAGGTCGGCGACGACCTGCGGCGGCGCTGGGACGACCCGGACCTGAGCGTGGTGGACGGCGACCACCCGGTCGTCTTCGTCGGGGCCGGCTCGCACTCCGGCGCCTACCTCGCCGGCGACTACCTGATCACGGTGCGGCCGCCGCGGCTGCGTGGCCTGGTCGACGTGCTGCGCTGGTCCGCCCGGTTGATGGCGCCCTGGTCCGGGGAGCATCGGAAGACCGTGGGGATTCCGTACGTCGACTACGCCCGTGGCGACGGCCGTTCCGTCGGACCGGGCCAGCCCGAGGCCTGGCACCCGGTGGTGATCGGCGACGACACCCCGTGGGTGCGCGATTTCCGGGGCCTGTGGGGGCGCGACACCCGCGACCGGCTCGGCGGCGAACGCGGACCGGCCGGTCCCCGGTACGGCCGCGACGGCTCGGTGCGCCCGTCCTGGGCCGACCCGGTGGGCTGGGCCGGGCTCGCCAAGGTGGTGCCGAACCCGGCCGAGGAGAAACGGTACGCGGAGATCCGTACCCAGCGGGACCGTGACCGGATCGCGGAGCTGGACCAGGAGATCAGTGCGATGCGGCACGCCCTCGCGGTGGAGGCGGCGGGCCTGTCCGCCGCCGATCCGGAGGTGCGCGCGCTCGTCGGGCAGGAGCAGAAGCTGCTGAGCCTGCGGATGGAGCGCACCCGTCTCGCCGATGAGCTGTATCGGACATCCACGGCCGGGCCGGTCGCCCAGAACCCGCACGATCACCTGCTGCACCGGCGGCTGCCGATGGAGCCGGCCGAGGGCTTCCTGGGCCGGGCGCAGTCGTGGTGGGCGGTGCTGAGCACCCCGCTGATCCTGTGGGCGATCGGCGCGCTCGCCTCGCCGATCACGCAGATCGCCGGGCAGGAGACCGCGCTGATCCTGCTGCTGCTCCTGCTCTGCGTCGAGGGCTTCGTGCGCGGCAAGCTGCTCGCCGTGCTGCTGCGCATCCTGCTGGCCTGCGCGAGCCTGGCCCTGCTGGCGGTGCTCTGGTTCGACGGGCGCTACGTGGTGACGTTCGGCTTCTTCGCGGCGGCCGTGCTGGTGCTGCTGGTCAACATCAGAGAATCCTGGCGCCGGTAGGACTCTGTATCAACCACCGGATCACCTCGAGGGCGTGCGACGCCGGGTCCGGGATCGGATGGAAGACATGCTCCACCAGGTCGTCCGCGACGATCAGGGTGACGCGCTCATAAACGGTCACGTCGTCGGCCGTCAGGGCCGGTAGCCCGGCCTTCGCCGCCAGGGTCAGCTTCGGGTCGGGGATCAGCGGGTACGGCAGCCGCAGCCGGTGCACGAGCTCCCGCTGGTATCCGGTCGACTGCGCGGACAGGCCGTAGACCCGGGCCGCCCCGGCCGCGAGGATCTCCGCGTGGTGGTCGCGCAGCCAGTGCCCGTCGCTGCGCGCGCCGTGCACCTCGAGCAGGCCCCGCGGCAGGTCCACCCCGGGCCGGCCGGTGAGCGGATAGACGAAGACGACGCTACGACCCGGACCCAGGGCACCCAGGTTCACCGGGCGGCCGTCGGTGCCGTAGAAGTCCAGGTCCGGAAGCGGCTGCCCGACCAGCCAGGACGGGTCGGCGTCGCTGGGCGGCGGGCTCGTCACGAGCCGGCGGGCGGCGTCGTCGATCCGGGCGTCGAGCGCGTCGCGCTGGGCGGTCAGCTCGCCGATGCGCGCCTGCAGGGTGCTCACCGTGCTGCGGAAGGTGGCCACCGCCGCGGCGCACACGTCGTCGTCGTTCGCGATCGACTCGACGAACGGGCGGGTCTCCTCGACGGTGAGGCCGAGCGCCATCAGCTCCCGGATCTGCGCGACCTGCCGCTCGGCGATCGGCGCGTAGTCGCGGTAGCCGTTGCCGAGCCGCCGCGGCACCACCAGCCCGGCCGCCTCGTAGTAGCGCAGCGCCCGCACCGTCGTCCCGGTCCGGCGTGCCAGTTCACCCACCCGCATGCCGCGACCCTAAACCCGTACCCCGGGGTACAGGTCAACGTGGTTCTCCTCGCGATGACAGCACCGGTCGTCACGGTCCACGCTGGCTCCCGTCATCGACGAGCGGACCAGGGAGAACACGCATGACGGCGATCAGCAGGGTGACCGGGCGGCAGATCCTCGACAGCCGGGGCAACCCGACCGTCGAGGTCGACGTGCTCCTCGAGGACGGCTCGGCCGGGCGGGCCGCCGTGCCGTCCGGGGCGTCGACCGGGGCGAACGAGGCGGTCGAGCTGCGCGACGGCGACCCGCGGCGCTATCACGGCAAGGGGGTGACCAAGGCCGTCGCCGCGGTGAACGGGGAGATCGCCGAGGCCGTGATCGGCCTGGACGCCGAGGACCAGGCGCTGGTCGACACCGTGATGATCGAGCTGGACGGGACGAAGGACAAGGCCCGGCTCGGCGCGAACGCGATCCTCGGGGTGTCGCTCGCGACGGTGAAGGCGGCGGCCCGGGCACACCGGCTGCCGCTCTACCGGTACGTCGGCGGCGTCGGCGCGCGGCTGCTGCCGGTCCCGATGATGAACGTCATCAACGGCGGGGCGCACGCGGACAACCCGCTCGACTTCCAGGAGTTCATGATCTCGCCGGTGGGCGCGGCCACGTTCGCTGACGCCGTACGCATGGGCTCGGAGATCTTTCATGTCCTGCGCGGGCAGCTCGCGGCGGCCGGGCACAGCGTCAACGTGGGCGACGAGGGCGGGTTCGCGCCGGATCTCGCGGACGCCGACGAGGCGCTGCGGTTCGTGGTGCGCGCGATCGAGGAGTCCGGCTACCGGCCCGGCGCCGACGTCGCGATCTGCCTTGATCCGGCCAGTTCCGAGTTCTTCGAGGACGGCATCTATGCGTACGAGGGGGAGGGCCGCCGCCGGACCCCGGACGAGCACATCGCCTACCTGCTGGACCTCGCCGGGCGCTACCCGATCAGCTCGATCGAGGACCCGATGGCCGAGGACGACTTCGCCGGCTGGCGCAGGCTCACCGAGCAGGCCGGGGACCGGCTGCAGCTCGTCGGCGACGACGTGTTCTGCACCGACGCCGACCGGCTGACCAGCGGCATCGAGGGCGGCTACGCCAACGCGATCCTCGTGAAGGTCAACCAGATCGGCACGCTCACCGAGACCTTGCGTACGGTCGAGACGGCCCGGCGCGCCGGCTACCGGGTGGTGATCTCGCACCGCTCCGGCGAGACCGAGGACACCACGATCGCCGACCTGGCCGTCGCCACCGGATGCGGCCAGATCAAGACCGGGTCGCTGTCCCGCAGTGACCGCACGGCGAAGTACAACCGGCTGATCCGGATCGAGGAGGAGCTGGGCCGGTCGGCCCGCTACGGTGGGCATTCTGTCTAGTACTCCCCGGTAGTGGGGGCGCGATCTGTGCAATCTGCGCGACGAAAAATGTGCTTGTTGCGCAGACCACACCCGCGTTCCAACCTGTGTGTCATCAGCCGGCCACGGGAGGGTGCACGATGTCCGTCAATGACACGCTGACCAACGAAGAGCGACTCGCGGAGCTCGACCTGGACACGCTCAAGCAGCTGGTCGGTCTGGTCGAGTACGACTCGGCGGGCGACCCGTTCCCGGTCACCGGATGGGACGCGATCGTCTGGGCGGTCGGCAACGCCACGCAGTCGGCGCACTTCTTCCAGTCCGCGTTCGGGATGGAGCTGATCGCCTACTCCGGCCCGGAGACCGGCAACCGCGACCACATGTCGTACGTGCTGAAGAGCGGCGCGATCCGGTTCGTCGTCCAGGGCGGCGTCGACCCGGACAGCCCGGTCATCGCCCACCACGCCCGGCACGGCGACGGCATCACCGACATCGCCCTCGCCGTCCCGGACGTGGACAAGTGCGTCGAGCACGCCCGCGCGCAGGGCGCCACCGTGCTCGAGGAGCCGCACGACATCAGCGACGAGTTCGGCACCGTGCGGATCGCGGCGATCGCGGCGTACGGCGAGACCCGGCACACCCTGGTCAACCGGGAGCACTACACCGGTCCGTACCTGCCCGGCTACGTGGCCCGGACGTCGAGCCACCGCAAGCGCCCGGGCGCCCCGAAGCGGATCTTCCAGGCACTCGACCACGTGGTCGGCAACGTCGAGCTCGGCGCCATGGACGAGTGGGTCGCCTTCTACAACCGGGTCCTCGGCTTCACCAACATGGCCGAGTTCATCGGCGACGACATCGCCACCGACTACTCCGCCCTGATGTCGAAGGTGGTCGCGTCCGGCAACCACCGGGTCAAGTTCCCGCTCAACGAGCCGGCGCTCGGCAAGAAGAAGTCGCAGATCGACGAGTACCTGGAGTTCTACCGCGGGCCGGGCGCGCAGCACCTCGCGCTCGCCACGAACGACATCCTGCGTGCCGTCGACGCGCTGGTCGAGGAGGGTGTCGAGTTCCTCGCGACGCCGGACTCGTACTACGAGGACCCGGAGCTGCGGGCCCGGATCGGCAACGTCCGGGTGCCCATCGAGGAGCTGCAGAAGCGCGGCATCCTGGTGGACCGGGACGAGGACGGCTACCTGCTGCAGATCTTCACGAAGCCGATCGGCGACCGGCCCACGGTGTTCTTCGAGCTGATCGAGCGGCACGGCTCGCTCGGCTTCGGCAAGGGCAACTTCAAGGCGCTCTTCGAGGCGATCGAGCGCGAACAGGCCAAGCGTGGGAACTTCTAGTCATGGCCTTCTATCAACGGGCCGGCCACGTCCCGCCCAAACGGCACACCCAGCACCGTGACCCCGAGGGTCGCCTCTACTACGAGGAGCTGATGGGGGAGGAGGGCTTCTCGTCCGACTCCTCCCTGCTCTACCACCGGCACGTCCCGTCGGCGGTGGTCGGCGCCCGGATCTGGCAGCTGCCGGACCAGGCGACCACCGCCAACCAGCCGCTGCTCCCGCGCCACCTGAAGCTGCACACGCTCTTCGAGGGCCAGGAGTGGAAGTCGTGCGACGCGGTCCGGGACCGGCGGCTCGTGCTCGGCAACGCCGACGTCCGGATCAACTACGTGGTCTGCGGTACGGCGTCGCCGCTGTACCGCAACGCCACCGGCGACGAGTGCGTCTACGTCGAGGCCGGAACCGGCGTCGTCGAGACCGTCTTCGGCTCTTTGGAAATCGGCGCCGGCGACTACGTGATCATTCCGCGGGCCACCACGCACCGGTGGCTGCCGTCCGGTGACGAGCCGCTGCGGCTCTACGCCATCGAGGCGAACAGCCACATCGCGCCGCCGAAGCGGTACCTCTCCCGGTACGGGCAGTTCCTCGAGCACGCCCCGTACTGCGAGCGCGACCTGCGGCTGCCCGAGTTCACTTCCTCTGTGCAGGAGGAGGAGCACGTCGAGGTCTACATCAAGCACCGCGGCGACGGGCCGGCCGGGCTCGCCGGCAGCGTGCACGTGCTGCCCCATCACCCGTTCGACGTGGTCGGCTGGGACGGCTGCCTCTATCCGTACGCGTTCAACATCGCCGACTACGAGCCGATCACCGGGCGGATCCACCAGCCGCCGCCGGTGCACCAGGTCTTCGAGGGCGCCAACTTCGTGATCTGCAACTTCGTGCCGCGCAAGGTGGACTACCACCCGCTCGCCGTGCCGGTGCCGTACTACCACTCGAACGTCGACTCCGACGAGGTGATGTTCTACGTGGGCGGCGACTACGAGGCGCGGAAGGGATCGGGCATCGACGTCGGGTCGATCAGCCTGCACCCGGGCGGCTATCCGCACGGGCCGCAGCCGTCCGCCATCGAGGCCAGCCTCGGCGCGGAACGCTTCGACGAGACAGCCGTCATGGTCGACACGTTCCGCCCGCTCGGGTTCGGCGAGGCCGGCCGCCTCAGCGACGACGGCGTCTACGCCTGGACCTGGGCCCGGAAGCCGTGAGCCTCAACCCGCTCTTCCTGCGGCTCTTCGACGACGCGGCGATCTTCCCGCCCGGCGATCTGCCGATGCCGGACGCGGTGAAGGCCCACCGGGAGCGCCTGGCGTCACCCCTCGCCCCGCTCCTCGGCCCGTTCGTCTGCTCCCACGCGCGTCTCGGCGAGCTTCTTGAGTGCGGGCCCTCCTTCCCCGTCGCGCTCACCGTCCCCGGCCCGTCGTCCCTTTCCGACGCGCTGACCAGAATCGATCTGGTCGCGGTGGAGGGTCCGGGGCTGGCGGAGCCGGCGGGGACGCTGACGACGTACACGGAAATGCCCGTGCCGGAGATCAGCGTGACGCGCCTCGCCGCCCTGCATGACGCAGGCTTGCGCCTGAAGATCAGGACCGGAGGGGTACGGGCGGAAGCGTTCCCGACCGAGAAGGATCTCGCGCGGGCGCTCCGGTCGGCGGTGCGGGCGGGCTGTCCCTTCAAACTGACGGCAGGGCTGCACGACCCGGTCCGTCATCGCGACCCCCTGACCGGTTTTGAGCATCACGGATTTCTCAACGTGCTGGTCGCGACCGCGCACGCCGTGCAGGGCGGCGACGTCGCCGAGGTGGCCGCGGCGCTCGCCGACCAGGACGCCCACCGGGTCGCCGCGGCGATCACGACCATCGACGCCGCGCTCGCCCGGCAGGTCCGGGAGCACTTCGTGAGCTTCGGGACGTGCAGCGTCAGCGAGCCGGTCGGCGGCCTTCTCGATCTCGGACTACTCCCGGAGGACCTGCGGTGACCGCACTTCCCGGCATCGGCGCGCTGCCCTACGGGGTGTTCAGCACGGCGGACGACCCGCACCGGCGGACCGGCGTGGCGCTCGGTGACCAGATCATCGACCTGCCGGCCGCGGTGCGCCGCCTCGACCCGTCGCTGGCCGCCGCGGTGGCCGGCCCGACCCTGGACGCGCTGCTCGCCGCCGGGCCCGCGACCTGGTCGGCGCTGCGTGCGTCACTGATCACCTGGGTGACCGATGAGGCCCACCGGGAGCTGCTGCCGCTCGTGCCGGCCGCCGACGCGGTGATGCACCTGCCGTTCACCGTCGCCGACTACGTCGACTTCTACGCCTCCGAGCAGCACGCCACGAACCTGGGCCGGATCCTGCGCCCCGGCCAGGAGCCGCTCACGCCGAACTGGAAACACCTGCCGATCGGCTACCACGGCCGCGCCGGAACCGTCGTCGTGTCCGGAACCGACATCGTCCGCCCGAGCGGCCAGCGTCCCGGCGGCGTCTTCGGCGCGACGCAGCGGCTCGACATCGAGGCCGAGCTCGGTTTCGTCGTCGGCACGCCGTCGACGCTCGGCCAGCCGGTTCCGCTGACCGCTTTCGACCAGCACGTCTTCGGAGTGTGCCTGGTCAACGACTGGTCGGCGCGCGACATCCAGGCCTTCGAGTACGTCCCGCTCGGCCCGTTCCTCGGCAAGAGCTTCGCCACCTCGGTCTCGCCGTGGATCGTGCCGCTGGCCGCGCTGGACCACGCCCGGGTGGCGCCGCCGGTGCGGGAGGTGCCGCTCGCGCCCTACCTGGACGACGAGAAGGCCGAGCCGTGGGGCCTCGACGTGCGCCTCGAGGTGCGGCTCAACGGTCACGTGGTCTCCAGCCCGCTGTTCGCCGGCATGTACTGGACGGGCGCCCAGATGCTCGCCCACCTGACCGTCAACGGCGCCTCCCTGCGAACCGGCGACCTCTTCGCGTCGGGCACCATCAGCGGCGGCTCGCCCGGTTCCCTGATCGAGCTCTCCTGGAACGGCCGGGAACCGCTGCGCCTCCCGGACGGCTCGACGAGGTCCTTCCTCGAGGACGGCGACGAGGTGGTCATCAGCGCCACCGCTCCCGGCCCGGACGGCACGCCGATCCTTCTCGGCGAGGTGAGAGGAAGAGTGACGCCGGCAGCCCTCTGATCGCGGCCGGAGGTGGCCTGGTCTTGCATGGCGCGTCGCCTGGGCCCCTTCCGGCCGCCGGCGGCGCCGGACCACCTCAGGTCGCGGGTCGGGGCGGGGTCAGTTCTTCAGCTTCCCTGCTCCGGGGCCGGTCAACTCGGCGGGGTGGGTGGGGCGTCCCGAGGTGGCGAGGAGCAGGGCGAGGGCGGTACCCCGTACCTCCGGGCCGTGCCCCTGATCGAAATCCACGTCGGTGGCGATCAGACGCAGACCGGCGGCGCGCTCCCTGCCGCCGCCCATGGCGACCCTGGTGCGCAGCTGGAGGCGCAGCGCCACGGCCACCTCGGCCGGCGGATAGTCGCCGGTCAGACCGGTGGCGCGACGGATGTCCTCGCCGTGCACGTAGGCCTCGACCAAGCGCGTCGCGAGCGGCGCCGGTGGTGTGCTGGTGCGATCAGAAACGGACCGCAACGCGGCGATGGTGTCGGCGGGGTCGGGGTGGCGCTCGCGGGCGACGCCCCGCGCGTTCTGCCTGTCGAAGTCGAACCGGGCGGCGATCATGTCGCGGACGAAGCCGAGCCGGGTCGCCTTGGCGCTGTCGATCAGGTGGGCCACGACGTCGTGCACGTCCCAGCCGGCGCACGCGGTGGGCGCGCTCCACTGTTCCGGCGTGAGCTTCTCCAGGTCACGAGCGAGAGCTGCGCGTTCCCGATGAACCGCTGTCCAGACCGTCATGCCAGCTACTAAAACAGTAGTGTCGACTATCGCACAAGTAGTTAGAATGGCGGCGTGGCGAACCGGCGTACCTATGGCTCCTATGACGACGGCTGCGCGTCGGCGCATGCGCTCGATCTGATCGGCGAGCGGTGGGCGCTCATCGTGGTGCGCGAGCTGATCCTGCGGCCGAAGCGGTTCGCCGACCTCCAGCACGACATTCCGGGGATCGGCCCGGGCGTGCTCTCCCGCCGCCTGCACGACCTCGAGGAGAACGGGATCGTGCTGCGGCGGACCCTGCCCCGGCCCGCCGCCGTGACCGTTTATGACCTCACCGAGTGGGGCCGTGCGCTGGAGGAGGTCAACGCGGCGCTGTCCCGGTGGGCGGTCCGTTCGCCGTCGCTGCCCCTCGACGCCGACATGAGCCCCGACACCCTGGTCCTGGCGATGCGCGCCCACGCCCGCCCGGCCCCACCCAACGCGCCCGAGTCGACGGTCGGCCTGACCCTGACCCGCGACGGCGAGCCGGCCCACTACCTGGCGACGGTGACCCCCACCGGCACAACCATCGAAGCAACGACGATCCAGCCCACCGCGACGCCGGATGCGGCAACGACGATCCAGCCCGGCGCGACGCCAGATGCGGCGGCGACAATCCCGGCCGGCGTGAGGGTCGGGGGCGCGTGGGTCCCGGCCGGCATGACGATGGAAGCGGCGGCGGTCCCGGCCGGTGTGAGGGGCGATGCGGCGGCGATTCCCGCCGGCGTCGATGCCTGGGTGGAGGCGTCGACGAAATCATGGAAGTCGTTGGTTGTTGCGGGTGCCGACCTCTCTGCGGCCGACGTCGTCATCGCCGGGGACAAGGGAGCGGTCCGCTCCCTGCTGGCCGCGACCCGGCTCTGAGCGCTCTTCCAAGGCCGGGCGCAGATTGAGACTGATCAAAACCGGACTGGGTGAGCCGGTGCACCAACTGGCCGCCGCTGTCTTGGAAAGGCGCGCGGACGTGGGCCTCCGCGGTTCCGGAAGTTTCGGTGGTCGGCCGCGTGTGACCACGCCTTGACGCTATCGACGCGTGACTATATGTTCCGGACGTCCTCCTGAAACATCCCCGAAACTTTCGGAGGCGTTCGTGCGTATCCTCACTCTGTTGACCGTTGCTGTCCTGACCGCCACCTCCGTCCCCGCGGCCGCCGCCCCGCACGCCGCCGCGAGCCCGCGAGCCGGCGCGAGCCCGTCCGCCGGCGACCGCAAAGCCGCCGATCACAAAGCCGGCTACCGCAAAGCCGCCGATCGTAAAGCCGGCTACCACGAAGCCGCCGGTCACAGAGCCGGCGACTACATCTCCACCCGCCCCGGCCCGGGGCGCTTCCCACTCGTGGCCGGCGGCCGGGCGGCGCCCATCGTCGTCGATGAGGACGACTTCGCCGGCGTCGTCCGTGTCGCCGGTGATCTGCAGTCCGATCTGGCCCGGGCCACCGATGTGCGACCGTCGATCGGCGCTACCGTGCCGCGCGGCCGTGACCCGATCATCGTCGGAACTCTCGGGCGCAGCGAGCTGATCGACTCGCTCGCCGCGAAGCGGAAGATCGACACCCGGGGTGTCGCCGGGAAGTGGGAGACCTCGCTGCAGCAGGTGGTCGAGAATCCGCTGCCCGGCGTGAAGCGGGCATTCGTCATCGCCGGCAGCGATCAGCGCGGCACGATCTTCGGCGTCTACGACGTGTCGAAACGGATCGGCGTCTCGCCCTGGCATTTCTGGGACGACGTGCCGGTGCCGCACGCCGACGCGCTCTACGCGCTTCCGGGCCGGCACACCCAGGGCACCCCGAAGGTGAAGTACCGCGGGTTCTTCATCAACGACGAGAATCCGGCGACCGGCACCTGGGCGCCGAACTATTTCGGGCCGGGGAAGGCGCCGGGCTATGAGGGCGGGCTGAACGCCGGCTACTACGCGAAGGTCTTCGAGACGATGCTCCGGCTCAAGGCCAACTATCTGTGGCCGGCCGTATGGGGCCGCGCGTTCGCCGAGGACGACCCGGCCAACCACGAGACGGCCACGGCGTACGGCGTCGTCATGGGCACCTCGCACGAGGCGCCGATGATGCGCGGCATCGAGGAATGGAACCGGCACGCGAAGGCGGCGGTCCGGGACGCGAACGGCACCATCGTCACGCCCGGCAGCGACCCGTACGGCGGAACCGGCGAGTGGAGTTTCCGGCGCAACCGGGACGCGATCGTCGCGTATTGGCGGGACGGCGCCCGCCGGATGAAGGAGCAGGGATTCGAGGGCGTCATCACGCTCGGCATGCGCGGGAACGGCGACGTGAGCCTGCCGGACGGCGACGGCATCGATCTGATGAGCTCGATCATCGACACCCAGCGCGCCATTCTCGCCGAATTCGGGCTGCAGGAGGCGCCCCAGGTGCAGACCCTCTACAAGGAGGTGCAGCGCTACTGGGACTCCGGATATCAGCCGCCCGAGGACGTCACCGTGGTGTTCTGCGACGACAACTGGGGCAACATGCGCAAGCTCCCGCACGCCGGTCTGCCGGAGCGCAGCGGAGGGTACGGGCTCTACTACCACTTCGACTACGTCGGTGACGGCCGCAACTACAAATGGGTGGACACCACCAATCTGGTGAACACGTGGGAGCAGCTGAACCTCTCGTACCGGAAAGGGGTTGATCGTCTCTGGGTCGTCAATGTCGGCGATCTGAAGAACGAGGAGCTGCCCACCCAGTTCTTCCTGGACTACGCGTGGAATCCGGACGCCATTCCGCTGTCCCGGCTGGGGGAGTGGGAGAAGGGCTATGCCGCGCAGAACTTCGGCGCCGCGAAGGCCGCGCCGATCGCCGAGGTCCTCTCCGAATACGGCCGGCTGCAGTCGCGCCGCAAGCCGGAACTGCTGAACCGCCGCATCACCGGCGAGGGCGCGAACATCGTCTACAACGACCAGGAGAACCCCTACAGTCTCACCGCCTATCGCGAGATGGACCGGGTCGTCGCCGAATGGCAGCGGCTGGCCGCCGAATCGGCGCGCATCAAGCGCGGGATTCCGGCAGCCGCGCAGGACGCCTATTTCCAGCTCGTCGATTATCAGGTGCAGGCCACCGCCAATCTGTACGAGCTCCGGCGCGCCCAATTCACGAACATCCTGTATGCGGCGCAGGGCCGGTCGGCGACCAATGACCTGGCCGACGAGGCGGAGGCGCGGTTCGCCGAGGATCAGGCGCTCAGCGACCACTACAACACGCGTCTCGCCGGCGGGAAATGGGCGGGCTGGCAGACCCAGCCGAAGATCGGGTACGGCAATGCGGAGCGCTACAACAACGCGGGCTGGCAGCAGCCGCAGACCGACAACCACGTCGCGCTGCCGGACGAGATCTACCCGCATCTGAAGCGCATCGAGGTGCCGCTGGCCGCCACCATGGGAATCGACGACCGGCTCGCCGAGCTCAACCCATGGCAGGCGCAACCGGAGCAGTTCTTCGAGATCTACAACAAGGGCGCGACCGCTTTTGATTACCGCATCACGACCGGGGAGCCGTGGCTGACCGTCAGTCCCGCCGCCGGCCGGGTCGACGATCAGGTCCGCGTCCGGGTCGCTGTCGACTGGCGTCGTGCGCCGCGCGGGCTGACCACCGTACCCATCTCGGTCGAAGGCCCGGGTGGCACTCAGATCGTGCAAGCCGCGGTGCGCAACCCCGCGCAGAGGCCGGTCGGCTTCGCCGAGGCGGACGGGTACGTCGCGATCAACGCCGACCACTACGACCGTCGTGCGGGCGACTGGCGGCTGCTCCCGAAGATCGGCAAGGTCGGCAACGGGATGGCCGCCGTGACCGGGAACGGCCGTCTCGAGTACACGATGACGCTGACCACTTCCGGACCGGTGAAGATCTCCGCCTACCTGTCGCCGCGCAACGACGTGCTCCCGACGGCGGGCCTGAAGTACGCGATCTCGCTGGACGGCCAACCGGCGCAGACCGTCGACGTGATCGCCGCGACCGGCGCCGACGACACCGCGATGAATCGGCAGTGGGCCCGCAACACCTCGGAGAACGCCAACGTGACCACCACTACGCACGTAGTCGACAAGCCGGGCGTGCACACGCTGACGTTCGCGGCCGTCGATCCGACGATCATCCTGCAGCGGCTCGTCGTGGACACCGGCGGCGTCGAGTACAGCTACCTGGGCCCGCCCGAGAGCCGGAGGTTCGGACGATGAAAAGGCGCACGCTGCTCACCTCCTCGGGCGTCGTGGCGACCGGTGCGGTGATCGGCCGGGACGTTTCTGATCAGTCCGATCGCCGCGGCCCGGACCGGTGGGTGCACACCTGGACCGCCATGCCGCAGCTGACCGAGCCGCACAACATGCCGCCGGCGCCGTTCACCAGCCTCGCCGACACGACGCTGCGGCAGACCGTGCGGATCACGGCGGGCGGCCGGCGGCTGCGGGTGCGCTACTCGAACGCGTTCGGCGGGGCCGACCTGCCGATCACCGCGGCCGCGGTCGCGCTGCCCGTCGGCAACCAGGCCGGATCCTCGGCGATCAGGGCCGGCACCTCCCGGCCGCTCACCTTCGGCGGCCGGCCGTCGGTGGTCGTCCCGATGGGCGCGCAGATCGTCTCGGATCCGATCGACCTGCCGGTGCTGGCCGCCGCGAACCTGACCGTCACCACCTATCTCGCCGAGGGGCAGAACACCACGGCGATCACCTCACACCCGGGTTCGCGCACCACGTCCTGGCTGGTCAACGGCGATCAGCACACCGCGCTCGACCTCACCGGCGCCACCCCGGTCGATCATTGGTACCTGCTCAGCGGCGTCGAGGTGCTCGGCGAGGCGTCCGGTCTCGTGGTGCTCGGCGATTCGCTGACCGACGGTCGCGGATCGACGACGAACGGCAACGACCGCTGGCCGGATCAGCTCTTCGACCGGCTCCGCGATCCCCGTCTGGCGGTGCTGAACCAGGCCGCCGGCGGCAACCGGGTGCTGCGCGACGGCTTGGGCCCCAACGCGCTGGCCCGTCTCGACCGCGACGTGCTGGCGGTGAGCGGCGCCCGGCAGCTGATCGTCTTCGAGGGGGTCAACGACATCGGCGTCGCCCCGGCGACCGATTCCGATCAGCAGCAGATCGTGGCCGAGCTGATCGGCGCCTACCGGCAGATCGTGCTCCGCGCCCACGCCGGCGACCTGCGAGTATATGGAGCGACCTTGACCCCGTTCGGCGGCAACATCTACGACGACGTCACCGGCCTGCGCGAACGTTCCCGCCAGGCGGTCAACGCGGCCATCCGGTCCGGCCTCTTCGACGCGGTGATCGACTTCGACGCCGCGGTCCGCGATCCGGCGGCGCCCCGGCAGCTGGCGCCCGCCTACGACACCGGCGACCACCTGCACCTCAACCCCGCCGGCTATGCGGCCTTGGCCGCGGCGGTGCCGCGCCGCCTGCTGTGAGCACTTCATCGGGTACGTCCGACCGCCCCGCCCGGCGGCCACGGGGGTAGACGTCCGCCGCCTCGACCCGGGCCGACCTGTCCTCGGGTCGGCTCGGGTCGACCTGCGCTCAGACCGGCTCAGGCAGGCTCGGGCCGACCTGCCTGAAGGCCGGCTCGGGTCGACCTGCGCTCAGACCGGCTCAGGCAGGCTCGGGCCGACCTGCCTGAAGGCCGGCCCGGGTCGCCCCGCCGTCAGGCAGGCCCGGGTCGAGGCCCGAATGCCGAAGGGAAGACCTCAGCCGACCGGCGCGGCGAGTTCGCGCAGCCGGGCGATCGCCGCCGAGCGCCGGTCGAACATCTCGAAGAGGGCGTCGGCCCGCAGATCCGTCAGGGCGTCGACGAGAGCCGCCGAGGGCGACGCGAAACAGATCCGGCTGCCGCGCAGGTGCGCCCGGTCCTGGACCTGCAGCAGCATCCCGAGGCCGGGCCGATCGATGGACGTCACGCCGGAGAGGTCGACGACGACCCCGTCGTAGCGGTCCACCGCCCACGCCAGCACGTCGCGCAGATCACCGGTCACCTCGCCGTCGATGCCGTCGCGCACCTCGACGAGCAGCAGTTCGCCGAGTTCGCTGGTCCCGATGACAGGGGAGTGCGTCGTCAACATGCGTCGACGATCATCGCCCTACCCGGCGACGACTGCACGAACGCATGACGATCTCGTGACGGCTTACGAGTTCTGCCGCGCCGGGGTGGCCGGGGACACCTTGCCGGTCCGGGGGTACGCCGGGTTCAGCACGGCCCGCTCGACCTGCTCCGGAGTCGGCGCCCAATCCCGCGGCTGAGTGGTGTTGATCTGCGCGACGTCATGCATGGCCGCTTCCATACCCGGATCTCGATATCCGAAGCCTCCCCTGCAAAGACCGAAATTCGCGACAGAACGGCGGTAGCGTGACCGGCATGCCAGGCCGGATCGTGGCCGGGGTGCTGGGCGGTGCGCCGGCCGACGACGCTCTGCGGCGCACGTTCGCCGAGGCGCTGCGCCGTGGCGCGTCCGTCGCGGTGATCGCCGCCGGACCCGCCACGACGCGTCAGGACCGTAGGGTGCGCGATCTCGTGCACCGGTGGGACGAGCAGTATCCCGCCATCGAGGTCACGCTCACGGTCAGCCGTGAGATCGATCCGGTCTTCACGCTGGCGGCCGCGAGCCGCGACAGTGATCTCCTGGTGATCCAGCAGAGCACCGACGCGCTCACGGCGGCCATCGTCGAGGACCTCGCGCACCTATCGCACAGCGCCCTCCTCATCGTCGATTGAGAAGCTCACACGATCGTGCAGGCGGCTCCGTTCAGCGTGAACGAGGCCGGTTTCGGGTTGGACCCGGTGTGCGTCCCATTGAATCCGAAGCTGACGGTGCCCCCGGCCGGAAGCCCCCCGTTGTAGGACGCGTTGGCGGCGGTCACCTGTGTACCGCTCTGCGAGACCGTCGCCGACCACCCCTGCGTCACCTTCTGCCCGGCCGTCAGCGGGAACCCGAGACTCCACGAGCCGAGAGCCGCCGGCCCGTTCGTGATCGTGACCGTCGCGGTGAACCCGGTGCTCCAGTCGTTGGTGGTGTAAGAGACCCGGCAGCCCGACGGTGAGACGGACGGTGAGACGGACGGCGACACGGACGGTGAAACGGAAGGAGACACGGACGGCGACACGGAAGGGGACACGGACGGCGACACCGACGCCGACGAGGAGACCGACGGCGACGGCGACACCCCGCCCGGCACCGCCCCCCACACCAGCGCGGGCCCATCCCACAGCGGCACCCCGGCGTTCGGCCCGGCCGCCGCCTGGTACGACGGGTCGTTCGCGGGATTCCACACCCCGCCCTCCGCCACACCGATCTTGAGCTGGACCTCCATCCGGTGGGCCGACTGCCCGGCCGGCGCGATCGTGTACCCGGTGCAGTCCACCTCGACGTACCAGACGTTCCCGGAGTGCTGCTTCGCCGACGTCGGGCCGGGGCAGCCCTGCGTGTAGGGCGAGCTGACCTGCAGCGCCGAGTCGTCGTCCCGGGTGAAGTAGTACCGGAACTTCCCGCTGGTCAGCTTCCGCGCCGGGAACGCCGACTTGTTGTAGACGATCACCTTGACGCCGGTCGACCGAGTCTCGTTCTGCATCACGGTGGTTTCCACGGACATTTCAGAAATGTCCGGACCGGTCGCCTCCGGGAACCCGGCCAGCGGCGCTCCACCGAACTCCCCGTAGAGCCGCGCGACAGCCGACGTGAACCCCGCGTTGTAGTCCGTCGCCACCTCGTTCATGACGTAGTCGCCCCGGTTGTCCACATAGGCGTCATCGGGTGACGACGGCCCGCCGACGAGCGCGCCGTAGAGCACGTGCCGGGTCTCCACCGGAACCTGCTGACTGTCCCACCATGAGCCGTGCGCCGTACGGTGGTGGGGGTTGCGGGGTGAATTCGCGCCGAACCCGATCACATAGCTGGAGTTACGCGGGTTGTCGCCGAGGGCGTAGTTCACCTGCCGGACGGCGAAGTCGTGATAGCGCTGCTTACGGGTCGCGTCGGTGAGGAAGTCGCTGTAGACGAGCGCCACGAACGCGGTGTTCGCCGCATAGCGCAGCGCGCCCCACGAGTCGACCACCACCATCCCACCGGGTGACGTGCGGACCTTCTCGCCGTTCACGCCGACCGTGAACCAGTCGAGCCAGCGGTTGGCGTCGTCGAGGTACTTCTGTTTCCCGGTCAGCTGGGCCAGCAGCACGTAGTTGCCGTACTGCTTGTTGTCCCAGGAGATCGTCCACTTGTACATCTTGGTGCTGGTCTGGTTCTCGTTGCCCTGCGCGTCGTACCCGGCCTCGGCCTTCGCCAGATAGGAGGCGTCCCCGGTGGCCTTGTGCAGCCAGATCGCGCCCCACACGAGTTCGTCGGCGTAACCGCTCCAGGACCGGTAGAAGCTGGTCGCGTCGGTGATGCACTCGTGGTAGTTCTTCCGCACCCGGTCGGCGAACGAGTACAGCTGCTTCGCGTGCGTGAGCAGGGTGTCCGCGTAGGCCGCGTCGGTCGGCCGGAAGACCATCGAGCTGGCCGCCATGGCGGCCGCCGTCTCCGCCGCCAGCTCGCTGCCGCCACAGGTCGCATCGATCTTGTACGCGGGCCGGGCCATCGGCATGACCTCGGCCGGCCCCCACCACTTGTGGTCGTCGTCGCCCTTGCCGACCTGGCCGTAGAGCACGTCGGCGCTCGGGTGCGCCTTGATGAAGTAGTCGTTCGGCACCCGCAGGTTGTTCAGCAGGTGGGTGAGCTGGCCGGAGTTCGCGTACGCGGTCCGGTTCTCCACGGCGCCCCAGGCCAGCATCGTGGTCGTGAACGCCATCGGCAGGCCGAACTTGACGTGGTCGCCGGCGTCGTACCAGCCGCCGGTCAGGTCGAGGCCCGCGTCGGCGCCGTCGGTCATCGCGGAGTCGCCGCGCCAGGACACCCGGTTCCAGGCGGGCTTCTCGCCGGACACCTGCGCCTCGTAGAAGAGCAGGGATTTCTGCAGGGCTTCGCCGTAGCTGTACGGGGGAGCGGCGGCGGCGTCGGACGGGGAGGCCACCCAGAGCAGGCCGGCGCCGAGGGCGGCGGCCGCGAGGATGGCGGGGATTCTGAGTTTCATCGGCGGTCCCACCTCGGAAGACAGTGACAGTCATCGTTACATGGGAGCGCTCCCAAGACAAGAATGTCCACAGGGACTAACCGGATCGGGCGGTAGTCGCACAGACAGCATTGTGGCGGGGACTCGGCAGGTGTGAACTTCACAGGTGCCTACCGACATCGTCACGGAACGTGATCTCGACGCCGGCATCGCCCTCCTCCGGCTCGCCGGCCGGCTCGACCCTCCGCTGCTGAACGCGGCGGTCGGTAAAGCCGCGGCCGAGTGTCCGGCCGCCGTCGTGGTCGACCTGTCGGCACTGCGGGCGGTCGCCGTACCCGTTGTCGGTTTTCTCCCGGTCCTGAGCGGCCAGGTCCAGCAGACCTGGGGCGTGCCGGTGCTGTTCTGCGGTGCCACCGCCGAGCTCGCGCGGGACCTCGGCGAGATGCGCGGCGAGGTGGCCCTCTACGACTGCCGCGACGACGCCGTGATCGCCATCCGGGCCGGCATGCCCCGCTGGGCCTGCGAGCATCTGCCCCCGGACCCGCTCAGCGTGAGCGCGGCCCGCCGTCTCGTCGCCGACTCCTGCGCCGCCTGGGGCCTCGGCCGCCTGGCCGAGCGCGCCTGCGTGGTCGCCTCCGAGCTCTGCACCAATGCCATCCAGCACACCGGCGGCGCCTTCGACATCATGGTGTCGGGCACGCCGATCTTTCTGCGGGTCGGCGTCCGCGACGGGAGCGCGGCGCCGCCGCGGATCATCAACATGCCGGGTACGTCGGGAGCGATCGTCCCGGTCGGCAGCGGCCGCGGCCTGCGCATCGTGGCGGGCTCGTCGACGCACTGGGGTTGCACGGCCCTGCCCAGCGGCAAGATCGTGTGGGCCCTGCTGCGCACCTGATCCTTCTCCGCCCTGGACTGCCGCCCGCACCCGTGAAAGATTGACTGAAACCGATTCTTCGCGGGGAGGTCGGATGGCAGTCGGACTATGGCTGGTCGGCGCACGCGGCTCTGTCGCGGTGACCAGCGTCATCGGGGCACTGGCCGTGCGGGCGGGGCTCACCGAACCCACCGGGATGGTCACCGAGTCGCCGCCGCTGCGGGACGCGGATCTTCCGCCTCTGACCGATTTCGTGTTCGGCGGGCACGACGTCACGGACGTGCCGCTCGCCAAGAAGGCGGAGTCGCTGGCCGCGGCCGGCGTGCTGCCGGCATCGCTCATCCCCGACCTGACGGCGGTGGAGGACGAGGTCAAGGCGCTTCCGGTGGCACACAGCCAGCGGGAGACGGCGGCCCTCATCGCCGCCGACATCACCGGCTTCCGGGAGCGGCACGGCCTCGACCGGGTCGTGGTGATCAACGTGGCGTCGACCGAGCCGGTCGTTTCCGCCCATCCGGCGTTCGCGTCGCTGGCCGCTCTCGAGGACGCCCTCGGCGCGGAACCGGTACTGCCGGCCAGCGCCCTCGCGGCGTACGCGGCCCTCCGCGCCGGCTGCCCGTTCGTCGACTTCACGCCGTCGACCGGGGCACGGCTGCCGGCCCTCGACGAGCTCGCCCGCCGGGAGGGGCTGCCCTACGCCGGGCGGGACGGCAAGACCGGGGAGACGCTGGTGAAGTCGGTGCTCGCGCCGATGTTCGCGATGCGCCATCTGAAGGTGCGCTCGTGGTCGGGCACGAACCTGCTGGGCGGCGGCGACGGCGCCAACCTGGCCGACCCGGCGGCCAACGCCGCGAAGGCCGGCAGCAAGCAGCGCGTCCTCCAGGAGACCCTCGGCTACCAGCCGCAGGGCAACAGCCGCATCGAGTACGTCGACGACATCGGCGACTTCAAGACCGCCTGGGACCTGATCACCTTCACCGGTTTCCTCGGCGTCGGCATGCGCATGGAGTTCAGCTGGCACGGCTGCGACTCGGCCCTGGCCGCCCCGCTCGTCCTCGACCTGGCCCGCCTGGTCGCGGCCGCGCACGCCTCCGGACGCTCCGGCCCGCTCACCGAGCTGGCCTTCTTCTTCAAGGACCCGCTCGGCGACGTGCCGCACGGCCTGGCCGACCAGTGGGCGCTGCTGGCCCGGTTCGCCCGGGAGCTGCCCCATGCCTGACGGGTTCCCACGCCGGCGCGACCTCGCCGAACTCGTCAGAGCCCCGGCCGCCCTCTCGGTGCCGGGCGACGCCATCGCCGGCGCGGCCGCGACCGGAACGCTGAGCGCCCGGACGGCGGGGCTGGCCGCCGCCTCGGTGTGCCTCTACTGGGCCGGGATGGCCGCCAACGACTGGGCCGACCGCGACCTCGACGCCGTGGAGCGCCCGGAACGACCGATCCCCTCGGGACGCGTCACTCCGGGTCAGGCGCTCACGGTCGCCACCGGCCTGACCGCCGCGGGGGTGGGCATCGCGGCGCTGGCGGGTGGTCGCCGCGCCGCAGCCGTGGCGGTGCCGCTCGCCGGCGCCGTCTGGACCTACGACCTCTGGGCCAAGAACACCGCGGCCGGCCCGGCCGTGATGGCCGCCTGCCGAGCCCTCGACGTGCTGCTCGGCGCGAGCGCGGGCCACCTCCGCGCGGCACTCCCGGCGGCGGCGACGATGGCCGCCCACACCGCGACGGTCACCGCCCTGTCCCGTCACGAGGTGAGCGGAGGCAGCCCCCGCCTTCCCACAGCGACCCTCGCCGCCACCACGGCCCTGGCCGCCACCGTCCCCCGCCGGCCCGTCTCGACCGCTGCGACCTCCGGGGCGCTGGCTGCCTGGTATGCCGCCTGGTTCGGCGCCGCGCAGGCCCGTGCGGCCGCCGACCCCTCCGCGAACCGGATCCGGGCCGCGGTGGGCGCCGGCATCACCGGCATGGCGCCGCTGCAGGGCGCCCTCACGGCCCGGGCCGGCCACCCCCTCGCCGGGATCGCGGTGGCCGCCGCGGCGCCGATCGCCAGGCTCCTCACCAGGAAGGTCCCGGCGACATGAGGTTCGGTTACGGCACCAACGGCTTCGGCAACCACCGCCTGCCCGAGGCGCTGCGGGTGATCGCCGGCCTCGGGTACGACGGCGTGGCACTCACCCTCGACACCCACCACCTCGACCCGTTCGCATCCGGCCTGGCCCGCCGCACCGCCGAGACCGCCGACACCCTGCGCGGCCTCGGCCTGGCCGTGGTGATCGAGACGGGCGCCCGCTACCTGCTCGACCCCTGGCACAAGCACGCGCCGACGTTCATGCACGACGACAACGCCCGGAGGATCGACTATCTGCGCCGGGCCGTCGACATCGGCGCCGACCTGGGCGCCGAGGCCGTCTCCTTCTGGGCCGGCATCGCGCCGCCGGACGTCGGGGACCCCTGGGACCGGCTGGTCCGCGGCTGCGCCGAGATCGTCGGCCACGCGGAGAAGCGGGGCGTCACGCTCGGCTTCGAACCCGAGCCGGGCATGCTCGTCGAGGACCTGGCCGGCTGGCGGCGGCTGCACGCCGGCCTCGGCGGCCCGGAGCCCTTCGGCCTCACCCTGGACATCGGGCACTGCCGCTGCCTGGAGCCGCTACCCGTGCCGGAGAGCGTCCTCGAGGCCGGCCCGCACCTGGTCAACGTGCAGATCGACGACATGCGCCGGGGCGTGCACGAGCACCTCGAGTTCGGCGAGGGCGAGATCGACTTCCCGCCGGTGCTGGCCGCCCTCGACGCGACCGGCTACCGCGGCCTGGTCGCCGTCGAGCTGCCCCGGCACTCCCACGCGGCCCCGGCCGTAGCGGCCCGCTCGATCGACTTCCTGCGAAAGGCGGCGCCATGACCGCGAACGAGGACGCCGGGACGACGCGAAAGGCGGCGCCATGACCGCGAACGACGACGCCGGGACGACGCGGAGAGGCGGCGCCATGACCGACCTGAAAACCCTCCGTGCCGCCCTTAGCGACTCGCCCTGGCTCACCGAGGCGGTCACCGCGATCGAGGCCGACCCGAAGGCGATCGGCGCGCTCTTCCCGGCGGCCGGTCGCCGCTGCGGCCGCGGGGCGATCGCGCCGGGCTGGACGGCCGACGAGGCGGCCCGCGCGATCATGCTGGCCGCCGCGCCCGCCGAGGCGGACGACCTCTATCGGTACGGCGACGCCGACGAGAAGCGGGCCGTCCTCAAGAGCCTCCCGCTGCTCCCGATCGGCGACGCGGCCGTCCCGCTGCTGCACGACGCGCTGCGGACCAACGACACCCGGCTCGTCGCGGCGGCGCTCGGACCGTACGCGGCCCATCTCGACCCTGCCGCATGGCGGCAGGCCGTCCTGAAATGCGTCTTCATGGGCATTCCGCTGGACGCCGTCGACAGCCTGCACAAGCGCGCCGACGCCGCATTGGCCGCCATGCTGCGCGCCTTCGCCGACGAGAGGGCCGCGGCCGGCCGGGAGGTGCCGGCCGACGCCCAGCAACTGCTGGATGAACTGATGGGGGCCTGATGCGCATCTTCGATCCGCACATCCACATGACGTCCCGCACGACCGACGACTACGAACGCATGGCCGCCGCCGGGGTGCGCGCGGTCGTGGAACCCGCGTTCTGGCTGGGCCAGCCACGCACCGGACCGCAATCGTTCACCGACTACTTCGACGCGCTGGTCGGCTGGGAGCCGTTCCGGGCCGCCCAGTTCGGGATCCGGCACCACGCCACGATCGCGCTCAACCCGAAGGAGGCGAACGACCCCCGCTGCCGGCCGGTGCTCGACCTGCTGCCGCGCTACCTGGCGAAGGACGGCGTCGTCGCGGTCGGGGAGATCGGCTACGACTCGATGACCGCGGCCGAGGACGAGGTCTTCGCGAGACAGCTCGCCCTCGCGATCGAGCACGACCTGCCCGCCCTGGTGCACACGCCGCACCGCGACAAGGCCCGCGGCACCGAGCGCAGCATCGCCGTGGTGTCCGAATCCGGCATCGATCCGGGCCGCGTGGTCCTCGACCATCTCAACGAGCTGACCGTCGCGGCCGCGCTCGACGCCGGCATGTGGGCCGGATTCTCGATCTACCCGGACACCAAGATGTCGCCCACCCGGATGGTCAAGATCCTTCATGAGTACGGAATGGAGCGCGTGCTGGTGAACTCGGCCGCCGACTGGGGCCGGTCCGATCCGCTGCTCACCGTCCGGACCGCCGAGGAGATGCTGGCCGGCGGATTCACGAAGGACGATGTCGATCGGGTCCTGTGGCGCAATCCGGTGGAGTTCTTCGCCCAGTCGGGACGTCTCGACCTCGCCGGGAAGGGGGAGGCCGAGGCCACGTTCGCCGGCAATTCCATTCTGCGGGGAGGCAGTTGATGCACCTGAGCTACTGCACCAACGTCCACCCGGCCGAGGACCTCGACGGGATCATCGGCCAGTTCGACACGTACGCGGTCCGGATCCGCGCGTCGCTGAACGAGGACGTGCTCGGTCTCGGCCTGTGGCTGGCCGCACCGGTCGCGGCGGCCCTCGCCGAGGACGCGGATCTGTGCCGGCGGCTGCGGCGGGAGCTGGACGCGCGGGGCCTCGAGGTGGTGACGCTCAACGGCTTCCCGTACGCGGCGTTCCAGGCGCCGATCGTGAAGAACGCCGTCTACCACCCGGACTGGACCACGCCGGACCGGCTCGCCTACACCCTCGACCTGGCCCGGATCCTGGCCGGACTGCTCCCGGACCGGGCCGCGTACGGGTCGATCTCCACGTTGCCGCTGGCCTGGCGCACGCCGTGGGACGCCACCTACGCCGACACCGCGGCCCGCCGCCTCGACGACCTCGCGAAGGGCCTCGCCGAGATCTCGCACGCCGCGGGCCGGCCGATCCGGGCCGGTCTCGAGCCGGAGCCGGGCTGTGTCGTCGAGACCACGGAGCAGGCCGTCGAGCAGGTGTCCCGGCTGGACAACGAGTGGATCGGCGTCTGCGTCGACCTCGCCCACCTGGCCTGCGCCTGGGAGGACCCGGCCGAGGCGGCCGGCCGGTTGACGGCGGCCGGCATCCCGATCGTGAAGGTGCAGGTGTCCGCCGCGCTCGAGGCCGCCGACCCGGCCGTGGACGTGCTGCGCGACTACGTCGAGCCCCGATTCCTGCACCAGACCCGGAATGCGGCCGGGGAGGCCGCCGACGACCTGGACAAGGCCATCGAGCGGGGTCTTTCCGGGCCGTGGCGCATCCATTACCACGTACCCTTGCATGCGGCTCCCGCCGGACCACTCACCTCGACCCTCGCTGTCACTCGCGCGGCGATGCGGCACCTTCTGCCGGTGTGCGGGCATTTCGACGTGGAGACCTACACGTGGAATGTGCTGCCGCCGGCGCAGCGGCCGCGCGACGACGAGGAATTGGCCGCCGGAATCGCCGCCGAGCTCGCCGTCGCCCGGAATCTGATCGCGGAGGCGTCGCGATGAGCCGGCTCGTGGTTCTCGACGTCGTCGGCCTGACCCCGCGCCTGCTGGAGCACATGCCCCGGCTGCGTGCCGTCGCCGATCGGGGATTTCAGGCCCCGTTGAGTACGATCCTGCCGGCCGTCACCTGCTCGGTGCAGTCCACATTCCTGACCGGCGCGACGCCGTCCGGTCACGGGATCGTCGGCAACGGCTGGTATTTCCGCGACCTCGGGGAAGTGTTCCTGTGGCGCCAGCACAACGCGCTCGTCGGCGGCGAGAAACTCTGGGACGCGCTGCGGAAACGGCGCCCGGGCAGCACGGTCGCCAATGTCTGCTGGTGGTACGCCATGGGCGCGGACGTGGATTGGACCGTCACTCCCCGGCCCATCTATCACGCCGACGGCCGCAAGGAACCGGACTGCTACACCGATCCGCCGGAACTGCACGACGCGCTGACCGGAAAGCTCGGCACCTTCCCGCTCTTCACCTATTGGGGGCCGGGCGCCGGGCTGCCCTCGTCGCAGTGGATCTGCCGGGCCGCCGAGCAGATCATGGCGGAGCACGACCCCGACCTCACCCTCGTCTACGTCCCGCATCTCGACTACGACCTGCAGCGCCACGGCCCGTCCGCGCCGCAGGCCGCGCGGGCCGCCCGGGAACTCGACGCGATCCTCGGCCCGCTGATCGAGGCGGCTTGGGCCCGGGACGCGACGGTCGTGGTGCTGTCCGAATACGGCATCACCGACGTGAGCCGGCCGGTGCACGTGAACCGGGCGCTGCGGGCCGAGGGCCTGCTCCGCGTGCACACCCAGGACGGCATGGAGTACCTGGACCCGTGGACCTCCCGGGCGTTCGCGGTCGCCGACCACCAGATCGCGCACGTCTACGTCCGATCACCGCGCGACGTCGCGGCGGTCGCGAAGATCTGTGCCGCGCTGCCCGGTGTCGATCAGGTTCTCGATTCGGCCGACCAGGCCGCGTACCGGATCGGCCACGCCCGCTCCGGGGAGCTGGTCCTGGTCGCCGAGCCGGACGCGTGGTTCACCTACTACTACTGGCTGCGGGACCGGGACGCCCCGGACTTCGCCCGGCTCGTCGAGATCCACCGCAAGCCCGGGTACGACCCGGCCGAGCTGTTCTTCGACCCGGCCGGCCCGGCCGCCGCGAAACGCCGGGCCGCCACGGCGCTGGCCCGCAAGAAGCTCGGCATGCGCTACCTCATGAACGTGGTCGGCCTGGACGCCGGCGCCGAGGCGGTCCGCGGCTCGCACGGCCGGCTGCCCGCGGCCGCCGACGACGCGCCGGTGCTGCTCTGCTCCGATCCGTCGGCGGCCCGGATCACGGTCTCCGCCACCGAGGTGAGGGACTTCCTGCTGGACCTCGCGTCATGAACGGTGAATTCCGGGAACGGGTGGACGCCGCTCTCGGGGACTTCCTCGCCCGCCAGGAGCCCCGGTGGCCGCGCGGGGCCCCGTACGATGTCCTCGGTCTTCTGAAAAGGTTCGTGATGGGCGGCGGAAAGCGGCTCCGCCCGGCATTCTGCTACCAGGGCTGGCGGGGAGCGGGCGGGTCCGACGCGGACGAGGTCATCGTGGCGGCCGGCGCGCTGGAACTGTTCCACGCCTTCGCGCTGATCCACGACGACATCATCGACGGGAGCGCGCTGCGGCGCGGGCTGCCGTCGGTGCACGAGCAGTTCCCCGCCCGGAGCCCGCATTTCGGCCGGAACGCGGCACTGCTCTGCGGCGATCTGTGCGCCGCCTGGGCCGAGCAGATGTTCGGCGAATGCGGGCTGCCGCCGGAACGCGTCCTGCGCGCGCACGCCGAGTTCTCCCGGATGCGCACCGAGGTCATCGCCGGGCAGTACCTCGACCTGGCCGCCGCCGGCGATTCGGTGGACGCCGCACTGACAGTGGTCCGGATGAAGGGCGCCCGCTACACGGTGACCCGGCCGCTGCGGATCGGCGCGCGGCTGGCCGGCGGCGACGACGTGCTCTGCGCCGCGCTGGCGGCCTTCGGCGACCCGCTCGGCGACGCGTTCCAGCTGCGCGACGACGTGCTCGGCGTCTTCGGCGACCCGGGGATCACCGGCAAGCCGGTCCTCGACGACCTGCGCGAGGGCAAGCCCACGGTGCTGATGGCGCTGACCCGGGCGGCCGCCGGACCGGCCCAGCGCGGCCGCCTCGCCGCCCTCTTCGGCGACCCGGCCCTGGACGAGTCCGGCGCCGCCGAGCTGCGCGGCATCATCGTCGACACCGGCGCCCTGGCCGGCGTGGAACAGCTCATCCGCGCCGGCCGCGACGAGGCCCTGGCCGCCCTCGACGCCATCCCGATCCCCGGCGAGGTCCGCAAGGAGCTGGCCGAGCTCGCGTCCGCGACGGTGGACCGGGCCCGATGACCGTCACACGCCGTGCGGCAGCAGCACCTCCGGGGCGTCCGGCATCGGCTCCAGGTCCTCGATCGGCGTGAGGAACACGTCGCTCACCTGCTTCGGCCACAGGCTGCGGTACTTCTCCCAGAAGACGCGAAAGAACGGCGAGTGCACGTAGACGTAGCGGAAGTAGCGCTCCCAGTCGCCGGAGTACTGGCCGAGCACGTCCTCGGAGACCACGCTGATCTCGGCCAGGTTGCTCAGCGTCGCCGACATGCACATCAGCTCGACCTTGACGAGCTCCTCCTCGGGCGGCGGCTTGTCGCCGTGGAAGTACGCCCAGAGCTGCGGGCGGTCCAGCCACACCTTGTCGAACTCGAGCCACTGGACGGTGATGTTCTGATAGAACTGCGCGCTGCTCACCTGCGCGGCGTGCTGTAGTTGCCGCCGCAGCAGAATGACCTGCCAGAGCGTCGTCCCGAGCGCGCCGAGCGCCACGAGCACCCCGGCCACACTGATGATGATGCTGGTCATTCTCGTACCTCCCCGTTCACCGGCACGGGGACGATCACGCCGCGGTTCACGGCCGGTGTGCCAGATTGACGGCGGGCTCTAGGTTGACGAGCGTGAACATTCGGTATCTTCTGCACAACGCGTACGGGATCGGCGGGACGATCCGGACCGTCTTCAACCAGGCGAGCGCGCTGTGCGAGCACCACGACGTCGAGATCGCCAGCGTCTACCGCAGCGGGGACGCGCCGCAGCTGCCGCTCGACCCGCGGGTGCGGCTGGTGTCGCTGACCGATCTGCACGACAACGGAACCCGGCGCGGGCCCGGCCCCCGGCGGGTGTGGCGCAAGGCCCGGATGTTCCGCAACCCGCTGCCGCACGGGCGGGACTTCCGCTATCGGCGCTGGGACCCGATGGTCGACCTCACGGTGATCCGCTACATGTGGGCGCAGCGGGACGGCGTCCTGATCACCACGCGGCCGGCGCTCAACCTGCTCGCCGCCTGGGCCGGTCCGCGCCGCCTGATCCGGATCGGACAGGACCACATGAACTTCGGCAGCTACCGGCCGCGGCTGCAGGACGCGATCAAGCGGGCCTATCCGCGGCTCGACGCCGTCACCGTGCTGACCCGCGCCGACCTGGCGTCCTATCGGGAGGCACTCGGCGAACGGGTGCGGCTGGTCCGCATCCCGAACGGTATTCCGGTGCGTCCCCTCGTACCCGGGAAGGAGCGTGCCCCCGTCGTGGCCGCAGCCGGAAGGCTGACCCGGCAGAAGGGCTTCGATCTGCTGGTGGAGGCGTTCGCGCCGGTGCACGCCGCGCATCCGGGCTGGGAGCTGCACATCTTCGGCGAGGGCAGGTGGCGCCCGAAGCTGACGGCGCGCATCGCCGAGCTCGGGCTCGAGGGATCGGTACGGCTGCGGGGGCTGAGCCGCGACCTCGACGGCGAGTTCGCGAAGGCGTCGGTCTTCGCGCTCAGCTCGCGCCGGGAGGGGCTGCCGATGGTGCTGCTGGAGGCGATGAGCGCGGGCCTGCCGGTGGCCGCGTTCGACTGCCCCACCGGCCCGGCCGACGTGGTGGAGGACGGCGTGAACGGCGTCCTGGTCCCGGCCGAGGACGTCGCCGGGATGGCGGCGGGTCTGAAGCGCCTGATCGAAAACGGTAGTGAGCGGGAGAAGATGGCGCGGGCGGCGCGGGAGACGGGCGAGCGCTACGCCATGCCGGTCGTGGCCGAGCAGTGGGAGCGCCTCCTCCGCGACCTGTCCTGATCCGCCTCGCCTTCGCCTTCGTCTTTGGTCTCTCGCATCATCGACTTCGGTCAGGCGGTCGTAGCCCTGGGACGGCAGCGGGCCGGCGGCCCGGCGGGCCATCGTCGGTGGTGCCGGCCCGGGTGGGCCGGCGCTGACCGGGGGAGGCGATCGATGGACGGCACGACGGAGACGCTCGTGCGACGGCGGCGGGGCTGGATGCCGGTGGTGGCGCTGCTGGTGCTCGCCCCGTGGACCGCCGAGTGCTCGTGGGGCGGGTTCACGGTCGCCGACTATCCGCTGGTGATCGTGTTCCTGGGCCCGCTCTACGGCGGCGCCGCGGTGCTGATCCGCGAGTTCGCCCGCCGCGGCGGGGGCGGCTGGCCGGTCATCGTGCTGCTCGCCGCCGCGTTCGGGGTCGTGCAGGCCGGGCTGGTCGACCAGTCGTTGTTCAACGCCGGCTTCCTGGACGACACCGCGTACGCCTCCCTGACGCCCGCGCCCGGCACGACGGTGCTCGGGGTCGCCGCCGAGCAGGCGTTCACCTACGTCGGCAACCACGTCCTGCTGAGCATCTGCGCGCCGATCATGCTGGTCGAGGCGTTCGCCGAGCCGGACGGGGAGCACCGGCCGTGGCTGGGCCGGCGCGGGGTGGCCGGCGTCGCGGTGCTCTATCTGCTCGGCAGTCTGATGATCTTCATGGACGCCGAGGACGGGCGGAAGGGTTTCCTGCTCTCCCCGGTCCAGGCCGTGCTCGCCGTGACGGTGACGCTGGCTCTCGTCGGTGCGGCCCTCCTGCTCCGGAGTCTCGCTTCCCCTCCGCGGGACGCCGGCGTGGGTTTCGTCCCGTCGCCGGTGCTGTTCGGGCTGATGGTGCTCGGCGCCCATCTTGGTCTGTGGTTCGTCACCGGCCGGATTCTCGTCGCGGCGCAGGTGGCGGCGCTTGCGGTACTCGGGACGCCGGCCGTGATCTGGTCCCGCCGGGCGGGCTGGACGCGGCGGCATGTGGTGACCGGCTGGTCCGCCGGGCTGATCGCCGCGGCGGCCGGCGCGTTCTTCGCCCCCGCCTACAAGGCGGCGCCGGCGTCGCTGGCGCTGGTCAGCGACGTGACCGTGGTGGTGCTGGCGGTCGTGCTGGTGGGCGGGGCATACCGGAGTGTCCGCGCGGGTGCGCCGGCCTCATGACGGGATCAAGCCTTCGGCTCGCAGCCAGCGGCCGGTCCGGGCCATCCCTTCGGTCAGGTCGACCGCGGGGTCGTACCCGAGCACGCGCCTCGCCTTGCCGATCGCATAGGTGCCGGTCCGCGCGAAGTACCGCATGGAGACGGCGTTGAACTCCGCGGCGCTCGAACCCGCCGCGCTGACCAGCGACAGCGCGCGGCCGGCGGCCACCGCGACGGCGACCGCGGCCGGGGTCGGCACGCAGACCGGGCCGCGCTTGCCGAGCATGCGGTAGTAGTGGGCGAAGAAGTCCCTGCAGGTCACGCCGGTTCCGCCGGTCAGCGTGAAGATCTGGCCGGCGGCGTCGGGGGAGAGGGCGGCCCGTACGACGCCGTCGACGAGGTCGTCGATGTAGACCGGGCTGAAGATGCCGCGCCCCCACGCCGGGAGCAGGAACTGGTTACGGCGGATCAGCTCCAGCGGCATCAGGGTCCACGGGCGGGAGCCCGGGCCGTAGACGTCACCCGGCCGCACGATCGTCACCGCGATCCGGCCGGCGGCGTGGGCCTGCAGCGCCACCTGCTCCGAGGCGATCTTGGTGTCCACGTACGGGTTGCCGTCCGGGCGGACCGGGTGATCCTCGGTCACGCCGTCCGGGAAGCCCAGATCGGAGAAGGCGCGGATCGACGAGAAGTGCACGAACCGGGTCGCGCCGCTGCGGACGGCGGCGTCGAGCGCGTTGCGGGTGCCGCCGACGTTGACGCGCCACTGACCGGCCAGGCCCACCCCGTTGGAGACCACCGCCGCCGTGTGGAAGACCAGGTCGGCGGTGATGTCCTGCCATGGTCCAGGGGTGCTGACGTCACCCGCCACGATCCCCGAGCCGGGGTCGGCGCGCAGGTCGACGCCGCTGACGGTGTGGCCGTCGGCGCGCAGGCGGGCGGAGAGCGCCCGTGCGATGAAGCCGTTGGCGCCGGTGAGGAAGACCCGCATCCGGCGAGTGTGCCACGCATCGACGGCCGCCCATAGCCTCATCGGGTTTCGGCACGAAGCCTCAGAAACTTACGTCCTGTCAAGGAAAAGGTCGCTGTGTCGCGTTTGGATAGGCTCGGCTTTCTTACTCGGGGGGACTTACACGTGGCGAACCTGCGGGCGGCGCAGAAGGAGATGACCCGGAAACTACTGCTCAGCACGGCGCTGGAGTTGTTCCGGACCAAGGGATACGCGGCCACCACCGTCGACGACATCGCGTCGACGGCCGGCACGACGCGGGTGACGTTCTATGCGTACTTCAGGTCGCGCAGCGATCTGGCGCGGGCGCTGCTCGACGAACTCAACGTACTGCTCGAGCGCACGTCGGCGCCGCCGCGCGGCTCGACCGGGGTGGCGCTCGTCGATGCGGTGCGCGGCGGTACCCACGCCGGCATGTCGGCGTGGCTGCGGGAACGGTCCGCCATCTGGGAGCGGATCCGGCCACACCTGAACGCGGTCACCGAGGCGGCCGCCGTCGACCCCGACCTGCGCGGCGCCGTCGACGGCTGGTTCGAGGAGGTGATCGCCGACATCAAGGACGGGCTCGACCAGGCCGGGCGCTTCGATCCGGCGGTCCGGCACGCGCGGGCCGTACTGGCGTTCGCGCAGCTCGACTATCTCGGCCAGCGCTGGGTCGAAGGCCGCTGGGGCGTCGATCGTCAGACAGTGGTGGCGGTCCTCGCGGACAGCTGGTTCACGCTGCTGGGGAATCGGCCGCCCGATCCGGAGTCGCCCGGCGTTTGAGCAGATCTCCGACGCAGTGCTCGACAGGGCCGGATCAAAGGCGCTATCACGGTACGGCGGAAGCGCCGGGAGACCGCCCGCCGGAACCGATCGGTCCCCGCCCGGCGGCCCGCGAGGAGGTGACCGGATGAGCTTCGAGGTCCGGGCCGGCGACTACGGCCGTTTCATGGGCCGCTATTCCGCCCTGCTGGCCGGCCCGTTCGCCGGATTCGCCGGTGTGGGGGTGGGGCGGGCCGCGCTCGCCGCGGGCTTCGGGGTCGGGCGGGCCGCGGATTCCGGGGCGGGTCAGCGTGTGCTCGATGTCGGCTGTGGCACGGGGGAGTTGACCGCGGTGCTCGTCGCCCGGCTGGGGCCCGCCTCCGTGGCGGCCGTGGAACCGTCCTCGGCATTCGTCGAGTCCGCGCGGTCGCGGCTGCCCGGTGTCGAGATCCGGCAGGCGCCGGCCGAGGACCTGCCGTTCCCCGGCGATGCGTTCGACGTGACGCTGGCGCAGCTGGTCGTGCACTTCATGACCGACCCGGTGGCCGGTCTGCGTTCGATGGCCCGGGTCACCCGGCCCGGCGGCGTCGTCGCGGCGTGCGTGTGGGACCACGCCGGTGAGCGGGGGCCGCTGACCGTGTTCTGGCGGGCCGCCCGCTCGCTCGACCCGTCGGTACGCGGCGAGGCCGGGCTGGCCGGCGCGCGCGAAGGCCACCTTGCCGAACTGTTCGGCGCGGCCGGTCTGCGCGACGTCACGTCCACCATCCTGACCGTCACGTCCCGGTACGGGAACTTCGAGGAATGGTGGGAGCCGTACACCCTCGGCGTCGGCCCGGCCGGCGACCACGTCCGCGGCCTGCCGCCGGCGCGGCGGGACGAACTGCGGGACCGGTGCGCCGCCCTGCTCCCACGCCACGGTCCCATCGCGATCACGGCGACGGCCTGGGCCGCCAAAGGCCGGCGCTGATCATTCCATTTCATTCACGCCGGTCGAATGCAACTTGCAGAAACCCGGCCGCCATGGCGCGACAGGTTCAAGCGTCCATGGTCTCCGCCTGGTGGGATGACGGATACGACGCGGACACGCCGGGGAGCGGGGTCCGGATATTGAACGCGTCGGACACGCCGATCTACCAGGTGACGCTGAACGCCGTGAACCTCGACGTCCCGGACGAGGGGGAACAGTGGACCCTGCCCATCGTCCCGCCGCGGCGGTCACCCCAGGCGTGCAAGCCGCAGACGATCGGCCTGCACTACGAGGCGGGTGGGGTGACGGGCGGGCGGAGGGTGGAGGTGACCTTCACCGACACAGCGGGCGTTCGGTGGGTGCGGGATCGCAACGGCCGGCTGACCGCAGACCGTCGAACGGCTGGCGCGGGTCAGCCCTCATCGGATGCCGCACGTGCTGCTCGGCCCTCAGGACTGGATCGGCTGTCTCGTGGAACACGACTTGATCGTTCCTCCGGATCTGTCGGCCGACGTGATCGCCTCTTTCCTGCCCCGCTCGATCAGCGCCGTGACGTTCGACGGAAAGGTGTACGGCGTTCCGTACGCCGTCGACACGCCACTGCTCTTCCGTAACACTCGGCTCGTGCCGGACGAGCCCACCACGATCGAGGAACTGACCTCCCAGGTCGCCCAGTTGCGAAGATCCGGCGCCACCCGCTGCGGCGTCGCGCTCCCGGTCGGGCCGGAGGGCGAGCCGTTCCTCATGTACCCGTTCCTCACCGGCGCCGGCGGCGACACCTTCCTGCGGGACGGGTCCGGGCGGGTCCGGCCCGAGTTCTCCGATGTCGAATCGCGGGCCATGGTTGCCGCACTCGAGTGCTTCCGATCGTTGACCAGCGCGCAGCACGGGATCCTCACGCCGGCGCGCGACGTCTTCGAGGCGATCAAGATGTTCGTCAGTGGGCGCGCGCCCTACCTGGTGACGTGCGCCTTCGCGCTCGCCGACCTCCGGCGATCCGGCATCGAGTACGCCGTCGGGCCGATCCCCCCGGCCTCGGGACCGGCCCGCGGCCCGGCCTTCGTCTCCGTGGAGAGCTTCTTCCTGACCCGGCGCGGCGCGGAGAACCCGATCGCCCGCGACTGGATCGAGTGCTACCTGACCAGGAAGGACGTCGCGGATGCCCACTACCGGTCGCAGCCGCGGCCGCTCGCGCTCAAGAGCCAGCTGGCGGCGGCCCTCGCGCACGACGACGACGTCCGCCTCGCGTACGAACTCTGGAAGACCGGCGATCTGATGCCGTCGGGCGTGCAGATGGTCGACTACTGGCGGCATCTCCGGGTGGCCGAGAACGAGCTGATCGCCGGCGGCTCCGCGCCGGCGGTGGCCCGGCGTCTGGCCCGCGGCCTGGCGGGAGCGCCGGCAACCGGCGCCGCACCACGACTCTTCTGCTGACCGGCCGGTGCGCCCGTCCGTCGGCGGAGGCCGGGCATGTGGACAGCCGGACGGCGGGATGGCCGGGATGGCCGGGTGGGGGATGAGGGGCGGGGCCGGCGGGGAAGGGGTGCGGGCGGGACTGAGAGGAAGAGGGCGCAACCACTCACTCAGGTGGCGCGGTGGTGGCTCGCGTTCCGGACGCGCCAGCGGCCGGCGAGCAGTGCCGCGCACCTCGGCGGGAGCGGCGGTCCAGACCCACCGCCCCGCTGCGAGATGATCTTGATCTTAATGGGTCAGCGGTTGATCCATTTCTCCATGGACTCGGTGTAGCGGTGGCCCTCGATCGGAATCTTGTGGGCCGCCTCGGTGAGTTCGAGGAGATCGCCGGGGGAGAGTTCGATCGACGCGGCGACCACGTTCTGGCGGACTCGGGTGACCTTGGTGGTGCCGGGGATCGGGACGATCGAGGGGCTCTGGCTGAGGAGCCAGGCCAGGGCGATCTGCGCGGGCGTGGCACCGATGCGATGGGCGATCGCGGTCACGAGGTCGACGAGGGCCTGGTTCGCGGCGCGCGCCTCGGGGGTGAATCGGGGCAGGCCGGCGCGCATGTCGGTGCTGTGGAACGCCGTGTCGGTGGTGATCGCGCCGGTCAGGAAGCCGCGGCCGAGCGGGCTGAACGGGACGAAGCCGATGCCCAATTCGGACAGCAGCGGGAGGATCTCCTGTTCGGGCTCGCGCCACCACAGGGAGTACTCGCTCTGCAGCGCCGTCACCGGCTGCACCGCGTGGGCGCGGCGGATGACATCGACGCCGGCCTCGGAGAGACCGAAATGGTTCACCTTGCCGGCCTCGATCAGCTCCTTGACCGTGCCGGCGACGTCCTCGATCGGGACCGCCGGGTCGACGCGGTGCTGGTAGAGCAGGTCGATGTGGTCGACGCCGAGGCGCTTCAGGGAGCCCTCGACGGCCTCGCGGATGTGCTCGGGCCGGCTGTCGACGCCGCGGCCGCTGTCGCCGATCGCGAAACCGAACTTGGTGGCCAGCACGACCTTGTCGCGGTGCCCCTTGAGGGCCTTGCCGACCAGTTCCTCGTTGGTGAACGGGCCGTAGACCTCGGCGGTGTCGAAGAACGTGACGCCGCTGTCGATCGCGGCGTGGATCAGGTCGATGCCGTCCGGCTCGTCGACGGGCGGGCCGTAACCGTGGCTCAGCCCCATGCAACCGAGACCGACCGCGGATACTTCGAGCGTGCCGAGCTTGCGCTTTTTCAACGTCACGGGTTCACGCTACCTACCGGAGGGAGCCGTTCGAACTGCGCGGCGTGCTGCCCGGCGTCCGTCCAGGTGCCGGACCGGACCTCGAAAGCCCGGCGGTTGATAGCGTTCGGGTGTGACGGGGCGGGCGGAAACGGCGTTGGCGGCCGCCGCGCGGATCGGGCCGTACTTCGTGTGGGAGCCGGGTCGGCGATATCGCGATATATCCGATCTGTCCGACCCGGTCGTCCTGGCCGAGCGCGTCGGCGACGCCCGCCGCCTCCTGAACCGGATGGGCGCCGGCAACCCCGAGGATCGCGTCGTCGCCTCCACCGTCTTCCTCGGCCTGACCGCCCGGCTCGTCTCGGCCCCGCTCGCCGCCGCGGTGATCGGCGGCGCGGTCCCGGTGGCCGACCCGGACCGGATGGGCTGGCGCCCGGTGCCGAGCGGCCCGATCCCGATCGTCTACGAGCACCTCGAGACCAGCGCCGCCGACCACGCCACGGCGCTCGTCGCGGTGATCGGCACGCTGGTCACGCCGATGCTGGAGGCGTTCCGGACCCGGTTCGTGCTCTCCCCTCAGGTGCTGTGGGGCAACGTGGCGTCCGCGCTCGGCGGCGCCCACACGATGATCGCGCAGGCGGCCCCGGAGCACGCGGCCGGCAGCGCCGCCCTGGTCGGGGAGCTGCTCGCCCGGGCGCCCCTCGCCGGTACCGCGACCCTGCATCGGCCCGATCCCGGCCGGGACCGCTGGTTCCTGGTGCGGAACAACTGCTGCCTCTACTACCGCATCCCCGGCGGCGGCACCTGCGGCGACTGCGTGCTGGTGCCGCCGGCGGACCGGGCGCGGCAGTGGCGGGCGATGCTCAGCCGATGACGGCGGACGTCCTGCGCGAGGCGCGGGACGTCACCAGCGCGGCGAACGCGAGACCGAGCGCCGTCCAGAGCACCGCCTGCACGCCGAGCGAGACGATCCGGAAGTCCCAGAGCAGCGCGGCCGGGAAGGTGTCCGGCACCTCCTGGATCGACGGCAACAGCAGGTAGGCCACCGCGACCACGACGAGGAACGCGCCGACGCCGGCGGCCGCGCGGCGCCAGTCGGCGGTCTGCGTGCGGGCGGCGACCACCGCGGCCCAGACCGCGACCAGGCCGAGGACGAGGAGCGCGAGGTAGCTCCAGGTCCGCTGGTCGATCGTGGACGGGTCCCCGACCGCCGGCGGGTTCGGCGGGTACTTGATCCACGGAACCAGGACGCCGCCGAGCAGCGCCGAACCGGCCAGCGCGAGGGCGACCCGGCCGTCGTCGGCGAGCCGGAAGCGGCGGCGCAGCAGCGTGTACGCCGTGGCGATGAGGCCGCCCATGGCGATGCCGTACAGGGTGGTGGCGAGGACCAGGCCCACCTTCTGCCCCTGCCGGCTGACCAGCGGCTCCTCCTCGACCGTGCCGGGCGCGACCGGGGGAGCGGCGGCCTCCTCGATGGCGATGGCCGCGTCGATGTGGGTCTCCCCGAACGTGTAGGCGAAGGCACCAGCGACGAGGCCGGCGATCAAGCCGGCGAGCAGGCCGCGCAACAGCAGCGAGAGGAAGTTCGAGGGCACGGTGGGGTAGACCTCCAACGGGATGACGCGTCCCGATCGTGGGGTTGCGGCGGGCGAGTTCCCTGACTTCCGGCCCCTGATCGGGACCGGTCACAGTGGCGCGACCGCACCGGACTCTCACCGGCTTCCCTCGCGTCGCCGCAGTAGACCCCCTCAACCTAGTGGTCGCCGGGACGGCCGCACAACGGGCCTTGACCCTGCCCCAGGGGCAGGGCCGACGATCGACGTATGGCAGACGTCGAGCACATCGCCGATCGGGCCGCCGTCGCGCACGGCACCTCCCTTCCTTCGCGCTCGCCGGCGAGATCCGGATCAGGCATCCGCTCAACCACACGAGCGGCGTCGACGCCGACCCGTCCGTCCCGGAGGCGGCCGGGCCGGACCCGCTGGAGACCTACGTGGAGCGGCTCAACCGGGAGTGCGGCACGCTCTTCGCGCCCGGCTGCCGGCGCTACGACGCCGGCCACGCAGATCCGTACGCTGGTCCAGGCCGGCGTCCCCCGCTCCCGGATCGCCGAGCTGCTGGCCGCCGGCCCGGAGGAGATGGCCACGCCGAGGAGTTGGAGCGCACCCGCCGCCGGATCACCGCGCGGCGACCAGCTGTTCGTAGCCCCCGACGTGGCCCGCTACCTCGACGAGCTGCGCGTGGCCGGGATCAGCGAGCGCACCGCCCGCCTCGAGCGCGACCTCTGGATCCTGCTCCAGTCCGCCGCGCCGGCCCAGGCCCAGCAGTGAGCCACCGACAAACTCGCCGCCATGGCCGACCCCGAGTTCCGCGCCCTCTTCCGCGATTACGACGCCGCCCACGGCTGGCCCCTCGACGATCCGGGCCTGCCTGCCCTCGCCGCCCGCACCCGGCACTGGTCCACCCGCCAGCCGGCCACCACCGAAGCCCCAGCCGCCGATCCGGCAGCGGGCCGCCTGGCCGCGGCGACAGCCTCTGCCGCCTCTCCCGCATGGCGCGGAATCGCGCCGAAATAGCGAAAACCCTTTGAGTACGAGGGCGCAGACCGCCCCCAACCGCACATCCCCCGTCCCGCCCGCACGACGCGGGCCCCTGCCCACTCCAGGCCGTCCGGCGCCCACCGGCGATGGTGCATGGTCACCCCTGACCCGTCCCCTCCTCCCGAGCCAAACTGGGCCAACGACGACGCACGGCCGCTGTGCCGCGGCCGAATCCGCTCGGCTGTAGTCCGTGGTCGTGACACGCCGGTTGGAACAGCCGTGTGCTGCAGCCAGGCTCGCTCGGCTGCAGTCGACGGTCGTGACACGCCGGTTGGTACAGCCGTGTGCTGCAGCCAGGCTCGCTCGACTGCAGTCCTGCGCTGCGCCACGGTTGCCGGGCAGCAATACACAACAGCCGCCCACAACCCGCCGCCACGTCATCCCCAGTCGCAGCCGACTCCGCTTCCCCGGCGGGGAACACCGTCAGGACGCCTGCGATCTCGGCAGCGCTGCTCTGCTTCCCTGGCCGGCCACGACCACCGCCGCCCACGGCCGGTGGCGAACGGGACCGAAGTGATTCTGCGACTGCCGGGTCGTGAGGACGGCGATGCTGATCGTGGGGGCCAGGGAGCGATCCGCCGGCTCGCGGGCTACGGCAACGCGGGACTGCGCGGCGGGTTCGCCATTCGACTGGTTGGGCGCGTCGTTCTGGTGGTCTCGGGTCTCCTCCTGGCCGGATGGGGGAGCCGGCGGCCCGCCCGATGAAGCCGCCGGAGGTTACTTGCTGGTAGCGCTTCCGACGGGAAGTGCGTAGGTTGCCGCTGTGAGCAAGGGTGTTGTTCTGATCACCGGCGCTAGTGCCGGGCTCGGTGAGGAGATGGCGCGGCAGTTCGCGGCGCTCGGTTACGACCTGGCGCTGTGTGCCCGGCGGATCGGGCCGCTGGAGAGGCTGCGGGCGGAGCTTCCGGAGCGGCGGGTCGAGGTGCGGGAACTCGACGTCACCGACGACGCGGCGGTGTTCCGGGTGTTCCGGGAGTTCGCGGCGGTGTTCGGGCGCATCGATCGGGTCGTGGTGAACGCCGGGCTGGGCAAGGGGGCGCCGCTCGGCACGGGACGGTGGGACGCCAACCGGGAGACCGCCATGGTGAACTTCGTCGGGGCGCTCGCGCAGACCGAAGCCGCGCTGGAGATCTTCCGGACGCAGGAGAGGGCCCACCTCGTCCTCATCTCGTCGATGTCGGCGCTGCGCGGGATGCGGCGGTCGATGACCACCTACGCCGCCACGAAGGCCGGGGTCGCCGCCATCGCGGAAGGGGTTCGGTCCGAGCGGATCCCCGGCGTGGACGTCTCGGTGATCTATCCGGGCTACATCCGGTCCGAGATGAACGCGCGGGTGCGGCAGGGGACGCCGTTCATGGTGGACACCCCCGTCGGTGTACGCGCGATGGTCGCGGCCATCGAGAAGCGGAAGGTCAAGGCTTATGTGCCGGCCTGGCCGTGGGTGCCGATCGGGGTGGCCCTGCGGGTGCTGCCGCTGTCCTTCGTACGAAAGATGGTTTGATCTTGGCGAAGTTGTTGCTGGTCAGGCATGGTCAGGCGTCGTTCGGGGCGGACGATTACGACGCGCTCTCCGATCGGGGGCATGAGCAGGCGCGGGTGCTCGGGCGGTCGTTCGCGGCGCGCGGGATCCGGCCCGGGCTGGTGCTGCGCGGAACCATGCGCCGGCACGAGGAGACCGCGGCGGGAACCGGGATCGCGGTGGAGACGCGCGTCGATCCGGGGTGGGACGAGTTCGACTTCCAGCACGTCGTCGAGGTGCATCGGCCGGCGTTCCGGGACCGCGCCGCGATGATGGCCGAGCTCAACGGGCACGACCGGCCGGACCGCGCCTTCCAGGAGATCTTCGAGGAGGCGACCGGCCGCTGGTGCTCGGGGACGAGCGATCTCGAGTACGCCGAGTCGTTCCCCGCGTTCCGCGACCGCGTGGCCGGCGCCCTGGAGCGGGCCGGGAAACTGCTCCGCGAACACCGGGAGATCGTCGTGTTCAGCTCGGGCGGCCCGATCGCGATGGCCGCGGCGCTGCTGACCTGCGGCGACGATCGGGACGTCACCGCCGTGTGGACGGCGCTGAACCGGGTCGCCGTGAACACCGGCGTCACCAAGCTGATCGGCGGGCGGCGCGGGCTGTCGATGTCGGTCTACAACGAGCACCCGCACCTGGAAGCCGAGCCCGGACTGCTGACCTACCGCTGAGCTATCGCCGTTTCCGTCGGCCTGGAGGATTCGTCATGGTGATCAAGCCCCGGCGGTGGACGCCGCCCCCGTTCGCCGACGCCGGTCCGACCGGGCCGTTCCGGGTGCGCAAGCGGCTGCCGACCGGCGGGCACGGTCCGGAGGACGTCCGATTCGCTCCGGACGGGGCGGTGGTCACCGGTCTGGAGGACGGTTCGATCGTACGGGTCGACTCGTCGACCGGGGACCGGACCGTCCTCGGAACGACCGGGGGCCGGCCGCTCGGCGTGTGGCCGGCCGGCGACGCCGTGATCGTCTGCGACCACGACCGGGGGCTGCTGGAAATCACGAACGGCGAGGTCACGGTGCTGGCCGACGGGTTCACGTTCGCCAGCAACGTGGTCCGCGGCCGGGACGGGACGATCTGGTTCACCACCTCGACCAGCCGGTGGACGGTCCAGGAACACCTCGGCGACATCATCGAGCACTCCTGCACCGGCCGGCTGATGCGCCGCGACCCGGACGGGACCATCACGACACTCATCCCCGACCTGAAGTTCGGCAACGGGATCGTGCTCGCGCCCGACGAGTCGTACCTGCTCATCGCCGAGACGTCCGGCTACCGCATCCGGCGCTACCGGCTGACCGGTCCGTCGGCGGGCCGCAGCGAGATGTTCGCCGAGAACCTGGCCGGCTTCCCCGACAACATGTCGCTCGGCAGCGACGGCCTTCTCTGGGTGGCGATCGCCGCGCCCCGCAACCACCTCGTCGACCGCCTTCTCCCGCTGCCCGGTTTCCTTCGCGTCCTCGTCTGGAGCCTGCCCGATTCCGTACGACCGAAAGCCGTCCCCATCGCGTGGGTGATGGCGTTCTCCCTGGACGGCCGGCTGGTCCACGACCTGCGCAGCACCGACGGCTCCTACGGCTTCGTGACCTCGGTCGCCGAGCGGGACGGCGTGCTGATCGCCGGCAGCCTGACCGAGAGTGATCTGGCCGTCGTGGCCCTGGAGTGAGTCCGGGCGGCCGACCCGCAGCGGCTGTCCGCCGCGCTGACCGGAGGGCTCGCCCTGGTGTAGACAGGGGCATGGCCTCCTTCGTGCTGATCCACGGCGCCGGTGACGTCGGGTGGTACTGGCATCGCGTCGAAGCCGAGCTGCGCGCCCTCGGCCACGACACCGTCGCGCCGGATCTGCCGTGTGACGACGACACGGCGGGACTGGCCGAATACGCGGATGCGGTCGTCGCGGCGGTCGGCGACCGGCGCGATCTCGTGGTGGTGGCGCAGTCGCTCGGCGGGTTCGTGGCGCCGCTCGTCGGCGACCGGGTCGCGGTCGGCCTGATCGTGCTGGTCGCTCCCATGATCCCGGTGCCGGGGGAGGCGCCCGCCACCTACTGGACCGATACCGGATACCGGTCGGAGGGCGACCACGACGACCTGTTCTATCAGGACGTCGAGCCGGCGCTGGCCGACGAGGCGCGCCGGCGGGGACGCCGCCAGTCCGAGGCGCGGCTGGGCGAGCCGTCGCCGATGGTGACCTGGCCCCCCGTACCCGTGAAGGTGTTGATCTGTCGCGACGACCGGCTCATGCCCGTGGCGTTCCAGCGCCGCGTCGCGCGGGAGCGGCTCGGCGTGGAGCCCGACGAGATCGACGGCGGGCACACGCCGGCGCTGAGCCGCCCGGGGGAGCTGGCCCGGCGCCTGCACGGGTACGTGACCGGGAAACCGTCGTGACCTATCCGCGGACCAGGGGCACGTCGAGCCGTTCGCGCAGTTCCTCGAAGGTGATGCCGAAGGTGTCGCGGACCACCACGCCGTCGCTCGTGATGATGAACGTGGCTGAATCCGTGTAGATCCGGTCGACGCATCCGAGGCCCGTGAGCGGGTAGGAGCACTCGGGGACGAGCTTGGGTGAACCGTCCTTCGCGAACAACGTCATCATCACGTAGACGCTCTTCGCGCCGACCGCGAGATCCATGGCGCCGCCGACGGCCGGGATGGCGTCGGGCGCGCCGGTGTGCCAGTTCGCGAGGTCCCCCGCGGCGGACACCTGGAAGGCGCCCATGACGCAGACGTCGAGGTGGCCGCCGCGCATCATCGCGAACGAGTCGGCATGGTGGAAGTAGGACGAGCCCGGCAGCTCGGTCACCGGGATCTTGCCGGCGTTGGTGAGGTCCGGGTCGACGGCGTCACCGGTCGCGGCCGGGCCCATGTTGAGCATGCCGTTCTCGGTGTGCAGCACGATCCCGGCGTCGGCCGGCAGGTGGTCGGCGACCAGGGTGGGCTGGCCGATGCCGAGGTTCACGTAGGAGCCGGGTGCGATGTCGCGGGCCACGATCGCGGCCATGGCGTGCTTGTCGAGGCTCATACCTTTACCACCCGGTCCACGTAGATGCTCGGTGTCACGATCACTTCCGGGTCGAGGTCGCCGGTGTCCACGATCTCGCTGACCTGGGCGATGACGAGCGACGCGGCGGTCGCCATGACCGGGCCGAAGTTGCGGGCGGTCTTGCGGTAGACCAGGTTGCCCATCCGGTCCGACCGGTGGGCCCCGATCAGCGCCACGTCCCCTTTGATGGGAAATTCCAGGACGTACGTCCGCCCGCCGATCTCGCGGGTCTCCTTGCCCTCGGCCAGGGGCGTGCCCACTCCGGTGCGCCCGTAGAACGCGCCGATGCCGGCCCCCGCCGCGCGCATCCGCTCGGCGAGGTTGCCCTGCGGCACCACCTCCAGCTCGATCTTGCCGGCCCGGTAGAGGCCGTCGAAGACCCACGAGTCGCTCTGCCGGGGGAAGGAGCAGATCATTTTCCGTACGCGGCCCTTCGCGAGCAGCGCGGCCAGGCCGGTGTCGCCGTTGCCGGCGTTGTTGGACACCACGGTCAGGTCCGTGGCGCCCTGGTCGATGAGCGCGTCGATCAGCTGCACCGGCATGCCGGCCATGCCGAACCCGCCGATCAGGACCGTGGAGCCGTCCTCGATCCCGGCCACGGCCGCGGCGGCGGTGTCACAGATCTTCATGAGTTCTCGTTCTCGAGTACCACGGCGAGGGCCTGGCCCACCCCGATGCAGATGGCTGCCACGCCCCACCGGCCGCCGGACTCGCGCAGCCGGGCCGCGAGGGTGCCGAGGATCCGGCCGCCGGACGCGCCGAGCGGGTGTCCGATGGCGATCGCGCCGCCGCGGGCGTTGACGATCGCGGGGTCGACGCCCCACGCGTCGACGCAGGCGAGCGACTGGACGGCGAAGGCCTCGTTGAGCTCGACGGCGCTGACGTCGGACCAGGTGATGCCGGCGCGCTTCAGGGCCTTCTCGGCGGCCTCGACGGGGGCGAAGCCGAAGTCCTGGGGCGCGTTCGCGTGGACGCCGCGGCCGGCGATGCGGGCGAGGGGTTCAAGTCCGATATTTCGGGCGCCCGCCTCGGATCCGATGATCAGGGCGGAGGCGCCGTCGTTGAGGGGAGAGGCGTTCCCCGCGGTGATCGTTCCGTCGGGGCGGAAGGACGGTTTGAGGCCGGCGAGCTTGGCCGATGTCGATCCGGGGCGGATGCCCTCGTCACGGTCGAGATCGACGCCGGGCACCTCGACCACCAGATCCCGATAAAAGCCGTCATTCCACGCTTTATCGGCATTGTTGTGTGAGGTGGCCGCGAATTCGTCCTGCCGCTCCCGGCTGATGCCGAACCGATCGCCGAGCGCTTCGTTCGCCTCACCCAGCGAGACCGTCCACTCGGCCGGCATCGCGGCGTTGACCAGCCGCCAGCCGAGCGTCGTCGACACCGCCGTGACGTTCCCGGCCGGGTAGGCGCGCGACGGCTTCGGCAGCACCCACGGCGCCCGCGTCATCGACTCGACGCCGCCGGCCACGACGACGTCCGCGTCCCCCGACTCGACCGTGCGCGAGGCGGTGATCGCGGCGTCGAGCGACGAGCCGCAGAGCCGGTTCACCGTGGTGGCGGGCACCGAGACGGGCAGGCCGGCGAGCAGCACCGCCATCCGGCCGACGTTGCGGTTGTCCTCGCCGGCCTGGTTGGCGCAGCCCCACACGACGTCGCCGATCACCGCCGGGTCGAGGCCGGGGGCCTTGGCGAGCACGCCTTTCAGGGCGGCCGCCGCGAGGTCGTCCGGCCGGACCTCGGCGAGGGCGCCCCCGAACCGGCCGAACGGCGTTCGGGCCGCTGCATAGAGGTACGCGGAGTTCATGTCTCCAACCTATGACGTGCCACCGATTGACTCCAATACTGAATCGCCGCCGATTGATAGCCTGTACTTATGGAACTGCGCCATCTCCGCTCGTTCCTGGCGCTCGCCGAGGAGCGTCACTTCGGCCGCGCCGCCGAACGGCTGCACATCGCCCAGCCTGCCCTCTCCCAGCAGATCAAGCAGCTCGAGCGGGAGTTCGGGGTGGAGCTGGTCACCCGTACCACCCGCCGCGTCGAGCTGACCGAAGCCGGACACCGGTTCGCCGACCACGCCCGGGCCGTGCTGGGTTCCGCGGAGCGGGCAGCGGGCGACATGGCCCTGGTCGCTTCCGGTCAAGCGGGCCGCGTCTCGGTCGGTTTCATCGGCACCGCCACCTACGATCTGCTTCCCGCCGCGGCGCGTGAGGTCAGAAGACAATTGCCTTCCGTACGTCTGGAGCTCCATGGCGAGATGTTGAGTCCAGCTCTGGTCGCCGGGCTGATCGACGGCACTTTCGACCTGGTCGTCCTGCGTCCGGACGGGGCCGCCCACCCGGAGATCTCGGCACGCGTCCTCCGCAGCGAACGTCTCGTGGCCGTCCTCCCGGACCGCCATCCCCTCGCCGGACGGGGTCCCGCAGCCGGCAGGCGCCCCCCGGCCGGCCAGCCGTCTCCGCCCGGCCCGCAGCCTTCCGCGGCGCTCGATCTGGCCGAGTTGCGCGACGAGCCCTTCGTCATGCACTTCTCCGGCCACCGCTCGTCGATGCACGAGCACGTCCTGGCCGCCTGCGCCGCCGCGGGCTTCCACCCCGACCCGATCACCGAGGTGGGCGAGACGGCCACCCTGGTCGTCTTCGTGGCGGCGGGCATGGGGGTGGCGCTGGTACCCGAGCCGGTGCGAAGCCTGGCCCTGGAGGGAGTCGCCTACCTGGAGTTGACCGATCCGCCCACGGTCGACCTCGCGATGGCGACCCGGACCGGCGAAACCTCCCCGGCCGTCGCCCGGGTGGCCGAGATCATCAGTTCACTGCGCTGAGCGGTCTACAGCCACAAGATTTCCATCAGCGCAAGTGCGATATCCCGAAACGTTCCCGGATATGAAACTCGGGCGAATGCCGTGGCCGTCCCCGATGCCCCCGCGGACAATGAAGGAATGGCGCAGCAATCACTATTCCCGACGAGGCATCTCCGGGATTGCACGCTGCGCCGCAACCATTCTCCGGAGGCCGAGGAATTCCGGCGTGAGCACAAAAGGCACCGAGCATGGGGGTTGAAGCAGAGGCATGAGCGGCGGTTGCGGCAGTTGAGGGCGGCCGAGGAGCCGGTGGCACCGCAACCGAGGTCTGAGCCGGAGCCGCAGCCAGACCCGGAAACTCCCTTGCCTTCGCCCCCGTCTCCTTCTCCGGCTGTTCCTGTCGCCGTGGCTCAGGGATGTCGGCCGCCATTCGCCGCTCGCCTTGGCTTTCGCGGTGATGGGGAGGCGCGCCAACTTTGTTTTTCGCTTACGTCGTATCGGTGCGGGCGGAGCCCTCCGGTGGCGACATTCGATGCGTTGAGGAAGCGGGCGCCGTGGCTAGGATGAGTGACGGCGGACACACGACTGGTGGACACACGGGCTGGTGGGCAAGCGGCTGGCGGACAAGCGGCTGGCGGACAAGCGGCTGGCGGCGGCCATGGACGGCGGACATCCGGGGCGGAGGTGGTCGGTGGCTCGAGGGCTGAGCACTTTCAGTACGGCTGATCTACCCGCTGAGCAGCGGATCGGGTTGTGGGAGGACCACAACCGGGCCGCTCTGATCGGGCTGCGGTGCCGGATGCTCGGGGAGGATCCGTTCGACGGGGCTGAGCAGAACCTGCAGCTCGACCGGGTTCATCTGGCGCGGGTCCGGGGGAACGCCCATGTGGTGGAGCGTCCGGCCGAGGTGATCCGGCGCAGTCCGGCCGATGCGATCGCCGTCTATGTCGCGGTGGCGGGGGAGGCGTTCTTCTACCACGGTGACGGGGTGCTGGTGCTGAAGCCCGGGCAGGTGTTGATCTGCGACGCCGACCGGCCGTTCATGCGAGGGTTCTCGCGCGGGCTGGAGGAGTTGGCGATCAAGGTGCCGCGGGGTGTGTTCGAGGCGTCGACCGGGCTTGCCGAGCTCCGTGGGCCGGTGGTCCGGGAGGAGCGCTCCGCTCGTACGCTCGGAAGGCTCGCCCATCGCACCCTGCGCGACCAGGTCGCGAATGAGCGGGACCGGGCGGTGGATGAGCGGGACCGGGCGGTGGGTGAGCGGGACCGGGCGGCGGATGAGGAGAGTTTGCTCGCACTGGTGGCGAGCATGGTCGGAAGCGGTCGTGATCCGGGGGCGGTGCATCTCGCGAACGCCCGCGCGTTCATCGAGGAGCACCTGACCGAGATCGGTCTCACGGCGGCTCGGGTGGCGGCCGGCGCGGGGATCAGTGAGCGGCATCTGTCGCGGGCTTTCGCGAGTTCGGGCACGAGTCTGCCGCAGTTCGTCCTCGGGCGGCGTCTGGAGCGGGCGAAGGCTCTGCTCGCCGCGTCGCCGTCGATGACCGTGGCGGAGGTCGCGGTGGCGTGCGGGTTCGGGTCGGCCGCGCACTTCTCGCACGTGTTCCGGGAACGGTTCGGGGTGCGCGCCTCGGAGATCCGCCGGGCGGCGGGCGACCCCGGGCATGCGGCGGGCGGCGCCTGACCTGCGGTTCCCGGGCATGCGGCGGGCGGCGCTTGATCCGCGGTCTCCGGGCATGCGGCGGGCGGTGGCCGATCTGCCGTCTTCCGGGCGCGATCGGTCGAAAACGCTGTCCGCGGGTCGCGGCGGGGCGGGTTCGGGGTTTCGCCATAGGTTCGCGTTTCCGCCTACTCCCGGGCGAGGCCTTGCCGTGCGGGGTGGGTGCGCGTCCAGACTGGGCCGGCAGTGATCCGGCGCACGGGTGGAGGCGGCGTGGCAGTCATGGAGACCGATGTCCTGATCGTCGGGTCGGGGCCGGCGGGTGCGGCGGCGGCGATGCTGCTGTCGACGCTCGGTGTTCCGAATGTGATGATCACTAAGTACCGATGGACCGCCAACACGCCGCGGGCGCACATCACGAATCAGCGGGCCATGGAGGTGTTCCGCGACGCCGGGATCGAGGAGCGGGTGCTCGCCGACGCGACGCCGCACGAGTTGATGGGTGACACCGTCTTCTGCACGGCGATCGCGGGCGAGGAGATCGGGCGCATCCTGACCTGGGGGACGCACCCGGGACGCCACGGCGACTACCGGCTCGCCTCGCCGTGCCTGCCGGTGGACATCCCGCAGACCTATCTCGAGCCGATCCTGGTCCGCACCGCGACCGAGCGCGGCACCCAGACCCGGTTCTCCACCGAGTACCTGTCGCACGTGCAGGACGCCGACGGTGTGGACGTGCGGGTGCGGGATCGGCTGACCGGCCAGGACTACACGATCCGCGCGAAATACCTGATCGGCGCGGACGGCGCCCGGTCCGCGGTGGCCGCCGACATCGGACTGCCGATGGAGGGCGCCATGGACATCGCCGGGTCCATGAACATCACTTTCAAGGCAGACCTTTCCGCGTACGTGGGTAACCGGCCGTCGGTCCTGTACTGGGTCATCCAGCCCGGCTCCAACGTCGGCGGCATCGGCGCCGGCCTGGTCCGGATGGTGCGCCCGTGGAACGAGTGGCTGATCGTCTGGGGCTACGACATCGGCGGGCCGCCGCCGGTCGTCGACGACGCCGCGGCCGTGGCGATCGTGCGGAGCCTGCTCGGCCTCCCGGACATCGAGGTGGAGATCACCGGGGCGTCGCTGTGGGGCAACAACGAGATGTACGCGACCCGCCTGCACGAGGGCCGGGTGTTCTGTGCCGGCGACGCGGTGCACCGGCACCCGCCGTCGAACGGTCTCGGCTCGAACACGTCGGTGCAGGACGCCTACAACCTGGCGTGGAAGCTGGCGGCCGTCCTTCGTGGGTACGGTGCAGCCAGTCTGCTCGACACGTACACCGAGGAGAGGGCCCCGGTCGCGAAGCAGATCGTCACGAGGGCGAACCGGTCGAGCCGGGAGTTCGTGCAGTTCTTCGAGGCCCTCGGGCTGCTGGACGCGCGGGACGAGGCGGAGATGGCGGCGCGGATCGAGGAGCGCAAGGAGAACACGCCGGCCGGGGCGGCGAAGCGGGCCGCGCTCGTGTCGGCGATGGAGCTGAAACACTACGAGTTCAACGCGCACGGAGTGGAGCTCGGGCAGTTCTACGAGTCCGCCGCCATCGCCGGCACGCACCGGAGGCCGGAGCCGAGCCGCGATCCGGAGCTCTACTACGAGCCGTCGACGGTGCCCGGCTCGCGCCTGCCGCACGTCTGGGTCGGCGACGCCCGCACCCGGATCTCCACGCTCGACCTGGCGCCGTTCACCCGGTTCACGCTGATCACCGGCATCGCCGGGTCGGCCTGGCAGCCCGCCGCCGAGAAGGTGGCCGCCGAGCTCGGGGTGCCGCTCGCCACCGTGGTGATCGGTCCCGGTCAGGCGGTGACCGATCTGTACTACGACTGGGCGCGCGTCCGCGAGGTGGACGAGGCGGGGGCCGTGCTGGTCCGGCCGGACAAGCACATCGGCTGGCGATCGCCGGGGATGCCGGCCGATCCGTACCTCGCGCTGCGCGACGCGCTCGCGGCCGTCCTCGGCCGTAAGTTGTCGGTATGAGCCTCAGCTTCACCCACGAGACGCTGCCGCAGCGGGTCGTCTTCGGGTCCGTCGCGTCGCTGGCCGACGAGGTCGCGCGTCTCGGGTCACGTCCGTTCCTGATCGCGTCGGAGCGCACCCGGGTCGCGCTGCCGCACGCCGTCCGGCACACCGAGGTGGTCATGCACGTGCCGGTCGAGGTGGCCGCGCGGGCCCGCGCCGCGGCGGCCGAGAACGACGTGGACGTCCTGGTCAGCGTGGGTGGCGGCTCGGCCGTGGGGCTGGCCAAGGCGGTGGCGCTCACCAGCGGCCTGCCGATCGTGGCGGTGCCCACCACCTATGCCGGCTCGGAGGTCACCCCGATCTGGGGCATGACCGAGAACGGTCGCAAGACCACCGGCGCTGATCCGCGCGTGCTGCCGCGCACGGTCCTCTACGACGCCACCCTGACGGCGTCCCTGCCGGTCGATCTCGCGGTGGCGTCCGGCCTCAACGCGCTCGCGCACGCGGTGGAGGCGATGTGGGCGCCGCGCACCGACCCGGTGAATCGTGCGTTCGCGCTCGAGGGAATCCATTATCTGCGCGCCGGACTGCCGATTCTCGACTCGTTCAAGGGCCGTCAGGAAACGCTTCTCGGCGCCCATTTCGCGGCGGTCGCGTTCGCCTCGGCCGGTTCCGGTCTGCACCACAAGATATGTCACGCGCTGGGCGGCATGGCCAATCTTCCGCACGCGCAGACCCACGCCGTGGTGCTCCCGCACGTATTGGCTCTCAACGCGCCGGCGGTCTCCGACCGCCTGGCTCAGGCCTTCGGCGCGGCCTCGGCGGTCGAGGGCCTTCATGATGTGTACGAGGAGATCGGCGCACCCCGTTCCCTGCGCGAACTGGGGCTTTCCGAGGAGGACATTCCGCCGGTGGTCGACGCCGTTCTGGAGGCCGTTCCGCCCGGCAATCCGGTCCCGGTCACCGCCGCGAATCTGACCGCGCTGCTGCGCCGCGCCTGGGCAGGGGAGGACCCGCAATGACGACCGAACAGCAGAATCGCGAGGCCCGGCTGACCGACCGGGTCGTCGCCTCGTTCGACGGCACCCCGGATCCGCGGCTGCGGGAACTGATGCGTTCCCTGACTCGGCATCTGCACTCCTTCGTCCGGGAGGTGCGGCTCACCGAGGAGGAGTGGCAGCGGGCCATCGCGTTCCTGACCGCCACCGGGCACATCACCGACGACCGCCGGCAGGAGTTCATCCTGCTCTCCGACGTGCTCGGCGTCTCGATGCAGACCGTGACGGTCAACAACGAGGCGTACGGGGACGCCACCGAGGCGACGGTCTTCGGCCCGTTCTTCGCCGCCGGCTCGCCCGCGGTCGAGCAGGGCGGCGACATCTCCGGGGGCGCGGCCGGCGAGCCGTGCTGGGTGTCCGGAACCGTGACGGACACGTCCGGCGAGCCCGTTCCCGGGGCGCGCATCGAGGTGTGGGAGGCTGACGACGACGGCTTCTACGACGTCCAGTACGACGACGACCGGGTGGCGGCCCGCGGTCACCTCTTCTCCGACGACGCGGGCGCCTTCCGGTTCTGGGCGATCACCCCGACGCCGTATCCGATTCCGCACGACGGCCCGGTGGGGCGCCTGCTCGCGGCGACGGCCCGCTCGCCGATGAGGGCGTCGCACCTGCACTTCATGGTGACCGCTCCCGGGATGCGCACCCTGGTGACGCACATCTTCGTCCGCGGCGACGCCCTGCTGGACAGCGACAGCGTCTTCGGGGTCCGCGACTCCCTGGTCAAGGACTTCACGTCGTGCCCGCCGGGCACGCCCACCCCGGACGGCCGCGATCTGGGCGGCCGGGGATGGTCCCGGGTCCACTTCGACATCGTCCTGGCGCCGCGGAGCCCGTGACGGAATATGGTGATTCGACCCGTATTTGTTTGCTGATCAAGGGAACGGGTAGGTAGTTGATCTCGCGAGAGGAGATCACGATGCCAGACCCGGACAAGTACCCGCCGCTCGACCCGGGCGCGCCGATTCCGGACGATCCGGGCGAACTCTCGCCGGACAACCCGGATCCGCTTCCTCCGGCGCCGTCCGAGCCCGCACCCGAGCCGGCCACCGAGCCCGGCGCGGTGCCCGAGCCCGCGTAAGAACGGGCTCGCATAAGAGCGGGCCCGCGTAAGAACGAGCCCGCATCCACCGGGCCCGCAGAAACCGGGCCCGCGGAAATCGAGCCCGCTCAAGCATCAGACCCGTGATCGGGCCGGGGAGGGATCCCCGGCCCGATTCTCACTGCTGCCGGCCGACCATCTCGGTGATCCAGATCGGGGCGTAGGGCGAGGTGCAGTTCGGCGGCGTCGGGTAGTCCTTGAGCACCTCGAGCCGCTCCCCGATCGCGATGGCGCGGGCCCGCAGCCCGGCGTGCGAGATGCCGATCTGCGCGAGCGCGTGGTTCATGGCCCACTGCAGCCGGTCGGGCGCGGCCTTCATCTCGGTCTCGATGACGTCGAGCAGCCCGTTCAGATCGAGCCCCTCGGGTTTCTTGGCGATCCGCTCGGTGGTGAGCGCCCACCCGGCACTCGCGACGACCGGATCAGGATCGGACAGCCACGCCAGCCGTAGCTCCTCGGCGTACGGGCTTTTCTTGACCACGTAGTTGACCAGCCAGTCCTGCACCTTCGGCGTCCGCGCCTCGCGCAGCATGGCGTCCAGCTCGTCCTTCGCGAACTGCCGCGGCCGGCACACCAGCAGTGCCAGCAGCCGCGCCGAGGAATCGCCCGACGCCCACAGCTCGCGCGCGAGATCGGGCTGCGTCTTGAGCCGCTTCGCCACGGCGCGCAGGGCGCCCAGGTTCACCCCGTGGTCGTCACCGTGCCGGCGGTTCACGTCGAGGATCTTCGGATCCTCCAGCGCCGCGAGCTCCTCGCGCAGCTCTTCGAGCGTCGTCACATGACCTCCCCGTAGTCCGGAGACGACCGTACCCGCGCGCGGCGCCGCGCGGGACCCTAGCTCGAGCCCATCCGGAGCAGGGCGTTGCCGCCGAGGAGCAACAGATCGGCGCCGGCCACCAGCATCATGCTGAGGTAGAGGCGGCGCGCGGACTCCTCGTTCTCGCCGCCGGTCATGCCGCGGATCGCGATCACCAGGGCGGCCAGGACCAGCGGGATGCCGCCGATCAGCAGGTAGCCGACCGATGACGGGGTCTTGCCCTGGGCGACCAGCAGGGTCACCATCGTGGCCGGGACGATGCCGAAGAAGACCACGGCCAGGCCGGCGTACAGCCGGAGAGGGCCCAACGCGTTCGTCATCTGCGGAATCCTAGCGGCGACCGTTTCCGGTCCCGGCGGGCGGGACTTATGTTCGAGCCTGTGACCGGGTTCCGGCTTGCCGACGCGGTGGCCGACGTCTACGACGACCGGCGGCTCGAGGTCGTGCTGCGCCGGCTGCTGCGGCACACGGCGCGGCTCACCGGGTCGGCCGCCGGCAGCGTGTCGCTCGTCGACGCGCACGCCGGGAAGTACACGAAGGCCGCCGAGTACGGGGCCTCCTGCCGGCTCGGCGCCTCCTTCCCGCTCGACGAGGGCGCCACCGGCCGGGCGTTCGGGTGCCGGCGTCCGGTGGTGATCCCGGAATACGGCCGGCTGCGGTCCGGCCATCTGGCCGGCGACGATCCGGCGCGGCGGGGAGCGGCGGCGGCCGTGCCGATCTGGTGGCGTGGCGACGTCATCGCGGTCAGCGTGATCTTCGCGCCGGACGCGAGGACCGTCCGGGACCTCGACGACCTCGAGGCGCTCACCCAGGCGGCGGCCGCGGCGATCATGCGCTCCGGTCGTACAGAGAAGCCCTTGAATGCTCCTGAATCGCCCGGAATGACGCTCACGCCGCGCGAATGCGATGTCCTCCTCCTGCTCAGGCACGGGCTGACCTATCGGGAGATCGCCAGCCGCCTATGCATTTCGCCGAAAACCGTCGACAAACACATCGGCGCGATCCTCCGCAAGACCGGCACCACGAATCGCACGGCCGCCGTCGTCACCGCCCTCGACAACGGCTGGATCCGATAGGGAGTTCTCCCCATACCGCGACCACGACGCCCGCGGATTCACTGGGCGCATGCCCGTCGTACCCATGAAGGAGATCCTCGACCGCGCCCTGGCCGATCGATACGGGGTGGCCGCTTTCAACGTCGTCAATGACCTGAGCACCGAGGCGGTCCTGGCCGCGGCCACCGAGGAACAGGCGCCGGTGATTCTGCAGACTTCGGTCAAAACCGTTCAGATGTACGGGCGGAGCCGGCTGTTCGCGATCGTCGACGCGATGATGCGGACCGCCGGCATTCCGGTCACTCTCCATCTCGACCATTGCCCGGATCGCGCGGTGATCACCGATTGCCTCGCGGGCGGGTGGAATTCGGTGCTGTTCGACGCGCACGAGCTCGACGTCGCCGAGAATCTGCGGCAGACGACCGAGGTGGTCGCCGAGGCCCGCCGCGCCGGCGCGCACGTCGAGGGCGAGATCGAGGGGATCCAGGGCGTCGAGGACGATCTGGGGTCGGACGAGGCGCCGGCGATCCAGGACCTCGAAGTGGCGATCGACTTCATCAAGAACAGCGGCGTGGACTGCTTCGCGCCGGCCATCGGCAACTCGCACGGGCAGTACCGCCGCACGCCGTCGCTGGACGCGCGGCGGGTCAGCGACCTGGTCGCGGCGACCGGCGTGCCGATGGCCCTGCACGGCGGCACCGGCCTCTCCGACGAGCAGTTCACCGACCTGATCGCCCGCGGCTGCGCCAAGGTCAACATCTCGACGGCGCTCAAGGAGAGTTTCATGATGTCCGGGCTGGAGCATCTGCGGACCGCCGCGGAACGCGGGAAATGGGATCCGCCGGCGCTGTTCCGGCATCAGCGGGCGGCGGTCCTGGAAATGGCCCGCCGGCACATCCGGCTCTTCGGCGGATCGGGGCGAGCCTGGTGACCGCGCTCGTCTTCGACTGCGACGGCGTGCTCGCCGACACCGAACGCCACGGCCATCTGCCGGCCTTCAACGCCACCTTCGCGCGGTTCGGCCTCCCGGTCCGGTGGAGCGAGCGCGAGTACGGCGAGAAACTGCGGATCGGCGGCGGCAAGGAACGGATGGCGACCCTTTTCGAGGAGGGGATCGCACGGAGCGACGACCGTACCGAAACGCTCGCGACCTGGCACCGCGCCAAGACGGCGGCATTCCGCGCGCTGGTGGCCGAAGGCCGCCTCCCGGCCCGTCCCGGAATAGCCCGGCTCATCCCCGAGGCGCTGCGGAAGGGCTGGACCGTCGCGGTGGCGTCGACGTCGGCCGAGGAATCGGTGCGCGCCGTTCTGGAGAACGCGGTCGGCGCCGAGACGGCGCGGCGGATCCCGGTATTCGCGGGCGACGCGGTCCCGGCCAAGAAACCGGACCCGGCCATCTACGAACTGACCGTCGAGAGCCTCGGCCTCGACAAGTCCGCGACGCTCATCGTCGAGGACTCGCGGAACGGCCTGCTCGCCGCCACCGACGCGGGCCTGCGCTGCCTCGTCACGGTGAACGGCTACACCGAGGACGAGGACTTCTCGGAGGCCGTTCTGGTGGTGAGCGAGCTCGGCGATCCGGGCCGGCCCGCCATCGAGATCCTGGCGAATCGCGGCGCCGCGCAACCCGGCGACTATCTGACCCTCGACGATCTGCGCGCCTGTCTGGAGGAACCGCGATGAGCATTCCGGAGACCGAGCGGGTGGTCCGGACGATCGCCGAGACCGCCATCGCGAACGAGAGGTTCTTCGGCGACCTGGATTCGGTGGTCGGCGACGGCGATTTCGGCTATTCCCTGGCCCGCGGATTCGAGAAACTCCTCGAAGGCTGGGACGAGCTGGATCGCAGCAGCGACGGCGCATTCCTGAAACGCACCGGCATGGTCATCGCCTCGCGGATCGGCGGCACCTCCGGCCCGCTCTGGGGGACCGCTTTCCTGCGGGCCGGAATGGCAGCGGACGGCACCGACGTGGACGGCACCGATGTGGTCGGCATGCTGCGGGCCGCCATCGAGGGCATCAAGCAGCGCGGCCGATCCGACGTCGGGGACAAGACGCTGCTGGACGCGCTGGTGCCCTACACCGACCGGCTGGAGCGGGAGCTGGGCCGGGGCGCCGGCGTGCGGGAGGCGCTGCGGGCGGCCGCGGCGACGGCCCGGGAGGCGGCCGACGCCACCGGCGGCATGGTCGCGAAACGGGGGCGCGCGTCCTACACGGGCGAGCGCAGCAGAGGTTCGGTGGACGCCGGCGCCGTCGCGGTGGCCGTGCTCGCCGAGCGCGTCAGCGAGACCTGGTCGAGTCAAGGAGCGGCGTCGTGAAGAAGTTCGTGAACGATCCGAAGAGTTTCGTCCCGGAGATGCTGGAGGGCATCGCCCTCGCCAATCCGGAGACCCTGCGTTACGTCCCCGCCTACAACCTCATCATGCGGGCCGGCGCGCCGTCGGAGAACAAGGTGTCCATCGTGCAGGGATCCGGTTCCGGGCACGAGCCGGCCCACGTCATGGCGGTCGGCCGGGGAATGCTCGACGCGGCCTGCCCGGGGGACGTCTTCGCGGCGCCGCCGATGGACTACGTCTACGAGACCGCGAAGCTGCTCTCCTCACCTCAGGGCGTGCTGCTGCTGGTGAACAACTACACCGGCGACCGGATGGCGTTCGACATGGGCAAGGAGATGGCCGAGGCGGACGGCGTACGCTGCGAGATCCTCACGATCAACGACGACGTCGCGGTGCAGGACTCGCTCTACACGGTCGGCCGGCGCGGCGTGGCCGGCAACTTCTTCGTCATCAAGGCGGTCGGCGCCGCGTCCGAGCAGGGCGCCGGCATGGACGAGCTGCTCCGGATCGGCCGGAAGGTCAACGACGTGACCCGGACCATGGGCGTGGCGCTGACCGCCTGCACACCGCCGGCGAAGGGGTCGCCGCTGTTCGAGCTGGGGCCGGGCGAGATGGAGTTCGGGGTGGGGATCCACGGGGAACCGGGGCGCGAGCGCAGGCCCCTGAAAGCAGCGGACGAGATCGTCGACGACCTGCTCGACGCCGTCGTACCCGACCTGCCCTATGAATCCGGAGATCGGGTCGCACTGATGATCAACGGGCTCGGCGGCACCCCGATCAGCGAGCTCTACATCCTCTACCGGCACGCCCATCGCCGGCTGGCCGGCCGCGGCGTCACGATCGGGCGCAGCTACGTGAACGAGTACTGCACCTCGCTCGACATGGCCGGCGCCTCACTCACCCTGGTCCGCCTCGACGACGAGATCGAGTCCCTGCTGGCGGCGCCGGCCGAGGCGGCCGTCCGGATGTTCTAGTAGAGCCAGCGGTCCAGGACGGCCGGCCAGAAATGGTCGTCGTGGGAGCCGTCGCCGACCGCGGGCGGGTCCAGTTCGCGGATCCGCTCGAGCAGCGCGGCGATTTCGGCGAAGGTCTGCTCCTCGGCCTCCGGCGATTCGTCCCAGCGGGCCAGGGCCACCGAACCGGTCACCCAGCTGCCCACCAAGTGCAGCGACCACAGCCAATGCACAATCGACGAGTTGACGAAGCGCATCCCCGCTTCGGTGGAATGCTCGACGACGGCGCCGGTCACCGCGGCGGCGCCGAAGACGCGGTCCTGGCCGCCCGCCTGCGCGAGCTGGTACATCGTGGGCTTCACCTGGAACGACACCACGTCGACGAGACCGTCGATGATCGGCACCCCGCTCGTGACGAGCGCCGATTTCTGCTGTTCGGGCAGTTCCCAGGAGGCGAGTTCCGGTTCGCCGGCGCGTATCACCCGCCCGGCGCCCGCCCATGTCTCGACCGCGTCGAATTCCGGAGGCTGGGGAAGAGCATCGGTAGGCACGATCGCGAGAATAGTAGGACCGTTCGGTCGATGCTCGCCGATATCAGTACGCAGGATCTCATTGTTACCGACATGTGGTTTCCCACCCCAAAACCGTTCAGATTTCGAGAACGAGGGCGCGGTGGTCGGAGACCTCGGGCGTCTTCAGGACCTCGAACCGCCGCACCGCCGCCACGTCGGAGACGAGCAGGTAGCTCGCGTGCCGTACCGGCTTGGGATAGCTCGACGTCCGGGTGTCGGCGTCGCCGACCAGGTCGGTGAGGCCGGCCGCGGCCAGGATCGCGAACGTCTCGCTGCCCGGCAGCAGGTTGAGGTCGCCGCCGAGGACGACGAGGTCGTGCGGGCCGCGGATCCGGGTCACCAGGTCGGCGAGCACGGTGGCCTGGCGGCGGCGGGCCGGCGTGTCGCCCTTGCCGGCCGGGTCGCGCAGACCGTGGACCTGCACCACCCAGACGGCCCGCCCGCCGGCCTCCGGATCGATCACGCGGACGGCGAGGGCGACGCGGGGGCGGTCGGCGATCGTCCACTCCGCGTGGTCGGTGAAGGCGCCGTGCACGAACGCCGAGTCGACCCCGGCGACCGGCAGCCGCTCGCTCACGAACGTGGCGATCCCGAAGTCCTGCCGGTGCCGGACGCCCGCGTCGTCGTGCACCGGCCCGGAGTCGCTCGCCAGGAAGAGTCCCTGGTGGCGGGGGAGCGCCGCGCGCACGTCGTCGAAGAGGTCGGCCCGCTGCGGCAGCGACCGCTCGCCGTCGGCGAACCGGGTCCAGCCGGTCAGCCCCGGCGTCCGGGTCACCTCCTGCAGGCAGACGACGTCCGCCCCGCTCGCCGGCAGCCACCGGAGCAGCTCGTCCGCGAGCGCCCCACCCCACGCGTTGACAGTCACGATCCGCACGTCCGCACCCTAGCTTGAGTTCTGACGCTGTACGCCGCGCTCAACCGGGGCCGTATCGAGGTCGAGCTATTTGGTGGTCGCCGCGCTCGAGGCGGGACGGCATTCGTGGACCGCGCCGCTGGACGCGCGCCGGCTGCAACCGGGCGACGACGCCGCCGCGACTGGGGCGGCCGCATCACCGCCGAGACCGGCGTCTGACACCCGTCACCGCGCCACCCCACCGCAGATCCCGTTGATCGGTCGTCGCCACGGATCGGGACGTGGCCCGGAGGGCTCTGCTGCCGGCCCTCCGAGCCATAGGAAGTTCGTCTAAACGGCGCGGATCCGCCAGGCGACGATGTTCGGGACATCCCTGAGGTCATCTTGGTTGATCTTGGGGTACGTCCGGCTGCAAGCGTTCGCGACGAGGGGGTACGCCTCCAGTCCTGGCCGCCACGTTTCGAAAGGCTGCAGGCACGCGCTGAGAGGAGAAGCGGCGGTGGTGAAGAATCGCACCCAGCCGTTCATGCCGGCCGCGTACCAGTCAGTTCCCGCCCCTGCGCAGGGACCCAGGTCGACGGCGAGGTTCGATGACGAAACTCTGAGGCATTTGCCAGACTTCCGGTGCTTCACTTTCATCCAGCCCCAGTCCTCGACGGTCCACACCTGGAAATCGTTGCCGGCGTTGCACCGGTGGAGGTACGCGGGACTTCCGTCCCGGTCAGCGTCGACGTCGTCACCGTTACCGTCCAGGCACCAGCCCGGGTTTCCCACATTCTCGTAGCGGACGTCTCCGGCAGCAGACGCCGGCGCGGCGCGCAGCAGGAGACCGGCGACCGCGACGATCATCGCGACGCCGAGGGTGCCGATGATTCTGAGTGTCTTCATGAAACTCCTGTCCTCTCGCGACCCGGGCCATGTCGGTTGTCGGACGAACTCGGACACCGAGTGGAGCGATGGCGCCGGCGCAGGCTCCACGGGGTCTACGCATGACCATGCTCACGGCTCACCGACCCGTGGAGCCAGAGGATTCGGCCGTACCCGAATAGTCCAGGCCGACGTGCCGCGCAGCGACGACGACGCCGACACCGAGCTGTCCTCAGCCACTACAAACGCCGCGGCTACGCACTCTGCTGACTGCCGTTGCAGGACTAGACGGCGCACGTCCAGGCGGCCAGCGTGGCGAGGACGGCGCGGATGTCGCCGGTGGTCTCCAGGAGCCGGCGCTGCCGGGTGGCGCCGTCGCCGTCCCGCCTGACCCGGCCGAGGCCCGCCGCCACCCGGTCCAGGTCGCCGCTCTCGCGCAGCGCCGGCTCCAGGACGGTGAGCAGGTCGGCGATGAGCTGCCAGGCCGGGCGCAGCCGGCCGGTCCGCAGATCGACGAGGTCACCGCCGCAGCCGAACCGCGCGGCCCGCCAGTGCGCGGCCGCGACGACACTGTCCCGAAGCACCCCGGGCCCTCGATCATGACCATCCGAGGAGCCGGCCTGGGCCGGGACGACCGAGACGCCGGATTCGATCTCCGCGATCGCCGTGCCGACGGCGGCCCGGATCAACGCCGTGACCAGGACGGCGTCGTCCACGTCGGTGCACGAGTCGCCGACCCGTACCTCGATGGTCGGATAGGTGGGCGACAACCGGGCGTACCAGAAGATCATGCCTTGGTCGAGCGCCGCGCCCGTCGCGATCAGGTCGGCCACGGTCCGGTCGTACTCGGCGGCGCTGCCGAAATGCGGGGTCGGTCCCATCCCCGGCCAGCGCGTCAGCTGCGCCGACCGCCAGCTCGCGTAGCCGGTGTCGGCGCCCTCGAACAGCGGCGAGTTCCCGGTGAGCGACTGGATGACCGGCAGCCACGGCCGCAGCCAGTCGCAGACCCGCACGGCGAGGTCCCGGTCGTCGACGCCGACGTGCACGTGCTGCCCGCACACGGCCGGATCCCGCGCGATCGGCCCGAACCGTTCGGTGATGGCCTGGAACCGGGGGAGCGGCGCCGCGCTCCGGTCGACCTCCTCGACCGGGGTGGCGCCGATCGCGACGAGGTGCGCGCCCTGCGACCGGGCCGCCTCGGCGGCGGCACATCGCGAGGTCAGGAGCTGCTTGCGTACGTCGTCCAGTTCCGTGCAGACGCCGGTGACCATTTCGATCATGCTCGGGCGGAATTCGGTGCGGCTGCTGGCCCGCACCTCCGCCGGCAGGGCGTCCCGGACCTGATCGGCCACCGCGAGGTTGCGCCCGGTGGCCGGGTCGACGAGCAGGAACTCCTCCTCCACCCCGACCGTGAGGGCCGACGGCCGGACCCGGCGGGACGTCGTGGAACCGGTGGTGATCGTGGAAGGCATGAGCCCGGTCTTACCCGTGTGAGCCGTCGTTATGTGGGTAGTCGGGGCCATGTGATCAGCTCCGCGCGGGACTTCCTCTCCAGCCATCGGGACGAGCTGATCGGAGACCTGACGGACTGGGTGTCGGTGCCCTCGGTCGCCGGCGTCCCGGAGCACGAGGCCGACCTGCTGCGGTCGGCGAACCGGCTGGCCGGCCTGCTGCGCGCCACCGGATTCCCGACGGTGGAGGTGTGGAAGGCGCCGGCCGCGCCGGCCGTCTACGCCGAATGGATCATCGACCCGGCCGCCGAGACGGTCCTGGTCTATGGCCACCACGACGTGCGGGCCGCCAAGGCGGAGGAGTGGGAGGAGACCACCCCGTTCCGGGCGGTGGTGCGCGACGGCTACGTCTACGGCCGGGGCAGCTCCGACGCGAAGGGCCAGGTCCTCGCGCACGTCTGGGGTCTGCGCGCGCACCTGGCTGAGTGCGGCGCGCCGCGGGTCAACCTGAAGATGCTGATCGAGGGCGAGGAGGAGACCGGCTCGATCCACCTCCGGGACCTGATGGAGGAGCACCGGGTGACCGCCGACCTGGTGATCTTCTCGGACACGCTGCTCTGGCACCCGGACCATCCGGCCGTCTGCACCAGCATGCGCGGCATGCTCCTGGCCCAGCTGCGGGTGTTCGGCCCGCTGCGGGACATGCACAGCGGGGCGGTCTCCGGCCCGGCCCCCAACCCGATCCACGAGCTGTCCCGGGTGATCGCGGCGCTGCACGACGACAAGGGCCGGATCACGCTCCCCGGCTTCTACGACGACGTGGCCGAGCCGTCCGCCCGGCGCCGCGCCGAGCTGGCCGCCCTGCCGTACGCCGACGACGACTGGCTGCGCCGCTCCGACACCCGCAGCATCGGCGGCGAGGAGGGCTGGACCGTCCTGGAACGACTCTGGCTGCGTCCGGCCGCCGAGGTGATCACCATCCTCGGCGGCGATCCGGCCGGCCCGTCGAGGGGCGCGGTCCCGGCCGCCGCCGAGGCCACCCTGAGCATCCGGATCGTGCCGGACCAGACGCCCGCGGCGGTCGCCGATCAACTGCGCCGCTGGGTGGCGTCGACGATCAGCGACCGCGTCGGCCACGAGCTCACCATCGGGTTGGAGACCGGGCAGGACCCGTACGCCACCCCGCCCGACCACCCGGCGGTGGAGGCACTCGCCTCAGCCATGCAGGAGGCCTGGGGTGTGCCCGCGGGGCGGATGGGCAATGCGGGCGGCGGACCGGCCGAGCTGCTGGCGCGGATGACGGGAGCGCCGGTGCTGTTCTTCGGGACCGGGCTGCCGGACGACCGCTGGCACGACAGCGACGAGCGGACGTCGATCGACGTGCTGCTCAAGGGCGCCGAGGCCCTCGCCGCGTTCTGGCGGGGACGGTGAGCGGTCCGCGGGGGCTCAGCCCTTGGCGAGGGACGGCTCGACCGCGGCCACCGGTTCGGCGGCAGCCCGGGGCGCCGCCGGCTCGGCCGGGATCGACGCGATGCCGGCCAGGATCAGCGCGCCACCGACCATCTGCAGCGGCGTGAGCGCCTCACCGACGACCAGCCAGGCGAAGATCGACGCGAACACCACCTCGAGCAGCCCGACGAAGGACGCGAGGCGGGAGCCGAGCCGGCTCGACCCGAAGATCCCGGTGGCGTACGCGATGGCGGTCGCGAACAGGGCCACCACGCCGAGCGGGACGTACCAGGGGGCGACCGTCCCGAGCATCGTCACGTCGGTGAACGTGACCGCCATCGGCACGGCCCCGGCCAGGCCGGCCAGCCCGAGCGTCAGGCCGCCGAGCAGCAGGCCGGCCCCGGCGAGCGCGACCGGCGGCAGGCCGTCGGCGGGCCGTGCCGCCACCACGAAGTAGACCGCGCAGCCGATCGCGGCCGCGAACGCGAGCATGATGCCGGCCGGGTCGACGGCCTGCAGCGCGCCCGGGCCGATCACCAGGACCAGGCCGCCGATGGCGAGCGCCGAGCCGAGCAGCACGGCCGGCCGCGGCATCCGCCGGGTGGTCGCCCAGACCCAGAGGACCAGCAGCAGCGGGGCGAGGTATTCCACCAGCAGCGCGGTCGAGACCGGGATCCGGCTGATCGCCGCGAAGTAGGAGAGCTGGGTGAACGCGACCGCGATGACGCCCATGCCGAGGATCCGCCAGCGGCCCCGCCACAGCGCGTCCCAGCGGCCGCGCAGCGAGACCAGCACGAACGGCAGCAGCAGCACGCCGGCGATCAGCGCGCGGGCGGTGACGGCGGCGGCCGGTGACCAGCCGGCCTCGAGGAGGGGCTTGATGAACGCTCCGGACGTGCCGAAGGTGGCGGCCGAGGTCACGGCGGCGACGAGTCCCACGGTCTGCGGCTTCATGCTTCCCTCCCCTGTCATGGGTTAAATTTGATTCGCCCCTGACGCTAGGCCGGTCCGAGTGAGGAGTCAAATTGCTTTTTGCCCCTGACACCGAGGAGGCGCTGGAGTTCGTCGTGGCGCTGGCGAACACGGTCCCCGGCGCGTCCCGCTCGGGCGCGGACGAGCTGTCCACGGTGGGCGACCTCGACCGGCTGCTGAGCGCCTACACCTACTCCGGGCGCATCGACCACGACCAGGCCGAGGTGGACGGCGTCCGCGGCGCGCGCGACCTGCTCCGTCAGGTGTGGACGCTGGACCGGGACGCGGCCGTCGAGGCGGTCAACCGGATGCTCCGGGAGGCGAACGCGCTGCCGTACCTGACCCGGCACGACGGCTCGGACTGGCACATCCACGCCACCGAGCCGGACGCGCCGCTCGCCGAGCGGATCCGGGTGGAGGCGGCTCTCGCGCTGATCGACGTCATTCGTACGAACGAGACGAACCGCCTCCGGGTCTGCGGCGCCGGCGACTGCACCGGGATCTTCATCGACCTGTCGAAGAACGGCTCGAAGCGGTTCTGCAGCGTCCGGTGCGGCAACCGGGTCAACATGGTCGCCTTCCGCGCCCGCAAGGCTCACTGACGCAGGGTCTTGTCCAGCAGCCGGATCAGCTCGCCGACCCGGCCACCGCCGGACGGCGCCGCGGGGAAACGCCGGAGCACCGCGATGACCACCGGGGTGGCCCGGCCGGCCGCCTCCCCGATGCGGGCGTCGCCGGCCGCCCGGTCCCCGCCGGCCGCCAGCTCGGCCGCCCGCGCGGCGTGGGCGGCCGACCCGAGGATGTGCTTGACCTGCGTGGACTTCGCGAGCGGGTGCAGATAGGCGGACCCGGCCGCCGCCATGGCCGCGAGCGCCGCGTCGCCGGCCGCCCCGCCCGTCTCCTTCGCGGCCCGCAGGGCGCCCCACGCGGTGTCCCGCAGCGTCTGCCCGCGCCGCCCGCCGCGGGCGAACTCCCAGGCGGCCACCACGGCGTCGCGCGGCCGGCCGTCGTCCGGGCGCTCCGCCGCGAACAACCCGAGCACGTCCTCGGCGGAGCGCGCGGCGAACGCGGCGATCTCCCGCAGCTCCGCCATGCTGAGATCGATCTCGTCGGCCATGGCCCCCATCCTGGGGGATCGGGTGGCTACTTCACCATCCGGAACCCGGGGTGGCGCAGCCAGGCGCGGAGGAACTCGGGGTCGCCGACGTGCCAGCCGGGCCCGTCGGGATCCTCGGTGGCGGTCACCAGGAAGCACCGGCCGGGCAGCGTGCGGGCCGCCGGCGGCAGCAGCCCGTCGAAGTCGACGAAGCCGTCGAAGAACACGGCCAGTTCCAGCGCGGTCTCGCCGAGCAGCCGGTGGCTCTCCGGGCGGTTCACCGACGCCGCCAGGACGATCTCGGTGGCCGGCAGGTACCCGATCGCGCCGATCAGGCTCTCCGCCTCGGCGAAGTCGTCGCTCTCGTAGCCCTCCGGCTCGACCAGCAGCATCCCGGCGCCGGCGGCCGCGATCGGCGTCCACCAGTCGCCGCCCTCGGAGCGGAACGACCCCTCGAGCCATCGGCGCAGCCGCGCCGTCCCGTCGGCGGTCAGAACATCCGGCAACAGTACGGAAGCAGCGGGTCCAGCCATGATCCCTATCCTAGGGAGACCGTCTCCCCGGCCAGCGCGGCCTCCGCCTCGTCGTGGCTCGCGAGCACGACCGCCGCCCCCGCCGCGACCCGCTCGGCCAGCAGGTCGTGCACGCGGGCGCGGCTCGCGGTGTCCAGCGCCACGGTCGGCTCGTCGAGGATGTAGACGCCGGCCGGCTGGACCAGCGCCTGCGCGAGCAGCACGCGTTGCCGCTGACCGCCGGAGAGCTCGCGCAGCCGCCGCCGCTCCAGCGACGTGATCCCCAGCCGTTCCATGATCTCGGCGACGGCGAGCCGATCGGCGCGGCCCGGCCACCGCCACCCGCGGAACCGTCCGATCCCGACGCACTCCCGGACGGTCAGCGGCAGGGCGTCGATCTCGCCGGTGCGCTGCGGGAGGAACGCCACCCGGCAGTCCCGGACCACCCGGCCGGACTGCGGGGTCACCTCGCCGGCCAGGACGTGCAGCAGCGTGCTCTTGCCCGATCCGTTGGGCCCGGTCACCGCCGTGACCGACCCCGGCGCCACCGTGAGGCTCACCTCCCGCAGCACCGTGACCCCGGCATATCCGTGTCCGACCCGCACCGCCGACAGCACCACACGACCCCCTAATGGAAACGATTTTCACTATCACTATAGTCCCTCTCGTGCTTCTCGAACCCTTCACCGTGTCCTTCGTGGGCCGGGCCCTGATCGGCGGCGTGCTGCTGGCCGCCGTCTGCGCCCTCGCCGGCGTCTGGGTGATCGCCCGCGGGATGACGTTCCTCGGCGAGGCGATGAGCCACGGGATGCTGCCCGGCGTCGCGGTCGCGAGCATCCTCGGCGGCAACCTCGTCCTCGGCGCGGCGGCCAGCGCGTTCGCCATGGCGCTCGGGGCCGGGGCGCTGCGGAACAGCCGCGAGTTCGGCCGGGACACCGGCATCGGGCTGCTCTTCGTCGGCATGCTCGCGGGCGGCGTCATCCTGGTCTCGCACTCGCGGTCGTTCGCGACCGACCTGACGGCGTTCCTCTTCGGCGACGTCCTCGCGATCCGCCGGTCCGACCTGCTGCTGCTCGCCGGGGCGCTGGCCGTCACCGGCGTGATCGCGGCGGTCTTCCACCGGCCGTTCCTGGCGCTGACGTTCGACGCCCGCAAGGCGCGCACGCTCGGCCTGCGCCCGGGTCTCGCGAACGCGATGATGCTGATCCTGCTCACCGTCACGATGGCCGTCGCGTTCAGCGTCGTCGGCACGCTCCTGGCGTTCGGCATGCTGATCGCGCCGTCGGCCGCGGCGATGCTCGTGGCCCGGCGCCTGCCCGCCGTCATGCTGACCAGTTTCGGTCTGGGTGTCTCCGCCACGGTGCTGGGGCTCTGGATCTCCTGGTATGCCGCGACCGCCGCCGGCGCCACCGTCGCGGCGGTCGCCGTCCTGCAGTTCTTCCTGATCCTCGCGGTGCGCGGGATCGTCCCCTCGAAAGGAACATCGTGACCGTCACCCGATTACTCGGCGTGACCGCTCTGGCGCTCGTCCTGGCGGCCTGCTCCGAGCCCGCGGAACCGGCGCCCGAGCACGGCTACGTCGCCGGCGCCGAGGAGCTCTCCGAACCCCGATCGGCCATCGCCTATGCCGCGGACGGCGGGCGGACGCTGCGCCTGCTCGATCTCGCGACCACCGAGGACGTCGGGATCGGCCTGCGGATCGCCGCCCGGGAACTGTCCGAGGACGGCCGGTTCCTCTATCTCACCGACGGCGACCGGACTCTGGAGATCGTCGACGCCGGAGTCTGGACCGTCGACCACACCGACCACGTCCACTATTACCGGGCGCCCGCGAAGAGCATCGGCACCCTGACCCTCGAAACCCCGATCACGTCGGTCGCCGGCGACGGTGGGCACACGGCGATCGGCACGGCCGGCGGCACCGTCGTCGTGCTCGACCGCCGCGCGCTGGAATCCGGCGAGATCCGCGAGGTGTCCCGGTTCGGCGACACCGCATCGGCCGTGCCCTATGAGGACCTGCTGCTGGCGGCGCGGGACGGGCAGATCGTCACGGTCGACGCCGCCGGCCGGCGCGTCGGCGCGATGCAGGCGCCCTGCGCGACGCCGGCCGGGTGGGTGGTCCTTCGCGGTGGGGCGCTTCTCGCCTGCGACACCCATTTCGTACGAGTGAAGCGCGCCGCCCCCGGCTTCGAGGCGGAGGTCGTTCCCGCGCCCGGTCTCCGTCCCCTGTCTCCCGCCGGCTTCGGCTTCCGGCCGCGCAGCAACGAGGCGGCCGTGGCCGACGACGGCGGCATCTGGTCGCTGAACGCCCCGAAGGCCACCGCCCGGCACCTGCCGATGGCCGGCGTGCGGGCGGCCGCGTCCCCGGCCGACGGCAACACGGTCCTGTCCCTCGGCGAAAACGGCACGCTGCGCAGCCACGACCTGGCGAGCGGGAAGGAGCTGGCGGCGGCGAAGACGGCCGCGACCCGGCTGACCCTCGACGTGAACCGCGCCTACCTCACCGAGCCCGCCACCGGCGTGATCCGCGAGATCGACTACCGGGACGGGCTGCGGACCGCGCGCACCTTCCCCGCCGCGGTCCGGCCCGATCTCGCCGTGGAGGTGGGGCGATGAGAGCGCTGCTCGTCCTGGCGCTGCTGCTGACCGGCGCGGCCGCCTGCTCGTCCGGCGAGCGGGTCCAGATCGTCGTCACCACGAACATCCTCGGCGACGTGGTCCGCGAGATCACCGGGGACGAGGCGAACGTCGCGGTGCTGATGAGACCGGAGGCCGACCCGCATTCGTTCGGCATCTCGGCGCGCGAGGCGCACACCATGCAGACCGCCGACCTGGTCGTATACAACGGCCTCGGCCTCGAGGAGGGGGTGCTGCGGCACGTCGAGTCCGCGGCCGCCGAGGGGGTCGCCACCCTCGAGGTCGGCGCGCGGGTCGAGCCCCTCGAATACACCGACGGCGACGCCGCCGGGTCGCCCGACCCGCATTTCTGGACCGATCCGCGGCGGATGGCCGTGGCGGTCGACGTGCTGAGCGCCGCCATCCTGGAGAACGTGCCGGGAATCGGCGGGGACGCGATTCGCACGCGCGCCGCGGCGTACAAGGAGAAGGTGAGTGACCTGGACGCCCGGCTTGCCCACCGCTTCGGGCAGATCCCGGCGGAACGCCGGGTCCTGGTGACGAACCACCACGTCTTCGGCTATCTCGCGGCGCGCTACGACCTGAGGGTGATCGGCGCGATCATCCCGAGCGGCACGACGCTGGCGTCACCGAGCGCATCCGATCTCGCCTCGCTGGTGACCGCGGTGCGTGACCACGACGTGCGGGCGATCTTCGCGGACACCGCGCAGCCGGCGCGCCTCGCCGCGGTGCTCGCCGAGGAGGCGGGACTGACCGTGAGCGTGGTCGGGCTCTATTCCGAATCGGTCAGCGCCGCCGGGGGAGAGGCCCCGACCTACCTGGACATGATGCGCTTCAACGCCGAAGCGATCATCGACGGCCTGACCGTGTAGGCCTTTTTTATTTGTCCTCCTTATTGAAAACGACAACCGACATCAAGTTGGGAAGGAACCCATGAAGAAGCAACTGGCCGCCCTCGCGGCCGCCGGCCTCACGCTCGGCGCCTGCGCGTCGGAGGCGGCCGAACCCGCCGCGGCGACCCCGGTGACGAACCCGCTGACCGTCACCTACGACGGCGGCATCCACGTCCTCGACGGCGAGACCCTGAAGGTCGCGCACACCGTCGCGCTCGACGGTTTCAACCGGGTGAACCCGGCCGGCAACGACACGAACGTCTTCGTCTCGACCGCGGACGGCTTCCGGGTGCTCGACGCCGCGGCCGGGAGGATGACCGATATCGCCTACCCGGGCGCGAAGCCGGGCCACGTCGTGCGGCACGGCGACCGCACGATCCTGTTCACCGACGGGACCGGCGAGGTGAACAGTTTCGACCCCGCGGAGCTCGCGAAGGGCAAGCCGCAGGGCCGGCAGTACACCACCGTCACCCCGCACCACGGCGTCGCGGTCGAGCTCCCCGACGGCACCCTGGTCGTCACGCTCGGCACCGAGGAGTCCCGCTCCGGCGCGATCGCGCTCGACGCGAGCGGCAAGGAGATCGCCCGCAACGAGCAGTGCCCGGGCGTGCACGGCGAGGCCGTGGCGCGGGGCGAGGTCGTCGCGCTCGGCTGCGAGGACGGGGTTCTGCTGTTCAGTGACGGTCAGTTCGCCAAGGTCGACAGCGGTGCCGAGTACAGCCGGATCGGCAACCAGGCCGGCTCGGACGCCTCACCGATCCTGCTCGGCGACTACAAGGTCGAGCCGGAGGCGGAGCTGGAGCGCCCGGAGCAGTTCTCGCTCATCGACACCGCCGCCAAGTCGATCAAGGTGGTGCCGATGCCGTCCGGGGTCAGCTACAGCTTCCGGTCGCTCGGCCGCGGCCCGAAGGGTGAGGCGCTGATCCTCGGCACCGACGGCAAACTGCACGTCACCGACCCGGCCACCGGCACGCTGACCGCCTCCTGGCCGGTCGTCGGCGCGTGGACCGAGCCGCTGGACTGGCAGCAGCCGCGCCCGGCGCTGTTCGTCCGCGGCGGCGACGCCTACGTGACCGAACCCGCCACGAAGGAGGTGCACCGGGTCGACCTGGCAACCGGGACGGTGACCGGCTCGGTGACGCTCGACGCGATCCCGAACGAGATCAGCGGCGTGGTCTCCTAGGACCGGCCGCCGCCTGCCGGAGGGACGCCACCCTCCGGCAGGCTCCCCGGCGGCAGCTTCGCGATCAGCTCGGCGCGGCAGCGCTCCGGCCACGCCGGATCCAGCTCGGCCAGCAGCGCGAACTGCCGGCGCCACCGGGTGACGCGCTGCTCCTCGCCGGCGACCGGGTGCCGCAGCGCCCAGTCGCCGCCCATCATCCAGGTCGTGTACGCCATCGCCCAGTACAGGATCTCGCCGAGGTCCCGGGTCTCCCGGCTCTCCAGCTCCCGGCCACGCTCGGTCACCCACCAGCGGTAGGTGCCGTCGGGATCCGCCGCGACGCACGGATAGCCGCCGTCGCGGTGCTCGAACGACACGAGATCGGTCTCGCGGGCACCGATCAGCGCGCCGAGCCGCCGGATCTCGCGTTCGAGGGCGGACGGCCCGGCGTCCCGCTTGAACATCTTCACCCTTGCACGGTAAGCGGCGTCTCGCCGGTGCGGCCAGGGCGGAACCCGCGTCACCTCACTGTCTGATCTCCATGGCCGCGACGAGCCCGCCGTCCAGGCGATAGACGTGCTCCACCACCCGCTCGTCGATCAGCTCCCCTTCGAGATCCAGAACCCTCTGACGTACGACCGCCGTCACGCGGCCGTCGTCCTCCCGCCGGAACGCGGTGGGCTGCACCGCCGGGTCGATCTCCGCCCACTGCCGCGTCCAGTAGTCCCGCACGGCGGCGTGGCCACGAACCGTCCCACCCTCCCAGCGCCTGGGCCACTCGACGTCGGCCGTCATCGAGGCGAGCACGGCGTCCACATCACGGCGGTTGAAGGCCGCGTAGAGCCCTTCGAGCAGTTCCATCCCCGGAGTCTCACCGCCGCACGACCACCACACCAACCCGATCTGCGCCCAGCAGAACGCCGGGCCGGGCTCTGGCAGGGCGGCGATGACTTTCGGACGCGGGCAGAATCGACGCCGTGCTCACGACCACCCGCAGTCTGCTGGCCTCGCTCGAACCGCTGCCCTACCGCCTCCGCCTCCGCCGGGTGCGGGAATGGGCGCGCACCGCTCCGGACCGTGCCGCGGTCTGCGCCGACCTGCGGGAGCGGGGGCCTTATGAGCGGCATCTCGCGCTGATCGCCGCGCTCGCCGCCCGGGACGCCGCGGCGGTCGCCCTCGCCACCGACGATCCGCAGCCGTCGATTCGAGGGCTCGCTCTCGTCGCGGCGCTCGAGGCCGGCGCGCCGATCGCCGGCGTGTTGATCGCTGGCACGTCGGTCGCCGGCATGTCGGTCGCCGGCGCGTCGGTCGCCGGCACGTCGGTCGCCGGCACGTCGGTCAACGCGTCGGCGATCGCTGGGGCGTCCGTTGCGGATCTGGTGGAGCGGCCGGTGGCCGAGCGGCGGCGGATCTACCGGGCCCTGCGGCGCCGTCCGCGGCCGGAGATCGCCGACGCGTTGATCGCCCGGGTGCGTGCGTGGTTCGGCGACGTCGAGGGCGCGGCCTTGCTGCCGGCTTGCGGCGAGGCCACCGTACGTCGGCTGCTGCCCGAAATGGAACACCTTCTCAACCTCGAGCGGCTGGTCCGGCGGCACGAGCGGGTGGTGCTCGACCGGGTTCGGGAACGGCTCGACGCGGCGAGCGCCGAGCGGCGTCCACGGATCTGGAGCGATGTGGCGCCGGCCGTGCTGCGGTCCGATCCGGATCAGGCCCTCGATCTGCTGGAACGGTATGCGCCCGAGGATTCGCTGCCAGGCGCGCTTCCGGCGTACGGAAAATTGGCGGAACGCGGCGCAAGCCGCCTCACCCAGCTGCTCACCAGCCCGGATCGCGCCTCCTGGCTGCGACGCACCGCGCTGCCGAAGGCGGTCCTGCGCCGCCTCGCGACCCTGCCCGACGACGAGCTCGCGCCGCTCGCCGCCCGGATCCCGAACCTGGCCGTGCTGCTCGGGCAGCTCCCGCCGGGTCGTCGCGGCACCCTCTATGACCGCGCCATGACCGAAATCGACACCACGGCGCACATCCCCGCGCCGGCCGTCATGGCGGTGCTGCCGGCGGCCGTCCGGATCCGCGAGGCGACCCGGGTGCTCGGGCTGCCGTCGATCCGCGAGCACGAGGCGCAGGTGCGGCAGTGGAACTCCCATCTGGCCTGGCCGGACGCGTCGCGGGCCCTCGAGGAGGCGCTGCGCTCGGGTGACGCGGACGAGCGGGCGCACGGATATCGCCTGCTCGTGGCGGCGGCGCGGCGATCACGTGATCCACAGGCGATGGCCGGGGTGATCACGAAGCTGGGCCGGCTGCGCAACGAGCAGGACCCGGTGCGCGCCGCCGCCCTCACCGCCCTCGCCAAGGCCGCGCCCCTGCTCACCGCCGCGACCGCGCCCGCGCTCACTCGGCTGACCACCGACGCGGTCGAGGCCCGCGACGCCTCGGCCGCCACCACGATCGCGCTGGCGAACCTCTCCGCCGACGTGCTCCAGCATCACGTGTCCGATCCTGATCTGAGCGAATGGGCGCTGCTCACGATCGACCTGGTCAGTGGGAGCGCGCACACGCCGGTGCTGCGCCGGTTCGACACGGTGCTGCGGCGCGGCCAGGAGGCGATGGTCTTCGCCCGGCTCCGCGGCTGGGTGGAGGCCGCCATGGACCGCGGCCGGTACGGGCCGCTCTTCGCGCTCACCGCCGCCCTCGGCAATCGCGCCCGCCTGCTCCCGGAGCTGCAGGAACTGCTGCGCCGCGCGATCGGACCGGGCACGCTGCCGTCGGTGGCCGCCACCGCGATCGGCCTATGGCTGGAGGAGCCGCGCACCCGCTCGGCCCGGGTCGCCGAGGTCGTCGCGATCGATCCGAGCGCGGTGGCGCTCACCCCGGTGTGGTCGGTGATCAGCCGGAACCGGACCGACCTGCTGGACCCGGTTCTGGACGGGAGCCCGCGCGGGCGGTTCGTCGAGGCCGGTACGCGCTGGGTGCCGCACTTCGTCCGGCACGCCCAGCGGTGGCTGCCGCGGCAGCAGGAACGGTTCGTGGCGCTCCAGTCGTCGATCGTCGAGGACCGGGAGCGGGAGGTCTGGCGGCGGGCCGCGGCGCTGCGGGCGGCCGCCAGGGTTCCGGTTTACGGGCGTGAGCTGGTGCTCCGGTACGTCGGCGATCCGGAAGTGGTGATCGCCGAGGCCGCCCTGGGCGCGCTGGCGTGGAGTGATCGGCCGGATCGGGCCCTGCCGGTGCTGCTGCGGTATGCCGGTGATGATCGGGCGCGGGTGGCGCTCTACGCGGCCGGCCGGGCGGCGCGGTTCGTCCCGCCGCCGGTGCTCGGCGCGGAGCTCGGCGCGCTCCTCGCGGGCGGCTCGGGTGGCGCGGGCGGTGCCGACGGTGCCGGCGGCGCGGGCAGCGTGGGTGGCTCAGGCGGCTCCGGTGGTGCGGGTGGCTCCGGTGGCGCGGGCGGCGCGGGTGGCGGGGGTGCCAAGGTCACGAGCCGGAAGGAGGCGGCGCGGCTGCTGGGACGGTATGGGCCGCCGTCGAGCATGGCGGTTCTGCTGGGGGTCTACGGCGCGGCGCACCGGGATGTGCGGGCGGCGATCGTCGCGGCCGCCCGGGAGCGGCTGGAGGTCGAGGAGAGCTGGAAGATCCTGGCAGCCGCTGTCGGCGCCAGTCGTGAGGAGCGGCGTGCCGTGCTCGGCGCCTGGCCCTCCACGATCGCGGGCCGGCATCGGCGGCGCTATGCGGCGCTGATCGTGGACGCCTGCCGCGCGCCGGACCGGGAGGTGCGGCGGAGCGCGTTCGCGCGGCTGGGGGAGTGGGCGCCCTGGCTCGACGGGGTGACGGATCTGGTCGTCGACCGCCTGACCGACCTGGGCGAGTCCGCGGAACCGCTCGCGGTGTCCCATCTGCTGAAGGCCGCCGGCGCCGAGGTGTTCGGCCGCGCGCTGGACCGTCTCCTCGATCGGGAGGACTCCAGCGCGCCGGGCGCGGACTGCCCGGTGCGGCGCCGGATCGAGGCCCTCGCGCGGGGCGTGTCGATCAGGTCGGGCTCGCTGCCGGCGTCGGCCGACCGCACCGCGTCGATCGAGCCGGCGCTGCGGCTCGCGCGGCATCCCGGCTTCGCGGGAATGGCGACCGGTCTGCTGATCGATCTCGGACGCCTCACCAATCTCGCCGAAATTGCCGCGCTCGCTGCCGATCGGCCGGTTCTCGCGACGCAGGCGGCTTCGAGGGTACGGGGATACCTGGCCGCCGGCCGCTCCCTGCCCCCGCCGGCGAGCCTGGCCGCCGCCGTCCGGGACCTGACCCGCCAGGGTTCGCTCGCCGCCGGGCTGCTCGCCGTCGAGCTCGCGCGGCACGGCGCCGGCTTCGGCTGGCACGAGCCCTGGCGTGACCTGGTCCTCGAGCTGCGCCGGCACGCCGACCCGGACGTGCGTGAGGCGGCGTTCGGCGTGGACATGACCTGAAAACCGTACGTACGTATTGCTAAACGACCGCCGGCTTCCTAGCGTGGACGGCATGATTCATCACGTGCAGCTGGCCTGTCCGCGCGGTTCGGAGGAGGCGTCGCGCGCCTTCTACGGGGGAGTGCTCGGGCTCGCCGAGAAACCGAAACCGCCGGTGCTGGCGGCCCGGGGCGGTTGCTGGTTCGCGGGCGGAGGCATCGAACTGCACCTCGGGGTGGAGGACGACTTCCGCCCGGCCCGCAAGGCGCACCCCGGCCTGCTCTGGCCCGACCTGGACGGGCTGGCCGAGCGGCTGACGGCGGCCGGCTACCCGGTGACCTGGGGGAACGACGAGCTGCCCGGCCTGCGGCGGTTCCACACGGAGGACTGCCACGGCAATCGCCTCGAGTTCCTGTCATGAGTCCCCGCGCGAGGGCTGCGGTTGCCGCCGGCTCTCATGCTCCCGACCGCAGCAGCGCGCAGCCGTCGCCCGTGGCGACGCGGCCCGGCTGTTCGACGGCGGCCACCACGCCGAACGTCAGGTCGTGGTGCCAGCCGAGGAGTTTGAGCAGGTCGTGGCGTTCGGGCAGGGATTCCTGAGCCATGTCGACCATGACGCACCGGGTGAGCGGGCGGACCACGCGGAGGACCAGGTCGGGGCCGACGCCGAGCAGCCGGCCGGGCCAGGCGTCCTCGGCGAAGCCGCTGCCCGGCACGTCGATCAGGAGGTTGGCGCGGAACCGCAGGGGCTGGACGTGTTCGCCGGTGAGGGCGGCCAGCGCGCGCAGCGACGAGGTGGTGATCAGGCTGACCGGGCCCTCGTCGTGGTGCGGGATGTTCTGCTCGGGCGTCAGGGTGACCTCGCGCCCGAGCACCGCGCCGATGGCCCGATGGCCGGCCGGGTCGCCGGCCGGGAAGGTACGGCCGTCCGGAAGCTCGACGATCGGTGCGCCGTCCGGGTCCGGGGAAGTGCCGAGGGTGGCCCGGAACCCGAAGAGGCCGTCCATCCGGCGGAATCGGCGCGTGTTCTTGCCGCTGCCGAACTTGCCGTCGGCGTCGCGCACGGCCCACAGCCGGTCGCCGTCGAGGCCGCGCTCGCCGACGGCGGACTCCTCGACCACCTCGCCGAGCATCGACTTGACCGGGAAGCGGCGAACCTCGATGACGTGCACGCCCCGACCCTATCGGCGCCGGCCGCGACGACGCCCACCCCGAAGCGCGGCGCCGGCCGGATCAACACCTAACTGTGCTGGTCGAGATGCTCCCGCATCTGCTGGGCGAACCCCTCCGCCATCGCGAGCTGCCGGCGCAGCGTGCCGACCCGCTCCTCCGCCGCCTCGTGATAACCGGCGAGCCGTTTCAGCAGCGACTCCCGGTCGCCGGCGCCGGAGGTGAGGTCGTCCAGGACGGCGAGCAGGTCGCGCATCTCGTCCAGGGTGAAGCCGAGCGGCTTCATCCGCTTCACCACGCGCAGCCGATCGAGGTCGGGTTCGGTGTAGAGCCGGAAACCGCCGTCGCTGCGGGCGGACGGCACGATCAGGCCGGCTTCCTCGTAGTGGCGGATGGTGCGGATGCTCAGCCCGACCCGCTCCGCCGCCTCACCGATCTGCATGTGCCGTCCGGTCATCCGACTAGTAAATCAGTTGAGCTTGCCGGCGAGATTGGCATGGAAGTCAGCGCTCGCGTCGTTGAGACCGACGATCTCGGCGTGCTTGCCGCGGGCCGCGTACTTCGTGGCGATGGCGTCGAGGGCGGCCACCGACGACGCGTCCCACACGTGCGCCTCGCTCATGTCGATGACGACACGATCCGGATCCCCGGCATAGTCGAACTGGTACACCAGGTCGTTGCTCGACGCGAAGAAGAGCTCCCCGCGTACGAAATAGGTGTTGTCCTTCTTCTCGACGGACGTGAAATGGGCGACCCGGCGCGCGAAGACGACCATGGCGGTCAGGACGCCGAGCACCACACCGATCGCGAGGTTGTGGGTCGCGAGCGTGCCCGCGACGGTCACCAGCATCACGATGATCTCGCCGGCCGGCATCCGCTTGAGGGTCGCGGGCGCGATGCTGTGCCAATCAAAAGTGGACACCGAGACGATCACCATGACGGCGACGAGGGCCGCCATCGGGATCTGCGCGACCACGTCGCCGAGCGCCACCACGAGGATCAGCAGGAACGTGCCGGCCAGGAACGTGGAGAGCCGGGTACGGGCGCCGGACGCCTTCACGTTGATCATCGTCTGACCGATCATGGCGCAGCCGCCCATGCCGCCGAAGAAGCCGGTCACGATGTTGGCGACACCCTGGCCCCACGACTCGCGGGTCTTGTCGGAGTGCGTGTCGGTCACGTCGTCGACCAGCTTCGCCGTCATGAGCGACTCCATGAGGCCGACCAGCGCGATGCCGAGCGCGTAGGGCGCGATCAGCTTCAGCGTGTCCAGGTCGAGCGGCACGTCCGGCAGGCCGAAAACGGGCAGGCTGTCCGGAAGCGTTCCCTCGTCCCCGACGTTCGGCACGGCCAGGTGCGTGATCATCGTGAACGCGGTGAGCAGCACGATCGCGACGAGCGGCGCCGGGATCGCGGTGGTGAGGCGCGGCAGGAACACCATGATCGCCAGCGCCACGGCGACCAGCGGATACACCAGCCACGGCACGCCGACGAGATGCGGCACCTGGGCCGTGAAGATCAGGATCGCGAGCGCGTTGACGAAGCCGACCATGACGCTGCGCGGGATGAACCGCATCAGCTTCGCGACGCCGGCGGCCGCCAGGGTGATCTGCAGCAGGCCGCCGAGGATCACCGCGGCGGTCAGGTAGCCGAGGCCGTGCTCCTTCGCGAGCGGCGCCACGACCAGCGCGATCGCACCGGTCGCCGCCGAGATCATGGCGGGCCGGCCGCCGCAGATCGCGATCGTGACGGCCATCGTGAACGACGCGAAGAGGCCGACTTTCGGATCGACGTTCGCCAGGATCGAGAACGAGATCGCTTCCGGGATCAGCGCGAGCGCGACGACGAGGCCGGCGAGGACCTCCGTGCGCAGCACTGTCGGCGAGGCGAGCCAGGCGGGCCGCTGCATAAGATCAAGAGCCTTTCACGGGTACGGAGGAAAGCTACTCTTCCGTAAGAGGAGAGTTCGTGTCGTGGCGAGGTGGCGATCGTCACCCGTGCCGGGGACGGCTGGTAGACAGTGGCGATGGATGTCGCGCAGGCCTACACGAACCTCTCCGATCTCTACATCGAGCTGTTCGGCACGCCGGACAAGGTGCACGCCGACGATCTCGCCTTCATCGGCCGTCATCTCTCCGGCCGGGTGCTCGATCTGGGCTGCGGGCCCGGTCACCTGAGCGTCTACCTGCGATCACTCGGCGCCGACGTGACCGGGATCGACCTCGTGCCGCCGTTCCTGGACTACGCCCGGAAGTCCCATCCGGAGATCGACTTCCGGCTCGGTTCGATGGATCATCTCGAATTCGAGGACGTCGACGGGATCCTGAGCTGGTACTCGCTGATCCACCGCGAGCCGGCGGAGATCGACGCCGTGCTCGCCGGGTTCCGCCGCGTCATGAGGCCGGGCGGCGTGGTCGTGGTCGGCTTCTTCGGCGGCGACGAGGTGTCGTCCTTCGACCACAAGGTGACGACCGCCTGGTCCTGGCCGGCCGATCAGATGGCGGCCCGGCTGGAGCGGGCCGGCTTCACCGAGATCGACCGCGACCGGCGTGAGGGCACCAGGCCGGGCCGTCCGCACTCGGCACTGGCCGCCAGGGCCGTCTGATCAGAGCTGGAGCTGCTTCTTGATCAGAGCGATCAGCTGGGGGCGGATGGTGTCGTAGCCGAGGTCGCGCTCGAAGCGTTTCTCCTCGTCGCGGGCGGCGGTGAGGGCTTCCCGGCCCTTGCCGGTGATCACGACGAGGGTGCGGCGGCGGTCGGAGGCGTCGGGGGTGCGGGCTACGTGACCGGTTCGGTTCAGTCTCTCGATCGTCCGGCTCATGGTCTGGTCGGTGACCCGGCAGAGGTGGGCCAGCTCCCGCTGCGAGAGCGGCCCACCCTCCAGGTGGTGCAGCGCGATCATCCCGGCGTGGGTGAGATCGAGATCGGTCAGGAAGCGGTCGAATCGGCTCTCCACCATGCGCGCGGCGGCGGAGAGCAGCCGGCCGGTCGGCCACGAATCGACGTCTTCCACGGCGATCAACCTACCGGCACGCCGTAGGGCATCCCCTCCACCGGGTCGCCGCCCGCCGCGAGAGCCGAGGCGATCGCCGCGGCCGCGGGCGGGTAGGCCAGCTCGCCGAGCCCGCCGATCGGCGCCTCCGACGGCACCAGGACCACCTCGATCTCGGGGCAGTCGCCGATCCGCGCCCACGCGTAGTCCCGGAACGAGCTCTGCACGACCGCTCCGTCGCGGACGGTGATCTGCGCGCCGAGGACCGTCGACACGGCGTCGACGATCGCCCCCTCGACCTGGGCCCGGACGCCCGACGGATGCACCGGGACGCCGACGTCGACGGCGGCGGTGACCCGGCGCGGCCTCCCGGCGACGGCCGACACGAGCACCGCGATCGCCGACCCGTAGTCCAGATGGCAGGCGGCGCCGTCGGCGTACCCATGATGATCTGCCGCCGCGTCGAGCACCGCACGCAACCGGGAGCCCGCCGGAAGCAGCCGCCGGCGGAACGCGACCTGATCGTGGCCGCCGGCGCGGGCGAGCTCGCTGAGGAAGCACTCCTCGGCATAGCCGAACTGACCCGCGTAGACGGACCGCCAGAAACCGGTGCGCAGCGGCGCCGGGCGCAGCGTGACCGTCACGTCGCCGGGCACGGCATAGGGGAAGTGGTCGCCGCTCGCCTTCACGATCGCCGGGTTGGCGAAGACCGGCACGACGGTGAGCGGCCACGTCACCACCTGGTGGAACCTGCCGGTGGGCAGGCCGTCCGCGCCGAGCGTGGCGCCGAGGCGGTGCACCGACATCGGCCGGTAGGAGTCGTGCCGGGTGTCGTCGTCCCGGGTCCACTTCACGGTCACCGGGCGGTTCACGGCCTTCGAGCACGCGATCGCCTCGAGGACGGCGTCCGGCTCGACCCGGCGGCCGAACCCGCCGCCGGCCAATGTCGGATTCACCGTGATCTGAGACTCCGGCAGGGCGAGCAGGCGGGACAGCAGGGTGCGCAGGCCGCCGGGGTCCTGGGTGGGCGCCCAGACCGTGACGTCGTTTTCGGTCACATGGGCGGTGGCGTTCAGGGGTTCCATGGGGGCGTGCGCGAGCAGCGGAAGGCGGTACACGCGCTGGACATCGGGCGCGGTCGTCACCGGCGGTAGTGCCGCTTCGAGCTCGGCGAGCCAGTTCCGGCTGTCGGCCTCCGGAGTGCCGCCCGTCCAGGTGACCTCGAGGGCATCCCGCGCCGCGATCGCCGCGGCGGTCCGCTCCGCGATCACGGCGAACCCACCTTGACCGTCGCCAGGCGCCACAAGCCGCGCCGTCGCAACCACCGACTCGCCGATCGTGTCCGGCTGGGCGCCTATCCACGGTGGCCGTTTCACGACGGCTATGAGGGTGCCGGACGGGGCCGACTCGGCGCCGTACTTCGCCCGGCCGGTGACGATGTCCTTCGCATCGGACCTGCCCGCGGCGGTGCGGCCGATGAGGCGCCACTTCTCCGGCGGGGTCAGGGTGACCGGAACGGTCGACGGGTCGAGCTTCGCGGCGTCGGTGACCAGGGCGCGGTAGGGGAGCGGGCGGTGTGCCGGGTGCTCGACGCGGCCGCGGCGGGCCGTGCATGCGGCGGCCGGGACCTGCCATCGTCGCGCGGCCGCCTCGACGAGCAGGCAGCGGGCGGTGGCAGCGGCGCGGCGCAGGGGCTCGGCGAGCTGGCGGCTCGACGTCGAGTTCTGGATCGTCTGCGGGCCGAACCGGGCGGTGTCGCCGGGCGCCTGTTCCAGCAGCACGGCGTCCACCTCGACCGCCAGTTCCTCGGCGACCAGGACGGCGGCCATGGTGCGGACGCCCTGGCCGGTGTCGGGCTTCGGCACGGTCGCGACGACCCGTCCCCTGTCGTCGACGCGGACGAACACGGTCGGTGCGAGCGCCGCGTCGTCCGGGGCGTGCTCCGCCCCGTACCCATCGCGGGTCTCGGCAATCGCGGAGAGTGACCCCGCCGCACTCAGCTGGACCCCGACGACGAGCGCGCCCGTGCTCTGCAAGAGCGTCCGACGCGTGATCACTTCCGGCCTCGCGCGATCTCGGCGGCGCGGTGGACGGCGGCCCGGATGCGGGGGTAGGTGCCGCAGCGGCAGACGTTGTCCTTGAGCGCCTCGTCGATGTCGGCGTCGTCGGGTCGCGCGCGCCTCCGGAGCAGCGCCACCGTCGTCATGATCTGTCCGGGCTGGCAGTAGCCGCACTGCGCCACGTCGAGCTCCAGCCAGGCCTGCTGCACCGGATGATCGTCGAGGCCCTCGATCGTGGTTATTCGCGCATCGTGTACGTCATCGACGGCCTCGACGCAGGGCCGGCGCGCCTCGCCGTCGATCAGCGAGACGCAGGCCCCGCACGCGCCGACGCCGCAGCCGTATCGCGGTCCGGTCAGGCCGAGTTCCTCGCGGAGTGCCCAGAGCAGCGGCGTGCCGCCGGGGACGTCGACCACCCGGCGCTTGCCGTTGACGTGCAACCGATATCGGGTCATGCGCCGACCTCCATTGATGTACGCCCATTGTTCAGCCTGCTGAGCATCCGCCATACTGCTGTTCGTGGTCAATTCTCCGGCTCGTGCCCCGGCCGATCGTGGCTCTTTCCGCAGCGAGCGCGCGCTGATCTACGGCGTTCCCGCGGTCGCGCTGCTCACCGGTCTCGTGTGGCTCGTCGGGCAAACGCTGCACGGCGTCACGCTCCTGCCCGACCAGGGCGCGAGCTGGTATTACTGGAAACTCCCCGAGCCGACGGCCTGGACCCGGCTCTCGGCGTGGCTCGGATACGCGGCCCACCAGATCGTCTCGTGGGGCCTCATCTGGTATGCCCAGACGCGCGTGCGACGCTATTCCACCGGCTTGAAGCCCGTCAATGTCCTCGCCATCGGACTGACTCTCGCGTTCATCGGATTGCACGCCGTTCAGACCCGATTCTTCTATGACGGTCTCGCCCAGGACGTGTCGATCTTCAGCTCGCAGGGCTCGGTCGTGCTGCTGCTCGTCGTGGTCCTGCTCATGGAGAACCGGCGGCGCGGCCTGGTCGCCGGCAAGCGCGCGCCGATCCCGGCCACGGTCGTCGACTTCGCCCGCCGGTATCACGGCTATCTCTTCAGCTGGGCTGCGATCTACACGTTCTGGTACCACCCGATGGAGGCCACGAGCGGGCACCTGATCGGCTTCTTCTACATGTTCCTCCTGCTGTTGCAGAGCTGCCTGTTCTTCACGACCGCACACACGAACCGCTGGTGGACCGCGTCGCTGGAACTCATGGTCGCGGTGCACGGCACACTCGTGGCCGTCATGAACTCCGGCCCGGACGGCGCCTGGCCGATGTTCCTCTTCGGCTTCCTCGCCATCTTCGTCATCACCCAGATGCACGGGCTGGGCTTCGGCGCCGGCACCCGATGGGCGATCCTCGCCGGCTATCTGGTGGCCGTCACGGCGGTCTATTCGTGGCGGGGCATGGACCGCCTCTCCGAGATCCTCCGCATCCCGATGGCCGAATATCTGGTCCTCGTCGTCCTGGTCCTCCTCATCTGGCCGTTCGCGTTGCTGGCTCGTTCCCGTTCCCGTCCTCTGACGAAGGAGCCTTCAGACGTACGAACTCCGTGACCGCGACGCCGAGCCACTCGGTGAAACGGGCGTATCGGACTTTCGGGAGGTCGTCGCCCTCGCAGTAGGACCAGACCTCCGGATCGGGGCCGGGGCCGCGCAGGAAGTCGAAGATGTAGCCCTGATGCATGAGGATGACGCGGTCGTCGCCGGTCAGCGTGAAGGGGACGGCGTTCTCCGCGAGGAGCTCGCGGGCGGCCTGCCCCACACCGAGGATCGAGGCCGGCCGGCCCCGGTGCACCGGCTGAAGTCGAGGCGGGCGTCGAGGCGAGCGGCGTTGAGGCCGGGGCCGAGGCAGGCGGTGCGGTCGGCGTCGGGGCGGGTGGTGTGGCCGGGTAGAAGACGTCGCTGCCTGCCAGGAGGCCGGCGGCGCCTCGGCCGGCGAGCTCGAGGAAACGACGGTAGGCCGCCGGGAGCGGGGCGGGCTGGTCGCGCTTCCTCTCGTCGATCTCGGGCGGGGACAGGCCGTGTGTCCGGAGAGGGCTGAGCAGGTCGTCGACGGTGGTCATGACGACCTCTCCAGGTAGTCGGCCAGGTTGGCCAGGGAGGAGGCGATGCCGGCTTCGTGGTCGGTGCGGCTGATGCCGGTGGGCACGTCGGTGGCGGTGACCGTCACCGTCGTACCCATGCTGGTCTTCGCCAGATGCCAGGTCATCGTCATGGTCCCGGCGAACGCGGGATCGTCGGCCTCGAAGACCGCGCGCTGCACCACGCGCTCGGCGGGCTCGAGGTCGGCGAAACCCACCTCGACCACGTCGGTGGCGTCGGAGGACTTGCCGGGGGCCTCGGAGGCGTCGAGATAGGTCAGGATCATCCGGAAGCCGCCGCCCGGACGCGGATCCCAACGCTCGATGTGGCCGCTCATGCCCTCGGGCGGCAGCCAGGTCTCGAGCGCGGCGGGGTCGAGGAGAGCGTCGTAGACCGCCGCGGGGGAGGCCGCGATCAGCCGGCTCGCCTGGTCGGTTCGTCTCATGCCCCGGGAGTCTAGGGGCGGGCTACGACAATTCCGCCCGCTCTTCACGGTCGTGGGGCGGTGCGGGTCCAGGAACGCTCGCCGCGGCGGCCGGTCGCGGCGACGCAGCGGGGGCAGATGTACTTCACCTCGTCCTCGGTGGTGATCACGTCGGTGCCGCGGAAGTCGAACTTCACGTGGGGAAACCGCCGCAGACGGGTACGGCTCAGCGCGAGCCCGCACAGCGTCTGGTTCAAGCCGGGCGTCCACGCGTGCACCTCGCCGGCCGGCTGCCGGACGCCGTCGTCGTCGACGAACTCGCTGGAGGCCGCCACCGAGGCGGCTCGTGCTCGGGCCATGGGCGTCGATTTCCCCGCACGGGGCGGAATACGCCGGTTCCGATGGGACATATCCGGCGCAGCGGCGAGTCGCCGACCGCGAAGCAGCGCACCCAGGACGCGGATCCGACCGCGGCGCCGCACGGCAGCCACGACAAGACGGCGGACCGGGCGACCCCGGCGGGCCAGACGTCGCCCTACGGCCCGTCCGGCAGCACCGCCGACGACGGGCCGGAGTGAGGTAGCGCCGGCGGACGGAAGCTGCGACGCTGGCGCGGGTGAGCTTCTTCGACGGCTTCGCCCGTGCCGAGCCCGCGCCCGAGCCCGCTCAGCCTCCGCCACCCCGCTGGTTGAAGCCGGAGGAGGTGCTCGGCGGGTCGGTGGCCGCGGAGTTCCTGCTGGCGCGCGGGGAGGGCGCCGCGGTCGGTCTGGGTGGGATCGTCGGCTATCCGGAGGGGTTCACGTTCGCGGTCACGGCGGTGCTGCGGGAAGAGGATCGCCACGGGCGGCTCTACCACGAGGCGTTCCATCACGACCTCGGTGGGGCGGGGCCGGTGCCGCCCGGCTTCCTGCGAGTCGGCGTGCTGTTCGCCGACGGCAAGGCGGTGAGCAACGTCGGCGGGCATCCGGACCTCCCGTGGGACGCCGAGCCGCCGGGGCCGCTGCTGATGAGCGACCGCGGCGGTGGCGGCGGGCGGCGGTACGGGATGAGCTACTGGGTGTGGCCGCTGCCGCCGGAGGGACCGGTCACGTTCGTGTGTGAGTGGCCGGCGCGGGGGATCGGGGAGTCGCGCGTGGAAATCGACGCCGCGCTCATCCGCGAGGCGGCGGGGCGGGCGATCGAGCTCGGTCAGTGAAGGCGGAACTCGTTGCCGTCCGGGTCGGCCAGCAGCACCCCGTCGTCGTCCAGGTCGAGGAACGTCGCGCCCAGGGTGAGCAGCCGGTCCACCTCGGCGTGCCGGTCGCCGGTGGCCGTCAGCTCGAGGTGCAGGCGGGTGCGGCCCTCGCGCGCCGCCAGCGGCGGCCCGCCCCAGCTGATCTTCGAGCCGCCGGCGGGTGACTGGATGGCGGTCTCCTCGTCGCGATCCCAGACCAGGGGCCAGCCCAGGGCCGCGGACCAGAAGCAGCCGGTGGCCCGGGTGCCGTCCGAGGAGAGGGCGCCGAGGTATCCGCAGCCGGCCAGGAAGCGGTTGCCCTTCTCGACCACGCAGAATTCGTTGCCCTCCGGGTCGGCGAGCACGACGTGACCCTCCTCCGGGCGCTGGCCGACGTCGAGGTGGCGCGCGCCGAGCTGGAGGGCCCGGCTGACCGTCTCCTGCTGGTCGCGCAGGTTGCTGGTCAGGTCGAAGTGCATCTGGTTGCGGCCGGCCCTCGGCTCCGGGGCGGGGACGAACCGGATGGCGAAGCCGAGCCCGGCGCGGTTCTCCGTACCCAAGAGGTCCGTCCAGAATCGGTCGAGCAATCGTGGATCGTCGGCTTCGAAACGAAGTGCGGACAGGCGGCTGGGCATGCCGGGGAGCCTAGGGGCGGTCCGCAGCGGACGCATCCGAGTTAACGGTGGCGGTGAGGTAGCGCTGGATCGTCGGCGCGAGCCAGGCCGCCGCCTCCGCCTTGTCCAGGGCCACGACCGGCTGCAGGCGCAGAACGTAGCGGCAGAGCGCGAACCCCAGCATCTGGGTCGCCACCAGCCCGGCGCGGGCCGGGGCCTCGGCCGGATCGGGCGCGTGCCGGGCCGCGACCGGGCCGACCTGCTCGGCGAAGATCGCCCGGATGCGGTCGACCGCCGACTCCTGCGTGACGGCGGCCCGCAGCAGCGCGACGAGCGTGTCGTCCTGCTCCCAGCGGTGCAGGAAGTGGCCGACCAGGCGCTCGCCGACCTCGGCCGGGGGCGCCTCACCGAGGTCCGGCAGGTGCAGGTGGAACTCGGCCGCGGCGGCGAACAGGCCCTCCTTGTTGCCGTAGTAGCGCATCACCATCGACGGATCGATGCGCGCCTCGGCGGCGATGGCCCGGATCGTGGCGCGCTCGAAGCCGTCGGCGGCGAAGCGTTCACGGGCGGCCGCGAGGATGGCGGCCCTGGTGGCGTCGGAGCGGCGTGGCATGGCTTCCAATATATGCCAACATCCGTTTGCCAACGCCCGTTGACTTGATCTCGCACTCACGCCTATCTTTGCCAACATGCGTTGGCAAACAGGAAACGTCGCGATCGTCGGAGCGGGCCCGACCGGTCTGCTCCTCGCCGGGGACCTCGCCCAGGCCGGCGTCCCCGTCACCGTCTACGAGCGCCGCGCCGACACCTCCAACCTCACCCGCGCGTTCGGGGTGCACGCCCGCACGCTGGAGCTGCTCGACGCCCGCGGCCTGGCCGACGAGATAGTCGAGGGCGGCGCCCGGGTCGGCAGCCTGCGGCTGTTCGACCGGGTGCGGCTCGATCTGTCCGAGCTGCCGTCGCGCTTCCCCTTCCTTCTCATCACCCCGCAATACCGGGTGGAGCAGGCCCTCGAGGAGCGCGCCCGCAAGCACGGCGCCGTCATCGAGCGGGGTGCGACCCCGGTCGGCCTGCGTCAGGATGCCGATCGGGTGACGCTCGAGTTCCGGGACCGATCGGAGACGGCCGCCTTCGTGGTGGGGGCCGACGGCGTGCACTCCGGCGTACGCAGAGCTCTTGATCTGCCCTTCCCGGGCAGGTCCGTGCTCACGTCGATCATGCTGGCCGACGTGCGGCTGGCGACCCCGCCCGAGGATGTGCTGGCCGTGAACGCCGTGGGCGACGCCTTCGCGATGGTGGCGCCGTTCGGCGACGGGTGGCACCGGGTGTTCGCGTGGGATCGGCGCCACCAGGTCAGCGACGACACTCCGATCACGATCGACGAGATCCGGGACGTGACCCGGCGCGTGCACGGCACCGACTTCGGGCTCACCGAGGCGCGCTGGCTGTCCCGGTTCCACAGCGACGAACGGCAGGCGCCGCGCTACCGCGTCGGCCGCGTCTTCCTCGCCGGTGATGCGGCGCACGTGCATTCGCCGGCCGGTGGGCAGGGCATGAACACCGGTCTCCAGGACGCGGCGAACCTCTCCTGGAAACTGGCGGCCGCTGTTCAGGGGTGGGGTCCGGCGGGTCTGCTCGACACGTACGAGAGGGAACGTCATCCGGTCGGCAAACTGGTGCTCCGCAGCAGCGGCGCCCTGATCCGCATGGCCATGCTGCGCTCCCGGCCCGCGCGCGTCGTCCGCAACTCGCTCGGATCCGCCCTGCTCAGCCTGCCTCCGGTGGCCCGTCGCGCCACCGGCGTCATCTCCGGCGTCGGCATCGCCTATCCGCACGCCCCGCGCGTCGCCGACATCCCGCTCCGGGGTGGGCAGCGCCTCTACGAGGCACTGCGCGAGGGCAAGCACGTGCTGATCGCCGCCGGCTCCTTCGATGCGTACGAGGACAGGCTGCGCGTGGTGGCGCCCGAAGCCGGCGGTGCGGAGGCGATGCTCGTCCGCCCGGACGGCTATCTGGCCTGGAAGGGGCCGTTGAGCGCGTTCCCGGCGGATGACCTGTTGTGTTGAGAGGAGCGCCGCTGTGTAATCATGCCCGCATGATTCATCGATCAACATCTCCGCGCAGGTGGCTCGCCTGGGCGGCGGCGGCAACGGTCGGGCTCGTCGGCGTGCTGGCCGGCCCGGCCGCTCCCGCGCTCGCGTACGCCGATTACGAGGCCGAGTCCACGCTCAGCATCGACTCCGCCTACGGCTCGCCGTACGCCGACCCGGACGCCTCCGGCGGGCAGGCCCTGGCGATCTGGAACAACGCCACCGCGACCGGCAGCCTCACCGCGCCGCACGCGTTCCACACGATCGAGGTGCGGATGATGGGCGGCGCGTGCGGCTCGACCGACGCGAGCCCGCGGGCACGGATCACCGTCGACGGCGTGACCGCGGGGGAGACGTCGGTCGGCACCGCCTGGTACCCCTACCGGTTCACCGGCTCCTGGCAGGGTGGGGCGCACACGATCGGCGTGACGTTCCTGAACGAGTACGGCGACGGCACCTGCGACCGCTTCCTCGAGGTGGACAGGTTCCGGATCACCTCGATGCCGCAGTCGAAGCACGCCGCCCTCACCGGCACGGTGGCGAGCCCGGCCACCGTCGTCGACCTCACCGCGGCGGTCCAGTCGAAGGCGGTGCGGCTGGTCGGCACCGGCTCGGTCACCGTGCCGTTCACGACGGCCGAGCGGTTCGACGAGGTGAAGGTGCGGTTCCGCGGCTTCCGGTGCGACGGCGCCCCGACCGTCAACTTCGTCCTCGACGGCGCCGTGGTCGGCAGCGGCACCTACGACTACAACTCCACCGCGTGGTACCCCGGCAGCGCGCTGCACCCGGCGCACGGGCAGGGCGGCAAGTGGGCGGCCGGCGACCACACGCTGAAACTGCAGCTGGCGAACCCCTACAGCAGCGCGTCCTGCACCCGGCTCATGTACGTCGACGTCGTCGGGCTGCACCAGTCGGCCGCCTACACCGAGACGCCGTACACGCCCCCGGCCTCCGGTTTCATCACCCGCGACGGCACCCGGCTGATGCTCGACGGCAAGCCGTTCCAGTACGCCGGCCTCAACGCCTTCGGCATGAGCGGCTGCGACCAGGCCGACGGCCAGCCGTGGACCGACGCCGAGCTGGACTCGTACTTCGGCAAGCTGGCGCCGAACACCGTCACCCGGACCTGGGCGTTCCGCAACGGGGGCCTCCCGGTGCTCGACCGGATCGTCGCCTCGGCGGCGAAACACCGGCAGAAGGTGCTGTTCACCCTCGCCGACGGCCGCAACTACTGCGGCGAGTACGACGGCAGCAGCAACCCGGGCACCGAGGGCGTCGACAAGACGCTTGCCTGGTACCAGGGCGGCTTCCGGACCGACTACCTGCCGTGGGTGCGCGAGGTGACCGACCGGTTCAAGGCGGATGCCACCGTCGCGTTCTGGGAGATCATCAACGAGCCGGGCTCGCAGGAGAACACCGCCTACACCGACGCGATCGTCAAGGCGTTCCTGGACGAGACCGCCGCCGTGATCAAGGGCATCGACCCGAACCACCTGATCTCCAGCGGCACGGTGAGCCAGGACTACCGGGGCAGCCGCGACTTCAGCTACGTGCACAGCGGGCCGGACATCGACCTCGGATCACTCCACGAATACGAGTACGACTGGTTCAACCCGGACAAGAACGCTTACGAGAACTCGATCACGTACAACAATCTGGGCACGCTGCTGGCCGAGATGCAGCAGGTGAACAAGCCGCTGATCATCGGCGAGACCGGTGTGTACGCGGCCGACGCTCCGGGCTGCCGCACGTCGCTGGCGAGCCGCGCCGGCGTCATCCGGCAGAAGCTGGACGCCTACCTCGGCCAGCCGGGCGTCGCCGGCGTCAACGTGTGGAGCGTCGTCAACGGCGACCCGATCCGGGAGGGGGAGCCGTGCCCGCTCGAGGGCACGCTGAACGACCCGATGATCGCCCAGGTGGCGGCGAAGCAGGCGGCCCTCAACAACGGCTGACCGCCCTGGACGGCCGGCTCGCGGCTGACCGCCCTGGGCGGCCGGCTGGTTGCGGGCCGGCTGTCCGGCTCGCGGCTGCGACCGCCCCGGGCGCCCGGCTCGCGGCTGACCGCCCCGGGCGAACGGCTCGCGGCTGACCGCCCTGGACGGGGCCGCCCACGGCGGGCCGGCCGTCCGGCTGGGACTGAAGGCCCGCAGTTCGCCGCGGTCCTGGCCGGCAGCCGGGCGCCGCGGTCCTTGGGCGGCATCCGGGCGCTGTGGGGCGGGGCGGGCCGGGAGCCGCCCGGCTCATGCTGCAACCGTGCTGAGCTGCGCCGGCGCGGTATCCGGCGGCCATCGGTGAGCCCGCGGAGCAGGCTGGGCATCGGCGACGACGCGGCCGCATCGACGTCGACCGCTGCGTACCTCCCTGACTGCGGTGCCGGGGGTGCCGCGAGCCGCCGACGGCGGGATGATGCTCGCGGTGGACGTGACGTGCCGGCTGCGCCCGGACGCACTCCCCAGCGGGTGCTGAGTCATCACCTACGGCCGGACTGGACTCAGGACGCCCGCCGGCGGCAACCGGGTGACGACGCCGCCACGGGACCGGCACCCCCAGCGCGCCGGAACCCACCCGGCCAGGCCCCGGACGACCGCCTGGTCAGGCCCCGGACGAGCACCCGGCCATCCAGTCAAGCGACCCGCCACGACGTCCACATCGCCAGGACGAACCCGCCGGACAGCGCAACCAGGAAGAACAGCTAGGCGGCGCCGGTGAGGACCTTGATCGCCTGGACGGTGGCGTAGCCGCGCCACTCCAGCGCCGCCGCCGGGCTGAAGGTCTGGAAGGAGACGTCCCAGCCGCCGTCGGGTTTCTGCTGGGCGGCGAGGCGTTCGCGGTCGGCGGTGATCGCCTCGGGGCTGAAGTAGGCGCGGGACGGCGCATCCGCGTGCGGGGTGAAGTCGAGCGGGAACAGGGCTTCGCCGTCGGCGCCCCCGGCGACCGGGGTGGGGCCGTCCAGGCGTACGAAATCGGTGTATCGCTCCAGGAGAGCCTTCGCCCGCGGCTGCTCGTCCGCCACCGCGTCGAGGAAGAGCATCGAGAACATCAGCTCGATGGCGTGCGGGGGCGCGGTGATCCGCTCCATGGTGTCGAGGCACCAGGCCGTCGCGGCGCGCAGCCACGGGTGATCCCGCACGCCGGCGCGGTGGGCGTGCGCGGCCAGCTGCGTGGTCATGGTGACCGAGGAGGCCGGGTCCGCGGCGGTCCAGTGCGGGGCGCAGCCCTCGTGATCGGGGAACGGGAGGCTGAACGCCATGCCGCCGTCGGCGTTGGCGTGCCCGGTCAGCCAGTCCAGCAGCGACGGCAGGCGGGACGTGTCACCGGCCTCGGCGATCACCTCGAGGGCGTGCATCGCGCCGACCGGCTGGCTCGTCGCCGAGCGGAGATCGGGTTCGAGGGCCCAGCCGTATCCGCCGTCCGGGTTGCGATAGCCGTCGAGGGCGGCGAGGACAGGTTCGGCCGGACCGCCGTTGAGCAGGAAGTCGAGGCGGCGGCGCTCCAGAATCCGGGCGTGGGTGGCGACGAACGAGATCGCGGCGTCGAGATCCGGTGTCATGTCGCCATCCTGACACGCTGCCGCTTCGTTTGAAGTTTCACGCAGGTGGGGCACTGTGGTCCCATGCGGATCTTGATGACTGGCGCGTCCGGCTTCCTCGGTACCCGGCTCGCGGCCCGGCTGACCGAATCCGGCCACGAGGTGACCCGGCTCAAGCGGGGAACGGGTGGGTGGAACCCGGCGAAGGGCGAGCTCGATCCGTCCCTGGTGGCCGGCGCCGACATCGTGATCAACCTGGCCGGCGCGGGGATCGGGGACCGGCGCTGGAACGCCGCCTACAAGGATCTGCTGCGGTCCAGCCGGCTCGACACCGCCGGCACTATGGCCCGGACCATCGCCGGACTGCCCGAGAACGATCGGCCGCGCGCGCTGCTCCAGGCGTCCGCCGTGGGGTGGTACGGCGACACCGGCGATCGCGAGGTGACCGAGGAGTCGCCGGCCGGGGACACGTTCCTCGCCGATCTCTGCCGGGACTGGGAGGCGGCGGCGTCCGGCGCCGGAACGCGGGTGGTCCTGCTGCGTACCGGCCTGCCGCTCGACCGCCGGGGAGGGCTGCTGCAGCGCCTCGTCCTGCTGTTCAAGCTCGGCGGCGGCGCCAGGCTCGGCAACGGCCGCCAGTGGATGCCGTGGATCTCGCTGGCCGACTGGCTCAACGCCGTCGAGTTCCTGATCGAGCGCGAGGACCTGGCCGGACCGGTCAATCTGGTCGCCCCGCAGCCGGTCACCAACGCGATCTTCACGAAGGCGCTGGCCCGCGCGGTGCACCGGCCGGCGCTGCTCGCGGTCCCCGGGTTCGTGCTCGACATCGTGCTGGGCGAGTTCGGCGGCGAGGCCCGGCGCAGCCAGCGCGTGATCCCGGCGGTGCTGCGGGAGGCCGGATTCCGGTGGGAGCACCCGGACGTGGACGGGGCGCTGGCAGTCGCCGTCGGATGAACGCGGATTCCACGATGGCGGGATCACCGGTCGAATCCGCTTAATCTGGTCACGTGACCTTCGCGGCGAATCCTCTGGACCGGCTCTCTTCCGATCAACTGCGCATGCGTACGAGTGAGAAGTGGCGCACCTATCCCGAGGATGTCCTGCCCGTCTTCGTGGCCGAGATGGACGTGCCGCTGGCCGGGCCCGTCGTCGAGGCGGTCACCGAGGCGCTGCGGCGCGGCGACACCGGCTATCCGTCCGGCACCGGCTATGCGGAGGCGTTCGCCGACTTCGCCCGCAAGCGGTGGGACTGGGACGGGCTCGTGCCGGAGCGGACCACCATGGTCGCCGACGTGATGGAAGGGCTGCTCGAAGTCCTCGACGCCGTCAGCGGGCGCACCGACGCCGTCGTGGTGAACTGCCCGGTCTACCCGCCGTTCTACTGGTTCGTGAAGCGGACCGGCCGGACCGTCGAGGAGGCGCCGTTCGGGGCGGACGGGCGGATCGACCTCGCCGCGCTGGAGGACGCGTTCCGCCGCGCCGCCGCCCGTGGATCCCGGCCCGCCTTCCTGCTCTGCAACCCGCACAACCCGACCGGCGTCGTGCACACGGCCGACGAGCTGTCCGCGGTCGCGCGCCTCGCCTCCCGGCACGCGGTCCGCGTCGTGGCCGACGAGATCTTCGCGCCGGTGGTGCTGCCGGGCGCGACCTTCACGCCGTACCTGAGCGTCCCCGGCGCCGAGAGCGGCTTCGCGGTGATGTCCGCGTCGAAGGGCTGGAACCTGGCCGGCTTCAAGGCCGCCCTCGCGGTCGCCGGGCCGGCCGCCACGCACGACCTGGCCCGCATCCCCGACTGGGTCAAGGAGAACCCCGGCCACGTCGGCGTGATCGCGCACACGGCCGCGCTCCGCGACGCCACCGACTGGCTCGACGCGGTCCTGGCCGGCCTGGACGAGAACCGCAGGCTGCTGGCGGCCCTTCTGCGAGAGCACCTTCCGCAGGTCCGGTACCGGCCGGGCGAGGGCACCTATCTGGCCTGGCTCGACTGCCGCGACCTCGGGCTCGGCGACGATCCGGCCGCGGCCTTCCTCGAGCGGGGGCGGGTGGCGCTCAGCTCCGGACCGGCGTTCGGGACGGGCGGCGCCGGCCACGCGCGGTTCAACCTCGCCACCTCACCAGCCCTGATCACCGAGGCGGTGCGGCGGATGGCGGCCGCGCTGCCCTGATCACCGAGGCGGTGGGCCGCAGGGCGGCAGCCCTGGTCCGATCGCTGGAAAGGCGCGGCGCATGATCGTGGCCGGCTGATCCGATGCGGTCGGTGGTTCAGGGACGTTCGGCGAGTGCGGGTGCCAGCGCGGTGAGGGCGCGGCGGACGCGTTCCTCGGCGTGTCCGTCATCGGTCAGGGCGACGTGTTGCAGGACGCCCGCCACGGCGAGTGCCAGGGACGACGTGTCGGCCTCCGCGGCCACGCGGCCCAGCTCCTGCTCGGCGCGCAGGTGACGGTCGACGGCGTGGACGATCGCGTTCAGGCCGGCGCTCTCCCCGCCCAGCACCCGGGCCACCTCGGCGGTCAGCGACGGGCGGAACGCGGTCAGCCTCGTCACGGTCAGCACCGACGCCCGCGGCAGCGCCAGGATCGCCTCGGTCAGGTTCTCGGCGACGACGCCGTGTCCGAAAGTGGTCGCCAGCGGGGCCAGCGCGGCCGCGATCTGGAAGCTGCGGTCGACCGCGTAGGCCGTGAGGAACCCGTCGAAGCTGCGGAAGTGCGTGAACAGCAGCCCGGTCGCGAGACCCGCCTCCTGCGTGACGTTCCGGCTGGTCAGCGCGCCGTCAGCGGCCATCACGCGCTCGAGCGCGGCGAACAGGTGCTGGCGGGCTTCCGGGACGGCGACTCCACGAGGCATCCCGTGATTCTAGGGCTTGCCGAAGAATGAGCAAATGCTCATACTCGGTTGCCATGACATCCGAGACGACCACACAGAAGCGAGCGATCATCGTCGGCGCCGGCATCGCGGGCCTGGCCACGGCGCTGCGGCTGGAGCAGGACGGCTGGCGGACGCTGATCGTCGAGCGAGCCCCGGCGCGGCGCAGCAGCGGCTACATGGTCAATCTGATCGGGCCCGGCTACGACGCCGCCGAGCGGCTCGGCATCCTCCCGGCGCTCGCCCCCAAGGCCCTCGGGATCTTCACGACGGTGCTGGTCCACGCCGACGGGAGTCCGAAGATGACCGTCCCGTCCGCGCTCGCCGAAGCCGCCCTCGGGCCGCGCGTCCTGACCGTCTTCCGGGGCGACCTCGAGGCGGCGCTGCACGACCGGACCGGCGCGGAGATCCGGTTCGGGACGACGGTCTCGGCCATGGATCAGGATCCTTCATCGGTACGGGTACAGCTCAGTGACGGGACCGTGGAGCATGCGGACCTGGTGGTCGGCGCCGACGGGGTGCACTCGCGTACCCGGTCGATGCTGTTCGGCGACGATTTCCGGGTGGATTTCCCGTACGTGGTAGGCGCCTTTGCCTTGTCCGAAAGCGACCATAACGGCGCCACGACGTTCATCGGCACCGGCCGGACCGCAGCCGTGGTCGAACTCGGTCCTGCACGATCGTCGGCGTTCTTCACCTACCGGTGTGCCGATCCCGCCGCCGAACTCGCCCTCGGCCCGGCCGCCGCGCTCCGGGAGGCCTTCGCGGACGTGCCGTTCGCCGCGTCGCTCCCGGTGCCGGACGACGTCTACTTTGACCGGGTCAGCCAGGTCGTCGCACCCCGCTGGAGCAGCGGCCGCGTCGTCCTCGCCGGCGACGCCGCCTGGTGCGTCACCCTCTTCGCCGGCCACGGCGCGACCCTGGCCCTCACCGGCGCCGACACGCTCGGCGCGGCGCTGGCGTCCGGCGGCGACATCCCGGCGGCGCTCGCATCCTGGGAGGACACGCTGCGCCCGCAGGTCACCCGGCGGCAGCGGGCGGCCCGGCGCGGCATGGCGCAGTACGCCCCGCCGACCCGCCTCCACCTGTGGCTCAGTGAGATGACCATGCGCGCGGTGACGCTGCCGCTGGTCCGCGATCTGGTGCGGCGCGCCATCGCCAGGCAGTGATACGTTCTCCCCATTGGTCATGAGTGCCAGCGCCAAGCCCCGGCTCGCTGGCCGGCAACCCTCCGTTCGCGGGCGGGGTGCTCCGGGTGATGACCGGGTCCGGCGCGACCGTGCCGGGCAAGCCGCGAGTCCGGGAGTTTCTCGTTGTCCATCCGCTTCGCCGTGCCCGCCGACGCCCCGGCTATCGCCGCCCTGCACGCCGACAGCTGGCGCCGCCACTATCGGGGCGCCTACGCCGACTCCTTCCTGGACGGCGACGTGCTCGCCGACCGCCTCGCGGTGTGGTCGGCGAGGCTTGCCACGGGAAGCGTCGAGACGAGGACCGTGGTCGCCGAGCGGGATGGGCGACTGCTCGGGTTCGTGCACCTGGTAGTCGCCGACGATCCGGTCTGGGGCAGCCTCGTCGACAACCTGCACGTCGTGCACGACCAGCACCGCAGCGGTATCGGCACCACCCTGCTGTCGCGCGTCGCCCGGGAGGTGCGCGGCCCGATCCACCTGTGGGTGCTGCGGCAGAACACGGCGGCGCAGGCGTTCTATCGCGCCGTGGGCGGCCGGGTCGCCGAGGTCCGGACCGTCGCGCCACCCGGCGGCGACCCGGCACGGCTCCGCGGCACCCCGGAGAAGCTGCGCATGACCTGGCCCGACGCCGCGATCCTGGCGGGCCGCGACCCGGGCGTCTGACGGCCATCGACCGGCCGGACCGGGAGGCGCGGGGGACCGGACGGAGTCCGACCGGCCGGACCGGGAGGCGCGGGGGACCGGACGGAGTCCGACGCCGGCGACATCGGCGGGGATGGGCGGGCTGCTCGCCGTCCTCGAGGGCACGACCTGGTGGCGCCGGGACGGTGAGCAGGTGAGTCTCCCGGAGCGGGCGCCTACTCGCCGGTGAGCAGCAGGACGGCCGAGACGGCGGCGAGCAGCAGGCCGATCAGGCCGAACCAGACGGCCAGGGTGCCGCCCACGCCGATCGACTCGCGGCGGGCCGCGATCACCTCGCCGCGGGTCTGCGTGGTGAGCAGGGTCAGGCCGGTACGGTTCGGGAGCAGGCCGGACGGGGAGAGGCGGCCCACCGCGAACACCTTCGCGCCGCGCGGGACGCGGACCTCGGTGAGGTGCAGGCGCTCGCTCGTGCGCAGACCGTCCACCAGGTCCGGCGGCACGATGCGCGGCATCCGGACCGGCGTCGCCGTGCGGTACTCGAGGGTCGTGGTGACGGCGGCGCGCGGCTCGGTCTGGATCGGGTCGAAGAGGGCGCGCGGGTGATCCAGCAGGCGCGGGTCGATCGGCGCCCGCCCGGCGTGGTCGGCCAGCTCCGGCCAGTTCGGCGAGGTGATCTCGAGGAGCACGTCGTGGTCGGGGCCGTCGCCGGTCGCGATGTCGCGGCTCGGCTCGCGGATCAGGGTGACCCGGTACCACGTGCAGTCCTCACCGGTCATCGGCGCGATCTGCGGGCCGGCCGGGCCGTACTCGGTGGTGCCCTCCAGCGCGACCCGGCCGCGGCCGGTGACCGCGGCGACCGGGGTGCGGTTCAGCGTCCACAGCGCCCGGATGTCGCCGAGCAGGAGCAGCAGGAAGATGGCGGCGCCACCCACGAGGAGCCCGCCGACACAGAACCCCACCGTCGCGACGACCATCACGAATGTCACGGTAAGGCAACGAAGCCGTTCCCGATGTCCCGCTCGCAGCCGGAACGCCTCATCCGATCAGGTCAGGCCACCGGCAGGGTGATGCGGGCCGTGACGCCGTGGCCGGGGACGCTGTCGAGGTCGAGCATGCCGCCCTGCGCCTCGACGATCCGGTTGCTGATCGCCAGCCCCAGGCCGAGGCCGGGCATCTGGTCGCGGATCGCCAGGTCGCCGCGGGCGAAGGGGGTGCCGGCCATCAGCAGCTCGTGCTCCGGCATGCCGGGGCCGTGGTCGCGGACGGTGAGGGTGGGCTGCGGGGTGGCGGCGACGGTGACCTCGACCGGGGCGTCCGGGCCGCCGAAGCAGAGCGCGTTCGTCAGCAGGTGATCGACGGCCACCCCGAGCAGGCTCGGGTCGGCGCTTATCCAGACCGGGTCGGACGGCATCGTGATGCGCAGCCGCTCGACGGGCGCCGGCGTGATCAGGGTACGCAGGTCGATGAGCCGTGGCCGGCCCACGGGTTCCTGCATCTGGTGGTTGACCGCCCGCAGGAGACTGTCCACCGTACGGATGAGGCGGTTGGCATTGCGGTTGATCGCATCGATGCGGCGCGCGAAACCGGGGGCCACCGCACCGGGCGTCGCGGTGAGCATCTCGAGGTTGCCCTGGATGTTCGCGAGGGGCGTGCGGATCTCGTGGGAGATCGCCGAGACGATGTCGTCGTTGTCGACGGCGACCGGGAACGGCTGGTGGGTGAGCATGTGGCGCAGCCCGGTCTCGGCGTCCACCCGGCGGGCGATCCGGGCCAGCATCCGGCTGGTCGCCTCCGGGCTGTGCCGGTGCGGCTCGTCGTCGAAGACGCAGAGGGCGCCGACGATCTGACCGTTGTGGTGCAGCGGGGCCGCGCCGACGAACCGGACGTGCTCGGAACCGGCCACCAGGGGGTGGGTGGAGAGGCCCGGGTGCTGGGAGGCGTCGTCCACGATCATCGGACGGTCCTCGGAGGAGACGATCCGGCAGAGCGACACCGAGTGCGGGATGTCGACGCGGGTGCGGATGCCGAGGGTGGCCGCGAAGTGCGCGCTGCCCCCGCCGACGACCTTGAGCGCGGCCATCGGCGCCTGGCACGCCTCGGCGGCGAGCTCGAGCACCTCGGGAACCTCGGCCAGCGCGGTGCGGTAGCGCTCGGCGGCGAGGAGAGCGGGCTGGACGGTCATGGCAGTGGTCCCTCGTCACTTCTCGGCGGTGCGCTGCGTCGGACACCGCCTTCATCGGCGTCCGGTGGCGGGGGCCGCGGATTCCGGGGGTTGCGGTCGGGGAGCGGGGTAACCGCCCCAGAAGGGTTGAAACGTCCTAAAGTGGTGCCTGTGGGACGGGTGTCGACGCGGCTGCGGACCGTCGGGCTGCTCGCCGGCCTCCTCGTGGTGCTCATGGTGCCGACGTGGGTGATCACGCTGAGCGGGTTCGACCGGGTCGAGCAGCAACTGCTGGTCAAGGAGGCCGAGGAGCTGCGGGTCGCGCTCAGCGAGGGCGCCGAGAGCATGGCCGACTTCGGCATCACCAAGTCGCGGGAGAACCTGGACCTGGCGCGGCAGAGCGGCTTCGAGGCGGAGTTCCCGGCGACCCAGATGGCCCGCGTCTACGAGATGTCCGGTATCGCGGGCGTGGGCGCCGACGGCACCCTGCGGGTCGGTGGCCTGATCGAGGGCGGCGCCTACGGGCGGCTGCCGGACGCCTTCCGCAGCCGCGCCGTGCTGGCGACGCTCGTGACGCCCGGGGCCGCGGCCGGCGAGGCGACCTGCGGCGTCACGTCGGCGAGCGGGGAGCCGACCGTCTTCTGCAGCGTCCCCGCGGGATCCGGGTCGCTGATCTTCCTCCGCATCCTGGACGCGGACGGCCTGAAGGCGATGACCGACAACACCGACGACGAGATCGGCCTGCTCGGCGGCGTCCGGGACGGCAGCACGCGGCACGACGACCTGCCGAGCCGGATCGGGACGCTGCGGGTCTACACGGCAGCGGTCGGCGTCGACATCGCCGTGCAGGCCATGGTCACCGGCGTCGACCGGACACCCGTCGTCTTCGAGAGCCTGCACGAGCGCCCGGTCCGGTCCGAGGCGGTCGGCACCCTCGTCTCGATCGCGTTCGTGGTCCTGGCCGCCATGGTGCTGTTCAAGATCCTGCTCGACCGGGTCGTCCACGGCAGCGTGCACGACCAGGTCACCCCGCTGCGCGAGGCGGCCGCGCAGATCATGGAGACCTGCGACCTCTCCGGCCGGCTGCCCGGCTCCGCCCACCCCGACCTGCGGGCACTCGGCGAGTCGATCAACGGGATGCTGGCGGCGTTCGAGGTCCAGGCCGAGGAGTTGGTCCGGGAGCGGCTGCGCAGCGAGGACGAGCGCAGCCGCCAGCGGGAGGCCGAGGACGAGGCGCGGGCCGCGACGGTGCGCCGGGTCGAGGCGGAGTCCGAGCAGGTCATCGGCGGGATCGCCTACGAGCTGGGCGACGCCGTGCGCGAGGTGGACGTGGTCCGGGCCTCGGTGCAGAACATCAACGCCGGGGCGGCGGCCGCGCACGACGCCACCGAGCGGATGGCAGAGCACGCGTCCCAGGCCGACCAGGCGGCCGAGGCGCTCAGCGTCAGCCTGCCCGCGGCCACCGAGATGGTGGCGGCGATCGCGCAGATCGCCGGGCAGACCCGGATGCTGGCCCTCAACGCGACCATCGAGGCGGCGCGGGCGGGCGAGGCGGGCACCGGTTTCGCGGTGGTGGCCGACGAGGTACGCAAACTCGCCGACGACACGTCCTCCTCGGCCGAGCGGATCAACACCACCTTGGGTACGCTGACCGCCACCGCGACGGACGTGTCGAGCGCCGTGGCGACGATGACCGACGCGATCGCGAGTGTCCGCGCGGCCATCGACCAGGTGCGGTCGGTCGCCGACGATCAGCAGCGCAGCTTCGGTGGCCTGATCACCCAGGTGCAGAACGCGATCCGGCAGATCGACCAGCTGGCGCCGCAGAAACAGGCCGATCCGCAGCCGGGCGGCGGCCTCGAGTTGTTCTAGTCTCGCGGGGTGACCGCCGCCTCCCCCTCCCTCGTCGTGATCCGCGGCAACTCCGGGTCGGGCAAGACCACCACGGCCCGCGAGGTGCGCCGGCGGTACGGGCGCGGCGCCGCCCTGATCGAGCAGGACCACCTGCGCCGGGTCGTGCTGCGCGAGCACGGCGGCAACCCGGTCGCGCCGGCGTTCATCGTGGGGACGGCGCGGGCCGCGCTGGACGCCGGCTACCACGTCGTGCTGGAGGGCATCCTGCACAGCGGCCAGCACGCCGGGCCGCTGACCGACCTGATCGCCGGCCATCCCGGGCCGTCGCACGTCTACTGGTTCGAGGTCTCGTTCGAGGAGACCGTGCGCCGCCACCTCGGCCGCGCCGAGCCGATCCCGGTCAGCGCCGGCCGGATGCGGGAGTGGTACGCGCCGCACGATCTGCTCGGCGTCCCCGGCGAACGGGTGATCCCGGAGACGACCGGCTTCGAGGACGCGGTCACGACCATCCTGCACACCAGCGGCCTGGGCCGGGCGGCCGCGCTCAGCCCGTGCCCGGTCCGGTGCGCGCGCTGCGCGGAGAAGTCCGCCGAGCCGGCTTGACCCCAGCGCGCCGTCCGGCGGCGTTCACCACAGGTTGACGAGCAGTCCGGCCGCCGCCGCGGTGAGCAGGGTGAGGAGCGGCCCGCGGCGGAACCCGAGGGTGAGCACGGCCGCGCCGGCCAGGACCGCGTACTGCCAGGGCTCGTCGAGGGTGAGCGCGAGCGGGACGGCGGAACCGAGGATCGCGCCGATCGCGGCCGGGCCGGCGCCGTCCAGGAAGCCGCGCACCCGCACGTTGCCGCGCAGCCTGTCGAAGCGGCTCGCGCCGAGCAGGATGAAGGCGAACGACGGTCCGAAAGCGATCAGCGCGGCGAGCAGGCCGCCGCCCAGTCCGGCGGCCGCGTAGCCGACCACCGCGACGGTGTGCACGACCGGGCCGGGGGTGATCTGGCCGAGCGCGACGGCGTTGAGGAACTCCGCGCCGGTCATCCAGTGGTACCGGTCCACCGCGTCGGCCTGCATGATCGGGATGATCACGAAGCCGCCGCCGTAGGAGAGCGCACCCACCTTCAGCGCCGTCCAGGCGAGGGGTGCGAGGCCACCCGCCGCGAGCAGGGCCACGGCGGCCCGGCCGGTCCGATTCGGATCGGCGGCCGGCAGACGTTGGGCGATCATCTCGGCGAGACCGCAGACGACCAGCAGCAGCACCAGCCACGGGCCGGCCGTCGCCGCCGCCACCGCGCCGGCCAGCAGATACACCGACCAGCGCCGGCGGCTCGGCGCGCGCTTCCACGCCGGCCTCATCAGGCTCGTGCCCGCCTGCAGCGCGACGGCCGCCACCGCCGCTCCCGCACCGGCCCCCGCCGCGGTCACCCAGAGTGGTGGGTCACCGAGGAAGAGCGCGGCGAGAGCCAGGATCAGAATCAGCCCGGGTACGATGAAAGCGGCCCCACCCGCGATCGCGCCGAGCCGGCCGCGGACCCGCCAGGCGCAGAAGATCGCGAGTTGCGTGGAGGCCGGGCCGGGCAGCAGGTTGCACGCCGCGATCGCGTCCTCGAACTCCTGGTCGCCGAGCCACTTCCGGTCCTCGACGCAGAGCTTGCGCAGCAGGGCGATGTGCGCGGGCGGCCCGCCGAACCCGACGCAGCCGATCCGTCCCCACTCCTTCAGGACGGTCCCGAGAGATGTCTCGTACACCTATGTCCCTGCTGGTTGGAAGAGCTCGACGGGGTTGCCCGCCGGGTCGTCGAGGACGATCTGCCGGCCGCCCGGGCCGCTGATCACCTCGCTGCGGAACGCCACGCCCGCCGCACGCAGGCGCTTCACCTCGCCGTCGATGTCGTCGACGAGCAGGTGGATGCGGTTCCAGCCGCCGGGGCCGGGCCGGGTGCCGTCCGGCATGGGGCGGCCGGCCGAGCTCTGCGGCCCGGACAGCAGCAGCCGCAGATTGCCGCGCACCACGTCGGCGAAGGCCGGTGGGAACGCGGTGTTCCGGGTGAACCCGAGGTGGGCGGTGTAGAAGTCGGCCGCTGCCTGGACGTCGTCCACCAGGTAGCGGACGTGCACGGTGCTGTCGTTCACGACCCCTCCTCTCCGAGGGTGTGCATCAGGAAGGCGATCCGCCGGTCGAGCAGGCCGGCGGTGTCATGGAATTCGGACAGTTCGCGGGGTTCGGGCATGCTCCAGTGCGCGGTGCCGGCCGTGCAGTTCTCCTTCGCGCGGTCGCAGAGCGTGATGACATGGTCGAAGGGCCGGCCGGCCACGTCGTCGAGGTGCCTCGGCCGGGCGTGGCTGATGTCGATGCCCCGCGCGGCCATGACGGCGACGGCGTGGGGGTTGACGGGCTTCGGTCGTACCCCCGCACTGAGCACCTCGACGGGGGACCCCGCGCCATCCGGGGCGGCGCGGTGGCGGAGCAGGGCCTCGGCCATCGGGGAGCGGGCGCTGTTGCCGGTGCAGACGAAGAGCACGCGGGTCCGGGCTGCTCGGCGGACGGGCGGGGTGGTGAGCCGCAGCGCCGGATGCAGTGCGCCGCCCATCCCGGTGATCAGCTCCGAGCAGCGTGCCAGGTCGAGCGCGTAGTAGGTGTCCCGGCCGTCCGCGCTGCTCCGCCGGGCCGTCACGAGGCCGGCCTTGCGCAGCTTGCCCAGGTGGTAGGAGACCAGGTTCTGCGACTGGGCGACCCGGCCGGTCAGCTCGTGGACGGCCAGGTCGGACCGGGACAGCTCGGTCAGCATCTGCCAGCGCAGAGGGTGGGCGGCCGCGGTGAGGAACGCCGGAGAGTTCACGCCCGCAGATTACATCAAACCGGTTTGATGCAATAGGGGCCCTGCTGAGGCGCGCACCGGCCTGATCAGGGCCTCGGAGCCGATCGGGGTGAAACCGGAGGCCAGGAACGCCCGCAGCGACCGTGCGTTGCCGGGCGACACCGCCGCGAAGACCGGCTCGCCCTCCGGGACCAGGGTCAGCGCGTCGGCGATGAGGCTCCGGCCGTGCCCGCGGCCGCCGTGGGCCGGATCGGTGAGCTCGATACTCAGCTCGGTGCGCCCGGCCAGGCCCGCGGCGACCACGATGATGCCGCGCTCGTCGCCGTGGATGCGCAGGCCGGTGCGCATCTCGCGGGCGTACCGGACCCGCGGGTGCTCGTCGACGCCGTCCAGCAGCGGAAGCCGCGGGGTGCCGCCGGTGCCCCGGTTCACCAGCGTCGCGTCGATGACGCCGATCCAGCCGGCCGGCCCGGCCAGGAAGCGCAGGAAGTCCGGCGCCATCGAGCCGCCGAACCCGTCCGGCTTCCGGGCGTGCACCTCGGCGGCGGGCAGGGCGGTGGCGACCACGGCGTGACCGGTGAACGCGACCGAGCATTCCAGCCCACCGGCGAGCGGCGGCACCACGGTGACCGCGCCGTCGACGGGCGGGAAGCGGCCGTCGGCGGCGTCGAGAAAGAAGTTGAGCACGGCGAAAAGCTAACCCGTACCGGTTCTTCCGGGACGTCGAGGTGGTGCGGCGGTGGCTCAGCGCAGGTGGTCCTCGATCCGCCGGGCCAGGGCGGTGACGCCGTCGCGGACCTTCGTGCGGTATCCGATGAAGAGCCGGTTCGCGAGCGGCACGGCCCACGCGCCCCGCTCCGCGATGTTGAAGACGCGATAGGTCAGCGTCGTCCCGGCCGGGGCCGGGCTGGCGCTGATCTCGCCGCGGTACCACCAGTGGCCCTGGAAGCCGGCCACGCCCGGCCGGTGGTCCACGTCGACGGAGGACGCGGCCTCGTCCTCGCCGAGGAAGGCCCGCACGGCCCACCCGTCGTCGATCAGCGCCCGCACCCGCTCGACCGGCGCCCGCACCGTCGCCGATTCCTCGAAGAGCTTTCTCATCGTCGACCGGTTCCCTTCCTGGTCAGCCGTCGTCGCGCAGCAGCGGGTTGAGGTCGGCGATTGCGTCCTGCCAGTGCAGCCGGCCCGCGTCGAGGTCGTCGAGGATCGCGGTGACCCAGGCCTGTTCCGCGGTCAGCCGGGCCACCTCGAACTCCACCTCGAGGAGCAGGATCCGCGGCAGATCCAGGCCGAGCGCCTCCTTGGCCGTCCGCAGGGACCGGGTCAGCTCGGCGCGGCGGTCGTGGAGCGCGTCGGCGACCTCGTCCGGCGGCAGGCAGCCGGTGAAGTTGAGCGCGGCCGTGAGCAGCGTCGCGTCCGGGTCGGGGGTGGCGAGCAGCAGGCGGACCCGATCGCGCAGCCGGGATCGGCCCTCGTCGGTGAGGGCGTAGACGGTCCGCTCCGGCCGGCCCGGATCGCGCAGCGTGCCGGTCACCACGATGTCGCCGGCGGCGAGCAGCCGGTTGACCGCGTGGTAGAGGCTGCGCGGCAGCCCGGTCACGAACGTCTTGTGGGTGCGCTCGATGAGCAGGTGCATGTCGTACGTGTGCCGCGGCCCGGCCGTGAGCAGCCCCAGGACGGTGAGCGCGGTCAGGTCGCGATCGGATTTGCGGATCATCCCTGCTCACCTCCTATGGCACTGTGCACTATGGCACCCCGCACCAACCTAGTGCAAGGTGCCATAGGGCACCGTGGATCAGAGAAGGTACTGGATGCGGGCCGCCAGTCCCTCGGTGTCGGACAGCGGCGTGAAGCGCGGCCGGCTCAGGTCACCGGACGGGCCGCCGGTGTGCGGAACCGGACGTCGCGACGTCGGGCGGTCCAACCAGGAGCGGTAGGCGGCGACCAGGTTCGGGTCGCGGCGCGGCTCGGCGAACGACCGGAACTGTTCAGGCACGAGGTCGAGTCCGGAGGCGGCCACCACGGCGTCGGGGCCGTGCTCGACCACGCCGGCCGGCTCGTCGGCGACGAGCATGCCGTGCACCGCGAACCGGTCGGCGAACGCCACGGCGAGCGGCGCCGAGGTGGCGTGCCCGACCACGACCGGCGCCCGGCGCAGGCCGAGGCCGTCGACGAGCCGGGCCAGGTCACCGGCCACCTGCGACGGGCTGAGCCCGGCCGGCATCGGGGTCTCGCCGTGTCCGGGCAGGTCGGGCGCGACGACCGTGCAGGTGGCGGCCAGGTCGGCGGCGAGCGGCCACCACTGGGTGCGGTCGAAGAGCAGGGCGTGCACCAGGAGGACGGGACGGCCGGGACCGGTCCAGAGGTCGTAGACGAGACGGCTTCCGGCGGTGGGGAAACTGTGCGTGCTGCGGCACGGCGGGCGGGGGTGCATGACGGACTTCTTTCCTGAGGAGAGCCGGTGAGGCGGAGGGCCGTCGAGGCGGAGGGCCTCTGTAGGCGGAGCCTCTGAGGGCGGAGGAAAGAGGTCGGCCTATACCCGCAGGACGACCGAAGCGGTGCAGGGCGCCGGGCCGAAGCAGGTCGCGCCGCGGGGCGCCGGGAAGGCCGGGGCGGGCGCGGTCACCACCACGATGACCTGCGGTGACGTGTGCGGCCGGAGACGCTTGCCGGGCAGCGGCGCCTGCTCGCCGCCGTCCCGCCGGACCTCGTGATGATCCGAGGCCGCCGCCCCGCCGGAGGAGTGAGGCGCGCCCGTGGAGTGAGGGGCGCCCGCGGAGTGAGGGGCGCCGGCGTAGTGGGCACAGCCGGCCGAAGCGAGCAGCGCCAGGCCGAGCAGGAGCAGCAGCATGACCACGGCGGCACGGGGCGGGCGGCGCGGGGTCATGGACGGAAATCTAATCAGGCCCGGATCACATTTCCAGCCGGAACTTTCCGCGCGGCGGGGGCGACCAACTGCCTGGTGTCACAGGCGAGAGGGAACACGTGAGAGCGAGTGTGTGGGCCGTGCCGGCGACGGTGCTGGTCCTGATGGGAGCGTTGGTCTTCGGCGGCGGGGTGGATCCGGCGGTGCTGCCCGGGATACCGAGTCCGGGACCGCTGACCTGGTGGGGCCTGCCGGCCGCCAAGCTTCTCACCGACGTGCTCGGCGTGCTGGTGACCGGTGGCGCCGTGACGGCCGCCTTCCTGCTCCCCGGGGATGGGAAGAGCGTTTCCGCGTACGGATGGACGATGCTGCGCCGGACCACCTGGCTTGCGCTCGGCTGGTCCTGCAGCGCGATAGCGCTGATCGTGCTGACCGTTTCTGACATCCTCGGGCGGCCGGTGGCGGAGCTGAGCGGGACGGCGGTCGCCGGGTTCGCGTTCTCGATCAACCAGGGGCAGGCGCTGGTCGTCCAGGCCGGGCTCGCGCTGCTCGTCGCGGTGCTGACCCGGGCCGGCGTCTCGCGCGGGCTGGCCGCCGTGACAACGATCGTCGCGGTCGTGGCGCTCGTGCCGCCGGCGTTCACCGGGCACGCGGCCGGCTCGGGGAACCACCAGATCGCCGTGACCAGCCTCGCGATGCACGTGGCCGCCGCGGCGCTCTGGCTCGGCGGGCTGGCCGGATTGACGGCGGTGCATCGGACGAGGGCCTTCGCCGGCACGGCGGCCCGGTACAGCCGGCTCGCGCTCGGATGCTTCGTCGCGACGGCGGTGAGCGGCCTCGCGAACGCGGCGGTCCGGCTCGGCACTCCGGAGATGCTGTGGGGGTCGCGCTACGGCGTACTCGTCCTGCTCAAGATCGTCGCCCTGGCGATCGCCGGAGTGGCCGGATATGTTCACCGCCGGCACACCCTGCGCGCACCCGGGAAGAGCGCCTTCCTCCGGCTCGCCGCCGGGGAGATCGTGGTGCTCGCCGCGGCCGTGGGGCTGGCCGTCGGGCTGTCCCGGACCCCGACACCGGTGACCGATGCCGCCGAGACCGATCCGGTGACCGAGCTGCTCGGCTTCCCGATGCCCGGGCCGATCACTGCCGGACGTCTGCTCGGCGATCCGCTGCCGGACATGTTCTTCCTGACGGTCGCCGTCGTCGGCGTCGGCGCGTACCTGATCGGGGTCTTCCGCCTCCGCCGCGCCGGCCACGACTGGCCGATCGCCCGGACGGCGGCCTGGATCGGCGGCATGGTCATCCTCGCGGCGGTGACCGGCACCGGGCTCGCCCGCTACGCGTACGTGCTGTTCAGCGTCCACATGGTGCAGCACATGGCGCTCTCGATGGTGGTGCCGATCCTGCTCGTGGCGGGCGCTCCGGTGACGCTCGCGCTGCGCACGCTGCGCCGGCCGGCCGACCCCGAGGTGCGCGGCGCGCGGGAATGGCTGCTGATCGTCGTGCACAGCCGGGTCGCGCGCTTCTTCACGCATCCGCTGGTGGCGCTCGCGATCTACGTGGGCAGCCTCTACGGGCTCTACTTCGGCGGGCTGCTCGGCACGCTGATGCGGTACCACATCGGGCACCTCGCCATGGTCGTCCACTTCGTCGCGGCCGGATACCTGCTGTTCTGGGTGCTCATCGGCGTCGACCCGGGGCGGCGGCGGGTCCATCCGGCGCTGCTCACGCTGATCCACTTCCTGGCGATGGTGGCGCACGCGTTCTTCGGGTTCGTGCTGCTGCAGTCGACCACGATCATCGGCCTGGACTGGTATGCCGCAGTGCATCCGCCGTGGGCCGGCACGCTCCTCGCCGACCAGCGCCTCGGCGCCGGGCTGGCGTGGGCGTTCGGCGAGCTGCCCGCCGCCGTCGTGGTGCTGATCCTGATCAGGCAGTGGATCCGCAGCGACGAGCGCGAGCAGGTCCGCTTCGATCGCGCCGCCGACCGCGCGGTGGCGGCGGGGGAGGAGGACGACCTGGCCCGCTACAACGCCTTCCTGGCCTCGGCGCGCGAGCGTTCGTCATAGGTGCGGCGGCTTCCCGAGGCCGTCGCTCTCTCAGGGCGTGCGGGAGAGTGACCGATCGCCGACTCCCTCGAGCAGCCTCGTGGCCGAGGCCGTGAACTCGCGCGCCACCTCGATCGCCTCCACGACGGCGCTCTGGCGTTCGCCGGGTTCGACGCGGCGGGCCGCGGCCAGCTCGCCGCGCACCGTCAGCAGGCGGGACAGGGTGTCGTCGAGCAGGTCCAGGATGTCGATGTGCATGCGCTCACCCCTCCGGCGCCGGAAAGCTCCCCGTTGCCGAGGAGCTTAACCGGTCAATGTCACATCTGATCGATCAATGTTTGCGCGATGTTGCCTCTTCGGACAGCCCCCGGTCACTTGCCCTCCCCCGGATCGTCATCCCACAAGCAGTCCCACCTGCGCGAGCAGCTTCCCGATCCGCCACCTGCGCGATCCTGACCTCCCGGCTCATCCGGTCGCTTTTGTTCGCGAGGTGCGCGCGCCATGCGGGGATCCGACCGCGCGGCGGTTCTGACGAAGGCTCCGGATTCTATTCGCGCCACAAAATATGGTCCGCCGAAGTATCTTTTTCGGCGGTGGCTGGGCAATTCGGCAGCAATTCGAGGCCGTCAGGTATCGAGCAATCATCGACCCGATATCGGGCCTTAGGCTGCTGGCAGGCGGGGCCCTCGTCACGTTGAAAAGGCTCATTCGCGCGGACGGATGTTCCGGAAGTGCGCCCACGGGGCGTGCCGGATCGTCCCGAGTGCGGTCCTGGGCCGCGTCGTCCTCATCGGTGGGAACGCGGCCGGGAGGGCTCTGGGGCGGAGCACTCCTGGGCCGGGGAATCCGAGCTGCGTTGCCGGGAGCCTGGTCGCCGGACACCGTGTTGTCGCGTGCCGGGGCCACCCGATAGTGCCCGTGGCCTCGGTCGATCCGCGCAGGGAGGGGGCACTCGCCGGTCACACCGAGCCACCGTGCCGGGCGATCCTGGGGGAGAGGAAGAGCCGGGTGACCCCACCGGTGAGGAGGCGCGCGGCGACTCCGCCGGATGGGATCCGGCGGGCTCGGCGGCCGGGCGGGAGGCGCCGGGGCCCGGCCGGACCTCCGCGGGCCGTGCCTCGCCCTCCCGCACCTGCCGTGCCTCGCCCTCCCGCACCTGCCGCGCCTCACCTTCCCGCAGCCGCCGCAGCCGCCGGGCGTGACGCTGCGTCAAGCCCCACGCGCGATGCCGTTCGTGCTCGCGACGGAACTCCTCCGCCTCCGCGGAATAGTTGCGACGCAGCGTCCTATTCCGTGAATGCAGGGCCGGGAACAATGCGAGCTGCGCCATGCCCCCTATTGTCCGCGGCCCACCCTGAATCGACGATGGCACCCGCCGGAATTTCATATCAGGAAATCATTAGCGGCCGGCTTGATGATCGGAGAATCGGCTCTTTCGGAACACGGCGACCGGGGGCGGGGCTGCCTTGGCCGCCGGTGACGTGCCGCGGCCTGGTCAGGTGGCTCGGAATGTGCGTCGGTAGGTGTCCGGCGCGACACCTACCGTGCGGTGGAAGTGGCGGCGCAGCGTCGTCGCGGTGCCCATGCCGGCGGCCGCGGCGATCCGGTCGATGCTGTCGCCGGTGTTCTCGAGGAGCTCCTGGGCTCGGCGGATGCGCTGCGCGGACAGCCACTGGAGCGGTGTCGTGCCGGTGACGGCGTGGAAGTGCCGGGCCAGGTTGCGGGAGCTCATCCTCGCCTGCCGGGCCAGGTCCTCGACGGTGAGCGGCTGGTCGAGGCGCTCCATCGCCCACGGGAGGAGCGCGACCAGCGGATGGTCCTCGCGGTCGGGCACCGGGGTGGCGACGAACTGGGCCTGCCCGCCGGCCCGGTGCGGCGGGACGACCAGGCGGCGGGCCACCGCGTTCGCGACCGTGGAGCCGTGGTCGCGGCGGATCAGGTGCAGGCAGAGGTCGATCGCGGCGGCCTTGCCGGCCGAGGCGAGGACCGTGCCGTTGTCGACGTAGAGCACGTCCGGGTCGACGTGGACGGCCGGGTAGCGCGCGGCCAGCGCGGCGGTGTGCGCCCAGTGCGTGGTCGCGGTCAGGCCGTCGAGCAGGCCCGCCTCGGCGAGGACGAAGGCGCCGGTGCAGAGCGAGACCAGCCGGGCGCCGGCGCGGTGCGCCCGCCGGACGGCGTCGACGAGGCGCGGGTCGATCGGCGCGTCCACGTCCTCGATCGCCGGGACGATCACGGTGCCGGCGTCGGCGAGGTGGTCCAGGCCCGCGTCCGGCTCGATCAGGAAACGGCCGGCCCGCACCGGGCCCGGGCCGCAGACGCGCAGGTCGTACCAGGGATCGGCGAGACCCGAAGGGTCGCGGGCGAAGATCTCGAAGGTCATCGCCAGCTCGAAGTGGAGCATGCCCTCGGTGGCGGCCAGCCCGATCACGGTCATGTCCGGAACTGTACGGGTGTTGTCGTTCCCGACACTGTCCCGTCGCGACCGGCGCGGGCAGGCTCGACGGCATGCGGACAGTGGCGGTTTTCGGGGCGTACGGGCACACCGGCCGATTCGTGGTGGAGGAGCTGGTGGCGCGCGGGTTCGCGCCGCTCCTGCTGGGCCGGGACGAGGAGCGGCTGCGCGCCGTGGGCCATCCCTACCGGGTCGCGTCGGTGACCGATATCGATCTGACCGGCGCGGAAGCTGTGATCAACACGGCGGGGCCGTTCGCGTCCACGGCCACGCCGGTGATCTCGGCGGCGTCGAAGACCGGGATTCCGTACGTGGACGTGGCCGCCGAGATCGAGGCCACCGCCGACACGCTGCGGCAGGGGTCCGGCGGCATCCCGGTCGTGCCGGCGATGGCCTTCTTCGGCGGCCTCGGCGACCTGCTCGCCACGACCGCCATGGGCGACTGGGACACGGCGGACGAGGCCCACATCGCGTACGGATTGAGCAGCTGGCACCCGACGGCCGGGACCGTCGCGGCGGGCGTGGTGTCGCGGGACCGCCGCGGAGGCCGGCGCGTCCGGTACACCGGCGGGCGGCTCGACTACTACGACGCCGCGGGTGACCTGCCGGTCCTCGACTGGGACTTCCCGGACGGCCCGCGGCCCGTGCTCGCCGGCTTCAGCATGGCCGACATCGTCACGGTGCCGAGCCACCTGCGGATCCCCGAGGTCACCACCTACATGACGGTGGCCGCGGCGAGGGACCTGGCGGCCGCGGGGGAGCGGTCCCCGGAACGGTTCACCGTCGACGCCGTGGTCCGCCGCGGCGGTGAGCAGCGCCGCGCCACCGTCACCGGCGAGGACATCTACGCGGTCAGTGCGCCCCTCGCGGCCGAGGCGGTCGCCCGCATCCTGGACGGCCGGACGCTGACGACAGGTGTCGCGTCGGCGGGGCGGATGTTCGACGCGCCGGACTTCCTGCGGTCGCTGTCCCGGCACCTGTCCCTGACCGCCGGACCCCGGAACGCCGCGAGCCGGGCGGGGGCAGAAGCGGGATAGCCGTGGTCCGGGCGGAACCGCCGGGCCAGACTGGGAAGGTGCTGGTCGAAGTTCTGCTGGACACGCCGATCCGGGTCCACTACGGCTACCTCCGCCTCGGGGACGCGCACGCCGACCTGGGCGACCCGCGGGAGGCGATGCGCGGCCAGGTGAACGGGCTCTGCGGGGCCGCCATCCCGGGCGTGCTGCACCTGAAGACCGGGCCGATGAGCGGGGAGGTGCGGGTCCGCGTCGAGCTGCACACCGCCGAGCCGTTCCTCGCGGACGTCTGGCACGACGTCGTGGAGGCGCCGTTCAGCACCCGCTCCGAGGATCTGATGCTCGCCGCGTTCGACTGCCAGGAGGGGCCGGTCGACCTGCCGCCGGGCAACTACCGGGTCCGGTACTGCGCCGGGAAGGACGGCGCCCTGCTGCAGTTCTGGCCGGCGACCGGCGCGGACCGGATCGTGAGGCAGAGCCGGGAGATCGGCGGCTACTGGCACGGCGTGGAGCGCCAGCCCGCCCTGACCCGGGCCGAGCTGGCGGCGCGGGTCGCCGCGGTGCGCACCCATCGGGAGGAGCGGCGGCGGGACTACGCCGAGGACCACCTCTACGACATCTGGCAGGGGCGGATCCCGGACGATCCCCGTCTGCGCGAGGCCGGCTGGTCGGCGGCCCGGCTCTCCCAGCTCGACCCCGATCTGGTCGCGGCGCTGGCCGAGGCCGCCGACCCGGTGCGCCGGGCCGTGGCGGCCTGGGCCGTCGAGCGGATCCTCGCGCAGGCCGGGCTGCTGCGGCACGTCTGGGCGGAGGAGGCGCTCACCGCGCTGCGGGACGGCACGCCGCTGCCGGACGAGGGGACGATCCGCCGGTCGCTCGCCGCCCGCGACCAGCACGGCGCGATCGAGGAGCTGTTCAACGCGGCGATCGGGATCAACACCCTGACCGACGTCTGCGAGGCGGTCGCCATCGCGGCCGACCGGGCGCCCGCCCCGGAACTGGTGCTGACCGGGCTGCGGCAGGCGTTCCCCGACCTCGTCCAGGGTCGAAACGATCTCGTCCAGGGTCGAAACGATCTCGTCCAGGGTCGAAACGATCTCGTCCAGGGTTGAAATGACTTCGTCCGGGTTGATAGGCAAGTGGTTACTTGCCTATCATCGTCGGTGTGAGCGAGGACGACGTCTTCAAGGCGCTCGCCGACCCGACCCGCCGCAGGATCCTCGACGAGCTGGCCGACCGGGACGGGCAGACGCTGTTCGAGATCTGCACGCGGCTGGCGATGAAACACCAGCTCGCCTCGTCCCGGCAGGCGATCTCGCAGCACCTCGAGGTCCTGATCGGCGCCGGTCTCGTCACCGGCCGCCGCGAGGGGCGCTACAAGTTCCACCACCTCGACACCGCGCCGCTGGAACACCTCACCGACCGATGGAAGAAACCGGAGACCTGACATGCGGATCCACGTCACGAGTGTTCTCGTCAGCAACCAGGAAGAGGCGCTGCGCTTCTACACCGACAAGCTCGGCTTCGTGAAGAAGAACGACATCCCGCTCGGCGACGACGGCTCCCGCTGGCTCACCGTGACCTCGCCGGAGGACCCCGACGGTGTCGAGCTGCTGCTCGAGCCGGACGGCCACCCGGCCGCCAAGCCGTGGAAGGAGGCCCTGGTCAACGACGGCATTCCGGCCACCGCGTTCCTCGTCACCGACGTGCGGGCGGAGTTCGAGCGGCTGCGCGGCCTCGGCGTCCGCTTCGTCCAGGAGCCGGTCGAGATGGGACCGGTCACCACGGCCGTCCTCGACGACACCTGCGGGAATCTGATCCAGATCGCGCAGATGAACCAGTAACGGGACTGAGAGGAGAAGGCCGCAACCACTCACGCAGGCCGCGCGGCACGGCGAGCGCAGCGAGGCCGTGCCGCGCCCTCGGCGGGAGCGACGGTCCGCACCACCCACCCCGCTGCGACCTCAAGGTTTTCGATCTTCTAGATAGCGGCGTTCGGCCGGGTCGTGGGTCAGCGCGATGGCGGCGTCGTATTCGGCGGCGGCCTCTTGTGCGCGGCCCAGAAGTCCCAGGATGTGGGCGCGGGCGGCTCGGGCCGGTTGGAAACGGCGGCCCGCGTCGCCGGCGGCGGCGATCACGTCGTCGAGCAGGGTGAGTGCCGGCAGCGGGCCCTCCACCTCGGCGGTCGCGGCGGCCAGGGCCACGTCGCCACCCAGGGACGGCGCGAGTTCGTGCAGCGTGCGGTGCAGTTGGAGGAGGGTGGCGCGGTCCGGGTCGCGGTTGTTCGCGCAGTGCAGGGCCTGGATCGCGGCCTCCAGCTGGAAGCGGCCCAGCCGGCCCTCGGCGTGCGCGGCGCGCAGATGATCGTGGGCGCGCGTGATCAGTGCGGTGTCCCAGAAAGCGGGATCCTGCTCCGGCAGCGGAACGAAACGGCCCGACGCGCCGGTGCGGGCCGGCGCCCTCGCGGCCGAGAGCTGCACCAGCGCGGCCAGGCCGTGCGCCTCCGGGTCGTGCGGCGCGAGAGCGGCCAGGACCTCGGCGAGATGAAGAGCCTCCGAGGGTACGGGACGGGACTGCGGCCCGGTCGTCGCCCAGTCGATCACGTAGGCGCCGTAGACCGCCTCGAGCACCGCCCCCATCCGGCCGGGCAGGTCGTCGCGATCGGGGATGCGGAACGGGATGCCGGCCGTCTTGATCCGCTTCTTGGCCCGCACCAGGCGCGTCGCCATCGTGGCGGCCGGCATCGAGAAGGCGCGGCCGATCTGCCCGGCCGTGAAGCCGAGGACGGTGTTGAGCATGAGCGGGGTGTGCACGGTGCGGTCGATCGCCGGGTGCGCGCAGACCAGCATCAGTTCGAGGCGGCGGTCCGGGATGCGGTCGACGTCCACCTCCACGACGAAGCCCGGGTCGACGTCGAGCGGCGCGGACCGGGTGTAGGCGGCCGACTTCCACCAGTCGCGCAGCCGGTTGCGGGCCACCGAGAGCAACCAGGCGTCCGGGTTGGCCGGCACACCCCGTGACGGCCAGGTCGTCACGGCCCGTTCGAACGCATCGGCCAGGGCGTCCTCCGCGGCGACGACGTCGCTCGTCGCCGCGGAGAGCAGGGCGAGAAGCCGGCCGTAGCTGTCGCGCGCGGCGACCTCAGCGGCATCGGTCATCGTCCGGCCCCTTGAAGATCATCTTCCGGTCAGCCCCGCACGCATCCGTCGGTCCAGCTCCCCCCGACGAACGTGGTCCCGACCGGGCGGATCTCGAGCATCCCCCACTGCGCGCCGGGACACTTCTCCGCCCAGCCGATCGCCGCGTCCAGGTCGGGCACGTCGAGCATGAACACCCCGGCGAGCGCCTCCTTCGTCTCGGCGAACGGGCCGTCCTGCACCCGCAGCGAGCCGTCGCGCAGGGTCACGCTGGTCGTCGCCACTGTCGGTTGCAGCACGTCCGCCGAGATCAGCACGCCGGCCCGGTGCAGCGCCTTGCCGTAGGCGTCGAAGGCCTGCTGCGCCCCGGCGATCGCCTCCTCGCTGAGCTCGCCCTCGGCCGGCTCCTGGTAGTGCATGAGCACCGCGAATCGCATCGTTCTCTCCTCCGGTCCGGAAACGGTTCCACAGCGATGACGACCGGGCCGGCCCGGAATCGTCACCCGGATTTCCGATCCTGCCGCGTGACAGCTCCTGCCACGATGACCTCGTGACACGTGAACGGACGGTTCTCCTCTGGTTCGGCCAGGCCTCGCAGGACGCGGCCACTCACACCAATCTCTCGGCGGTGCGCACCGATGGCAAGGTGGTCTGGCTGGCCGGCGACGAGACGGCCACCATCGAGCGGCTCACCGCCGACGACGAGGACAAACCCTCCGAGTACGCCGACGAGCGCAGTTTCCGCCTCGCCGACCTGGTCGACCTGCCCGGCGCCGACCCGGACGAGGAAGCCGACATCGAGGGGATCGCGCGGACCGGCCGGTTCCTGTGGGCGGTCGGCTCGCACAGCCTGCGCCGGCGGCAGATCAAGGATCGGCACTCGGGGCCGAAGGCCCTGAAGCGGCTCTCCCGGATCACCGGCCAGGACAACCGGCAGATCCTGGTCCGCATCCCGGTCGAGGACGTCGACGGCCTGCCCACGCTGGTCCCGTCGGCGGTCGTCGACGGCGAGGTCCACCACGCGGCCGGCCTCGCCCCGCGCGACAACATCCGCGAACTGCTGCGCGACGACGAGCACCTCGCGCCGTTCCTCGCCATCCCGAGCAAGGACAACGGCCTCGACATCGAGGGCATCGCGGTCCAGGGCGACCGGGTCTACCTCGGCCTGCGCGGCCCGGTGCTGCGCGGCTGGGCGTTCGTCCTGGAGCTGCGCCCCTACGTGCTCGCCACCGACCCGACCCGCCTGCGGCTGCGCCCGTTCGAGGACGGCCTGCCCTACCGCAAGCACGTGCTCGACCTCGACGGCCTGGGCGTCCGCGACCTCTGCCCGTCCGGTGACGACCTCCTGGTGCTGGCCGGCCCCACCATGGATCTGGACGGCCCGGTCCGCATCTACCGGTGGCTGGGCGCCTGCCGCGCCGCCATGCCCGAGATCGTACGAGGGGCGTCCCTGCGCCGCGAGCTGGAACTCACCTACGGCGAGGGCGACGACCACGCCGAGGGGATCGGTCTCCTCGGCCCGGCCGAGGAGGGCCGGCTCCTGGTCGTCTACGACAGCCCCGCCGCCGAACGGATGACCGCCGGCGGCGCCGTCGTCGCCGACGTGATCCGCCTGCCGGGGTCGTGAGCCTGGTCCGGCGTGATCCGCCTGCCGGGGTCGTGAGCCCGGTCTGGTCACGCCCGCTGCATCTGCGGTCGGAGGTCCTGGCGGCCGCCGGTGGGATGGTCGTGGTCGCCGAGCGGCATACGCGGCTGGCCGGGCTGGACGCGGAGACCGGGGAGCAGCGGTGGGAGCAGCGGGTCGAGGACTGCTGGGGCAGCGTCGCGCTCGCCGCCGACCGGTGCCTGTACCTGAGCCAGGCCGGGGTGCTGCACTGCTTCACCCTCGGCGGACGGCGGCTGTGGGCCGTGCCCGGACTGGAACGGTGTCATCACCTCGTGGTCAGCGGGGATGTGGTGTTCGCCGGCGGGTGGCGGGGCTATCGGCCGCTGACGCGGATCGCGCTGGACGACGGCTCGGTGCTGCCGGCGCTGCCGGATGTGGGGGCGATCGTGCGGCCGGTGGAGGTGCGGCCGGGCGCGATCGTCCTCGGCAGCGCCGTCCGGCCGGTGCTGCTGGTCGTCGACGGTTCCGGGGCGGTGGCCGGGGAGTGGGGACTGCCGGAGCCGGTGCGGTCGGCGTTCGGGGCCGGGGCCGTCTTCGTCTGCGGCGATCGGACCGTGCTGGCGTTCGACCCGGACGACGGGGTGCGGGAGGTGTGGCGGCACGACCGTGACCTGCGGCCGCTGCCCCCGGTGCTCGACGGCGGCACGCTCTGGCTCGCCGATGAGGCGGGGGTCGCGGTGGCCGGCTCGGGGAGGGCCGACCGGCGGGCCGGCGTTCGCGACTGCGCCCTGGTGGCGGGGGAGGCGCTGGTCGCGTTCACCGACGGTGAGCTGGGTGCCGTGGACCGGTGGGGCGGGGTCGCCGTCCTCTCCCGGGGCCGGCGGATCGATCGGCTGGTTCCTGGGACGGACGGGGTCGTTCACGCCGTCGGCAAGGGGCGGCTGCTCACCTTTCGCCGGCGGCCATCGACCTCAGGGTCGCGTCCAGGGTGGTGAAGACGACGTCGGAGGTGGGGTCGGGGGTGCCGGGCGCCGGCGCCCACAGCCACCAGAGGTTGGACCAGCGGTCGAGGAAGCGGCCCAGCATCGTCTCGCCGTAGAAGGGCGTCGCCCCGGTGACGACGGTGGCGCCCGCCGCCTCGGCGCGCTTCATGACCGTGGCGACGTCGCGCACCCAGACCTGGAGCAGGCCGGGCCGGGCGGGCCAGCCGTCCAGCCGGTCGACGATCATGAGGTACGGGTTGAGGGCGGCGCCGGCCTCCGGGATGAGGGCGTCGTCGAGCAGAACAGTCATGCGGCCGAGCGTCGCAGCCATAGCGGTCATCCGGTGACCGTTGAGGACACCATCCGCAGGGTCCGCCAGCCGACCGTGATCCAGGCGGCGACGAGCGCCAGATAGAGGAGGACGGCGACGGCCTCGAACATGATCGAGCCGGTCCGCAGGGCCAGTGCCGACGTACCCGTGACGCACGTCCCGACCGGGAAGGTGAACGACCACCAGGTCAGCGCGAACGGCATGCCGCGCCGCACGGTCCGCAGCGTCACCGCGAGCGCCAGGCCGCCCCACAGCATCGCGAAGCCCCACAGTGGCACGCCGAGCACGATTCCCAGAGCTTCGAAGGCTTGAGCGTACGGGTGGGGAAGCGCCGCCGAAGCCACCCCTCCGAGCAGGTTCGCGGCGGTGACGGCCTGCCCGATCGGGCCGAGGACGATCCAGAGGGTCGGTACCGCCCGGGACGGGCCGGCCGACCGGAGAGCGTGATGCTGCCAGATGATCGTGATCATGATGAGGGCGGCGACCAGGCTGAGACCGAACATGGCGTAGCACGCCAGCAGCAGCGTGAGCCGGATCTGGCCGGCCGGGGCGTGCGGCACCAGCAGGGCGCCGGTGGCGGCCGAGACCATCGGGGTGACGACCGGCATGAGCCAGCCGCCGAACGGCTCGCCGCCGGTGTGCCGGGTGATCCGCAGGTACGGCACCGCGACCGCCACGACCAGGCCGCTCACCGTGCCGGCCGTCCAGAGCAGCGCGGCGATCACGACGGCGGCCCGGGTGCCGATCAGGCCGGCGCCGAGCAGCAGGGTGCCGGCGCCGACGGTGAGCAGCGCCATCGGCGGGGCGCCGTAGAAGTGCGCCATCACCGGGTCGGCGGCGTGCGCCGTGATCGTCCGCCAGCGCCGGGCGGCGCGGGCGAGCAGGATCGCGAGCAGTCCCGCCGCGAGCAGCCAGACGGCGGTGGCGAACGGCCGGAGCACCGCGCCGCCGACCGGGAGCGAGACGGCGGCGGTGGCGACGATCCCGGTGGCCATCACGGACGCGAACCAGTTCGGCGCCGGCGCGGCCGGGCGGGGGACGGGGGGCGGTGACGGGCGGGGCGGCGACTGTCTCGGCGTACGGGCTCACGACTCCACCCTGGCGCGGCGGCCACCCGCCGGGTAGCCGCCGCGTCGTTGTGGAGTCACAAGCCGGGTTTGTACCCTGCGGGTCAGCGCCACCAGTCGTCGTGCGGGGTGACCGGGACGGTGCGCTTGTGGCGGGTGCCCAGGAAGATGCCCTCGAGGCGGTCGGCCACCTCCGGCGGCACCTCGCCACCCTCCAGGTACTCGTCGATCTGCGCGTAGGTCATCCCGAGCGCCACCTCGTCCGGCAGCGCGGGCCGGTCGTCCTCGAGGTCGGCGGTCGGCACCTTCTTCCAGGAGCTCTCCGGCGCGCCCAGCTCCCGCAGCAGCGCGGCGCCCTGGCGCTTGGTCAGGCCGGTCAGCGGGGTCACGTCCACGCCGCCGTCGCCGTACTTCGTGAAGAACCCGGTCACCGCCTCGGCCGCGTGGTCGGTGCCGACGACGAGCAGGTTGAGCTGGCCGGCGATCGCGTACTGCAGGACCATGCGCTCGCGGGCCTTGATGTTGCCGCGGACGAAGTCCCGCAGCTCCCCGCCCAGCCCCTTCGCCGCCTCCGCGGACGTCGCGTCGGCACCCGGCTTCACGTTGACGGTGATCGACCGGTCCGGCACGATGAACTGCAGCGCCACCTGCGCGTCGTCCTCGTCGGCCTGCACCCCGTACGGCAGGCGCACCGCCACGAACGTCGCCTCCCGGCCCTCGGCGCGCAGCTCGTCCACCGCCAGCTGGCAGAGCTTGCCGGCCAGGGTGCTGTCCTGCCCGCCGCTGATGCCCAGCACGTAGCCGGTCGAGGGCGTCGAACGCAGGTAGTCCTTGAGGAAGCCGACCCGCGCCCGGATCTCCGCCGCGGGGTCGATGGTCGCCTTCACGCCGAGCTCGGCGATGATCTGATCACGGAGTTTCGCCACGTGGGAAACCCTAACCAACTCCGGTGCCCGGCGCGCGGCGGTGACACCCGTACCCTCGGATCTCGTGACCCTGAGCCCCCGGATGCCGGACCTCGCCGCACTGGAGATCCTGCTGGCGGTGGCCCGGACCGGGAGCCTCAGCGGCGCCGCCCGGGAGGCCGGGCTCACCCAGCAGGCGGTGTCGGCGCGGCTCGCCGCCCTCGAGTCGCGCACCGGCGTACGCCTCGCGACCCGCACCCCGCGCGGCGCCGAGCTCACCCCGCAGGGCGCCGTCGTCGTCGAATGGGCCGACCGGCTCCTGCACCTGGCCGCCCAGGTCGACGCCGGCCTGGCCGCCCTCCGCGAGGACAGCCGGAGCACGCTGCGGGTGAGCGCCAGCCTCACCGTCGCCGAACATCTCCTGCCCGGCTGGCTCGTGGGCCTGCACGCCGACGCGGCCCGGCGCGGGCAGACCCCCATCCGGGTGGTGCTGACCGCCACGAACAGCGACCACGTCGTCGAACAGGTCCAGGAGAACGCCGCCGACCTCGGCTTCATCGAGGGCCCGCACGTGCCGCGCGGCCTGCGCAGCCGGGTGGTCGGGCACGACGAGCTCGTCCTCGTCGCCCCGCCCGGCCACCCCTGGGCGGGCCGGAAGTCACCCGTCACCGCCGCCGAGCTGGCCGCGGCCGCCATGGTCACCCGGGAGCCCGGCTCCGGCACCCGCGACTTTCTGACCGCCGCCCTGCGCGCGGCCCTCGGCGACGACGTCCGTCAGGCGCCGCCGGTCCTCGAGCTCTCCACGGCGGCGGCGGTGCGGGCGGCGGTCCTCGCCGGGGCGGCGCCGGCCGTGGTCAGCCGGCTGGCCGTCGGCGACGATCTCCGGTCGGGGCGGCTCCGGCACGTACCCATCGAAGGTCTTCGCCTGGAACGCGACCTTCGCGCGGTGTGGACCGGTCCGCGCGTCCCGCCTGCCGGTGCGCTGCGGGCACTGCTGACCCACATCGTGGCGGCGAGCGCGTAGTCTGGTGTTCGCTGTGCCGTTTCGCTGTTTCGCTTGTTTCGCCTGAGGAGCAGGATGCCACTCACCCCTGCCGACATCCAGAACATGGCCTTCAAGGCGCCGCCGGCCGGGCGACGCGGGTATGGCGAGGAGGAGGTCGACGCCTTCCTCGACGAGGTCGAGCAGGAGCTGTCCCGCCTCATCGAGGAGAACAGCACCTTGCGTACGCGGGCCGTGGTCCGCCCGGACGAGGACCCCTCCGCCCTGCGGGGCCTGCTCGCCCAGCTCACGGCCGAGCGCGACCGGGCCGAGCAGCACGCCCGTGACCTCCAGGCCGAACTCGAGCGCAGCCGCGCCGCCGCCGGTCCGTCCGGCGCCGACGACCGCAACCTGCGGGTCCTCATGATGGCCCAGCGCACCGCCGACGACCACCTGCGCGAAGCCCGCGGCGAGGCCGAGGGTCTGGTCTCCGAGGCCCAGTCCCGCGCCGACCAGGTGGTGGCCGACGCCCGCGTCTCCGCCGAGAACACCGAGGCCGCGGCCCAGCACGAGCACGCGGCCGCCCTCGACCGCATCGTCGTGGAGCGCGCCGCCCTGGAACAGGAGATCCAGCAGCTGGCCCAGCTGGCGTCGACCTACCTGGCGGCCCTGCGCGACCACGTGAGCCGCCAGCTCCACGACGCGGACGAGCCGAGCGCCTACCAGTGAGCCGCCCCCGGCATAGCCGTCCCTCGATCGGCTGATTCTCGCTCGACCCGCCGGTACCGCCCCGGCGCCACCCCGAACCGCCGCTTGAAGGCGGCCGCGAAGGCGAACTCCGACCCGTACCCCACCCGCTCCGCGACCCCGCGCAACGTCAGATCCCCGGTCCGCAGCATCCGGGCCGCGAGGGACAGCCGCCACCAGGTGAGATACGCCATCGGCGGCCACCCGGCCACCGCCGCGAACCGCCGCGCGAACGGCGCCCGCGACAACCCCGCCTCCGCCGCGAGCCCGGCCACCGTCCAATCACGCCCCGGCTCACGATGCATGGCCCGCAGCGCCGCACCGATCACCGGATCCCGCAGCGCCACCGCCCACCCGGCGGACCCTTCGCCTCCAGGCTCGCGCCCGGCCTCGCGGCGATCGCCGGGATCGCCGCGCAGCCAGGCCCGCAGCACATGCACCAGCATCATGTCGAGCAGTGCCGGAATCAGCGCATCACTTCCCGGTCCGGGTTCGGTGAGTTCGGTGGCGAGCTGCCCCACCACCGGTCCCAGCCCGGCCGTGATGCCGTCTCCCGGACGCGCCCGCAGATGGATCAGCTCGGGCAGGTCGCTGATCATCGGGTGGACCAGCTCGGGCTCGACCTCGTAGGCCCCGCACAGCGTGATCGTCTCCTCTCCCGCAGGGGGCGGCTCGAGGATCGGGTCGCCGGGTGCGCACGCCGGGGTGACCGGCCGGGTGGCGGGGGAGTCGGCGAGGACGTGTCCCCGGCCGTGCGGGCGGAACACCACGTCGCCGGTCCGCAGATGCAGCGGCGCGAACCCGTCACGCAGCAGCCAGCAGTCGCCGTGCAGCACCACGTGGAAGCCCGCCGCTCCCGGCACCGGCGCGAACGCCTGCGCCCACGGCCCGTCCCATCCCATCCGTGCGCTCCGCACCCGTCCGGTGCGCATCAAAGCCACCGCGTCGCTCAGCACGTCCACGATGAGACTTTAGAATATGAATCCGATACCGAAGAACATTCCGCGTCCTCCGTGGCCTTCCTACGCTGGGTGCCATGCGGGCTTGGCGATTGCATGCGTACGGGGAACCCGAGCTGATCACCACCGATGAGGTGGACCGGCCGTCGCCGGGTCCCGGCGAGGTGCTGCTGCGGGTGGCGGCCACCTCCTTCAACCCGTCCGAGGTGGGGTTGCGCCGGGGGCTCCTCCGGGGAGTCGTCGAGGTGGATCTGCCCTACGTGCTGGGATGGGACGTCGCCGGCACCGTCGTCGCGTCCGGGCCCGGTCCCCACGCCGGCCCCTTCGCCGCCGGTGATCCGGTGATCGGGCGTCTCGACGGCGGCGCCGCGGCGGACTATGCGGTGGCGCCGGCCTCCGCCCTGGTCGCGGCTCCGGCGTCGATCCCGCTCGCCCATGCCGCGGCCCTGCCGATCGCCGGGCTGACCGCGTGGCAGGCGGTGTTCGAGCACGGGAGGGTGACGGCCGGGCAGCGCGTACTGGTCAACGGCGCCGGAGCGGTCGGCCGCCTGGCGATCCAGCTGGCCCGGCATGCGGGGGCGCGGGTCTACGCGGCCGCCTCGGCGAGGAGTGCCGAGGCGGCGGTCCGGGCGGGCGCCGGCGTGGAGAGACCGCCGCCCGGTTCGATCGACGTGGCGCTGCACTTCGTGCCCGGCCCCGTCGGCGATCTGACGACCCTGCTCCGCCCGGGCGGCGTGCTCGTCTCCGCGACCGTGCCGGTGGACGTCTCGGATGAGTCCCCGGCGGGGCTGGTCAAGGGCGTCCACTTCGTGGCGCGCGACGATCCGGCGCAACTGTCCGAACTGGTGAAGCTCGTCGACGCGGGGGAGGTGAGAGTGGAGGTCGCCGCGGTCCGGCCGCTGACCGAGCTGGCCCGGGTGCACGCCGAGGCCGAGTCCGGAGCCCTGCCGGCAGGGAAGACCATCGTCGTCCCGTGACGGCCCGGCGGCCCGGCGGTTCGTGGGGGTGGTGGTCAGAGAGGGCCCGTCGGGAGGTTGCGGCGGATCAGTTTGCCGGTGGGGTTGCGGGGGAGCTCGTCGAGGAAGACGACGTCTCGGGGGACCTTGTAGCGGGCCAGCGACGCCCGGACGTAGTCCCTGATGTCGTCGGCCGAGAGGGTGGCGCCGTCGGCCGGGACCACGAAGGCGCGGAGGCGCTTGCCGAACTCCGGGTCGTCCACGCCGATGACGGCGGCCTCGATGACGTCCTCGCGGGCGGCCAGGAGGTTCTCGACCTCCTGCGGATAGACGTTCTCGGCGCCGGAAATGATCATGTCGTCGTCACGGCCGTCGATGAAGAGCAGGCCCTCGGCGTCGAAGTGGCCCTGGTCGCCGGTGGACATGTAGCCGTCGATGATCTGCTTGTGCTGGCCGTCGGTGTAGCCCTCGAACGGGATGCCGGTACGCACGAAGACGCGGCCGATCGTGCCGGGCGTGGTGATCCGCCTGCCGTCCGGGTCGAAGAGGGCCACGTGGACGGTGACCGGAGGTCTGCCGACGGTTCCGGGGGCGCGGCGTGCTTCGGCGGGCTGGGCCACGGCGGCGACGGCGACCTCGGTGGAGCCGTACACGTTGTAGACGACGTCGCCGAACTGCTCCTGGAAGCGGGCGGTCAGTTCGGCCGGGAGCGCCGACCCGGCCACGAAGACCGACCGCAGCGACGACGTGTCGTACTTGCCGAGGATCTCCGGGCCGAGGGCGAGGATCCGGGTCAGGATCGTCGGCACGGCGACCAGCATCTGCGCGCGATGGGTGGCGATCGCCTCCACGACGCGCTCCGCCTCGGCGCGGCGGAGCAGGATCGCGTGGTTGGCGAGGGAGAGGCCCACGGTCCAGGCGCCGAAGCCGGTGCTGTGGAAGAGCGGCGAGGCGATCACGGCGGCGCCCTGCCGGGGGAACGGGATCCGGTCGGCGATCAGGGCGCTCGCGAGAGGGGACACCTTGGTGCGGGGGGCGCCCTTGGGGAGGCCGGTGGTACCGCTGGTCAGGATGATGAAGCCGCCGGGGCGCTCCGGCAGGGGCAGCGGCGTCACGGGACGCCCGGCCGCCAGCTCCTCGATGGTGCTGATGCCGGGGGAGGAACCCCAGGTCGCATAGCGGGGAACGGAGACCCCGGAGACCAGGTCGGTGAACTCCTCGTCGTGGAGGAGGACTCGTACCTTTTCGCGGTCGACGACCTGGGCCAGCTGACCCGGCGCCAGGCCGGTGTTCATGAGGGCCAGGCGCAGGGTGGCGCGGGCCGTGGCGCTGATCGCCAGCAGCAGGCCCCGATGGTCGCGGGCCAGCACGCCCACCACCGAGCGGTCCGGCAGGCCGAAGCTCTTCAGCGCGTGGGCGAGCGCGTTGGACTGCTCGTCGAGCTCGCGGTAGGTCATCGTGCCGCGCTCGTCGGTGAGGGCCGGCGCGTCCGGGTGTTCCGCGGCGGCCTTCATGATCAGGGCGGCCTGCGGGCCGAGCCGGCCGTTGGTCTTCGCCATCTTGAGGAGCCGGTCGGGGCGGGTCAGGTTGACGATGCCTATCTGGTGCATCCGCAGGACGGCGTGCAGGTGCTCGATCGTACTCATCAATGGCCCTTCCATTGGGGGGCTCGGCCCTCGGCGAAAGCGCGGATCCCCTCACGGGCGTCCGCCGAGCCGATCACCTCGCCGGCGAAGTCGGAGAGACGGTCGAAGGACTCCGCGGTGGTCCAGTCGCGGTGCTCGTCGACGATGCGCTTGGACAGCTGGACGGCGAGAGGCGCGTTGGCGGCGATCTCCTGCGCGATCTCGAGGGCGGTGGCGAGGGCCTTGCCGGGCGGGGTGATCCGGTTGATCAGGCCGAGGTCGTGCAGGCGCCGGGCCGGCAGGGGTGCGCCGGTCAGCGCCATCTCGAGGGCGGTGCTGCGGGGCAGCGACCGGGCGAGCCGCAGCACGCCGCCGGCCGCCGCGATCAGGCCCCGCTTGACCTCGGGGATGCCGAACCGGGCGTCCTCGGCCGCGACGATCAGGTCGGCCGCGAGGGCGAGCTCGCAGCCGCCGGCGAGGGCGGCGCCCTCCACCGCGGCGATCAGCGGCTTCGCGGGCGGGCGGGACGTGATGCCGAGCAGACCGCGGCCCTCGGTGACCGGGTATTCGCCGCGCGCCGCCGCCTTGAGGTCCATCCCGGAGCAGAAGGTGGTGTCACTTCCGGTCAGCACGGCGACCCGGGCGCCGGGGTCGGCCTCGAAGGCGTCGACGGCGCGTTCCAGGGCGCGGGCGGTGGCCAGGTCGACGGCGTTGCGGACGGACGGCCGGTTCAGCCGGAACACGGTGACCGGTCCGTGCCACTCGACGACGAGGGGTGGTTCGCCGGCCGGCGGGAGCGGGGAGCGGGACGTGTCGGCAACGGTCACGGCGTCGGGGGAGAGGTCGAGGGTCCAGCCCAGGGGGTCCCCGGTGAGGAATGGCGCCGGGTCGGGGATCCGGCGTACGACCCGGTCCCCGTCCGGGGTCAGCGCCGTGATCACCGCGGCGGACGGACGGCCGTCGCGCTCGTAGGGGATCGTGTAGGCCTCCAGCACGGCCGGGCCGGTGTAGGAGGAGAGCGCCCGGCGTGCCGGCGGCCGGTCCCTCCGCAGGTCGGCGTCGACGTCGGCGAACGGGCGGGCCGGCGGCGTCGCCGAGAGGACGGCTGCGGCGTGCTTCGTCGCGTACCACCCGAGGGCGGTGGCCAGGCCGGACGCCGCCGGGTCGGCGCGCAGCAGGGGTACGAGGTTGGCGACCGAGTGCCCCGAGTAGTTGTTGCCCGGCCCGCCCGCGAAGGTGAGCCCGCCGGTGACGGTCAGCGGCCGATCCGGATCGTCGAGCGGCAGCCCCAGCTCCTCGGCGGCGATCTCGACGGCGGAGGGGAAGCAGGCGTACAGGTCGACATGCGTGATGTCGGAGATGTCGATGCCGGCGTGACCCAGCACCGCCCGGCCCGCCGCCCGGATCGCCGGCGAGGACGCCAGCGACGACCGTTCCGTCACGAACCACTCGTCGGTCGCGTGCGCCCCGGCGTGCGGGAACACCCACCGGTCCTGCGGGATGCCGAGCGAGGCGGCCGCCGCGGCACTGCAGAGGATGGTCCCGGTGGCCTGGTTGACCTGGAGGTGCGCGGTGAGCAGCTTGGAGTACGGCGCCGAGATGAGCCGGTTCTCGCCGTCCGGCGTCGCCAGCTCCTGGGCGGTCCTCCGGTGCGGCAGCCAGGCGTGCTCGTTGCCGGCCGCCACCTCGGAGAACCGCGACCACAGCGCCGTGATCCGGGCGAGGTGGTCGGCCGGCGAGAGCCCGGAGCGGGCGCGGATCGCGGATTCGATCAGCGCGTACATCCAGATCGGGGCGACCAGCCCGGCCGCGGTCTCCGGCTCGTTGTTCGGCTCCAGGTCGCGGCCGACCACCCGGCTCGGGGCCGTGCCCGCCGGCTGTCCGGGCCAGCCCAGCGCGCGGCCGGCCTTCTCGGCGGCGGCAGCGGTGGCGGCCGCTTCGGCGCCGGCCACCAGCACTACGCCGGCGTGACCGGAAGCGATCACCGCGGCCGCGTCGTTGATCAGCCGCAGGCCGCCGTCGCCGCCGAAGGTGCTGCTGCGGACCGTCTCGGCGGGGGTCGCGCCGACGGCCGCCGCGATCAGGGCGGCGCCGTCCGCGTACTGCCACGACACGCTCGGCACCCAGGCCACCGAGTCGGCCGCGGCGAGGACCCCGGAGGCGCCGCAGTCCTGCTCGGCGGCGTGCAGCGCGCGGACGGCGAGGGAGACCGGGTCGGCGCCGCGCGGATCGGTGGATCGCTCGGAGACCTGGCCGACGCCGACGATCACCGGCGTCCACGCGTCGATCTCCCTGCCGGACCGCTCGTGGTGGATCGGCGCGGGCTTGGCGGGGCGCGGCCCGGGTGCCGCGGGCGCCTGCCGGGTGGCGTTTTCCCCGGGTACGGGGGGACGCGTGCCCGACCGGGAAGGATCAGTCGTGACCGCTCCGGCCAGGCGCGTCAGCGAGGTGACCATGGCGTCGGCCAGGTTGCGGGCCACCATCGGACCGAGCGGTCCGTCGGCGGAGCCGCCCTCCACCCCGCCGTCGACGCGCACGAGGGTGCCGGACCGGGTGGTCCCGAGCGACAGGTAGAGGCCCACGACGATGCCCATCGGGCCGGTGCCGTCGAGGTGCAGGAAGCTGTCCGCGCGTACCCCCGAGACCGTCCACCGCACCTCGGTGGGCATGCCCATGAGCGTGACGCGCTGCGCGAAGCGCACGCCGTCGGCGAACGCGGCCGGCGGCGGGCCGGCCCAGCCGGTGTGCAGCACCAGCCACTCCGGCATCCGCGCCGGATCACTGAGCACCGCGAAGACGGCCGCCTTCGTGGCCGGGATCTCGGCGGACGCCGCGAACGGGTGGGCCGGCTCGCGCGGCGGCGGGACGGTGTCCTCGGCGGCCGCGGCGGCCCGCGCGCGCCGGGGCAGCGCCGAGGCGGCGGCCGCACGGAGCATGGCGAGGCGCTGACGAGCGGGCATAGACGTCTCCCTAACAGTCTGGCGTGACGGTAAGCGAGTGACGGGGGTCACCACAAGGCCTGTCATTACGCTGTCATCTTGCACTCTGGACCGAACTAACCGTCAAGTCGTACGGTTATTGCCGTGACAGCGGAACACCGGCGCCGCACCCAGGCGCAGCGCAGCGAGACGACCCGGTCGAAGATCCTGGACGCGACCGTGCAGTGCCTGGTCGAGCGCGGCTACGCCGAGACCACCACCGCCGAGGTCCTGGCCAGGGCGGACGTGCCGCGCGGCACGCTGCTGCACCACTTCCCGACCAAGGTGGACCTGCTGGTCGCGGCGGTGCAGCACGTGGCACGGCGGCGCCTCGACGGGATGGCGGCCGAGATGGCCGCGGCGCCGCCGGGCGCGGAGCCGCTGGACGCGTTCATCGACGCGGTCTGGCGGCACTTCTCCTCGCCGATCTTCTGGGCCGCTCTCGAGCTGTGGAACGCGGCCCGCACCGACACCGCCCTGCGCGACGCCCTGGTCGCCGTCGAGAAGGAGATCTTCGGGACGCTCCGGGACCACGCCCGCGAGCTGCTCGACGACGATCCGCGCGTCGACACCGTCGTGCACTTCACGTTCGAGGTCCTCACCGGCCTCGCCATGACCGGCATCGTCAGCGGTGACCTGGCGAGCCGGGAACTCCTGATCCGCCGCTGGAAACGGGCCGCCGCGATCCTGCTGGGCCGGCGCGACCCGCGGACCCTGGTCGAGAACCCCCGAAGGAGCTAGGCATGATCGAGACCCCCGAGCGCCGGGCGCTGGCCGCGGCGATGAAGCAGTTCGTCGGCCGCGAGATCCTCCCGAACCTGCCCGCCTGGGAGGAGGCCGGCGAGATCCCGCGCGCGGTGCACCGGGAGCTCGCGAAGGCCGGCCTGTTCGCGGTCGGCTTCCCCGAGGAGATCGGCGGCGACGGCGGCGACACCGTCGACATGGTGATCGCCACCGAGGCGTTCCTCGAGGCGGGCGGCTCCTCCGGCGCGCACGCGGCGCTGTTCACCCACGGCATCGCGCTCCCGCACATCATCGCGTCCGGCAACCGAGACCTCATTGATCGGTACGTGCGCCCGGCGCTCGCCGGTGAGCGGGTCTGCGCGCTCGGCATCACCGAGCCGGACGCCGGCTCCGACGTGGCCCACCTGCGCACCACGGCGGTCCGGGACGGCGACGCGTACGTCGTGAACGGCGCGAAGATGTTCATCACCTCGGGGGTGCGGGCCGACTTCGTGACCACGGCGGTGCGCACCGGCGGACCGGGCGCCTCCGGTATCAGCCTGCTCGTCGTGGACCGGGACACGCCCGGGTTCACCGTCTCCCGCCGGCTCGACAAGATGGGCTGGCTCGCCTCCGACACGGCCGAGCTGTCCTTCGCCGGCGCCCGGGTGCCGGCCCGCAACCTGATCGGCGCGGAGAACGGCGGGTTCGCACTGATCGGCCAGGTGTTCGTGCCCGAGCGGATCATCGCGGCCGTGCACGCGTACTCGGTGGCCCAGCGCTGTCTCGACCTGTCGCTGGACTACTGCCGGCAGCGCGCGACGTTCGGGAAGCCGCTGGTCGCCCGGCAGGTGGTGCAGCACAAGCTGGTCCAGATGCGGCAGCGCATCGAACTGGCCCGGACCTACACCCGGGAGGTCGCCCGGCGGCACGCGGCCGGCGACTTCGTGGCCGGCGAGGCGTGCCTCGCCAAGAACGCGGCGGTCGACGCCTGCAAGTACGTCGTCGACGAGGCGGTGCAGCTGCACGGCGGGATGGGCTACATGCGGGAGAGCGAAGTGGAGCGGCACTACCGCGACACCCGGATCCTCGGCATCGGCGCGGGCGCCACGGAGGTGATGACCGACCTCGCCGCGAAGATTTTCGGGTACGGTCGTTGATCGACGATCGCCGTTAGCAGGAAGGGCCGGGTCCGTGACCGAAACGACCGACTGGGTACCCGCCGGGATCGACGTGAATCGGCCCAGCGCCGCCCGCGTCTACGACTACTTCCTCGGCGGGGCGCACAACTTCGCCGTGGACCGGCAGCTCGCCGACCAGATCGCCGGGATGACGCCGAACATCGGCGAGACCATGCGGTCGAACCGGGTCTTCCTGCGCCGGGCCGTGCGCTACCTGGCCGACCAGGGCATCCGGCAGTTCCTCGACATCGGCTCGGGCATCCCGACGGCCGGCAACGTGCACGAGATCGCGCTGGAGGCGGCCCCCGGGTCGAAGGTCGTCTACGTCGACATCGACCCGGTCGCCGTCGAGCACAGCCGGGCCATCCTGGCCGGGGTGGCCGGGACCGGGGTGATCTGCGCCGACGTCCGGGACGCCGACCGGATCCTCGCCGAGTCGGCGAAGCTCGGCCTGATCGACTTCCGGGAGCCGGTCGCGGTGCTGCTGGCCGGGGTGCTGCACTTCGTGCCGGACGCCGACGACCCCGGGTCGGCCGTGGCGGCCCTGCGCGACGCGCTCGCGCCGGGCAGCTTCCTGCTCGTCTCGCACGCGACCGGCGACGGCCAGCCGCCCGAGGTGATCGAGGCGCAGCGGTTGTCCTCGCGCACCGGGACGGAGATCGCGCTGCGCTCCGGTGCGGAGATCACCGCGTACTTCGCCGGTTTCGATCTGGTGGACCCCGGTCTGGTCTTCATCCCGGAATGGCGCCCGGACCCGCAGGACCCGGTCGACGAGCACCCCGAGCGGGTCGGCGCCTACGCCGGTGTGGCCCGCAAGGGTTGACGCCGATGTTCGCCCGGCGGTGGCGGCGATCCCTGACCCGCTCGATGTTCGTGCCGCTCGACTCGGCGGAGCTGGACGCGCTGCTGGAACGGCTCGCCGCGCGGCTGGCCGACGACCCGGAGGCGGCCGGGGCGGGGCTGGTCGAGGCGCACCTGACCGATCCGGAGGTGCTGGCCGCGACGATCCGGATCCTGGACGACCAGGCCGTCGCCGCCCGGGTCGCCGCCGGGTACACCCGCGCGCTGCGGGCCGCCACCATGGCCGAGCAGGAGCGGCTCAACGCCGCGGTCCTGGCCGCGCACGCCGCCGCCGAGCGCGCCCTGCGCACCAGCGAGTCGCGGATGCGGGCGGTCTTCCAGAACGCGGCCGTCGGCATCGGCATCTCGGCCATGGACGGCCGGATCGTCCGGGTCAACCAGGCCTTCGCCGACCTGCTCGGCTACACCGTCGAGGAGATGTCCGGGCTGCGGGTGCCCGACCTCGGGCACCCGAGCGACCCGCCGCAGATGTGGCGGATGTACGAGGAACTGATCGCCGGCGAGCGCGACCACGTGCGGCTGGAGAAGGCGTACTACCGGGCCGACGGCGGCGTGGTCTGGACCGACATGACCTCGTCGCTGATCCGCGACGACGACGGCGCCCCCGAGTTCACCATCGCGATGGTCCAGGACATCACCGACCGGCTCAGCCTGCAGGACCGGCTCGAGCACCAGGCCACCCACGACCCGCTGACCGGCCTGCCGAACCGCACGATGATCGCCGACCGGCTCGGCCGGATCTTCGCGGAGGCCGGGCCGGACACCCGGGTCGGCGCCTGCTTCCTCGACCTGGACGGCTTCAAACGGGTCAACGACACCCTCGGCCACCAGGTCGGCGACGAGCTGCTCGCCGCGGTCGCGGACCGGCTGCGGGAGTGCGCCGGGGGCCCGCGGCGGGTCGCCGGCCGGATGAGCGGCGACGAGTTCGTGCTGCTCGTGGCGGACCCGTCCGGGCCGGACGAGCTGACCACCCTCGCCGCGTCGGTGCTGCGGGCGCTGTCCCGGCCGTTCCAGCTGGGCCGGCACCGGACCCGGATCTCGGCGAGCGTCGGCGTGGTCGACAGCCTGGCCCGCGACACCAGCCCGGCCGACCTCATGAAGGCCGCCGACCTGGCCCTCTACGTCGCCAAGTCGGAGGGCCGCGGCCGGTACGTCACCTACGACCCGGGCCGCGACGCGAAACAGGCGGCCCGCTACGAGCTCGCCGCCGAGATGCCCGACGCCCTCGACCGGCGCGAGTTCACCCTGGTCTACCAGCCGCTCGTCGGGCTCGCCGACGGGCGGCTGCGCGGCGTCGAGGCCCTGATCCGCTGGCAGCACCCGGTGCACGGCGAGCTGAGCCCGGACCGGTTCATCCCGCTCGCCGAGGAGACCGGGCTGATCGTGCCGCTGGGCCGCTGGGTGCTCGAGGAGGCGTGCGCGCAGGCCGCGTGGTGGGCCCGCGAGTTCCCGGACCGGGAGCTCGCGGTCAGCGTCAACATGACCGTCTCCCAGGTGCACGAGCCGACGCTGCCCGCCGACGTCGAGAAGATCCTGGCCCGGACCGGCCTCGACCCGGCGCTGCTGGTGCTGGAGCTGACCGAGAGCGCCGTGATGGACAACGACTCGGCGCCGCTGCGGGCCCTCGCCGACCGGGGCATCCGGATCGCCATCGACGACTTCGGCACCGGGTATTCCAACCTCGCCTACCTGCGCCGCCTGCCGGTGCACATCCTCAAGCTGGCCGGCCCGTTCGTCGACGGGCTCCGGACGGCGTCGACGGTGGACGTGGAGATCGTCGCGACGATCGTCCGGCTGGCGCACGCGATCGGCCTGTCGGTCACCGCCGAGGCGGTCGAGACCCGGCCCCAGGCCGACCGGCTGCGCGACCTGGGCTGCGACACCGGCCAGGGGTGGCTGTTCGCCCGTCCGCAGCGGCCCGCCGGGGTGACCGAGCTGCTGCGCCGGTCAGGAGACGTTACGGATCATCCGCTGGAGCACCGCCAGCGCCGCGTCGTAGTCGGCGTCCGGGATGCCGGCGTGGATCGTCGCGGTGATCTCGGGGAGGTGGCTGCGGACGTCGTCGCAGAGCCGGCGGCCGGCCGCGGTGATCCGGAGGCGGCCGTGCCGGTCGACGGTGATGTGCCGGTGGTCGAGCAGGGCCTCGGCCTCGGCGGCGAGGTCGTCGGCCGGTGAGAGGTGCGGGCGCAGGGCGCGGCGGAGCTCGGCCACGGTGCGGCCGTCCTGCCGTTCGAGGGCGTCGAGCAGGCAGAACTGGGGGTGCGTCAGGCCCAGGTCGGCCTGGCGGGCCCGGGTGAACGCGATCAGCGCCCGGTGCGCCAGCCCGGTCCAGTGGAGGGCCGGCTCCACCACGGGTTCGGTCATGGGCGAACGCTAGGACCTGAAGCCCGGTTGAGGTCAATCCGCCGGCGGTCCGGCGCGGCGGGGACTCCCTGCGCACGGGGCTTCCGGCGTACGGATCAGGCTCTCGGCCAATCGGCCAAGCGCGCGCGAAGGTCCCGGATGGCACCGCGATCAAGCCCGTAGAGGGCGAACCGGGCGTCGTCCAGGCGATCGAGGTAACGGCCCGCGTCGGCGATGTCCCCCGGGTCGAGCGCCGGATCGGCGGCGTGCGCCAGCTGCAGGATGCGGTCGAGCGGATAGCGCTCCAGCGCCGCGGCGACGTCGATGTAGTCGCGGACCTCACGGCGGTTCACCAGCGCGGCCACCTTCGTCGCCACCAGATCGTCGAGGTGCATGACCGGGCCGACGTCCATGACCACCGGGGTGCGGTGCCGGTCCAGGCGGCACAGCGTCAGGCGCAGCGCCCGGCTGTCCGACGCGACCAGGAACTCCTGGATGTCGGCGTCCATCCCCTCGAACAGCTCGTCGCCCTCCTCGCGGACCACCCGGTAACCGGCCCGGCGCAGCGCGGCCGTCACCTCGCCGGCCGCCACCTGGACCGCACCGGCCGTGTCGGTGAACAGGTCGATGTCCTCGGTGGGACGCGCCACCAGGCCGTTCACCAGCCAGGCGACGCCGCCGCCCAGCACGAAGCCGTGCTTGTCGGCGACGTTGAGGGCGATCCGGGCGACGTCCTGGAAGAAGTCGTCGATGCTCACGCGGCGACGCGGGCCCGCAGCCGGGGATGGCGCGTTTCCCAGGCGGCCCGGACGGCGCGCGGGATATTCAACTCGGCCCAGACGTTTTCCAGGGTCGCGCCGTCGAGATAGCGGCGCAGTTCGTCGACGCGAATTGCTTCGCGGAGGACGTTCTCGTACATCCACAACAGCATCGTGTGATGGCCGAGATCGAACGCCCGCTGCGGGTGCCACCAGAGGCGGAGCGGCAGTTCGACGAGGCCGGTAGTGGGGCCGCTCAGCTCGCTCAGGGTCCCCGCCACCACGACCGGCCGGTGCGGGCGGGCCAGATGGATCACCGGGGTTGCGCTCGCGGACATGTCATCAGACTAAACATGATCGGCCCACTGGAGGCAAACGCCTAGGTTCCTAGGATGCTTTAGGGGATGTGTTTCGCGAATTGTTCACCGGCCTTTCTCCGGTGGCCGTGTCGAAGCACGATTGACCGCACTCGTCCAGCAGCAGCGGCCCCGCCCCTCTTCAAACCAGGTGCGGCTCGCGCCTGGTGATCCGTAGCGTGGCGACGTGCTGCCTCCATTTCTGCCCGGCCTGCACCTGTGCAGGCTCTTCTACTTCGAAGCTGTCCGCCCGCTCTTGGATGAGGTGTATCCGGGACTGCCGCACGCCGCCGCGCGGGTGGGCCCGGGCTCGGAGGTCCTCGGCTTCGATACCGAACGTTCCGTCGATCATGACTGGGGACCCCGGCTGCAGCTGTTCTTGTCCGCTCAGGACGCCGTTCGGCACGGCGAGAACCTTTCGGCACTGCTGACGGCACGGCTTCCCAAGCAGGTCGACGGCTGGCCGACCAACTTCGAGCCGCCGGGGGCGCGGGTGCAGGTCATGGCCGCCACGACCGGCCCGGTGGCCCACCGCGTGGACATCACCGACGTGGCGAGTTGGTCTGTCGGCCAGGTCGGCTTCGACGCACGCTGCGGACCCACCGTTGCGGATTGGCTGGCTACGCCCGCGCAGCGGTTGGCCGAAGCCGTCGGTGGGGCGATCTTCCATGACGACCTCGGCGAACTGACCGCCATGCGTCAACGGTTGCGGTGGTATCCCGACGATGTGTGGCGATACCTATTGGCGGCCCAATGGGCCCGCATCGGGCAGGAGGAAGCGTTCGTCGGACGTGCCGCCGAGGCCGGCGACGAGCTCGGTGGCCGGCTGATCACCGCTCGACTGGCCCGGGAGGTCATGCGGTTGTGTCTGCTGTTGGCGCGCCGGTATCCGCCGTACAGCAAATGGTTGGGTACGGCGTTCGCCGCCCTGCCGGACATCGACGAGATCGCCGCCGCACTGCACGACGCCGTAGACACTCGCGACCCGAGACGCCGGCAGGCGGCGCTGTGCACTGCCTACGAGGCGGCCGGCCGCTGGCAGAACCGGCTCGGCCTCGCCGACCCGGTCGATCCCACCCGGCGGCCGTTCTTCGACCGGCCTTACCCGGTCATCGACGCCGCCCGTTTCACCGCGGCGTTGATCAACCGCGTCGGCGATGTCGCCTTGACCGATTTGCCGCTGGTCGGCGGAATCGACCAGTACGTCGACAGCACCGACGTCTTGGTCCGTCCGGAGCTGACCCGAAAGATCATGGCAGCGGTGGACAGTCCCATGCCGACTCACGGTGATGCGTCGAGTTGGAGTACGACAAGGCATCCGGCAAGGACACCACCCGACCGAAGCTCGACGATCTCCGCCGCCTGGTCCGGACGCTGACCGGCAAGGGCGTGCGGGTGGAGCGGAAAGTTCACCCTCCCGTGCACGGCTCCTGGTCACGACCACCAGCTCGTGCAGAGAACTTCGGACTTTGACAGCGTGGCAGTGCGGCTAGGCCGTGGCCAGGCGGCTGCGGATCACCAGGGCGTCGAGGGCATCGACCGCCGCCGGATCCGGGTGGTCGGGGAGGGATGACGTGTCCCGGGCCTGTTCCAGCTCGGCCCTCAGCCGCGGGATGTCGGCGGCGAGGTGGGCGGCGGCCTCGGGCGGGAAGGGGGCGTGCTCGGCCTCGCGCTTGCGGCCGATCAGGTCCGGGACGTAGGGGAGGGACCGGCCCAGCACGGCCAGGTCGGTCTCCAGCCGGCCGGTGCGCATCAGGTGGATGCCGGTGAGCAGGACCCGCAGGGTGTACAGGGCCGGCTTCAGCTCGCCGGTGCGCTGGTGGAGGCGCTCCTGGGTGGCGGCGAAACCGAGGTAGTGGTGGGCGTGGTGGCGGGTCAGCAGGCCGGGCGCCAGGGCGATCAACGATGCGTGCACCTCGCTGGTGACCACCACGAGCGGGGAGAGCAGCTGCTCCAGGACGTAGCCGTTGCGGCTGTTCAGCAGGCGGGCGAACTTGAGCAGGTCGTGGCTGACGACGTCGAGCTCGACGCCGTCGCGGACGCCCTCGTGCTGCAGGGTCTCCGGGCCGGTACGCAGGCCGACCACCTCGGCGGCCGGCAGCAGGTGGGCGGCGCGCAGGTCGAGGTCGGAGTCGACGGAGGCGAAGCCGTACAGGTGGGCGCCGCTGACCGTCGCGAAGATCAGCGGGTAGGGGAGGGCGCGGGCGGTCTCGGCGGCCCAGGCCGGCACGTCGATGGTCACAGGTTGTGCTCCCGGATCTCGTGCAGCAGGGTGTCGATGCGAATCCGGTCCGGGTGCTCCGGCAGGGCCGTCGACGCGGCCGCCGCGGCCAGGTCGGCCTGCAGGTCCGCGGACCAGGCGGTGACCTCGGGCCAGGGAACGTCGCCGCGCTTGACCGCGAGCAGCCGGTCGCGCAGCGGGGTGACGTCGACCAGGACCTCGCCGGTGCGCAGCACGTGGGCGCCCGCCATCAGCAGGCGGATCATGTGCATGGCCTGCTTGTGGTTGGTCTCGCCGGTGCGGGCCCGGCGGGCGTCGACCTTCTTGAGCTGGTCGCGGGCGTAGCTGCCGTACGTCTCGGCAACGCGCCGGGAGAGGAACGCCTGCCGTGCCCCGCGCAGGGCCGCGCCGTCCGGCGTGATCGTCTCGACGAGCGGCGACCAGAGGACTTCGAGGACCGTCGGGTTCGCCTGCGCCGCGAGCGCGCAGAAGCGCTCGACCTCCCAGTTGAACTCCTCGTCGCGGGGGCCGTCGAAGTGCGTCGGGGGCTTGTCGAGGCTCCAGAAGGACCGGGTGGGCGCCACGAAGACGCCCCGCCGGTCGTGGTCGGACCCGGGACCGGACAGTCCGTAGGCCCGCGAGCCGACCACGACCGACAGTGCGAGGCCGATCATCAGAGGTCGATGACCGTTCCGTCGATCTCGTCGAGCTCGGCGGCGGTCAGCGCGGGACCGGCGAGGGCGGCGATGTTGTTCTCCAGCTGGCCGACGCTGGAGGCGCCGATGATGAGGCTGGTCATCCGCTGGTCGCGCAGCGCCCAGGAGAGGGCCAGCTGGGCGAGGGACTGGCCGCGGCGCTTCGCGATGTCGTTGAGCGCGTGCAGCCGGCCCATGGTCTTGCTGTCCAGGGCGCTCTCGTTGAGGAAGACGCTGGTGCGGATCCGCGAGTCGTCCGGGATGCCGCCGAGGTAGCGGTCGGTGAGCAGGCCCTGCTGCAGCGGGCTGAACGCGATGCAGCCGGCGCCGGCGTCCTCGAGGGTGTCGAGCAGCCGGTCGTGCTCGATCCAGCGGTTGAGGATCGAGTAGGAGGGCTGGTGGATCAGCAGCGGGGTGCCGAGGTCCCGCAGGATGCCGGCGATCTCCGCGGCCTGCGCCGACTTGTAGTTGGAGATGCCGACGTAGAGCGCCCTGCCCGACCGGACGATCGCGTCGAGAGCCGCAGCGGTCTCGTAGAGCGGCGTCTCCGGGTCGGGCCGGTGGTGGTAGAAGATGTCGACGTAGTCGAGGCCCATCCGCCGCAGCGACTGGTCCAGCGACGACACCAGGTACTTGCGCGATCCCCAGTCGCCGTAGGGCCCGTCCCACATGGTGTAGCCGGCCTTCGTCGAGACGATCAGCTCGTCCCGGAACGGCTTGAGGTCGCCGGCGAGGAGCCGGCCGAAGTTCGCCTCGGCGCTGCCGGGCGGGGGGCCGTAGTTGTTCGCCAGGTCGAAGTGGGTCACGCCGAGGTCGAACGCGCGGCGCACGATGGCGCGCTGCGTCTCGAAGGCGCGGGTGTCGCCGAAGTTGTGCCAGAGGCCGAGGGAGATGGCGGGGAGCTTCAGGCCGCTGCGACCGGAGCGCCGGTAGGTCATGGCGTCGTAGCGGGTGGAATCAGGGGTGTACGTCACACACCACACCCTAGGACGGTGATCCCACCGGGTGCGCGCTGGTAGGTTGGTCGTGCCGGCAACACCTGTGCGGAAGAGACCGTCCTCGCGACGGCGCCGAAGGGGCAAACCCTCCCCGGAAAACTCTCAGGCAGAAGGACCGCGTGGGCAGGCGCTCTGAAGTACCCGTCTGGGTATGACAGAGGGGGAGGTTGCGTGCCGACCTTCTCAGAGAGCCTGGAGTCGCCCATGACGTCACCCTTCGTACCCCGTCACATCGGTCCGGGTTCGGACGAGCAGACCCACATGCTCAAGGCCGTCGGCTACAACTCGCTCGACGAGCTGATGGACGCCGCCATCCCGGAGTCGATCCGGTTCCACGGTGAGCTGGACCTGCCGGCCGGCCTCTCCGAGGAGGAGACGATCGCCGAGCTGCGCGCGATCGCGAGCCGCAACACGGTCGCCACCCCGATGATCGGCCTCGGCTACTACGGCACGCACACCCCCGCGGTGATCAAGCGGAACGTGCTGGAGAACCCGGCCTGGTACACGGCGTACACCCCGTACCAGCCGGAGATCAGCCAGGGCCGGCTCGAGGCGCTGCTCAACTTCCAGACCATGGTCACCGACCTGACCGGGCTGACCACCGCCAACGCGTCGATGCTCGACGAGGCCACCGCGGTCGCCGAGGCGATGACGCTCGCGCGGCGCGCCTCCAAGGTCAAGAGCCAGGTGTACGCCGTGGACGCGGACACGCTGCCGCAGACGCTCAGCGTGCTGCGCACCCGGGCGGAGCCGCTCGGCATCGAGGTCGTCCTGGTCGACCTGGACGCGGCGGAGCTCCCGGAGGAGTTCTTCGGCCTGCACCTGCAGTACCCGGGCGCGTCCGGCGCGGTCCGCGACCACGCGGCGCTCGTCGAGGCCGCGCACGCCCAGGGTGCCCTCGTCACGGTCGCGGCCGACCTGCTGGCGCTGACCCTGCTGCGCGCCCCGGGCGAGATCGGCACGGACATCGCGGCCGGCACCACCCAGCGCTTCGGCGTGCCGCTCGGCTTCGGCGGCCCGCACGCCGGCTACCTCGCGGTGCGCGCCGGGCTCGAACGCTCGCTGCCGGGCCGGCTCGTCGGGGTGTCCAAGGACGCCGACGGCGCGCCCGCGTACCGGCTGGCGCTGCAGACCCGCGAGCAGCACATCCGGCGGGAGAAGGCGACCAGCAACATCTGTACGGCGCAGGTCCTGCTCGCCGTCATGGCCAGCATGTACGCCGTCTACCACGGCCCGCAGGGTCTGCGGGCGATCGCCGAGCGCGCCCACGACCACGCCCGCGCCCTCGCCGGCGGCCTGACCGCCGCCGGGATCGAGATCACCCGGCCGGTCTTCTTCGACACCGTGACCGCGCGGGTCCCGGGCCGCGCCGCGGCGATCGTCGCGGCGGCCGCCGCCGAGGGTGTCGACCTGCGCCTGGTCGACGCCGACCACGTTTCGGTCTCCACTGACGAGACGACCACGGCCGCGCACGTCGCGACCGTCCTCGCGGCGTTCGGCGCGACCGTCGCCGGCCCGGCCGACGTGTCGCTGGTGCGCCGGACCACCGAGTACCTGACCCACCCGGTCTTCAACACCCACCACTCCGAGACCGCGATGCTGCGCTACCTGCGGAAGCTGTCGGACTCCGACTACGCGCTGGACCGGGGCATGATCCCGCTCGGCTCCTGCACGATGAAGCTGAACGCCACCACCGAGATGGAGGCGGTCACCTGGCCGGAGTTCGCGAACATCCACCCGTTCGCGCCGGCCAACCAGACCCAGGGGTACGAGGACCTGGTCGCCCAGCTGGAGTCCTGGCTCGCCGAGATCACCGGCTACGACGCCGTCAGCGTGCAGCCGAACGCCGGCTCGCAGGGTGAGCTGGCCGGCCTGCTGGCGATCCGCGGCTACCACCGCTCGCGCGGCGAGACCCACCGCGACGTCTGCCTCATCCCGTCCAGCGCGCACGGCACGAACGCGGCCAGCGCCGTGATGGCCGGCATGCGGGTCGTCGTGGTGGCCTGCGACGCGGACGGCAACGTCGACATGGACGACCTGGCCGCCAAGATCGAGAAGCACCGGGACAACCTCTCGGCGATCATGGTGACCTACCCGTCCACGCACGGCGTCTACGAGACCCGGATCGCCGAGCTCTGCGCCCAGGTGCACGAGGCCGGCGGCCAGGTCTACGTCGACGGCGCGAACCTCAACGCGCTGGTCGGCTTCGCCAAGCCCGGCAAGTTCGGCGCCGACGTCAGCCACCTCAACCTGCACAAGACGTTCTGCATCCCGCACGGCGGCGGCGGTCCCGGCGTCGGCCCGGTCGCGGTCCGGCAGCACCTCGCCGGCTTCCTGCCCGGCAACCCGCTCGAGCAGGGCGACCACCACGCCGTCTCGGCGGCCGCGCACGGCAGCGCCGGCATCCTGCCGATCTCGTGGGCGTACGTGCGGATGATGGGCCCGGACGGGCTGGCCGCGGCCACCGCGGCGGCGGTCCTCGCCGCGAACTACACGGCGGTGCGGCTGCGCGAGCACTTCCCGGTGCTCTACGCCGGCGACAACGGCCTGGTCGCGCACGAGTGCATCCTCGACCTGCGGCCGATCACGAAGGCCACCGGGGTCAGTGTCGACGACGTCGCGAAGCGGCTGATCGACTACGGCTTCCACGCGCCGACCATGTCGTTCCCGGTCGCCGGCACCCTCATGGTGGAGCCGACCGAGAGCGAGGACCTCGCCGAGCTCGACCGGTTCATCGCCGCGATGATCTCGATCAAGGGTGAGATCGACCAGGTCGCGGCGGGCGTCTGGCCGAAGGACGACAACCCCCTGGCGAACGCGCCGCACACCGCGGCCGCGGTCTCCGCGGACGCGTGGGAGCACGCTTACCCGCGGTCGGTCGCCGCGTTCCCGGCCGGGGTGGACCGGGCTGCGAAGTACTGGCCGCCGGTGCGCCGCATCGACGGGGCGTTCGGCGACCGGAACCTGGTCTGCTCGTGCCCGTCGCCCGAGGCGTTCGAGGACTGAGCCGGACCACGTCCATCGCTTGCGCAGGTCGCGGTCCTCAACGGGGGATCGCGGCCTGCGCCGTCTTCAATTCGTTACTCTGCGTACTCGTGGGGCCCGTGTTGAACCGGGCGCGAGCGCGTGGTCGATCTAGGCGGCGAGCGCGTGCACAGCCGGGCCCCGGTGCGGCTCGATCATGGTGCCGTCCGGGAGGATCTCGCCGGTGTCCTCGAAGATGATGACCCCGTTGCAGAGCAGGCTCCAGCCCTGCTCGCAGAAGGTCACGATGACCTTGGCGGCCTCACGGTCCGTCGCGTCGGCTGATGGGCAGGGGTTCGTGTGCTGGCACATCTCGGTCGTTCTCCGTTTGGGGGCTGTGTGAAGGTTCACAAAGTCGGTGTCGGACGTTACCTCACATGGAACGACGGCGGTTCAACCCGGTGACGCCGATTCCTTCGCGGTCCGCGTCTTCGATGGTCCACGGGACGGGTGCTGTCGACCACTGTTCGCCGGCTCCTTCCGGGGCTCCTCCGGCGGCGCCGGCCGCCTGCCAAGCCCGTCACCATGCGTTACGTGTCTTCCGGTGGCACCGGGGTGATCCCGGTGACCCTGCCGAGCTTCTGTCCGCATTCCTCGCGGACAACGGACTGCCGGTGCGAAACCTTGGCCGAACGGATGACAAAAACAAGACGTTCGGCGATGGCACCATTTGCGGGGCGGCACTCTACGTGTCGGCGGATGCCGGATGCGTGATGGCGGGCGCTGCTCTCGGGGCACCCTCTCCGGTGCCCGGTGTGCCGGACGTTTATGCCGTCGTCTACCAACATTTCTCGAAAAATCCGGACAAATCGGTTGGGTCGGGCCGCCGTGGCGGCTGGCGGCTCGGGGAATGGCGGGACAGCTGGACCCGATCGGAGCACGCCGACGCGGTCTCCCGGGTGCGCGCCGCGATCGGCCGGGGCGACGTCTACCAGGTCAACGTCGTCGGGCACGCGTCGGCGGCGTACCAGGGCGACCCGCTGCCCGCGCTGCGCCGGGTGGCCGGCCTGCCCGGGGCCCGCTACGGCGGGGTGCTGGCCGATCCGGCCGGCGGCTGGGCGCTGGCGACGGCCTCGCCCGAGACGCTCGTCGAGGTCCGGGACGGCCGGGTCGTCACCCGCCCGATCAAGGGGACCCGCCCGGCCACCGCGGCGGGGCTGCGCGAGCTCCTGGCGTCGGAGAAGGAACGGGCCGAACACGTCATGATCGTCGACCTGGAGCGCAACGACCTCGCCCGGCTGCCGGGGACGGGCCCGGTCGTGGTGGACGAGCTTTTCGCCGTACGCAAATGGTGTGATCTCTGGCAGGCGGAGTCGGTCGTCAGCGCACCCCTCGATCGCCGGGTCGGCCTCGCGGATCTTCTGCGGGCCGTGCTGCCGGGCGGCAGCGTCACCGGGGCGCCCAAGATCGCCGCCCTCGCGCAGATCGCCGCGCTGGAGCCGGTGGGCCGGGGCGTGAGCATGGGCGCGGTGGGCTGGATCGGACACGACCACCTCGACCTGGGGCTGAGCATCCGCACCGTGGCGGCGGACGGCACCCGGGTGCACGCCTGGGCCGGCGGCGGGATCACCGCGGACAGCGACCCGGTCGCGGAGGTCGACGAGGCCGCCGCGAAGGCCCGGCCGATCCGGTCCGCGCTCGCCTCATAGCCCCCTCATAGCCTGCTCCGAGCCGTCTCTACCGGTTACGTGCCACTGTCGGCGTCCACCCCCGATCCGGGGGTTCCAGCGCGTAGTTTCACCCTCGCGCGGCACCGACAAGATCCACAGTGGCACCCCGTGCCCGGGAGGCGAAACCATGCTTGAGCTGCTCGACAAGCCGGCCCCGCGCCGGACTGTCCGGTCCGGGATCCGGATCCGCGTGATTCCGCCGGCGGCCACCCGGCGGGCCGGCTTCGAGCAGTTCGCGCGGGCGTTCGTGGCCCGCCTGCACGGCAGCGCCTACCAGCTCTGCCACGACTGGCACCTCGCGCAGGACCTCACCCAGACCACGCTCACGAAGCTCTTCCAGGGCTGGGAGCGGGCCCGGGAGAGCGACAACCTTCCCGCGTACGCCCAGAAGATCCTGCTCCGGGTGTACCTCGACCACCGCCGTCGCCGCAGCTCCACCGAGACCCGGCTGCCGGCGCTGCGCGAACCCGCCTACGAGATCAGCCCCGACCTGCGCCTCGACCTGCTCGGCGCGCTGTCCCGGCTGCCCGCCCGGGACCGGGCCATCGTGGTGCTGCGGTACTTCGCCGACCACAGCGTCGAACAGGTCGCCGCCGAGCTCGGAGTGCCCGTCCAGGTGGTGAAGAGCCAGACCCGGCGCTCCCTGATCAAGCTGCGGCACATGCTCGGCGCGGACCGGCCCGCGCTGTTCGCGTAACTTCTCCCTCATGACAGTTCGGCCTATCCGCATCTTCGGCGACCCGGTCCTGCGCACCGAAGCCGACCCGGTCACCGACTTCGACGCCGCCCTGCGGGAACTGGTGAAGGACCTGGAGGACACGGTTCGCGAGCCGGGCCGCGCCGGGGTCGCCGGCCCGCAGATCGGGGTGAGCCTGCGCGTCTTCTCGTACAACGTGGGCGGCGTCGTCGGCCACCTGGTCAACCCGGTGCTCAGCGACTTCGAGGGCACCCAGGCCGACGAGGAGGGGTGCCTCTCACTGCCCGGGCTCGGCTACGAGACCGTACGGGCGCAATCGGTCACCGCGACCGGCTTCGACCAGTACGGCGAACCTCTCGTGATCAAGGGGGAGGGCTTTCTGGCCCGCGCCCTGCAGCACGAGGTCGATCATCTCGACGGCCGGCTCTACATCGACACCCTGGTCGGTGACGTGCGCCGGCAGGCGTTGCGCGAACTGCGCCGGATCGTGCCGCGGTGAACTCGCCTTCGTCGCCTTCGTCGCCGTCCTCGCCTGATCGTGCCGTGGTGGCGTCGCCGCCGGAGCGACCCGCCGCCTCCCACCCGGAACGACCCGCCGCCTCCGATCTGGAGCGGCTCGCCTCCGCCCACCTGCGGGCCGGCGATCCGACCGGGTGGTTCGAGCCGCTCTACGCCTCGTCCCCGGCGGTGCCCTGGGACGTCCCGGAGGCGAGCGCCCACCTGCGGGCCCACCCGCTGCCCCCGGGCGAGGGGCGGCGCGCGCTGGTGGTGGGTTGCGGTCCGGGCCGCGACGCCGAGCACATCGCGGCCCTGGGGTACGCCACGACGGCCTTCGACATCTCACCCACGGCGATCGACCTGGCCCGCAGCCGGCATCCGTCGAGCGCCGTCACGTATGTGGTCGCCGACCTCCTGAATCCACCGGCCGGCTGGCGGCACGCCTTCGACCTGGTGCTGGAGAGCAACAACGTGCAGGCCCTGCCCTCCGCGCCGTTGTCACCCTCCTCCCCACCCTCGCCGACTTCTCCCTACGCGCCGTCCACGCCATCTCCGCGCTCCTCGCTGTCCTCGCCGTCATCTCCGTCCTCGATCCGCGCCGCGGCGATCACGGCCGTCGGCGAGTTCGTGGCACCCGGCGGCACCCTGCTCGTTTTGGCCGCGGCCGCAGTGGCCGGCGGCGACGGCCCGCCGTGGCCGCTGACCAGGGACGAGATGACGGCGTTCGCGGTAGGCGGTCTGCGGATGGTGTCCCTCGAGCAGACGGCCGCGCCGGGGTCGAGACTGCATTCCCGCTGGAAGGCCGTCCTGACCCGCTGATCCACCCGCCTTTCGCCGTCAGAAGGCGGCCGCTCCGGCCCCGGCCACCTTCTGACGGCCTTCCGGCTGCCCCCTTATGGCGGCAGATTCGGCTGTCACCTTCTGGCGGCCTTCCGGCTGCCTCGCCTGACGGCCTTTCGACTGCCCCCGTCCGACGGTCTTTCGGCTGCCCCCTTATGGCGGCCTTCTCGGGCTGCCCCTTCATTGCCGCCTTCGGGCTGCCGCCTTCGGGCTGCCGCCCTCTGCTCGGCCGCCGGCCGCCCGGGCGGCCGGCGGCCTCTGCCGGGCGCGTTCCACCTCGCCGCGCAGGTCGGTTCCACCCAGGCCCATCCAACCTAGCTTCCTAGGGCGCCTTAGAGGGTGTGCGCTGGGTGGGGACGGCGGGGCAGTTCACTGCGAGAGGCCCGGGCTCTTCAGCCGGCGAGGGCTCCCGTTGGTGATCGCGGACGGAACTTCGTCATGCGCGAAAGCGGCCGGCCGGGGCGGGGCGCGGGAGCGGGCACGATGCTCGGCCGCGGGGAACGCTGGCGCCGGGTTCGCGCAGGTCGATGTGAGGGTGGCGATATCGGGGCGCGCCCGATTGATCGGTGCCACTACAGTGTGCCCGCATACATCGAACGGGGAGTTGTTTTGCGCGTCACGCGTCTCATCGCCGGTGCTCTCGCCGGTGTCACCACCCTTACCGTCATCGCCGGCTGCGCCGGGGACAAGCTCGAGGCCCTCGAGCCCAAGCTGGAACTGCGCAACGCCGCCGAGCAGCTCGGCGAGGCGAAGCAGGCCGGCTTCACCATCAAGATCAACGGCAGCGCTGACGACCTGGTCGCCGCCGCGAAGCTGGACGCCGCCAAGTCCGGCGATCCGGAGGACGAGCTCACCGACGAGGACGCGAAGGTTCTGCGTCAGCTGTTCAACTCGTCGTTCACCATCGCCTACGACAAGGCGGGGGAGGGCGTCGAGGACGACCGTGGCTCGATCGCCGCGACGGTCGACGGCGTCTCCGGCACCGAGATCCGCTACGTGGACAAGACCATGTTCATCAAGGCGCCGATCACCGAGCTGGCCACCAAGTTCGGTGCCAGTGCCGACGACATCAAGACCCTCAGCGACCAGGCGGTCGGCTCGCTCGGCGGCCTCGACGCGTTCTTCGCCGGCAAGTGGGTGTCGATCGACAGTACGAAGCTCGGCGACCTGGCCGAGACCGGCGCCGGCGTGCCCGCCAAGGACGTCGAGGAGCAGAAGGTCCTCGCCGAGCTCTCCACCAGCGCGGAGAACCTGCTCGAGGGCGCGGACATCGTCCGGGACGAGAACGACGACACGCACCTGGTCGTCACCTCCTCGACGGCGAAGGCATACACCGAGATCGAGCGCCTGGTGAAGGCCCTCGACTCGTCGCTCGCCGAGACGGTCAAGCCGTCGGCGGCGCCGCTGGACAAGCCGGTCGTGCTCGACCTGTGGATCAAGGACGGCAAGCTGACCGCCGCCGAGATCAACATGCTGCAGTTCATCGACGGCGCCACCGGCCGGGTCGCGCTGCGGCTCGAGGTGACCACCGGCGCGGCGATCGACGCCCCGCAGGACGTCACCAAGATCGACGTGGACGGGCTGCTGAAGTCGATGAAGACCCCGCCGTCCCTCGGCGCCGACACCGGCGCCGGCGCGGACCTCACCGAGGCGGAGCTGAAGGAGCTCGAGGAGCTGCTCGGCGGCGCCACCCCGGCGGCCACCAACTGATGAGTTCCACGGACACGCGGACCGGGTCGGCCGACCCGGTCCGCGTTCTTCTGCTCTGCCTCGCCGCCGTGGTCGCGACCATCGGCGTGCTGCGGTACTCGGCGGCGCTCGCCCTGCTCGGCGGGCTCGCCGTGCTCCTGCTGCTCGCCCTCACCCCGGCGCTGGCGGGCCGCCCGCTGCCACGGGCCGGCCTGGCGCTGCTCGCCGTCGTGCTGCTGACCTGGTATGTCCCCACGCTCGGCGACGACTGGCCGCGCGAGCAGCTGGTCCGGGCCGTGATCGTGGCGGTCTGCATCACCGCAGCCTGCGCGGCGCTCTTCACCGGCACCGCGCCGGGCGGCGGCACCGCGCTCGGCGGGCTGTTCTTCGCGCTGCTCGTCTACGCGTCGATCAGCAACGCGGTGCATCTCTGGAACCTCACTCAGGACCTCGGCGAATACATGGGGGTCTCCGTCGAGGTCGAAGGCCACGACTACGGGGTGCTGACCCTGCTGGCGGCGGCCACGCTGCTGGTCGTCGGCGGCCGCCGCGGACCGGTCAGGCGATCGAGTCCAGCTGCTTGACGGTCGCCTCGTCGAGCACCAGCGAGGCGCCTGCCACGTTGGCGCGCAGGTGCGCCGCTTTCGACGTACCCGGAATGAGCAGGATGTTCGGTGAGCGCTGCAGCAACCAGGCCAGCGCCACCGCCATCGGCGTCGCACCGAGCCGCTGCGCCACCGCGGTGAGCGTGCCGGACTGCAGCGGCGAGAAGCCGCCGAGCGGGAAGTAGGGAACGTAGGCGATGCCCTGCGCCGCCAGGTCGTCGATCAGCCGGTCGTCGCCGCGGTTGGCCAGGTTGTAGAAGTTCTGCACGCACACCACCGGCGCGATCGACTGCGCCTCGGCGATCTGCTCGGCGTTGACAGTGGACAGCCCGAGGTGCCGGATCAGGCCCTGCTCGCGCAGCTCGGCGAGGGCGCCGAACGGCTCGGCGATCGAGCCCGGCTCCGGGTCCTGCAGGCCGCCCATCCGCAGGTTCACCACGTCGAGCGCGTCGAGGCCGAGCCGTCCGAGGTTGTCGTGCACCTGCCGGCGCAGTTCCTCCGGCGATCGCGCGACCGGCCAGGCGCCCCGTTCGTCGCGGCGGGCGCCCACCTTCGTGACCAGGTGAAGATCTCGAGGGTACGGGTGGAGAGCGTCACGAATGATCTCGTTCGTGACGAACGGCCCGTAGTAGTCGGAGGTGTCGATGTGGTTGATGCCGAGCTCGACGGCGGTGCGCAGCACCTCGACCGCGCCGGGCCGGTCCGCCGGCGGGCCGAAGACGTGCGGCCCGGCCAGCTGCATCGCGCCGTAACCGAATCGGGTCACCGCGAAGTCGCCGAGCCGGTAGGTGCCGCCGGGAAGTGTCGTCGTCTGTGTCATGCCTCCACGGTGCCGCGCTCCGGCGGCTTCGTTCAGGGTCTGCTCTTCCTAGGAGTGACAGGGCCAGGATGCGGTGTTTCTAGGCTGATGGCATGAACGCGTTGGGGGAGTACCTTCGAGCGCGCCGGGCCCAGGTCGGCCCGGCCGAGGTGGGGATTCGCGCGGTCGGGGTGCGGCGCACGCCCGGGCTGCGCAGGGAGGAGGTGGCCACGCTCGCCGGCATCAGCGCCGACTACTACCTGCGCCTGGAACAGGGCCGCGACCGCAACCCGTCGCCGCAGGTGCTCGAAGCCATCGCCCGGGTCCTGCTGCTCGACGCGGCGGCGACGCGGTACCTGCTGGGGCTGACCGTGGCCCGGCCGCGGCGGCGGGTCGCCCGGGACGCGGTCCCGGCCGGGATCCGGCAGCTGCTCGACGTGGTGGGGCTGCCCGCGTTCGTGGAGAACCGGCACTACGACGTGCTGGCCGCGAACCGGCTCGCCACCGCGCTGTCGCCGGAGATCCGGCCCGGCGAGAACCGGCTGCGGTCGATCTTCCTGGATCCGGCGGAGCGGCTGCTCCACCCGGACTGGGAGCACGCGATCGGCGGGATGGTGGCGTCGTTCCGGGCCTCGGTGGCCGAGGAGGTGGACGATCCGGCGGTGGTGCGGCTGGTCGGGGAGCTGTCGAGGGGCAGCGAGGAGTTCCGGGCGCTGTGGGCGCGGCACGACGTGAAGGCGCCGTCGGGCGGGTCGGTGCGGATGGCGCATCCCGAGGTCGGTGAGCTGACCCTGCGGCGGGAGAAGCTTACGGCCGGGGAGGCCGGCGGGTTGCTGCTGGTCGTGTACCACGCCGAGCCGGGCTCGGAGAGCGCCCGCTCGCTGGGGTTGCTCGGCTCACTGGCGGCCGCCGAGGCCGCGATCGCGGAGTGACCGGGTGCTCCCGGCGTACGGAATAGGGGTTGATCTATTGATCTTGTCGGCTATCCTCGCGCGGTGCTCTTCTCCCTGATCGGCAACGCGGTGGCCGGATACGGCCTGGCCTGGACCGCGCGGCGGCAGCTGGCCGCGGTGCTGCTGCCGGTGCTCGCCGTGGCGGTGCTGCTGCTGGCGGCGCTCGACCTGGCGCTCGGCTCGGACCGGACCGTGATCGTCAACGGGGTGCTGCTGCTCGGCGGGGACGACGGTTGGTGGCGGCTCGTGGTGGTGCCGGCGTGCTGGCTGTTCGGGCTCTCGGCGGCGGCGCTGGTGGCGGCCGGGGCGGCGCGCGGCAGGCAGGTCCGGGCGGGCCGGGCGCTGGTCGCGGCGGGGCGCAGCTTCCCGGTGTACGCGGCCGGGCTCGTCGCGATCGCCGGGATCACCGGGCTGGCGCTGCTGCCGGTCACCTCGGCGGGCGGCGGGTGGTTCGCGGTGGCGCTCGCCGTCGCCGTGCTGGGGTGCGCCGCCGTGGTGGCCGCGCGGATGCTGGTCGGGCTGGTGGCGCACCGGCTCGGCGGGTCCGACTGGGCGCTGACGCGGGGGCGGGTGGCCGGTACCGCCGGGGCGTTCCTGCTCGGCGGGATACTGGTGCCGGCGGTGGCCGCCGGTCTGCTGCCGCCGCTGTCGCCGGTGTTCCCGGCCCTGGGGTGGATCGCCGAGGTGGCCGGCGCGCTGGCCGCGGCCGTCGTCGTGGCGGTGCAGGCGGGCATCCTCGCGCACGTCTACCTGGAACAGCGCGGGCACGACCGCATCGGCGAAAAGGGCGAAGCGGCGGCCGATCTCGCGGCCGTCGACGCGCGCCTGGACGACTGGACCGGGCCGCGCACCCGCCTGCTGCCGATCGCGGTCCTCGCCGCCGCGGCCCTGCTCGTCCCGGCCGGTCTCGCCGCCGCCAACCCCACCCACCTGCCGTCGGTGCGCTCGCACGCGGACAGCACCACCAGCGTCGCGGCGGTGGCCTGGCCGGCCGGCGGGCATCCGACGATCGCGACCATGACCGGCGCGCGGTTCTGCGACAACGACCTCTGCGACCGGTATGCGAGCGTGAACGGCGGGCCGGCGGTCTACGACGGCCGGGGCGCGGCCGGGATCAGCGCCGACGGGCGGACCGTCGTGAAGGCGATGGTCAGCGGCGGGCCCGGCGACGGCGGTCCGTTCGTGCACTATGCGCGCTGCACCCGCGGCGGCTGCCCGGAGGCGTGGGTGCCGGTGCGGGCGTCGGCGCGGGAGCAGGCCGACCGGCCGGAGATCGGCGCGGCGGTGGCACCCGACCAGGCGCTGTGGTTCGTGCTCGCGCACCCGGCCGGGCCGCGCTGGCGGATGACCTTCCTCCGGTGCGGCGAGGTGGGGTGCGAGCGGCCCCAACGGTACGAGGGGAGCAGCCTCGAACGGCTGACCTGGGACGACGGCCCGACCACCACCCCGCGGGTGCTGCTCACGATCGACGGCGACGGCCGGCCGGTCGCCACGGTCCGCACCGGCACCGCCGCGGCGTCGCTGACCTGCTGCGACCGGCCGACCACCGGGTCGAGTTTCGTCGGGCACCCGGTGTCGGCCTGGACCATGGCCGGCGCCGAGGCGGTGTCGCTGGAACCGCACCTGCTGCGGGTCGGCGACCGGATGCTCGACCTGCCCGGCGGCGCGGTCGCGGACCGGTCCGGCGCGATCGCGGTGAGCGGCACGTCCTACCTGGTCACGGCGGCCGAGGAGACCACCCGTCCCGGGCTGCGGGTGAGCGTCGGCGCGACCGGCGGCACCGCGGGCCACTGGCAGCAGGTGCTGTGGCGCTGCGACGCCGGCCGGTGCGCGCGGGAGGTGCTGGACCGGTTCGGCGCCGCCCCGCAGTCGCCGGAGGCGCTCGCCGTGGCCGCGGACGGGCGGGTGCTGATCGTCCGGCAGGACGCGATCCTGCTGGTGTCGGCGTAACCGTTCGGGGCCGCGCACAGCGGAGGCGAATCGTTCGGGGCCGCGCACAGCGGAGGCGAATCGTTCGGGGCCGCGCACAGCGGAGGCGCGTACCGTGCCGATGTCATGGGCACCGTGGACGAGACACATGACGGGGACTCCTGAGCGTCCGCGCGCGGCCGCCGGCGTTCCGCCGGAAGCCCACCGCCGGGAGGTGCTCCGCCGGTGGCGGCTCGTGCCCGGCCCGGTGCTGGGGGCGCGGGCCACCACCACCTGGCAGGTGCGCCGGGGCCGGACCCCGCTCGTCCTCAAGCAGCTGCCAGCCTCGGTGTCCCCGGACTGGGCCTATCCGATCCGCGTCGCCCGGGCCCTGCGCGAGCGGGGCTGGCCCGCCCCGGTGCCGGTCGAGGAGCCGGTGACGGCGGGCGGCAGCACCTGGCTGCTGCTGCCGATGCTGCCCGGGCGCCCGCGCGCGGCCGGGCCGGTCGAGCAGCGTGACCGCGGGCGGCTGCTGGCCCGGTTGCACGCGTCGCTGGCGGACACCGGGATCACCGGGCGGCGCGGCGGCTTCCCGGACCTGGCGGCCGGGCTCGTGGATCCGGCGCTGGAGGAGACGCTGTGCCGGTACGAGACCCGGTTCCCGGAGCCGGGACGGCTGCTACGGGTGTGCCGGGACGCGACCGCCGCCTGGTTCGCCGCGCACGACACCTCGGCGGCGCCGCGCGGCGTCATCCACGGCGACTTCACCCCGTGGAATCTGCTGTTCGACGGGGACCGGCTGACCGGCCTGCTCGACTTCGAGACCTGTCACCACACCTTCCAGGTGGCCGACTTCGCGCTGTCCTGGCGCGGCCGGTACGCCGAGGTGATCCGCGGCTACCGCGAGGTGCGGCCGCTCTCCGCCCTCGAGGACGCGCTGATCCGGCCGGCGTTCCGGGCCTGGCTGTTCCTCGGCGCGGCCGACGCCACCGACTTCTCCTGGCAGCTCGGCAAACTGGCGCACGATCCGGAGATGATCCGATTAGCATCCTATCGTCCTAGGATGCTCTAGGGGCAGTGCGGCGAGCCGCACCCCACGACAAAGGGACGGCTGCGCCGACGACCCTCCGCGAGGCTCTGGGCAGAATCGGGCGCATGCATATCGAGATCGTCGACTACGACCCGTCCTGGCCGGCCCGGTTCGCCACGGTGGGGGCGGCGCTGCGGGCGGCGCTGGGCCCGGTGGCGGTACGGATCGACCACATCGGCTCGACGTCGGTGCCGGGGCTGGCCGCGAAACCGGTCGTGGACATCCAGGTGTCGGTGGACCGGCTCGAGCCGGACGCGTCGTTCCGCGAGCCCCTGCAGGAGCTGGGCCTGGTGTTCCGGGCGGAGAACCCGGACCGGACCAAGCGGTACTTCCGGGAGCGGCCGGGGGATCGCCGCACCCACATCCACGTGCGGCGGGCGGGCAGCTTCGCCGAGCAGTTCGCGCTGCTGTTCCGCGACTTCCTACGCGCGGACGCGGCGACGGCGGCCGAGTACGCGGCGCTGAAGCGGGCGCTGGCCGTGGACTTCCGGGAGGACCGGCACGGCTACACCGACGCGAAGTCGCCGTTCTTCTGGGAGACGATCCGCCGGGCCGCCGACTGGACGCAGGAGACCGGCTGGGAGCCCGGCCCCAGCGACTGCTGATGCCCTGCTTCCTATCTTCCTAGGACGCTTTAGAGGCAGTGCGGCGAGCCGCACCTCGAAGAACCAGAAGGACGGCTTCGCCGACCACCCTCAGAGGATCACGAAGTCCGGGGGGTCGTGGCGCAGGAAGTCGTGGTGGGAGATGTCCCAGCCGTACGCGCCGGTGCGCGCGAAGACCAGACGGTCGCCGACCCGCAGCCGCGCGACGTGCCGGCCGCGGGTCAGCACGTCGCGCGGGGTGCACAGCTCGCCGACGGCGTCGACGGCGACGTCGCTGACGGACGGGCGCGGGTAGGGGCGGTCCCAGTCGTCGACCGGCAGGACGGTGAACGGGTGGCTGTAGCCCCAGGCGGCGGGCAGCCGGAAGTGGTGGGTGCCGCCGCGCAGCACGGCGAAGGTGCGGCCGTGGGTGGTCTTCAGGTCGAGGACCTCGGCGGCGTACCAGCCGGCGTCGGCGGCGAGCCAGCGGCCGGGTTCGAGGACGAGGTCGACGCCCGGCGGCACGGTGACCCGCGACAGCGGGGTGACGTCCATCGCGGCGGCGCTCTCGTAGTCGACCCCGAAGCCGCCGCCGGCGTTCACGACGCGGAGCGGTATCCCGTACGCCTGGGCGGTCCTGAGAGACCAGCCCACCGCTTCGGTGAGGAAGGCGGCGTGCGCGCCCCCGTCCAGGTTGTTGGAGACGGCGTGCAGGTGGAAGCCGATCACGCGCAGGCCGGGCGGCACGGCTTGCAGGGCGTCGGCCAGCTGGGACTCGTCGACGCCGAACGGGGTCGGCACGCCGGTCATGGCGTGGCTGCCGTGCAGGGCCGCGCCGGCCCGGTTGACCCGGACGCAGATGTCGGCGGAGAGGCCGAGGCCGGCCAGCCGCCGCATCTCGAAGACGCTCTCCACGTTGATGAGCGCGCCGGCCCGGACGGCGGCGGCGAGCTCGGCGTCGGTCTTGCCGGGGCCGCCGAAGACGATCCGGCGGGCGCCGGCCGCGACGGCGAGGGCCAGCTCCCCGCCGGAGGCGACCTCCAGGCCGTCGGCGGCGGCCGCGAGCGCGGCGACCACCTCGGGGTGGCCGTTGGCCTTCACCGCGTACAGGAAGGAGGCGCCCGGCGGCAGCGCGGCCCGCAGCGTGGCGGCCCGCGCGGCCAGCGCGGGCCGGGAGTAGACGTAGGCGCAGGCCGGGGCCGGCAGGCGCCGCAGCGCCCGCGCGACCGGGGCGGGAAGATCAGCCATGCAGGGGGTTTCCTACAGGCCGGTAGAGGTCGCCGCCGCCGTCCAGGCGCATCCGGACGAGGGCCTTGTGCGGGATGGTGGGGGCGATGAAGAAGGCGTGGTCGGGGTGGCCGCCGAGGGCGTCGTAGGTCTCGTCGACGACGCCGCGGACGAGGCGCCAGGCGTGGTCCTCGGGCAGGGCGTGGGATTCCTGCAGGCGGATGACGAGCTCGCCGAGGTGGGCCTGCAGGGCGGTGTAGCCGAGTTTGGCGCGCAGCACGTCCTCGTCGCCGGTGCCGACGACGGAGCCGGGCCACAGGTCGAGGTGGTGGCCGGCGGCGGCGAGCCGGCCGGGGTGCAGGCGCAGGCCGGCGAAGTCGCGCAGGGCGAGCCGGTGCGGGCGGCCGGCGACGAAGGTGGGCAGGCAGTTCTGCAGGTGGGCTTCGAGGGCGACGCCGCGGGTGGCGAGGCGCAGCAGGGGTGGCAGCAGCAGCCGCGTGTACGCGGTGAGCCAGCCGGCCGGGGTGAGCCCGGACGCGTCGACGAGCCCGGCGAGGACGGTGGCGCCGGTGGCCGGGTCGTGGGCGGGCAGGGCGCCGCCGGGGACGGCGGTCTCGCCGGGCTGGAGCCGGTCGTGCAGGCCGTCGCGGACGATGGCGGACAGGTCGCGGCCGCTGCCGGCGGGTACGGCGGCGCCGGCGGTCTCGGCGAGCAGGAACAGGCGGTGGCCGTCGGGGTCGCCGGCGACGAGGCGGTGCAGCAGGGCGGAGAGGGCGGGGCCGTTGCGGGTGCTGGCCACGCTGATGCTGCGGCGGGTGGAGGTGACCTGGATGTCCAGGGAGAGTTTGAGGTATCGGCCCAGGGCGGGCAGGAACAGGGTGCGCAGGGCGGCGGTGGGGACGGCGTCGAGGTGGCCGTCCATGGCGAGCAGGACGCGCTCGGTGAAGAGGTCGCGGTAGCGGTCGGCGACCAGGTCGAACTGCCAGGCGTGCACGGGCTGGGCGCGGTATCCGGCGGGGGCGGCGGGCAGGCCCAGCCGGGCGCCGAGGTCGTCGCCGAGGTGGTGGTCGTCGCGGACGGCGAGGAACCGGACGGCGGTGTGGACGGCTTCGAGGTCGTGGGCGAGGACGTCGCCGGTGTCCCAGCCGAGCCGGGTGCGGCCGCAGGGGTGCAGGTTGTGGCCGGCCACGGCGAGCCGTTCGAGCCGGACGGCGTCCAGGTCGGCGTTCTCGAGCGGCTTCATCCCATTGAATCTGGACAGAGCCACCGCCAAGTTGATCACCGCGTTGCGGATCTCGGCGGCGAACGCCCCGGCGTCGATCCCGGTCAGCAGATCCACCGGGTCGGCGACCCCGGCCTCGTCGTACTCGACCCGGTCGAAGGCGTGGACCCGCCCGCCCGGCGCCACCGGCACGATCCCCTCGCGCACCAGGGCGGCCCGCAGCCGCCGGCCGACGGTGTCCGCGGCCTGCGGCAGGGCGGCGAGGAAGCCGTCGACGAGTTCGGGGGCGTGCACGGCGAGGGCGGCCTCGGTGTGCGCGGCCGCGGCGGCGAGCCGCCCGGTGCTGACACTGCGGATGGTCATGAGACTCCTTCACGCCGCCATCGGGTTGGGCAGGTGGGTCCAGATGTCGTCGAGCGGGTTCTCCGCCAGCCGCATCGCGGTGGTGGCCTTCACCGGGAGCGGCTCGCTGAGCAGCGCCGCGGTGTCGGCGGAAGGGTCGGCGCGCATGCCGGCGGCCAGGATCTTCCAGAGGTGGGCGGGGTCGGCGTCGAGGGCGCCGATCAGCTGGGTGGCGACCGTGCCGAGGGCGGCGGCGGCCAGCTTGGTGCGCAGCTCGGTCTCGTCGTCGGTGGGGATGTCACCCTTCAGGCCGAGGTCCTGCCGCAGGCGGCCGGCGTGCACCCGGACGCCGCCCAGATCGCGGTAGAGCACCCGCGTCACCCGGCCGTCCCGCATCACCAGCAGCGTGTTCTGCCCGTGCGCCTCCAGCGCGACGCCGCGTTCCAGCACGCGCGCCAGGGGCGCGAACAGCACTCTGCCGAGTTGCTCCATCAGCGCGTACGGGTCACCGGCCGCGCGCAGGAGCATCGGGGACGCGGCCAGGACCCCGAGCGGCACGGCCGTCTCCCCGGCGGCGAGCCGCGGCGCCTGCCGGATCAGGTGGGCGAGCCGCCGGTCCGGCCCGTCGTCGGTGATCACGGCGCCGGCCGCGGTCTCGGCGAGGACGTCGATCGGCAGGTCGGCGGTGATCCTCTCGAGCAGGGCGGAGAGGATCGGGCCGTTGTGGACGGCGGCGGGGGAGACGGTGCGGACCGCGGAGGTCATCTGGACGTCGACGGCGGTCTTGACGTGCGGGCCGCCGCCGACCGGGGCGACGGTGCGCAGCGACATCAGCGGCCGCACCGGGCGGGTGACGCCGGCGCTGGTCAGCCACGGGTACTGCGCCATCAGCCGGGGGGCCTGCCACGGGTGGGCGTAGAGGATCGGCATGCCGCCGCCGTGCCACCGCCCGGCCGGCACGCGCAGCCGGCGCAGCCGGATCACCGGGCGGTGCTCGGGGGCGTAGGCGAGCACGTCGGCGACGGTCATCCCGGCCCGGGTGCGGCAGCAGGGGTGCAGCGGGTGGCCGTCGACGAGCGACTGCTCCAGTCGCGCGAGGCTCTCCGGTCCGGTGGGGATCGTCTCGGGTACGGCGTTCGCCCGCGCCAGGGCCAGGTTGGCGACGCTGTTGTCGACCTCGGCCACCAGCCGGCTCCCGGGCCACCGGGTCGCCACCAGCGCGACCGGGTCGTCGGTGTCCACGACGGCCGCCGGCGGGGGCAGCGGCTCGCGGGCGACGGCGAGGCGCAGCCGGTGCAGGATCGCGGCGCGGGCGCCGGGCAGGGCGGCGTCGTAGGCGGCCACCAGGCCGGGGCGCAGCGCGGTGAGCTCGGCGCGGGTCTGCGCGGTTCCGGCGGTGGGTGGGGGCACTCCCTCATTGTCCGGGTGCGGGCGGGTCCTGTCGTCGCGGGGCGGCGCGACGCGAGCGACGACACATCGCGATCATGGGCGTGTCGCCGCCATTTCGCCGCGGCGTCGAATCCGATAAATTCTCGTATCCGGTCGGGTTCGTCGAAGGGGAACGATCGTGGACGCTGACGTCATCGTCGTGGGCGCGGGCCTGGCCGGGCTGGCCGCCGCGCACGAGCTCACCGCCGCCGGCAAGAAGGTGGCGCTGCTCGACCAGGAGAACGCGGCGAACCTCGGCGGGCAGGCCTGGTGGTCGTTCGGCGGGCTGTTCTTCGTCGGCAGCCCCGAGCAGCGCCGCGCCCGGATCGCCGACAGCGTCGAGCTGGCCTGGCAGGACTGGCGCCACAGCGCCGGCTTCGACCGGCTCGACGACGAGGACTCCCAGGCGGTGCAGTGGGCGCGGGCGTACGTCGAGTTCGCGGCCGGCGAGAAACGCGCCTGGCTGGCCTCGCTCGGGCTGAGCTGGCTGCCGTTCGCGGGCTGGGCCGAGCGCGGCGACCTGCGCGCCGACGGGCACGGCAACTCGGTGCCGCGCTTCCACATCACCTGGGGCACCGGCACCGGCGTGGTCGCCCCGTTCGCCGCCTCGGCCGTGCGGGCCGCGGAGAGCGGGCTGCTCAAGCTGCACTCGCGGCACCGCGTCGACGAGCTGATCGTCGAGAACGGCGCCGTCACCGGCGTCCGCGGCACGGTCCTCGCCCCGGACGACGCGCCCCGCGGCGTCACCTCCAACCGGGACGTGGCCGGCGACTTCGAGCTGCGCGCCCAGGCCGTCGTCGTCACCACCGGCGGCATCGGCGCCAACCACGACCTGGTCCGGCAGTACTGGCCGGCCCGGCTCGGCACCGCCCCCACCAAGATGATCACCGGGGTGCCGGCGTACGTGGACGGCCGGATGCTCGGCATCGCCGAGCGGGCCGGGGTGCGGCTGGTCAACCGGGACCGGATGTGGCACTACACCGAGGGCGTGCAGAACTGGGACCCAATCTGGCCCGGGCACGGCATCCGGATCCTGTCCGCGCCGTCGCCGATGTGGTTCGACGCGCTCGGCCGCCGGCTGCCCGCCCCGTACTTCCCCAGCTACGACACCCTCGGCACGCTGAAGTACCTGCGCACCACCCCGGACATCGCCGCGCACGACCACTCCTGGTTCATCCTCTCCCAGCGGATCATCGAGAAGGAGTTCGCGCTCTCCGGCTCCGAGCAGAACCCGGACCTGACCGCGAAGGACCGGCGCGCCTTCCTGAAGGACCGGCTGTTCGGCAAGGGCGCGCCCGGCCCGGTCGAGGCGTTCAAGCAGCACGGCGCCGACTTCGTGGTGGCCGGCACCCTGGAGGACCTGGTCGCCGGCATGAACAAGCTGACCGACCAGCCGCTGCTCGACGCGGCCCGGATCCGCGCCCAGATCGAGGCCCGGGACGGCCAGGTCGGCAACACGGTCAGCAAGGACGCCCAGGTGCAGGGCATCCACAACTCGCGCCGCTACCTCGGCGACCGGATCGGCCGCACGTCGGTGCCGCACCGCATCCTGGACCCGGCCGCCGGCCCGCTGATCGGGGTGAAGCTGCACATCCTCACCCGCAAGACCCTCGGCGGCATCCAGACCGACCTCGACTCGCGCGCCCTGGACCCGGCCGGCCGGCCGATCCCGGGCCTGTACGCGGCCGGCGAGGTGGCCGGCTTCGGCGGCGGCGGGGTGCACGGCTACAACGCCCTGGAGGGCACGTTCCTCGGCGGGTGCCTGTTCTCCGGCCGTACCGCGGGCCGGCACGCGGCGCGCACCCTGTGACCGCGATGCCGGGCCGCCGCGGTCCAGGCCGCCGCGGTCCGGGCCGGGCGTAGCGCATGGACGCCGCCGCCCTGCTGCGCCGGCCCGCGTTCTGGGCGGCCCACCTCGGGGTCGCCTGCGGCGCCGCCCTGGACGAGGACCTGGCCGCCCTGTTCGGCGCCGGCCTGGGCCTGATCCGCGGCACCTACCTGCGGCTGACCGACGACGCCGCCGAGCCGGTCCTCCCCGCCGGGGCGGGCCTGGCCGTGGTGTACCGCAACGACGACCAGATCGTCGACTACCTGCTGCACCCACCCGGCGCCGCGCCGATCACCCTGGCCGAGGCCGACGGCGTCCCGGACGGCCCGGCCCTGTCCTGGCCGGAGCTGTCCGGGCTGGCCGCCCGCGCCCCCGACCCCGTCGGCCGGGCCCACACGCTGTTGCTGCTGGCCCCCGTGCTCGGCGACACGGCCGCCGCCTCCGCGCCGTCCGGTGATCCGGCGGCCGCGCTGTCGGCGGCGCTGCGCACGGCCGGCGTCACCGGCGACACCCCGGCCATCGCCGCCCTGCTGGTCGCCGCCCGGCCCGCCACCTGGCGCACCGAGGACGGCGTCCGGATCTGTGACCATCCCGGCAGCACCCGCAACCCGGACGGGCCGCGCGCCCTGTCACCCGAGCAGCGGGCGACCGTCTCCGCGCTGCTGACCCCGCCGCGGTAGCCGGGCCGGTCAGGTTCGGGCGGAACGCCGCCGGGCGGCCTGCCGCTGGATCTTGGCCGCGGTGCCGCAGCTCTCCATGGTGCACCAGCGCCGGCTGTTGTTCTTGCTGGTGTCCAGGAACAGCCCCCGGCAGCCCCGCCCGGACGCGCACACCTTGACCCGGTCGAGGGAGCCGCCGGTGAGGAGTTTGCTGGCGGCCACGGCGACCGGCCACCAGGCGCGGTGCAGGTTCTCGGCGGGCAGGTTCCAGACGAACCGGTCGCCGCGCTGTTCGAGGCGGGCGGTGGCGAGCGCCGCGGCGTACCCCTGCTGCAGCAGCGCCAGGTCGGCCGCCGCGGGCGGGGCGCCGGCGGCCAGGCCCGCGAAGATCCGGAAGATCGCCTCGCGCAGGGTGAGCGCGGCGGCGTGGCTCGCCTGCGCCGCCTGCGGCCGCGCGGCGGCGAGGGTGAGCAGGTGCCGGGTGGCGGGTTCGTCGAGCAGCCCCGCGTACGCCGACCAGCGCACCAGCCCCGGATAGCCGGCCAGGTGCTCCTCCGGGGCGTCCGTGGCCCGGGCGTCGACGGTGTTGGCGAAGTCCAGGCACGTGGCGCCGCCGTAGAGCGCGGGAAACCCCGTCATGTTTCTCCCTAAACTCGTTATGCCGGTAGCAGCACCGCCCTGCTCCCGGCATAACGAGTTTAGCCCGCATCAGCAGGCGGGAGGCGTGCCCGGCGGGAATCGGGCCGGGGCAGTCGGCGCGATCCCGCCGGGCACGCGGCCTCAGGACACCGGCGCGGCCAGCAGCCGCGCCTCCTTGTCCGCGGGCAGGCCGGCCCGGGCGCGGTCGGCGCGCTGGGGGATCGGGCCGCCGAGGGAGGTCATCCACGCCCAGGTGTCGGCGACGGTGGCGGCGAGCGGGCGGCAGCGCAGACCGGCCGCGAGCGCCCGGGTGACGTCGCCCCGGTGCATGAAGGCGTGCAGCGGGCCCGGCGGCAGCCAGATCGGCAACTCGGTCCACGGCTCGGCGCCGGCCCGCTCGAGCACGTCCGGGGCGATCCAGCGCAGCTGCGCCCGGTCGCCGGTGACCGCGCACGCCGTGGCGAGCAGCGAGCCCATGGTGGCGTCGCCGGAGCGGCCGACCACGTTGCAGGGGCCGCCGAGGCCGGCCGCCGCGGCGTCGAGGACGAAGGCGGCCAGGTCGCGGGCGTCGATGTACTGCAGCGGCAGGTCCGGTGGCCCGGGCGCGACGACCGGGCCGCCGCGGGCGAGCCGGGAGAGCCACCAGGGCAGCCGGCCGACGTCCTCGCGGGGGCCGAGGATGAGCCCGGCGCGGGCCAGCAGCACCGGGCCGGCGAACCGGGCCGCGCCGTGCTCGCCGCGCAGCTTGTCCCCGGCGTACCCGGGATCGTCCGCCGCCACCAGGGGCGCGTCCTCGGTCAGCGGCGGCGCCGCGCCGGTCTCGTCGTAGTGGTAGACCGAGCGGCTCGAGACGTAGGTGTAGTGCCCGGCCCGCCCGGACAGCGCCGCCGCGGCCGCGCCGACCACGGCGCCGTCCGCCGACCAGGTGTCCACCACGGCGTCCCAGGTGCCGGAGCCGAGCGCGGCCAGCCCGCCGGGCGCCGTGCGGTCGCCGACGAGCAGGGTGGCGCCGGGCACCGGGTCGCGGGTGCCCCGGTTGAGGACCGTCACGTCGTGGCCGCGGGCGATCGCGTCGTCCGCGACCGCCCGTCCGACGAAGCCGCTGCCGCCGAGTACCAGAATCCGCATGCGCCGAGCCTGCCCGACCGGCACCCGGTCACGGAACGGCCGTCTGCCCACGGCAGATTAAGCCCGGGGCGCAATCGTACGAGGGGAGTCAGCCCGCCGCCGTGATCCGCTGCTCCAGCGCCTCCACGACCAGCGCGTGGTCCTCGGCCTGGGGCAGGCCGGACACGGTGACCACGGCGACGACGCCGGCGCCGGTCACCCGTACCGGAAAGGCCCCGCCGTGCGCCGCGAAGAGCGCGGGATCGACGCCCAGCTCGGCCCCCAGGCTCTGGCCCTTGGCCGCCAGGCGGCGGCCGACGAGATAACTGGACGCGCCGAACCGGTGGACCACCCGCACCTTGCGCTGGATCCAGGCGTCGTTGTCGGCGGTGGCGCCGGGCAGGGCGGCGTGGAACAGCTGCTGCTCGCCGCGGCGGATGTCGATCGCCACCGGCAGTGTGCGCTCGCGGGCCAGCCGGACCAGGAGGCTGCCCAGCTCCCAGGCGTCGGTCTCGTCGAACTCCCGGAACACCAGGCGCTGCTCATCCCACTCGATCTTCTTGATCAGCTCTGTCAGGTCGTCGCTCATCAGGACAGTCTGTACTGGTCCCAGCCGAGCTTGACGATCAGGGCGAGCACCACGGTGAGCAGGATGACCCGGACGAAGCCGGAGCCGCGGCGCAGCGCCATCCGGGCGCCGAGGACCGCGCCGGCGATGTTGCAGACCGCCATCCCGGCGCCGATCAGCCAGGCGACCTGCCCGTGGTACGCGAACACGACGAGCGCGCCCAGGTTCGTGGCCGTGTTGACGATCTTCGCCATGGCCGAGCCGTGCACGAAGTCGGCGCCGATCAGGGTGGTGAACGCGAGCACCAGGAAGGTGCCGGTGCCGGGACCGATCAGTCCGTCGTAGAGGGCGACGACGCCGCCGGCCACCGCGACGGTGAGGCCGCGCCGCAGCAGGGTGCGCTTGGTGGCGTCCTCGTGCAGGCCCATCTGCGGGCGGATCGTCACGAAGACCGCGACGGCGACCAGCACGAGCAGCACCACCGGCCGGTACGCGGACGCCGGGACGGCGCCGGCCAGGGCCGCCCCGCAGCCGGCGCAGAGCAGGGCCAGGGCGGCGGCCGGGCCGGCCACCCCCCAGTCGATCTTCGTACGGCGGGCGTAGGTGACCGCCGCCGTGCCGGTGCCGCAGATCGCGGCGAGCTTGTTGGTGCCCAGCGCGGTGGCGAGGGGCAGCTGCGGGGCGGCGACCAGCAGGGCGGGCAGCAGCAGCAGGCCACCGCCGCCGACCACGGCGTCGACCCAGCCGGCCGCGGCGGCCGCGATCAGGAGCGTGACGATCACCGGCGGCGCGCCCGCTGCAGCCAGATGCCGAGCGACGCGCCCACGACGAAGATCGTCGCGGCGCAACAGAGCGCCTTGAAGAACATGTGCCTTACTCCGTTGGCTAGGGTCGGCGGTGTGCGCCTGGCCACCTTCAATCTGCTGCACGGCAGATCCTTGTCCGACGGCACCGTACACGCCGGCCGGATCTCCGCCGCGATCGCCGACCTCGACGCCGACGTGCTGGGACTGCAGGAGGTGGACCGCGCCCAGCCGCGCAGCGGCAACATCGACCTGACCGCGCTGGCCGCGACCGCGCTGGGCGCGCGCACGCACCGGTTCGCCGCGGCCGTGGTCGGCACCCCCGGCGAGCGCTGGGAGCCGTGGCACTCCGGCGCCGACATCGCCCACCCGCAGTACGGGATCGCGCTGGTCAGCCGCTATCCGGTGCGGCGCTGGCAGATCACCCAGCTGCCGGCCGCGCCGATGCGCTCGCCGGTCTACGTGCCGGACGGCGGGCTGCTGCTGCTCCGCGACGAGCCGCGGGTGCTGCTCGCCGCCGTGCTGGAGACCCCGGACGGGGAGGTGTCGGTGGGCACCACGCACCTGTCCTTCGTACCCGGATGGAACGTGCGGCAGCTGCGCGCGGCAGTCCGGGCGATGCGCGCCCTGCCCGCGCCGCGGGTCCTGCTCGGCGACCTCAACATGCCGGCCGGGCCGGTGCGCGCCTTCACCGGCTGGAAACCCCTCGCGCGGGCGGCGACGTTCCCGGCCCCGTCACCGAAGACCCAGCTCGACCACGTGCTCGTGGACCCGCGCGGGGCGGCGGCGCTGGGCCGGGTGGTGCAGGTGCGCACCCCGCACGCGCCGGTCAGCGACCACCGGCCGCTGGTGGTGCGGTTCGACCGGGCCGCGTCGTCCTGAGGTAGACGTCCTCCAGGCCGTCCTCCGGATCCCACTGCTCGCCGATCTTGAAGAAGCCGAAGCCGGCGATGGTGGCCCGGGAGGCGACGTTGTCCGGCCGGATGCTGGCCCGGACCGCGGTCACCCGCGGGTCGGCGTCGGCGCGGGCCAGCAGCGCCGCGAGCATCGCCTTGGCGTGGCCCTTGCGCCGGTGCGCCGGGTCGACCGAGTAGGCGACCTCGACGACGCCCTCGGCGTCCGGCGGGCCGTGGAAGCCGCCGTGCCCGACCACCTCACCGGTCTCCTCGCTGACCGCGGCCCGGGCGATCCACTCGGCCGCGTCGGGGTTTCCCTCCAGGTCGGCGAGACGGATCTCCCAGAGCCAGCGTTCCTCGGCCAGGTAGGGGCTGAGCGGGTGCCCGGCGGCGGCGCTCGCGGCGTCGAGGTCGCCGGCGATCAGGGCGGTCAACGTGGCGGGGGAGAGCTTCACGAAGCGCATGCCGGCATGTTAGCGACCCCACGTTTAGTTGTGCACAACTGAATTGGGCACTACTGTTCCGGTCATGAAGGCGAGCACGGCACTGGACGACATGATCTGTTTCCAGCTCTACGCGGCCAGCCGCGGCATGACCGCGCTGTACCGGCCACTGCTCGACCCGCACCACCTGACCTACCCGCAATACCTGGTGCTGCGCGTGCTCTGGCACGACGGCCCCACCAGCGTCCGCGACCTCGGCCAGGCGCTGTCCCTCGACAGCGGGACACTGTCCCCGCTGATCAAGCGGCTCGAGTCGCTCGACTACGTGGCGCGCTCCCGCTCCACCGCCGACGAGCGCGTCGTGATCGTCGGCTGCACGCCCGCCGGGCTCGCCCTGCGCGACCGGATCGGCGACCTCACCCGGCAGCTCGCCTGCGCCACCGGGCTCACCCTCGACGAGCTCACCACCCTGCACCACCTGTTGCACAAGGCCCGCCAGCCCCGAAAGGACCCTTCATGAGCGCCCTCTACACCGCCTCGGCCACCGCGACCGGCGACGGCCGCAGCGGCCACGTCCGCTCCAGCGACGGCGTCCTCGACCTCGACCTCGCCATCCCCAAGGAGATGGGCGGCCCCGGCGGCGCCCTCACCAACCCCGAGCAGCTGTTCGCCGCCGGCTACGCCGCCTGCTTCCACAGCGCCCTCAAGCGCGTCGCCGGCATGCAGAAGGTCCAGCTCGTCGACACCGCCATCACCGTCGACGTCGGCATCGGCCAGCTGCCCACCGGCGGCTTCGGCCTCAACGTCACCATCGAGGCGGAACTGCCCGGCCTGCCCGAGGAGACCGCGCACGCCCTGCTCGAAGCCGCCCACCAGGTGTGCCCGTACTCCAACGCCACCCGCGGCAACGTCGAGGTCGTCCTCAACCTCGCCTGATCGCCGCACATCTGCCGGGCCGGCCCTTCGCGGGGCCGGTCCGGCAGAATGCTGTTCCGTGCTGGACTACTACCTCGTCGACGGCGGCTCCCTGCTCGTCGAGGAGTTCGTCATCGGCGCCGACCACGCCGCGGTGGGACTGCACAGCCTGCTGTGGTCCGCCGGCCCGACGGCGGGCGCTTCCGGCGGTCCTTCCGGCGGTCCTTCCGCCGGTCCTTCGGCGGGGCTTTCCGAGAGCGTCCCGGGGTGGCGGGACGGCACCGCGTTCAGCCGGGCGCTGCGCACCTCGCCGGACCTGCCGCCCCGGGTCACGCCGACCGACCGGGACGGTGCCGCGGCCGCCGTCGCTCTGCCCGCCGAGCCCTCGCTCCGGGCGATGTTCGGCCCCGCGCTGCCCCTGCCGGTCGCCGCGCCGCTGCGCTTCGGGCCGCCCGACCCGCGCCGGCACCGCTACCGGATTCTGTTCGCCCCGCACCACCCCGCGGTGGGCGCGCTCTCCGGTCACCACCGGGCCGCCGGCGATGCGTACGCCTGGCAGCTCCGTGCGGTCGGCCCCGGCCTGGCATGGGCCCTCGACGTCACGGTGGACCTGGCCGGCCCCTCCGAGGCGACGATCGACGCGACTCTCGCCCACCTCACCGCCGCGGCCCGCCGGACCGGCCTGATCCCGATCACCACCGAGCGGTTCGCCTGAGGTCCCCCCACCGCCGGGCGCCGGCGGTGGGGGAGCCGCGGACCGTGGCGTCTCCTGACTGTTCAGATCTCCGGCCGGCCTCAGTCGTCGTCGTCCCCGCCGTCGTCGTCCTCGTCATCGTCGCCGCCGTCCCCGCCCGGGCATCCGCTCAACGTCAGCAGACCCGCGACCGCACCCAGCGTGAACAGCGACCGACGACCCAGCAGCATGCGCTCCTCAGGATCATCCATGCCCCCATTCTGGCCAGCTCCCGGCACGGGCGGAAGTCAGGCCAGCTCCCGCAACACGCGATTCGTCCGATTGGCACGCACCGCCGCCCGCTGCTGCTCCGCCGTCACCTCGATGTAGCTCTGCGACGTGGCGAGGGACGCGTGCCCCATCAGGCGCATGATCTCCGACGCGTTCGCGCCGTCCTCCGCCAGCCGGGTCGCGAACGTGTGCCGCAACGCGTGCAACTGCGCCCCCCGCGGCACCCGGTCACCGATCCCCGCCCGCCGGTAACACGACCGCACCAGATATTGCAGCCCACCTCGCTGCAACGCCTCACCGTGCCGGTCCACCAGCAGCGGCGCCGCCGGCTGCGCCCGCCCGAACCGCGCCCGCCGCGAATCCAGATAGCGCCCCACCGCCGCGTCCAGACCGGAATCGATCGGCACGGTCCGCGGCCGGCCACCCTTGCCCGCCACGTCCACCCGCCGCTCACCGTCGCGCCCCGACACCGACCCCACCCGCAGCGCCAGCATCTCCGACAGCCGCAACCCCGCACACAACGCCAGCGCCAGCACCAGCACGTCCCGCTCCGGCCACGGATCCCGCTGCCGCTCATCCACCGCGTTCACGCTGCGTAACAACAGCTCCGGCGTGTCCTCACCCCTGAGCGGCTTGGGGGAGAGGGGCACCGGCCGCGGCTTGTCCACCGCCTGCATCGGGTTCCCCGCCACCACCCCCTCGGTGACCAGGAACGTGAAGAACGCATTCCACGACGACCAGGCGCGGGAGACCGAGGCGGGGGCGCGGTCGGCGGCGAACCGGGCGAAGGCGGCCCGCAACACGCGAGGGGAGAGGTCACTCACGGTAGCGGGGGCGGGTTGCGCCAGCTGCAACACCAGCTGCAGATCACGACGGTACGCCGCGAGCGTGTGGACGGACGGCTTGCGGGTGGCGCGGGCCGCCAGGAACTCGTCGACGTACGTGGCGATTCCAGTGTCATGCATAAGGACCATTATGCATGATTTATCAGTGTTTGCGCTGGTCGGGGTGTTTTTGATCGCGGGTCGAGATGAATATTCGGCTGATTCGCGGCTTTTACGGGGTGTGCTCGGTGCTCTGCCGTGCGTGCCGTGCGAGCGGGGAAGGGTGGTCCTTCCGGGCACGAGCCGGCTCGGGGCGGGGGCTTCCTGAGGCCGAGCTTCCTGGGGTGGGGCCGCGTCTGTCCGGGGTTGCGGCCAGGTCTCGCCGGTTGCGCCTTCTGCGCCGTCTGCGTCGTTCTCGCGTGGGCGCCTCCTGATCGGCTCGGCGTTGATGTGCTGAGCCCGATCTCTGGCTTGTCCGGCTGTGCTGCCTCGCCGTCCCGCGGGGAAGGCTCGTCGGACGAAAAGCGGCTCAACACGGTGGAACGGGCCTTCAAGACCCCTCTCCAGAGGCCCCTCCTGGAGCCAAGTTGACATAATGTGCATTATCGACCCGGGAATTATGGGTCCGGAGAGGGGCTCGGGCGCGTTCTGGCGGCATCACGCGGAATCGCCACTTCGGCGCGGGCTTCCGGTGGTCGCGTCGGCGGCGCGGCTGTGCGGCTCCGCTGGGATCGGCGTCCCTGCCTGCGGCCGGTGTCGAGGTCGGGTCTTCGGCCTGCGACCTCTCGCGGTCGGTCTTCGGCCTGCGACCCGGAGGCATGCCGTGGGCACCCATCCCCGACCGCCGCCGTCGGCGAGCCGGCCGGTCGGGTGACGCGTGCCGGTGCGACCGGATTCTCCGGCCACCTCTCCCCTGGCTCGGCGCACCGCCGGCAGCGCCGCCGTCACTCTGCGTAGTGATATTCATGCTGTGGCGGGGTGACAGGTGTCCGTGCCTCGTTCGAGGGGTGCCGGGGGTGCCGGGCGCTGGTTACGGTGAGTAGGTGACAGACGACGGCATCGCCCGCAGGCAAGAGGCGCTCAACCGGATCGCCGCCGAGCTCGGCGTGCCGGCTCCGGTGTGGACCGCCGAGGACGAGGCGCGGTACCAGGTGTGGGTGCGCGACGGGCACGACGCGGCCACCGGGATCCGGCGGCGTCAGCGGCCCGCCCCGCGGCGCCGTTACCTGAGCCCGCCGGGTGGCAGCTCGAGCATCATGTCGACGCCGTCGCCGGCCTCGTCGGTGAACGTGCCGACCGCGGCGAAACCGGCCCGCAGATAGAACCGGACGGCCCGCTGGTTGGCCGTCCGCACGCCGCCGAACAGCACGACCGTGTCGCGGCCGAGCAGGCGTACGGCGTCCCAGGCGGGCGGGAGCAGCGCCGGGGCGAGTCCGAGGCCCCGCCAGTCGTCGGCGACGCAGGGTCCGAACCGGGCCGTGCGGGCGGGGTCGAGGGTGATGCCGTAGCGGGCGTACCGGGTGATCTCGTAGCCGTCCGGGAGGGCGAAGCTGAGGTCGACGACGCCGGCCAGGTCGGCGGGGTCGTTCGCCGGGTGCGCGACGAGCCGGAGCTTGTCGGTGCGGCCGATCGCGTCGACCCAGTCGGCGGCGGCGTCGGCCGGGTCGGTGTCGCGGTGCCAGAACCGCCGGCTGGTGGCGGACAGCCCGGCCAGGAACGCGATCAGCGCGGCCCGGTCGCCGGGGACGAGGCCGCGGACGGTGAACGGTATCCCGGCCACCGCCATGCTCCGGTCCAGCGGGGACGGGTCGGCGGCGAGAGCGGCGAGCAGAGGCTCCACGCCCCCTACCGTGCCATGTCCGGCGGCCGCGGTGGGGCCGGCGTCCGGGTGGTGAGCCGGCCGCCGGTGGCGCTGTGGGCGGGCGGGTGGTCAGGTGGTGAGCCGGCCGCCGGTGGCGCTGTGTGCCGGTTCGCGGCCGGTGAAGTCGACGGTGATGCCGGGACGGTGGTGGTCGCCGAGCACGCCGGCGGTGGCGTCGGTGACCGCGGCGGCGAGACGGGCGAGGATGTCCGGGGTGTCGGGCCGGGTCAGCGCGTCGGCGCGGATGCCGAAGGTGACGGCCGGCGCGGGTCCGGGCGCCGGGACGCCGCCGATCCCCCAGCGGCCGGCCGGGACGCCGACGAGCAGGACATGGGCGTGCGGCCGGGCCCACTCGCCGTAGACGCCGGCGACCGCGTCGGTGAGCGCGGCGATGAGGGCGGGTTCGCGGCCGGTCAGGTCGGTGTCGAGTGCGTGCACGGTGAGGTGCGGCATACGATCTCTCTCTGCTGCGAGGACTGCTTTGACGACAAAGTGGCTTTGAGTGCAAAGGTAATCCGGGGGTGGGTGCATGTCAACGGCGGCCGATGCGACCGTCCGGGAGCTGATGCTGGTCATGCCGCGGCTGGTGGGCCGGGCCAAGCGGACGCCGCCGCCGGAGCAGCTGCGCGACCTGGACCTGGCGCCGCGGCATCTGTCGCTGCTGTCGCTGCTGGTCCTCGACGGGGCGATGACGGTCTCCGAGCTGGCCGGCAAGCTCGGCGTGGCCCCGACGACGGTGAGCCTGCTGGTCGGCGACCTCAGCCGCAAGGGCGTGCTGGAACGCCGCGAGGACGACACCGACCGCCGCCGCCGCATCGTCGACATCAGCGCGGCCGGCCGCCCGGCCATCGTGGAGTGGCTCTCCCCCGGCGCCCGGGCGTGGCGGCACGCCCTGGCGCCGCTGACCGATGAGCAGCGGCGGATGTTCGTGGACACGCTGCTGCGCTACGAGCAGGCGGTGCAGCCCTCCGGCGACGACCGGTGACGGGCGGCGAGAGGGCGCCGGTCACCGGGGACTGAGAGGAGAGGGGCGCAACCCCTCCCGCAGGCCGCGCGGTGGACAGGCTCGCGGTCCGGACGCGCCAGCGGCCGGCGGGCCCACGCCGCGCCCTCGGCGGGAGCGACGGCCGGTGCCCCGTCCGACCGCCCCACCCGCCACCCTAAAACAGACTGAAGGCTGCCTTCTGCGCTGCGACATTGATCGTGAAAACGCCCGCGGCGACGTGGATCTCACAGAGGGCGGACGGCGACGACCTGGCCCTCGCTGAGCTCGCCGGTCGGGGCGAAGCCGAGCTTGCGGTAGAACGGCTCGGGGCCGCCGGCGCGGGGTTCGTAGGTGACGTAGGCGGAGGCGCATCCCCGGGCGCGCAGCATGGCGCAGACCTGGTCGACGGCGAAGGTGCCGTAGCCGCGGCCCTGGGCGTCGGCGGCGACGGCGAGGCGCCACAGGCCGGAGCGCAGGTCTTCCGGGCGCGGGTCGGTGGCGCCCCAGGCGAAGTCGAGGAACGCCATGACGAAGCCGACCAGCTCGTCACCGTCGTAGATCAGGCGCGGCCAGGCGCGGTCCCGGTAGACGTAGGCCTCGGCGAGCGAGTGGGTCACCGGTTCGACGAGGTCCTGCTGGTCGGGGCGGACGGCCAGGGCGAGCGCCGCCTCGTAGTTCGCTGTGGTGATCTCTGCGAGCCGCATGTGAGCGGAGGGTAGACGGCGGGTAGTCGGATCGGCGATCCATTTACCAGAATGATCGGATGCGAATCGCGGTGCTGTCCGATGTTCATGGCAATCTTCCGGCGCTCGACGCGGTGCTGGCGGCGATCGAGGAGGACGGCGTCGACCTGACGGTGAACCTCGGTGATCTGCTGTCCGGGTATGTGCGGCCGGCGGCGACCGCCGACCGGCTGATCGCGGCGGGTCTGGCGACCGTGGCGGGCAACCACGAGCGGCAGCTGCTGACCCTCCCGCCGGAGCGGCAGGGCATGGCGGACCGGGTCACCGGCGAACTGATCACGGACCGGCACCGGCGGTGGCTGGCGTCGTTGCCGGCGACGCTGTCACCGCGCGCCGACATCCTCGCGTTCCACGGGACTCCCCAGGACGACCTCCAGTACCTGCTGCACACCGTCGACCCGCGGGGCGGGGCGCGGGACGCCACCGAGGACGAGGTGCGCGAGCGGCTCGGGGACATCCGAAGGTACGCGCTGCTGCTGTGCGGGCACACCCATCTGCCCGGTTCGCGGCGATTGCCGGATGGCCCGCTGATCGTCAATCCGGGGAGTGCGGGATGGCCGGCCTATGCCGACGACGCGCCGTTCCCGCACGTCATGGAGGCCGGGACGCCGCACGCCCGGTACGCGGTCGTCGACGACGCGTCCGGGACCTGGGAGGTGGACTTCCGGCAGGTGGCGTACGACTGGGAGCAGGCGGCCGCGCTGGCGGAGGGGTTCGGCCGCCCCGACGTCGCCGGGGCGCTGCGGACCGGGCGGGTGGCGTCGTGATCGTGCGCTGGGTGACCGGGTTCCTCGACACGCCGCCGGAGACCGCGGACGCGGCGGAACGGTTCTGGACGGCGGTGACCGGCACGCACCTGTCGCCGCGGCGCGGGAACGGGCACTTCGTGACGCTGCTGCCCGACAAGGGCGACGCCTACCTGCGGATGCAGGTGGTCGGCGAGGAACCCGCCCGGGCGCACCTCGACCTGCACGTGGACGACCCGTTCCGGGCGGCCGACGAGGTGGTGGAGCTGGGCGCCACCCGGGTCCGCGAGGAGCGCGACCTGGTGGTGCTGCGCTCCCCCTCCGGGATCGTGTTCTGCCTGGTGGCGTGGGAGTACGAACGGGAGCTGACCCGGCCGATCCGCTGGGACGGGCCGCAGAGCAGCCTGGTCGACCAGCTGTGCCTGGACGTGCCGGCCGCCTGGTACGCGCGGGAGATGGTGTTCTGGGCCGAGGTGACCCGCTGGGAGCGGCGCGTGTCGAGCCTGCCCGAGTTCACGTTCCTGCAGCCGCCGGCGCGGATGCCGCTGCAGCTGCTGCTGCAGCGTACCGGCGGCGCGCAGCCGGGCGTGCACGTCGACCTGGCCTGCGACGACGTGGACGCCGAGGTGGCCCGGCACGTGGCGCTGGGGGCGTCGGTGGTGCGCCGGATCCCGGAGGACTGGACGACGCTGCGCGATCCGGCCGGCCGGGAGTACTGCGTGACGGCCCGGTCGCCGTTCCGGTGACCCGCCGGCGGGCCGGTCGCCATTCCGATGATCTTCCGCCGGTGTGGTTGCCGGAAAGTGTCGGGGGCGGCTGGTAGAAAGGGGGCGCTCTCATACAGGCGTACGAAGGTGGTTGGGGATGGCGGCGCTGAGCGCGGAGGATCTGACGGGCATCGAGACTGCCCTGGCGGCCGGCCGCAAGCCGAAAGTGCAGTTCACCGAGGCGGCGGGGCAGATCGCCGGGCAGATCGGCCAGGTGGTGGCGCTGACCGACCGGTCCGCGTCGGACGAGTTCGTCGTGGTGCGGTTCGGCCGCGACGAGCTGCCGTTCTCCCCCGGCGATCTGCGGATCGCGCCGCGGGGTGCCACGGCACCGGTGAAGAAGGCGGCGCCGCCGCCCGCCGAGCCGGCGCTCCCGCCCGGCCCGGCACTCATGATCGACAAACCGGTGCCCCCGCCGCGCGCCGCTGCCACCGCCCCGCCTCCCGCGCAGGACAAGGAAGGTGACAAGGACGTGACGGCAGCTCCCGCACCGCGCAAGGCGGCGGCGAAACCGGCGAAGGCCAAACCGGGTCCCACCCTGACGGTCACGCTGGCCTACGGCGACGGCGAGTGGACCGTTGCCGCCAATCAGGGTGCCAAGGCCCTGGCCCGGCCCTACGTGATCCGGCCCGCCGAGGCGCTGAAGATCGTCGCCCTGGTCGACGTGCCGGGCGTGCAGGAGGCCGTCGACCTGATCATGACGGCGGAGCGGGCCGAGGCGCAGGCCCAGGCCGAGCGGCTGCGCGCCGAGCTCGCCGAAGTGGAGGCCCGGCTGGCCGAATTGTCCTGAGTCTCAGTGGAAATACTTGAGCCCGGCCACGCCCGCGATCACCAGCATCAGGCAGAGCATCCGCGGGAGGTTGGCCGGCTCGCCCAGCGCCACCATGCCGACCAGGGCGGTGCCGACCGCGCCGATGCCCACCCACACGGCGTACCCGGTTCCGACCGGGATGGTGCGCAGGGCGTATCCGAGGCCGACCATGCTGAGCACGACGGCGACGCCGAAGACGACGCTGGGCACCAGCCTGGTGAAACCGGCGGACCGCTCCAGGGCGATCGCCCACACGGTCTCGAGCACACCGGAGATGATCAGGACGATCCAGGCCATGACGACTCACCTCGACGGCGGTCGTCTTGTCAGGCCGGGTACGACACGCAACTCGTCCGGGACGCCGCGTGCTCGCGCCGTCGTCGTCGAGCCTATCCCGGCCGGGCCGCGGCGGCTCGCGCCGGTGCCTTTTCTCACCGCCTTTAAAGATCAACTTCCGGTCGTGGCGGGGTGGGTGGCACCGGCCGTCGCTCCCGCCGAGGGCGCGGCGTGGGCCCGCCGGCCGCTGGCGCGTCCGGACCGCGAGCCTGACCGCCGCGCGGCCTGCGGGAGTGGTTGCGCCCCTCTGCTGTCAGTCCCCGGTCCCGGCTTTCGCTTCTTCTGTGCCTTCTGCGCCGGTGCCCGTCTCCGACCGTGCCCGCCGATCGGTTGAGACTCGGGGGCTCGCACGCCGCCCGGTCCGGGTCGTCTCTCACGGGCTGTGCGGCACGGCCCCGGGCGGCGGGGTTTCAGTGGGGGGATGCGGTGCGGTCCACGGCGGGGAGGGTGATGAGCGTGCGGCGGTCACGGGGACCGGGGGTGCTGCGGTGATCCGGCGGCGGTCGTGGCCCCGGGATCCTCAGCTGGCGGTCGAGGCGTTGCGGGCGGAGCTGCCGGGGTGGCACGTCAGTCACAACCGGGGACGGTTCCGGGCGACGCTGGACCGCGGGGTGGGGCGGTCGACGATCGAGGCGCCGGACGCGTCGGCGGTGGCGGTGACGATCGACGCGCTGTTCGAGGAGGCCGACCTGCCGGGGCACCGCCCGGACCGGAACGGGTTGCGGTAGGCGGTGCGGGCGGGGTCGGTGGGGGCGGGTGGAATCGGGGCGGTACGGCGTACCCGGCCTCGGGGTGACCCGGCGCCCGGCTTGCGCGATCATGATGCGGCGGCGCGGCAGCGACCGCCGTGATCGAGTGACGCGGAGCGTGCGTGAAGGAACAGAGCGTGACCGGGCGGCCGGTCATGACGCCGGGACTGATCTTCCTGTTCGCGGTGGCGGCCGGCGCGGCGGTCGGGAACCTGTACTGGGCGCAGCCCCTGCTCGAGTTCATCGCCGCCGACCTGGGCACCGCGACGGCGGGCTGGCTCGTCACGGCCACCCAGCTCGGGTACGCCGCCGGGATCATGCTGATCGTGCCGCTCGGGGACGTGCTGGACCGGCGGCGGCTGATCCCGGTCGTGATGCTGTGCGCCGCCGTGACGCTCGCCGCGTGCGCGGTCGCCCCCGGGTTCGGGCTGCTGCTCGCCGCGATCACGGTCCTCGGGATCACCACCGTGTCCGGGCAGATCCTGGTGCCGCTGGCCGGTGATCTCGCCGAGCCGGACCGCCGCGGCCGGGTCGTCGGCGCGGTCGGCTCGGGCATCCTCACCGGCATCCTGGCGTCCCGGACGATCAGCGGCCTGGTGGCCGGCGCGGCCGGGTGGCGGACCGTGTACGCGGCCGCCGCGGTGCTGACCGTGCTGGTGACGGCGCTGCTGTACGCCAGGATCCCGGTGCTGCCGGCCAAGGCGCGCCTGCCCTACCCGCGGCTGATCGCCTCGGTGGTGGTGGTCGCCGCCCGCAACGCGACCGTGCGGTGGACGCTGCTGATCTCCGGGATCCAGTTCGCGATCTTCACGATGTTCTGGACGGCGCTGACGTTCCTGCTCAGCGGACCGCCGTTCGGCTACAGCGTCACGGTGATCGGGTTGTTCGGCCTGGCCGGGCTGACCGGGGCCGGTCGCGGCGCAGCGGGCCGGCCGGCTGCACGACCGGGGCTGGTCGGTGCGCGCCGTCGGGGTCGCCTGGCTGGCGATGCTGGCGTCGTTCGTGCTGGCGTACGCGGCCGGCCGCAGCGCCGTGCTGCTGCTGGTCGTCATCGTGCTGCTCGACGTCGCCGCGCAGACCGCCGGCATCCTCAACCAGGCGCGGATCTTCGAGGTGTCGCACGAGGCCCGCAGCCGGCTGAACACCGCGTACGTGACCGGCAACTTCCTCGGCGGCGCGGCCGGGTCGGCGGCCGCGACGGTGCTGTGGCAGGCGGGTGGCTGGCACGCGGTGAGCCTGGCCGGGATCGGGATGAGCCTGGTCGCGCTGCTGATCTGGGTGACGCGGATCCGGCATTTCGCGGGGTGAGGGTTCGGTTTTTCGCTGGCTGGAGGCTTCCGGACCGGGCATGCGATCATGGCGGCCCTATGGAAGCGACGACTACCTGGCGGGCGCCGCGGATCTGGCGTCTCCTGCTCGCCATCTCCCCGTACGTGGTGGCCCCGCTCTGCCGGCTGCGGGTCTCCGGCGACGTGCCCGCCGCGCTGCGCGAGGGCCCGGTCGTGCTGGCGGCCAACCACGTCAGCCCGTTCGACCCGGCCGTGCTCGTCGCCGCCTGCCACCGGATCGGGCTCACCCCGCGGATCATGGCGACCGGCGGGGTGTTCCGGGCGCCGGTGGTGGGGTCGATCATGCGGCGGAGCGGGCACATCCGGGTCGACCGCAACACCGCCACCGCGGCGGACGCGCTGACCGACGCGGCGAAGGCGCTCGGCGAGGGGTCGATGGTGCTGGTCTACCCGGAGGGCCGGATCGGGCTCGACCCGTGGATGTGGCCCGAGCGCGGCAAGACCGGCGTGGCGCGGATGGCGGAGATGTCCGGCGCCCCGGTGCTGCCGGTCGCGCAGTGGGGCACGCACGCGGTCATCCCGTACGAGGCCCCGAAGCGGCTCGGCCGCGCCCTGATCACGGCGATGCTGCGCCGGCCCGTCGTGCACGTCCGCTTCGGATCACCGGTGGACCTGTCCGGGGTCAGCGGCGCGCCCGGCGCCCGGGCCATGCAGGCCACCCGGCTGATCATGACCGGGATCGATCAGACGCTGGCGCCGCTGCGGGCCGGCGAGATGCGGGAGCCGAGGGTGGCCGACACGAGCCGGCCGCACGACATGTCGCGGGTTCGCCGCCCTCTCTAGGAGGCGCTTCCGTAGTCGTTGCTCTTGTCCCGGTAGAGCGTCACCGGGCCGAGCACCTCGATCCACACCCGCGGGCCGTCGACGCGCAGATAGGAATCGGTCCAGGCGACGCGGGTCTGGTCGTACTCGGCCTGATAGCCGCCGAGCAGCCGGCCGGCCGCCGTCGCGTCGAGGTCCCCGGTCTGCGCCGCGATCAGGGCGGTCACCTTCGCCCGGGCGGCGTCGCCGAGCTCCGAGACGAGCAGCCCCTCCGGCGGCGGATAGGCGGTGGCGTCCTGGCCGGGGCCCTTCACCAGGTCGTCGGAGACGCCGGTGCTCAGCTGCGCGGCCACCCTCTCCTGCTCGCTGAGCGCGGCGAGCACGTCCGTGGCGAGCCGAGCCTCGGACTGATCGTTCCCGGTCAGGCTGGGCGTCATGCTGACCTGGTCGCCGCGGTAGGTGAGGTTGCGGGCCAGATGGGTGCCGCCGAACTGGACGGCGAACGGCCCGGCCGCCGACGGGGTGCCGTAGACGGCCAGGTGCGCGTCGGCCGGGAGGGCCGCGGTGACCTGCGCGTACCCGGGGTCGCTGAGCGCCGCGGCGAGCACCACCAGGGCGGCGGCGCGCTGCACCCCGCTCAGGTCGGCGAACGCGATGCCCGGGCGCGGCACCTGTGTCGCCGGATGATCGGACCAGGTCCGGCGTGCCCGGTCGTCGCCGAGGTCCCGGACGACCTGGGCGCGCTGGTTGGCGCCGAGCACGCCGAGGAAGCCGGTGACCGCCTGCGCCACGGCGGCGCTGTTCGCCCCGCCCGGTCCGCTGCCCGCGTCGTCGAGGGCGGCGACGGCCGGGGGCGCGGAGCTGCGGGTCACCACGGGTGCGGGCGGCGTCGTGGTCTGGTCGGCGGAGCTGCAGCCCGCCGCGGCGGCCGCGGCCAGCAGGGCGAGGGTCAGGCCTGTGCGCATCCGGACCTCCGGGACGATTGAGGATCAAAACCCCATTACGGTACGGGGAAATGTCGTACCGCCGTGTCAGCATCCAGGCATGTTGCACGGACGAATCGTGGCGGAGAGCCTGACCGCCGAGACGGTGCTGGTCTTTCCCGACCTGCGGCTGACCCGGTTGCAGCGGGTCCGCGTGACCCCGGGGCCGGGGCAGCCGGGCGCGTGGACGCTGATCGACGTGGCCGCGCCGGAGGAGACCGCCGACTCCCTGGCCGAGGCCCTCAGCGGCGCGCTCGCCACCGAGGGCGGGTGGTATGCCGACTTCCGCGTCGGCGGTGATCACGTGGTGGTCTTCGCCGGCCGGATCTTCCGCTACCGGGTGGGCGACGAGGCCGGCCGGCAGCGGGCCGTCGACCACGGGCTCAGCGTCGGCGTCCCGGCCGATCAGCTGGATTGGAGCGACTTCTCGAACGCGAGCTGATTGTAGGGCGAGTCGCTGTAATCGGCGGCCTCGCGATAACCGCTGCGCCGATAGAGGGCGATCGCCTCGGTCAGGGCCGTGTGGGTGCCGAGCCGGACCGTGGTGACGCCGTCCGCGGCCGCACCCCGCTCCAGGCGCTCGAGCAGCAGCCGGCCCAGGCCGAGCCCGCGCGCCTCCGGGGCGACCCACAGGTGGCGGATCTCGGCGACGTCCGGCGCCAGGTGGGTCCACAGCCCGCAGCCGACCGGGATGCCGTCCTCGCAGGCCAGCAACTGCTCGCCGGTCACCTCGGCGGGCGGGGTCAGGGCGGCCGCGTCGTACCCCTCCGGGAACCGCTCGCCGAGCTCGGCGGCATAGCGGCGCAGGCACGCCCGGGCCTGCTCGGCCGCGCCCGGCACGCGCTCGACGGTGACCGTGGCGAGCCGCAGCAGCCGGTGGATCTGCCGCTGCGCGGCCAGCAGCTGATCCCGCTGCGCGTCGTCGAGGCCGTCCAGCAGCCCGGCGATCCGCTCCCGGGACCGGTCGTCGAGGTCGGCACGCTCGGCCCGGCCCGCCGCCGTGAGCGTGGCGACCCGGACCCGGCCGTCGCCGGGGTGCACGCCGACGGTCACCAGGCCCTGATCCTCCAGGGCGCGCAGCAGCCGGCTCAGATATCCGGAGTCGAGGCCGAGCCGGGCGCGCAGGTCCCGCAGGTCGCCGCCGTCGCCGATCTCGAACAGCAGCCGGGCCTGGCCGAGCGGGCGGTCCTGGCCGAGGTACTGATCGGTGAGCAGGCCGAGGCGACGGGTGTAGTAGCGGTTGAAGTCGCGGACCTGCTCGATCTGCTCGGCCTCCATGCACTCCGATGGTAGTGAGGTTCTCTGACCGGGGTCAGAGGTTTTCTCCGCGGTGGCTCATCCGATGCGCAGGAGGCCGGGTGGTGCGGGACGCGGTAGGTTGACGGTGTCGGCCCACAGCGCGGTGAGGTGTCAGCCATGGCGAACAAGCGGTGGAACGATCTGAGCCCGGCCCAGCGGCGTACCGCCGTGGCGGTGGGCGTGGTGGAGACGGTCCTGAAGGTGGCGATGGCCGTCGACCTGAAGCGCCGCCCGCCGGAGAAGGTGCGCGGCCCGAAGTGGCTGTGGGGAACGGCCACGCTGGTCAACTCGGCCGGTGTCATCCCGGTCGCGTACTTCCTGTTCGGCCGGGTGAAATGATCCGCCCGGTCCGGAACCGTGCTCGGCGCTGAGCCGGGCGGTCACTCCGGCTGGCGCTGGCGCTGCCGCAGGTAGGCGAGGACGGCCTCGCGGGTGGTCCGCACCCCGAAGAGCTGGCGGGCCTCGGCGATCCGGCGGTTCGCGGTGCGCAGTGACAGGAACTCGGCGGCCGCGGCGGCCGCTATCGTGTCGCCGGAGGCGAGCCGGTCGAGCAGGGCGCGCTGTTCGGGGATGAGGCTGGCGATCACGTCGCCGCCCCCGCTGCTGCCGTTGCCGTCGCTGTCCTGGTTGACCGGGCCGAGCCGGGTCAGGTCGTCGACCAGGGCCCGGCCGGCGACCGACTCGGCGTCGACGACGGCGACCACGCCGGCGCCGCGGGCCGCCGCGAGGACGGCGAGCTGGGCGGTCTCCAGATCGTCGTCGGCGATCCGGCCGTGCAGGATCAGGCGGGAGCCACCGACGTCCCACGACGGGTCGGGCAGTGCGAAACCGGACCGCACCGTCCAGCCCTCGCGGGCCAGGCGGCGCAGAACCGTGTCGGCCTCGGCCGAGGAGGCGACTACGTGGCGTGGAGCGTCGGGCTGTTTGGTCACCGGCCATCCTCGCTGGTTTCGAAGGGTTCGGTCCGCGCCCCCGGCGCGGCGAAGGCCAGGGCGGCAGCCTCGGTACGGGTGCGGGCGCCGAGTTTGCGCATGCTCGCGCGGATGTGGGTGTCGACGGTCTCGGCGGAGATGCCCAGCTGCCCGGCGATACGGCGGGTCGGCTCGCCGTCGGCGACCAGCCGCAGCACGTCGAGCTCGCGCTGGGTGAGCCGGCCGTGCGAGCGCGGGCTGCGGGTGTCCCGGTGGATCTGGTGCCGGCGCAGCCCGCGGCGGGCCCGGCCGGCGAGCACGGTCAGCCCGGCCCGGTCGGCGAGCTGCTCGGCCTGCAGCAGCGCGGCGACGGCCCGGTCCCGGTCGTTCTCGGTCAGCCCGGCCGCGAGCAGGCACCGGATCTGCTCGCGCAACGCCACCGGCCGCCACCCGTCGGCCGCCGCGGCGAAACCGTTGCCGAGAACCCAGGCGGTCAGCGTCCGGCGGGCCGGACCCGGCAGCCCGACCGGGATCTCGGTCGAGCCGGGCACCCCCAGATCGTGCGCCGCCCACTGCCCGGTGATCGCGTGCAGCCCGGCCAGCAGCCCGGCCGGCGCGTGCGCGGTCGGCGCGTGCGCGGGAGCCTGGACCGCGCGGTCCGGCTGCCCGTCGAGCCAGGCGACCTCCCGCGCCACCCACGCGGCGGCCGGATGAAGCGCCACCCCGGACGGCGCTGATCCGGGCCGGCCGGAAGCGGCGTCACCGATGGCCGGGCGATCCGAGCCCAGGCCAGCGCCGGCGGGCGGACGATCCGGTTCCAGGCCGGCGACGGCGCCGGTGGCCGGGCGATGCGCGTCCAGGCCGGCGAAGGTGCCGGTGGCGGCGGTCCGCCGGCCCTCGTGGGAGGCGCCCGCTCCTAAGGCGTCCGCCGGTGGGGTGTCCGGGCGGGCCGCCCGGTTGGGGTGGGCGGGCTCGAGACCGGCCCGGGCCAGGCGGGCGCGGGCGGCGGCGAGCAGGCCGGTGTCCGCTTCGATCAGGGCGGTGGCGGCGGTCGCGTACGCGAGGGCCTCGGTCGGCACCGCCCGGTCGGTGAGGTTGGCGGCGCGGCGGAGTACGCCCTCGGCGCCGTCCCAGGCCGGCTCGTCCATGACCGGTGAAGCCGCGTCCCCGGCCGGTTCGTCGCTGGCCGGTTCGTTCCCGGCCCGACCGCGGGAGGCCGAGTCCAGAAAGGACAGAACCTCGGCGGAACCGGGGTCGGCGATCGGGGTGGGAGTGACCGCTGCCGCCGGGCCGGTGGCGACCAGGGCGCCGAAGTCGGCGCCGCCGGGGTCCGGGCGCTCCGAGGCCGGCGCCGGGGTGGTCGGGGCGAGGCCCAGTTCGTGGCCGTGCAGGGCGAGGGCCCAGTCGGCGGCGGCGAGGAAGCGGGTCTGCCAGCCGTAGGCGAGTGCCTCCCCCGCCGGCGCCGCCGCCCGGGTGGCGGCCTGCGCTGACTCCAGGAGGCGGCCGTCGGCGGCCAGGTGTTCGACGAGCAGCCAGGCGCTCCAGCGCGTGATCAGCGGATCCGCGGCCGGGCCGAAGGCGGCCTCGGACAGCGACTCCTCCCAGCCGGGCAGGCGGTGGGTGGCCTGGACGGCGGCGAGGGCGGCGGCTATGCCGGGCAGCGGGTGCGGGTGGCGTACGGCGATCTTGTCGGCCAGGTCGAGGGCGGCCATCGGTTCGAGGGTGAGGGTGGCGAGGAGCAGGACGCGGTCGCGGGCGGCGACGACCGGAGGGCCGGCGGTGTCCGGGACGGGGCGGACCGCTTCGCGGGCGGCGGCCGGGTCGCCGGCCTGGAGCAGGGCCTCGCCGCGCAGGACGGCGGCCTCCAGGGCCAGGGTGGTGGCGGTCGGCGGGACCGGGGCGAGCGGGCGGAGCACCGCGGCGGCGTCGAGCGGGCGGCCGGCGGCGAGGGCGGCGTCGGCGGCGGCGAGGCGCACGCGCGGGTCGGCGGGGACGTCGAGGGCGCAGGCGAAGAGCAGCAGCGCGGCGCGTTCGCCGCCGGTGGCGCGGTCGGCGGCGGCGAGGGCGCGGCGGTACGCCCCGGCGGTGTCCCCGGCGGCCGCCAGGTGCCGGGCCGACTCGGCCGGCGGGGTGAGCTCGGCGAGCCGGGCGTGCAGGTCGGCGCGGGCGGCCGCGTCGAGCAGGCCGGCCGCGGTCTCCGCGACGTAGCCGGAGACGGGCAGCAGCGAGCCGCCCGGCTCGGCCGTGACCAGGCCGGCGGCGAGCAGGTCGGCGGCGCCGGTGCCGAGCAGCTCGGCCCGGGCCGGCCGGCCGAGCAGGCCGAGCGCGGCCAGCGCCGTGCGGGCGGGACGCGGGAGGTCGGCGAGGGCGGCCGCCACGGCGTACGCAATCTGGTCGATGTCCTCCCCGACGGGCGCGCGACCGGCGGCAGCCTGCCGGGCCAGCGCGATGATCGCCAGGGGGTTGCCGCCGGCGCGGGCGAGCACGGCCGCCACCGCAGCGTCGTCCAGGCCACCGGCGGTCGAGCGGGCCAGCCCGGCCGCGGCGGACGCGGCGAGCGGCGGGATCGGCAGCCAGGCGGTGGCGGCGGCGCGCAGCTCATCGAGGGCGAGCCGGTTCGGCGTACGCAGGGCCACCAGGACCCGGCAGGATCGCGCGAGATGCGGCAGCGCCGCGAGCGTCGCGGCATCGGCATGCTGCAGGTCGTCGATGACCAGCAGGCCACCGCGGACCCGGGAGCGCACCGCCTCGGCGAGCAGATGGACGTCGTCGCCGGGCAGCCGGGCCCGCACGGCGCGGGAGAGGGCGAGCGCCGGCACGGCGGAGAGCATCGCGAGGCCGCCGCCGAGATGGGCGGGACCGGGCACCGCGGCGGCGATCCGGCGCAGGAGGGTGGTGCGGCCGCAGCCGGGCGGACCGGTGAGCACGACGAGCGCCGGCCCCTGGCGCAGAACGGTACGGGCGGCCAGCTCGGGCTCGTCCGCCACCTGCGCCCCACCTCCAGATCGAACCACCGGCAAACCGAACACCCGCCTACTGAATCACTGGCACGAACACGGGATCCCGACCCGACCATCGGGTCCGTAGGCTGCTGAGGACAAGCGAGCTAGGTGAGAGGCCCCTTCGTGACTGCGACATCCCCGGTACGCCCATTGTCGCCGACGGTGCGGCCGGCTGACGAGTCGTGGTGACCGGACCCCTCACCAGCGGGATCGCGACTCTCTGTCACGAGCTGGTCACAAAAATGTCCTCCGAGGCGGGTGGCCAGGTACAACAGATCGGCAACCGTCTTGACGATCCGTTACGGGTGGCGATCGCGGGTCGCCTGAAAGCCGGAAAGTCGACACTAGTCAACGCCCTGATCGGCCGCCGCGTCGCCCCCACCGCGGCCGGCGAGTGCACCCGGGTGGTCACCCGGTTCCGGTACGGCCCGGCCGACCGGATCGACGTGGTCACCCGCGACGGCGAGCGGCGCAGCCTGCCCCTCGACGAGGACGGCATGGTCCCGTCCCGGCTCGGCGTGCCGGCCGCGCGGGTCGCCTGCGTCGACGTCACGCTCACCACCGACCGGCTGCGCGACCTCACCGTGGTCGACACCCCCGGGCTCGCCTCCACCGACGTGGCCAGCAGCGAGCGCGCCGAGCAGGTCGTCGGCATCGACCCGGACTCGGCCGGCGAGGTCGCCGCCGCCGAGGCCGTCATCTACGTGTTCACCCAGGCGGTGCGCGCCGACGACCGGGCCGCGCTGGAGGCGTTCCACACCGCGTCGGCGAACCTCGCGACCAGCCCGATCAACGCGATCGGGGTGCTCGGAAAGGTCGACACGCTGACCGGCGGCGCCGGCGATCCGTGGCCGGTGGCCGGTCCGCTCGCCGCCCAGCAGGCCGGGCTGCTGGCCCGCACGGTCGGTGACGTGGTGCCGGTCGGCGCGCTGCTCGCCGAGACCGCCGAGGCGGGCCGGCTGACCGCCGCCGACCGGGACGCCCTGGCCGCGCTCGCCGCCCTGCCGGCCGCCACCCTGACCCTGCTGCTCACCTCGGCCGACCTCTTCCGCAGCCGGCCCGCGCCGATCGGCACGGCGCAGCGGGAGCGTCTGCTGAACCGCCTCGATCTGTACGGGGTCGGCTTCGCCTGTGCCCAGCTGGCCGCCGAGCCCCGGCTCGGCACCGGCGAGCTCACCCGGCGGCTGCTCGCGGCGTCCGGGTTCCCCCGGCTGCGCGACACCGTGGACCGCACGTTCCGCTGGCGCTCGGACGCGATCAAGGCGGGCTGGGCGCTGACCCGGCTGCAGCGGCTCGCCGGGTTCACCGCCGGCCCGCGGGACCGGGCCACGCTGCGCGACGCGCTCGAAGCGGCGCTGCGCGACCCCGCCTACCACCGGCTGCGGCTGCTCGACGCGGCGCAGCGGGCCGCGACCGGGGTGGTGCCGCTGCCGCCGGCCTGGGAGCAGGAGCTGGTCCGGCTCGCCACCTCCGACGACCCGCGCTGGATCCTCGGGCTGCCCGAGGCCGACGCCGGCGCGCTGCGAGCCGCGGCGATCGCGGCGGCCGGCCGGTGGCGGACCTACGCGGTCGACGGCGCCGGACCGGCGCAGGCCCGGCTCGCCCAGGTCGCCGCCCGCGGCTTCCACCTGATGGCGCAGGAGGTGACGTCGTGCAGGACCTGACCGTCGTGCTCGACACCGCCGTCCGGGACACCCTGGCCTACCTGCGCACTGCCGACCCGGACGCCGCCGCCGACCTGGCCGACCTGCGCCGGGCGCACCTGACCCGGCCCGGGGTGGTCGTCGTCGGCGAGACCAAGCGCGGCAAGAGCAGCCTGGTCAACGCGCTGCTCGGGGTGCCCGGCCTGTCCCCGGTCGACGCCGCGGTGACCACCGCGGCGTACCTCGACTTCGTGCCCGGCGACGCGGTCGCGATGCGGGCCTGGCTGCCCGGCGGCGACGAGATCGTCATCGACGACCTGAGCGAGTGGGCCACCGGCCGGCAGCGGGCCCGGCGCATCGAGGTCACCCACCCGGCGCCGCTGCTGCGCTACCTGAGCCTGCTCGACACCCCGGGCGCCGGCGGACTCGACCCGGCGCACGCCACGATCGCCCTGGCCGCGGTCCGGCGGGCCACCGCGCTGCTGTTCGTGGCCGACGCGTCCGCCCCGCTGTCCCGCCCGGAGCTGGACTTCCTGGCCGCCGCGACCGAGCGCGTCGACGCCGTCGTCTTCGCCCTCACCAAGATCGACGCGTATCCGCAGTGGCGGGCCATCGCCGACGACAACCGGGAACTGCTGCGCGCGCACGCCCCGCGGTTCGCCGCGGCACCCTGGTTCCCGGTCTCCGCCCGGCTCGCCGAGCTGGCGCTGACCGGCGGCCCCGCCGAACTGGCCGAGGAGTCGCGGATCCCGGCGCTGCAGCACGCCCTCGTCGAGCTCGCCGGCCGCGGCCACCAGCTGCGGCTGGCCAACGTGCTGCGGGCCGCCCGCGGCGACCTGGCCCGGCTGCGCGACAACGCCGAGGAGCGGGTCCGGGCCGCCGCCACCGACCCGGCCGGGCAGGCCGCGGCCCGGGAGGAGCGCAACGCCCTCGCGGCCCGCAAGCGCACCGAGTCCCGGCAGGCCACCCTGCGGCTCGGCACCGAGATCCAGCGGGCCCGGATCGCCACCGTCGGGCACCTGCGCACCCGGATCGGCGAGGCCCAGCACGAGCTCGCCGAACGCATCGACACGACCGGCACCGACGGCCTGCCCGACGACGTCGACACCCGGCTGCAGGCGATCGCCGCCGACGTCTCCGAACTCCTGGAGGACACCTCCCGGCAGATCGCCGAGCAGATCCTGGTCGACACCGGCCGGGTCACCGTGGCGCTGCGGCACACCGTCACCACCACCCCGCCGCGCGGCGGCGCCGGCGACAACGTGCTCATCGCGCTCTCGGCCGGCGGCATCGCGCTGGTCGCCGGCCGGGCCGGGGCGCTCGGCATCGCGGCCCTCGGCGGCGCCGGCGGGCTGCTGCTGCCGTTCGCCGGGATCGGTTTGGGGCTGGCCGCCGGCGGATACGTGCTCTACCGCCGCAAGGTGCACCAGGACCGCAGGCAGGCGCAGACCTGGCTGCGCGACGTGCTCGGCGAGGCCCGCGCCGCGCTCACCGACGAGATCAGCCAGCGGTTCACCGACCTGCAGTACACCCTGTCGGTGGCCCTCGACGACACCATCGAACGCCGGCTCAAGGAGATCGACGCGCAGATCGCGGAGATCGACGCGGCCGCGGCCGAGGACGCCGCCGGCCGGGCCAGGCGCCGGGCCGCCGCCCAGCAGGACCGCGACGCCGCCGCCACCCGGCTGCGGCAGGCGGACGAGGCGCTCGCCCGCGCCCGGGCACTGACACCCACGCCGATCGACGACGACCGGGAGACGACGCGATGACCGACCACTGGGACGACTTCGACTTCGACGACGACCACCACGACGTCCCGGATGTCCCCGATGTGCCGGACGATCATCATGCCGATCTGGACTTCGACGACTACGGGCAGCAGGATTTCCACAGCGTTGTCGACGATCAGCCGGAGTTGCCGGATGAGAACGACATTTCCGACATGTCGGAAATGTCGGCTGATGACCTCTTCCCGCCCGCCCTCGACCTCGGTGACCTGCCCGAACCCGTCGACGGCTTCCCCTGGATCGACACCGCCACCCTCGGCACCCCGGACCCCGTCGGCTTCACCGCCCCGCTCGACCCGGTCACCCCCGACGAGCTCGCCGCCTACGCCCACACCGGCCAGCCCGCCGACTGGTCCGCCCTCGCCGCGTCCGACGACCCGGCCACCAGCGCCCTGGCCCGCTGGTGGACTCCGGATGAACAGTGATCCAGCTCTCCCCATGACGCCCGCCGGGTGACATCATGTGCGCGCACAAAATCAACACCTGGGAGCGCACGTGACCGTCACAACGACAGCGGGCAGGCGGGAACGCACCGGCTGGTACTTCTACGACTGGGCCAACTCGGCGTTCTCCACCACGGTCATCACCGTCTTCCTCGGACCGTTCCTGACCACGGTCACCGAGATGGCGGCCGGCTGCGCGATCGACGCCGACGAGTGCGAGGGCACCGTCCACCCGCTGGGCATCCCGGTCGCGGCCGGCTCCTACTACGCGTACCTGGTGTCGCTGTCGGTGCTGCTCACCGTGTTCGTGCTGCCGGTCATGGGCGCGATCGCCGACCGGGCGCCGCGCAAGAAGCCGCTGCTGGCCGGTGCCGCCTTCCTCGGCGCGGCCGCCACCATCGGCATCGGGTTCGTCACCGGCGACCAGTACCTGCTCGGCGGCCTGCTGTTCCTGATCGCCAACATCGCGTTCGGCGCCGCGATCGTGGTCTACAACTCGTTCCTGCCGCAGCTGGCCGGCCCCGACGACCGGGACCGGATCTCCAGCCGCGGCTGGGCGATCGGCTACCTCGGCGGCGGCCTGCTGCTGCTGCTCAACCTGGTCGCGGTGACCATGCTCAGCGAGGAGGGCAACCCGCAGCGCACCCTCGACATCGCCCGCTGGTCGATCGTGTCGGCCGGCGTCTGGTGGGCGGCGTTCACCGTCGTACCCCTGCTCTGGCTCAAAGAACACCCCGGCCGGGAGAGCACGACCGAAAAGGGCAACGTGCTCACCGACGGTTTCAAGCAGCTCGGGCACACCATCAAGGCGATGCGGGCCTACCCGCTCACGCTGTTCTTCCTCGGCGCCTACCTGATCTACAACGACGGCATCCAGACCGTCATCGCGCTGGCCAGCCAGTTCGGCACCGAGGAACTCAAGCTCGAGCAGTCGGATCTGATCATCACGATCCTGATCGTGCAGTTCCTGGCGTTCGGCGGCGCGCTGCTGCTCGGCGCCCTCGCGAACCGGATCGGCGCCCGCAAGACGATTCTGATCAGCCTGGCACTGTGGCTCGGCGTGGTCACCGCCGCCTACTGGCTGCCGGAGGGCGAACCGCTGCCGTTCATGCTGCTCGGCGCCGGCATCGGCCTGGTCATGGGCGGCAGCCAGGCGCTGTCCCGCAGCCTGTTCTCGCAACTGATCCCTTCCGGTCGCGAGGGCGAGTACTACGGCTTCTACGAGATCAGCGACAAGGGCACCAGCTGGCTCGGCCCGCTCTTCTTCGGCCTGATCTTCCAGCTCACCAACAGCTACCGCACCGGCATCATCTCGCTGATGGTGTTCTTCCTGGTCGGCGGCGTCCTGCTGGCGTTCGTGCCGCTGCGGCGGGCCATCACCGCGGTCGGCAACACACCCCCCAGACTGCTCTGATGAACATCGTCATCGACCCGGCCTCCCCGGTGCCGCCCTACGAGCAGGTCCGGCTGCGGATCGCCGCGCTGGCGGCCGCCGGGGACCTTCCGGCGGGCACGAAGCTTCCCCCGGTGCGCCAGCTCGCGACCGATTTGAATCTCGCCGCGAACACCGTGGCCCGCGCCTACCGCGAACTCGAGCAGGCCGGTCTCGTCGAGACCCGGGGCCGCGCCGGCACGGTGATCACGTCGCGAGCTGCCGGGACGTCGGTGCTCGCCCAGCAGGCTGCCGCGGCTTACGCCGCACAGACCCGGGCGTTGGGCATTCCGTCCGACCAGGCCATAGCGCTGGTCAAGGCCGCTTTGGACCATTGAGTACGAGCGGAGCACCGTGCCGACGGTTTGACCGGCGGCGGGCTCGTCGCGTTCTCCGCTTCCTGCTTCCGTCACCTGCCGGATGCTTCCCTTACCTGCGGATGCTTCCCTCACCTCTCGGATGCTTCCGTCACCTGCCGGTGCTTCCGTCACCCGCCGAAGAGGAGGCTCAGCACCAGGAAGATGAGGGCCGCGGCCGAACCCGCCGCCAGCGTCCCGGCCAGGAGAGCCGAGCGGACCGAGCGCGCGACGGCGATCGCGATCAGCCAGGAGACCAGCATGTACCCGAGCCAGAGCGGCGCGCCGGCGACCAGGCCGATCGTCAGCATCGCCTCCGAGCCGAGGCACCAGGACCGCTCACCGCAGTCCCGCCCGCCGGTGAGGATCTCCGACTCGACGACCAGCGTCACCGCCGTGACGACGATGCACCAGGCCAGCGCCACGAGCACCGCCGCATCGGTCCGCGCTCGCTGATCGGTATCGGTCTCCTCCGCCATGCCGGCCCCTCTCCCCCGCGAGTCCTCAGTGTGCCATCGACGGGGCTCGCTGCCGAGCGGCCGGAAAATGTCGGTGGGCCGGTCTAGGTTGTCGGCATGTTCACCGACGATTGGAGGGACTGGTGAGCGTGCGTCGTCTGCTGGTGCCGGGCCGGGGTGTCGCCCATCCGGAGCACTGGTCGTGGGAGTGGGTGCGGCGACGATCCGGCTACGCGTGGGCACCCGAGCCGCCGGGCCCGCCCTACGAGCCGGAGCCGCGGGTGGCCGCCCTGCAGGCGGTGCTCGCGGCGAGCCCCGATCCGGCCGTGCTGATCGCGCACAGCGCCGGGTGCCTCACCGTGGCGTACTGGGCGGAGCGGCACACCGGCCCGGTCCAGGCCGCGCTGCTGGTCACCCCGCCGTTCGTCGGTGACATGGCGGTGCCCCGCCGGCCGCTGCCGTTCCGCACCGTGGTGGTGGCGAGCCGGACCGACCCGCACGCGACGTTCGAGCAGGCCGAGGAGTGGGCCCGGGCCTGGGGCGCCGAGGTGGTCGACGCCGGCCCGGTGGGCCACCTCGACTCGAAGACCGGCTTCGGGCCGTGGCCGCGGGGCGAGCGCCTGGTGGAGGCGCTGTGCGGGGGTGAGCCTCTCTAAGGGCCGGAGAAGGGGCGGCCGCGCAGCACCAGGATGTGCCAGAGGTACTTGATCTGCTGGAGCCGTCCGGGGTCGCCGGCCGCGGCACGGGCCGCCCGGCCGATGACCTCGGCGTCGAGGACCGGGCGGCGGTACCGCTCGGCGATCTCCCGGGCCAGCGGCGGAACGTCCGGTCCGCGCAGGTCGGCCGGGAACTCGGCGGCCGGCAGCGCGAACCCGGCGTGCCACCGGACCGGGAGGCCGAGCGAGGCCAGGTGCGCCGCGGTGTCCGTACCCATGAAGGAGGGGTCGGCCACGACGGCCGTGACGTGCGCACGCAGCGCGAGCCCGCCGTGCAGCTGGGCCTCGACGTAGTCGTCGAGCGTCCGCCCGCAGGCGAGCGCCCCGATCGGGTCGGTCGTGCCCGGCCGCGCGCCGTCGCCGAGTGCCGGATCGATGGGGCCCGGCCGCGCGCGGTTGCCGAGCGCCGGATCGGTCGTGCCCGGCCGCGCGCCGTCGGCGGCCGTCGGGACGCGGCCTGAGCCACCACTTGAGCCACTACCCGGAGCGCCGGCCGAGGCCCGGCGCGCGGCCACGGCGGCCTCCCACTCCGCGGGCGACGAGGCGCGGACGCCGAGCGCCTCGCCACCGCCGATGACCTGGTCGTGCAGGGCGCGCCGGATCGCGCCGAAGGCGTCGGCGGTGCCGACCACGGACGGCTGCGGGTGGCTGTCGCCGTGGCAGAACGTCGCGCGCCGCAGGGTGCCGGGCTCGAGCACGAGATGGCAGCTGCCGAACCGGGGCGCGGCGCCGTCCGGGTGCCCGGCCAGGTTCAGCGCGCCGTAGATCGGCCGGCCCTCGACGCCGGAGTACGCGCCGCCGAACATCCGGTGCTCCCAGCGGTCCCGGTCCCCGCCCGGGTAGGCGAGCAGCCCGCCGTTGGAGATCCGCGTCTCGAACTGGCTGCGGTAGACGCCCTCGCCGGCCAGGCACGCGGCGACCGTGCGGCCGTCGGCGAGCAGCCGGTCGGGGTGGAAGTTCACGGTGATCGGGGCGTCCGGGACGGTCCCGGGCATGCCGAGCGCGCGGACGTGCCGCAGCGCGGCGGTGGCAGCCGGGGAGATCATCCGCCCAGTCGATCACGCAGGACGGCCGGGCCGCCAGGGCCCGGCCGTTCATCGCACGCTGTCACTTCGCGGAGATCGTGCCCGTCGCCAGCAGCACCAGCAGCAGCGAGCCGAGCGCCACCCGGTAGAAGATGAAGATGCTGTAGGAGTGCTTCGAGACGAACTTGAGCAGCCAGGTCACCGACGCGTAGGCGACCACGAACGACACCACCGTCGCGACGATCGTGTTCGTCCAGCCGACGCCGTTGGCGATCCGGTCCGCCTCGCCGACGCCCTGCAGGATGGACGCGCCGGTCAGCGCCGGGATCGACAGGAAGAACGACAGCTTCGTGACGGTCACCCGGTCGAGGTCGCGCAGCAGGCCCGCCGACATCGTCGCGCCGGAGCGGGAGATGCCGGGGATCAGCGCCATGCACTGCACGGTGCCGATGATCAGCGTGTCCTTCCAGGTGACGTCCTTCTCGTTGCGCACCTGGGTGGCGGCGTGGTCGGCGAACGCCATCACACCACTCCACAGGATGAGCGCGCCGGCCACGAACCAGAGGCTGCGCAGCGTCGTCTCGATGGCGTCCTTGAACAGCAGCGCCGCGATCACGATAGGGATCGAGCCGAGCAGCACGGCCCAGCCGAACCGGAAGTCGGCGTGCTCCCGGTGCTCCTTGTTGAACAGCCCCCGGAAGAACGCCGGCACCACCCGGGCGATGTCCTTGCGCAGGAACAGGATGGTGGCGAGCACCGCGCCCGACTGGATGATCACCGTGAAGGCGGTGATGTCCGGGTCGTCGATGGTGTGCCCGAACAGTTTCTCCAGGATCGTCAGGTGACCCGTGCTGGACACCGGAAGGAATTCGGTGACACCCTCGACCGCGCCGAGGATCACCGCTTCCACGATGCTCATATCCGAACTCAAAATATCCCGCTTTCCCCTAGCCAGCTTGAGAGCATAGGGGGGTCGATCACGCCGTCTCGCGCCGGGACTCGGCGATCCGGCCGCCGGCGACGTGCCAATGCCGGGTGTGTCCGACCGCCTCCGCGAAGTAGCGGTCGTGGCTCGCGAACAGCAGCGTCCCGCGGTATCGCCGCAGCGCCTCCTCCACCACGTCGAGGGCCTCGAAGTCGAGGAAGTTGGTCGGCTCGTCGAGCAGCAGGATCCGGGCCGGGCTGTTCACCACCACGGCCAGCAGCAGCCGGCGCAGCTCGCCGCCGGACAGGTCGCGCACCGGCGCGGCCCACTGCTCGGCCTCGAACTGGTGGCCGGCCAGCAGCCGCTCGGCGTCGTCGACGTAGACCGGGACGCGCTCCCGGAAAAAGTCGATCATGCTGGTCCCGGTGCGCAGTCCCTCGTCGGTCTGCGGCAGCACCGCGACGTCCGGGCTGCGCTCGGCGAGCGCCCGCAGCAGCGTGGTCTTGCCGGCGCCGTTGCGGCCGGTGATGAAGATCCGGTCGCCGCGGACGACGTCGAGGTCGACCGCGTCGAGCAGCACCCGTTCGCCGTGCGCCACGGTCAGGTCGCGCGCCGTCAGCACGATCTCGCCGTCGGCGGTGTCGTCGCCGGGGAAGGCGAGCGTCAGCGGCGGCCGGGTCCGCGGCTGGGCGATCCACTTGACCGACGCCATCTGCCGGCGCAGCCGCCGCTCGCGCACCTTGGCCTTGCGGGCGACCAGCCGCGCCACCCGCCGCAGGTGCGGCGCCTCGACGCCGGAGCGAACCGTGTTCTCGACGCCGCGCGCGTACCCCTTGGTCTTCGCGATGTCGGCCTCCCAGCGCAGCCGGTCCTTCTCCTGCGCCTCGAAGTCGAGCAGCAGGCGCTCCCAGCGGCGCTGTTTCTCGGCGCGGTAGGCCGTGTATCCGCCGCCCGGATAGTCCTGCGGCTGCTCCTCGATGCCGTCGAGCTCGATGATCCGGGTCGCGAACTCGTCGAGGAACGCCCGGTCGTGGCTCACCGCGATCACTCCGCCGGGGAAGTCGCGCAGCCAGGTCCGCAGCCACGCGGCGCCCTCGGCGTCCAGGTGGTTCGTCGGCTCGTCGAGCAGCAGCAGGTCGGGCGCGTCGAGCAGCGCCCGCGCCAGCAGCAGCCGTGCCTGCTCGCCACCGCTGACCTTCCCGGCGTCGAGGTCGTCGGGCAGGTGGGCGATGTCGAGCCGTTGCCGGATCTCGGTCAGCCGCGCCTCGGCCTTCCACCCCTCCAGCGCCGTCCAGCGCTCCTGCACGGTCCCGTACTCGTCGAGCACCTCCTCTCCCGCCGCCAGGCGCGCCTCCAGCGCGCGCAGCCGCGCGGTCACTGCCGCGAGCTCACCGAGACCTGCGCTGAGGAACGCGGCGACGCTCTCGTCGTTCAAGGGCATGGCCTGGCGTACGAAGGACAGCCGCGCCCCCGGCGCGAGCGAGACCGTCCCCGCCGTCGGGGCGATCTCGCCCGCGAGCGCCCGCAGCAGCGTGGTCTTGCCGGCGCCGTTCGGGCCGACCACCCCGATCCGGTCGCCCTCGCGGAGAACGAGGTCGAGACCGGCGAAGAGCGGCTCGCCGTCGTGGGCCATGCCGAGGCCGACGGTCTTCAGATGGACGGTGGTGCTCTTCGTGTTGTTGCTGGACAAGGACGCCTCCGGAGTGTGCGGCACCGACAGAAGAGGGCTGGTCGTGTCGGGTCGCTCTCACATGATCGGCGTGTGCTCCTGAAGGCCGGCGGCAGGTCCGGCGCCAAGACTGCCCCGCCGCCGGCCGGGCCGCAAGCGAATTTCATAGTTCGGTTGCCGATATATGCCGGGCGACGTACTGTGGCCGTCATGCAGGAGCCGACATTCCTGATCCTGACCGCGCTGGCCGCCCGGCCGCTGCACGGTTACGGGATCGTCCAAGCAGTGCTCGACCTGTCGGGTGGCGACGTGAAGCTGCGACCCGGCACCCTTTACGGCGCCCTGGACCGGCTGGCCGACCAGGGCCTCATCGAGGTGGAGCGGGAGGAAGCCGTCGAGGGCCGGCTGCGCCGCTACTACCGTCTCAGCGACTCCGGCGCCGCCACCCTGGTCGCCGAGGTCGGCCGGCTGCGCCAGCGGGCCTCGGCCGCCGAGACCCAGCTGCGGCAGCGCCCCGGCGCCGTCCCGGGGCTCAGCCGTTTCGCCGTCTTCTCCGCCGCGCCCGCGCGTGGCGCCGCGGCGCCGGGGGCACCGGCATGACCGCGACCGGCTGGCACGGCGACCCGTCGCCGCAGGACGAGCTCTGGCGACTGGGCGACCCGGTGCCCGGCCTGCGGCCCGATCCGCAGCAACCCGGCCCGGAGCAGGCCGATCCCTGGTCCCGGCCGGACCGGTGGCCGGCCGGCACCTCCTGGCCCGAGGCGGATCCCCGGTTCGAGCGGGCGTGCAAGCGCCTGCTGCGGGCCTACCCGCGGGACTACCGCCGTCGTCACGGTGCGGAGGTCGTGACGACGCTGCTCGAGATGGCCGAGCCCGGCCGGCGCCGACCGGCCGGCGCCGACGCCTGGCACCTGATCGGCAGCGGCATCCGCCAGCGGTTCCGGCTGCCCGCCCGGCGGCCGCTCGCCTGGGTCGCCGCGGTGCTGGTCATGCTGATCGGCGGCGCGTTCGGCGCGGCCGCCGGCTCGTGGGCGGTCGAGCAGGCGTTCCTGCGGGTGCCCGATCCGCAGGCCGCCGCCGCGCTGCACCGCGCGGTCAGCGGCAGCCCCGGCGCCGAGCTGTCCCGCACCATCGTCGACCCGTCGCCGTCGCCGTGGAGCACCGACGCGGTCGGCTGGTCCAGCGCGGCCGACCCGTCGTGGGACGCCGAGGCGGCCCGCGCCCGGCTCGCCGCCGACGGCTGGCGGCTGAGCGCGAGCACCCCGTGGCCGCCGATCGAGGCCCGCCGCGCCGACGAGCAGGCCGGCCAGCGCCCGCTCACCGGCTGGGAGTTCGACGCCGACCGGGACGGCGTGCTGCTCTCGGTCAGCGGCTTCACCATCGCCGGCGACGCCGACAACCCGGCCGAGGCCTCGGTGAGCACCATGGTCTCCCCGGCCGGCAGCGCCGCCCTGATCCCGGCGATCGTCCTCGGCGGCGCGGCGGGCCTGCTCACCGGCTGGCTACTGGCGGCGGCCGCGGCCCGCCGCATCCGGCACCGGCCCGCGGCCCGGGCCCGCACCGCGGCCGCCCTCGCCACGACGACGATCCTGACGCTGGCGGTGCCGGCGGTCGCCCTCTACGGCAACGTGCTGCGCGTCTTCACCTACGACAGCACCCTCAAGGACGTCTACACCGTGCACAGCGCCCTGAAGCTGGGCGGCCCGTACTGGCCGTCCACCGCGGTCTGGCTGAACCTGGCCCTGACCGTCCTCGGTGCCGCCCTGGCCCTGGCCACCCTGGCCGCGTCCCGGACCCGCCCGGAGCCACAACTCCGCTGGACCGAGGAGGCCGCCTGAACCTAGGAGCACCCCCGACCGTTCCCGGCCGAGTGACGCCGGCCTGCCGAGGAGCACGCATGAACCGCACCGCGCACTCGAACCGCACAGGGCACTTGAACCGCACAGCACGCATGAACCGCATAGGGCACTCGAACCGCAGAGCACGCGCGAACCGCGACAGACGGACAACCCGAGGCCAACGCATGACCCGAGGAGGCGCCATGACCGCCTGAGACGACCCGGCGACCTGGCCACCCAGCGCACCTGGCGACCTGGCGGCTGACCACTGGACGACCTGACGACCCGGCGGCTGACCACATGACCAGCCGGCGACGTCGGCACTTGGCGTCCTGGCAGCGTCCACGTGACCAGCCGGCGGCCTGGGCAACCGCTCGTCCTGGGGCGACCGCCTCCTTCCGACACCGACGTGGGCGGCACGGATCGGTGAGGGCTACCGGCCTCTGCGGATCAGAGGAAGCGACCGTTGATATCGGGGGCGGTCGGGTTCCTCGTACCCAAGTGGGGTGGGCGGAGGGGCCGCCTAGCGGAACGCGCGGCGGCCCCTCCGGGGATGACCCTGGTCGCGGCGCCGGGCCACGGACAACTCGGGCGTCGGGCCACGGACTAGGCGGCCTGCGGCATGCGGGCCGGGATGTCGGAGAGGCGCAGGCCCTGGGCGTCGGTGACGCCGAGGCGGCTGGTCATGGTGCTGCGGGCGGCGATCTGGGCGGCGTAGGCGGCGCGGCGACGGGCGACGCAGCCGTCCTTGGCGTCCGGGACGCGCTTCTGCTCCATGTGGGTGATCAGGCCGTCGCGGAGCAGGGCCAGGGCCTCGGTGCGCAGCTGTGACACCCGGGACTCGGTGACGCCGAGTTCGGCGGCGACCTCGGAGAGCGGGCGTTCCTGCAGGAAGGAGGCTTCGACGACGTAGCGGAGACGTTCCGGCAGCACGGTGACCGCGTCGTGCAGGTAGCCGAGGCGCTCGCGGTGCAGCAGCAGCTCCTCGGGGTTCATCGCGGTCTCGGTGACCAGGTCCTCGGCGGTGCCGGTGGCGAAACCCTGCAGTGAGAGCACGGCGGCGCGCTGGACGTCGTCGTCGACGCTGCTGAGCTCGCCGACCGCGACGCCGAGCAGTTCGGCCAGTTCCTCGGCGGTCGGGGTGCGGCCCAGGTGGCGGGTCAGTTCCTCGCGGGCCACGTCGGCGCGGCGGGCGCGGGCCCGGACCGAGCGGCTCGCCCAGTCCATGCTGCGCAGCTCGTCGAGCAGGGCGCCGCGGACGCGGACCGCGGCGAACCGGCCGAACGGGATGCCGCGCTCGGCGTCGAACGACTGCGCGGCCGTGACCAGGGCGGCGTACCCGGCCGAGGCGAGATCGTCACGGTGCACGTGCGGCGGCACCTTGAAGAGCATCTCGCGGACCATGTGGCCGACCAGCGCCATGTTGTCCCGGATCAGCGCCTCCTGCTCCGGCGTGACGGACGCGACGGTCGGCGCCGGCGCCGGCGCTGGCACGGAGGCGGCCGGCGAAGGTGCCGGCACGGCCGCACCCGCCGGCACGGCCGCACCCGCTGGCACGGCCGCACCCGCTGGCACGGCCGCACCCGCCGGCACGGCCGCACCCGTGGCGGCCGGCATGGCCGCGCCCGACTGCGCCGTCGCGGAGACGGCCGGGGCCTGGGCGGCGGGAGCGGGCGTGACGGAAGTCTGAACGGTCGCGGTCATTTCGGTTCCCCCCTGTGTACTGCTGACAGGGGGAACTTTTCGCCGCTACGGGTGCAGAGAAGTGGCACTCTCGGTTGCTGCTCGGTTGCACTCCGAATTTCTCCTCAAGTCGAGGTTTGGAGTCATAGCAGCTTCCCGGGCCGCGTGCCTACGGAATCAGCCACCCCGCGTCGACAGCGAGCCGGACCGCCTCGGCGCGGGTGCGCGCGCCCGTCTTGCCGATCGCCGAGGAGAGGTGGTTGCGCACGGTTCCCTCCGAAAGCCGCAGCTCACGGGCTATGTCGGCGACGGTTCCGCCGTCCCGGGCGGCGCGCAGGACGTCGGTCTCCCGTTCGGTCAGCGGGGAGTCGCCGTGCGCCAGCGACTGGGCGGCGAGGGCCGGGTCGACCACCCGCAGGCCCTGGTGCACCCGGCGGACCGCGTCCGCGAGCCGGCGGGCCGGGGTGTCCTTCACGATGAACCCGTCGGCGCCGGCCGCCATCGCCTGCTTCAGGTAGCCGGCCCGGCCGAACGTGGTCACCATCAGCACCCGGCAGGACGGCACCTGCTCGTGCAGCATCCGCGCCGCGCTGATCCCGTCGAGGCCGGGCATCTGCACGTCGAGCAGCGCGACGTCGGCGCCGTGCTCCTTCGCGGCGGCCACCACCTCGTCACCGCGGCCGACCTCGGCGACGACTTCGAGGTCCGGTTCGAGGTCGAGCAGGGCCGCCATCGCGCCGCGCACGAGCGCCTGGTCGTCGGCGAGCAGCAGCCGGATCATGAGAGGGCCTCCGCAGGGGGAAAGAGGGTGAAGGAGTACGAGCAGAGGAGCGGGCCGGTCACGAAGAGGCCTCCATCAGCACCCGGAAGCCGGGCTCGCCGTCGGCGCGGTTGCCCACCGTGAGATGGGCGCCCAGCTCGTCGGCGCGGCGGCGCAGCCCGGCCAGCCCTTGACCGCCGCCCGGACCCAACCCGCCGCCCGCACCCAGGCCGCCGGCCGGGAAACCGCCCGCACGGAGATCGCCGGCCGGGAAATCGCCCGCGCCGAGGCTGCCGGCTGGGGACCCGCCAGCCGGGAAACCGCCGGCCGCACCCAGGCCGCCGGTTCGGGACCCGCCGGCTGCACCGAGGTCGCCGGGCGGGAAACCGGGGCCGCCGGCCTGGGACCCGCCGGCCGCGAAGTCGCCCGCGCCGGAGCCGCCCGCACCGGAGCCGGGTGAGCCCGCCTGGACGCCCACCCCGTCGTCGAGGATTTCGACGCTGCGGGGAGTGAGGCGGACCATCGCGTGCCGGGCGCCGCTGTGCCGGACGATGTTGGTGACGGCTTCGCGGATGGTCCAGGCGAAGAGTTCGCGGTTGCGGGTGGGCACGTCGTCGGCGGCGCCGGGCAGGTCGGCTTCGATGTTGGCGGCGGCGAGGGCCTGCCGGGCCGCCGCGATCTCGCCGGGCAGGGAGATGCCGCGCATGCCGAGGGCGGTGGCGCGGACGTCGGCGAGCGCGTCCCGGGCCAGCGACTCCAGGTCGCGCAGTTCGGCGCGGGCGCGGTCCAGGTCGACGTCGAGCAGGCGCTGCGCGAGTTCGGCCTTCACGGTCACCACGGTCAGCGAGTGGCCGAGGATGTCGTGCAGGTCGGCGGCGATCCGGGCCCGTTCGTCGGCGACGGCGAGGGCGGCGATCTCGCCCTGGGCGACGCGCAGCCGGCGCTGGCGGTCGAGGGCGAGGCGGATCCCGCCGGTCGCGACTGCGGCGAGGACGATGGCGAGACTGTAGCCGTGCCCGGCCGTGCGCCAGCCGGGCAGGGTGCGCAGCAGCACCTCGGCGAGCACCACCATGGTCACCGCCACGGTGATGCCCTGCCGCCGGGGCAGGCCCATCATCGCCGTCGCCGCGATGTAGACGAGGCACGTCAGCGCGTGCGGCCCGGCGCCGGGGATCTGCAGCGCGCCCAGCCCGGTCATCACGACCAGCGCCAGCCAGACGAAGAGCGCACCGAACGGCCCCGACGAGGGCAAGGCCGCCGAAAAAGAGGCCGCCGAGAAAGAGGACGGCGAAAAAGAGGCAGGAGAGGCCGGCGAAGACGACGAGGAGAAGGACCAGCGCAGGTGCCGCAACTGCGCCAGCACCAGCACGTACACCACGGCGAACCCGGCCAGCGCCGCCAGCCCCACGCTGCGCTGCCAGCCGGGCCCCGCCGTGAGCAGGGCGTTGAGGTTCTCGCCCAGATAGAACAGCCAGATGGCGGCGAACGCCCAGCCGTAGCGCGGGGCGGGGCGTTCGGCGACCATGTCGGTCACGGTACCGAGGCCCTCAGACCCGGGCCGTGTCGCGGCGGAAGCGCCACATCGCGCCGGCCGCGAACAGCGCGGTCCACACGAGCACGTTGAGGGTGGCGACCCACAGGTCGCCGTCCTGCACGAGCGGGTACCGGGCGATCGCGCCGACACCGTAGACCGGGGTGAGTTTCGCGAGGGTGGCGAACGTGGATCCGAGCTCGTCGACCGGCACGAACAGGCCGCCCGCGAAGGACAGCACGGCCAGGACCGGGCCGAGGATCTGCATGACGTTCTCGCTGGGCAGCAGGTAACCCATGAACAGCCCGAACGCGGCGAACACCAGCGAGCACACCCAGGCCAGCAGCGCGCAGCCGATCCACGCATGCGGTGGCAGTTCGGCGCCCCCGAACGCGCCGACGACACAGGCCACCGCCACCGACACCGCGCCGATGATCATCGCCAGGGAGAGCTTGACGGCCACGTACGCGAGCGGTTTGAGCGGCGTGAGCCGCAGCTGCCGGGACCAGCCCGCGGCCCGCTCGATGGAGACCATCGCCCCGCCGCTCGTGGTCGCCAGCATCGCGCCGTACACGGCCATGCTGATCAGGATGTAGCCGGTGACGTTGCCGTCGCCGACCCGCTCGGTGCGGTACTCGGCGCTGCTGCCGAACAGCAGGAAGAACGCCGCCGGCATGATCAGGGTGAAGATCACCGTGCGCTTGTTCCGCATCATCCGGCGCAGCTCGAGCCCGATCATCCCGAGGTTGAAGCCGCCGAGGCGCGGCAGGGTACGAGCAGCGACAGTCATGACTCATCCGCCGTCAGGGTCAGGAACGCCTCTTCCAGATTCCGCGACGTGATCTCCAGGTCGCGGGCGGGCGTCGTGGTCAGCAGGTGCCGGGCGATCGCGTCGGTGTCCCGCCCGTGCAGATAGACGGTGTCGCCGCGAACCTCTGCGGAATCAACACCCGATATTCCCGACATGTCCGAAATAGAAGCGAACGGCAGCGTCGCCCGCACGGTCCGCCCGGAAGCCAGCGCCTTCACCGACGCCGCCGTCCCGTCCGCGACGATCGCGCCCCGGCGCACGAGGACCACCCGGTCCGCGTACGCATCGGCCTCCTCCAGATAGTGCGTCGCGAAGATGACCGTGCGCCCGCCGGCCGCGTCCTGCCGGATCGCGGTCCAGAAGTCGTGCCTGCCGCCGACGTCCATCCCGGTGGTCGGCTCGTCGAGGATCAGCAGCTCCGGGTCGGGCAGCAGCGCCATCGCGAACCGCAGCCGCTGCTGCTGCCCGCCGGAGCACTTGCCGACGAGGCGATCCCCGATGTCCGTGATCCCGGCACGCTCCAGCGCCGAGGCGACCGCCGCGCGCGGCCGGCCGAACAGCACCGCCGTGAGCCGCACGGTCTCCTCGACCGTGTAGTCCTTGAGCAGCCCGCCGGTCTGCATCACGGCCGAGACCAGGCCGAGCGCGACCGCGTCCTGCGGCGGATGCCCGTACACCCGGACCGTCCCCGCGTCGGGCCGGGTGAGACCGAGCAGCATGTCGATCGTGGTGGTCTTGCCGGCCCCGTTCGGGCCGAGCAGGGCGACCACCTCGCCGGGGCGGATCCGCAGGTCGAGCCCGGCCACCGCGGTGACCGGCCCGAACCGTTTGACGACCCCGTCCAGGGCCACCGCGTCTACTTCCGTCATGCGACCAGCGTGCCGCCGCGGGCGGATCGGCACCTGCGCCGTGCGTCACGGGCGGACCATGACATCCGTCAGTGTTTGAATACAGCGGTGGAACCGACGCAGAGCGCCCTGATCGTGCCGATTCCGGAGGCCGAGCCGGCGGTGGCCGGCCTGCGCGACCGGCTGGACGCCGCGGCGGCGTGGGGCATTCCCGCGCACATCACGGTGCTCTACCCGTTCCTGCCCCCGGCGCAGCTGACCCCGTCGGTGCTCGCCGCGTTGCGGCTGGTGGCGGCGGGGGTGCCGCGGTTCTTCCTGACCCTGGACCGGGTCGCCTGGTTCACCGACCGGGTGCTGTGGCTGGCGCCCGATCCGGCCGAGCCGTTCCGCGAGCTGACCCACCGGATCGCCACCCGGTTTCCGCAGGCGCCGCCCTACGAGGGCGTGTTCGACGAGGTGGTGCCGCATCTGACGGTGGGCCACGACCACCCGAAGCCGGAGCTGGACGCCGCCGCCGAGCAGGTCCGGGCGCATCTGCCGATCCGGGCCCGGGTCACCGCGTTGCGCCTGGTCGCCGGCGTTCCGCAGCCGGGCGACTCGTGGCACACGCTCACCGACTTCCCGCTCGGCTGAGCCCACTATCAAGATCAAGAGCCTGCGGGGTACGGGCGGAGCCTACGCTCGCCGGGTCTCGGCCGGCCCGGCCAGCACGGTCCGCTCGGCCGCGTCCTTGCGCACCCCGAGCCGGCCGAGGATTCCGGCGCCCGGCTCCTCCTCCTCGATCAGCGCGAGCAGCAGGTGCCCGGTGCCGACCTCCTCGTGCTCGAGCCGCAGCGCCTCCCGGAAGGTCAGCTCCAGGGCCTTGCGGGCGCGGCCGTCGAACGGCACGACGTCCGGCACGGCCCCGGCCGCCGCCGGCAGCGCCGCGACGACGGCGTCCCGCACGGCGCCGGCGGTGAGGCCCTGCGCCGTGAGCGCCCGCACGGCGAGGCCGGCGGGGCGGTCGAGCAGGGCGAGGACGAGGTGGCCGGGGGCGATCTCGGCGTGGCCGTGCCGCCGGGCGTGGCCGGTCGAGCCGGCGACGGCAGCCCGCGCGTCGTCGGAGAACCGCTGGAAGCCCTGGGCCATGTCGAACCGGCCGACGAACCGCTTCTGCGCGGCCTGCTTGGAGACGCCGAGGCCGGCGCCGATCTCGGTCCACGAGCTGCCCGCCCGGCGGGCCTGGTCGACGAAGTGGCCGATGAGGTGGTCGGAGAGCTCGCCGAGCCGGTCGGCGAGCAGGACGGCTTCGCTGAGGCGCTCGATCGGCGAGTCGGGGCGGCTGGAGTGGATCGCCGCGATCAGGTCGTCGAGACGGACGGGAGAGGTCATGCCGTCAACCATAGGTTGACGGCACGTCGTCGTCAACCGTTGGTTGACGCACCGTCTATAGTGGCGTTCATGGCCATCCGTCACATCACCATCGACGCCCGCGACCCGCTGCGGATCGCCCGGTTCTGGTCGGAGCTGACCGGCGCCCCGATCGACGCCGAGTCCGACGACGAGGAGGCCCTAGTGGAGTCCACCCCGGGCCTGCTGTTCATCGCGGTGCCCGAGGCGAAGACGGTGAAGAACCGCCTGCACCTCGACATCCAGCCGCCGACCGGCACCCGCGACGCGTTCGTCGACAAGGTCGTCGCCCTCGGCGCCACGATCTTCCAGGACCACCGCAAGCCGGACGGCACCGGCTGGGTCACCCTGCGCGACCCCGAGGGCAACGAGTTCTGCGTCGAGCGCAGCGCCGCCGAGCGGGCCGGCTGAGCGTTCCCGCCCCGCCGGCGACGCAGCCGGCGAACGGGGAGATCAGCCCTGCAGGCGGCGGCCGCGCGGGCCCAGCGGCACCTCGGACATGTCGACGGTCTGCGAGGTGATCCGCTTGAACCCGTACCCCCGCGCGGTCATCCACGCCGCGGCCTTGGCCTCGGCCCGGGCCGTCACCTGCGGGATGTCCTTCTCCTCGTCGACCTCCTCGGCGAACCGGAAGGTGAAGAACGGCCGGGCCGCGAGGTCGTAGTGCAGGTGACCCTCGGCCGTGTACTGCACGTCGAGCATGTCGGCGTGCTCGGCGCCGGCGGCGAGGAGCTCGGCCTTCTGGTCGGCGGTGAGGTTGTCGAAGGATCCGCGCACGGTGACGCGGATGGTGCGTTTGTCGGTCACGCGGCCCAGTATCGGCAATCCGCCCGCCGGCTTCATCCGAATAAAACCGTCACGCCAGGAACTCGGCGGCGCCGCGCAGCCGAGTCGTCAGCACCGCGGCGGCCCGGTCGATCACCAGCCGCACGTCGGTGGGCCGCTGCAGGCCCAGCTCGGCGGTCGTCGACGCCGGGATCGCGGCCGGGTCGAGGCCGTCCCGGCGGGCCACCAGGACGCCGAGGTGGTAGCGGCTGACCGGGTCGGCGCCGGCCACGTTCAGCACCCCGGCGTAGTCGCCGGCGGCCAGCTCGAGCAGCGCGTCGGCCAGGTCGTCGACGTGCACCGGGCACCGGATCTCGTCGGTGAACAGGGCACCCTCCACCCGGCCCGCCACGAGATCGTGGGTGAGGATCTCGGCGTAGCCGTTGCCGTCGCCGAGGATCAGCGACGTGCGCACCACCGCCGCGGACGGGTCGGCGGCGCGGACCGCGGTCTCGGCGGCCGCCTTCGCGGCGCCGTAGGCGTAGACCGGGTCCGGCAGGGCGTTCTCGTCGTAGTGCACGGCCCGGCCCGAGAAGATCGCGTCGCTGGAGACGTGCACCAGCCGTACGCCCGCCTCCGCCGCCGCAACCCCGACGATGGCCGCACCGTCCGCATTGGCCCGCCAATCGTGGCGATCGCGGCCGGCGGCCGCGTGCACGACCGCGTCCGGACGGACCTCGCGCAGCACCCGCCGCACGCCGGCCGGATCCCGGATGTCGAGCCGCACCGCCGCCCCCGGACCGGGACTGTTCAGATAGGTGCCGACCGGCTCGGCGCCGGCGGCCGCCGCGCGGGCCACCACGCGACGGCCGAGCGAACCGGTTCCCCCAGTGATCAGAACGCGCATCGGGGAACCCTATGCCACCCTGGTCTTGAGCGGGACGTCCCGGCCGGTGTACCAGAGCAGGCCGTAGGCGAGCGCCACGGCGACCGCGGTGACCGGCAGCAGCGGCAGGTCGGAGCGGGCGAACGGCAGGCTGAAGAAGCCGTTCACTCCCCCGCTGAACAGCACGATCAGGGCGGCCGGCACGAACGACAGCGCGCCCGCCGCCTCCCAGCGGTACAGCGCGTTGCCGACGAACACGCCGAGCATCAGCCAGATCAGCAGCATGCTCCAGTACACCCCGAAGATCGTCGCGTACTCCGTGGTGCTGGCGTAGGCGCGCTGCTCCTGCACCTTCTGATCCCAGTCCAGGGCCCGGTAGGCGAGCGTCTCCACGACGTAGACACCGGTGATCATCGCGGCGATCAGGCCGGTCGTGATCACCTGGAAGACCGGGTGCTGGATCAGGAACTCGCGGCGGGTCCGGCCGTGCACCAGCACCGTGGCGATCAGCCCGGACGTGCTGGCGCCGTAGCCGAGCGCCGCCCACGGCAGCACCTGGCCGACCACGTCGACGCCGCTGAGCCGGATCTCGGTGAACAGCGACACGACGCCGACCAGCACGCCGACGAACAGGTAGACGCCGAACAGCAGCAGGAGCAGGAAGATCGTGTGGCTGCCCAGCAGGTAGCGGGCGATCGGCCAGCGGCTCATCTCGGCACCCCCGTGCTCGCGCTCGTCAGATGGATGAACAGGTCCTGCACGCCGACCGGCCCCAGCTCCAGGCCGCGGGCCTTGGCCTGCCGCCGCTGGTCGTCGCCGAGCGCGCCGTAGACCATGGCCTGCTCGGTCGGGCCGAGCCGCTGCCGGCTCAGCACGGTCAGCCCGGCCACGAACGCGTCGACCTCCTCGGCCGGGCCGGTCACCGACACGCCCCGGCTGCGCAGCTCGTCGAGCTCCTCGTGCACCAGCATCCGGCCCCGGTCGATGATCAGCACCTCCTCGAAGAGCGGGCTCTGCTCCTCGATCAGGTGGGTGGAGATCACGAAGGTGCGCGGCCGCTCCAGGTAGTCGCGCAGCAGCTCGTCGAGGAACAGCTGCCGGGTCGGCGCGTCCATGCCCAGGTGCGCCTCGTCGAACAGGGTCAGCGGGGCCCGCGAGGCCAGCCCGACGACCACCCCGAACGCCGAGCGCTGCCCCCGCGACAGCGCCGAGATGGTCTTCTTCCGGGGCAGCGCGAAGCGGTCCATCAGCTGCTCCGCGTACCGCTTGTCCCAGCTCGGCCGCAGGTGGCGGGCCATGTCGAGAACGTCGCCCAGGTTGTCGGACGGGTCGCCGACCGCGCCGTCCTCGCGGATCAGGCAGATCCTCGTGGTGACCGCGAGGTTCTCGAAGACCGGCTCGCCGCCGATCCGCACCGTGCCGGCCGACGGCTTGCGGAAGCCGGCCAGCGCGGCGAGCAGCGTGCTCTTGCCGGCGCCGTTGCGCCCGAGCAGGCCGTAGATCTTGCCGCCGGGCAGGTCGAGGTCGAGACCGTGCAGTGCTTCGGTGTCGCCGTAGCGGACCCGCAGGTCGGTGGTCCGGATCGCGAGCGTCATCGGCCTTCCCCCCGGTCGTCGTCGGTGAACAGCTGCTGGATGCGGGCCACCACGTCGGCGGCCGGGATGCCCAGGGTGCGGGCCTCGGCGACCATCGGCTCGAGCACGTCGGTGAAGAACCGCTCGCGCTTCTCGTCGCGGAGCCGCCGCGGCGCGTCGGCGCTCACGAACATCCCGACGCCGCGGCGCTTGTAGATCACGCCTTCGTCGACGAGCTGCTGGAACGCCTTCTGCGCGGTGGCGGGGTTGATCCGGTAGTCCGCCGCGTACTGGTTCGTGGACATCACCTTCTCCTCGGCCTTGAGCACACCCCGGAGCACCTGTGCCTTGATCTGCTCGGCGATCTGCCGGTAGATCGGGCTGTGGTCGTCGAACACGGGACCCCCGCCCTTCGTCGGTTAGTTACTCCACTAATGAACCATAGAAGCTCGGTGGCGCGGCGGGCAAGAGCGGCAGTCGTACGCCGGGGGTGGGAATGCGGCCCGCCGCATGCAACGCGGCCTTGACCACCGTGGGGTTGGGCTGCGCGAACAGGGCCTGAGACAGCCGCGCGAGCCGGTGCCCCTCGGCCGGATCGCGCTCACCGTGAAACCGGACGAAACGCTCGGTCGCGAGGTGTGCCGAGGCGAGGATGCCGCCCGGCGCGCCCATCGCCAGCATCGGCGCGAGCAGCACGTCGTCGCCGCAGAGGATCGCGAAGCCGTCCGGCGGATCGGCGAGCAGCCCCACCAGGCCGGCGTCGATCACCCCCGTCGCGTACTTGATCCCGATGACGCCGTCGATGGCGGCCAGCCGGCGGATCGTGTCCGGGCCCAGCTGCTGGCCGGTGCGCGCCGGCACGTGATAGACGATCAGCGGGATCGGGCTGCCCGCCGCGAGGGCCGCGAAGTGCCGGACCACGCCCTCCTCGCCGGGCCGGACGAACGGCGGCACCAGGGTCAGCGCGGCCCGGGCGTGCCGCGCCTGCCGCAGCTGCTCCGCGGTGTTCGCGCCGACGATCTCCGCCTGGGCGAGGACCGCCAGCACGTCGCGCCGCTCGGCGTCGGTGAGGGAGCCCGCCTCGGCCGTGGTGCCGAGCGCGAGCGGGCGGGCGCCGGCCCGGTGGATGTCCTGCGCGAGCCTTTCGAGTACGGGGTAGGCGACCGCGCCGTCGGCGTCGAAGGGAGTGATCAGCGGGACGTGAATACCGGAGAGATCCATGCGGTCGAGCTTGGTCCGGCCCGTCGTTAAGGTCCAGTTCATTGTTCTGCTGACGACCGTAAGCTGAGCTGATGCTCGACGTGCGCCGGCTGCGGCTGCTCCACGACCTCGACCGGCTCGGCACCATCGCGGCGGTGGCCGGCCTGCACCGCTACACGCCGTCCGCGGTCTCCCAGCAGCTCTCCGCGCTCGAGCGCGAGGCCGGGGTCCCGCTGCTGGAACGCACCGGCCGCCGGGTCACCCTCACCGCCGCCGGCCGGGTCCTGGTCCGGCACGCCGGTGCCGTGCTCGCCGCCCTGGAGTCGGCCGGCGCCGCCCTCGCCGCGGCCCGCACCGGACCGTCCGGTCCGCTGCGCATCGGCGCCTTCCCGACCGCGGTCCGCACCATCCTGCCGCCCGCCCTGGTGGCGCTCGGCCGCGAGCACCCGGCCCTCGACCTCATGGTCACCGAACTGGACCCGGCCGCCGTGCCGGCCGCGCTGCGCGACCGCACCCTGGACGCCGGCCTGATCCACGCCTACGACCCCGCCCCGATCCCCCGATCCGGTCCCGCCCTCACCGTCCCGGCTCCCCTCGGCCCGGCTTCTCCCTCGCCGCCTTCTCCGGACCTGGCTTCTCCGGACCTGGCTTCTCCCGCGCAGGCTTCTCCGGACCTGGCTTCTCCCGCGCCGGCGGATCGGGAGCCGGTCGATCGGCAGTCGGTGGGCCCGGCCTCGGACGACCTGGAGTCGGTGGCCCTGTTCGACGAAGCCGTCCACCTCGCCGTGCCCGCCGCCGCCGGCCCGGCCGCGACCGTCGCGGACCTGCGCGACCGGGACTGGATCACGGCCACGCCGGGCACGCTCTGCCACGGCGTGACGATGCGGGTGTGCGGCGACGCCGGCTTCACCCCGCGCGTACGCCACCAGGCCGACGACTTCACCGCCGTGCTCGCCCTGGTCGCCGCCGGCCAGGGCGTCTCCCTGGTACCCGCCCTGGCCACCACCGCCCCGCCGCCCGGCGTGCGCCTGCTGCCGGTCCCGACCCGCCGCCGCACCCGCCTCGCCTACCGCCGCGGCGCCGCCGGCCACCCGGCCGTGGCCGCCCTGACGGCGGCCCTGCACGCGGCGATCCGCACCGTCGTCGCGGCGCCGTGAGGCTCAGAACCGCAGCTCGGCGAGCTCGTCGGCGGCGCGGTCCAGCCGGCGGTCGACGCCGGCCGCGAGCATGCCTCGATAGGTGGGGTCTCCGGCGGCCGCGGTGGCCCGCAGCGTGTCCGCCCATTCCCGCACCCGGTGCTGCACGGTCGTGCTGAAATCCGCTGCGGTGGCGCTCCACCCGTACGCATGAAGGAACGCACGCAGCCGCCGCGGCCTCGCGGCGAAGGCGGTGAAACCCTCGGCCGCGACCACCGCGCGCGCGTGCAGCGGCACCCAGCTGAACGCGACGCCCGCGAGATCCTGCTCGGCGGTGAGCGGCGCGGCGAGGTCCCAGTCGAAGAAGCCGGTGAGGCGGCCGGCCCGCCAGGCCGCGTTGTACGGCGCCGCGTCGTTGTGCGCGATGATCAGTCCCGGTCGCCAGACGCCGCCCTCGCGCCAGACCGCGCCGGCCGGCGGGCGGAAGCCGGCGACCGCCGCATGGTAGTCCCGCAGCCAGCGCGCCACCTGCACGAGCGCGTCGTCGGAGTACACCCAGGCGGGCCATGGGCGGGCGCTGCCGACCGTCTCGCCGGGCAGGTAGGTCAGCGTCTCCCGGCCGTCGGCGTCCAGGCCGAGCGGCCGCGGCGCCCGATCGAAACCGGACTGCTCGAGATGGCGCAGCAGGGCGTGGACGGCCGGGGTCCAGCGGCCCGGGGTGCGGCGGACCGTCCCGCCGACCCGGACCGCGCCGCGATCCTTGCCGCCGTCCACTACAGCGCCCTCATCGCTGTCATGACTCCTGCAGCGGCCACACCTCGACGACGCCCTGGGCCACCGCGCACGGCGTGCCCGCCACCATGGCGATCGCCTCGTCCAGGCCGGCCGCCTCGATGATCCCGAAGCCGGCGAGGGGCAGCGGCGCCGATCCGAACGCGCCCTTCGTGACCCGCACCCCGGCGCCGTCGTGGTTGCGGACCTGCACCGGCTCGCCCGCGACGCCGGCCTGCGCGCCGCCGGCGATCAGCTCCCGGTCGTGCGCGTGGGCCCGGTCCCGGACGGCCGGGTCGGTGCGGTCGTAGCCGGCCCGGTCGCCGTATCCGATGGTGATGAACTTCGGCATGACGCTCCCTCACCTTCCGGTTGCATTTTGCAACCAGTCTACCCCGCGAGGAGCTGCCGGAGCATCCGCTGCGGGTCGGCCAGGAAGGTGCGGGTCAGCGCCACCGCCTCGGCCTGGTCGTAGCCGACCTCGCCGAGCGTCCCGTCCGCGCCGATCTCCACGATGGTGGCGTCCGGGCAGGCCAGCAGGATCGGCGAGTGCGTCGCGACGACGAACTGGCTGCCCGCCGCGACCAGCTCGGCGATGTGCACCAGCAGCGCGAGGCAGCCGTTCACCGACAGCGCCGCCTCCGGCTCGTCGAGCACGTACAGCCCGGCCGGCCCGAACCGGTGCGCCACCAGATCCAGGAAGGACTCGCCGTGGGAGCGCTCGTGCAGCGACCGCCCGCCGTAGGAGCCGACCACCCCGAGCTGATCGATCGCGGTCGCCACGTTGTAGAACGACTCGGCGCGCAGGAAGAACCCGGTGCGCGGTCTGCGGCCCGGCGGGCGGGACAGCGTCAGATGAGCGCCCAGCGCCGACTCGCCCGGCCGGGTGGGCAGGTTGAACGCCGTCGTGCCGCCCTCGGGGTTGAACCCGGCCGCCACCGCGATCGCCTCGACCAGGGTGGATTTGCCGCTGCCGTTGTCACCGGCCAGCAGCGTCACCGGCGCCGTCAGCCGCAGCCCGCCGCGCTCGCGCAACCCGCGCACCACCGGCAGGTCGAAGGGATGGCCCTCCCGCGGCGCGTCGTCCAGCCGGATCGCCTTGATGAACATAAAAGGCCTTCTTCGGTACGACGGCCCGGCGGGTCACCTTCCCGCCGGGCCGTTCGTGATCGCTGCCGCTGTTCCTAGGGGCGGGGGTCGGCCTCGCCGTCGGCCGCGGACTTCTCCGTCGCCGGCGCGCTCTCGCTCCCGGCGTGCACCTCACCGGTCCCGGCGTGCGCCTCCCCGTGCGCCTTCTCCCCGTGCGCCTTCTCCCCGTGCGCCTTGCGGTGCAGCGTCACGCTCAGGATCGCCACGATCACCGCGCCGACGATCAGGCCGATGATGGCGCTGGCGATCGTGTTCACCAGCCAGCCGACCACCCCGCCGAGCGCGCCGGTCGCGTCGTGCGCGCCCTCCTCCAGGTGGTGCACGAACTCATAGAGGAAGTGCATGCCGAGCTCGTCCGAGCCGACCAGCAGGATGTGCCCGCCGACCCAGAGCATCGCCGCCGTGCCGACCACGGTCAGCACGGTCAGCACCTTCGGCATCGCCTTGACCAGGCCACGGCCGAAGCTCGCCGCGCCCTTGCTGTCGACCTGCGACAGCCGCAGGCCGACGTCGTCCATCTTCACGATCAGGCCGACGACGCCGTACACCAGCACCGTCATCACCACCGCGACCACGCAGAGGATCAGCAGCCGGTTGATGAAGCTCTCCTCGGCCACCTCGTTCAGCGAGATCACCATGATCTCGGCGGAGAGGATCAGATCCGTACGGATGGCGCCGGAGATCAGGGTCTTCTCGTCCTGCGCCTTCTGCTCGTCACCGTGCGCCTCGTGGTGGGCGACCTTCGCCCACACCTTCTCCGCGCCCTCGTAGCAGAGGTACGCGCCACCGATCATCAGCAGCGGCGTCAGCAGCCAGTCCACGAACTGGCTGAGCAGCAGGATCACCGGCAGGATGATCAGAAACTTGTTGCGCAGCGACCCGAGCGCGATGCGCCGCACGATCGGCAGCTCCCGCTCCGCGGCGAGGCCGCGCACATACTGAGGGGTCACGGCCGCGTCGTCGATGACCACACCGGCCGCCTTCGCACCGGCCTTCGCGGCCGCGGCCCCGACATCATCGATCGACGCGGCGGCGGCACGCGCCAGTACCGCCACGTCGTCCAGCAGAGCTGCGAGTCCTGCGCTCAACGAAAGTCCCTTCCACGTTCGGGTAGCGCTCATTGTCGTGCATCCCGACTACCCGCCGCAGCGCCCCCTCACTCGAAACGGATCTCATTACCGCCACACCTCCTGCCGCCGCTTCCCGGCGCGCCGGTCGGATCGGCGTTCAGGGGGTGACGAGGCCGGTCCGGTACGCGACGATCACCAGCTGGACACGATCGCGGGCGGCGAGCTTGGTCATCAGCCGGCCGACGTAGCTCTTCACGGTGGGCGTCGTGATGTGCATCCGTTCGGCGATCTCGGCGTTGGTGGCACCCTGCCCGATCAGGGTCAGCACCTGACGCTCGCGCCCGGTGAGGCCGTTCAGCGAGACCGGGCCGGCCACCCCTGGCGAGGGATGCTCGACGACCATCGCGATGAGGCGCCGGGTCACGCTCGGGGCGATCAGCGCATCCCCGGTCGCCACCACCCGAATCGCGGTGACGATCTCATCGAGCGCCATGTCCTTGACCAGGAAACCGGATGCTCCGGCGCGCAGCGCCCCGTACACGTATTCATCGTCGTCGAATGTCGTCAGCACCACGACGTGGGGAGCGCCGGGTTCGGCGGTGATGCGGCGGGTGGCCTCGATGCCGTCGAGGCCGGGCATGCGGATGTCCATCAGCACCACGTCGGGCCTCAGCTCACGGCTCAGCCGTACCGCGTCGGCGCCGGTCTGCGCCTGACCGGCCACCTCGATGTCGTCGGCGTCGGCGAGGACCATCTGCAGGGCGCTGCGGATCAATGCGTGGTCGTCGGCGAGCAGCACCCGTACGGTCGTCATGTCCCGACCGGCAGCCGCGCCGCGACCTGGAAGCCGCCGCCGCGCCGTGCGCCCGCGGAGATCGTGCCGTCGACCAGGGCGACCCGCTCGCGGAGGCCGGTCAGGCCGAAGCCGCCGGTGGCCGGGTCGCCGCCGCGACCGTCGTCGGTCACCTCGATGGCCAGTTCGCCGGGGCCGTAGTCGACCGAGATCCGGCAGGTCTCGGCGTCCGCGTGGCGCAGCACGTTGGTGAGCGACTCCTGGATGATCCGGTACGCGGAGAGCTCGACGTCAGCGGCGAGGGCCCGCCGCTCGCCGCTGACGGTCAGGTCGACCGCCACGCCTGCGGCCGTCGTGGCCGCGACGAGCTGGTCCAGGTCGGCCAGCCCGGGCGCGGGCCGCAGCGGTGCTCGCTCGGCGTGCCGGAGCCCGCCGAGCATGCGGCGCAGCCCGGCGAGGGTGTCGCGGCTGGTGGCCTCGATGGCCCGCATCGCTTCGCGGGCCCGTTCCGGCTGGGTGTCCATGACCCGGGCCGCAGCCCCGGCCTGCAGCGCGATGACGCCGACGCTGTGCGCGACGTGGTCGTGCAACTCCCGGGAGATCCGCAACCGTTCGGCCATCACGGCCTGTGCGGCGGCCTGCTCGCGCAGCCGCCGGGCGTATTCCCGGCCTTGCCGGATCGAGTAGCTGAGCAGGCCGGCGACCAGGGCGGGCAACACCACGTACGCCAGCCAGACGGTCTCGTCGACGGCGACACCGATGTCGTCGCCCGGGAAGGGCTGCCGGAAGACCACCCGCAACAGGGCGGCGACCGGCAGGGCGGTGAGCACCGGGAGAAGGGCGGCGCTCCACGCCCGGGGCTGCCGGGTGAGGACGACACGGGCGAGCACCAGATCGGCGGCGAGGAGGAGCAGGCCCAGCATCTGATCCGGGTGGGCGGCGAGACCCGGCGGACCCACGGCGAGGACGAAGGCGATGGCGGAGACGACCAGCAGGTACAACGCTGTCAGGGGACGGCGGCGCACCTGGGTGCTCGCGCCGAGCCCGGTCACGGCCGCGGCGGCGGCGACGGCCCAGCACCAGGCCGGCCGCGGGGCCAGCACGGACGGCAGGCCGGGCAGGCCGGAGTAGCCGCGCAACGCCCAGAACACGGCGATCGACCAGAGCAGCGCCACCCCGCCGCCCGGCGGCAGACGGCGCGGCGGGACAGGCATGCGGCGAGCCTAGCGGCGCGGCCACGGCGAGGACATCCGACCACGGGCGTACGACCACGGTCGGCATCCGCCGACAGCCTGTGGTCCGATGACGGGCCTGGCCGCAACCGGAACAGTGACCGGAATGATTCACGTCGACCAGCTGACCAAACGGTATGGGCCCACCACCGCGGTGGCCGGGCTGTCGTTCACCGCCCGGCCCGGCCGGGTCACCGGGTTCCTCGGCCCGAACGGCGCCGGCAAGACGACCACGCTGCGGGTGCTCCTCGGTCTCGACGCCGCGTCCAGCGGCACCGCCACGATCGGTGGAGTGCCGTTCCGCTCGCACCGGCGCGGTCTGCGGCACGCCGGGGCGCTGCTCGACCCCCAGCAGGCGCATCCCGGCCTGACCGCCGCGGTGCATCTGGCGGCGCTGGCCCGCAGCAACGACCTGCCGAGCAGGCGGGTCGACGACGTGCTCGCCGAGGTCGGCCTCACCCCGGTGGCGCACCGGCGCGTCGGCACCTACTCCCTGGGCATGCGGCAGCGGCTCGGCGTGGCCACCGCCCTGCTCGGTGACCCACCGGTGCTCGTCTTCGACGAGCCGGTGAACGGGATGGACCCCGAGGGAGTCCGGTGGGCGCGCGGGCTGTTCCGCCGGCTCGCCGGCGAGGGCCGCACCGTGTTCCTCTCCAGCCACCTGATCGGTGAGATGGCGGCGACCGCCGACGACGTCGTCGTGGTCGGCCGGGGCCGGCTGCTCGCCGCGGGGCCGGTCGCCGAGCTGACCGGTTCCGGCCGCTCGCTGGAGGACGTGTTCCTGCGATTGACCTCCGCCAGCGTCGACTACCGGGCCGGGGGTGCGTGATGCGCGACGTGATCGCGGCCGAATGGCTCAAGGTGCGCTCGTTGCGCTCCACCCGGTGGACCGTGGGCGGAACCGCGCTGATGGTGGCGGGCTCGTCGGCGGTGGACGCGTCCACGAACCCGCCGGGGAGCCGGTTCGAGCTCGGCGACGCCTTCCCGCTGGCCGGCTTCCTGGTGTTGATCGTGGTGACGACGGGCTCCGGCTCCTCGACGATGCTCGGCGAGTACAGCAGCGGCCTGATCCGGGCCACGTCGGTCGCCGTGCCGGCCCGCACGGACGTGCTTCTGGCCAAGGCGACCGTGATCGCCGCCCTCTGGACGATCGCCGGGACGGTCGTCGCCGGAAGCTCGTTCACCATCGCCGGTCTCATCCTCGGCGATCTGACGCTCAGCCGGCCCGGAACGGGTGCCGCCCTGCTCGCGGCGATCCTGATCGGACCGGTGTGCGCGCTGATCGGCCTCGGTCTCGCGGTGCTCGTGCGCCATGCCGGCGCCGTGTACGTCACCGGGATCATGCTGCTGATCCTGGCCCCGCAGCTGTTCAGCACCCGCCAGGAACTACCGCGGGCGATCAACCACGCGATGCCGCTCCCGGCGTGGCAGCGGCTGACGCAGGCGTTCGGGACACCGGAAGCGGTCGGCGACCTCTATCCCGCTGCCCCGCACGCCTGGCTCACGTACGTGCTGTGGCCGCTGACCCTCCTCGTCGCCGCCGTGCTGGTGCACCGGCGTCGCGACGTGTGACGAAAGGCGTCCGATTATCGGATTACCGGTAATGGCAATCCTATAATTGGCCCGCCGGAGGTGTTAAATAATGACCGTTATCCTTCAGGTAGGATCGCGGGCGTGACAGCAGAAGGACACGGCACCGAGCTCGTCGCCGCCGAGCCGGACGCACTGCCGGCGATCGTCGCCCCGGCGCCGACCCGGCTCGCGGAGCTGACCACCATGTGGCTCAGCCGGCAACGCTCGGCGCACACCCGGACCGCGTACCGGCGGGACCTGTGGCAGTGGGGTGACTGGTGCGCGGCCACCGGCCGCAACCCGCTGACCGCCCGGGCCGCCGACCTCGACGCGTGGATCGTGGAGCAGCGGGCCACCGGCGCGCGCGGCAGACCCGCCGCCGAGTCCACGATCGCCCGCCGGCTGTCCGCCGTGGCGTCCTGGTACGACTACCTGGTCGTCAACACCGCCGCCGACCCGGAACCGCTGATCCGGCACAACCCGGCGCAGGCCGCGGCCCGGCCCCGCATCGACCCGGACGACAGCAGCACCGTCGGCCTGGCCCGGACCGAGGCCGACCGGCTGCTCGCCGAGGCCCGCGCCGACTCGCTGACCAGCCACGCCCTGATCCTGCTGCTGCTCGTCGCCGGCCTGCGCGTCGGCTCGGCGATCGGCGCCCGGATCGAGGACCTCGGCAACGACCGCGGCCACCGGGTGCTCAACCTGACCGTGAAGGGCGGACGCCGCCGCCGGGTCCCGCTGCCACCGGTGCTGGCACACGCCCTCGACGAGATGCTGGCCGAGCGCGGCCACCCGGCCCAGGGGCCGCTCTTCCTCACCCCGTCCGGCCTGCCGGTCTACGAGCTGTCGGTGCACCGGCTGATCCGCCGGCTGGCCCGGCGCGCCGGTCTGGCGTCGGCGAGCGTGCTGAGCCCGCACTCGCTGCGGCACACCGCGATCACCGAGATGCTCGACGCCACCGGCGGCGACCTGCGCCGGGCCCAGGACTTCGCCGGGCACGCCGACCCGCGCACCACCCGCCGCTACGACCGGCGCCGCGACCAGCTCGACAACCACGGCGCCTACCTGCTCGCCGGCCGCTTCGGCGACACCGCGGCCGACGACTGACCGGTTCTGTCAGAACGATTCTCCGGGGGTTTTCCATGACGGGTTCCCGCGACTCGATCGCCGCGGCCTTCGACCGGCGGGCCACCACCTACGACCGCAACGACTGGCACGTGCGGTACGCCGAACGGCTCGTCGCGCTCGCCGCCCCGGACCCCGGCATGCGCATCCTGGACGCGGCGACCGGAACCGGCCTCGCCGCGATCGCCGCCGCCCGCGCCACCGGCCCCACCGGTCACGTGCTCGGCGTCGACATCTCCGTGGGCATGCTCACTCGGGCCCGCCACGCGGTCACGGCGTCGGGTCTGACCACCGTCGACCTCCTGGAGGCCGACGCCACGGCCCTGCCGCACCTCCCCGGCGGCTCGTTCGACCTGATCCTCTGCTCCGCGGGTCTGCTCTACCTGCGCGTCCAGGCCGCCCTGCGCGAGTGGCACCGGCTGCTGAAGCCCGGCGGCCTGGTCGGCTTCTCCACCATGAGGGAGGGATTCCCGGCCGCGGCCGGGCTCTTCCGCGACCTGGCCGGCCGCTACGGCCTGGCCCTCACCGATCCCGCCGCCCCGCTCGGCACGCCGGCCCGGTGCGACCGGGAGCTCCGCGACGCCGGGTTCGTCCCCGCCGGCACCGTCACCGAGACCATCCGGTTCTCCCGCACCGACCTCACGGACGCCTGGCGGGCACACACCCAGGGTCCGCACCACGACGCCGTCGCCGCGCTCGGACCCGAGCGCACGGAGAAGTTCCGCGCCGAATACACGGGCGCCCTGGCCCGGTTGCTCAACTCCGACGAGGACCGCGTCCTCGACTCAGAGGTGATCTACGCCTTCGGGCGCGCCGCCCGGCCCGAGGCACACGCTCCGTTGCCAGCCCAGCTCGCGGAAACTGAGCGTCCGGGCCACCCGGCGTGACGCCTCCTGGCGCGCCTGCCACTGCGGCAGCAGGCCGGCCCGCAACGCGTGGGCGGCGACGCGCGGCGGGCGGCGCCACGGAGGAATCGGTTCTGTCAGAACGATTCTCCTGGGATTTCGCCGGCGCCGGCAGACCCGAGATCCCGGGAACGCCGGCCCGTGGCCGGGTCAGTCGCGGGCCGGGAGAGCGCCGGTCGGCAGCTCGTCCGCGTACGCGCTGACGGCCCGGCCGTAGAGCGGCAGCGTCGCCGCCAGCGCCCGCAACGCCACCCGCAGCGCCTCCTCGGTGCGGCCGCTGTCGTGCAGGGCGAGCGCGAGGAACGCCCGGGCGGCGTCGCCGACGACGTCGTCCGGCTGCTGGGCGGACAGCAGCGCGACCGCCTCGTCCGGTCTGCCGATGTTGCGCAGTGAGCTGCCGAGCTGCACGATCGCCTGCTGGCGGCGGGGCGGGCGCAGACCCGCGTCCAGCGCCCGCCGGTACAGCGGGACCGCGTCGGCCTCCCGGCCCAGGAAGTCGTGCACGGACGCCCACTCGTACACCGCGTCCGGGTCGTCGCGGCCGGCGACGAGGTCCTGCATCGCTTGCAGTGTCGCCGCCGAGTCGCTGTCGTCCGCGGTCCGCCAGAACTCCGCGATCCGCTGCTCCCATGACGCATCCACGCCGGCAAGCCTGCCACAGCCGGCGCCGCCGACAACGAGCGCCGGGAGCCGCCCCGGGAAAAGCTCTGCCACCGAGAGCCGCCAGGCGCCTGACGAAGATCAGGCCACCAGCAGCCGCAGCCCCAGCTCGGCCGCGTCCAGTCCGGCCAGCTCCCGGTTCCGCTTCGCCCACCGGCCGGAGGCGAGATCCTCCCGCAGCCGCGCCACCGCCCGCCGCTCCGGCTCCGGCCCGACCCGGGTCCACACCGACACGGCCCGGCGCACGTGCTCGTCCAGATAGGCCTCGGGCCGCCGCCAGTACGCCTCGAAGAACCCGTCGGCGCAGTCCCACGGGATCAGCACCGGCTCGAGCCGCGCGCCGATCGCCGCGGCCAGCCGGTCCACCGAGGGGCGGCCGGCGACCAGGGCGGCGGTCTCCGGCAGATAGTCGCGGCTCAGCCAGAACCGGTGCCGCCAGCCGGCGTCGCTGGCGTCGTGGGTGAACACCACCACCCGGCGGGCCACCCGGCGCATCTCGCGCAACCCGGCGACCGGGTCCCGCCAGTGGTGCAGGGTGCTGAACGCCATCGCCGCGTCGAACGACCCGTCCTCGAACGGCAGGCTCTCCGCCCCGGCCGCCACGCACGGCGCCGCGCCGGGCCGGCGCAGGGCCCGCATCACCGCCGACGGCTCGACCGCGGTGACCTCCCTGTCGGCGGGCTCGTAGGAGCCGGTCCCGGCGCCGACGTTGAGCACCGTGCGGGCGTCGCCGAGCGCCTCCCGCACCCGGGCGGCGATCCGGGGCTCGGTCCGGCGGGTCGCGGGATACGCACAGCCGATCTCGTCGTACAGATGGGGTCCAAAAATGGTCAACTGCTCCTCCGGTGTCGTCATGATCCCCCGGGCGCGGGCGTGCAGCTCGGCGTCGATCGCGGTGACCATGGCGGCGGCGCGATCCCGCTGGTCGAGCAGCAGGCCGCGCAGCCGGTGCAGGTGGGCGAGCGCGTCGGTGGCGGGGTCGTCGACCAGGTCCGCGATCTCCCGCAGCCCGAAGCCGAGCCGCCGGTAGGCGAGCACCTCCCGCAGCCGTTCCACGTCGGCCGCCGCGTAGGCCCGGTGCCCGGCGGCGGTCCGTGTGGACGGCCGCACCAGTCCGATCTGGTCGTAGTGGTGCAGGGTGCGCACGCTCACCCCGGTCAGCCCGGCGACACGCCCCACGGTCAGGTGTTCTGCCACGCCGCCGATGATGGTCCCTGACGTCGCGTGAGGAGCAAGCCGTCGGCCGAGCCGTCCTTCGCTTCAGCCGAGCCGTCCTTCGCTTCAGCCGAGCCGTCCTTCGCTTCAGCCGAGCCGTCCGAGAACGATCGAGGCCACCACGAACAGCCCGGCCGCGATCAGGGTCCGCCACGACGGACGCCGGGCGTCACGGAGAAGGACCAGGCCCAGGGGTACGAGGGAAACGACCAGCCCGGTCACCTGAACGGCGGACGCCCAGGTGCTCCCCTTCAGGACGCCGATCATCAGCCCGGACATCAGGGCGAGGGCCACGGCCGGCAGCAACCGCAGCACCCCGGACAGGTAGCAGCCGGCCGCCAGCACCACCCAGCCCAGCATGATCGCCGCGGTGAGGCTGGACGTCACCCACTCCGCCCGGGTGTAGAAGGCGCCGACCGCCCGGGTCGCCTCGTCCACCCCGGCGCTGCCGGCCAGCGACACCGCGAACGTGCCGGCGCCGTGTTGCACGGCCCGCGCGAACAACCCGGTCAGCACGAGGGCACCACCCCACCGGCCCCAGCCCGGCCGGGTCTCCGCCACCCGGCCGGCGACCGCTATGACGCCGGGCCAGAGGGCGACGAGACCGGCGAGCCACAGCGCTGAGGCCGTACCCATGAGGGTGGGTTGTCGCTGGAAGGCGGCGAGCTGGTGCGGGAAGAAGAACGGGACGCCGAGCCGCAGAAGGGTGCCGGCCAGCAGCAACAGCGGGCCGGTGATCAGCGACAGGCCGGCCAGCCACGGGCCGGGAAAAGGGGAGGTCATGCCGGACGACTCTGCCGGTGTGCCGGGGTGGAGCGCATCCGGCCACGGGATGGTTCGCCTGCGCCCGCAGGATGTCCGACCTGGGTCGCAGTCTGTGCCCGCCGGTTGTCGGGCCGGGGTCGCATGCCGTGCCTGCCGGACGTCGGGCCGGGGTCGCTTCTCCGCCCGCGGGATGTCCGACCTGGGTCCGATGGCAACGGCCGCGCGGCTGGGTAGCCTGGCCGCGTGATGACGACGCGGGGGCGGTTCATCGATGCGGCTGCGGCCGTGGCGGTGCTGATGACTTGCGGCTTCGCCGTCCAGGAGGCGGGGCGCTCGTCCTGGTGGCAGTGGGTGGCGGTGGGCGCCGCCGCCGCCCCGGTCGCGGTGCGCCGCCGATGGCCGCTGCCCGCCGCGCTGATCACCCTGGTCGCGTCCGGGCTGGTGCTGGCGGCCGGGGTGATCCCACCGCATGCGGCTCCGGGGCTGGTCGCCGCCGTGGCGCTGACGCAGTACCCGGTGGCCGTGATGCTGCCGGCGTCCCGCTCGGTGCCGGAGTTCGCCGCCGCGCTGGCCGGGGCCGCCCTGCTCGGCCTGCGATGGCCGCCCGCGCCGCTGCTGGCCGGCTCGGTGATCGCGGCCGCGTGGCTGGCCGGCCGGCGGGCCCGCCAGCGACGGCGGCACGCCGAACGGGTCGCCACGGAGCGCACCACCCGCGCCGTCACCGAGGAACGGCTGCGCATCGCCCGCGACGTGCACGACACCGTCGCTCACAGCCTCAGCATGATCGCGATGAAGGCGAGCGTGGCCCGGCATGTCGCCGCGGTCCGTCCCGAGGAGAGCATGGCGGCCCTGGAGGTGATCGAGACATCCAGCCGCGAGGCGCTGCTCGAGATGCGCCGGACGGTGGGCCTGCTGCGCGCCGGCCCCGACCCCGCCGTGCCCGCCGCATCCGCCGTGCCTGCCGCCGCGGCGGCGGATCGCGCAGGGCCGGCCGGTCTTGCCGTGGCCGTCAGTCCATCCACGTCGCCCGGCCTTCCCCCGGCGCCCGACGCGCCCGCGCCGCCCGACCCGACCGCGCCACCCGACCCTCCCGCGCGGCTCGACCCTCCCGCAGCGGCCGACCCGGCTGCGCCACCCGACCCTCCCGCGGCGGCCGGCCCCGCCGTGCCGGGCGATCCGGCTGTCGCGGCCGGTCAGGATCCGGCGGCAGCGGTCGGTGACCGGGAGCTGCGGGCGTTGATCCGCCGTACCGCGCAGGCCGCCGGTCTCCGCATGCACACGGATTTCGCCGGGGACCGGTCGCCGCCACCCGACGTGGGGCGCGTGGTCTACCGCGTGGTCCAGGAGGCGCTGACCAACGTGGTCCGGCACGCGCACGCCCGCGACTGCACGGTCACCGTCCACGCGGGCCCCGACGCGGTCACGGTCAGCGTGATCGACTCGGGACCGGGCGGCGCACCCTCGGATGAGCTCGCGGATTCCGGAGGCGAAGCGCCCTCCGACGGGACCGCGGCGCCCGGCGTGATCGCGCGTGCTGGAAGCGGCCCGCCCTCCGGCGTGACGGCGCGCACCGGCGTGACCGCGGACGGGATGGCGCGCGCCGGCGGGATGGCGGATGACGACGGGATGGCGCGCGCCGGCGGGATGGCGGATGACGGGAACGGCGGGCACGGGCTGCGGGGCATGCGGGAACGGGTCGTCGCGCGCGGCGGCACTCTGCGGACCGGCCCGCAGCCGGGCGGCGGCTTCGCGGTGACCGCCCGGATCCCCTACCGCATGCCGGCCTCCGGCCGCGACGCTCGCGGCCCGGCCGGCCGCGGGGACGACCCGGATGCCGGAGCGTGACGCCGTGACCGAGCCGATCCGAAGCGAACCTCCCCGGGCCGAACCTCCCCGGGCCGAGCCGATTCGGGCCGAGCCGATCCGGGCCGAGCCGATCCGGGTGCTCATCGCCGACGATCAGGCGCTGCTGCGGGACAGCTTCCGGGTGCTGCTCGACAGCACGCCCGGCTTCGCCGTGGTCGGGGAGGCCGGCACCGGCCGTGACACGGTACGCCTGGCCCTGGCCGAGCGCCCCGACGTGGTGCTGATGGACGTCAGCATGCCCGACCTGACCGGCATCGACGCCACCGAGCTGATCTGCCGCGAGACCGGTGACGTGCGGGTGCTCATCCTGACCACGTTCGACCTGGACGAATACGTGTACGGCGCCCTCCGCGCCGGCGCCAGCGGCTTCCTGCTCAAGGACGCCACGGCCGCCGACCTGGTCGCCGCCATCCGCGTGGTCGCCGCCGGCGAGGCGTTGCTGGCGCCCAGCGTCACCCGCCGGTTGATCGCCGCGTTCGGCGCCCAGCCCCGGCCGTCGCGCGCCTTCCACCGCCGGCTGGCCGGCCTCACCGGCCGGGAACGCGAGATCCTTACCCTGATCGCCCGCGGCCTGTCCAACGCCGACATCGCCGCGCACCTGACCCTGAGCCAGGCCACCGTCAAATCCCACGTCGGACGGCTGCTCACCAAACTGAACGCCCGCGACCGCGCCCAGTTGGTCGTCGTCGCCTACGAGACCGGCCTGGTCACGGCGGCCCCGGAATGAGCGGAGCTCGCCGCCGAACGCCCGACCGGAGCGTGGGTCACGATCAAGCGGGGGAGGTTCCCGTCGGAGCCGGGGAGTGGGCCTCACTCGGCCTTCCGCGAAACCTGGAGCCGGAGCGTGGGCCGCACAGGGCCGGGGACCCTCCCGCCGGACCTCGGGCCGGACCTGGAGCCGGAGCTCGGGCCGGAGAGTGGGCCGCGCACGACCGGGACCTTCCCGCCGGAGCCCGAAAAAGTCTCAGCCGGGGACGGTCTCAACCGGGGGTCTCCCGCAAGTCCGGCTCCCGGGCCGGTGGCTGACCGGCCGGCCGGGCCTCGCGGCGCATGGTGACCCGCGGCCACCGGTCCAGGCCGTGCGCCGCCTCCCGGGCCCGGATCTCGCGCAGGGCCGGCGTCAGTTCCGCGTCGGGGAGCACCAGGAAGCCGAGCCGCGCGTAGTAGGGCGCGTTCCACGGCACCGCGGCGAACGTCGTCAGGGTGAGCACCCCGGGCAGCGCGTCGATCAGCAGCCGGCCCACGCCGCGGCGCCCGAACCGCGGGTCGACGGACACCTGCTCGATGTGCAGGTGGTCGTCCACGACGTCGGCGATCAGGTAGCCGGCGGCGATGTCGGTGGCGTCGGCGGCGACCCAGGCCCGGCCGGCGTCCACGTACCCGCCCAGCACGGCGGCCGGGGGCGGCGGGTCGTCGGCGATCGCCGTCATCCCGGCGTCGCGGAACAGTGTGCCGGCCGCCCGCTCGATCGCCTGCAGGGCGGGCAGCTCAGACCATCGTGCCTCCCGGATGCGCATCCGGCCATTCTCGCGGGTGCGCCCACGCGCACGCCTCCGACCGGCTGGACACCTCCAATTTCTCCAGGATGTTGTGGACGTGGTTCTTCGCGGTCGCCACCGTGATCGACAGCAGGTGGGCGATCTCCCGGTTCGACAGGCCCTCGGTGAGCAGGCCGAGGACCTCCTGCTCGCGGGGGGTGAGCCGGCCGCCGATCCGGTCCTCGCGGGCCGCGGCGGCGAGGACGCCGACCCGGCGGATCAGGGCGCCGGCGACGCGGGGCGGGCAGAGCAGCTCGTCGCGGGCCACGCTGACGATGGTGGCCGCCAGGTCGGCGAGGGAGGCGGTCGTGGTGACGTACCCCATCGCCCCGGACTCGGCGCAGGCGACGATGTCGGCCTCGCTCTCGCCCACGCCGACCACCACGACCCGGGGCCCGCCGCGGATGGCGGCGCAGGCCTGCGCCAGGTTGGCGGTGTCGACGAGCAGGGTGGCGGTGTGGCAGTGCAGGGCGTCGGGGTCGAGGTGGCGGCAACTCGCGGCGGTGGCGACCACCCGGATGCCGTGGTGCTCGTGCAGGGCCTGGGCGAGCGCCTCCCGGTAGACCGCGATCTCGGCGACGATGAAGGTATCGATCATGGCAGGCCGTCCATGTGAAGAAACCTGCCGTGCCGTACCGGTTCCCGGCCAGCGCGCGAGCGGCGGAAACACGCCTCGGCCGATCGGCGGACCGAGGTGACCGCAGGCCCGGTCCACCGCCAATTGCACCCAGCGTATCCATTCACATTCGGAGGGTAGTCGCCAGAGACTCGGTCAGGGAAAGTCCGACAAGGGGAGACCTCTCATGACCAGTACCCAGTCGCCGCGCCGCGCCCCGCAACGCACCGGCGCGAGCACCCGCACCACCCCCCAGCAGCAGCAGCAGCAGCAGTCGGCCCCGCCGCTGCTGCCGGTGACCGAGGTGGACGCCGAGCTCGTACCCCGGTTCCTCAACCTGCTCATCCCCGCCGTCACCTCGATCGCCTCCACGGTGCTGCCCAAGGTCGCACCCCAGATCGGCGGCGCCATCGGCGGGCTGTTCGGCCAGGGCGGCGCCCAGGTCGGCACCGGCATCGGCAACGCCATCAGCGGCATCTTCGGCGGCCGCGACGCCGCCCTCGACGCCGCCCTGGTCCAGGAGCAGATGAACCGGGCCGTCGACGAGCAGCAGCTCATGCAGGTCGTCACCCGGCTCACCCAGCAGTGCACCCCGGCGCTGATCAGCGCCCTGCAGCAGACCGTGCAGGACCGGTCCAGCCGCGGCGAGACCGGCGACGTCGACGACGAGACGATGGAACGCAGCTGGGGTTTCCTCAGCTCGGTCATCGCCGACGCCGTCACCACCTTCGCCCCCGAGGCGATCAAACTGGCCACCAAGGCGCTCGGCAGCGTCGTCGGCAGCCGCGACGTCGACGAGTACGCCCCGCTGCTGATCGACACCGAGGTCACCCAGCGGTTCGTGCTACCGTCGCTGTCGGCCGTCCTCGGCGGCGTCCAGCAGGTGCTGCCGCAGCTGTTCACCCTGGTCACCAGCAAGCGCGACGTGCCCCGCGACACCGGCATCTCCTGGCAGGACCTGGAGGCCACCCGCCGGCTCTGGGACGGCGACAACATCACCGTGCTCGGCATGTCCCCGCTGGACACCCCGGACGAGACCGAGCTGGTGCTCGAGCTCGCCCCGCACAAGACCTGGTGGAAGGGCCTGCAGGTGCAGGACGACAACGGCTCCTTCATCACCGAGATCGGCGTGCAGGACCGCACCAAGGTCGCCACCACCCGGATCCGCTCCCAGCAGCTGCTGCAGCCCGGCGGCTACCTGGTCTTCATGAAGGCCAAGGCGTTCGGCATCCACACCGGCATGTACCGCCTCGCCACCGGCGGCCTGACCGGCCAGCTCAAGGGCCAGCGCGTCCACTTCTACTGGTACGCGGACTGATGTCCACGCTGCGCTGGGGGTCCTCCGGCGACGAGGTGGCGAAGCTGCAGGAGACCCTCCAACATCTCGGCTACTACACCGGCCGGGTCGACGGCCAGTTCGGGGCGCTCACCCGCGGCGCCGTGATGGCGTTCCAGCGGGCCATGGGCCTGGTCGCCGACGGCATCGTCGGCCCCCGCACCTGGGAGGCCCTCGCCGGCGAACCGGCCACCGGCGACCCGGGCGGGCAGCCCGGCACCACCGGCGGCACCCCGCCCAACGGCAACCCGGCCGGCTCGCCGGCCGCGCTCTCGCTGCACATCGGCCTCAACGCCGTCGACCCGGCACGCTACGGCGGCTGGAACGGCGCGCTGTCCGGCTGCGAGAACGACGCGAGGACGATGGAGGCGATCGCCGCCGCCGAGGGGTTCACCACCCGGCGGCTGTTCACCCGCGACGCCACCACCGCCGGCGTGCAGGCCGCCATCGCCGACGCGGCCCGCCAGCTGCGCGCCGGCGGCTTCTTCCTGATCACCTACGCCGGGCACGGCGGCCAGGTGCCCAACACCGGCGCCGACCCCGAGGACGACCAGCAGGACGAGACCTGGGTGCTGTTCGACAGGCAGTTCCTCGACGACGAGATCGAACAGGCCCTCGCCGGCTTCGCCCCCGGCGTCAGCATCGTGATGCTCTCCGACTCCTGCCACAGCGGCACCGTCAACCGGGACATGCAGGACCCGGTGCAGCGCGACGTCGCCGAGCTCAAACGCTCCTTCTACACCGACCTGGCGGTGCCCCGGCCCGGCCCCGGCGACGACGTCACCCTCTCCTTCCCCCGCCCCGCCGTCGCCGTCATGGAGCTGCGGGAACGCTCCGCCCGCCGGCAGCGCGGCGGATCCCGGCCGGTGCCCCGGTTCCCCGGCCAGCAGCCGCAGGGCACCGTCGCGGTGCTGGACCGGCCCGACGACACCACCTTCGGCGTCACCACCAGGGAGATGCCGTTCGACATCAACCTGATGGCCAACGACCTGCAGTCCGAGGAACTCGCCGACGCCAAGGCCGAGACCCGCGCGGCCGGCACCGCGGTGCGCGGCAACGGGCTGCTCATCTCCGGCTGCCAGGACTCGCAGCTGTCCCAGGAGACCGGCGGGCACGGCGTGTTCACCACCGCGCTCGACCGGGTCTGGGACCGGGGCGCCTTCACCGGCACCTACACCACGTTCCACAAGGCGATCCTGGCCCGGATGGGTCCGACCCAGACACCGAACCTGCAGTTCTTCGGCGCCGACCCGCAGCGGCTCGCCGACCGCACCCCCTTCGACATCTGATCAGTCGCGGGCGTGGCGCACCGGTCACGGGGCGTCGCGCCCGTGCCCCGCTGTGCCAGGATCGGGCGGGTGACGATCGCATCGACCTACGCCGAGTTCTCCGCCCGGGAGGCCCGGGGCGTCTCGCCCACCTACGAGCGTCTCGCCCTGGCGATCTCCGACGACCCGCAGATCATGGAGTTGCTGGCCACCGTCCCGGCGCCGAAACGCCAGCCGAACCTGCTGCTCGGCGTGGTCCGGCTGCTCGGCGGCCCGGTACACGACCCGGGCGCGTTCCACGAGTTCACCGTCACGAACTGGGCGGCCATCGAGCAGAACCTGCTCACCCGGATCACCCAGACCAACGAGGCCGGCCGCTGCGCCGTGCTGCTGCCGCTGCTCAGCAGCCTGCCGCAGCCCCTCGCGCTGCTGGAGGTGGGCGCCTCCGCCGGCCTCGGGCTGTACCCGGACCGCTACACCTACCAGTACGGCGACCACCGCCTCGGCGGCACCGGACCCGTCCTGACCTGCGACCTCACCGGCATCGACCCGCCCGCCACCACCCCCGGCATCGTCTGGCGGGCCGGCCTCGACCTGAACCCGCTCGACGTCGCCGACGACGCCGACGTGGCCTGGCTCGAGGCGCTGATCTGGCCCGAGCACCACCACCGCCGCGACCGCCTGCAGAAGGCCGCCGCCGTCGCCGCCGCCGACCCGCCCACGGTCATCCAGGGTGATCTCGTCGACGACCTGCTCGGCCTCGCCCGGCAGGCCCCGGCCGGCGCCACCCTGGTCGTCTTCCACACCTCGGTGCTCTACCAGGTCCCGCCCGCACGCCGGGCCGCCTTCACCGCCCTGGTCGCCACCCTGCCCGGCCACTGGATCTCGGTGGAGGCCCCGGACGTCCTCGACCTCGGCCCGCTGCCACCCGCGCCCGACGACACCCTGCACAACGTCGTCGCCCTCGACGGCGTCCCGAAGGCGTGGGCCCGCGGCCACGGCCAGGCGATGTCCTGGTTCGCATGAATCAACACCATCTTCTGTACGCCGAAGCGCACGTGGCGGCGACCGTCCTCAGCGAACTGCGGCCACCCCACTGGCGACGCCCCACCGGCCGCACCCGCCTGACCGAACTCGGCCTGCGCCCCCTCACCCTCGGCTGACCCACGTGGCGTGGACCGCGCTGCCCCGGTCGCCGGGTCCAGGCGCGCGCGACCGCCTGGACCCGGGCGAGGCGTGCTCAGCGGCCGAGCCAGTCCAGACCGTCGGGGCGGATCTGCAGCTGCTCGGCGATCCGGGTGGCGTCGTCGAGGGTCAGGCCGGTGCCGGTCAGCGTCAGGAGCCGGCCCCCGCCGAGGTCGACGACCAGGTAGAGCAGACCCTTCCCGGCCTCGTCGGTGCGCTGGGGCTGCCGCGCCGGGCGCCCGGCCACGGTGAGCTGCCGGCCGCCGTCCGGGGCGTCGGTGGACTCGCCGACCGTGACCGTCACCTCGCCGGCGCCCACGCGGGCCTTCTCCTTGCCGGCAGCGGGATCGGTGGCGGCGGGATCGGTGACGCCGGGATCGGTGACGGTGACGGCGGGCGTCTTGACCGCGGTGACCGCCGTCCGCCAGCGCTGCGCCGACGGGCCGCTCACCTCCAGGCTCGTCGGCGTCCAGCCGTCGGGCAGCCAGTTCAGGGTCAGCGGGGACGAGGACACCCCGGACTCCGGGCGCACCGAACGGGCCATCCGCAGCAGGTCGGCCTTCGCGATGTCCAGGTGCGAGGCGGCGAGCGTCAGGACGGTGTGCTCGCCGATCACCCAGTTCACCGACGACTTGCTGTCGCCCTGCGCCGGCGTGTACCACCCGTCGTGGCCGCCGACGTCGACCCGCTGCCCGCTGCGGTCCATGCTCGCGGCCGGGTCGTCGACGGCGGTCCGCACATAGAGCGAGAGTGCGGTCCCGCCCCACGGATCCCCGCTGCCGACGCCGGTCTTCCACACCCGCATCAGCGTCGGCCCGAACGCGTCCTGCTCGATCCAGGCCTGCCGCAGGTGCTCGGCGAACCCGTCCGGCACCCAGCCCGGCCGGTAGCCCAGCGGCAGCCCGCGGAACGGAGCGACGGTGGTGGGAGCCACGGACGGCAGAGCGGACGGCGACGGGGGCGCCGCGGCCGGCGGCAGCGGCGCCGGCGGGACCACGGCCGGGCCGGGCAGCACGAACACCGGCACCGCCACGATCGCGGCGGCGGCCAGCGCGGCGCCCGCGGCCGACGCCAGCGCCAGCCGGCGGGTGCGGCGGCGGCGCGCCGGGCGCAGGCCCGCCAGCACCCGGGACTCCGGTACGGCGCGGCCGGCCTGCTCCTGCTGCGCGGCCCGAATCAGATCCTCGATCATCACGGCTGGTCTCCCGTGGTCACTAGCGTCGCCGGCAGCGCGGTCTGCAACCGGGCTAGGGCACGCATCAGGTGGGTGCGGACGGTGACGGTGCGGCAGCCGAGGATCTCGGCGATCTCCTCGACGGCCAGGTCCTCGTAGAAGCGCAGCGCGATCACGGCCCGCTGCTTCGGCGGCAGCGTGGCGATCAGCCGCAGCATGGCGTCCCGCTCGTCGCGCTCGGCGATCACGTCCGGCCCGGCCGGCATCACCGCGGCCAGCACGTCACCGGAGAGCGGCACCGACTGCGCGGCCCGGCGCCGGCGCCAGGACAGGAACTCGTTGACCACCATGCGTTTCACGTAGTGCTCGGGGGCGTCGGCCCGGCTGATCCGCCCCCACCGGGACTGCGCCCGGACCAGGACGTTCTGCACGATGTCCTCGGCCAGATGCGGATCCCAGGTGACCACCGTGGCGTAGCGCACCAGGGCGCCGAGCCGGGCCGCTATGAACTCTTCGAACGTCACACTGATAGGACGCCTCCCGCGCCGCCGGACAATGACAACCGGGGCCGACAATTCTCATCGATGACCGTACGCTCGGTCGCCGTGAGATTCTTCGGCCGCCGCGCCCCCGACATCGCCGTCGACCGTGACCCGGCCCAGGACGACGCGGAGCTGCGGCAGGCCGTCGGCAAGGCCCGCGGCGGCGACTGGGGACCGGCCCGGGACCTGCTCGCCGCGTTCCGGCACGACTACGACCGCCGGGCCCGCGTCGTCGCCGTCCTCGCCGGCTCCACCGCCGCCGACGGCGACGCCGCCTGGCCCGACGTGTGGGCCGAAGTGGAGCCGGGCAACGCCGACGCGCTGCTGCTGCGTACCCGATCGTTGATCGCCCGGGACCGGTCGCTGCAGGTGGCGGTGCGGGTCAACGACGAGGCCGCGGTGCTCGCCCCGGACGACCCCACCCCGTGGGCGCAGCGCCTCATCCTGATGACCCTGCTCGGCGCCGACCGGGCCACCGCCGGCCGCGGCTGGGCCGAGCTGCTGGCCCGCGACCCCTGGCACCGGGAGGGGCACGGCTGCCGGCTCACGTACCTGGCCCGGACCGGCGCGCACGCCGAGATGCTCGCGTTCGCCGCCGAGACCGCGGCCACCGCCCCGGCCGGCTCGCCGCTGCGGGTGCTGCCGCTGGCCGCCGCGAGCGAGTGGGCGCTGTGGCAGACCCGGCACGGCGACGGCGCCGGGACGATGGCCCGGGCACTGCGGGTGATCCGGGAACAGCGCGACGACCCCCGGTTCCAGGGTGACGTGCGGGCCGCGTACACGGAATGGTTCGAAAAATCGGATCGGCGGCACGCGCTGTGGTTCGGTGACCTGAACCTGCTGGCCCAGGCGATGCACCGGGCCGGGCAGCATCAGCGGGCCGGGGCGGTGTTCGCGGCGATCGGGCCCTACTTCGACGAGGAGCCGTGGCGGTATGTCGGCGGGGAGGCGACCTTCCAGGACGCGCGGCGCAAGGCGTTGCGGTCCTGAGGGCGAGCAATGATCTTGGGCACTCCGGTCGTGGACTGTTGTGCCGGTGACCGCCGGGCCCGTAGGTTGTGGAGACCAAGCTGCGGTCACGTGAGAGAAACCGGTGAGAGTCCGGTGCGGTCGCGCCACTGTGAACGGCATCCCCGGGTGCCGTGAGTCAGGACGCTCACGTGTGCCGCAGACCCCACGAACGGGACGCGTCATCCCGCAGGAGGTTGATTCCACGGTGCCCGAGGCCCCGAACCCCACGATCGCCGCTCCGGCCGTCTCCCCGCGCCTGGTCGCCGCCGCGGCGACCGTCACCGGCGTGATGCTGCTGCTCGCCTACCTGGTCGCGTTCGACCAGGGCGCGCTCTCGCAGTCCGGCATGTACCTGCACGAACTCATGCACGACGGCCGGCACCTGCTCGGCGTCCCCTGCCACTGACGGCTCCCGACCGGGGAGCAGTCAGTCGAACGTCACGGCGGTCGGGTGGTCCACCAGGTACGGCGCCACCCGATCGGCCGCGACCGCCCGGAAGAACCCGGCCGCGTCCAGCCGCTCCCCCAGGTACTTCCCCGCCCCGTCGAACACCGGCGCGCCCGGCAGCCCGACCGTCGTCACGTCGTCGGCGTCCAGTGAGCGCAGCGCCGCCGCCCAGTCCAGCAGGCTGTGCGGGCCACCCACGAACGTCACCGCCGCCGCGACCCGGCGCAGCTCCCCCGGCCGGGCGTCGCCGAGCCGCCGCGCCACCGCGGTGAGCAACTGCCGCTGGTGCCGCTGCCGGTCGTAGTCCGAGCCGGGCAGCCCGTACCGCTGCCGCACCAGATCGAGGGCCTCCCACGGCTTCAGCCGCACCGGCGCGGCGCTCTGCGGATACCTCTTCTGCGGACCCGTGTACGGCCGCAGGCACCCGCTGCCCGGCGCCCGGCACTCCGGCAGCCGGTCCCGCGCCGAGCCGTCCGGCTTGCGGTGCTCGGACACCACGTCCTGGTCGATCGGCATGCTCACCCCGCCGAGCGCCGCCACCACCTTGGTGAACCCGCGGAAGTCGACGACCGCGCCGGCGTCGAAGTCCTCGATGCCGGTGACGTCGCCGGCCACCCGGGCCAGCAGCTCGAGACCCTGCGCCGGGTCGTAGCCGCCGTCCGCCCGCCGCGCGCCCAGCGCCATCGCCGCGTTGATCTTCGTGCGCTGCGGGGCGCTGCCCGACTTCGGGAACGCCGGAATCGGCACGACCAGGTCCCGCGGCAGCGAGAACAGGTACACGCCGTGCCGGTCCGCCGGCACGTGCGCCACGATGATCGTGTCGGCGAGCGGCGCCACGTGCGCTCCCCGCGGATCGATCCCGGCCAGCAGCAGGTTCACCGGCCCGTCGATCCGCACCCGGTCGGCGGCCGCCGGGGCCGCGGCCAGCGCCGGCACCAGCAGCGCCGTGCCGAGCGCGACCCCGAGCCGGCTGCGCAGCGGCGCCCGCCGCCCTCGCGTACGCTTCCCCACCCGAACCTCCCGAACGCCGACGACCTGCGCACCGTCGCACACCGGGGATCGCGGGGCGGGAGTTGCCGGGAACTGTCCCCGGCCCGGGTGACGGTCCGCCGTCGTCAGGGCCGGGCCGCGCGCCGCTGCGCCGCGACCACCGCCACCACGTTGACCGCCACCACCATCCCGATGCCGGCCCACTCGTGCACCGCCAGCACCTGCCCGAGCAGGACCAGACCGGCCAGCGCCGCGAACACCGGGTGGATGCTCATCACCACCCCGAAGAAGCGCGCCGGCACCGTCCGCAACGCCACCAGATCGCACGCGTACGGGATCACCGAGCTCAGCACCCCGGCGCCGACCGCGTACAGCACGGCCGTCCCGGTCCACGACCCCCGCGCCACCAGCACGACCACGACCGGCAGATACATCAGCGCGGACACCGTGGTCGCCGCGGCCGGCGCCTGCAGACCCGGCAGCCGGGCGCCGAGCGTCCGGTTCAGCAGGATGTAGGCCGCCCAGCACACCGCCGCGAGCAGCCCCGACCCGATGCCGAACCAGTCGCTGCTGCCACCGGGCAGCACCAGCACGTACACGCCGATGCCGGCCCCGAGAGCACAGAGAAGATCCAGACGGGTACGGGACCCCGCCAGCGCGACGGCCAGCGGGCCGAGGAACTCCAGCGTCACCGCCAGGCCCAGCCCGATCCGGTCGACCGCCGTGTACAGGCTCAGGTTCATCGTCGCGAACACCAGCCCGAGCAGCAGCGTCGGCCACCACTGCCGCCAGGTGAACCGCCGCAGGTTCGGCCGCGCCACCGGCAGCAGCACCGCCGCCGCCACGAACTGCCGCACCGCCACCACACCGGCCGGCCCGATCACGCCGAACGCGTGCGCGCCCACCGCCGCGCCCACCTGATTGGACGCCGCGCTGCCCGTCATCGTCGCCAGCCCGGCCGCCAGCCGCCGGCCACCCGGCGCCGCGACCGGCCGCTGCAGAACATCCGCACTCATACGTCAAGTCTTCCGATCACCGGCCCCGATGAGAAATACGGCCGCCGCGCCACTTATACGCTCAGCGCATGGATGTACAGCTGCGGCACCTCCGCGCCCTCGTCGCCGTCGCCGACACCGGCACGTTCACCGACGCGGCCGCCGAGCTCGGCGTCTCCCAGGCCGCCGTGTCGCGCGGCGTCGCCGCCCTGGAGAGCGCCCTCGGCGTACGCATCCTGCAGCGCACCACCCGGCACATCGCACCCACCGCGACCGGCGCCCAGATCCTCGCCGGCGCCCGGCGCATCCTCGCCGAGACCGCCCACCTGCACCGCATCGCCGAACAGTCCCGCACCGAACTGCGCGTCGGTTACGCCTGGGCCGCCCTCGGCAAGCACACCCGCCGGCTGCAGCGCGCCTGGGCCGCCGTCCAGCCCGGCACCCCCCTCGTCTTCGTCCAGTCCAACACCGTCACCGCGGGCCTCAGCGACGGCGCCGCCGACGTGGCCGTCGTCCGCCGCGGCCTGCCCGCCCCCACCGGCGTGGCCGGAGTCAGCAGCGACCGTCGGGAAGCCGGCCGGCCCGCGCCCGTCGATCCGACGCTGAGCGATCCCCGGTTCGCGACCGCGCTCATCGGGCTCGAGAACCGCTGCGCCGCCATCGCCACCGACAACCCCCTGGCCCGCCGCCGCACCCTGCGCGTCGAGGACCTCACCCGGTACACCGTCGCCATCGACGCCCGCACCGGCACCACCACGCCCGACCTGTGGCCCGCCGGACAGGGCCCGGCCGTCCGCGCCACCCACGGCGTCGACGAATGGCTCACCCTGATCGCCGCGGGCCAGGCCGTCGGCATCACGTCCGAGGCCACCGCCAACCAGAACCCCCGGCCCGGCGTCGCCTACCGGATGCTGCGTGCCGTGCCGCAGATCGAGGTATGGCTCGCCTGGTGGCGCGACGACCCGCCGGCCCAGCTGGACGACCTGATCCGGCTGAGCCGGGACGCTTACCTCCGTACCCGGGAAAGCTCTTGATCTTCTGAGGGATGTCGTTGATTCCTTTTTGTTCTTGAGGAGCTGTCACCTGTCCCCCGTGCCGGGGCGCACATCCTCTATAGCATCCTAGGAAGATAGGATGGTGGCGTGGCGGGTATCTTGAACTGCGCGGATCCTGGCTGAGGAAGGGACGGCATGCGGACGGTCAACCGCCGGCACGCGCTCACGCGCACCGACATCGACGACGGCGTCTGCCCGGTGCCCGAGGACCTCGCCACCCGGCTGCCGCACGACGCGACCATCACCGTCGTGATCGAGCACCGGATGCACGGGCTCGACCCGGCCGGGGAGACCTTCGCGAGCACCCTCGAGCAGGAGATCGGGTGGCGGCTCGGCGGGATCGTGTGGCCGCCCGACGTCCGGCCCGGAACCCTCGTGACGATCTCCTGGCAGCCCGCGAAGGGCGAGCTCCACCTGCGCACCATGGTCCTCGACGACCCGATGCGGGTGGACGGCGTCGACTACTTCCACGAGTACGACCCCCGCATCGTCACCCGCGAGTTCGACCCCGGCCGCTCCAACCGCGGCCAGGTGCTCAACGTGGTCCGCCGGCAGGGCCGGGTGTTCGAGGACGGCAGCGCCCTCTATCCCGAGGACGGGCTCGCCGCCGCCTGCGGCCTCGGCCGGGGCGCGAAGGGCACGTTCCTGCTGAAGAACGCCGTCGACCAGCTGCTGCGCGAAGGCTACGTCACCCGGGTCACCGGCAGCCTCAACGCCGACGGCTACCCCTCCTATCCCCCGCTCGGCGACGAGGCGCAGGCCGAGATGCTGTTCTACGCCCCCCTCGTCGAACCGGCCCCCTACCCCGGCGAGTTCGGCGGCGACGGCGGCGGCGAACGCCGCGACCACTGGGTGAAAGGCTTCGTGCGCAAGCTGCCGCCCGGCGCGCAGGCCACCGAGCGGCAGCAGTCGCTGCACGCCCGGGCCATGGAGTCCGCGCAGATCGACGAGCCGCTGGCGCCCGGCTACACCTTCGTGAAGAAGCACCACCGGCACGGGTGACCCACCACGCCTAGGGCGTCCTAGGACGGTGGGTCGGTAATTGCGTTGCCTCCCGGATCCGCGGGTGCTGCGGTGGGCGGGTGGATCAACAAGCTGTGCTGGCCCTGTACGACCGGCAGATGCGTCTCGACGCCCGCCCCGACACCCCGACGACCCGGATCGAGCGGGTCGGGGACGTGGTCCGGCACGTCGGCGGTGACCGGGACTGGAACGCCGTCATCTGGTCGGACCTCGACGAGACGACGGCGGGCGCCGCGATCGCCGGGGAGGCCGCGTACTTCCGGGAGCACGGGTGGGAGCTGGAGTGGAAGCTCTACGCCCACGACCGGCCCGCCGACCTGGGCGAGCGCCTCGCCGCGGTCGGCTTCCGCCCGGACGAGCGGGAGACGCTGATGGTCGCCGCCGCCGGGGGGTTGCGGCTCGGCGTGGAGCCGCCTCCCGGCGTACGCATCATGGAGGTCACCGACGCCGCCGGCGTCGAACTGATGGTGGCGGTCAGCGAGGAGGCCTTCGGGCACGCGATCCCGTGGCTGCGCCCGCGCCTGCTCGCGCAGCTCGCGAACGCGCCGCAGAACACCCAGCTGCTGGTCGCGATGGCCGGCGACACCCCGGTCAGCGCCGCCCGGATGGATCTGAATCCGGGCACCGCGTTCGCCGGCCTGTGGGGCGGCGGCACCCATCCGGACTGGCGCGGCAAGGGCATCTACCGGGCGCTGGTCGCGCACCGGGCGCGACGGGCGGCCCAGCTCGGCTACGCGTATCTGCAGGTGGACGCGTCCGATCAGAGCCGACCCATCCTGGAGCGGCTCGGCTTCACGGCGCTGACCACCACCACGCCGTATCTCCTCGGAAGGGATTAGGCGCGCCGGATCGCCGTGCGCAGCACCGACCCCAGGTTCGCGGCGTGCTTGCGGTAGTAGCCGAGCAGCACGACCGCGACGGTGTGCTCCCGGTGCGCCGCCACGGCGACCTCGGCCTCCATGACGTCGACGTAGGTGGTCTGCGACCCGGCCGCCTTCACCCAGAACGAGAACCGCAGCGCGGTCGCGTCCCGGACGGTGAGGGGTTCCGGCGTGACGTGCACCGTGTAGCGCGGGGTCTCGAAGGTGGCGCACCGCGCGGGCAGCGTGGCCACCGTGGCGACGAGGTCCCGCGCGGCCCGGGCGCCCGGTGCGGCCAGCTCCTCGGTCAGGGTTTCGACGTCGAGGGCGTACCGGTCGCGGGTCACGAACGTCGCCGTCCGGGCCGGCTCGGGCAGGTTCAGGCCGCAGACCGGGTGGTCGAGCACCTCGAGGACGCCGGCGTAGGGATTCGTGCCGGCGGCCGCATACCGCCGCGGCAGATCCTTCGCGGTCAGCAGGTCGCCGTCCGGGGGCGCGCCCGCGGTCGCCGGCATGCTCGGGGCCAGGATCGCAAGGACGAGAACCAGGGCGATCGGGTACGAAGTACGCATAGTCGATCATGCTAGAAGGCGGATCGGCGGTCCCCGGCGCGAAACTCCGGCTCGTAAGGGGGAGCCGGCAACCGTTCCGCCACGCACGCGCACCGGGTCGGTGATCGAGTCGGCCGGATGCGGGCCGAACAGAACAGCGCAACCGCGAAACACCGACGAAAGGGACCGCTCTTGCGCAACGTTCTTCGCCGCTTCGCCCTGGCCGCCGCCCTCATCGCCCCGGCCACCCTCGGCCTCGCCACGATGACCGCCGGCACCGCCCAGGCCGCCGCCCCGAAGGCCAGCGAGACCGTCCTGCAGAACGAGATCAACCGCCTCATCAACATCCAGCGCACCACCCACGGCTGCGCGGCCCTCACCGTCGACGCCAAGCTGACGACCGCGGCCCGGGGTCACAGCGCGTGGATGGCGCAGACCGGCAAGTTCTCGCACACCGGCCGCTCCAACTCCAACTTCGTCGCCCGGTCCAAGGCCGCCGGCTACGCCAAGCCGTCCGCCGAGAACATCGCGTGGGGCTACCGCACCGCCGCGCAGGTCGTCAACGGCTGGATGAAGAGCCCGGGCCACCGCACCAACATCCTCAACTGCAAGTCCAAGACCGTCGGCGTCGGCGCGGTGTTCTCCGCGAGCGGCACCCCGTACTACACCCAGGACTTCGGCTACTGAGCCGACCGAGCCAGCGATGCCCCAGCCGATCCCCCTGCGGCTGGGGCATCGCCCTGTTCTACGGCCCGCTGATCCGCAGCGCGTCGTCGACGGCCCGCACGAGCGCGGGCGCCCCGGACCACCCCGCGAGCACCTCCAGGAACGCCGCCAGGTCCCGCTGTACCCCGTCCAGCAGCACCGGCAGATCGGCGCGCGGGATGTCGACCCGTGCGCTGCGCCGACGGCCCGCCCCGCCGTCCTGCCACACCCGGATCACGTCGCCGGCCACCTCGACCGCCGGATCCGGGGAGTGCCCGAGCCACGGTGAGCCGCCGTCGAGCACGGTGGCCCAGTCCCGCCAGTCCTCCAGGCCCGCGCAGCACCCGGGCGTCACCACAGCGCCGGTACGCGAGTCGGCGACCCGCAGGCCGCCCGCCACGATCAGTGCCTCCTCGGCGACCAGGCCGGCGATCACCTCCTCCGGCGTCCCGTCCCCGCAGGCTCCGGCGAGCGCCCACACGAACGTCCCGGCCTGCGCGCCGGAGCACCCGCCGCCGAGGACGAGCCACGATCCGGGGGCGAGGTCCGCCACTGGCCAGGGCGGCCGGTCCGCGCCGGGCCAGGGCACCTCGACGACCGCGTGCATGGAGATCACCATCGTGGTGCAGTTCCCTTCCGATCGATGGATTGGACCACGATGTTCCTCGCCGGCTGCCGGAGGAGCACTTCCATCCGTACGGAATGAGCGTCTACTCCCCGTCGCGCCCGACGCTCTACTGTGGTCCGGTCAGTCGATCGATGCCGCGGGGGTGGGTCAGTGACGGACGACAGCGGACCGGCGTCCGTCGCGCGCATCCGCGACCACGAGGGACGGTTCGCCGGCAGCGGTTTCCTGGTGGCCCCCGGCTACGTGCTGACCTGCGCCCACGTCGTGCTGGCGGCGCTCGGGACCGGGTTCACCGGCACGCCGCCGGCGACCGGGGTGGAGGTGGCGTTCGCCGGCGGCCACGTGACCGCCGCGACCGTGGTGGCGTGGACGGCGCCGGACCGCGGCGACACCGCCCTGCTGCGGCTCGCCCGGCCGCCCGCCCTGCCCGCGGCCCGGCTGCACCCGGCCGGCACGGCGTTCGAGGAGCAGGTGCGGATCTCCGGGTACGCGGTGCGGCGTGCCGGCGGCGGCGTCGACAGCATCGTCGGCGTGGTGGTCGACCCCGGTCGCGACGGCCTGATGCAGCTGCGGACCGCGGACGGCGACCCACCGGTGGAGAGCGGCTTCAGCGGCTCCCCGGTGTGGAGCGCCCGGACCGGCGCGGTGGTCGCCATGGTCGTCTCCGTGATCCGCGGCACCCGGACGGTCAAGGCCGTCCCGGTGGCCGAGCTGCTCCGGCACTTCCCCGAGCAGCTCGGGCCGCCCGATCCCGGCGAGCCGTCGCCGTACCGGGGCCTGCGCGCCTTCACCGAGGCCCACGCCGCCGTCTTCAAGGGACGCGAGGCGCTCACCGCCCGGCTCGCCACCCTGCTGCGCGACCGGGCGCTGCTGATCCTGATGGGACCGTCCGGCAGCGGCAAGTCCTCGGCGATCCGGGCCGGCGTCGTCCCGGCCCTGCGCCCGGACGGCACCGCCGTGGTCACCGCCCGGCTCGGCCCCGGCGAGACCCCGGAGTCCCTGCTGCACCGCCTGACCTCCCCCCTGCTCGAACCCGGCCCCACCACCCCGGAACCCGCCGCCCTCACCGACCGTGCCGCCACTCGCGAAGGCCGCGCCGCCGCCCGCCAAGGCCGCGCCGCCGACCTCGCCGACACCAGGGCCGCCGACCTGGCCGAGCGGGCCGCCGTCCTCGCCGACCGGGCCGGGGACGGCCGCATCCTGCTCGTCGTCGACCAGCTCGAGGAGGCGACGCTCCCGCAGGTCCGGGCGACCCTGCTGCTGCTCGGCACACTGGTCCGGAACGCCCGCCGCCACCAGGACGGCACCGCCAGGGTGATGGCCGCCGTGACGCTGCGCGCCGCCATCCTGGAACAGGTCATGGACGCCGAGATCGCCGCCGTCCTCACCGACGCGGCGACGGAGCTCATCCCGCCGATGAGCCCGGACGAGCTGCGGGCCGCCGTCACGGCGGGCGGCGTGGCGTTCGAGGACGGCCTGGTCGACACGATCCTGCGGGACGCCGGCGCCGAGCCGGGCCGGCTGCCGCTCATCGCGTTCACCCTGGAGGAGCTCTGGCAGCGGCGGCGGTTCCACACCCTGACCGTGGAGGCCTACCGCGAGGTCGGCGGCGTGTCCGGCGCACTGGCGAACCACGCCCGCCGGGTGATGGACCGGATGTCCGAGGCCGACCACGGCCGGGTCCGCGCCGTCCTCACCGCCATGGCCCGTCCCGCCGAGGAGGGCGACGGTTTCCGGCGCCGGCCCCTGGAGCTGGCCGGCCTGGACGCCGCGACCCGCACCGTCGTGGAGACCCTGGCCGCCCGGCGCCTAGTGGTCATCACCGAGTCCGCGGCAGACAATGGCGCCGCGGCGAACAGCGGTGGCCCGCGGGCGGGCCGTGGCCGCGAATACGCCGAGCCCGCCCACCAGGCCCTGCTCGAATCCTGGCCGGAGCTGACCGGCTGGCTCACCGAGGACCGTGAGTTCCTGGCCTGGCACGACCAGCTGCGCACCGACCGGCAGCGCTGGGAGGCCGCCGGCCGCGACCCCGGCCTGCTGCTGCGCGGAGCGGCGCTCGCCACCGCCCGGGACCATGCGGGCCGCGACCAGCCGGGCCGGGACCAAGCAGGCCGCGACCAGCCGGACCGGAATCAGGCGGGCCGGAGCGCCGGCCGGATCGGCGCGGCGGACCGGGACTACATCGCCATCAGCCACCGCCGGGATCGGCGCCGGATCAACCTGCTGCGCGGCCTGCTGGCCGTCGTCTCGGCGCTGGCCCTGGTCGCCGGCACCCTGGCCGTGGTGGCGGGCCGGAGCCGGGACCGGATCGCCGACGATCTGCGGACGGCGGCGTCCCGGCAGCTCGCCGCGTACTCGCAGCGGTTCCGCGCCACCGACCCGGCGGCCGCCCTCCAGTTCGCGCAGGCGGCCTGGCACACCGGGCACACCCCGGAGGCGTACGGGGCGCTGTTCACCCAGTTCGGCGCGCTGGACGGCGTCGACCGGCTCTGGCAGGGGCTGTGGGACGGCGCCGCCGACCGGATCCGCACCAGCGGGGACGGCGACGCCGCGGTGGTCACCGGGACGATGACCCCGGTGGCGCTGACCGGGCTGACCGGCGACCGGGTGGTTCCGGTCGCGCTGGCCGGGGCCGGCCGCGCGGACCACGTCGACATCGACCCGACCGGCCGGTACGTCGTGGCCGCGGCGGCCGACGGCGAGGTGACGGCCTGGGACCTGCGCGGGCCGGCGCAGCCGAGGACCATCGCGCCGGCCGGGGAGGCGGACCGGTACGGGGTCAACAGCATCCGGTTCGCCCCGGACGGCGCCCGGGTCCTCGTGCTGCGGTTCGGCGGTCTCCACGAGGAGGCCGACGTACGCATCTGGGATCTTGATTCGGGGAAGCAGGTGCGGACCGGGTTCCGGCCCGAATATCGAGGCACCCTGCAGGTCTTCCCCGGAGGCGGCGCGGACACCCTGGTCGAGGATCACGCGGACGCCACGGGCCGGCGCGAGGTGCGGCTGCGCGACCTCGGCACCGGCCGGATCCTGCGCCGCTACCCGGTGCGGAACCCGTTCGTGGCGGAGCACGGCACGCTGCTGGCGAGCTGCGACGACGACACGACCACCCTGCGGATCCGGGAGATCGCGACCGGCCGCACCCGGCGCACCGTCCCGTCCGGCTCCTGCGTCACCACGAGGGAGCTCGCCGGCGGCGCGCACGTCCTGCAGAGCCCGCCGCCGGGCGGCGCCACCGAGATGATCGACGTGCGGACCGGCCGGACCCATCGGGGCGGGCTGCCGCCGGTGCCCGGCAACGACAGCCCGGCCGGCGAACCGGCCCGGGCCGCCGTCTCCGGCCCGGACGGGGATCTGCTGGTGCTCAGCGTGAACAACGGCGTGCTCTACCGCAGCCGCCTCCACCCGGCCGCCGACACGGTGCCGGTGCCGAACGACGCCGGCTGGCTGACCACCCCGGACGGCCGGCACGGCCTGCTCGTCGGCGACGACGGCCGACTGGAGGTCGTCGGCGCGGCGACCGGCGAACCGGTCGCCCGGGGCCGGGTCGACGCGCAGGAGAGACCGGCTGCCGTGATCACTCCGGACGGCCGTCACCTGGTCGTGAGCCGGTCCGGCGGCGTGGTCGTCTACGGCCTGCCCGGGCTCACCGAGCGGCACCGCATCACCCTGCCCCGCTCGCCGCTGACCCTGCCGGACCGCTTCGGCCACCGCAGGATCACCCTTGCCGTGACCGGCCCGGACCGGGTGGCCGTGCTCTTCGAGGGCATCCTCACCTGGTGGGACGTCGCCACCGGCACGGCCGCGGCGCCCCCGCTGCCACTCGACCCGGACGAGACCCTGACCGAGGCCGACGACGGCGAGACCCGGCTCGGGCCGGCCCGCCCCGGCCACCCCGACCAGGTCGTCGTGGCCGAGCAGAACGGTCTGCTGCAGATCTGGAGCCTGACCGCGCGGACGGCCGTGGCGGCCTCCGACCCGGACACCCCGCGGATCGTCGGCCACACGGCCTTCGACCAGGCCGGCGACCGGCTGGCGGTCGCGGTCCAGGACGAGCTCCGGGTCTGGGACATCGCCAGCGGCGAGTGGCGGCCCCTCCCCGACCAGGAGCAGTCGCTGCCGCTCGGGTTCACCCCCGGCCCGGACGGCCTGCTGGTGACGCAGACCGCCGGTGGCGCCCAGCTCTGGAACACCGGCACCGGGCAGCGCGTCGGCGAGATGGTCGCCCCGTCCCAGCACACGACGTGGACGCTGACCGCCGGCACCCTGACCGCGCCGGACCGCGACGCCCCTCGCACCGTCCCGCTCGACCCGCAGGCCTGGTTCGACCGGCTGTGCGCGCTCAGCGCCCGCCCCTACACCGCCGCCGAGGCCGTCCGCGTCCGCGGCGAGGGCGGCGACCCGGAGCCGCCGTGCGGTTGAAGATCCTCGATAGAGTGATCTCATGACACAGGTCGTGGTGATGCCCCTGGACGACGGCGGCGCGGTGTACGTCGAGGTGGCCGGCGAGGACGGCGGCCTCGAGCACGTCGGCCGGGGCACCGAGGTGGTCGGCAAGGCCTCGGAGACGCTGCAGGAGGCCATCGGCCGGATCCGCCCGGCCGCCGAGGCGATCCGCGACGGCATCCGCTCGATGGCGCAGCCGCCGGACCGGGTCGTCGTCGAGTTCGGCGTGAAGGTGACCGGCGAGGCCGGCGTGATCGTGGCGAAGGCGACGAGCGAGGCCAACTTCACCGTGAAACTGGAGTGGGGTTCGGCCATCTGAGGGCATAGAGGGGCGCTATGAAGAAGATCCTGCAGGCCGCCCTCGGCGCGACCCTCGCCTTCGCCGGCACCACCCACCTGACCGTCGCCCGCGAGGAGTTCCAGGCGCAGGTGCCGTCCTGGTTCCCGATCGACGCCGACGTCGTGGTGCTCGTCTCCGGGGTGGCCGAGATCGGCCTCGGCGCGGCGCTGCTGTCCACCTGGAAACAGCCCTACCGCGGCCTGGTCGGCGCGGCCGCCGGCGCGTTCTTCGTGGTGATCTTCCCGGGCAACGTGGCGCAGTGGCTCGAGCACAGGGACGGCTTCGGCCTCGACACCGACACGAAGCGCTTCGCCCGCCTGTTCTTCCAGCCGCTGCTGGTGGCGTGGGCGCTCGGCGCCACCGACGCGGTCAAGGCCGTCCGGGCCACCCTCCAGAGAGATGCCCCTTGAGGAGGCTCCGCCACCGCGCCGCCGGTCCGCCCTCCCCCGCTGCAGGCCCGCCGCCGCCAGGCGAAGGGCCGCCTCGTCCAGGCCGGTGAACCGCAGCGCGGGCGAGATCAAGGCGGCGGCCGGCCGTACCGGTTCCGTCACACCGATGCAGTGTGCCCGGAGCAGGCAAGCCCGTCGATCAGCTCGCGGCCCGGCTCGCCCGCGCCCGCCGCACCGGCGCCGCCGTCAGTGCCCAGCGCGCCATCAGCAGCACCGTGACGACCTCGGCCAGACCCAGCAGCCGCTCCACCCCGCCGAGCGGAATGGCCTGCCACCAGCGCACGCCCGTCCACGGCTCGGACACGAACGCCCACAGGATGGGCAGGAAGCACAGCAGCGCCGCCACCGCGCCGGCCACCACCGGCCGTGCTCCCGGCTCGCGGATCCGGGGCACGGCGGCGAGCAGCGCGCCGATCGGCAGGCTCAGGAACGCCACGACGCTCGCGACGCGGTGGATGTCGCCGCTCATCGACGGCCCGACCGACCAGTCGTGCTTCTCGAACCAGACGACCCCGGCCAGCCCGGCGATCCACAGCACCAGGGCGGTCACCGCGCCCGGACCGGCCAGCCCGGCCCGCACGAGCAGCGCCAGCACCGCCGCCGAACCGGCCGCCAGCAGCAGCGTCGCCGCGTCGAAGGCCCAGCCGTTGCCGGTCAGCGCGTACTGGCTGATGGTCCGCCGGCTCCAGTCCAGCTCGGCGGTGGGCGGCAGCACGTGCAACGCCCCGAACAGCGTCAGCGACGCGAGCACACAGAGCGCCCCGAACGCGGCATACCAGCGATCACTCATCGCCCCCAGGGTGCCTGACCGCACCGGCGGAAGACCAGTTCATTCAAGATCAAATTCCCGTCGCGTACGTGGAACACCAGCCGCTCCGTGGCGACGGCCTGCACACCGAGCCGGGTGAACTCGATCGTCACCTCGGCCGTCGCCTCGTCCGGCCCGAGCCCGACCTCCCACAGCCCGCTGCCACTGACCGGCACGTTCCCGGCGGCCCGGCCGACGACCTCCCCCGCGAAGTCCGCCGACAGCGGCTCGACCGTGAACCTGCTGAGCCCGAGGATCAACCGGTCCCCCTGCCCGGAACACCACTCGCCCACCATCGACGCCGCCTCCGGCTCGGGCACCGACTCCGGCTCCAGCGCCTCCACGGTCACCACGAACAGCCGCCCCAGCACCGCGGCCCCGCCGAGCGCGAGCGCGGCCAGCAGCCCGAACAGCGCGACGAGCCCCCGCCACCGCCGCCCGCCGCCGTCCGGTGCCGCGTCGTCGTCCCCGGAGTCGGAGTCCCAGAACACCACGAGTTGATCGTCGCGCCCGAAGCCCCCGCTCGGAAGGTCACCCACGGAATCTTCACGGGTCCCCTACATTCGGCAGGCGCCCGCCGCACACCCCGTATGCCGTCCTAGGAAACTAGGACGGAAGACTCCGGCGGCGATGACGGCGCGAATTGCGGCATGCGATCGGGCGACGGGCGTGGAAAGCCTGATGGCGCGGCCGAGAGCGGCCGCGCCATCGAAAAGGGAAGGCGGGAGATCAGGGCTTGAGGACCACCTTGATGCAGCCGTCCTCCTTCTTCTTGAAGATGTCGTAGGCGTGCGGCGCCTCCTCGAGCGGCACCCGGTGCGTGACCAGATCGTCCACGCCGAGCGGGTCGTCGTCGCCGGAGAGGAGGGGGACGATGTCGTCGACCCAGCGCTTCACGTGGGCCTGGCCCATCCGCAGGGTGACGCCCTTGTCGAAGAGGTCCATCATCGGCATCGGGTCGGCGTTGCCGCCGTAGACGCCGATGATCGAGACGGTGCCGGCCCGGCGGACCGCGGCGAACGCCGTGGTGAGGGCGGCCATCCGGTCGATGCCGACGGTCTCGACGGCCTTGCGGGCCACCGGGTCGGGCAGCATGCCGGCCGCCTTCACGGCCGCGGCCTGCACCGGCGAGCCGTGCGCCTCCATGCCGACGGACTCGATGACCCGGTCGGCGCCCCGGCCTTTGGTCATCTCGTAGACCGCGGCCGGCACGTCGACCTCGCTGTCGTTGAGCACCTCGATGCCGTTGCGGCGGGCCATCTCGAGGCGCTCCGGCACGCTGTCCGAGGCGATCACCCGGGAGGCGCCGAGGTGCCGGGCGATGCGGGCGCTCATCTGCCCGATCGGACCGAGACCGGCCACGAAGACGGTGTCGCCGGGTTCGACGTCGGCGTACTTCGCGGCCTGCCACGAGGTGGTCAGCACGTCGGACAGGAACAGCCAGCGCTCGTCCGGGTGGTGGTCGGGCACCTTGATCGGGCCGAACTGCGCCTGCGGGACCCGGAGGTACTGGGCCTGGCCGCCGGGCACCTGCCCGTACAGTTTGGTGTAGCCGAACAGCGAGGCGCCCTTGCCCTGATCGGTGTTCTGGGTGGTCTCGCACTGGGCGAAGAACCCGCGGCTGCACATCCAGCAGTGCCCGCAGGAGATGTTGAAGGGGATCACCACGCGGTCACCGGGCTTGATGTGGGTGACCTCGGGCCCGACCTCCTCGACGATGCCCATCGGCTCGTGCCCCAGGATGTCGCCCTTGTCGAGGTACATGCCGAGGACGTCGTAAAGGTGCAGGTCCGAACCGCAGATGGCGGTCGAGGTGATCCGGACGATCGCGTCGGTGGGTTCCTGAATCTTCGGGTCCGGAACGGTCTCCACGGAGACCTTGCCCGTCCCCTGCCACGTCAAAGCTCGCATGCTCTGTGCTTGCCCCGAGGAAAGCTGATCATTCTAAAATCCGGGAATGAACCGTCGGGTACGGGTTGAGGGCGATCTCTACCACGGGCAGATCCCGGACGGCGCCGTCTATGTGGGCCGCCCCGCGCCGGGCCTGAGGGCCGGGCCGTTCGCGAACCGCCATCGGTTCGGCAAGGTGTGCCGCTGCGGCGCGACCCACCGGGATCGTGCCGAGGCCGTCGCCGCCTACGCGGCGGAGCTGACGCCCGAGCTGGTCGCGCGGGCACGGGAGGAACTGGCCGGATTCGATCTGGCATGCTGGTGCCCGCTGGACGGCCCGTGCCACGGCGACCTGCTGGTGCTGCTCGCGGCCGGCGACGATCTCGACACCGCATTCACGAGACTGGGATGGTCATGACGGACGGGCACGACGTACTGCGGGTGATCACCGAGCGGGTGGCGGCCGGCAGCGTCCCGGGCCGCCGCGCCGACGGCCACCGGGTGGCTCTCGCGATCGAGGGCGGCGGCATGCGCGGCACCGTCTCCGCCGGGATGGCCCTGGCGCTGCACGAGGCCGGGGTGGTGGACGCGTTCGACGCCGTCTACGGCGCCTCGGCCGGGGCGATCACCGGCGCCTGGCTGCTCAGCGGCACCCCGGAGAAGCTGACCGGCTGGGCCGAGCCGGCCTACGCCCGCGCGATGATCCGGCTGTCGAACCTGTGGCGCGGCAAGCCGATGGTCGACGTGCACCACCTGGTCGAGCACATCTACGCCCGGGTCGCGAACATGGACTTCCCGGCGATCCTCGCCAACCCGATCGAGTACCACCCGCTCGCCACGGACTGCGCCACCGGCGCGTCGACGGACCTGCGCCCGCTGCTGACCGGCCCGGCCGAGCTGCGGCTGGCGATCCGGGCGAGCGCGGCGCTGCCGTTCCTGGCCGGGCCGCCGGTCGAGCTGGGCGGCCGGCGGTTCTACGACGCCGGGCTGGCCGAGTCGGTGCCGTACCGGACGGCGCTCGCCCAGGACGCCACCCACGTGCTGGTCCTGCGTTCCCGCCCGCCGCTGGAGCGGGCGGAGCCGGCGGGGAATCCCCCGAGAGCCGCCCGGCTGATCGCCCGTACCGCCCTCCGCGGTCACACCCCCGACCTGCATCGCAGCTACCTCGCCCGGTCGGCCCGGCTGCACGAGGACGAGGTCACCCTGGCCGAGTACGACCGTTCCGGAGCGGCGGTCCTCTCGATCCGGCCGCCCGCGACCGCCCCGGTCGTCGGCCGCCTCACCAAGGACGGCGCGGTGCTGGCGGCGGCGCTGGAGGCGGGCCGCGCGGCCGGCCGGGCCGTCTTCCCGGAGAGTCGCGCGAACCTTTCCGCGCGCTGACCGGACTGTCAGGGTGTGAATCGAGTCGAACGTGACGCCCGGCTCGTCGTCCGGGCGCAGCTCGGCGACCGCCGCGCCCTGGCCGAACTGGTGCAGCACTGGCATCTGCCGCTCTGGCGCTACGTCCGCCGGATGACCACGAACGCCGACGACGTGACGCAGCAGGCCTGGGCCGCCGCTCTCGGCTCGCTGCCCGGCCTGCGCGAGCCCGGCCGGTTCGCGCCCTGGCTGTTCACCATCGCCCGCCGCCAATTGATGGATCAACTGCGTCATGGGTACGAGGGACCGGAGCGCCTCGAGGCCGACATCCCGGACGGCCGCGACGACATCGTCGAAGTCCTGGACCGGGCGCAGATCGCCGAGGGCCTGGACGGCCTGGCCCCGCCCGAGCGCGAAGTGATCGAACTGTTCCACCTGCAGGAGCTGAGCCTCCAGGAGTGCGCGCAGATCCTGGCCGTGCCGGTGGGCACCGTCAAGTCCCGCCTGCACCGTGCCCGGCGCCGGCTGCGCGACCTGCTCATCGCGAAGGGGTACGAATCATGACGGGCTCCCCCGGCTTCACCCCGGACACCGTGCTGCGCGGCATGTCGCTGCGCCGCCGCGTCGGCCTCGTCCTGCTCGGGCTGGCCGGCGGCTGCGGGGCGGGCCTGCTGCTCCTGCTCTGGCTGACCGAGCCCGACCCCCTCCCCCTGCGCACCCGGGCGGCGTTCGCCGTGCTGACGGCCATGAGCACGTGCTGGGCGGCGTACGCTCTCTGGGCCTTGATCCGGATGCCGCTCTTCGCGGCGGATCGGGTGATCGCCGGCGGGCTGGCGCTGGTCTTCACCTCGCTGACCGCGGTGGTGACGCTGATCGTCGCGGTGAGCCGGCCGGGTGCCGTGGCGCTGGCCGCGCTGACCACCGCCCTGCTCACCGTCGTGGCGGCGGCATCGGTGTTGCGGCGGGCCCTCGTACGCCGAAAAGCCCTGCTCGAACGGCTCTCAGATCCGGCCGGGTGACGCCGATGGGGAGGGGAACGGCGAACCGGCGGGCCGGTGGAAGCAATGGTTCCCTGAAGGTCACAGCCACCCACCGGCCCGCGGTACTACGGTTGCCGTCATGGCCTTCCGCCGATGCCGCTCGGCTGCCCTGCTGGCCGCGCTGATCGCGGTGGAGCTCGCCTCGGTCGACGGCGACTGGTACGTCTCGCTGGGCGCGCACACCCCGTCCTGAGCGCCGTCACGGCAGCAGCGGGCTCACCTCAGCGCGGGAGTTCCACGTGGACGGTGGTGCCGGGGCGGCGGTGGTTGGGGGTCACCGCGATCGTGCCGTGGTGGCGTTCGGTGATGAGTTTCGCGAGCGCCAGGCCCAGCCCGGCGCCCGGGATGGCCAGCTCCGTCGTGATGGCGCCGCGGAAGAAGCGGTCGAAGACCATCGGGCGCTCGTGGGCCGGGATGCCGAGGCCGGTGTCGGTCACGTCGATCGCCGCGGTGGTGTCGCCGGCCGTGACGGTGACCGTGACGGCGCCGCCGTCCGGGGTGTACGTGATCGCGTTGTCGACCAGGACCGTGACCAGCTGGTTCAGGCGCCGGGCGTCGCCGTGCAGGGGCAGCCGGGCCGGTTCGGTGAAGGTGAGGGCGAGGTGCTTCGCGGTGGCCTGCGGCTCGCAGTCGGCGACCGCGCTGCTCACCACCGCGGCCAGGTCGAGGTCGGCCATCTGCAGCGGGCTCTTGCCGGCGTCGAACGCGGAGAGGTCGAGCAGCGCCTCGACCAGCCGGCGCAGGCGTTCGCTGCCGCGCCGGGCCGCCGCGATCATCGGGAGCAGGTCGGCGGCCGCGGTGGCCGGGTCGCTCTCGTTGAGCAGCTCCAGGTACGACCCGATGATCGTGACCGGGGTACGCAGCTCGTGGCCGACCAGGTTGAGGTACTCGTCCTTGCTCCGGGCCAGTTCCCCGGTCAGCTGCGCGGCGCGGCGCGCCTCGGTGACGTCGTGGAAGACGCCGACCGCGCCCATCCGCCGGATCGGGTGCGCGTTGACGACGAGCTGGCGCCGGCCGTCCCGGCCGTGCAGCACGTATTCGGCGCCGCGGACGTCGGTGCCGCCGAGCGCCTGCAGCAGCGGCAGCGTGGCCGGGTCGATCGGGGCGCCGTCCGCGGTGGTGAGCGGGAGCTGCCGGGCCCAGTCCTCCACGGCCAGCCCCGAGGTGACGGACACCCCGAGGCGTTCCCGCAGCGACCGGTTAACCAGCACGAGCCGGCCGGCGGTGTCGCAGGCGGCCACCCCGGTGTCGAGGCTGTCCAGCAGCGTGTCCAGGAACATCCGCTGCCGGTACTCCACCTCGTGGGCGCGCAGCTCCGCCACGAACGCGGTGCACGCCTGCGCGCCGTCGTCGACAGCGGTCAGCTCCTCGGGCTGCCAGTTCCGGGGCTGGTAGTCCATCACCGAGCAGGTGCCCATGATGGTGCCGTCCGGGTCGCGGACCGGGAACCCGGCGAACGAGCGGATCCCGACCGCGCGGACCGGGGCGTCGGCGGGCACCCGCTCGTCGACGTTCACGTCGCTGATCACCACGGGGAAGCCGGTGCGCAGGACCAGGCCGCCGAGCGTGGCCGAGACCGGCACGCTCTGCATCGGCTGGAACCCCTCCGGCAGGTTGTAGCCGCCGACCAGCCGCAGATGGCCGCCCTCGGCCAAATGGATGATCCCGCAGGCGGCGCGGGCGCCGTGCACCGTGAGCGCGGCCAGCCGGTCCGCGGCCGAGTGCGTCATCCCGCCGGCGGTCATCTCCATCGCCGCCGGCCCGGTCATCACGGCGCCGAGGGATGCCTCCTCCATGGCTCCCATTCTCGCCGGGGCGCCGCGGCGGAGGGGCAGGATCGACGAATCCGCTTAGGGTGGGGGGCCTGGTCCGGACCACCGAGGAGCCCGCGTTGACCGATCCCCTCAGCACGAGCCGGGCCTACCTGGCACTCGCCGACGAGCACGCCCCCGGCCTGGTCGAGGCCTTCTACCTGCAGGGCTCGGTCGCCCTGGACGACTACCGCCCCGGCGTCAGCGACATCGACTTCGTCGCGGTGACCGCACGTGAGCCGGCCGCCGGCGAGCTGCGGACCGTTCACGAGGCGCTGCGCCGGTCGCACGGCGAGACCTTCTTCGACGGCCTCTACGTCACCGCCGCCGACCTGCGGCGCGATCCCGAGCAGTGCCCGCCCGGGCTCGCCGTGCACGAGTGGCGGGTCCTGGAAGGGTCCCGCTTCGAGCGCAACCTGGTCACCTGGCACGTCCTGGCGCAGGGTGGCGTCCCGGTCCGGGGGCCGCGGCCCGAGGTCCACACCGACTGGCCGGCGCTGGCCGAGCGCACCCGGCAGAACCTGGCCGGCTACTGGACCGGCTGGCGCGTCCGGGCCGCCTTCACCCCGGGCGCGTGGACCACGTCCTGGGGTGTGCTCGGCATGGCCCGCCTCCGCCACACCCTCGCCGAGCGGCGCGTCACCTCGAAGACCGAGGCGGCCGCGTTCGCCCTGGACGCGTACGACCAGCGCTTCCACCGCATCGTCCGGGAGGCGCTCCGCCTCCGCGTCGGCGGCGAGCCCCAGTACCGCAGCCCGGTCCACCGCCACCTCGACCTCCTCAAGTTCACCGCGATGGTCCTGGCCGAGCCCTGACCCGGCTGTCGTATTGCGGCTGTCACATTGACGCTCGGAAAGATCGATAGTGACGATGGGCGCTCCACAGAACATTGGGGAGCGTTGCCGTGACGAGGAGAATCGCTCGCCTGATGGCCGCCGCCATCGCCGGGCTCCTGCTGGTGGCCGCCGCGCCGCAGCCGGGCCGGGCCGCGGAGGCCGGGGCGCAGGCACGGAGCAGGACCGTGGCGCTGACGTTCGACGACGGGCCGTCGAAGTACACGCCGCAGATCCTCGACATCCTGAGGAGGAACGACGTGAAGGCGACGTTCTGCATGCTCGGCGGCAACGTCGGGGCGTACCAGAGGACGGCGAAGCGGGTCGTGAAGGAGGGGCACCGGCTCTGCAACCACAGCCGCAACCACCCCGACTTCACGACCCTGTCGAACAGCCGGGCCCGGTCGCAGATCGTCTACACCCAGAACAAGATCCGCGAGGTCACCGGCCGGAGCCCGAAGGTGTTCCGGTTCCCGTACGGATCGAGCAACTCCCGGGTCCGTCAGGTCGTCCGGAACCGGGATCTGCGCATTCTGGGGTGGACGGTGGACACCCGGGACTGGGCCCGGCCGGGAGCGAAGGTGATCGCCGACCGGGCCGTGCGGGGCACCCGGCCGGGCGGGGTGATCCTGATGCACGACGGCGGCGGCAACCGCACGCAGACGGTGGCCGCCCTCGACCGGACCATCAAGCGGCTGAAGGCGAAGGGCTACACCTTCGTGCTGGCCTGAGCCCGCAGCCGGGTGATCTCGCGGCGGGCGTGCTCGACGCCCTCGCTGTCCCGGCCGCGCGCCGCCGCGATCTCCTGGGCCAGGTCGTTCGCGGCGGCGAGGACGTGCCGGGCCCGCTGCCGCTCGCGGTGGCCGTGCTGGGCGTGGCGGTACCGCCGGCGGGTGCGCCAGCCCCCGGCCGCCGCGGTCACCTCGGCGTCGGTGAGCAGACCCGACTCGGCCTCCGGGGCGAGGATCTCGCGCAGCCACGCCTGCTCCTGCGGCACCGCGAGCCGGAACGCCAGCCAGAGCAGCAGCAGGTCGGCGATCGGCAGGATGAGGACCATCATGACGAGCACGCCGGCGTCGCCGAGCAGCAGGTAGCCGAGCGCGCCGAGGTCGTCCCAGAAGCCGTGCGCCACCATCGCGGCCAGCATGAGCAGCAGGCCGCGCAGCCGGTGCGGGCGGGGTCCGCGGCCGAGCAGCCACATGATGCCGGAGCAGAAGACGGCGCTGAACAGCACGTGCCCGACCAGGCCGGTGAGGCTGCGGACCAGGAAGATGTTCCAGGCCGAGCCGGCCTGGTCGGCGCCGAAGTTGCCGATCGTGCTGTTGAAGGCGTAGAGGACGTCCTCGACGATCTGGAAGCCGAGCCCGGCGTAGGCGCCGATGATCAGACCGTCGAACGGGCTGCGGACCAGCTTCGGCGCGAGGCCGATCAGCAGGATCAGCGCGAGCCCCTTGCCGATCTCCTCGTTGATCGGCGCGGTCAGGCCGGCGCCCCAGTCGCCGACCCAGGCCTGGCCGAACGCCTTGCCGTACAGGGAGAGGAGGGCGCCGTTGGCGGGCAGCGCGATCCAGAACGTCGCCGCGGTGCCGCCCCAGACGAACGCGGTCAGCAGCAGGTTGCCGGGCAGCCGGGTGTAGCGGTTGTGGTACGCCAGCAGGATGAGCCACGGGACCGTGTACGCCGCGAACGCGAGCACGCCGACGCCGAGGCCGGTCCCGTACGCGGCGGCGCCCGCCCCGAAGTAGCGGATCAGCTCGTAGACGCCGCCCGCGACGCCGAGGGCGTACACCCAGAAGCAGAGGTTGCGGGGCTGGACGAGCCGGAACGGCGTGCCCCAGCCGGACTGCTCCAGCGCGGTGGCCCTCATCGCCGCGCCTCCAGGGTGACGCTGCGCAGCGTCGCGTCGATCTCGCCGGCGTGCGCGGCCAGCTGGTTCGCCGTGCCGGCCACCTCGATCGACATGCCGCGGCCGTCCGGGAACGCGTACGCCGCGAGGACGCCGTCGCCGGACGTGCTGGCGAACCGCTCGGCCACCCCGGTGACACCGCCGGCCGCGGTGATCGTGGTGCGCTCGCTCGCGACCGAGGAGCGCTGCCGGTGACCGGACTTGCCGGCGTTGCGGTTCAGCTGGTCGAGCAGCGCGTTCGCGTCGCCCGCGAACGTCGCCACCTGGACCTGCGCGCTCACGCCACCGGTGCTGAAGGACGCGGTCGGCGAGCCGGCGCCGGGCTGCACCGTGTTCGCCCCGACCAGGATGCCGTCGGTGAGCTGCCAGCCGGCCGGCGGCGCGACCGTGAGCCCGTCGCCGAGGTTCAGCCGCTGACCGGCCTGGATCACGGTGTCGCCCGGCACGGCCTGGTCGATCAGCGGGACGACCGAGCGGAGCAGGAGGGCCACGGCGAGGACGACGAGCCCGGGGAGCAGGGTGCGGCGGTCCAGGCCGAGCCGGCGGCGCTCGACCGGTATCCAGGTGTCGTGCAGGGCGTGCCGCCCCCCGTATGAGTTGACCATGGGAACACCCTGGCACGCCGGGGCCACCGGCGGGTTACGACCAGGTCACCGGGAGAGAATGGACACCGAAGATCAGCATCTCGTCGCGTACCGGGATCGCGGCGGCCGGGACGGCCAGCCGCAGCCGGGGCAGCCGGGTGATCAGCTCGCCGAGCGCGACGGTCATCTCGGCGCGGGCGAGCTGCTGGCCGAGGCACTGGTGCACGCCGTGGCCGAACGCCAGGTGCGGGCCGCGGCCGCGGTGGACGTCGAGCCGGTCCGGGTCGCCCCAGTGCGCCGGGTCGCGGTTCACCTCCGGCACCGCGATGACGACCGTGGCGCCGGCCGGGATCACCACCCCGCCGATCTCGATCGCCGTGGTGGCGACCCGGCTCACCCCGAGCTGGATCGACAGGTAGCGCAACAGCTCCTCGACGGCGGTGTCGAGCAGGGCCGGGTCGGCGCGCAGGGCGGCGAGCTGCCCGGGGTTCTCCAGCAGCGCGAACGTGCCGAGCCCCAGCATGTTCGCGGTCGTCTCGTGGCCGGCCCCGAGCAGCACCACGGCGATGTCGACGAACTGGGCGTCGGTGAGCGGCGGCTCGGCGTCTCTGATCAGGCCGGACAGCAGGTCGTCGCCGGGTCGCTCGCGCTTCGCGGCGATGAGGCCGCCCATGAACGCGTAGAGCTCCCGGGCGGCCCGCTGCCGCTCGGCGGCCGGGGCGTCCCCGTTGAGCGCCAGCGCGGTCCGCTCCTGGAACGACCGCCGGTCGGCGTAGTCGACGCCGAGCAGCTCGCAGATGACCAGCGACGGGATCGGCAGGGCGTACGCCGGCACCAGGTCGGCCTCGGTGCCGGCCGCCGTCATGGCAGCGATGTGCGACACCGCGATCTCCCGGATGTGCTCCTCGAGGGCCTTCATCCGGCGCACCGTGAACTGCCCGGTCAGCAGCCGCCGCAGCCGGGTGTGCTCGGGCGGGTCCATGAAGACGAACTGCCCGTCGGTGCGCGCCGGGACCGCGCGCGGGGTGCGGTCCGCCGCGGCGGCGTCCGGGTGACGCACCCGGTCCGCGCTGAACCGCACGTCGCCGAGCACGGCGCGGGCCTCCTCGAACCCGGTGACCAGGAACGCGGGCGCCCCGTTCGCGAGGGCGAGCGGCTGGACCGCGCCCTGCCCGCGCCGCCGGCGCAGACCGGCCGGCGGATCGAACGGGCAGCCGCCGCGCCGCAGCAGGTCGGGCGGCAGCAGCCCGCGCAGCGCGGTCGGCGACTCGTTGACCCGGCTCGGCTGCATCACGCCTCCATCGATCGACGTCACTCGATGAGCTCAGCCTACGCGGATTCGCCCGATGGGGTGGATCGCGTCGCCGGGAGGCCGGAGCGTCGTTATGCACTGCCGTTTTCCGGCGAATTGATTTCGCGTTCCGGAAAGGTCGAGAGGAATGGCGAGAAGGACCGGGAAAATGCTCATGTTCGGGAACCCGGCAGGGATCACGAAACTGCCGTGCCGCTATGGTCCGCCCCATGCGTAAAGCGCTTTTCCTCCCCGTCCTGTTGCTGATCCTCCCGGCTTGTGGCGCCGAGCCCGCGGAGGCCCCCGCGCCGGTCGCCCAGGCCGACGCCGACAAGACCGCCTGTGCCGCGGTGACCGAGGTCAACACCGCGAAGGCGCACCTCGACCCGGCGCGCACCGGCCAGGCGGCGCAGGTCGCGGCGCAGGCCACCCAGGAGTCGATCCGCACGGCGGCCGCCCAGGTGCGGGAGACCAGCGCCGCGGTGGCGGCGGCCGCGCCGAAGCCCGAGCAGAAATTGAATCTCGCCATGGCGCAGGCCTGGCTCGATCTGTCGAGCGCGTGCGGATCCCTCTACGGCAAATGATCGATTTCCGCCCCGGTCCGGCGTCTACGCGACATTCGCGTCGCGGGCCGGGGCGTCGACCGGCAGCCGGACGATGAGCACGACGCCCACCAGGATGAGGGCGAAGCCGAGCAGCTGACCGGCCGGGGGCCGCTCGGCCAGCGCGGCGTAGACGTACGCGAAGCCGGCGACCGTCTCGATGTTGATCAGCATGCCGGCGGCGGTGGGGGTCAGCCTCGCGGAGGCGACGTTCCAGAGCACCGTGGCGCCCCACGAGACGACGACACCGAGCAGCAACGACGCCAGGACGAGGGCGGCCACATCGCCGTCGCCGTCCGGGCTGCCGAGCCGGCCGGTCGCCGCGGCGACCGGCAGTGCGGCGAGCGTGATCGCACCGGTGGCCAGCCCGATCACCGTCGACCATCCCCCGGCCGGAACCTCGGGGTGGCGTTCCAGGAAGCGGGCGTTGCCGATGCCGTACCAGGTCCAGAGCACCAGGGCGCCGGCCGCGGCGAGCAGACCGAGGACCCTCGTGGCCGGCGATCCGCCCGGGGCCGGGCCGGAGCCGGTCAGCTCGAGCACGTTGACGATCAGCATGCCGGCGGCGACCAGGCCGACCGGGAGCATCAGGCGGCGCCACGCGTAGCTGCGGCGGAGCAGGTTCCCCACCAGGGCCATGCTGACCGGGATGCACCCGATGACGATGGTGGTGACCGGTGCGCCGGCGCCCTCGATGGCGAGCACCAGCAGCAGGTAGTAGCCGACGTTGCCGGTCACCGCGAACAGCGCGGCGGCACGCCAGTGCTCCCGGGCGACGCGGCGCAGCTGCCGGCCGCCGAGGATCAGCAGCACCACGGAGGTCGCGCCGTAGGCGAGGTAGCGGCCGGCGGTCACGGTGACCGCGCCCCCACCCCTGCAACAGCACCGGGATGAGGAAGGCCAGGCCCCAGATGAGCCCCGCCGCCGTGCCCGCCGCATAGCCGAGCAGTGGAGCCCGTCGCGTGCCGGTCATCTCATCCCTCCTCCCGGCCAGGATAAGATATGTGTGTGACTCATGCACCCCAGCGGCTCGGGAATCTGCTCGGCGCTCTCGCGAGCTCGGTGAGCACGCAGATCGACCACGCCACCACGGTCGCGGCGGGGCAGGGTGGCGGCGCCCCGGCCGCGCTGGTCCAGCTGGCCCAGCACCGCGACCTCAGCGTGGACGACCTGCGCCGCCGGCTGAACCTGACGCACTCGGCGGTGGTCCGCCTGCTCGACCGGCTGGCCGACCGGGGGCTGATCAGCCGGGACCGGTCCGACGAGGACGGCCGCCGGCGCAGGCTCTCGCTCACGCCCGCGGGCGAGGCGCTCGCCGGGGTGGTCCTCGATGCCCGCGCGCGGGTCCTGGCCGCGGCCCTCGGCCCGCTGGACGCCCGCGAGCGCGGCCTGCTCGAGGGGATTCTGGACCGGCTGCTGCTGGCCCTGCCCACCTCGGCCGACCACAGCAGCCAGGTCTGCCGGCTCTGCTGCCTGCGGGACTGCCCCGCCGACCGGTGCCCGGTCGAGGACCGCTACCAGGAGTACGTCAGGCTGGAGTCCTAGGCGGCGAGGGCCGGCGCGAGCAGGCCGGGGATCGCCTCCGGATCGGCCGGCCGGCACAGGTGGTAGCCCTGGCCCAGGTCGCACCCGAGCCGCCGCATGGCCCGCCGCTGCGCCTCCGTCTCCACCCCTTCGATCACGGTACGCAGGCGCAGCGTGCGGGCGAGCTCGACCACCGCGCGAACCACCGCCAGATCCTCGCGTCCGGGCACGTCCGCCCCGATGAACGAGCGGTCGATCTTGAGTTCGTCGACCGGCAGGCGGCGCAGGTACGCCAGCGACGAGTACCCGGTCCCGAAGTCGTCGATGGACACGTCCACGCCGAGCGTCTTCAGGTCGCCAAGGCAGGCGATCGCGGTGGCCGGGTCGTTCATGAGGACCGACTCGGTGAGCTCGCACGTGACCGCGCCGGCGGGCAGGCCGGTGCGCGCCAGCATCCGCTCCACGTCGGCGGTGAACCGCGGATCGGTGAGCTGCCGGCCGGAGACGTTCACGTTGAGGCGCAGGTCCGGCATGCTCCGCCGCCAGAGCGCCGCCTGCTCCCCGGCGGTGTCGAGGACCCAGCGGCCGATGTCCGCGATGAGTCCCGTCTCCTCGGCCAAGGGCAAGAAGTCGGACGGTGCGACGTACCCATGACGGGGTTTGTGCCATCGGATCAGGGCCTCGACGCCGTAGGCCTTTCCGGAGTCCAGCCGGATGAGCGGCTGGTACTGCAGGCGGAACTGGCCGAGCTCGAGGGCCCGCTGCAGGTCGCCGTTGAGGGTGAGCCGTGCGAGGGCCTCGGCGTGCATGTGCGGCTCGTAGACGACGACCCGGCCGGGACCGTCCTTCTTGGCGCGGTACATGGCGACGTCGGCGTTGCCGAGCAGTTCGTCGGCGCGGCAGCCGGGACCGGTCGCGATGCCGACCGAGGCGCCGATGAAGACGTCCCGGCCGGCCACGTGGAACGGCATCCGGGCCGCGGCGACCAGCTTGCGCGCCACCGTCACCGCCTCGGCGGTGCGCGCGCCGCCGAGCAGCACCGCGAACTCGTCGCCACCGATCCGCGCCGGCAGGTCCGCGGCGTCCAGGCACTCCCGGATGCGCGCGGCCACCAGCGCCAGCAGCTCGTCGCCGGCGCGGTGCCCGAGGCTGTCGTTGACGGCCTTGAACCGGTCGAGGTCGATGAAGAGCACGCTCGCCTCGCCCGCCTCGCGCAGCTTCTCCAGGAAGAGCACGCGGGTGGCGAGCCCGGTCAGCGAGTCGTGCCGGGCCTCGCGCAGCGACTCGAGCAGGGCGAGCCGCTCGTCGGCCTGCCGGCGCTCGGCGGTGAGCAGGCCGATGTTGTCCAGGGCGAGGCCGAGCACCTGCGCCATCGCCTGCAGGAGCTGGCGTTCCTCGGTGTCGAGCGCCTCGCCGGCCCGCGCCACGAGAAGAACGCCGTCGCCGAACCGGGCCTTCGCGGGGAACAGCTCGCCCAGTCCCAGTCTCGACAGATCCGACAGGTCGGATGCGGAGCAACCGTACGCGGTGGCCACCTCGTCCCCGCGCAGCACCGCGCCCACCTCGGCCTCCAGGACCTCGGTGGCGCGCTCGACCGCCACCGACATCGCCGAGGAGGCGTCCGGGCGGGCGCACACCGCCGCGAAGAACTCGGTGAGCTGATGCGTCGACCAGTGGTTCACGACAGTGCCAGGGTGACCATGGTGAAGTGGTGCATGCCGAGCGCGCCGCGCGTCCGCGCGATCTCCCCGTTCGTGTAGAAGCCCCCGTACGGCACCCCGCCGAGCACCTTGCCGATCACCTCGACCTCCCGGTCCAGCGCGTCGCCGATGGTGATCCGCCGGGCCGCGCAGTCGAACACCAGCACCCCGAGCGGATCGCGGCCGCCGAGCGCCTCGACCGCCTGCCCGCAGGCCTCGCCGGCGCCCTCGATGAGCGCGTCCTGGTCGCTCTCCATGTGCCAGACGAGTGCGCCCTGCGGCACGTCGGCGAGGCAGATCAGCGACCGGTCGGCGGGAACGGCCGCGTGGATGAGCCGGATGTCCTCCCCGGAACGCCGGCTCAGCCCGAGCGGATGCAGGAAGAGCGCGTCGCGGAACGCCTCCTCGTCGCCGACGATCGACTCGTCGAGCCCGAAGCGGCGCAGCATCACGTCGAGCGCCGGCTCGCCGTCGAGCTCGTAGATCCGGCCGCCCTGGCTGCGCGTCACGATCATGCCGGCGCCCCTCCGGCGCCAGCCGTGCGCGATACCCACGCCGATCGGGTGGTCCGAGCCGATCGCGATCCCGATCGCCGCGTCGGTGAGCACCTCGGCGCCGGAGCCGGTGCCGTGGAACTGGTACGTCCGGACGTAGGTGAGGTGATCGCCCGCGCAGCCGCCGACGAGCGGGACCGCGGCCCCGGCCACCGAGTACGCCCCGCGGACGAGCTCGTGCTGGGTGCCGGTCAGCCCGTCGGCGATCATCAGCAGGGCGCGGTGCTCCCGGTCCACCGTGCCGAGGCAGGCGGCGGCCTCGGCGCCCGCCTCGCGGAGACGGCCGGTGACCCGGTGCGACACGCTGGTCCGTACCGTGAGGCCGGCGCCACCGAAGGCACTCACCGCGACCCCGTCGCGGCTCTCCCGGCCGGCGCCGATCTGCCCCGACGTGGTGCAGCCGACGATCACGGTGTCCGGCCGGGCGTGCGCCCGAACCGCGTCGAGCATGGCCTGCTCGTGATGCCCGACCGAGCAGAAGACGAAGATCACCGCGGGCTCCCGGCCGGCCACGGCCGCGGCGGCCGCCTCCGCGCCCGCCGCGGCGGGGTCTGCCAGCGTGCTGTGCCCGGTGCCGAACCACCGCTCGAGTCCCATGTTCCGCTGTATCGTCCCGCGCGGGCCGAAGCTGAGGCGTCTCAGCCGACGGTCGCGAGCCGGGCCGCCACGAACGTGCCGAACAGGTCGTTCAGCGCGTCCTCGGCGGCCCGGTCGAGCATCCCGCCGCCCGGGGCCGACCGGGCCAGATAGACGCCGGCCGGGTTGGCCGAGCCGGCGCGGTCCCCGGCCAGCTCGCGCGCCTCCCGGGCGATCGTCGCGGCGCGCTCCGGGTGCGCCGGGAACCCGCGCCCGGCGATCCCCCAGGCCGCCGCCGGACGGTGCGCGAGCACGCACTCCCGCCAGCCCTGGAAGCCCTCGTGCCCGCCCAGCGTCGCGGCCGGGTCCTCGGCGCGGACGTCGACCAGGTACTCGTCGGCCTCGACCTCGCCCCACGCCCCGTCCCGGCGGGCGGAGCCGACCCCGGCGAACGGCGCGGTCCCGGCGCAGTACGCGAGCGGCGCCTCCGGCCAGCCCTCCCGGATCTGCGCGCGGGCCGTGGCGAACACCCGGGCGTACACGGCGCCGGCCCGCTCCCGGTGCACGGCGAGGTAGTCCCGTTCCGGCTCGGGGTGCAGGATCACCCGGACCCGCGGATTGCGGGCGAGCCACCGGCCGAGGTCGCGGTGCGACGCGGCCCAGCCGCCGGCGAGCACCGCGTCCGGATCCGGGCGGTAGGCGATGTAGAGCGAGCACCGCCGCGGCAGCCGCGGGTCGAGCCACGGCTCGGCCAGCGTCGCGAACCGGCCGCTCAGCTCCGTCGGCGCGGAGAAGAGCCGGCCGGCGCGCGGCGGGACGGACTCCCGGCCGACCGTGGCGGCCGGGAAGCGGCGGAGGGTCACCGAGGGCTCGACGGGGTCGTCCCCGGCGGTGCGCCGGTGCACGCCGGCGCGGTACTGGCGGGTCATGCGATCCACTGTGGGCCGCCGGCGGGCCGGTCCGGGGGCGAACACGCCCGAGGTCCGCCGACCCGGTGATCAGGGCAGACATCGAGAACCTTGACAGCGTGGGTGTGAGCGTTAACACTTCGGCAACGCCACCGTCACGGGAGAACCGATGCACCGTGTGTTAGCGCTCCTCATGTTCGCTACCGTTTTGATCGCCGGCTCCCCTGCCCACGCGGCACCGGAGGACGGCCTGCTGCTCTGGTACCCGCTCACCGGCACCTCCGCGGCCGACGCCTCCGGCAACGGCCGGGACGGCACGGTCTCCGGCACTCCCGCCTGGGAGGGCGCGCAGGGCCTCAAGTTCAACGGCACCGACACCTACGTGAAGCTTCCCGACGACCTGCTGCGCGACCGGGACGAGGTCAGCGTCTCCTTCGACGTGAAGATCGACCCCGCACAGGCGACCCCGTACTTCCTCTACGGCTTCGGCAACACCGACGCGGCCACCGGCTACGGCAACGGGTACCTGTTCGCCACCGGCAACGCGCTGCGCACCTCGGTCTCGCTCGGCAACTGGACCGGCGAGCAGAACACCCGGCCCGCCGACGGCCACAACCTGGGCCGCGGCATGTGGAAGACCGTCACGTACACGCAGTCCGGGACGACCGGCACGCTCTACGAGGACGGCGCCGCGGTCGCGACCAACTCGGCGGTCGGCATCCTGCCCGGCGCGATCGGCGGCGGCCGGACCACGGCGAACTACATCGGCCGGTCGCTCTACACCGGGGACCGGTACTTCAACGGGCGGATCCGCGACTTCCGGGTCCACGACCGGGCGATCAGCGCCGCCGAGGCCGCCGCTCTTGCCGCGCCGGCGAACGCCGAGGCGGTCACCGCCGACGTGGCGTCGCTCGACCTGGGCGACACCGGCGCGGTCGCCGCGGATCTGACCCTGCCCGCGACGGCCGCGAACGGCAGCGCGGTGACCTGGTCCTCCAGCGACCCGTCGGTGGTCACGGCGGCCGGGAAGGTCACCCGTCCGGCCGCCGGCGCGCCCGATGGGCACGCCACCCTGACGGCCTCCCTGCGGCGCGGTGCGGCTTCCGGGGCCAAGACCTTCGCGATCACCGTACGGGCGGAGTACGACGACGAGGAGACGGCGGCGCTGGCGGCGGCCGCTCTCGTGGTGCACGACGTCGACGACGTCCGCGGCAATCTGACCCTGCCGGTCACCGGCCCGCTCGGCACGACCGTGACCTGGTCCTCGAGCGACCCGGCGGTGATCACGCCGACCGGGGAGGTGAAGCGGTCCCCCGATGCCGGCCGGACGGTCACGCTGACCGCTCACGTCACCGCGGGCGGCGCCACGGTGGATCGGGCGTTCACCGCGACCGTGCCGAAGCTGCCCGCCGCGGCGCCCTACGAGGGCTACCTGTTCAGCTACTTCACCAGCGAGGGCTACGCCGACGGCGAGCAGGTCTACCACGCGCTCTCGAACGGCAACGACCCGCTGCACTGGCGCGAGGTCGGCAACGGCCGCCCGGTGCTCACCTCGACGCTCGGCACGCAGGGCCTGCGCGACCCGTTCATCATCCGCTCCCCCGAGGGCGACAAGTTCTACCAGATCGCGACCGACCTCAAGATCTACGGCAACGGGGACTGGGACGCCGCGCAGCGCTCCGGCAGCAAGTCGATCATGGTGTGGGAGTCGACCGACCTGGTCAACTGGACCGACCAGCGGCTCGTCAGGGTCTCCCCCGACACGGCCGGCAACACCTGGGCGCCGGAGGCGTTCTGGTCCACCGCGCTCGGCGCGTACGTCGTGTTCTGGGCCTCGAAGCTCTACGCCGGCGACGACCCGCAGCACACCGGGAGCACCTACAACCGGATGATGTACGCGACCACCCGCGACTTCCACACGTTCAGCGAGCCGAAGGTCTGGAAGGACCCCGGCTACTCGGTGATCGACTCCACGGTGATCGAGCACGACGGCGTCCACCACCGGATCACCAAGGACGAGCGGAACAACTCCTCGTCGTCGCCGTGCAGCAAGTTCCTCATCCAGGAGAAGTCCGCCGACCTGCTGTCGCTCGACTACGACCTGGTGGCCGAGTGCATCGGCAACGGGGCGCTGAGCCGGGGCGAGGGCCCGCTGATCTTCAAGTCCAACACCGAGGACCGCTGGTATCTCTTCATCGACGAGTACGGCGGCCGCGGCTACGTGCCGTTCTCGACCACCGACCTCGACTCCGGGGTGTGGACGCCGGAGACCGGCTACAGCCTGCCCTCGCGCCCCCGGCACGGGACGGTCCTGCCGGTCACCAAGGCGGAGTACGACCGGATCGCGGCCCGCTACGAGGAGCCCGCACCCGCCGAGGGGCTGCGGCTGCGGTACGCGTTCGACGAGACCTCCGGGACCGTCGCGAAGGACTCGTCCGGCAACGGTTTCGACGGTGCTTACGTCCGTACCCCCGCCTGGGGTTCCGGAATCGACGGCGGCTCCTTCCAGATGTCCGGTGGATCGGGCTCGCCCTACGTCACGATCCCGAACGGCGTGCTCCGGCAGGCGCGTGCGGCGACGGTCGCGACCTGGGTGAAGTGGAACGCGTCCACGACGGTCAACCAGTGGATCTACGGCCTCGGCCCGGACAGCACGAAGTACCTGTTCAGCGGCCCGCGCAACGGCGGCAACGTCCTCTACTCGGCGATCACCACGGGATCGTGGTCGGCCGAGTCGAAGCTGCCGCACACCGCTCCCCTGCCCGGCGGCAGCTGGCAGCACCTCGCCGTCACCGTCGACGGGAGCACCGCCGCGATGTACCTCAACGGCGTCAAGGTCGCTTCCGCGACCGGGGTCACGGTCAAACCCGCCGATCTGTACGACCCGGCGAAGGCGTACTCGGGCTACGTGGGCCGGTCGCTGTACGCGGCCGACCCGTCCTTCTCCGGCGAGGTCGACGACTTCCGGATCTACAACACGGCGCTGTCACCGGCCGAGATCCTGACGCTGGCCGGCCGGGGCACGTCCGTCGGCGGCGTCACGCTGCCGCAGCTCAAGGTCGACGCCGTCATCGACGACGCCAACGCCGTCATCAAGCTGCCGGTGGCCGAGGGCACCTCGCTGACCGCTCTCGCGCCCTCCTTCGCCCTGGCGTCGGGCTCCACGATCTCGCCCGCGTCGGGGACGGCCCGGGACTTCACGAAGCCCCTCTCCTATGTCGTCAAGGCCGCCGACGGCACGGAACGGGAGTGGACGGTCCGGGCGCTGGTGATGAAGAGCCCGGTGCTGCCGGGTCTGCACGCCGACCCGAACATCAGCGTCGTCGGCGACACGTTCTGGATCCACCCGACGACCGACGGGTTCGACGGCTGGTCCGGCACCCGGATCCACGCCTTCTCCTCGAAGGACCTGGTGCACTGGACCGACCACGGGGTGGCGCTCGACCTCGGCCCGGACGTGACCTGGGCCGACAACAGCGCCTGGGCGCCCGGGTTCGCCGAGCGCGACGGGAAGTTCTACCTGTACTTCAGCGGCGGGCTCGCCACCGGCGACACGGCCAAACAGCTCGGTGTCGCGGTCGCCGACTCGCCGGCCGGCCCGTTCACCGACGCCCTCGGCAGACCGCTGGTCGCGTCCGGCACGTACGGCGGGCAGATGATCGACCCCGCCGTGTTCACCGACGACGACGGGTCGTCGTACCTGTACTGGGGCAACGGCAACGCGTACCAGGTCAAGCTGAGCGACGACATGACCTCGTTCGACGCGGCGCAGGTGCGCACGTACAAACCGGCGAACTACAACGAGGGCGGCTTCGTCGTGAAGCGCGGCGGCGTGTACTACTTCATGTGGTCGGAGAACGACACGCGCAGCGCCGACTACCGGGTGGCGTACGCGACCGGCAGCTCACCGCTCGGCCCGTGGAGCGACCGCATCGGCGTCATCCTGCAGAAGGACCCGGCGCTCGGCATCCTCGGCACCGGCCACCACTCGGTCGTCCGGGTCCCGGGCAGCGACGACTGGTACATCGCCTACCACCGGTTCGCGATCCCGGGCGGCGACGGCACCCACCGCGAGACGACGATCGACAGGCTCACCTTCGCGGCAGACGGCTCCATCACGCCCGTCGTCCCGACGCTGGAGAGCATCGACCCGGTCACCGTCGCGGCGGCGGGCCCGGACGTGTCCGGCGTCGAGGGGGCACCGATCCGGCTCAGCGGCCGGGTCTCCAACGACGCCAACCGGCCCACCTGGAGCGGCGGCTGTGCCTTCGCCGACCCGCACGCGCCGGCGACCACGGTGACCTGCCCGGACGACGGCGAGTACGTGCTCACCCTGACGGCCGGCACCGGCAGCGACACGGTGACCGTGACGGTCGCCAACGCGGCGCCGGTCGCGACGGCCCCCGGCGGCCGGCCCGCGCCGTCCGCCCCGGTGGCGACCGGCACCGAGGTCACCCTGACGGTCCCGGTCCGCGACCCGGGCGCCGACGTCCTCACCTGCGCCGCGGACTGGGCCGACGGCGGGTCCTCGGCGGGCACCGTGGCGGCCGGTGTCTGCACGGTCCGGCACACCTACACGGCGGCGGGCGTCCACCGCCCCCGGGTGACGGTCACCGACGACGACGGGGCCACCGCGTCGATCTCTCATGCGTACGTGGTGACGTACGTCCCCGGCGCCGGCCAGGTGGCCGGCGGCGGCTGGCTCACGAACGGTCCCGACCTGGCGTTCGTCGCGAAGGGCGGCGCCTACGGCGGCGACACCCGGCTGCGGCTGCCGGACGGCCGGCTCTTCGCGGCGACCAGCCAGGGACCGGCGGTCGTGCTGTCCAGGTCGGCGCTCTACACCGGCGTCGGCACGATCGACGGCAGGGGCAGGCACCCCTTCGCCGTCGCGGTGACCGGCAAGACCGTGACCATCACGGTCGCCGGCAAGATCTGGTCCGGTCCCCTCGCGGGAGGCGGCCTCGTGGTGGCGCCACGGATCAGGCCCGGCCGCTGATCCGTCCCCCATCGGCCGGGGCATCCCCACGGCCGGGGCGCTCGCTCCCGAGCGTCCCGGCCACCGGGCGCGACACGCGACACCGGATAACCTCAACGGCGGTGTCGCCTTGCTGTATGGTGTGGACCGTGATCGACCTCCGCGTCGTCGAGGAGTTCCTCAACACCCTCGACGAACGAACTTTCAGCCGTCACGGCGTACCCCATGAAGGCGCCGACACCCTCTCCGCCTGGATCTCCACCCACCAGGTGGCGGATCGCGAAGCGGCCGCCACCCTGCGCGCCTCGCTGCGCGCCGCCCTCTCCGGCGACGGCACCGCCGCCGACGCGATCAGCGTGTTCCCGCTGCGCCTCGAAGCCTTCCCGGACGGACGCCTCCGGCTCGCCTCCCCGATCGGCAACCCGGCACTCGCGGTGATCGTCTCCGCGGTCGGCAACGCGGTCGCCGACGGCACCTGGCACCGGCTGCGGCTGTGCGCGGCACCCGACTGCCGATGGGCGTTCGTGGACACGTCGCGGGGCGGGAACGGCCGCTGGTGCTCCATGGAGATCTGCGGCAACCGCCACAAGACCCGCACCTACCGCACCCGCCAGACGGTCTGACACGTTCGTGGAACCGCACCCCGCCGAGCCGGCCGCACCCGGATGATCGGATCGTGAAGCTGCTGACCGCCACGATCCTCACCGCCATCGTCGCCCCGATGACTCCCGCGCACGCCGCGACCACGCCGGTCCCGCGGCTCGACGTGGCCCAGTACGACGCGCCCGGCACCGACACCCGCGCCGCGGACAGCCTCAACGCCGAGTGGATCTCGCTGGTCAACGACGGCGGCAAGCCGGTCTCGGTCACCGGCTGGTCGATCCGGGAGCAGGGCGGCCGGGTCTACACCTTCGGCGCCGTGACGATCGCGGCGAAGGGGCGGCTGTGGCTGCACACCGGGCGGGGCGCCGACACGGGCGAGCACCGGTACTGGAACAGCGGCAACCACCTGTGGAACAACACCGGCGACGAGGCCACCCTGCGCGACCCGGCCGGCCGGGTCACCGACACCTGCGCCTGGACCCGGCAGGCGAACCGCACCCGGGTCGCCTGCTGACGGCGGCCGTCACCGGACCGGGGAGGACGGGCGCAGACCCGCGGCCGCCTCCGGTTCGGACAGTTCCGGGGCCGTCCTCGCCGTCGTGACCGCCCTCCGGCGCCGCTCCCCCAGCACCGCGGCCAGGTAGATGTGCGGCGGGACGCCGGCCGGCGGGGCGGGGCGGACCGCGGCGGCCACCTCGGACGCGAGCTCGTGGGCGAGGCGGGACCGTTCCGGCTCGCGCAGCACGACGGCGCGGGAGAGGTACTGCCGGACCGCGAGGGCGAGGCCGTCGTCGAGGGCGGACAGGTCGGCGCTGGCCGCCCACGGGACCAGGGCCGGCGGCATCGGGGGCACCGGCATCCACGGGTAGGGCCGGCGCACGTGCACGACCATGGTGCCGGCCGCGAGATCGCCGAGCCGGCGCCCCCGCGACGAGCCGATCATCGTGCCGAAGCTGATCATCCAGCCGACCAGCGGGAGCAGCAGGCCGGGCCATTCGATCGCGAAGCCGACGAGCGCCCGGGTGAACGCGTGCCGCGCCCGGATCGGCCCGCCGTCCTCGCGGATCACCCGCAGGCCGACGACGAGCTTGCCGACGCTGCGCCCGTTCGTCAGCGTCTCGATCGTCGTCGGATAGAGCAGCAGCACGATCACCACGACGACGCGGAGTGCCGTGTCGAACAGCGCGTCGTCGACCATGCTCGGCGGCAGCACACGCAGCGTTATCGACGTCAGTAACAGAAGGAACAGCACGAGGATCACCTGCGCGCCGATGTCGAAGGCGAGCGCGAGCGCCCGGGATCCGAGCCGGGCCGGGCGCACGTCGAGCGCCACCGCCTCCGCGTTGACAACCCGCCCGTCACCCAGCACAGTCACCCGGACAGTAAACACGAAAGGCTGCACGGGTGGATCTGGACGCGTACGTGCTGGACCGCGCCGGCGAATGGGACCGGATGGAGCAGCTCGCGCGGCGTCGCCGGCTCACCGCGGCGGAGGCCGACGAGCTGGTCGTGCTCTACCAGCGGGCCGCCACGCACCTGTCCGTGCTGCGCCGCCGCTCCCCCGACCCGGTCGTGCTCGCCGACCTCTCCCGCCAGCTCATGGCCGGCCGCGCGGCGATCAATCGCGGTCAGGGCTTCGCGTGGCGTGCGATCCCGCGGTTCCTCCTGCGGACGTTCCCGGCGCAGCTCTACGAGACCCGCCGCTGGTGGATCACGCTAGGCGTCCTGCTGATGGCCGCCGGAACCGCGCTGACCTGGTACATCAACGCCTACCCGCAGGTCGCCGCGCACTTCCTCAACGAGGACCAGATCGCCGATCTGGTCGGCGGCGACTTCGTCGGCTACTACAGCGAGTACCGGCCGCAGAACTTCGCGGGCCAGGTCTGGACGAACAACGCCGTGCTCACCGCCCAGTGCATCGCCGCCGGGGTGCTGATCCTGCCGGTGTTCTACCTCCTCGGCGTGAACCTGCTCAACATCGCCATCACCGGCGGCGTCCTCTTCGGCAACGGCGCCGGCGACACGTTCCTGACCTACCTCGCCCCGCACGGCCTGCTCGAGCTGACCTGCGTCTTCATCGGCGCCGCGGTCGGCCTCCGGATCGGCTGGGCGTGGATAGCCCCCGGCCCGGCCCGCACCCGACGCCAGGCGCTGACCGATCGAGCACGCTCCGGAATGCTGATCGCTATCGGTCTGGTTCCGGTGTTGGCCGTAGCCGGCCTGCTGGAGGCGTACGTCACCCCCTCCACGCTGCCGCCGGCAGCGCGCATAGGTCTCGGTGCCCTGGCTTGGCTCGCCTTTGTCGCTTACGCACTGCTACTGGGCCGGGCGGCCCAGTCACGCGGCGCTCCGGACGAAGGCGCGGGCTACGAGCTTCCCCAGGCCTGACCCCATCGGTACGAGGTGAACACCCGGCTTCGTGCCGGCCGCCGATCTGATCTGGCCGCTGCGCGACGCCGGCCTGGACGCCGGGTTCTGCCCGGCGACAGGTCAACCAAAGCTCCGCTCGCGGGACCGCCCCACTCTCAAGATCGGCGCGACGACCAGGTGATGCACCCTTGAGTTCGGCGCGCACGGTGGCGTGGCCGTTCCCGCACGACATTCGCTAGCCGGAGATCACCGCGACTTTAGGCTTCCTAGGAGGCTAGGTCGCATCCTCCTGCGCGCACCTCGCCGGCCGGCAGCGCCACCCCCCGGGCACCACCGCGTAGAGCTCCAGCCGCGGGAGGTCGAGCCGCACACCGTCTTCTAGGGAATCGACTGCCCGATCAGGACGGCCAGGTCGTCCTCGGTGACCTCCTGCTGCAGGAACACCACCCGGTAGACGAGATAACCCATCCACGCGTGCGCCGTCACCACGACCGGGAAACCCTCCGGCACCTGACCGTTCCGGACACCTCGCTCGAGGATCGCCACGATGCCCTCGAACCACGGGTGCAGGATGTCCCGGAGATCCGCCACGCCCGCCTCGCCGCGCGAGCTCATCGCGCCGGCGACGACGCTGGCGTCGCCGTATTTCGTGAGGGTGCCGAGCATCGACGCGAGCTGGGCGGCGGCATCCCGGGAGAGTGACCCGGTGTCGGGGATCCCGGCGGGCGCCAGGCGGGACCGGACCGCGTCGGTGATGACCGCGACCGCGCTCGTCACCGGCGGAGCGAGTGGCATCGGCCGGCAGACCGCGCTGCGTCTCGCGGCCGAGGGTGCGGCGGTGGTGGTCGCCGACGTGCAGGACGGCCCGGGCGCCGCGGTGGTGGCCGAGATCGAGGCGAACGGCGGCACGGCGCTCTTCCTGCACCTCGACGTCACCTCCGAGGAGGCGTGGGCGTCGGCGGTGGAGACGGTGGAGCAGCGGTGGGGACGACTCGACATCCTCGTGAACAACGCCGGCCTCGGCCACGCCGACACCCTCGAGGACACCTCGCTCGCCCTCTACGAGAAGGTCGTCGCGGTCACCCAGACCAGCGTCTTCCTCGGCACGAAGGCGTTCGCGCCGCTGCTCAAGGCCGCCCCGGCCGCCTCGGTCGTCAACATCAGCTCGATCTTCGGGGCGTCCGGCGGCTTCGGCACCTCGCCGGCCTACCACGCCGCGAAGGGCGCGGTCCGCACGCTCACGAAGAACGTCGCGGTGGAGTGGGCGCCGCTCGGCATCCGGGTGAACAGCATCCACCCCGGCTTCATCGAGACGCCGATGATGGGCGACACCGACCAGGAGCCCTACGTCGCGACCACGCCCCTCGGCCGCGTCGGCAAGCCGGAGGAGGTCGCCGCGGCGATCGTCTTCCTGGCGAGCGACGACGCCAGTTTCATCACCGGCGCCGAGCTCTTCGTCGACGGCGGCTACATCGCCCGCTGAGTCCCGCCGTGGCCGCCCTTCTCCGGGAGAGCGCGGCCACGGCCGGCCCGAGCGGCTTGCTCCGTGACCTCATCCGGGTCTCACCCGGATCGAGCAGTGATGTGTCACTCCGTCCGGGAAGGGTTGCGGCCCGCCGGATCGGGGCGTTGGCTGGGACGAAAGTGCTCCGGGAATTCCTCCACCCGGCGAGGCCAGCATGATCAAGACGGCGACGAACCGATGCCCCGACACCGGGATCACCACGATCTCACTGGCGGGCGAATTGTCCCAGTCCGGCGCGGAGACGGCTCGGTCGGTGATCGCCACGGCGGTGACCGAGTGCCCCACGGCCGTCCTCGTCGACCTGTCGCGGGTGTCCGACGACGACGCGAGCGTGCTCAAGGTGTTCCCGGCGATCACCTACGAGGCGCAGAGCACCTGGGGCGTGCCGGTGCTGCTCTGCGAGGCCGGCCCGCGGCTCAGCAGCGACTTCGACGCGGTCCGCGGCGGCGTGGCCCTCTACGAGCATCGGGCGAACGCGGTCCGGGCGGTCCGCGCGTACGTCCCCCGCTGGGTCACCGGCTGGTTCCCGCCGGTCGTGGAGAGCGCGGCCGGCGCCCGCGCCCTGACCGCCGACGCCTGTGCGCGGTGGGGGCTGATGCATCTGCGGGACACCGCGCAGCTGGTCGCCTCCGAGCTGGCGGCGAACGCGGTGGTGCACGCCCGTACCGAGTTCGAGACGATCACCGCGTACACCGGGCGCTATCTGCGGATCGCCGTCCGCGACGGCAGCCCGGACACGGTCGTGGCGGCCGGCGACGGGCGCGGCCTGCGCTTCGTCGAGGCGGTCGGCACGCGCTGGGGCGTCACCGGAGTGCCCGACGGCAAGATCGTCTGGACCCTGCTGCGGGCACACCGGTGGTGAAACGACGCCTCAGAACGACAACATCCCGCTGACCAGCGCCTGCCAGGTCATCGGCCCGACGATCCCGTCCACCGCCATGCTCGGCACGTCGGCGCGGACGGCCTCCTGGAATCCGCGGACCGCCGCCTCGGTCTCCGGCCCGAAGATGCCGTCCACCTGCGGCGCCTGCGACGGATCGCCGGACAGGTTGCGGAACTGGAACTCCTCCTGCACGCCCCGCACCGCGTCGCCCTCCGACCCGCGCCGCACCTCCACGATGAGCGCCGACCAGGTCTGCGGTCCGACGATGCCGTCGACGGCGAGTTTCCGCGCCTTCTGGAACGCCCGCACCGCCGCGTCGGTCTTCGGCCCGAAGTCGCCGTCGGCGGCGATCGACTGCCCGCGCGCCCGCAGCAGGTACTGCAGCGTGACGACGGGATGTCCCTTGTCGCCCTGCCGGGTGAGCGGCCAGGGGCTCAGAGTGCCGGCCATGGTGATTCCCCCTTCCAACGAGTCCCCGACGACACTCCGGCACGTCGCGGACAGCACTCAAGCCTTGATCTGACAGAAGGCCGAGCAGCAGGGCCGGCGGCGGCCAGGCCGGCCGCCCGCGGAGAAGATCCCGCTATAGCCTCGGACCCATGGCACAACGACTCGTCAGCGTCTGGCAGCCCTACTTCCTCGGCGGCGACGACGACGGCGCGGTGATCGCCGCCGCCGCCGAACTCGAGGACCTCGGATTCCACCGGCTGTGGTTCTCCGCCGGTTTCGGACACCACGTCCCCGCGCGCTTCCGTCAGGTCCTCGACGGCACGACCCGGCTCGGCGTCGCCACCGGCATCCTCAGCATCTGGCACTCGGAGCCGGCCGAGGTGGCGGCCTACACCGCCGAGACCGATGACGCCCATCCAGGACGGTTCCTGCTCGGCCTCGGCACCAGTCACGCGGTCCTGGTCGACAAGACCACCGCGAGCGCATACCGCCGCCCGTACTCGAAGATGGTCTCCTATCTCGACGGCCTGGACGCGGCCGGGCAGCGGCCGGAGAGCCGCATCCTGGCGGCGCTCGGCCCGCGGATGATGGAGCTGGCCCGGGACCGCGCGGCCGGCGCCCACCCGTATTTCACCACCGCCGAGCACACCGCCGAGGCGCGTGGCATCCTCGGCGCCGGCCGGTTGCTGGCGCCCGAGGTGGCGGTGGTCCTGGAGCCGGACGAGCAGCGGGCACGCGCCGTCGCCCGGCAGTACACGGCCGGCTACCTGACGCTGCCGAACTACGTGAACAACCTGCGCCGCTTCGGCTGGACCGACGAGGACCTGGCCGGCGGCGGCAGCGACCGGCTCGTCGACGCGCTGATCCCGTGGGGCTCGCCCGAGAGGGTCGCGGCCGGCGTGGATGCGCACTTCGCGGCGGGCGCCGACGAGGTCGCGGTGCAGGTGCTCACCGGCGGTGAGCCGATCTTCCCGGCCGAGGCGTTCCGCAAGCTGGCGGCGGCCCTGATCTGACCTTCACGGGGTGTCTCGCAGGCCACAGCGGGACCCGAAATATCGACCCGGGCGGATCGGTTGTGCGGGATGTTCCTTTGGGAGGCAGTCATGAAGAACGGCATCCACCCCGTCTACCGGCCCGTCGTCTACCGGGACCGCAACGCCGACTACGCGTTCCTGACCCGCTCGACGGCCTCGAGCGACAAGACGATCGCCTGGGAGGACGGGAACACGTACCCGGTCGTCGACGTCCAGATCTCGGCGGCCAGCCACCCGTTCTGGACCGGGCGCACCCGGGTGCTCGACACCGCGGGGCGCATCGAGAAGTTCCGGGCACGGTACGCCAAGTTCGGCAAGTAGCGCATCCGCTGCCCACGGCCGCTTCCCCTCGCGGGGAGGCGGCCGTGTCGTTTTCCGGCACACCTTGCCACCGCATAGACGGGTCTCTATTCTCGCCAGGAAAGCGCTTTCCCCCCGCTTGAAGGCGCTACCGCCATCCCCACACGAAGGTGAGAGATCGATGAGAAGACCCGTCGCCCTCCGCTGGACGGCCGCGGCAGCGACCGCGATCGCGAGCGCCGCGATCGCGGTGGCCCTGCCGTCGGCGCAGGCACTGGCCGCGGACAACCTGAGTCTCGGCGCCGGCGCCGACGGCTCCAGCAAGGCCAGCGGCACCAGCTACGGCAACGTCCGGGACGGCAACACCGGCACCTACTGGTCACCGGCCAGTGCGACCGGCTACGTCTCGGTGAAGTGGAGCAGCGCCACGACGGTCTCCTCGGCCGTCATCAAGCAGGCGTCGGGCGGTGGCTCGATCAGCGCCTGGCGGGTGCTCAACGCCGACAGCGGCAGCGTCCTGGCCACCGGCAGCGGCAGCCCGAGCACCATCGCGTTCTCGGCGACCTCGCTCAAGAAGCTGACGTTCGAGATCACCGGCGCGTCCGCGGCGCCGCGGATCGCCGAGTTCGAGACGTACAACGGCGGCTCGACCCCGACGAGCAGCCCGACGTCGAGCCCGACCAGCAGCCCCACGGCCGGCCCGACCCCGACCGGCGGCACCGGCACCCCGACCGGCGCCTGGCCGTCGTCGGCCGGCTCGGTGAAGATCACCGGCACGGTCAGCGTCTCCGGCACGTTCGACGGCGGCATGAAGACCTACTGCTGCATCGGCGACGGCTCGCAGAGCGAGTCCCAGGACCCGATGTTCAAGATCGCGAATGGCGGCACCCTGCAGAACGTCATCATCGGCTCGCCGGCCGGCGACGGCGTGCACTGCGAGGGCACCTGCACCATCCGCAACGTGTGGTGGAACGACATCGGTGAGGACGCCGCCACCTTCAAGGGCACCGGCGGCGGCACCAGCTACGTCATCGGCGGCGGCGCGCGGTCCGGCAGCGACAAGACGTTCCAGCACAACGGCAACGGCACCGTCAACATCTCCGGCTTCTACCTCAGCGGTTCCGGCAAGCTCTACCGCGGCTGCGGCAACTGCACGAACTCGTACCAGCGCCACGTGCGGATCGACAACGTGCTGCTCAACGACATCGACATGGTCGCCGGCATCAACAGCAACTGGGGCGACACGGCCACCATCACCCGGGTCACCCTGACCAACAGCTCGAGCGCCACGGTCTGCGGCAAGTACCAGGGCGTCGCCAAGGGCAGCGAGCCCAAGTACCTCGGCGAGGGCTGGAACGACGCCAACTGCAAGGTCAACAAGAGCGACATCACGTACCGGTAGGCCGCAGGGGCGCCCGCCTCACGCGGTGGGCGCCCCGTGGCAGACCGCCTCGAGGTTGATGCCGTGCGGGTCCAGCACGAACGCGCCGAAGTAGTCGTCGTGGTACTCGGGATGGACCGCCGGCTCCAGCAGCGAGGTGGCGCCGGCCGCGAGCGCGGCCCGGTGGAAGACGGCGACGGCGTCGCGGCTGTCCACCGTGAACGCCAGGTGCATGTTCGAGCCGACGACGCCGCCGTCGATGAGCCAGAAGTACGGCTTCACGCCGGCCAGCCCGAACCCGGTCATCGCGGTCGGCTGGTTCGGCGTGGCGCCCGGCGGGATCTCGAGCATCTTCGTGATCCCGATGGCGGACAGCACCGGCTCGTAGAAGGACACCGCGGCGGCGAGGTCGGGCACCGCGATGTTGAGGTGGTCGATGCGCGAACCCGAGCGATCAAGAGTCATGCCACCACGATGCCCGGCATGGCGGACGGATAGCGGCCGCGATGCTCATCAAGGAGCCGTCATCGGTAGCCGACGTGGACGACGAGGTTGCCGCCGCGCACGGTGCCGCCGATCGACACGTACGCCGGGTCGGTCAGCGTGGGCGACTCGGTCCGCTCCTCCTCGATCCCCATGGCGGCCGCGAGTTCCTCCGGCGACCGGCCGGGCTCCGGCGCCACGGTGATCTGCCACCAGCACCCGCCAGAACCGCACTGCCTGCTCTGCTCCACGACGGTCGCCCCGGCCGGGATCTCCGGGATCCGGGATTCGGGCGGCATCGCCCCCTCGCCGCCGGTCACCAGCAACGTCAGGAACCAGCCTCCCCAGCAGCAGGCCAGCACCCCTGCCGTCAGCGACGCGCCCACCAGCAGGCGGCGCCACCCGATCCGCGATCTCACGCCGCCACGCTAACCGCCTCGATCAAGACGGTGCGTGCGAGCGCCGTCCCGATCACGAGGGCACGAGCGACCGCCGCCGCCGCCGCCGCCGCCGCCGAGGATGGTGGCACGCGCGACCGCCGGCCGCGACCCCGGCTCAGCCCCGCCGCCAGCGGAACTGCTCGGCGGGATGGCCGCGCCACTCCAGCACGCCGGTCCGCACCAGGGCGAGCAGCATCCCGCGCAGTTCGTGGCCGAGCGGGTCCCCGGCCCAGAAGACGTGCCGCACCTCGGCGAACGGCCGGCCGCCGAAGACGCCGATCGCCTGCCCGAGCAGGAACTGCGCCCCGTCGGAGTCGGTCCACTCGGTCAGGGTGGTGGCGAGCGTCGTGCCGGGTTGCGGCGCCTGATAGGCCTGCGGCACGGCATATCCGGGCGGGGCGTAGCCGGGCGGGGCATAGGCGGACGGCGGCGCGGAATGGGCGGGCGGGGCATAGGCGGGCGGCGGGTAGTGGCCCGGAACCGGATAGGGCCCCGGCGGCGCGGGAACCGACGGCCCCACCTCCCGCTCGACCACGGCATAGACCTCCGCCACCGTGATCCCGTAGCGGGCGGCGATCCCGTCCACGTCGTGCCCGTCCCCGAACTCCGCGACGATGCGATCGTCCCTGCTCTCCTCGACACCCACCCCGCCACGCTAACCGGCGAGATCCACGCGCGCCGGGATCGAGGCATGCTGTTCCCATGAGCGAGGAGATCCGGCGGTTCTGGTCGGGGCTCGGGCTGCCCGGGCTGATCGACGTGCACACCCACTTCATGCCGGAGAACGTGCTGCGCAAGGTGTGGGACTACTTCGACGCGACCGGCGTCTGGCCGATCACCTATCGCGACGGCGAGGCGGAGCGGACCGCCACGCTGCGGGGATTCGGGGTGCTGGCGTTCACGGCGATGCTGTATCCGCACAAGCCGGGCATGGCGCGCTGGCTCAACGACTGGGCCGTGGATTTCGCCGCCCGCACGCCGGATTGCCTGCACACCGCGACGCTCTTTCCCGAGGACCAGGTTCAAGGGTACGTGGGGAAAGCCGTCGACGCCGGCGCCCGCGTCTTCAAGGCGCACGTGCAGGTGGGCGGCTACGACCCGGCCGACGACCTGCTCGACCCGGCGTGGGGCCTGCTCGCCGAGGCCCGGATCCCGGTGGTGATCCACTGCGGGTCCGGGCCGGCGCCGGGCGCGCACACCGGCCCCGGGCCGATCGCCGAGGTGTTGCGGCGGCATCCCCGGCTGCGGCTCATCGTCGCGCACATGGGCATGCCGGAGTTCTCCGACTTCCTCGGCCTGGCCGAACGGTACGCGGAGGTGCGGCTCGACACGACCATGGCGTTCACCGACTTCACCGAGGCGTTCATGCCGTTCCCCCGGCACGAGCTGCCCCGGCTGGCCGCGCTCGGCGACCGTGTCCTGCTCGGATCCGACTTCCCCAACATCCCGTACCCGTACCTCCACCAGCTCGAAGCCCTGGAACGGCTCGGCCTCGGCGACGACTGGCTGCGCGCGGTCTGTCACGACAACGCGGCCACGCTGTTCGGCCTCCGCCCCGGCTCCGGCACGAAAAGAGGATGAACCCGCGGCACCCACCTGGTGTACTCATAGTCAGCGGACCGGTGCTGAGAGTCATCCGAGGCCTTGGCGCCGGACGCTTCGAATCCCTCCCGGGCGACTGTGACTTTTCCCCACTATCCACTTTCGGAGCTATTCACGTTTCGGCGGCGTTTCTAAACTCTGATTCCCGCTGCCGGAATACGTTGGAGTACTCCGTTGGACATCGCCCTCATCCTCACCGGCGCGCCCGGTTCCGGCAAAGGCACCCAGGCCACGCACCTGGCCCGCCGCCACGACCTGCCCCACCTGTCCACCGGGGACCTGTTCCGCGACCACATCACGCGCGGCACCGAGCTCGGGCGAACGGCGCGGAAACTCATCGACGCGGGCCATTACGTGCCGGATGAGCTGACCAACGCGATGGTCCGCGACCACATCGAGCGGCACGCCCCGGACGGCCGGATCATCCTGGACGGCTATCCCCGTACGCTCGCCCAGGTCGAATTCCTGGACACCCTGCTGACCGGGCTCGTCGTCGTCAACCTCGTGGTGGCGCAGGCCGAGTTGCAGGACCGGCTGGAGCGCCGCGGCCGCAGCGACGACCTGGCCGACGTGGTCCGCCAGCGGCTGGCGATCTACGCGAAGGAGAGCGAGCCGGTCCTCGCGGCCTACCGGGAGCGCGGCCTGCTACACGACGTGGACGGTTCCGGCGACCTCGACGACATCGGCCGCCGCATCGACGACGCGCTGTCGGTCGTGCGGGGTTAGCCGGTTTCAGCCTCGGTTCTCAGCCCCGCAATGATCGGTATCGGTGGACCGCTTCCGATCGGGAGCGGGCTCCCAGCCGTACCATCAAAGCTCTCATATAGGTCTTCACGGTCTGCTCGCTGAGCCCCAGCCGGGCGCCGATCTCGGCATTCCGCAGCCCGATCTCCGCCAGCCCGATCACCTCGCGCTGGCGGGGCGTCAGAGGATCCGCGACGGTGGCCCGCGGACGATCGATGAGCTGCAGCAACTCCTGCCGGGTGACCGGGTCCGCGGTGCTGCCGGCGATCTCCCGCAGCCGCTCGCTGAAGTCCCGCACCGAGATCGCCAGCGACGCGGCCTGCCCCTCCGCGGCCAGCGCCGACACGATCTCCGGTGTCAGCGCCTCGCCGTCGCGGGTGCCGGCGTAGAGCAGCCCGCGCACATGACTGCCACTCATCAGCGGCACCACCGCCAGGCCGACGATCCCCTCGCCGAGCACCGGCTCGTCGTAGTCGTGCGTGATCCCCGGCGCCCGGTCGTAGCGCGGCAGCGCCAGCAGCCGCTTCTCGACGAGCGCCTTGCCGCCCAGCCCTCGCTCCCGCCGGATCACCAGCGAGCTCAGCGCCGACGTCTGCGCGCCGATGCTCACCGTGACCGGCACGTCGTCAGTCCCCACGCCGCCGAAGATGAGCGGAATCCCCGGTTGCCGGGCGAGGTTCCGGGCCGCCCGGGCCAGCAACTCCCCGTCGTTCTGCCGCAGCACGAACAACCCCCTCCGATCGACGACGCTGCGATCAGGATGGGCCATCGCCCGGCCGGAAGTACAGGACGCCCCTCGCCATAGGCCGTCAAGCGTCCTAGGAATCTAGGACGAAACCCTGATCCCCGGCCGATCCGGCCTCACGCCCCAGCCGTCCTAGGGGCGGTGAAGAGGGCGTCAGAACGTCACCTTCAGGGTGAGCCATGCGGACGGGGTGAGCGGGTCGTCGGCGTCCACGACCGCCGGCAGCCGGACGCCGCCGGGGAACTCCTCCGCCACGGCCAGGCCCTCGACCTTCCACGGACCGGCCGGGCCGGGTGGGATCTCGGCGACCGCCAGCACCCGGGCGTCGTCCAGCAGGGCCAGTGCCGAGGCGATCACCGGGCCGTCGTCGATCGCGTTGGGGGTGTCCTCGGCGGCGGCCGAGACCAGGATTCGGCCGTCGGGCAGGGTAACGGCGTCGGTGATCGCCGGTGGCACACCGTTGACGGTGCTCAGGTCGTACACCTGGGGGTTGTCGCTCTTGATCTGGTTCTCATCGGTCGTGAGCAGGGCGCTCAGCGGAACGTCGGCGCTGGCGGACGGGATGCCCGCGGCGGTGTTGCCGCGCTGGAACCAGCGCACGGTGCCGTCGCGGAGGCAGGCGCCCTCCAGGTTCAGCTGCGACTCGGGGATGCCGAGCGTGGCGGCCACCGATCGGTAGACCGGCCGGCGATCCGCGACCGTGAAACCACCGGTCGTCACCACCGACGCCCGCATGCGCGCCGCCGTCGAACCCGAGCCGAGCAGCAGCACACCGCCGTCCGGAAGAGCGCAGGCCGACTCGAAGTCCGGCTTGAGATGTTTCGTGCCGGCCGCCTCGGTGAACTCGTCGAGCCCTTCCACCGGATCGATTACCCGGATCGGGGTGGCCGTGCCGCCGCGCAGCCAGGCCGCGTGGGTGGTGTCGTCCTGGACGACGAGCCAGCCGTCGCCGAAGGGCGCGATCGCCGACGCGGCCCGGACCGGAGAACCGTCGCTGAACCGCAGTGATGCGGTGGCTTCGACGACTACGCGCATGGGTTCATCCGATCACACGGTCGTCGGGGTGGGTAGCTCGTTCAGCCAGGCGGCCGGCGCGGCGCGGAACTGATCGTCCACCGGGACGGCCGCGTGCCGCAGGGCTCTCCGCCAGGCGGCGGCCCGGGAGACGCGGGCCACCCGGCAGGCCAGGGTGACCGAGCGGCGGAGCGTGGCGGGAGAGGCGAGGCCGGTCCACGGCTCCAGGTAGGCGTCGCGGAGGTAGGGCAGATCCTGAGCACCGCCGAAGGTGTCGTGCATGACGTTGAGCGCCACCAGGAGGGAGCCGAACGGATGGGCGACGCCGGCGTCGCCCCAGTCGAAGAAGCGCAGGCCTCCTCCTTGATCGGCTCGGCTCGGGGCGTCGAACACGTTGTCGTCGTGCAGGTCGTCGTGCTGGATCGTGGCGGGGATGCCGTCGGCGGCCAGCTCCGCGCACCACTCGCCGAACTCCGGGATCAGGTCGCGGACGGCCGGGTCGACGTCCTTCCGGATCCTCGGGTCGTCGAGCAGGGCTTCCAGGGTCGCGGGGAGGGTGTGCGGCCGCTGGTCGGGGACGCCGAGGGCGAGGAGATCGGCCCCGTGGGGCGCCGTCGATCGCTGCAACTCGGCGTAGGCGGTGAGCATCCGCGTCCAGGTGGCGATCCGGTTCGCGGCGGTCGTCGTCGCGCGCAGGGTCGGGCCCGCGTCGGCGGTCAGCAGCCAGCCCCGGGCCGTGTCGGTGGCCAGCGGCGCCAAGGTCATGCCGGGGGCGATGCCGGTGAGGGCCACGGCGAGCGCGGCCTCGTAGCGGCAGCCGGTGACGTTCGCCTTGAACCACCGTGGCCCGGCCGTCGTCGGCGCGCGGTGGGTGACGGACCAGGGGCGTACGCGGAACCGCTCGATCGGGCCGATGACCGGGGTGCCCAGGGCGGCGAGCCGGTCGGTCGTCCAGGCGTCCGCGGCGGCACGCCAGCCGGGGTCGTTCCAGTCGTCGTCGCGCACGGCCTCATCCATGGTGGACCACTGTTGAAGTGCCGGTCAGCTCCACCACGGTTCCCCCGTCACCTCGTTCGATCAGGTCCAGCACGACCGCGACCACCTCGGCCGGCGGGATCAGCGGGACGGTGCCGCCCTGCCGCCGCCGGTGACGATCGCGATGCGTGTCATGGCGGGACCACTACCCGGCCGGGCCGTCCGGCGAATCGGCGAACTGTCATGTGATCGTCATCGCTTCGAGGATTGCCGGACCCATCGGTTGGGGATGCTGGATCAACTGACATCGACATCGACGGGGGTGATGGGCATGGCAGCGCCGATCGGGGCACCGGATGTGCCGGCCGACGTACGGCTCACGGTGGCCGACGTGGCGACGGTGGTCCGGGTGGACGGAAGCGTCGACCTCGCGGTCGTCGACGAGCTGCGGGCGGTCCTCGACGAGGCGGTCGTGCTCCGGCCGTATGTGATCGTCGACCTGACCACCGCCATGGCGATCGACTCGCTGGGTCTCGGAACCCTCATCCGCACACGCAACGTGGCCCGCCGTGGCGGCGGGGACGTGCTGCTCGTCGGTCCGTCGCCGTTCCTCCGCACGATGCTCGGGGCGTTGCGGGCGCACACGGCGTTCGCCGTCTACGAGACGGTTCCGCAGGCCATGAGCGCCGCTCACCGTCGCCCGTCCCACGCCGGTTGAGCTTTCGTCGGCCTGAGCCGGACTGATGACCGCGAAACGCGGTCGGCCCGGACTGATGACCGCGAAACGCGGGCGGGCCGGACATTCCGGACCGCCCGCTCTCTAGTCCTGCTGCGTGTCGCCGGCGCCGGTGCGCTGCTGCGCCGTGTCCACACCCTTGTCGATCTGGTCCGAGTACTTCTGACCGGTCCGCTGATCAGCCTGGTCACCGGCCTTCTCGAGACCTTCGTCGACCTGCTTGTCGTGGTCGTCCGCGAAATCCTTCGCCTTGTCCAGGAAACTCATGGTCTCGGTGTGCCCCGCACGGTCCACCCCAAACGGCGTCGTCACGGAAGCGTCATGGAGTTGCGGAGCGATCTTCGCGAAAACCGGTGATGCTGGCGCGGTGCTGCACGTACCATCCGACGACGACGGTCCCGACGCCCGGCTGACCCGGCGGGTGGCCACCAGGCTCTACGCGGAGCCACGGCTGCTGGGCGAGACGATCACGGTGAACGTGCAGAACCGCGTTGTGGACCTGGCCGGCACGGTCGGCTCGATGTACGCCCGGATCACCGCGGCCGATCTGGCGCGCTCCACCCCCGGCGTGGTGGACGTGTGCAACCGGCTGGAGCTCGCCCGGGTGGCCGACGTGAGCCTGCTGCCCGACGAGTTCGACGCGATCGTCGCCCGCTGGGATGAGCAGCCCGATCCCCCGGGCGGCACCGAAGCGCCCGGGAACGCGGCCGAAGCGACCGGGAACGCGGCCGGGGCGACCGGGAACGCGGCCGAAGCGACGGGAAAGGCGGCCGGGGCGGAGAGTGCCGATCCGGCTCAGACGTTCCGGGTGGGGGCGGCGATCACCGCTTGCATCGCGGTCGTGTTGTGGGTCGTCGCCCTGCCCGAGCTCGGCGCGGCGGCGTTGCTGATCGTGGTGCCGTTCGTGGCTACCGCACTGGCCCTGCGGTATCTGGCCCGCCGCCTGTCATCCAGAAGCGACTGACCCACCGGCGGGGACTTCGTGGTGTGGGGACTGAGAGGAGGAGGGCGCGACCACTCACTCAGGTCGCCCGGCGCGGGAGCGCAGCGACTCCGCGCCGGGCCCTCGGCGTGAGCGACGGTCCGCACCACCCACCCCGCTGCGACATCAGGCTCTTGAACTCGACGGTTGCAGGGCTTCGGCGATGGCCAGCCTCGCCGCTTCGCGCAGGGCGTCGCGGTCGGGGAAGGCGGACGGGTGGAGGGGTGGGAGGACGTCGACGCGGACGTCGATGCGGTCGCGAAGGATGACGCCGTTGCGGGGCAGGGCCCGGCGGGTGCCGTGGACGGCGATCGGGATGAGCGGGACGCCGTGGCGGACGGCCAGGTCGAAGGCGCCGTCCTTGAAGGCGCGCAGTTCGCCGTCGGTGGTGCGGGTGCCCTCCGGGAAGATCATGACCGGGGAGCCGGCCGCGAGGAGGCGGTCGCAGTGGGCCATCATCTCGCGGACCGAGGCGCCGCTGCCGCGCACGAGCGGGACGTAGTCGTTGAGGCGCATGTTCCAGCCGATCACCGGCACCCGGAAGATCTCCTGTTTGGAGACCCATTTGAACGGGCGGAAGAGCGCGAACAGGACGAGGATGTCGATGAGCGAGGCGTGGTTGGCGACCAGGACGGCGGCGCCGCGCCACGGCAGCGTGTCCCGGCCGTGGACGCGGAGACGCCAGAGCGGGTTGACGTAGACGTAGAAGGACGCCCACGCCGACGAATACAGATGCAGCGCCACCCGCCGGCGGTCGAAGGGCAGCGTCACCACGAAGACGAGCAGCGCCCCCAGGAAGAACACCGGGCAGGTGAGGACGATGAACGCCCAGTAGAGGACCGAGAAGATCCGGAGCACCCCGTCATTGTGTCAGCTGGGGCGCAGCAGCGTGATGCGGCGTGCGCCCAGCTCGGTGACGTAGAGGTCGCCGGTGGTGCGGCTCTGCGTCACGTCGAGCGGCTGGTTGAAGCCCGCCACGACCGTCCGGCGGTTGGTGAGCGCCCCGCCCGGCGCCACGTCGAACATCTGGATGTCCTGGCCGTCGGAGTAGCGGACCACGAGCAGTTTGCCGTCGAGGGCGCCGCCCCGGTACTCGACCGCTCCGTTCGCCGAGGCGTGCAGCCCGGCGTCGTGGATGCCCGCGAGGTCCAGGTTGGGGTCCGGGGCGGTTCCCGCCGGATAGCCGTTCACCTGGAACGGGTCGGCGCCGCCGGTCGGGTTGCCGCCGGCCAGGATCCACTCGCAGCGGGACGGGTTGGGGTGGCCGTAGTAGCGGCCCGGCTTCACGTCGAACACGTAGTCGGTCTCCGCCTGCGGGTTCGGGCGCAACCCGGCCACGACCGGCCCGGTGTAACCGCCGTCCACGCGACGGGAGCAGGACGCCGGCAGCGGCGAAGGCACGTCCGGGGTGTTGCCGCCGGCGGCCGAGCCGTTGGTCGGCACGTAGAGGTGACCGTTGCGGTGCCAGACCAGGTCGTAGGCGTTGCGGACCCCGGTGCCGTAGAGGGTCAGCGGCGCCCCGGGCGCATAGGGGTCGTAGGTGCCGCCGTCCTCGGTCTTGACGTCCAGCGGCAGCGACGCCGGCAGCTTCGCGGGGTCGAGGCGGAGGATCGCGGCGGTGAGCAGGCGCTCCGGCCGGTCGCGCCAGGCGGCGTCCGGCGCGCCCATCGCGTTGTTGGCGCCCTGGCTGATGTAGAGCGCGCCGTCCGGCCCGAACGCGACCGAGTTCGTCTCGTGGTCCTTCACCGAGCGCGGCAGGCCGGTCAGCACCGGGGTGTACGTGCCCAGGTCGGGGCCGGTCAGCCGGGCCAGCACGCTGGAGAAGTCGGGCACGTCGTAGGTGCCGGTGAACGGGTGGTTCGAGGTGATCCAGAGGATCGGGTTCGCCGCCGTCGAGGCCGGGTCGAAGGCGAGGCCGATGATCGTGCGGTTCTGCACCGTGTCGATCGTGGCAGGGGTACCGAGGGTGCCGTCGGCGGCCACCGGGTAGCGGTAGATCCGGCCGTTCAGCGTGGCCGCGTAGAGCCGGCCGTCCGGGCCCATCGTCACGCTCGTGTAGTCGGCCGCGACCCCGCCCGAGGTCACCTTCGTGAACGCCGGGCCTCCGCCGCTCGCCGCCCCGGTCGTGAAGACCATCGAGTACGGCGCGAACGCGTGGCCCTCGACGTCGGTGACCGCCGCGGTGATGTCGAGGCGGTACAGCGTCCCGGCGGCGAGCGGCGTCAGCGGGGACGCGTTGACGACGTCTCCCCCGCCGCTGGTGATCGCGTTGGTCGGGACGGTGGCGCCGTCGGCGACCCGGGTCAGCCGGACCGCCGCGCCGCCCAGCGACTCCGGGTCGACAGCGCCGGACGGCAGCACCAGGTCGGCGACGATGCTGGTGGTCGTCGCGAGGCCGGTGGACAGGTTGGCCGGGCTGATCGCGCGGACCGCCGGGATCGCGCCCGCCGCCGGGACGCTCGCCACGTCGACGTAGTGGAACTTCGTGTTCGTGCCGGCCTTCGGGCTGAGCGTGAGCCGGCCGTCGGTGACCGATACGGTCCGGGTCGCGGTCACGTGCTTCGCCGAGGCGGCGGGCCGGAACGCCGCCACCGCGTTCTGGTCCTCGACGTTGAGGTAGTGGACGCTGTCGGTCGCCGTGCCGCTGTCCCCCACGGCCGCCGTCACCGTGTAGAGCCCGTTCGGGACGGCGATCTCCCAGGCGCCCGCCGGCTTGCCGCCGGCCTGTGCATGCATGAGGCGCGTCAGGCGTACGTCGGAAGCCGTCGTGGCGCCGCGGTCCCGCCCATTGCCGACCAGATTCAGCGGACCCCCGTCCTCCAGGTCGATCCAGCCGTAGCCGAGGGTGCCGAAGGCCTGGCCGTAGTCCTTGAGATACCCGGCCGGCGGCGTGCTCGCCTGGTCGGAGAAGGCGACCTTCGCGGTGAACGCGACAGGCGTGGCGGTCCGCGGCTGGGAGCGCGCCGACTCGTTGCCGGAGGCGTCGACCGCGCTGACCGTGTAGGTCCGCGCGGTCCCGTTGGCGGCCGTCGTGTCGGTGTAGGCGGGCGCCGTGACCAGCCCGGCGCCGGAGATCAGGGTGCCGTCCCGGTAGACGCGGTAGCCGAGCAGGTCGGCGGCGGTCCCGGCGGTCCAGGTCAGGGCCACCTGGCGGTCACCGGGGGCGGCGGCGAGGCCGGTCGGCGCGGGCGGGGCCGTGGTGTCGTCGACGACCCGGCCGATCGTGAGCCGGGTCAGCTTCGTGTTCCGGCCGCCCACGGCGTCGACGGTCAGCATCCCGTCGGTGACCGGGACCGTGACCGAGCCGGTGAGGAACTCCCGGGAGGCCGCCGGCGTGAAGTGGTCGATCGCGGTCCGGCCCTCGGCGCGGATCACGTGGACGCTGTCGTACGACGGCTGGTCGCCGGCCGTGGCCGTGACCGTGTACGTCCCGGGCGGCACCGCGTACTGCCAGGCCCCGGCCGTGAGGACGCCGTTCGTGCCGCCGACGTCGCCGTACTGCAGGTGGATCAGCGTGTTGTCGAGCGGGTCGACGCCGGCCCGGGCGCGGTTACGGGTGTTCGCCGCGAGGTCGAGCGGCGTGGGCGTGGACTCGGTGGCGGTGTCCTGGCGGATCCAGCCGAAACCGCGGGCGGCGGTCCACGCGGCGCCGGTGTCGGCGGTCCAGCCCGTGGGCGCGGCGGTGCCGGCCGGCCGGAAGTCGATGCTCGCGACCGGGGTGGTGGCGGCCGCCGCGGCCGCCGCCGTCGCTGTGGCCGCTGCTCCGGCCGGCGCCACGGCCAGCGTCGTCAGAAGGATGCCGGCGGCCAGGGCCCGGGTTCTCATGCCGCTCAGCATCACATCGATCGGCGTCGACTCTCCTCCACTATGGATGATCGGCGGGCGCAAATGTCCGGGCCGCCGCCTGTCAAGGGTCCCTCCGGTTGGCGCAGGTCACCTACGCTGCCCCCATGAAATTGATCAACGGGGTCGGGGCGGGTCGCCGGATCAGTTCGCGCCGGGTGGCGCTGACCGCCACGTTCCTGTCCCTGGCGGCCGGCGGGACGGCGGCCTGCGACGCGGCGTCGGGACCCGAGTCCTCGTCCCCGCCGGCGGCCCCTTCCCGGCCGGCGATCTCCATCGAGCCCTCTGCCAAGCCTTCCGCCAAGCCTTCTGCCAAGCCGGCGGCCTCTTCCAAGCCGGCCCCGACGCGGGCCGCCACCTCCAGTCCCACGCCCGCCGCTCCGGTGGACGGCGAGGTCTTCTACTGCGCCGACTACGACGGCGAGATCGTCGAACCGGACTACTGCGTCGACGACGAGACCGGCACCTACTTCCTGTGGCACTCCCCCGGCTACCCCCGCGGCCTCCCGACCGGCGCCCGCCTCGACGGCGGCGACTACTTCTCCGCCTCGGACGAGGAGAGCCGCCGCGCCTTCAAGCTGCCCGCCGCCGGCCCGGTCACGAACGGAACCGTCAAGACCAACGTCGTGGGCCGCAGCAGCACCGGAGGCACCTCACTGAGCGGGATAGGCAGCATCGGCGGCGACAGCTCGGCCGGCGGCTGACCCCACCGGCGGCCTCTCCGCGGGCGCCCGATGGCGCCCGGCCGGCCGGGCCGCCCGTCCGACCCCGGCAGCGCTTGCGGCGGATTTGCCCCAACCCCGGGCCGGTCGGCGATTACCATCGGCCACGTGTCGGAAATTTCGGGATTCGCGCCTTATCCCGCGTCTCACCACGCACCCCACCCCGCCTTCGGCGCGACCCCGCCCCGGCCCCGGCCGCACCGCCGCCCGCTCATCATCGCCGCCGCCGCGATCGCCGGCGTCCTGCTCGCCGGCCTGGCCGTCATCGGCGTGACCCGGCTGATGACCGACACCCCGCGGACGGCGGTCGAGGACTACTTCGCGGCCCTCGCCGACGGGGACGCCGAAGCCGCCCTCGACCTGGTCTTCCTCGGTGACGAGATCGACGCCGCGCAGCAGCCGCTGCTCACCGCTGAGGCGCTGGACAAGCGGTACCGCCCGCGGCACGTCGAGATCGGCGAGGTCACCGACGCCGATCCGGCGATCGGGCGGCGCGCCCGGTTCGTCGACGTCCGGTACACGGCGAGCGGCTCCACGGTGAGCCATCGGCTGCTCGTGGTCCAGGACGACGACGACCACTACCGGCTGCGGGCTCCGTTCGTGACGATCGTGCTGGCGAACGCGAAGGGCCGGGCCGTGACGGTCAACGGCGTCGACATGCCGGCCCGCACCGACGTGGTGGGATTCCCCGGCCTGTTCCGGGCCGAGGCCGCCGGGAACGCGCTGCTCACCGCCGCGTCCGCGACCGCCCTGCCGACCGTCGCCGACCAGGCCGCCTACGTCGCTCCGCTCGACCTCGGCACCCCGGCCCTGGCCGGCGGCGCCCACGACCGGATCGCGACCGAGGTGCGCGGCACGATCGACAGGTGCGCAGCCACCACCACGGCGCAGACGCCGGGCTGCCCGTTCGCGCTCACGGTGTGGGGGCAGATCACCGCAGTGACGTGGAGGGTCCGGAAATATCCGGAAATATTGGCGCAGCCGGCTGCCGCGACCCTGTTCGGCGCCGCCGACGGCGTGACGATCACCGACGACGGCGCCGGCACGGTCCACTGGTCGGCCACCTACACCGACCCGCAGGGCGCGAAGCGCACCGAGAACGGCGACGCCCCGTTCCGCGTCAACGGCGTCGCGCGAGCGTCGGCCACGGGCATCCAGATCACCCTCGGTTGACGATCGTCAACCCGCCCGGAGCACCAGCACCACGATGAGGACCGGTGCCAGGTTGACGACCCGTGGCCGCACCCGCCGCCGGCCGTAGTCGGGAAGCGAGCCGACGTCGGCAGCCACCGAGCAGCACCCCGGTCGGGATCGCTGCCGAACGACGTCTCGAGCGCCCCGGCATCGACGCGAACCAGCCGCTCCGGCGTCACGACGAGGCTCGCGGCCGGCTCGGCCGGGCGTCGCGCGGGCTCGGTAGGACGGCCAGCCAGGCCTGCTCGCTGTAGGTCGCCCGGATCTCGGCCTCCCCCAGCAGCGCCGCGAGCTGGTCGCGCGTGAAGAAGTGGTGCGCCGCCGAGCCGAGCAGCCAGACGTTGATCGCCCCGACGGCCAGCAGCGGCAGGATGATCCGCCCCAGCGAGAGGACACCGCGGTCGCGGACGTGTTCGCGCAGGATCGCTGTCACGCCGGCCCCGGCCCGCGGCGTCGTCACGATCAGCCGGCCGCCCGGTGCGAGGCGGCTCTTCAGCACGGCCAGCGTCCGTTCCGGATCAGTGACGGCGTACAGCACGTTGCCGCAGAGGATCACGTCGAACGCGCCCGGCACCTCGCGCAGATCGCCGTCGAGGTCGGCGCGCACGTGCGTCACCCCCGGATTCTTGCGCCGGGAGCGCTCCAGCATCACCGGCGACAGGTCCACCGCGACGATCTCGCCGGGTCGTCGCGCCCGCACCGCCCGCGTGAGGTTGCCGGTTCCGCAGCCGGCGTCGAGCACCCGCCCCGGCTGGAGGGGCACCTCGCCGACGATTTCACAAACCATTCTTTCGTACGGGCTGAGCCGCGCGACGACGTCGTAACAGCGGGCGTAGACGTCCCACAGGAGACGCCTCATCGCCCCGGCCGATCGTCGAAGAAGGCTGCCACCCCGTACAGAAGATCTCGCCTGGAAAGATCCTGAGCCGCATCCCCGGCCGCCCGGATGCGCGTGGTGAAGCCGTCGACCAGCCCCGACGCCGGATGGACGACCACGCCGGGCAGCACCGACGGGTGCAGATCCCGCGCGCGGACGACCGCGGGGCTCACCACGATGCCGCCCTCCAGGAAGCGTTCCAGCGTGGCCCGGACCGGCGGGACGACGTTCATGACCCACAGCCGCTCGCCGCGGTCGACGCTGTCGTGGTACATCGCGCGGTAGAGGCCGAGGGTGACCTCGGGGGGCGTGCCCGCGGCCTTGGCGGCGCCGGACGCCTCGACCACGCCGTCGCCGCCCCGCGCGATCTTCGTGGCGACCGCGACGAGCCGGCCGCCGGCGGAGCGGGCCCCGAACCACCGCGCCGGCGCGCCTCCGGCCCGGTCGTGCCAGGGCAACCAGCCTTCGGCGGTGAGCGCTTCGCGCGGCAGGTGGCCGTACCGGAGATGGGCTCGACCCTGCAGCCGCTTGGCAGCGGCGATCGCGGCCGGGTCGGTGAGCACGCCACATCGATAACGGGCACGGGGCATCGGCCGATGGCATCACACGTCGTCAAATTCTTTGATCATGGGGAAGACTGGGGGCAACCACCGTCCGACCTCAGGAGTGACGTGCCCCGCATCGCAGTGACCGGCGGCAGCGGCAAACTCGGCCGTGCCGTCGTGACGGACCTGATCCAGCACGGGTACGAGGTGCACAACCTCGACCTCGCCCCGCCCGCCGAGCCGCTCTGCCCGCACACCCGTGTCGACCTGACCGATTTCGGCCAGGTCGTCGGTGCGCTGACCGGGGTCGACGACCGGTACAGCGGCGTCGACGCCGTGGTGCACCTGGCCGCGATCCCGGCGCCCGGGCTGAGGCCGAACGCCGCCATCTTCGCCAACAACATCACCTCCGGCTACAACGTGTTCGCGGCGGCCCGGACGGCCGGGATCAAGCGGGTGGTGTGGGCGTCCAGCGAGACCCTGCTGGGCCTGCCGTTCGACACCCCGCCGCCCTATCTGCCGGTGGACGAGGAGTACGCGGCGCGGCCGGAGACCTCGTACTCGCTCGCGAAGCACCTCGAGGAGCAGATGGCCGCCCAGTTCTGCCGCTGGGATCCCGAGCTCACGGCGGTCGGCCTGCGGTTCTCCAACGTGATGGAGCCGCACGACTACGCGGCCTTCCCGGGCTTCGACGCCGACCCGCGGCAGCGGATCTGGAACCTCTGGGGCTACATCGACGCCCGGGACGGCGCCCAGGCGGTCCGGCTCGCGCTCGGCTACGACCGGCCCGGCGTGGAGGTCTTCGTGATCGCCAATGCCGACACGGTGATGAGCCGCCGCACCGCCGACCTGGCCGCCGAGTTCTTCCCGGACGTCCCGGTCACCCGGGAGCTGGGCGAACACGAGACGCTGCTCTCCATCGGGAAGGCCCGCCGGCTGCTCGGCTACGAGCCGCGGCACAGCTGGCGGGACGCCTGACCTTCAGTCGGGTCACCGGCCGCCGATAGGACCTGCCCCGGCCCACGAGGAGGAACTATGGCGGCCACAGCTGCGGACATCCTGGTGATCCACCACCACGACGACCACATCAGCCGGTACGAGGAGGTCACCTACTGCGCCTGGCGCGGCGGCATCACCGTCTACCGCGACGGCGCGGAGGTGGCCCGGCACGACGACGTGCTGAACACCCAGGCCTTGAAGCGCGCGGGCTGACAAGCCTTCAGGCGCTCCCGGCGCGCAGGCGCAGCACGTACGCGGCGGTGACCGCGACGGCCCGGTCACCGTCCGCCGCCAGCTCGACCAGGGCCTTCGCGGCAGCCTCCCCCGGAATCTCGGCCAGCGCCTCCGCCACCCGCCGCCGCACTCCCGCATCCCCGCCGCCCTGCGAGCCGCCGGCCGAGGACGGCGCCGCGCCGAGGCCGGCCGCCGACGCCAGGCCGGCCGCGATCCTCGCCGCCGTCTCCGGGTCGCGGGCGAGCACCCCCAGCGCGTCGGCGGCCTCGGTGTCGTTCACGCCCTCGGCCACCATCGCGACGAGCACCCCCGCCGTCTCCGGTACGCCGCGCGCCCCCAGCACGAGAGCCGCACAGCGCCGGACCACCACATCGGAGGAGCCGAGCGCCTCGCGCAGCACCGCGCCGGCCGCCTCGCCCGGTATCCGCGCGATCGCCTCGGCGGCCCGCCGCCGCACCCCGGCGTCCGGCGAGGCGAGTCCCTCGGTGAGCAGGGGCAGCGCATCGGCACCGGACTGCGCCAGCGCCCACCGCAGAGCGCCGCCCACGTTGATCTCGTCTTCGGTGAGCACCGCCCCGACGAGTGCTTCCGTCGGCGGCGTAGCCGAACCCGGACCCTGCGACGACAGCGCCGCCCGCTGCCGCCTCCCGGCGCTCTCCGACCCGAGCGCCTGCAGCAGCGCCACGATCCGCAGCACGTCGTCCCACCCGGCCGGCTCCGAGGCGTCGATCCGCCGCAGCCGGGTGAGGAGTTCGGTCTCGGCGGCGATCCGTTCCCGGGCACGCCCGATCAGATCCTCGACGAGCCCCGCCGGCGCGAACCCCGGATCGTCGAGCGCCCGCCCGACATCCCGCAGCGACAGCCCCAGCGACCGGAGGCTCTCGATGTGGAAGATCCGCCGGATGTCCGATTCCGAATACTCCCGGTACCCGGAACCGGACCTTCCGGTCGGCCGCACCAGCCCCAGCGACTCGTAGTGCCGCAACATCCGCGCGCTCACCCCGGACCGCCGCGCCACCTCACCGATCAGCAACCGTCACCTCACCGTCCTCGCCGGCGACCGATCAAACGTCCCCGGCAGCCGCCCCCGTCCGCTCAAGCCTGCCCGACGCCCGCCCCCTGCGACGACGGCTCCCCGGCCGGCGCCCCATCAAGGGCGACGATCCTTTTCGCCTCCTCGATCGCGAGCGCGAACCCCGCGTCCGGATCCCGCGCCAGCCTCTCGGTGGCGATCGCATGCTGCCGCACCGCCGGGTCCGGGTCGTTGCGCGCGGCCTGCAGGACCGGCAGGGCCGCGTCGGCGAGCGCCAGCAGGGCGCGGCTCAGGCTCAACTGCGTTTCCGGTACGCCGCGCCCGAGCTGTGGCCGCAGCCGGCCCGCCAGTGCCGGCCGCTCCGTGGCCGGCGCCAGGACGACGGCCGCCCGCCAGGCCGCGCGGGCCACCTCGTCGTCCGGGTCGGCGATCAGTTCCGGGGTGATGGCGGGCCAGGCCGCGGAGTCCCCGATCTTCGACAGGGTGTGCAGCGCCTGGCTCCGGGCCCGCGGGTTCGCCGACCGCAGCTCCTCGACGAGCCGGGGAACCGTCAGCTCCGGCGGATGCCGGGTGAGCGCCCAGGTCAGATTCTCCCGCACGAAGAAGTCCGGTTCGATCGCGCACCTGTCGACGAGGCTTCCGACGTACCCATGATCGGGGTTTGTCCCCAGGGCCAGGGCGGCTTGCAGGCGGGTGGACGGGTTCGCGCTCGCCAGGGCCTGGATCGCCCGCGTGTTCGTGGTCATGGGAACGAGTGAAGAGGTTGTCACAGTGTCAATGTCAAGCGTCCTTGCATACGCGTAACAGGGTGGTTACGCTTCACCTCATGGAGGAGCGGGCGGACCTCGACGCGGCGGCCGGGGCGATCGCCGATCCGGTGCGGCGGGAGATCCTGCTGATGCTGCACGCCGAGCCCCGCACGGCCGGGCAGATCGCCGGCGCCTTCGCGATCAGCAGGCCCGCCGTGAGCCGTCACCTCCGCGTGCTGCGCGAGGCGGGCCTGGTCCGCGACGTGGCCGACGGCCGCCGCCGCGTCTACACCCTCGTCGCCGGGCCGCTCGGCGACCTGTCCGGCTGGCTCGACCGGTTCCGCCGGCCGACCGCCTGGGACCGCCACTTCGACGCGCTGGAGACCGAGGTCCACCGCACCCGCCGCGCCCGCCGCGAAGCCACGTCCGATGATCAGAAAAGGGAGATCGCATGAGCCCCACACCGACCGGCCGGCTGTTCGGCACCGACCTCGTGCTGACCCGCACGTTCCGTGCGCCCATCACCGACGTCTGGGCCAGCCTGACCGAATCCGACCGCACCGCCCGCTGGTTCGGCCCGTGGGAGGGCGACGCCGCGCCCGGCCGGACGATCAAGGTCCAGATGATCCAGGAGGAGGGCAGGCCCTGGATGGACATGACCGTCGACGCCTGCGAGGCCCCACGCCGGCTGGCCCTCTCCGCGGTGGACGAGTACGGCGCCTGGCATCTCGACATGATCCTCACCGAGACGGCCGGCGTGACCGAGATGCGCTTCACCCAGCACCTGACCGGCGACGAGAACGTGGGCGAGGTCGGGCCCGGCTGGGAGTTCTACCTGGACGCGCTGGTGGCCGCGCACGACGGCGCCCCGCTGCCCGACTTCAACGACTACTTCCCGGCCATGAAGCCGTACTTCGAGGCCCAGAAGCCCTGAGCCGGGTCGACGGGGGAACCGCGTCGATGGCAGGCTCGGCGGATGGCTGCTGACCGTTTCCTCCGGGCCTTCGACGACGCCGCACGGGACTTCGAACGCCTGGGCGACCACCTCTGGAAGCCCATCGGGCGGGCGACCGCCGACCGCACCGCCCCGGCACCCGGCGAGCGGGTCCTGGACGCCTGCTGCGGCACCGGCGCCTCGGCGATCCCGGCCGCCGAGCGGGTCGGCGGCGGCGGCCACGTCGACGCGATCGACCTCTCCGAACCGCTGATCCGCGAGCTGACCCGCCTCGCCGCCGGCCTGCCGCAGCTGCACCCGCGGGCCGCCGACGCCACCACCTGGCCCGGGACCGGGTACGACGTGCTCCAGGTGGTGCTCGGCATCTTCTTCCTGCCCGACATGGCCGCCGGAACCGCATACCTGATCGGCCGGCTGCGCCCCGGCGGCCGGGCCGGGCTGACGATCTGGCGCCGCGGCGCGGTCGAGGTGGCCGGCCGTCACCTGAGCGCCGCCGTGACCCGGGTGACCGGCACCGAGATCCCGCGACGCCCCACCGGCCCGCTCGAGCACATCAACGAGGCGGCCACCTACCGCCCGTGGCTGGAGCAGCGCGGCCTGACCGGCGTCGAGGTGGTCACCCACGAGCTGACCCTGCACCTGACCCCGGAGCTGGCGTGGCTGCTGGTGACCGGTTCCGGCTATGTGGCGGCGCTGACCGGGCTGACCCCGGAGCAGGTGGACGCGGTCCGCGAGACCTATCTGGACTCGCTGTCCCGGGACGGCGTCGACGAACTGGACGCCACGACGCTGATCGGGCTCGGCTCCCGGCCCTGACGCGCCCTCAGGTACAGCAGCGCGCCGCCGGTGATGACCACCGCCCAGAGCAGGTAGATCCCGGTCATCGCCAGCAGGAGCAGCACCGCGCCCATGGCCAGCACCGCCGCGGCCCGGCCGGCGCTGCCCCGCGGCAGCAGGCGCAGCGCGGCCGCGACCCCCACGGCGTAGACGGTCACGAACGACCCCGTGGTCAGCAGCACCAGCGGTTTCGCGCCGACCCCGGCGGCCACCACGACGCCGAGCGACAGGAACGACAGGCCGGCGTTCACGGCCAGGCTCCGCCGGGGCACCTCGCCGGCCCTGCTGCCCCGCGCGAGCCACCCCGGCAGGGCGCCGTCCCGGCCGAGGGCGGCGCCGAGCTTGGCCGCGCCGGCGTAGTACGCGTTCATCGTCCCGAACGTGAGCAGCAGGGCGGCGCCGGCCGCGAGGTAGCGGGCGTCGCCGCCGAGCCCGGCCGCCATCAGCTCGCCGAGCGGCGCCTCCGCGTCGGCGGCGCGCGGCCCGAGCACCGCGATCACGGCGAACGCCACGGCCAGGTACAGCACCCCGATGATCAGCACGGCCGCGGTGGTGGCCCGCGGGACGTCCCGGGCGGGCCGGCGGAACTCCCCGGTCAGGTGCGTGATCGCCTCCCAGCCGACGAAGCTCCACACCAGCAGCGCCGCGGCGGCCGGCACGGCGTCCCAGCCGTGCGGCGCGAACGGCCGGAAGTGGGCGGTGTCCGCCGACGGCAGCGCCACCAGCACCGCCACCACCAGGAACGTCACGAGCAGCGCCGCGGCGGCCAGCTGCACCTTCCCGGCGAGCCGCACCCCGGCGGCGTTCGTGACGGTCACGGCGACCATGAGCAGCGCCGCCGTCGCCGCCGTGACGACCGCGCCGCCACCGGCCGCCGCGGCCACATAGGCGCCGCCGAAGAGCGCGGCCGCCGCCGCGCCGGGCGGCACCGCGAGGTAGAAGCACCAGCCCACCACCGCGGCGGCGCGCTCCCCGAAGGCGAGCCTTGCGTAGGTCGACACGCCACCGGAGTCGGGATGCCGGGCGCCGAGCGCCGCGAACGTGGCGGCCAGCGGCGCCGAGAGCACCACGAGCAGGAGCCAGGCCAGCAGCGACGCCGGTCCGGCGGTCTCGGCGGCCAGGGCCGGCAGGGCGATCACGCCGGTGCCGAGCACGGCGCCGACGTACAGGGCGGTTCCTTGCGGGGCGGTGAGCCCGTCGTTCCTCATGCCGCCAGCCTCGTCGCGGAGGACCACACCGGACAGTGGCAGAAATGCCGTCGTGCGATAGATTCCTGCCATGGCCGCCCACGTCGTCGCCGTCGCGCTCACCGACGGGCTTCCGGTGTTCGAGCTGTCGGTGCCGTTCGAGGTGTTCGGCACCGACCGCAGCGACATCGTCTCCCCCTGGTACGACCTGCGCCTCTGCTCCCAGGACCGGAGACCGATCCGCACCACGGGCGGCCTCACCGTCACCCCGGAGCACGACCTCGGCATGCTGGCCCGCGCCGACACCGTCGTCGTCCCGGCGCTGGGCCGCGCCGACCAGATCGAGCCGCCGCCCGCGCTGGTCGAGGCCGTGCGCACGGCGTACGCGGCGGGCCGGCGCGTCGTCTCGATCTGCACGGGGGTCTACGTGCTGGCCGCGGCCGGCCTGCTCGACGGCCGGACCGCGACGACGCACTGGATGAACGCGCACGACCTGGCCTGCCGGTACCCGGCCGTGCACGTCGACTCCCGGGTGCTCTACGTGGACGCCGGCCGGGTGCTCACCTCGGCCGGCACGGCGGCGGCCATCGACCTCTGCCTGCACCTGGTCCGGCGCGACCACGGCACGGCGGTCGCCAACGAGGTGGCCCGCCGGATGGTCACCCCTCCGCACCGGGAGGGCGGCCAGGCGCAGTTCGTGCAGCCGGTCCGGCCGGGCGGTTCCGAGGGCGGGCTCGGCCCGGTGCTGGACTGGGCGCGGCGGCACCTCGACCGGCCGCTCACCGTCGCCGACCTGGCCGGGCGGGCCCATCAGAGCCCGCGCACGTTCGCCCGCCGGTTCCGCGAGGAGATCGGCGTGACCCCCCTGCAGTGGATCCTCGAACAGCGGGTGCGGCTCGCCCAGGAACTGCTGGAGACCACCGACGTGCCGGTCGAGCAGATCGCCCGGCGCGCCGGGTTCGGCACGAGCGCGAGCCTGCGCCAGCACTTCGGCCGGGTCATCAGCATCTCCCCGCAGTCCTACCGGCACGTCTTCCGGCACCGGGTCAGTTCCCGGACAGGAACCACCGCAGTGCCGCGCTGACCTCCTCGGGCGCCTCCTCGGCCTGGTGGTGACCGCTGTTGATCAGCCGATGCTCGACGCCGCGCGCCGCCCACGGCCGCCAGATCTCCACCGGATCGCCGTGGATGTCGATGTCGTCGTGCGCGGACTGCAGCAGCATCATCGGGCACGCGACCCGCCGGCCGGCCGCGCGGTCGGCCTCGTCGTGCCGCCGGTCGATCCCGAGCCCGGCCCGGTAGTCCTCGCACATCCCGTGCACGACCGCCGGGTCCCGCAGCGCCCGCCACAGATCGGCGTGGCTCTCCTCGCCCAGTTCGGCGGGCCCGGGCGTGCGGTACCACGCGTCCGGATCGGCGCAGATCACCCGCTCCGCGGGCTTCTCGGTCTGCCCGAGGAACCACCAGTGCCACCACGCCGAGGCGAACGTCGCATCCGTACGCTCGAGGTGCTCGACCATCGGCAGCCCGTCCATGACCACGAGCCGCGTGACCGCGTCCGGATGGTCCATCGCGGTCCGGAAGGCCACCAGCGCACCGCGGTCATGACCGACCACGGCGAACCGGTCATGGCCGAGAACGTTCATGAGCCGCACGACGTCGCCCGCCATCGCCCGCTTGCTCGACTGGCCGTGGTCGGGTCGATCCGGCGGGAGCGTGCTCCGCCCGTACCCTCGCAGATCAGGCGTCACCACGAAGAACTCTCCGCCGAGGCGGTTCGCGACGGCATGCCACGTCGTGTGGGTGCGCGGATGGCCGTGCAGCAGGACGACCGGGGTGCCGGTCCCCCCGTGGCGGACACGCAGCGTGACGTCACCGAGATCGATGTGTTCGAGCTGGAACATGGATGCCCCATTACCCGATCGAGGTCCGCCTACCCTGGATGCTCATGGGGACGAGCAGTGTGGAGTGGACCGTCGCGGGCCGGCGCCTGGCCGCGGCCGCCGGAACCGTCGTGGGCGAGCGCTACGACGCGAACTACGACGTGCTCCACCTCGACCCGGACCGCCCGCTCGCCGTGGTGGCGGACGGCATGGGCGACGGGCCGGGCAGCCGGGCGGCGGGCCGGACCGCGGTGGACGTGTTCGTTTCCCGAGCGCAGTTCGACCCCGGCTCGCTGCGGGCCGCGGTCGCCGAGGTGCAGACGGCGGTCCGGGAGGCCGGTCGCCCCCTCCCCGGCCTGACCGGCTGCACGCTCACGGCGTTCGCCGCCGGCCCGGACGGCGCCTGGCTGGTCCAGCTCGGCGACTCCCGCGCCTACCGTCTCCGCGACGGCCTGCTCGAACTCCTCACCGTCGACCACACGGTGGCCTGGCTCGGCCTGCTGCACGGCTGGTTCGCCGCCGGCTCGGCCGAGGCGTCCGTCGCGAGCCGGCGCCTGACCCGCTACGCGGGCCATCCGGACGAGCCGGAACCCGACCTCCTGAACGTCGCCCTGCGCTCCGGGGACGCCCTCCTGATCTGTACGGACGGAGTCTCCGACCAGGTCGGCTATGACAGGCTGGCGAGCCTCCTCGCCACGGCCGCCGGCCCGGCCGCCGCCGTCGAGGCGATCCTCGAGGAGTCCCTCACCCCCGGCGACGACAACGCCACAGCGATCGTCATCCGGGTCTCCTGAGCCGATGAACTCCTCCGGCGTGCGGCTCGGGGCGGGAGATCTGGCGGGCTTCGGCGTGGTGGCGGCGCGCGACTTCGCGGCCGGCGAGGTGGTGCTCTCCTACGACCTGCGCCCGCTCACGCTCGCCGACTACCGGGCGCTGCCGGCCGGCGAGGACCTGTTCGTGCACAGTTTCGGCGGCCGGCGCTTCCTCTATCCACCGCCGGCCCGCTTCGTGAACCACGCCGACGACCCGTCCTGCCGCCAGGACTTCGACCGCCGCTGCCACGTCGCCCTGCGCCCGCTGCGCGCCGGCGACCCGATCACCATCGACTGTCACGAGGAGACGGCCCGGGAGCTGACGACGTTCCTGGAGGCCTACCAGCGGGCCGGCCCGGCCGAGCTCGCCGCGCTCACGGCCGCCGGCGCCAAGCTCTGGCCGCCGGGCCGGCACGCCCGCCCGCTGAGCGGCGTCGAATGGCTGGTCGGCACCGGGCGGTGGGAGGCACTCTGCTCCGCCACCCTCCCCGGCGGCCGGCACGCGACCCTGCTCCTCAAGGTGATCGAGGGCAATTGGCAGCTCGTCTACCAGCACGTCGGCTAGCCGGATTCAGAGCCGGCCGGTCGCCTTGAGCAGCAGATACACGTCGGCGACCCGGCCCGCGAAGGCGCCCGCGTCCTCGTCCACCACGATCGCGCCGAAGCGGGTCAGCACCTCGCGGACCCGGTCGCGCTCGGTGAGCACCCGCTGCGCGGCCGCCGCGAGATGGACGTCAGCGGCGGTGATCGCGGCCGGGGGAACCGACGATGAGTCCGGCGGGGGTGCGGAGGGCAACACCGCCGCCCGGGACACCGCCGGATCCCGGACACCCGCCACCACCACCTGATGGCGCGCCGTCAACCGCCGCAGCAGCGGCAGCAGACCCTCCACGATGGGCGCCGGTTCGAGGGCCGTGAAGATGACCACCAACGACCGCTTCTGATCACGCCGCAGGAGGGCCGAGGCGAGCGCCGTCCAGTCGGTCTCGTCCGGGGCCGGGGTGAGGGCCGCCATCGCGTCGATCAGCCGGTCCATCTTCCCGGACGACGACACCCGGGCCCGGACCACCGCGTCCAGGGCGAAGAGGTCGACCCGGTCGTCGGCCCGGGTGGCGAGCACGGCCAGCAGCAACGCCGCGTCGATGGCCGCGTCGAGCCGGGGCGCGTCGCCGACCCGGGCCGCCGATGTCCGGCCGGTGTCGATCACGCAGATCACCCGGCGGTCGCGTTCCGGCCGCCAGGTCCGCACCATCACGTCGTTGTGCCGGGCGCTGGCCCGCCAGTCGATCGACCGCACGTCGTCGCCGATCACGTACTCGCGCAGCGCGTCGAACTCGGTGCCCGCGCCCCGGCCCCGGGTGACCGCCGAGCCCTCGATCACCCGCATCCGCGCGAGTTTCTCGGGGAGGATCCGGCGCGACGGGAAGTGCGGCAGCACCCGCAGCACCCAGGGCGGCGAGACCGAGGCGTTCCACTTGCGGCCGCGTTGCCGGTACGCCACCCCGAACGGTCCCAGCGATCGGAGCGTCACGAGGACGGCGGGGCGGTCGCCGTGCCGTACCGGGTTGAGCTTCACCTCGAGCGCCCTGTGCGCGCCGCGGGGCAGGAAGACGTCGTGCTGCGCCGGCCACGCCCCGGCGGACGGCACCCAGCTGTCGCGCACGTGCAGGCGCAGCGGCCGGCGGCCGGTGTTCGTGGCGGTCAGTGTGACGGTCGCGGTGCCGCCGAGCCAGACCGTGCGGTCGCCGGAGCGGGTGAGGCGGACGGCGGTGAGCGGGCCGGCCACGAACACGTCGAGCACGGCCACGAACACCGCGAAGCCCGCCACCAGGAGCAGGCCGATCCACGGCGCGGGCAGCAGCGCCGGCAGCGGCAGCCCGGCCAGCAGGATCAGGGCGAAGCGGCGGGTGACCATCAGCGCGGCGCGGGCACGGCGGCCAGCACCCCGGCCAGGACGGCCGGCACGGTGGCGCCGTCGAGCTCGGCGTCGGCGCGCAGCCGGACCCGGTGGCGCAGGGCCGGCACGGCGTACGCCTTCACGTCGTCGGGCACCACGTAGTCCCGGCCGCTGAGCCAGGCGTACGCCTTCGCGACGGCGAGCAGCGCGGTCGCGCCGCGCGGGGACGCGCCGAGTTCGAGGGCGGGGGTCTGCCGGGTGGCCCGGCAGAGGTCGACGATGTACGACAGGACCGGCTCGGCCACCGCCACCCGCTGCACGGCGGCCCGCCCGGCGGCCAGGTCGGCGGGCCCGGCCACGGCGGTGACGCCGGCCGCCTTGAGGTCGCGCGGGTCGAACCCCTGGTGGTGGGCACGCAGCACGTTGAGCTCGTCCTCGCGCTCGGGCAGCGGCACGGACAGCTTCAGCAGGAACCGGTCGAGCTGGGCTTCCGGGAGCGGATACGTCCCCTCGTACTCGATGGGGTTCTGAGTGGCGGCGACCAGGAACGGCTGCGGCAGCGGGCGCGCCGTGCCGTCCACGCTGACCTGGCGCTCCTCCATGGCCTCGAGCAGCGCGGCCTGCGTCTTCGGCGGCGTGCGGTTGATCTCGTCGGCGAGCAGCAGGTTGGTGAAGACCGGGCCGGGCCGGAAGTTGAAGGCCGAGCTGCGCGCGTCGTAGACGAGCGAGCCGGTCAAGTCGCCGGGCATCAGGTCGGGGGTGAACTGGACGCGCTTGGTGTCCAGCGCGAGCGCCGCCGCGACGGCCCGGACCAGCAGGGTCTTCGCCACGCCGGGGACGCCTTCGAGCAGCACGTGCCCGCCGCAGAGCAGCGCCACCACGACGCCACCGACCACCGCCTCCTGCCCGACGACGGCCTTGCCGACCTCGGCGCGCAGCCGGCTCAGCGCGAGGCGGGCCTGTTCGGATTCGGCGGTCACGGGTTCCCCTTTTTCTCATCGGGCCTCTGCAGAATTTCAAGAACCAGCTTCTGTACGTCCTCAGCGGCCGTCACCAGCTCCGCGTCGGTCGCCGGCGGCTTCCCGGCGAGCACCTCGCGTACCCGGTCCGGCGGCAGCCCGGCCCGGCCGGCGATCTCCTCGGGCGTGGCGTCGCGCGGCAGACCCAGATGCTCGGTGAGCCGGCGCCGCGCCGCCGTCCGCAGGATGTCGAGGGACGGGCCGCGGGCCCGGGCCCGCCGGTAGAGGCCGGCGTGCCCGAGCATCGTCTCGTGGGCCGGCACCCGGGACGGCAGCGGCTCGGCGACCGGGCTGCCGAGCCGGCGGGCGGCCGCCGCGGCGAGCGCGATCAGGACCAGCGCGGCGAGCGCGAGGGTGGCCCAGAACGCGGCCGGGAACGCCTCGGTGAGCGGCGGCTTCGCGGTCCGCCCGCCGGCGGCCGGCGGCTGCCCGGTGGCCGGGCCGGCCGGCGACGCCGTCGGGCCGGTGCCGCCGTCGCTCTCGGCCGGCCGCTCGAACGGGGTCGCCGACGCCTCCGCCGACGGCTCCTCCTCGGGTGTCCCGTTCTCCCGCTCGTGCACGCTGAGCCAGATCACCCGCTCGCCGCCGAGGACGGTGGTCGCGAACGCCTCGTTCGCGTGCTCGCCGATCCGGTCGTTGCGGAACGGGTCGGCCGCCCCGACCAGGACCACGGTGACCGGCCCGTCGGTGAAGGCGGCCAGCCCGCCGCCGAAGCAGACGCTGCCCTCCGGCGCCGCGTACCGCTGGCGCAGCACCGCCGCCGGTCCGGGCAGCGGGACGGCACAGCCCGCGCCGACCGCGTCGGCGGCCCACCGGGTGCCCTCGTGCGAGACCTCCCACGAGGTCCTGCCGAGGTCGTGCTGCCCGGCGCCGGCCACCACGATCCGGGTGCCGGTCGGCAGCCCGGTGGCGCTGGTCAGGTCCTCCAGGTCGATGAAGGACGGCGCCGGGACGAAGAGCGTCGCGCCCGGCCGCTGCCGTACCGCGTCGAGGGCGCTCTCCACCGTCCCGGCCTCGGTCACCGCGGTGCCGCGCGCCCGGAGCGCGGCGGCGAGCCGGCCACTGCCGACGCCGCCGGTCGCGGCCGGGTTCAGGTACGCGGGGTCGCCCGGGTCGGGCTGCTGCGCCGCGTGGACGAGCAGCGTCCCGGTCACGAGCAGGAGGAGGACCGTGAACGGCAGCACGATCCGCATCCGCCGGTGGGTCCGCGGGTTCAGCGCGGTGAGGAACCGGTTCACGGCCGGCCTCCGCCCGCGTCGCCGCCCACGTCGGTGCGCCCGGCTCCGCCCGGGTCGCCACCCACGTCGGTGCGCCCGGCTCCGCGCGGGTCGCTGCCCACGTCGGTGCGGACCTCGTCGGTGAGGCGGCGCATGTGCGCGTCGTGCTCGGCGCCGGCCGGGCGGTGGCCGTACCAGACCTCGGAGAACAGCTCGGTGGCCGCGTCCATGGCCGGGGCGATCGCCGGTCGTCCGCTCGCGGTGGCGCCGGCGAGCTCGGCCACGGTCGAGCCGGGCTGCGGGGACACCACGCCGGCCCGGGTCAGGTCGCGGACGGTGTCCCGCAGCCGCTGCCGGATCGCCTCGTCGTAACGGCCCTGGGCGGCCAGGGCGTCGGCGGTCTGGCCGGCGGGCGCGGCTTCCACCCGTACCGAAGAAGGGGTCGGAATCTCCTGGGTCTCCCCCGCCTTCCCGGTGTCCCGGCGGGACCGCGGACGCCGGAAGCGGAGGCGGAGCCGGGGCAGGCGCGGCAGGTGGAAGCGCGGCCGGCGGCGGGGGATCCAGACCGGGAACGAATACCAGAGGACCGACCCGATCAAGGTGCCGAGGAAGAGGCCGAGCAGCAGCATCCGGCCCGGGATCACGTCCAGCAGGTCGGCGATCCACTCGTCGTATGCCCTGGTCACGACGCGTCCACCAGCGCGCGCGAGCCGTCGCCGCCGCGTGCCCGTTCCCGCTCGATCGCGATGTCCAGCCCCTCCGTGCGGATGCGCGCCTCCACCAGCAGCGCCGCGTCCAGGCAGGCTAGCGCCGCATAGGCGACCGTGTTCGCGATGCCCCAGGCGATCGGCACGACGACGGCCACGACGCCGGCGCCGATCCCCCATCCGGCCTGGCCGGCGACCGCGACCCAGATCGTGCCGAGGGCCAGGCGGATCAGGAACCAGGTGCCGTAGGCGAGCAGGCGCAGCAGTGCGGCCCGGGCGCCGTCGCGGGTGGCGAGGCGTGCGGAGCGGCCGATCGGGTGCCGCGAGCGGCCGAGGGTGAGGGCCGGGATCGCCATGCCGACGAGTCCGTAGAAGATCAGCCACGGGACGAAGCCGAAATATAGGGCTATAGCCGCAAATATGCCTATCAAAGCCGCCAGGGGCAGCGTGATCAGCGGACGGGTGCGGGACCAGAGGGCACGGTGCCGGACCGGCGGGCCGCCGAGCAGCGCCGGGCCCGCGGCGGCGCCCGCGTAGGCGCCCAGCACCGCGATGATCGCCGCCTCGAAGCCGAAGCCGGCCGCGGTGATCATCCACCAGGTGCCGAAGTCGCCGAAGTCGGGCAGGAACGCCGGCGCGCCGAGGCCGGCCCGTTCCCGCCATCGGCCGAGGATCACCTGCTCGGCGGCGGCGAGCGGGGCGGCGAGCGCCAGCAGCGGCAGGGCCCGCCGGCGCAGCAGCTCACCACCCGCGTCGAGGAGTTCCCCGGCGGTCATCGGCCGCATCGGCAGAACTACGGGCGCCATGGCGGGCAATCCTAGGTGATCACCTTCCAGTAGTGTGTGCGGCTATGTCGGGGGTTTCACGGTTGCAGCACGTCCTGGTGGTCGACGACGACCCCGCGGACACCATGATGATCGAGGAAGCGCTGCTCGCCGCTCCCGTGCCGCCGATCGTGCACTCCGTCGAGGACGGCCGGGAGGCGCTCGACTTCCTGCGCCGGCTGGGCCGTTACACCGACGCGCCGCGCCCCGACCTCGTGCTGCTCGACCTCAACATGCCGCGGATGGGCGGCCACGAGGTGCTCCGCGAGATCAAGGACGACGACGACCTGAAGAGCATCCCGATCGTGGTGCTGACGACGTCGTCGGCCGCGCCGGACATCACCGCCTCGTACGCCCGGCACGCCAACGCCTACGTCTCCAAGCCGATGGACCTCGACTCCTTCGAGGCGGCGGTGCGGCAGATCAACCACTTCTACAGCGAGATCGCCGTTCTGCCCGAATAGGGTGTCCGGGTGATCCTCATGACCGGCGCGGCGGGACGCATCGGCCGCATGCTCCGCCCGTACCTGCCGGAGATCTCCCCCGGCTGGCGCCTCACCGACCGGGAGCGGGCGCCCGGCGTCGAACCCCTCGACCTCACCGACGCCGCTGCGGTGGCCCGGGCCTGCCGGGGCGTCGCGGCGATCGTCCACCTGGGCGGCATCTCGGCCGAGGCGTCCTTCGAGGAGGTCCTCGACGCGAACGTACGCGGAACCGAGCACGTCCTGCGCGGCGCGGCCGAGGCCGGCGTCCCCCGGGTGGTGATCGCGTCCAGCAACCACGCGACGGGCCGCCACGACCAGCGGAGCCTGCCCGACGACGCCCCGCCCCGGCCGGACTCCTTCTACGGCTGGAGCAAGGCCGCGGTCGAGTCGCTGGCCCGGCTCTACCACGACGAACACGGCCTCGACGTCGTCTGCCTCCGGATCGGCCACTGCCTGGAGAAACCGGCCGACGTCCGCGACCTCTCCGTCTGGCTCTCCCCCGCCGACGCCGCCCGCCTCATCGCCGCGTCCCTGACCGCGACCGGTTACCACCTGGTCTGGGGAGTCTCCGCCAACACCCGCCGCTGGTGGCCCACCACCGGAGGGGAGGCCATCGGCTACCACCCCCGCGACGACGCCGAGGTCTTCGCCCCGCACCTGACCTGACCGCTCCCAGCCTCCTCCTCCCGACCCTGCCGCCTTCGACCCGGCCGCCTTCGACCCGGCCGCCTTCGACCCAGCCACCTTGGACCCGGCCGCCTTCGACCCGGCCGCCTTCGACCCAGCCGCCTTCGACCCGGCCGCCTTGGACCCGGCCGCCTTCGACCCGGCATTGCCCGGGAGGGTGCCGTGCCGATCTTCGACGGCGTGCTTCCGCGGCCCCGAACCGGTCAACCTGATCGCGGCGAAAATCCGCACCACTCGCGGATCCGATCCCGCTCCCACCGAACTGCCACGGTGACATGGCTATTGCGCGGCGGGACGCATGCAATTCCACGCTCCCGACGATGCCGCTTTTGAAGCCGATCAGCCGGCGGACAAGAAAAGATGCGCCCAAGGAATTCGAAACCCAGGAACGCAATCCGACAAAGACATGCAGGCCACCGGCCCGACCAGCCGGCGCCCGCACCGCCCGCACCGCCCGCACTGCCGGCACCGCCCGCACTGCCGGCACCGCCCGCAACCCCGCGCTGCCCGCAGACGCAGGCCACGGGCCACCCACCGCCACCCGCTCCGCAGCCACCGCCAGCGGAGGACACGGGCCACCTGCCGCCACCCGCTCCGCAGCCACCGCCAGCGGAGGACACGGGCCACCTGCCGATCCAGTCTCCGCAGGTCCGGCCACCGCCGGGCACGAGGCACTCGCCGGCTCAGGCCCATCCCGCACCGGCTCGGGGCCGGATGCGTGCGCCTCGCAGAGCCCTACCGCGGAGCCGGCCACCGCCTCGCCGGCACCGGAACCTGGACCGGAACCGGCCGCCGCCCCGGCCTCGGGCGCACGACCGACCTCGCCGCTCCGCAACTGGCGCAACCGCACAGCATGACGCTGATCCAACCCCCAAGAACGGTGCCTCTTGTGCTCCCGCCGGAACGCCTCTGCCTCCGGCGAATAATTGCGGCGCAGCGCCGGATCCCGGAGATGCCTCGCGGGAAACAATGCAAGCTGCGTCATTCCTCAATTGAACCCGGCACACCCGGAAACGACGATGAAGAACGCCCATACTTCATATCGAGAAAAATTCCCCGGTTGGCTGGATGATCCGCCTATGCAACGTTAAGAAGGGCCGGCAGTTGCGCGAGGTGACTGCGAATCAATTGACCTGGCCCGAGATGCGGGCCATCCGATTCTGATCATCGAACTCGACGCGCATCTCGCTGCCGCCGGGGTGCGTGCCGACGACGAGGGCCGGCGTGTTGTCGGAAACGGACCAGCCCTGCTGATCGAGGAATGACAGCAGCGTGATCCGGTGGTCGAGGGGGAAGGCGCCGATCACCTGGCCGACGACGAGGAACGCCCGTTCGGGTGAGACCGGGGCCACGATCTCGGCGGGCAGGTTCTCGAGGTGGAAGAAGACCGCGCCGCCGTCGTAGGGGCCCCGGTAGTAGCAGCGCCCCGTCAGTCCGGAAGCGATCAGCGCGAGGTGGGCGCCGTCGGCGCGGTCGAGGGGGAACGACGGCTCGGTGAGCTCGGGGATCGACGAGGACGAGCCGTAGGAGCGCATCCACTCGCTGAGGTGAAGCAGCTGGGGCGGGAGGTTGCTGACCGCGTTCGCCCAGGCCCACAGCCAGCTGCCGTCGACGTGGCTCTCGGTGCCGAGCAGCTGGATCGGGAAGCGCAGGTCGCCGCCGAACGTGGCCACGCCCTCGGTCAGGTCCAGCTGCCAGTCGCGCTCGCCGATCAGGTCGGCGAGGGCGAGCTGCCGGGCGTAGGCGGTGGCGGCGTGCTGGGCGAAGAGTTCGTCAAAAGCGGACACCGCGCCACCCTAGCCGCGCGCTTCGCCGGCCCGGTCCTGGAGGGTCTGCCGGAGCGCCGCCACCTCGTCGGCCAGCGCGAGGACGGCGTGCGCGTGCGCGGCCGCGATCACCGCGGGCGTGCCGGGCAGCTTGCCGGAGACGCTCGCCAGCAGTTCGGTGGCCAGGTGACGGTGACTCGCCGGCGACATTCGTGCTCCTCAGGGGTGATGTCCGCGGATCTCCAGCATCCGGTCAGGCCCGCGCGAGGAAGGCCGTGATCCGCTCCGCCACCAGATCGGGTGAGTGCACCGGCAGATCGTGCGACGCCCCGGGGACGATCTCCACGCGCGCGGCCGGCATGACCCGGCCGAGTCGCTCCGCGACGTCGGCCGCCGGATAGAGGGCACTCTTCTGCCCGATAAGGATCAGCGAGGGTACGGTGACCGCGCCGAGCTCCTGATCCGAGAAGGGCCCGGGCAGCGGCAGCCGCCGGCGGAACGCCATCGTGAGCGGGAACAGCGGCATCAGCTCGTCGTCCCGCAGCGTGGCGTTGCGGACCAGCCCGGACAGCCGGCGACGGACCGGCCGCGGGCTGATCCCGGCCAGCCCACCCGCCGCGAGCCAGAGCCAGAACCGCGCCCCGACCGCGCCGAACCCGCCCGGGTCGATCAGCGTGAGGCTCGCGGCGCGGCCCGGATGGTCGAGCTCGTACCGCAGCGCCTGCCAGCCGCCGTAGGACATCCCGACCAGGTGCGCGCCGTTCAGCCCGAGCCCGTCGAGCGTCTCGTCGAGGCAGTCGACGACGTCCCGCGCGCTGCCGATCGGCCGCGTCTGCCGCGCCGCCCCCGGTTCCCCGATCGGGTCGAGCGCGACCACCGGGTGGTCACGGCCGAGACGGCCGGCGTAGTGGTACCACGTCACGGCGTTCCCCCCGGCCCCCGGCAGCAGCACGATCGGGGTGCCGCTCGCGGCGCCGCTGCGGTAGGCGACGGCCTCGCCGTAGCTCGTGGTCACCGGGATCGGCTCGTCCCCACCGGGCAGCAGCCGCGCGAGGGCGGCCCGGTAGGCGAGCGCGAAGCGATCCCGGGCCCGGTCGCCGGTGAAGGCGCCGACACGGTCCTCCATGCCGCGAACGTATCAGTTGTCGACGTCGATACGACGGGCCAGGTGGTCCTGGAGTTCGCGGTGCCGGAACTGATAGGCGTTCCCGGCGATCCGCAGGATTCCGGCCCGGTAGCAGGTGTCGAGGAAGTGGGCGAGACGCCAGGGCAACCGGTGGGGGCCGCGCCGTGTGCAGAGGAGCAGGGCGAGATAGCGCAGCCCGGAGAGTCCGGCGCCGGAGTGCGCCGTCAGGGCGAAGACGTTCCCGACGAACAGTCCCACGAGGAAGCTGAACACCGTCTCCGACGGGGGGTTCGCGTTCGGTCCCGGGAACAGCGCGACGAGCCCGCCGATGAAGCCGGCGGCCAGCACGCCGAAGCCCACCATCACGACACCCGCGGTGATGAGGTCGTCGCGGGGGACGGCTCGTGGCTCGGACTCCTCAGCGTCGACCGGCACGACCACGCCGAAGACCAGCGATGCGACGAGGGCACCGGCGGCGAGGCCGGCCAGGCCGAAAAGCACGATCAAGGACCAGCCCTCGAATCCCGGTGGCATGCTGCCGAAGTAGACCAGGAAGAGCCCGAACGCGAGACCGGCCAGCGAACCGCCACCGCACCAGGCGAGCAGCTGGCCCCGGGCGTCCGGCGAGCGCAGCGCGGCCGGCTGCAGCCGCCAGGGCACCGGCCAGAGGAGAGACCAGGCCTGATACACCCCGACGACGACACCGGCGGTGACCGTGGCGGCGCCCGCCAGCGCGATGGGATGGAGATTCTGGGCGACCGCGAAGATCGTGGCCAGGGCGAGTCCGAGCCAGAGCGGGATGAGCAATGGCAGCGTCGCCAGCCGGGCGGTCCGGTCGCCCGCGAGCGGCCACAACTCGTGCAGGACCAGGTCGGTGCCGGAGAGGGCTCGCCCGCCCAGGCTCCTGCCCTCCTCGGTGTTGCCGTGCAGATATCGGGCCAGCACCGACAGCCAGTCGCGGGCGTGCGCCGGATCGTAGGGCCGCTCCGGTGTGCTGCCCAGCGCCGCCGGGATGAAGAGGTTCACCAGCCGGCGGCCCACGGCGTCCGCGGTGTCCAGTGACGGGCTGGTCAGCTCGTGCGGATCGCTGACGAACTCGCCGGTGGGTTGCCGCTGCTCGTAGACGACAGTGGCCAGGGTGAGGCGCCACGGCGTGGACAGTCCTGCCGCGAGCGGACCGCGCCGGCTGCGTTCGATCTCGTCGAGCACCGTCCGCCACCGGCGGGGATCGACGACCCGGGACGTGATGAAGTCACGGGCCTTCGCGGCGCTCACCGAGCGGATCTCCACCCGGGCGGAGTCCTCGAGCCGGCTGTTCTCCGCGACGAGGGCCTCGTAGTGCCCGCTGCGACAGGTGACGATCACCGCGGCGCGTTCCCGGAAGTGCTGATAGGCGTTCAGGACGCGGAGCGCCTGCCCGGCCCGCGAGGCGAATCCCGGCTCGTCGGTGGCGTCCAGCTCGTCGAGTCCGTCGACGACCGGGAGGATCCATCCCTCGGTCACGAGCGCCCGCGCCGACCGGGGCGCCAGCCGGTAGACCTCGACCAGGTGGGCGACGAGCCAGCGCCGGATGAGCCCTTCCGGCTCGTCGCCGGCGTCCCAGGACGCGGCGGAGAGCCGGACCGGCACCGGATCGCCGGGCGCCCGGTCCTGGAGCAGCATCATCATCAGCTCGACGGCCAGGACCGTCTTGCCGGCCCCGGCCGCCCCGGTGATCACCATCCGGGAGGGCCGCAGCTTCCGGTAGTAGGTGGCGACGTCGCCGAGCCGCCCCTGCCTGTTCGCCTGGGCGGCGTCGTGGCCCGGCGCCGGCCGGAAGTCGAACTGGACGTCGATGGCACGTCCGGTCTCACCGAGCAGCTGACGACGGGCGGTCTGTTCCCGGTCACGGACGGCCGCCGCCAGGCGCGCCGCCAGCCGTGTGGTGTCGGTCTGCTGGGCACGGTCACCGCGGACCGCGATCAGCAGCGCGGTCGCGCCGGCCACGAACGAGGCGAAGCCGATCGCCGCGCTCAGCGGGTCGACGTCACCGACGTCCATCCGGCGCAGTGCCCACACCAGCGGTCCCGCCGCCGCCACACCCAGCGCCGTCCACACCACCCGCCGCCTGTTCACGATCGACCATGATGGCCGGTCCGGGCTCCGGACGGCATCACCGGATCGGCGTCACTTCCAGAACTTGGCGTACTTCTTGCGGTACTTCTCGTCCGGCTCCGAGGCGATCAGCTGCTGTGCCAGCTCGCGCACCGCGTCGTCGCCGGTGGCGTCGTGCAGCAGGCGCAGCGTTTCGGCGAGGTCGCCGCGGACCAGGGTGGGGTGCTTCTCGGCGGCGTCGAAGGTGTCGCGGTAGCGCTGGGCGAGCACGTCGAGCAGCCGGCGCCGCGAGGGCTCGCCGGCCAGCCCGATGCGCCAGAGGGACTTGAGGCTGTGCCGGGCGGTGACCGTGCGCGGGTCCCGAGTGACCTGCAGCAGGGCGTCGAGGTCGGCGCCGAAGATCCGGCCACCGGGGTCGGTCGCGGCCAGGTTGCAGAGCAGCTGGGCGGCGATCGCCCGGTTGTGGTTGTCGCCGTCCTCCAGATGGAGGACGACGTCGTCCCAGACGTCCGCTGCCCAGGGGACCGGGTTCCGCGTCTCGGCCATCAGCGATTCGTAGGCGGCGTTCTGCCTGTCCCGGTCGGTCCCCCACAGGGCCGGGTAGTCCACGGGGATGATCACAGCGTCACCCGATGGCCTGGCGTCATGCCCCGGCATCCCGGCGCGACGAGGTTCCGCCACGCGCGGGCGGTCAAGAACGCCACTCGCGGATGACGTCGTTGCCGTCGCGGCCGGTCTCGGCGAATCCGGCCTTCGCCGCCACCGCGGCCGACGCGCCGTTGGCGGCGTCGTGGCGGATCACCACGCGCTCGATGCCGTCGAGCGTCAGCGCGACGCGGGTGAGCACCTTCACGGCGGCCGTCATGTGGCCGCGGCCGGCCCACGGCGTCCGCAGCCAGTAGCCGATCTCCAGCGCGCCCGGCCCCACCCGCGTCATCAGCCCGATCGAGCCGATCAGCTCACCGACCGCCGTGAAGATCGCGTAGTTGAACTCGGTGCCCTCGGCCCAGCTCTTCACCGACCGGGTGATGTAGTCGAGCGAGTCGGCGTCGCCGTAGGTGTCGGTCGCCCACGGCAGCCACGGCTTCAGCTCGGGCAGCGACTCCCGCACCGCGGCGGTGGCCTCGGCGGCCCACTCCGGCTCCCACCGCTTCAGGACCAGATCGCCGGCATTGATCATCTCGGGTGGTTCCATGCCGGACAGCCTGCTAGTTGATCATGCCGATCGCAAGCGGTTTCAGCGGTAGCCGATCACCTCGAACGGCCAGGACTCGGCCAGCCAGCGCGTCACCACGACGGTGAGCGGCTCGTCCAGGTGGCTGCGGTCGGCGCGTACCCAGGACAGCACCCGCACGTCACCGGGCGGGCCCGGCTTCAGATAGACGCAGCCGATCACCTCGCGGGTCGCCGGATCGAGCACCGCGTAGGCGAAGTCCTCCCGGCGGGCCGAGCGTGCGGCGTGGCCGCGCAGGTCGGCGAGGTTCTCCTCGAGCGTCATCCCGCCGACCGGCGGCCAGTCATCGCCGAACCCCGGCGTCGCGCGGATGTGCTCGATGCTCGTGGTCCAGGCCCGATGGTCGGACTCGTTGTGCTCCGGCCCCAGCAGCTCCAGCCGGAAGCCCTTGGCCATGTGCACTTCCGGCACGTCGAACGCCTCGTCAACCAACCCCATTCGCCCATTATTCATGTCACATGATCGATAGATAGTGGAGCGCGCCTCATCCGCGGATGCACCATGTGTCGTCATCCGTCGATGGATAGGAGTTCCCATGTCCCCGAACCCGCTCCGCCGCCGCGCGCTTCTCGCCGCCGGTGGGGCCGTCGCCGGCTCGTTCGCTCTCGCCGGCAGCGCCTCGGCCTCGCCCACCCGGCTTCCGGGCACGCCCCGGGAGGCGCTCGAGGCGATCCTGGTGGGCAACCGGCGCTTTGCCGCCGGTCACGCACGTCACCCCCATCAAACCCCGGCGAGGGTACGGGAGACCGCCGCCGGTCAGCACCCGTTCGCCATCGTTCTCGGCTGCGCCGATTCCCGGGTCCCGCCGGAGGTCGTCTTCGATCAGGGCATCGGCGACGTGTTTGACAACCGGGTGGCCGGCAACATCGTCGACGACCTGCTGCTGGGCAGCATCGAGTACGCCGTCGAGGAGTTCGCCCCGCCGCTGATCGTGGTCCTCGGCCACGAGCGCTGCGGCGCCGTCTCGGCGACCCTCGCCTCGCTGGAGACCGGCACCCCGGCGCCGGGTCACATCGCCGCGATCGTGACGGCGCTGACCCCGATCGTGGCGCCCTACGCCGGCGTCCCGGACGGCGTGGAGCTCGCCGTACGGGCCAACGTCCGCGCTCAGGCCGAGGCTCTCGTGTCGACCAGCGAGATCGTCCGGGAGAGCGTCGAGCGCGGGCGGACGCTGGTCGCCGGCGCCCGCTACGACCTGGAGTCCGGCCTGGTCACCCTGGTCCACTGAGGGTCGTCGCCCGGTGCCGGATCCGGATCTCCGGGCCCGGGAAGTCGCGGGGCGGTTCGCCGGACAGCACCGACAGCATCGCCTCGCCGAGGATCAGGCCGTGCTCGTGGACGTTCTTCGCGAGCGCCGACAGGGGCGGCGTCGCCAGCTCGCAGAGCGCGGAGTCGTCGCAGGCCAGCAGGCTGATGCCGGACACGCCGGCCCGGGTCAGCTCCTGCTGGGCGGCCACCGCCATGACGTCGTTGTCGAACACCACGGCGGTCGGCGCGGGGTCGGCCGCCAGCAGGGCGCGGATCCCCGCCACCCCCGACTCCGCTCCGTAGTCGCCTTCGACCTCGGTGATCCGTACGCCATGGGTCTGTGCCGCCGCGGAGATGGCGGCGGACCGCTCAGCGGTATGCACGAGGGTCGCCGGCCCGCTGACCCGGCCGATCGTGCGGTGACCGCGTTCGATCAGGGACTCGACGGCCGCCGCCATCGCTGCCGCGTCGTCGGTGAGCACCCGCGGGAAGCCGGCGTGGGCGCTCCGGCCGGCCAGCACGGCGGGCAGGCCGATCTTCTCCAGGAACGCCGGGCGGCCGTCGTCGTGGACCAGGTTCACGACGACGACCGCGGCGACGGTGTGGTCGGCCCGCCATCGCCGGTAGGCCTCCAGCTCGGCCGCCAGGTCCGGCACCACCAGCAGCAACACGGTCGAGCCTCGGGGCGCGAGCGCCTCCTCGACGCCGGCGATCAGCTCCATGAAGAACGGCTCGACGCCCACCCGCGCGGCGCCCCCGGTCAGCACGAGGCCGATCAGCCGGCCCACCTCAGCGGGCCGTGCCGGACAGCGAGTTGGCCGACCGCAGCACCAGCGGATCGGCGAACGCCGACGGCTCGACGGTCGCCGACGTGGTGACCGAGAACGTATGGCTCTCCCCCGGCAGCAGATCGACGAGCATGTCGCTCACGGTCGCGTCGGGCGCCACCCGATCCACCAGAAGAGCACAATCCCTGATGTACGAGGAAGCACTCACGGTGACCTCGTAACCCCCGTCGACGGCCTCCACGGCCACCTTGGCGGGCGCCGGGTCGTAGGCCAGGTCGAAGTCCTCGGCGAACAGGTGGGTGGCCCGCACCCCGCCGGTGTCGGTCTCGGTCTCGGCGACCAGCACCGAGCGGCTCGGGTCGGCCGGGGCGAGGAGCGACGGCGGCACCGGGATGAGCCGCACCGACCGCGCCGGAACCTCGAACGGAACCGGGACCACGTCGTCCGACCGGAGCGCGAAGCCGGAGACGTGGAAGCCGGCACTCCCCCGCCACACGTCGGCGCTGTCGTTCAGCACCGCCAGCACCGGCACCCCGTCCCGCACCACGAACCCGAGGGCGCGCGGCGCGTAGGCGGCCCGCAGCGCGTACCAGGCGGGCTTCAGCCGCTCGTGCCCGTCGACGACGGCCCACGAGGTGACCGGCCAGCAGTCGTTGAGCTGCCAGAGGATGCTGCCCATCGTGCGCGGGGCGTGCGAGCGCAGGTGCAGCACGGCGTGCCGGGTGGCCCGGGCCTGATTGAGCTGGGTGGCCCAGTGCCAGCCGGCGAAGTCCTCCGGCACCGGCATGTGGTGGGCGAGGCCGCGGTCGAGCTTGCCGTTGCCGTCCTCGGCCTTCTGGTGCAGCAGGAACGCGGCCGAGTCCTTGCACAGGTCGGCGGCGTCCAGGGTGGCGGTGAGGGTGGCCCACGCGGGCGGCGCCTGCCAGCCGAACTCCGAGCAGAACCGCGGCACGAACCTGTCGTGGAACGTGTAGTCCTCGCGGTTCCAGGCCTCCCACTCGTGCCGGGTGCCGTACCGGTCGTCGTTGGGATGCGCACCGGTAGAAGAAGGGCTCGACGGGCTGCCCGGGTGGTAGGGCCGGGTCGGGTCGAGCTCGGCGAGCAGCGCCGGGAAGTCCTCGTAGTAGTAGCGGGCACCCCAGGTGAGGTCGCCGAGCGCTTCCTTCCAGCCCCAGTCCTCGTGGCCCCAGATGTTCTCGTTGCCGCCGTTCCAGAGGATCAGCGACGGGTGCGGGGCCAGCCGCGTCACGTTCTCCCGGGCCTCGGCCAGGATCTCGGTGCGCAGCGGCTCCTCCTCCGAGTACGCGGCGCAGGCCAGCGGGAAGTCCTGCCACACCAGGATGCCGCGCTCGTCGCACACGTCGTAGAAGTCGTCGCTCTCCCAGATGCCGCCGCCCCACACCCGCAGCAGGTTGGCGTTGGCCGCGGCGGCACGGTCCACGGCGCGCTCCAGCCTGTCCCGGGTGAGCCGGGTGAGCAGGTGGTCCTCGGGGATCCAGTTGAGCCCGAGCACGAAGATCGGCTGGTCGTTGACGACGAGGGTGAAGGCGGAGCCGTGCTCGTCCGGGGTCTCGTCGAGCCGCACGTCGCGGAAACCGACCCGGGTGTCGTACCGATCGAGGTTGTCGCCCTGGTGGAGCAGCTTCACGGTGATCGGGACGAGGGTCTGCTCGCCGTAGCCGGCGGGCCACCAGGCCGGGGCGTCCGGCAGGTCGATCTCCGCGGTCCCGGAGCCGGACGCGGCGGGCAGCGGCAGCCGGCGCCGGCCGTGCTCGCCCACGTAGATCTCGGCGACCAGGTTCACGTCGGCGGAGCGCTCGACGTCGACCGCCACGGTCAGGTGGGTGCGGGTCGCCAGCGGACGGACGGCGGCGAGCCGCGCGGTCTGCCAGCGTTCCAGGCGGACCGGCTTCCAGATGCCGGCGGTCTGCAGGTCGGGACCCCAGTCCCAGCCGAACGAGCAGGCCATCTTGCGGACCGCGTTGAACGGGTGCGGGTACGGCCGGGGGCGCTCGCCGACCTGCTCCTGGAGCCGTTCGGCGTAGTCGAGCGCCGCGTCGAACCGTACCGTGAGGGTCTGATCCTCGCCGGTCAGCAGGTGACCCACGTCGAACCGGTAGCCGCGGTGCATGTTCGCGGTGCGCCCGATCTCCACCCCGTCCAGCTCGATCGTGGCCACCGTGTCGAGGCCGTCGAAGACCAGGTCGACCCGCTCCCCGGGCGCGGCCGGCTCGGCGCGCAGCACGGTGTCGTACCGCCACGAGGTGCGGTGGAACCAGGCGAGCGCCGCCTCGTTCTCGGCGAGGTACGGGTCGGGGATGAGGCCGGCGTCGAGGAGGTCGGTGTGCACGGTGCCCGGGACGGTGGCGGGCACCGTGCGCTCCGCCAACTCCTGCGGGACCGGGCCACCGGTCGCTCGAACGGTCCAGCCGGTGTGCAGCTCGGTCTTGCGCATACCCATATTCTTAAGCTGCTGAACTTAGCCCGTCAAACACTTGCGGAGGGTCACATGGCACGCGGCCGGGCCCGGGAAGCGATCCTCGACGCCATCCGCGCGGCCGAGCCGCTCAGCCGTGTCGAGATCGCGGGCGTGACCGGGCTGACCGAGGCGGCCGTGTCGATGACCGTACGCCGCCTCCTCGACGAGGGCCTGGTGGTCGAGACCGGCCGCGCGCCCACCGCCGGCAAGCCGCGCACGCTGCTGCGCCTCGACCCGTCGGCGCGCATCGCCGTCGGCGTGCACCTCGACGCGGGCACCGCCACGTTCGTGCTGACCGGCCAGACCGGCGGCATCATCTCCCGGCTCGCGCGCCCGGTGAGCACGCCCGCGACCGCCGACGAGCTGGCCGCAGGCGTCACCGTGCTCCTCGCGGGTTCCGGAGTGGACGCCGCGCGCTGCCTCGGCATCGGCCTGACCGGCGCGATGGACGGCGCCGGCACGGGCGGCGGCGCCGGCACGACCCACGGCGGCGGCGATCTCGGTGATCGGCTGCGGGCGGCGACCGGCTTCACCGTCCTGGTCGAGAACGACGCGACCGCGGCCGCGGCCGGCGAGTACTGGGTGGCGCGCCTCGGCCCCGAGCGGGCCTTCGCCGCGCTGCACCTCGGCAGCCGCCTCGGCGCCGGCATCGTGGTGGGCGGCCGGGTGCTGCGCGGCGGCGGGTTCGGTCATGTCTGTGTACGGGCGGACGGGCCCCCGTGCGGCTGTGGTTCGCGGGGCTGCCTCGAAGCGGTGGCGGGTCCCCGTACCCTCGTCGCTCTTGCCCGCTCGGACGCCGCAGCCGCGGCAGAAGCCGGACTCGAACCCGGCTCGCGCAGCGTGGCCGCCGGCTTCGCGGCCGTGGCCCGCGCCGCCCGGGCCGGAGCCCCCGCCTGCCTCGCGCTGCTGGAGGAGTCGGCCGCCCACGTCGCCGCGGCCGCCGAATCCGTGGTGAACCTGCTCGACCTCGACCTCGTCGTGCTGACCGGTCCCGGCTTCGCAGCGGCGTCGTTCGTCTACGGCCCGGCCATCCAGCGCCGCATAGCCCCGGCCGACGCGAAGACCTGGCACCGATCGGTCACCGTCACCGTCTCCTCGGCCGCCGCCACCGCCTCCGCGACCGGGGCGGCCGCGATGGTCCTGCGCTCCTAGACTCGCGCCATGACGTCGACAGACACCGATACCCGGCCGACCGGGCTGGTGACGGGCTCGCTGATCGCCATCTCGTTCGGCACCGTCTTCATCATGGTCAACAGTGGCGGGCTGCCATCGCCCTGGCCGATAGTGATCAGAACCGCCGGTGCGCTCACCGCCGCCGCCCTGGTGATCGCGCTGTTCCGCACGGCCCGCACCGTCACGGTGACGAACGACGGCGGCCGCGTCCGCGGCTTCGGCGACCGCCGCTTCCGGCTGATCCTGCTGGCCGAGGTGGTGGCGCTCTTCGCCGGCCTCTACCTGATCATCGGGGTGTGGGAGAAGCCGGAGCTCGGCGTCGCCTGGACCGCCACCGTGGTCGGCGTGCACTTCTTCGGGTTGGCCTGGGCCTGGCGGATGCCGCTCTACCACGGGCTCGGCGCCGTCATGACACTCCTCGGGCTGGCCGGCTTCGCGATCTCCGCGCTGGGCGGCTCGGACGCGACGATCGGGCTGGTCGCGGGGGTCGGCTCGGGCTTCGCCCTCTTCGCCACGGTGGCGGCGGCGCTGCGCCGGCCGCGCGGATAAACGAGCGCTGCGCCGGCCGCGCGGATAAACGAGCGCTGCGCCGGCCGCGCGGCCAGGCGGGCGCCCCACGCTCGTGACCTCAACCGCGGTTGAGGTCACGAGCGTGGGGCGCCGTGTCCGGCAGCGATCAGGGCGTGGTGCAGGTGACCGCGGACGGTGCGGTGTTGGTGCTGCCGGCCGAGGCGGTGAAGCCCCAGCTCGTCGAGGCGCCGGCGCCGAGCGCGCCGTTGTAGGCCGCGTTCTTCGCCGTGACGACCTCACCGGAGGTGGTCACCGTGGCGTTCCACGAGTTGGTGAAGCGCTGACCGTTGGTCCAGGTCCACGACACGGTCCAGCCGTTGACCGCCGCGGCGCCGGCCTTGACCGTGACCGTGCCCTGGAAGCCGCCGGGCCACGAGTTGTCGATCTTGTAGGTGGCCGAGCAGGCGCCGGTCGGCGTGCTGGGCGAGACCGACGGCGACGCGGACGGGGAGGACGACGGCGAGCTGGAGGGCGACGTCGACGGGGACGTCGAGGGCGACGACGGCGGAACGGAGCCGAACACCGACGCCTCCTTCGCGGTCGCCTTGATGCCGTTCGCGCCGTTGAAGATCCGCTGGCCCCAGGTGGTCAGCGCCGAGGCGTTGAAGTTGGTGACCATGTCGAGGTACTCGACGCCGCCGCCGTTGCCGCTCCACGACCAGCCGAGGTAGCCGATCCCGCGGGCCTGGGCGGTGGCCAGGATGGTGTCCTCGTCGGGGTTGCCGTCCGAGTGGTCGAAGCCGAACTCGCCGACCACGATGGGCAGCCCGGCGGTCTGGAACCGGCCGAGGTAGTCGTTGATCTCCGCGGCGGTGTCGAACACGCCGTACATGTGGATCGAGAACACCGTGTTGCGGTTCGGGTCGGCGGCGAACACCGAGGCGGCGTTGTCGCGCATGATGAACTGCCAGTCCTGGCCCCAGTTCGGCGCGTCCACCATGATCTGGTGCTGGAAGCCGGCGGCGCGCAGCCGGGTGATCGCCGACTTGGTGTCGGCGGTCCAGGACGACGCGGCGCTGCCGTTGCCGTACGGCTCGTTGCCGATGTTCAGGATGACGTACGACTCCTGGCCGGCCAGCGCCGACTTCACCGAGATCCAGTAGTCGACGGCCTGGGCGAGGGTCGCGGCGCCGGACTGCTCGCCGTACCCGGTGGTGTCGTGCACCTCGAGCACGCAGATCAGCCGGTTCGCCTTGCACTGGCTGATCACGTTGGTGACGTCGGACGCCTCGTTCTTGGTCCAGCGCTGCCCGCTCGCGAGCACGACCCGGACGGTGTTGGCGCCGAGCGCCTTGATGCCGGACAGCGACGAGCCGAGCTGCGACGGGTACCAGGTGTGCGCGTGGTTGACGCCACGCATCACGAAGGTGTTGCCGTTCGCGTCAAGGATCCTGGTGCCGGACACGGTGAAGCCGGTGGCGGCCTGCGCGGGCTGGGCTGCGACCAGGACGGCGGCCGCGCCACAGAGCAGGGCGAGTACGCCACCCCACCACTTCGATCTCATGGGGGAACCTCCTGCGGGGATTCGGGAGCGCTCCCACGATGCGCCGGTACATCCACCTCTGTCAACGTCCGGGCGCCACAAACTTAAGCTGTTTAAAAAACCAGGGACGCCAGCAGCCGCCGACGGGCCTCCTGCTCCTGCGGGTTCGCGGCCGGATGCCACGGCGCCGCCACGTCGAGCGCCACCACCCGTCCGGTAGCGATCAGGCGGGCGCACGCCTCCCGCACCTCCTCGGCCGGCGGGCCGCCCGGCGCCGGGAACCGGAGACCCGGCAGGCCGGCCGGGTCGATCACGTCGAGGTCGATGTGGATCACCAGCGGGCCGGGCGGGACCGACTCCGGCGACACCTCGGCCACGGCGATCCGGCGGGTCTCGCCGGTGCGCAGATACTCGGCCTCGGCCGGATCGAGGTCGCGCGCGTCGACGAGGACGGCCCGCCCCGGTGGGAGCGGGGTCAGACCGAAGCTTCCGGCGTACAGATCGGCATGGGCCCCGGTCAGAAGCCGGACCGAAAGTCCACCCGGATAGCCGGAGGTGCTGGTCTCGAGGGTGTGCACGTCACCGTGCGCGTCGAACCAGACGACCGCCGGATCGACGCCCGCCCGCTGGACGCCGGCGACGGTGCCGTCCGCTATGAGACAGTCGCCGGAGAACACCACCGGCATGCCGCCGTCGCGCACGACGGGTTCGACGGCGGCCGCAGTGCTGGCGCAGACGGAGGTGACGCGCTGCCAGATGTCGCCGGTCCGCGTGGCCACGTCAACCGTCAGGTCCGGAAATATCGGTATATTGTCGTCGGAGAGGCGCTCGTCCTGGTGGTAGGGCACGAGGATCGTCGTCATACCGCCGACGATAGATCAGTGCACACCGTGGAACTCCTGCTCGACTCCGCCCTCGACGACGCCGTGCGCGCGCTGTGGCACCGCCTCCACGAGGCCGGCCTGCGCAGCCTCGCCACCCACACGCACGCCACCAACCGCCCGCACATCACCCTGGCGACGACCGCGGAACTGCCCCCGTCGCTCCCCCTGACCCTGCCGGTCCCTGTCCGATTGGGTCCACCCCGCATCCTCGGCCGCGCCCTGGCCCTGACCGCCGATTCGCCCGAACTGCGCGCCCTGCAGGCCGACGTCTGGCAGTCGATCGCCGGCCTCAACCCGCTGCACGCCCCGGACCGCTGGATCCCGCACGTCAGCCTGGCCCTCACCATGCCCGCCGGCCAGCACGAACAGGCCCTTCAACTGCTGAGAGACAACCCCATTCTGTACGGCGAGAGCGTCGCGGCCCGCACCTACGACACCACCACCAGGCTCGCCACCGACCTGACCCCGCGCCCGTGACCGCCGCGGGATCGGTCCGCGTCGCCGTCCATCGCTGCGGGTCCTCCTCGCCGTCGCGCACCGCGACCGGCGCCTCTCGAGCAGGCGCCACGTTCGGCCAGGTGGGCATGACCGGCCCCGCGCCATGGCGTCCGAGTCGGCCATGGTTGCAAGCCGCCGCTTCGCATACCGCCGGGCGGATGCCGCGACGGCGAGGACCAGGTCGGGCAGCGAGTAGGGTTGACGGGTGGAGATGCCCTCTTTTGACAGCAGGTTCGCGCGCGAACTGCCGGAAATGGCGATCCCGTGGAAGGGCGCCGACTTCCCCGACCCCGCGGTCCTGGTTCTCGACGACGCGCTGGCGGCGGAGCTCGGTTTCGACGCCGAATGGTTGCGGAGCGCCGACGGCGTACGAATGCTGACCGGAAGTGAGCCGCCCAGCGGGACCACCGCGGTGGCACAGGCCTATGCGGGCCATCAATTCGGCGGATATTCGCCCCGGCTCGGCGACGGGCGGGCGCTGCTGGTCGGCGAGTTCACCGACACTTCCGGGAATCTGCGGGATCTGCACCTGAAAGGGTCCGGCAAGACGCCGTTCGCGCGGGCCGGGGACGGGCTCGCGGCGGTCGGGCCGATGCTGCGGGAATACGTCGTGAGCCGGGCCATGCACGCGCTCGGCATCCCGACGACGCGGTCGCTCGCCGTGGTCACGACCGGGCGGATGGTGCGCCGGGAGGAGAATCTGCCGGGCGCCGTTCTGGCCCGGGTCGCGGCCAGTCATCTGCGGGTCGGCAGTTTCCAATACGCTCGCGCGACCGGCGACAGGGACCTCCTGAAACGGCTCGCCGACCACGCGATCGCGCGGCATCACCCGGCGGCGGCCGAGAGCGATCGGCCATACCGGAGACTCTTCGAAATGGTGGTCGCGGCGCAGGCGGAGCTCGTCGCGAAATGGATGCTCGTGGGATTCATCCACGGCGTGATGAACACCGACAACATGACGATCTCCGGCGAGACGATCGACTATGGGCCCTGCGCTTTCCTGGACGTCTTCGAGCCCTCGACCGTCTACAGTTCCATCGATTCGGGCGGGCGTTATGCGTACGGAAATCAGCCGCCCGTCGCGCACTGGAATCTGGCCCGGCTGGCCGAGGCGATGCTGCCGCTCTTCGACGACGACGAGGAGAAGGCCGTCGAGCAGGCCACCGAGTCGCTGAACCTCTTCGGTCCGGCCTACGACGAGGCGTGGACGGAGGGCATGCGGCTCAAGCTGGGACTGCCTGCCGGAACCGATAACGGAAACATCCGGAAGATCGCCGAGCGCCTCCTGATCCACATGCGCGACCGGCGACTCGACTACACCTCGACGTTCCGCGATCTCCCCCACCGGATCGACGACGAGGACTGGCTCGACGACTGGCGAGCCCTCGACCCCGACATCGAGTCGCTCAAGCGGATCAATCCGATGTACATCCCCCGCAACCACCTCGTCGAGGAAGCCCTCGAAACCGGCGACATCGATCAACTCATCACGGCGATCGACGACCCCTTCACCGAGCGCCCCGGCCTGGAACGCTTCGCCGAGCCCGCCCCGGAGGGTTTCGGCGCCTGCTACCAGACGTTCTGCGGCACCTGATCGGGCGACCCGGCCGCGAGCCAGACCTCCAGGTTCACCGGCGCGAACACCTCGTCCAGCGCGAGGGCGATCGCGCCGGTGACCCCGGCGATCTCCTCGGGCACGCTGGACAGCTCGATGCGCAGGTCGCGGGTGGCGAGCGGCAGCGCCCGCTTGTGGATGACCTCGCGGACGGCGCCGAGCACCGGCGCGCCGCCCCGCGCCAGGCTGCCGCCGAGGACCAGCAGGTTCGGGTTGTAGAAGCTGACCAGGGTGGCGAGGGTGCCGCCGATCAGGGTGGCGCGCGCCGGGTCGGAGGTCGTGACGCCGCCGGCCACCGCCTCGAGGCAGCCGATGTTGCCGCAGCGGCAGATCACGTTGTCGCCCTCGGGGATCGCGACGTGCCCGATGTCGCCGGCCGACCCGTTGGCGCCCCGGTAGAGCCGCCCGTCCATGACGATGGCCGCGCCGATACCGACCCCGGCCCGCACGTAGAGCATGTGCCCGGCCGTGCCCGATCCGGCGTGCAGTTCGCCGAGCGCCATCAGGTTCACGTCGTTGTCCACCCACACCGGCGCGCCGAACCGTGAACGCAATCGGTCACGGATCGGGTAGCGGTCCCAGCCCGGCATGATCGGCGGAACGACCGGCAGCCCGGTGCGGAATTCCACCGGCCCGGGTACGCCCACCCCGACCGCCCACACCGGCCTCCGCCGCGCCCGGCACAGCTCCGCGGCCAGGGTCTCGGCGAGCGTCAGCACCGCTTCGGGGCCGCCGGCCACGTCGACGCGCTGCTGCCGGGTGGCGAGCACGGCACCGGTCAGGTCGGCGATCCCGACGACGAGCTCGGCGGGCCCGATGTCGATCCCGACGACGACGCCGCGTTCCGCCCGCAGCCGCAGCCGCCGCGGCGCACGCCCACCCGACGACGGACCGAGCCCGGCGCCCTCGATCAGCCCGGCCCGTTCCAGCTCCGCGACGCGCTGCGCCACGACACTGCGCCCGAGCCCCACGCGCTCGACGAGTTTCGGCTGCGTCACGCCGGTCTCCGCCCGCACGGCACTGAGCACGGCCGCCAGACCCTCGATGCGCTCGCTCGCCACGCATTCACCATAGTCAACTTCTTCCGGGCAACGGAAGAAGACATTTCATGGGTACGACGGACCGCCTCGCCCGCCGCCCGTTCACTGGATTCCGGTCGAACGGCGCCGGGCGAGCCCGCTCAGATGCCTGGCGAGCCCGCCCGGACGCCCGTCGAACCCGCTCGGATCAGGAGGCGGTGCAGCTCAGGGCCGGCGTGGAGGCCGCGCCGTTCGCCAGGAAGCCGAACTGCGCGGTGCCCCCGGAGTTCAGGGCGCCGTTCCAGGAGACGTTGCGGACGGTGACCGCGGAGCCGGACGTCGACACCGTGCCGTTCCAGGCCTGGGTGACCGACTGCCCGGACGCGAGGGTCCACGAGACGGCCCAGCCGGCGATCGCCGACGATCCCGCGGTGACGGTGACCTCGCCCTGGAACCCGCCCTGCCAGGAACCCGCGACCCGGAACGCGGCCGAGCACGTCTTCCCACCCGCGGGCGGGCTGCTCGGCGACGACGGCGTCGGTGAGGACGGCGACGAGGACGGGGATGACGACGGCGACGAGGAGGGTGAGGACGACGGTGACGAGGAGGGCGACGACGACGGTGAGGACGGCGGCGCGGACGGCGACGGCGGGTTGGTCGCGCTGCTGGCCAGGCTGTACGCCAGGTCCGGCTGGAACGACCCGGCCGCGTACCGGCAGCCGTCCGCCTCGCCCGGCGGCTTCACCCACAGGTAGCCGTCGATGTTCGCGTCCCCGGTGTCGACGGTCGGGTAGCGCCCGATCCGCCGGTCGGTGTTGTCGTCGCCGCACCAGTCACCGCTGGCGCCGCCGTTGCGGCTGGTGTCGATGACCTGCCGCTTGCCCGGGTGGCCCTGCCCGGACAGCGCGCTGATGATCGACCGCCCGTACGCCGCCTCCGCGCTGGTGGCGTTGAAGTTGGAGACGTTGGTGTAGAAGCCGTCCGCGTCCCCGACACCCGCCGCGATCAGCCGGTTCGCCTGCTCCCCCGCGCTGTTCCACGCCGAGTGCCCGGCGTCCAGGTAGACCTTGGCGTTGGCGTTGCCCGATTTGAGCGTCTGTACCGCCGTACGCAAAGCCTGGTTCCTGGCCGCGAGGTCGGCGCTGGAAAGGCACGTCTGCAGGGCGATCGAGTCCGGTTCGAGGATGATCACGACGGTGCGGCTGCCGAGCGACGACGCCACACCGGAGATCCATGTCTGATACTGACCGAGGTCGGGCGCGCCCCCGGAGCTGGCGCCGCCGCAGTCCCGGTTGGTGATGCCGTAGACGGTGAGGACCGGGATCTGCCCGGCGGCGTTCGCGGCGTTGACATATCCGGACACTTCGGATCGGATCGTCGACTGGTTGAAGTTGGACAGCCAATGTGAGGCCGGTTGGCTGGCGACGCGGTCGCGGATGACCGGCATTCTGGAGTCGGACGGGTTGGCCGCCACCCAGCGGGCGACGGAGGTGTCCGGTTCACGATAGAGCGTGCCGCTGATCGTGCCGGCCGCCGCACTTCCGGCGAATCCGACAGCACCGGCGGCCACCAGCAGACCGGCGGCCGCAGCCAGGGGCAAACGGGGGAAACGGGTCATGGACGAAGCCTCTCCTGGGGATTGGGAGCGCTCCCAAACGTATCCCGACCTGGCACGATAGGCAACGGTCGATTACGATTTTGAAGATCTACATTGCGGGAATGTCACTGCAAGCGCATCGAAGCCACGCTGGGCCCGTTGCGATCAGGCCAGTGTTGGCGCCGCATCTGCAAGAGATCATCGAGTCCCTGGCAACAGGCGAGACCGCCAGGGAGGCGGCGGCGCGATTGTTCATCTCGCCGAACACCGTCAAGTCCCGGCTCAAGACGCTCTACCAGCAGCTGGGCGCACGGGACCAGGCGCACGCGGTCGCCATCGCGTTCCGCCTGGGCATCCTGCGCACCACCGAGGAGCCCCACCTGCAACCGGTCGTGATCGGAGGTCTCAATCCCGACCGGCTGCGGACCACGATCGCCGACCTCACCGCCCTGCTGCGAATAGCCGAGAAAGTCCCGAACAGTCCCGACTACCAGGATCTGCTGCGCGAGGTGGCCGAACTCGCCGCGGACCCGAGCGCCGACCCCGCGGTCACACTCCAGAAGATCGCACGAATAGCCGAATCCGCCGGCGACGAGCCCACAGCGGCCGCCGCCTGACCGAAACCCACCAGTCATCAGGACCAAGGGCTTCATCCCGCCGGGGAGGCGTCGGGGTGAAGCCCACCAAACAGGGTGTCGCACGCGGCGCCCAGCACCGCCTCCCGCGGAGCACCTAGCCGCCGGCATCTCGCCCCGGCACGTGGAGATCATGCGCGGCACCCTGGCCGGCCTGCTCCACGAGGCAGCGCTCCACCAGCGTGTGGAGTTCGGGTGCAATGCGCACCTCAACCCACCACGCTGTGACAGGCCCGCCGGCACACCGCGGCAGGGGCGCAAGGACCGCAGAACCGGCGATCGATAGGTTGTCGGGCATGACGGACGTGCGGCTGGTGCCGATGACCGAGGACGAGTACAAGCCGTGGCGGGCCGGGGCCGAGGTCCACTTCGCCGAGAGCGCCACCGCGTCGGGCCGGAATCCACAGGAGGCGGCCCGGGACGCTGCCGAGACCTATGCGCGGCTGCTGCCTGACGAGTTCGCCACCGAGGATCACCATTTCTGGTACGCCTACGACGGCGACCGCCGCGTCGGCTTCCTCTGGATCAAGGTCACCCGCGACACGGCGTTCATCTACAACGTCGCCGTCGAGGAGGGCCTGCGCCGCCTGGGGTACGGCCGCGCCATCATGCTGGCCGGCGAACGCTGGTGCCGCGAGAACGCGCTGACCCGCATCGGTCTGCACGTCTTCGCGCACAACACCGGGGCCCGGGCGCTCTACGAGCAGTTGGGCTTCGCCGAGACCGGCCGGAACATGGCCAAGGACCTATAGCAGCTCGAGCCGCACCACGGCCCCGCCGCCGTCCGCCGAGCCCACCTCGAAGGAGCGCGCCACCCGCCGCGCGATGTCCAGTCCCAGCCCGGTCGAACCGCCCGCCGACACCCCGCGCCGGGCCGCCGACTCCGGAAAGCCGGGCCCCTCATCGGCGACGACGAGAATCGCACCCCCGGAAGCAGCGCCGGGAGCACGACCGGAAGCACCGCCGGAAGCAGCGCCGGAAGAACGACCGGAAGCGCCGGGAGCACGACCGGAAACGCCGGGAGCAGCACTGCCGCCGACCGGCGCCGGCGGCGACAGCGAGACCGAGAATGCCGTCCCGTCCGGCGTGTGCGCGAAGACGTTCCCGAGCAGCGCGTCCAGCGCCGCCCCCAGATCGTCCGCCGCCACGCCGGCCGGCACCGGCCCGTCCGGCAGCGACCGCCGCAGGTCACGACCGGTGTCCTCGGCCAGCACCTGCCAGAACGCGACCCGGTCCCGGACCACCGCGGCGGCGTCGCAGGAGGCGGCCGCGGGCACGGCGTCCCGGCGGCGGGCCTGCTTGATCACCGCGGTGACCGCTCGCGCCACGTCGTCGGCCGCGGCGGCGACCCGGGCCGACTCGTCCGGGTCGCGCAGGGACTCCGCTTCGAGGCGCAGCGCCGTCAACGGCGTACGCAATCGGTGCGAAAGATCGGCGATCTGCTCGCGCTCCGCGGCGAGCAGCTCCTGGATGCGCCCGGCCAGATGGTTGAGCGCCCCGGCGACCTCGCGCAGTTCGCGCGGCCCGGACGGATCGGCGCGGGCGGTCAGCTCGGCGTTCGCCAGCCGATGGGATGTTTCGGACAGGTCGCTGATCGGCTTGGTGATCGCGCGAGCCAGCCGGTCGGCCATCAGCAGCCCGAGCAGCACCAGCGCGAGCCCGAGCGCCGCCAGGGTCAGCCACGCGCGCGTCACCCCATGGGTGAGTTCGGACTCGGTGACCAGGGTGCGGACCACCGTGGTGCCGCCCGAGCCGACCACCGGCACGACCAGTTCGCGGCCCTCGTCGGTGGTCACGCTCAGCGCACGGCCGCGCGCTTCGGCGAGCCGGACCGCCGGGGTGGGCGCGGCGGCCGCGCCGATCACGCTCCCATCGGGATAAAAAACGGTCACGGGTACGGGTTGAGCAGTCACCGACAACCGCAGCCCGTCGACGTCGCCGACGAGCGGGACGATCGTCTGCACCACGTCGGCGGCCCGGCTCAGGGCCCGGTCCTCGGCGAAGTCGCGGACCAGCACGGCGAGCGGCACCAGGAACGCCAGCAGGACCAGCACCGTGGTGCCGGCCACGAGCAGGGCGAGCCGCGCCCTCACGACGGGCTGCTCAGTTTGACGCCGACCCCGCGGACGGTGTGCAGGTAGCGCGGCTCCTGCGCGGTCTCGCCGAGCTTGCGGCGCAGCCACGACAGGTGCACGTCGACCGTCTTGTCGGCGCCGCCGTACGGAACCTGCCACACCTCGCTGAGCAGGTCACGCTTGGTCACCACCTGGCCGGGGCGCTGCGCGAGGTGGTGCAGCAGGTCGAACTCGCGCGGGCTGAGCTCCACGTTCGCGCCGTCCAGGGTGACCGTCCGCGCCGCGACGTCGATCGCCAGCCCGCCGACGGTCAGCACCGGGCTCTCGGCGGGCCCGGCGCCGCGGCGCAGCACCGCCCGGATCCGCGCGTCGAGCTGCGCCGCCGTGAACGGCTTCACCACATAATCATCAGCGCCGGCGTCGAGAAGCCGTACCATCTCGGTCTCCTCGTCCCGGGCGGTCGCGATGATCACCGGGATGGCGCTGACGGCCCGCAGCATGCGCAGCAGCTCCCGGCCGTCGAGATCGGGCAGCCCGAGGTCGAGCACGATCAGATCCGGTCGTTCCGCGAGGGCGGTCTGCAGGCCGTCCATCGCGGCCGGGGAGGCGGCCACCGCGTGTCCCCGCTCGCGCAGCGCGCGCAGCAGGGTGCCCCGGATCGCGGGGTCGTCCTCGATGAGCAGGAGTCTGGCCACGGCTGCACCGTATCCGGCATTCCGGGGCGGACCGCGACTCCTTAACCTTCTCTTATCGTGTCCCGGTGCTCGGCTTAGCCGTGGCCGTCGCATAGTTCAGTGGTGCGAAGGTCTCTCATCGCGGCGGGCTGGCTGGTCGCCGTAGTCCTGGCGGTCCTGGTCGGCGTCGTCGGCATCAACCTGGTCGGCAGCGGTCTCACCGAGCGCCAGGCGACCCCGATGACCGAGGATCAGGTACGCCGTGAGCTGCGTGCCCTCACCTCCCCGTCACCAGGGGTCTCGTCGCCGTCCACACCCGCCGCCCCGACATCGCCGGCGTCGTCCTCACCACCACCGGCCGGCCGTTCCTTCACCACCGAGGGCGGCCTCGTCGTGGCCGACTGCACCCGCATCATCTCGATGGCCCCGGCCCAGGGCTGGTCGATCGGCGAACAGGACGACGACGAGGGCGAATTCCGCTCGGTCGACAACCCGGCCGTGATCCTCGACGTCGACCTCGAATGCGTGAACGGCCAGCCCGAGATCCTGGTCTCCCCCGGCGACTGACCGCCGCTCGACCACCTCGATCTCGATCGGCTCGGCCGAGAGCAGCAGGACGTCGCCGACCCCGGTACCCCAGCGCCTCGGTCACCCTGGTCCCCCACCTCGCGCACACGGTACGCGAGCGGTCCTCGTACCCAAAAAAGCGGCCGTTGGTCGGGAACCCACGGCCGATCGTCAAGCGTCAGTCGTCGTCGTTGTCGTCGTCCTTGTCATCGGCGTCGTCGTCCTGGTCGTCCGCGTCGTCGTCGTTGTCGTCGTCCTGCTCGGCGTCGTTGCGGAGGATCTCGCCGGTCGTGGCGTCGATGTCGAGGTCGTGCTCGGTGGCGCCGGCCTGCACCTCCACGTCCCAGATCTGCCGGCCGTTCTCGGTCTCGCGCTCGACGTCGTCCTCGACCACGCCACCCGGCACGGCGCCGAGGGCGATCTCCCGCGCCCGGGCCTCGGTGATCTCGGTGGTGCTGCCGGTCGACGCGGAGCCGGCGCTGGACGGCGCGGCGCTGGATGGGCCCACCGTCACCGAGGTGGACGGGCCCGGCGCTGAAGGACTGGGCGTGTCCATCGCCAGCGCCGTGCCGGTGATGCCGAGAGCGGCGAGCGTGCCGGCGGCCAGGACCACCGCGGACTTCTTGAGCATTTCGAAAACCTCCCGGTTCGTGATGACGTGACCACGATCGCCGGGAGACGGCTATGGGCGCGCTGCGTGATCGCTAAGACCGGGATAAGGAATGGCCTTATGGGCGCGCTCCCAAACCCGTAGACTCCGCCGTGCCATAGATCTACATCACTGTAATGCGGACCCACGGGGGATCCATGCATCGACAGTCCAGGAGCAGAATCGCCACAATCGCCGCCGCGTTCCTGCTGGTCGTGGCGTCGCCGACGCCGGCGCTCGCCGATCCGCCGCCGGCGCCCTCCACCGGCGAACCGGCATCCGAGAGCACCGGCGAACCGGCAGCCGAGAGCATCAAGGTCGGCTCCGGCCACGGCGCGAAGGTCAGCAAGCAGGAGCCGGCCGCGGGCAAGCCCTTCACCCAGGAGGAGATGGAGCGGAACGCGCTCGAGCGCGCCGTCGAGGAGGACCAGCTGTCCTACCGGGGGTCGGAGACGGTCGACCCGGAGCTGCAGCCGCGTACCGGCGCCCGCGCCGCCGCGGTGGACCTGCCGACCACGCCGCTCCCGAATGACGTGAGCGACTGCCTCGGCGCGAGCGGCGCGAACACGGTCGCCGGCCGGGTGCACAACCGATTCCTCTACTGCGTCAAACGTACGGTGGAGGTCGAGTACTGGGAGATCGACAACAAGGGTGTCCCGATCGAGGAGGAGGGCACCAGCACGATCGACGTCGAGGTGGTGGCGTACGGCAGCCACACCGGCCGGACGATCCGGGTGTTCTTCCGAACCGTCGCGGACAGCGCCTCGTACGATTGGGGCTTCATCGACAACCGGCTGAAGGCGCCGGACCAGAACCTCATGGTCGACGTCGAATGCCGCAACAACGGCCTCGAGGACCTGCGCTGCGGGCTCAGCCCCGGCCCGGAGATGCACACCTTCGAGGAGTGGGACGAGGGCCCGGACTGGAACCACTGGGACATCACCTCGGCGAAGCCGTCGGCGAGCGAGAACCCCGGTGACTTCGCGTGGATGCACGAGTGGCGGCTGTCGTTCGAGAGCGGCCCGGCCGACGAGTTCCGGACGGTCGATCCCGGCTACTCCGCGTTGCGGACGATCCGCTGCGACTCGGCCACCTACTTCAGCGGTCAGCCCGAGGCGTGCGTGTTCTACAACGTGGTGCCGCATCTGACGTACTCGACCAGCGACCCCGGCGTCGACGTGGTGGCCGAGCACATCAAGGAGGCGCAGGACAACCCGAACAACACCTTCCCGCTCGTGTCGCCGGTCCGGGACAAGGTGATCCCCGGCAAGTTCGTCGGTGATCCGGACGAGCAGCCGCTGCACCGGATCTCCAAGCACAGCACGCAGTACAACGACAACCGCGATCACAAGAACGGCGCCTGCTACGGCCGGGGCCCGCACGCAGCCCTCTACGCGGGGCTCGGGCTGCCGACGCGGCCGGTCAGCGGGCAGGACTGCGACGAGTACCCGTTCCGGTCCACCAAGGAGGGCGCGGCCAGCCCGGACTGGGACTTCTCGGTGCGCGCGCTGGACCGCGGCAAGAACCGGCGGGCCGGCAGCCGGCTCGGCGGCTACTACCAGGCCGACCGGATCCTGCACGACCGGGACAGGTTCTGGGTGGAGATCATCAGCGGTGGCGGGCCGTTCCCGACGCCCGGTGGCGCGGTCGTCGACGCCGGCCCGGACGTGTCCGGGGTCGAGGGCTCGCAGATCTACCTGGACGGCTCCGGCGACGCCGCCGAGGAGGACTCGCTGACCTGGACGATCGACGGACCCTGCTCGTTCGCCGACGCGCACGCGGCCACCACGTACGTGACCTGCGCCGACGACGGCGTCTTCACCGCGACGCTGACCTCGGACGACGGCTCGGACGAGGCGGTCAGCGACGACACGACCGTCACGGTCGGCAACGCGCCGCCGGTGCTGACGCTGAACGGCCCGGACCCGTGGCAGCTGTTCAAGGTCGGTGACACGGTGACCGTCGACGCCACGTTCACCGACGCCGGCGCGAACGACACGCACACCTGCGCGATCGGCTGGGACGACGGCACCGACGACTCCTACGGCGCGAGCGCCGGGTCCTGCGGGCGGACCCATCGCTTCACCCGGGCCGGCATGTTCACGCTGAACGTCGCGGTGACCGACGACGACGGCGCGAGCGACAGCGCCTCGGTGATGATCGTGGTCTACGACCCGGCGGCCGGGTTCGTCAACGCGAACGGCTCGGTGCCGTCGCCGGCCGGCTCCTACGGCGCCGCGTCCGGGGACGGGTACTTCCACCTCGCGGCCCGGTACTACAACGACCGGGTGCCGACCGGCGAGGCCCGGGCCTGGCTCAACGACGCCGGGTTCCGCTTCGGCACGGTCGGCGACGCCAGCCTGGAGTGGCTGGTCGTCACCCCGGACCGCAGGATCGCCGCGAAGGGGACCGGGCTCGTCGACGGGCGCCGGCACGGCTTCGTCTTCTACGGGTACGACGAACCCGACCGCTTCCGTATGGTGGTCTGGGATCTGACGACCGGCAGCTACCCCGGCTCGGTGACGGTCTATGACAACCAGCGCGGCGCCGGCTACGACGTCGACGTGGCCGATCCGCGGGCGCTGACCTCGGGCATCGTCACCATCCAGCGTTGACGACCGATCGTGTGCCGGGTGGGCCGCCCCCGCCCGGCACACCGGTTTGGAGGAGTTCCGTGGACCCCATAGCCGTACGGACGCTGAGCGTCCCCGTCGAGAACGGCCAGTTCCACCTCGGCGGCGACGGCGACCCGGACGCGCTGGAACGCGCCTTCGACGAGGCCGTCGCGTCCGGCCGCTTCGTCGGCACGGCCGGCGGCGTCGTCGCGGTCGCCACCCCGGCCGAGGACTCGGCCGGCACCCCGATCACCGTCGAGCTGTGGGCCGCCGAGATGGTCGACGACACGTGGGACCACGAGGTCGACATCGATCTCGACGTCCCCGGCGACGGCCTCGCGGTCCGCACCACGGCCGGCGACGACGACGTGGTGCCCGAGGTGCCGGCCGGTCCCTACCGCGCCCGCATCTCGGGCCGCGGCTTCGCCCCGCTCGGCGAGGGGGACGGCGACGACGAGGAATACCGCATCCGTCTCTGGCCCCGCAGCGCGCGGCAGGCCCCGCAGGTCCGCCGCAGCTGGCCGGGCTGGGCCGACTACTGAGGCATCGGCCGGCCAACCGGCAACCCGACTGCACCACCGTTGCGGTGCGGCAAACGCTTTGAATCGGAAAGGCCGGACCGATGTGACATCACGTGCGCCCCTTCGCCAGCCTGAGACGTGATCCCGTCCTGCTGACCCTGCTCGGGATCACCCTGATCGGTTCCGGACTGTTCTTCGTCTTCGCCGGGAACGCCGACGCGCAGACACGGATCTACTGGGGCGTCCAGGTCCCGCTCGACGCCGCTCTCGCGCTCGGCGGCTGGCGTCTGCGCGGTCTCGCGCACGTCCGCTACCGCCGCTTCTGGTCGATGATCGCCTTCGCCGGCGCATCCTTCACAGTGGGCGACACCTACCACTTCCTGACCACCCTGCTCGCGCCCGGCACCCCGTCGCTGACCGGCGGCAGCGTGCAGACGGTGTTCTTCGCGATCGGGATGAGCAGCAACGTCATCGCCTGCCTGATCTTCCCGCAGGGGCTGCGCAGCCGCCGCGAGCGGTTCGTCTTCTGGCTCGACGCCACCACCGTGCTGGTCGGCGGCGGCGTGGTGGCCTGGTGCTTCGCGTTCAATCCGATCGCCAGCGTGCACGTCGACCGGGTCAACGCCAGCGTGACCGCCGCGCTCGTGCTCGTCGCCACCTTCTCCGCCACCAAGGTCGCGCTGATCAAGTCGCCCCCGATGGCGCGGATCGCCGCCTGGCCGATGGTCAGTGCCGCGATGGTCCAGGGCGTCAGCACGTTCCTGCCGGGCGATTTTCAGGGCACCGAGCATGCGTACGTCTTCGTCATCAGGCTGCTCCCTTCCGTCCTCATCGCGATCGGACCCTGGATCCAGGTCGTGCTGATCCGTATCGGGGCGATCCAGGACGCGCCGAAGCGCCGGCCGTACAGCCTGCTCCCGTACGGCATGATCGCCGTGACGTTCGTGGTGTTCTTCCTGATGCTCCCGGACACCGCGACCTCCCAGCTCGTCGGCGCCACCGTCGGCGTCGTCGTGATCACCTGCCTGGTCGCCGGGCGCCAGCTCGTCGCGTTCCACGACAACATGCAGCTGATCGGCCGGCTCGACGCCGCGAACGCGACCGACGCGCTCACCCTGCTCGCCAACCGCACCCACTTCAGCGAGGAGATCCCCCGCCTGCTGACCCCCGGGTCGTCGATGCTGCACATCGACCTCGACGACTTCAAGGAGATCAACGACACGATGGGGCACGCGGCCGGCGACACCCTGCTGGTCGCGGTCGCCGAGCGGCTGCGCGCCGCCGTCCGCCCCGGTGACCTGGTGTCCCGGCAGGGCGGCGACGAGTTCGCCATCCTGCTGCCCGGCGCCGGCCCGGACGACGCCGCCCTGATCGCCGAGGAGATCCAGCGCCGGCTCGCCGTGCCGCTGGAGATCCAGCAGCACACCGTGGTGACCCGGGCCAGCATCGGCATCGCCCCGGCGCAGCCCGGCGACGAGCCGTCCGCGCTGCTCAGCACCGCCGACATCGCCATGTACGAGGCGAAGCGCCGGGGCAAGGGCATCTGGGTGCACTACACCGACGAGATGGGCGCCCGGATCAACGCCGAGGCGGTCCTGATCCGGGAGATGGCCCAGGCCATCGAGAACGAGGAGTTCTCCCTCGTCTACCAGCCCATCGTGCGCCTGGCCGACGGCCGGATCACCGGTGTCGAGTCGCTGATCCGCTGGAACCACCCGACCCGCGGCACGGTGCCGCCGGTCGAGTTCATCCCGCTCGCCGAGCGGACCGGCCAGATCGTGCCGATCGGCCTGTGGGCGCTGCGTACGGCGTGCCGGCAGGGCGCCGCGTGGCAGCTCACCGAGCCGGAGGCCGCCCACATGTCGGTCGGCGTCAACGTGGCCGGCCGCCAGCTGCGCACCCCCGGGTTCGTGGCGGACGTGGCCGCCGTGCTCGCCGAGACCGGCCTGCCCGCCGGCAACCTCACCATCGAGGTGACCGAGACGGCCGTCCTCGACGACGAGGAGTCGAACCAGGCCCTGATCGGGCTCCGCGCGCTCGGCGTGAAGCTGGCCCTCGACGACTTCGGCACCGCCGCGTCGTCGCTCGGCCTGCTGCTCACCACCCCGGTCACCTCACTGAAGCTGGACCGCTCCTTCGTCGAGTCGATCACCACGGTGGGCCGGCAGTCGGCCGTCGCCACGGCGGTCAGCCAGATGGCGCAGGCCCTCGAGTTCTCCTCGGTGGCCGAGGGCATCGAGACCGAGGAGCAGCAGGACCTGATCAAGAAGCTGGGCTACGAGTACGGGCAGGGCTACCTCTACTCCCGTCCGGTCCCGGCCGGCCGGATCGCCGAACTGTGGGCGGCGGCGCGGGTGCCGCTGTAGAAAGCGCGGGACTTCCCGCTTGTTCTGAACCGTGGTTCAATCCTTGGGTTGGGTTGAATCCGGATTCATAGCTTGGGGGTCGGCAGGATGCCGTATCGGCAGACCGCACTGACCAGGAAGAACGCATCGGAGAAGCGGGAGTCGCTGCTGCGCGCCGCGCGAGGGCTGGTCGCCGCCGACGGGTTCAAGGCGGCCACCGTCGCCGCCATCGCGGCGCGGTGCTCGGCCAGCGTCGGGTCGGTGTACTCGTATTTCGACAGCCGCGACCGGCTGCTCGCCGAGGTGTTCCGCAGCGCCGCGAACCACGAGATCGACATCGTGCGGGAGGCGGTGGCGGACAGCGGGCAGCAGGCGAGCGACCGCATCGGCGAGCTGGTGCGGATCTTCAGCGGGCGGGCGCTGCAGGGCCGGCGAATGGCGTGGGCGCTGCTGTTCGAGCCGGTCAGCCCGGTCGTCGAGGAGGAGCGGCTGGTCTACCGGCGGTCCTACACCGAGATCGGCGAGCAGATCATCCGGGACGGGCTGGGGCGCGGGGAGTTCGTGCCGCAGGACGCGCGGCTCGCCGCCTCCGCCGTGATGGGTGCCGTGTCGGAGGCCCTGGTCGGGTGGATCCGGCCGGAGAGCCCGCAGCCGTCGCCGGCCGAGCAGTCCGACGTGATCGACGGGATCCGGTTGTTCTGCTTCCGGGCGCTGGGGGTGGCCCGATGACGCCGTCCCTCGCCGTCTTGTTCTGCTTCCGGACGCCGGGGGTGGGCCGATGACGCCGTCCCTCGCCGTCGCCCGGCGCGTCCTCGCCGACCAGTCGGTCACGCGGATGCTCGGCACCCGGCTCGTGTCGTTCGGCGAGGGCAGCGCCGTGGTCGAACTTGACGTCCGTCCGGAGATCACCAACCATCACGGGGCCGTGCACGGCGGCATCATCGCCTACGCCGCGGACACCGCTCTCGCGTTCGCGGGCGGGGCCGCCCTCGGCCCCGATGTCGTGACGTCGGGGCTGTCCATCGACTATCTGGCGCCGGCGCGGGGTGTCACCCTGCGGGCGCACGGCATGGTGCTCAGCTCGTCGGGGCGGCGGGCGGCATGCCGCTGCGAGCTCCACACGATCGACGAGGAGGGGGTCGCCACGCTCGTGGCCGTAGCGCAGGGGACCATCGCGGCGCCTTCTCCTCCTTCCCCATCTTCCTCCTCCCCCGCGCGTACTACCTTCTCGCCCGATTTTTCGGATAAGTCACCCGCAGCCGCACGCCGCCTCCCTCGGCAGCCGACCGTCCATGAGGTGCTGCTCGAGAGGCGCCGCACCGGGAACCTCGACGACGGCGCCACGGTGGCCCTCGTCGTCGAGGGTGGTGGCATGCGCGGCATCGTCTCCGCCGCGATGGCCGCCGTCCTCGAGCAGGAGGGCGTCCTCCCCACGATCGACCTGATCGTCGGCACGTCCGCAGGCGCCGTGAACGCGGCCGCCCTCGCCGTAGGCAACGCGAGCGCGATGGCCGACTCGTACGCCGAGGTCTTCTCCTCCCCCGAGTTCATCGACGTGCGGCGGATCGCGCGCGGCCGCCCGGTCATCGACGGCGCCCGGATCGTCGGCCGGGTCGACGAGCTCTTCGGCGTGAGCGCCGCCGCCGCATCGCCGTGGCGGAACCGGCTCGCCATGGTCGCCACCGACGTGGACACCGGCCGGGCCGCGGCGCTGACCGATTTCGCCGATCGCGCCGACCTGATCGGCAGCATCCACGCGTCCGGCCTGCTGCCGATGCTGGCCGGCGAACCGGTGACGCTGCGTGGCCGGCGCTGGCTCGACGGCGGGATCGTCGAGGCCGTGCCGGTGCTGACCGCGGCGTCGCTCGGCGCGACCCACGCGATCGTGCTCGCGACCCGGCCGCCCGGCACGCAGCCCGCCTACGGCGCCACCGACGTGGTGGCCGAGCGCTACCTGCGGCGCCTCAATCCGGAGCTCGCGGCCGCCTATCGCGGGCGTCCGCACCGCTATCGGGAAACCCTTCAACAGGTACGGGACGGCCGCTGCCACGGGGTGTCGACCGTCGCGCTGACCCCCCGTACGAATGATCCTTTGCCGTCACGCCTGGAGCGTGACCAGACCGCCCTGCGTGCCGCGCGCGCTGCCGCCGCGGAAGCGGCACGGCAGCAGCTCGCCTTCCTGCTCTCCTAAGGAGCGATCGTGACACACGAGGTCCTCAACCAGGCGCCGCCGCGGGCCGATCTCAACGAATACCTGGTCAACCCGGCTTTGACCGAGGCCGTGAAGCGCTACGACGCGCAGTGGGCGACCGCGCGCCTGACCGAGGTCGGCGCGCTGGTGGGGCAAGCCGACTTCCAGCGCGACGCCGAGCTCGCCAACGTCAACCCGCCGATCTTTTCCAGTCACGACCGGTGGGGCAACCGGGTCGACGAGGTGGCGTTCCACCCGGGCTATCACCGCATCATCGGCGCCGCCGTCGAGCACGGCGCGCACACGAGCTGCTGGTCCGAGCCGAGGGCGGGCGCGCACGTGGCCCGGGCCGCGACCTTCATGCTGTTCGCGCAGGTCGAACCGGGTCACGCCTGCCCGGTGAGCATGACGCACGCGGTCGTCCCGTCGCTGCGATTCACGCCCTCGCTGGCGTCGGAATGGCTTCCCCGGGTGTATTCGCGGGTCTACGACCCGCAATTGCGGGAGGCCAAGGCCTCCGCATTGTTCGGCATGGCGATGACCGAGAAACAGGGCGGTTCAGATGTACGGGCGAACAGCACTCGCGCCTCTTCGTCGGGTGACGGGACCTGGCGGCTGACCGGTCACAAGTGGTTCTGTTCGGCCCCCCAGTCGGACGCGTTCCTGGTGCTGGCGCAGGCGCCCGGCGGGCTCAGTTGTTTCCTCGTTCCGCGGGTGCTCCCGGACGGTTCCCGCAACGTGTTCCGCATCCAGCGCCTCAAGGACAAACTCGGCAACAAGTCGAACGCGTCCTCCGAGATCGAACTGGACGGCACCGTCGGCTGGCTCCTCGGTGAGCAGGGCCGCGGCGTCCGGACGATCATCGAAATGGTGGCGCAGACGCGTCTCGACTGCGTTCTCGGCAGCGCCGCCGGAATGCGCCAGTCGGTCGCCGAGGCGGCCTGGCACGTGCGGCACCGCAGCGCATTCGGCGCGCTGCTGATCGACCAGCCGGCAATGACGGCGGTCATCGCCGATCTGCAACTGGAGGCGGAGGCGGCGACCTGGACGGCGCTGCGGTTGGCGGCCGCCTACGACGGTTCGTCGGACGAGGATGTCGCCTTCCGCCGGCTGGCGACGGCGGTGGCGAAGTACTGGGTGTGCAAACGCGGCCCGAACCACGCCTACGAGGCTCTGGAATGCCTCGGCGGAAACGGTTACACGGAGGGTTTCCCGCTGGCGCGCCGCTATCGGGAACAGCCGGTCATGGCGGTCTGGGAGGGTTCGGGGAACGTGATCGCCCTGGACGTGCTCCGGGCCATGGCGCGCGAACCGGCGTCGGTCGAGGCCGTCGATCGGGAGCTGGCGTCGGCGCGGGGCGTGCACCCGGCCTACGACGCGCACGTGACCGCCACCCGCAAGCTGGTCGCCGGGGTGGCCCGCGATCCGGGCTCGGCCGCAGGTCACGCCCGCCGGGTCGTGGAGGCGCTGGCGCTCGGCCTGCAGGCGGCGGTGCTGATCAGGGAGGCGCCGGCGGCGGTGGCGGACGGGTTCGTGGCGGCGCGGCTGGGGGCGGATCGGAGTCTGGAGTACGGCGCCCTCGACACCGGACTGGATCTGGCGCGGATCGCCGCGCGGGCGTGATCTCTCAGTCCCGGTTCCTCATTCCGCCGGCGTCAGGATGTAGGAACAGCAGAGATCGGTCAGCAGGGCGATCCGGAGCTGGAGGGCGTCGTCCAGACCCTCCAGCTCCACGTCGACGAGCACCGCCTCCTCCTCCGCCGCGGCGAGGTGCAGCTCGACCCGCTGCTCCCCCGCCATGACTACCGTCAGCCAGCGGTTCTCATCCGCGTCGGAGTCGTTCAAGCCGGCCGTCGCCGCGTCGAGATCGAGACCGAATCGGATCAGCTCGGCGATCGACTCGAGGAACGGCCCCACGTTCGCGCGCCGGATCCAGCCGTGCATGGTCCCGCCCGTCTGCGCGTCATCCTCGGAATCGGCGGGCTCGGAGCCGTCCCGGCGACCCGCGCCATTCGCGTGAAGAGGCATCGGCGCAGACTACCGGCGTACCGAAACAATGATCTTTCCGGTGGCGTGCCCCTCCTCCAGATAGCGCATCGCGTCGGCCGCCTCCGCCAGCTCATACGTGCGCCCGACCACCGGCGTGATCTCCCCCGCCTCCAGCAGCCGGGTCAGTTCGTCGAGATCGGCGTGGTGCTCCCGCGCGGTGACGCCGGCGAGCCGCGCCCGCCCGAACGGCGAGATCAGCGGCGCCGCCATCTGCCGGCCGAAGCCGCCGAGCACGGCGCCCTTCGCGTGGCCGCCGCCGACCAGCGCGATCACCCCGTCCGGCGTGATCACCCGGCGCAGCAGCGACAGCGGGCGATTCCCGGCGGTGTCGATGATCGCGTGGTGGTGAACACCCGACGAGTCGATCTCGCGCTGACTGTAATCGATCACCTCGACGGCCCCGAGCGACCGCACCAGGCTGACCTTGGAGGGACCGCAGACGCCGGTCGGCAGGGCGCCGCGCTGCTTGACCAGCTGGACGGCGTAGCTGCCGACGCCGCCGCCCGCGCCGATCACGAGAACGCGCTGGCCGGCCCGCACCCGCGCATCCTTGACAGCCTTCAAGGCGGTGACCGCGGAGATCGGCACGGCGGCCGCCTGATCGAACGTCAGATTCGCCGGCATCCGCGCCAGCCGCCGCTCGCGGGCCCGCGTGAACTGGGCGAACGTCCCGCTCTCGGCCGTGCCGTACACCTCGTCGCCGGGCCGGAACCGGGTGACGCCGTCGCCGACCGCACTCACCACGCCGGCGACCGCCCTGCCGAGCACCGGGTTGCGCGGGCGCCTGATCCCGGAGGCGAGCCGCACCGCGAGCGGACGCCCCGTCATCATGATCCACACGCCCGGGTCGACGCCCGCCGCGTGCACCTCCACGAGCACCTCGCCGGCGCCGATCCGCGGCACGTCGACGTCCCGGAGCGCCAGGTTCTCGGCTGATCCGTATCGGTCTGATGCGATGGCCTTCACTGTGACTCCCCGGGGTATTGGAAGACGTCGTCGAGCGGAACGCCGAACACTCTCGCGATCTTGAACGCGACCTCGAGGGACGGCGAATATCTACTCTGTTCGATGGCGATCAGCGTCTGCCGCGTCACACCGACGCGCTCGGCGAGCTCGGCCTGGGTCATCTCGCCCTGCGCCGATCGCAGCGCCCGGATCCGATTGGTGACGAGCGTCGGCTTCACCATTGCGACGCCTCATCAGGCGTCATCACCGCAGCGCGCGCACGCGGTCTCACCATCGCGGCATGCCCGGGTGGCCTCCCACGCGGCCTCATCACTGCGGCACGCCCACGCGGCCTCACCATCGCGGCATGCCCACGCGGTAGACGACGACCTTGGCCACTCCGCCGACGATCGCCGACAGGGCAAAGCCGAGATAGATGACGTTGGCGGTCCAGAACCGATCCGTTTCGGTCATGGCCAGGACCATCCCGGCGAGCCCACCGATCACCACGAACGCCTGCCCGACCCGGTCGCCGAGCCGTCCGATCTCGCGGTCCCGCTCGTCACCGCCGCGTCCATCCCGGGGCGTCCGCGCAGCCAGGGCGATCTCCAGCCCGGCCGAGGCGACGATCGCCGCCACCGCCGAGAGGATCAAGACCCATGCGTACGCCATCCCGCCCGCTGGCTGCCCGATCCCCCGACCGACAACGATCACCAGATAGACCCCATAGGCGACGACAGCGGCGCCCAGGCGGATCCACGACCGTTTCTCCTCGTACGACACGGCTCCAGCCCTCTGTCATGTAAAGAATCTTTGACAGGCACGAGCGTAGCACCGATGTACAAAATTTTTGACATGCCGTGGTGCGCTGTAACGCTGCGTCAGCGTTGCAGATGGCGAAGGAACGGGCGCGATTTCGCACTTAGCGGGTCAGTGGCGGCGCGGGGAGGATGGCTGTGCTGGCGTTTCACCGGCACTGTCCTATTCGCCGAGAGGGAAGGAGACGCTTATCGGCATGCACAACGCGTCCGGAGTCCTCTCCGCACCCATGACCGAGCGTGGCCGCTAGCGCCGGGTGTATCGATGCTTCACGCCCGGCGGAAAGTGTTCCGGGTCGCCGGCGGGGCGCAGTTCGATCTCGGGCAGTTGATAGGCCTCGGGGACGTAGTGGGCGAACTCGCTGTTGAGCCGGAGCAACTCGGCCCGGATCGAGGTGGCCACTGTCTCCGCCAGCGCGGTGGAGGCAGCGACGCCCGGGGCCAGCTCGACGACGACGCGCAGACGCCTGTCCCGGTCCTCGGTCTCCACGCTGCTCAGGACGAACTTGCCGGTCACCCGATCGGCCACCGAGGGACGTTCCAGCCCGACGGTCACGTTCTCCGGATACACGTTCGCGCCGAAGAATGAGACGGTGAAGAGCGACCGGCCGAACACCCAGACGAAGGGCAGCTCAGGCCCTTCCCCGGGCTCGAAGCCGTGCGCCCGGCACAGGGCGACGAGGTCGGCATGCGAGACAAGCCCACCTTCGTCGGCGATGTGGTACCGCATGAGCGGCACCGCACCATCCGCCGTGAAGGCGAGCGTCGGCGTGCCGGCCGGCGAGGAAAAATCGGGCGACACGGCACCGCCCGCAGCGGAACCGTCCGCGGCCGACGCCACCATCGGCGTGTCAGGCGACGAGGGCGACTCGGTCTCCGTCGCCGCGGAGTCCACCGTCGAGGTGCCGGCAGCCGCGGGCTGCCCGGACGACGCAGGCTGCCCGGACGACGCAGGCTGCCCGGACGGCGCAGGCGGCGCGGGCGACGGGGACGGATCGGGAAGGGAGGGGATCGATTCGAAGAAGCGCGTGCGGGGGTCGTACTGGACCAGCGTCGGCAGGCGGGACTCGCCGAAAAGGGTCTGCGCCACGGCCGGATTGGCGGCCAGGAAGCGTCGGATCCGGACGCTGAGCGGGGTCTCGTTGCCCAGGACGCCGGCGTCGGCGGTGCCGTAGAGCGAGGCCACGTCCGTGGTCACGTCGCGGATGGCGGCCCGGGCGCCGACGAGGTCACGCCACTGTTCGCTGAAGACCTCGCCGGCCAGGACGAGCTTGAGGTGATAGGGCGCCCAGTCGGTGCCCGCGTCGATGACGTTCTTGAGGAAGGGGGGATAGCCGAGGAGGACCACCTGGTCGAAGTACGGGCCGAGCTCGGCCACCACACGCAGGATCTCGGGCACGTCGTTGCCGGGCGTCGCCACCGTGAGGGGGTACCCCTTCGCGGCCAGGTGACGGCAGGCGGCGGTCGTGTACATCCCGCCCACCCAGTTGCCGAGGGCGAAACAGACGACCGCCAGCGTGCTCCGCGAGCCCGCCTGGAAGCCGTCGGCGAAGACCTGTTCGAAGCGGGCGGTGACGGCCTGCTCGTCGGCGATCGACCGGGGCCACACCGTCGGCCTGCCGGACGATCCCGACGAGACCGCCACCACGTCACCACTGGTCAGCGTGCCGCCGTGACAGCGCGACGGTAGATCGTACGAAAGGTGGTAATTGTCTTTGCTCATGAGTGGCACTCGGGTGAGCGAAGTGATCAGCCCGGGATCGATGCCGCGCGCCTCGAGGAAGTCGCGGTAGGCGGGCACGCCGGACGCCATGCGGCGGAAGAGCGCGAGCGGATCGAGGGCGGGAGCACCGCCGGAGAGGTCGTCCCGCGATCCCGGAGGGTGAGGCATGCCGTCATTCTGCGCGCAACGCGGCCGACGCACGGGCGCGTGCTGCCCAGCTCCCCGGAACGAGCGCGCCCAGAGCCGCCAGGACGATGCCGCACGCCCCGAGAGCCACCAGCGTCCACGGTTCGTACACGTCCAGGATCGACTGCGGGAGCACCAGGCCCGCCGACCCTGCCATGACCGGAAGAGCCCACCCATGAAGAGCAAAGCCCAAGGGTACGGCGAGAGCGCCGCCCACCAAGCCGATGACCGTGACCGAGCTCAGCACCAGCACGCGCACCTGGCCCGGGGTCATCCCGACCGATTTCAACACCCCGATCTCGTGTACCCGCTCGCGCGTGGTGAGCATGACCGTGTTGAGGACGCCGAGTCCCGCGACGGTGGTGAGCAGCACGGTCAGCGTGGCGATCAGGCCGATCATCACGGCGACCACCTCGTTCTCCTGCGTCTCGGCGCTGAGCTGGGCGTCCGCCTCGAGGCCGGTGAGCGCCGAGCGCAGCTGCTCGATGTACGCCCGATGGTCCGTGCCCGGGGCCAGCCCGACGTCGAAGATCTGCGGCGTGACGCCGGGCAGGCCGGCCATGTCCATGAGGATGGTGGCGTCGGAGCCGTTGCTGAAAACCTGACCGACAATGGTCACCTTCTGCCCGGTGCCCAGGGTGATCGTGTCGCCGACTTCGGTGCCGGTCAGCGCCAACATCCGCGAGCCCGCGACCGCCTCGGTCGCGCCGGTGTACCAGCGTCCCCGCAGCAGCGGATACCCGGCCCACGAGGCGTCCCCCTGGTACGCGCGGACGGCCAGCGGCTCGGTGTAGCCGATCATCGTGGTGTCCTGCTCGGTCTCGCCGGCGACATGCGTCGTGCCCGGTTGCGCCTCGATGATCTTCCGGACCGCGGCGGTGTCGGCGGTGCCCGGGGCCCACCCCTGCGGCCTCGGACCGGCGGGGTGCATGCCGACCCGCACTGGGACGGCGTCGAGCCGGCTGCCCATCGAGGCGACCCGGGTCAGCGACGCGGCGAGGCCGGTCGCGAAGACCACGGTGGTCACGCCGAGCAGCACCGCCACGACGGTGACGGCGCTGCGGGCGGGCCGGGCGAACGGTGTGCCGAGTCCGAAACCGATCGCGCGAGGCAGGGGCAGGGCGGCGAGTGCCCGGCGGATCCGGACGCCGCGGTCGCCGGTCGGCGCGCGTCCCACAGTGATCGCCCGGACCGCGGAGAGCCGGCCGGCCCGCAGCGCCGGACCGGCAGCGGCGAGCGTGACCAGCAGGACCACGCCCGCCAGGACGAGCGCGTCCACCGTGAGCGGCACCGACGGCGCGCCGGTCACCTGATAGGCGTCGCTGGTCTGCCGCAGCAGCGGGACGGCAGCGAGGTGACCGATAGCCACGCCGAGCAGGCCGGCCGGGACGCAGACGATCAGCACCTGACCGCAATAGATCGCGGTGATCTGGGCCGGGGTGAAGCCGAGCGACTTCTGGACGCCGATCGTGCGGAACCCGGCCACGACCGCGCCCGCCACCACGTTGACGACGATCAGCACGGAGAGGAGGAGACCCAGGACGGCGAACGCGACGACGAACGGCACGAAGGTGCGGATCACGCCTTCCACCTCGGTCCTCACGGCCAGCCAGGTGGTCGAGCCCACGCCCGGCAGCCCGGCCGTGACCCGGTCGACGGCCGCGTCCGGGTCGGCCGGGTCGGCGAAGCGGTAGAGCATCTGCCGGTGGTCGCCGGTCAGCACGTCGTCCTGGCCGGGCCAGACCCAGGCCGCGGCGGTGGAGGTCGCCGACGAGGCGATGCCCACGACGGTGAGCCGCGCCCGGTCGCCGACCGTCACGGTGTCGCCGACCTTCCACTCCATCCGGCCCCGGCCGGCCGTGTCCCGGCTCAGGACGATCTGTCCGGGACCGGTCAGCCAGGCGCCGCCGGTGACCTCGAGCCGGTCCACCGTGGTGTCCGCGTCCGCCCGGCCGACGACGGGTCCGGGCGGCCGGTCGCCGTGCTCGCCGCCGAGCGCGGCGTCCACGGTCCGGAACGGGCCGGCCGCCCCCGTGACGCCGGTCCGTTCCGCGCTCGCTGCCAGTTCCTCTCCCCCGCCCTCGAACGTCACCGCGGCGTGCGCGCCGTTCTGCCGGGCGAACGCCGCGTCGAACGGCGCACTCGACGCGATCATGAGGCCGAGCGCGAGCACGCCGGTGGCCGCCGACAGCAGCACGACGGCGCCCACGACCAGGCTCTGCATCCTCCGGCGCCGGACGGCGGCCGCCGCGGCGCGCAGCACGGCCCTCATGCCGTCACCCGCTCGCGGAGATGCCCGTCGCGGACGTCGACGATCCGGGTGGCGCAGCCGCGCGCCAGCTCGGCGTCGTGGGTGACCAGCAGGACCGTCTGCCCGCCCCTATTGAGGTCCCGCAGCAGCTCCATGACCTGCCGACCGGCGGCCGCGTCGACCGCGCCGGTGGGCTCGTCGGCGAGCAGCAGCCGCGGCCGGTTGACCAGGGCCCGCGCCACGGCGACGCGCTGCCGTTCCCCGCCGGACAGCTTCGCCGGGTAGGCGCCGGCCCGGCTCGCCAGCCCGAGACTGCCGAGCAGGTCGTCGGCGCGGGCCAGCGCGGCCCGCCGGCTCATCCCGGCCAGCTGGGCGGGCAGCACCACGTTCTCCCGGGCGGTCAGCTCGTCGAGCAGGTGGAAGAACTGGAAGACGATCCCGATGCCGGTGCGGCGGTGCCGGGCCAGGGCTGTCTCGGACAGCCGGTTGAGCACGGTACCGTTCACGACCACCTCCCCGGACGACGGCCGGTCGAGGCCGGCGACCAGGTTGAGCAGGGTGGACTTGCCGCTGCCGGACGGGCCCATGACGGCCACCGCCTCACCCTCGGCAACGGTCAGGTCGACGTGGTCGAGGGCGGGCGGGCCGGCGCTCTCATAGTGTTTGGTGACGGCCTGGAGGCGTACGAAATCAGTCATGGACCGGGACGCTAGGCCCGGCCATGGGAGACGCGGATCGGGCGCGAGACGGTCTTTCGGCGGCCCCGTCATCCACGGGATCTACGACCCTGGTCCGATGCCACGGTGGGATTTGCGACCCTCGTCCGATGCCTCGGCCACCCGCCCGGCCGCACAATGTGGAGCGTGTCCCGAATCCTCGCCGCGTGGCGATCCGGTGAGCACGTGGTCTGGTTCGACCTCGTGCTCGTCGCGGTGCTGTCCGTCGCCGCGATGTGGATGACCAGCGAGGGCCGCGGCGACGTGCCCGCGCTGCCGCCCGAGTTCCTGGGGCCCGGCCAGGTGTTCCGTCCCGACCAGACGACCGGCCGGGAGATCGCGGCGAACCTCCTGCTCACGCTGCCGCTGCTGGTCCGGCGACGATGGCCGGTCGCCGCCTTCCTGTTCCAGCTCACCGCGCTGCTCACGGCCGACCTCGACGGCAACGTCGCCATCCTGGTCGCCCTGCTGATCGGCGTCTACGCGGTGGCGATCCACGGCCGGTCGGCGGCGCTGTCGATGGGCGTGCTGCTCACCATGTGCGTCGTCACCGCGGCGGCGCAGGGCGACACCTGGCCGAGCCTGCCCGACTGGGCCGGCGTCTTCGTGCTGGTCATGCCGATCGGCCTGCTCGGCGTGGCGGTGCGGACCGCGCGCAGCCGCGCCGAGGTCTCCGAGCAGCGTGCCGTCGCGGTGGAGCGCGAGCAGCAGGCCGCCACCCGTCTCGCGGTCGCCCGGGAGCAGGCGCGGATCGCCCGCGAGCTGCACGACATCGTCAGCCACCACGTCAGCGTCATGACCATCCAGGCGGGCGCGGCCGGCAAGGTACTCGCGCAGGATCCGCAGCTCGCGCGCGGCGCCCTCGCGGCCGTCGAGGCGAGCGGCCGGGAGACGATGGCCGAGCTGCGCCACCTGCTCGGGGTGCTCGCGCCCGGCCCCGACGACGACCTGCTCCACCCGCAGCCCGGCCTCGATCAGCTCGCGTCGCTGGTGGAGAGCGTGCGCCGGGCCGGCCAGCCGATCGAGCTGGAGCTGTCGCCGATCGACCTGCCCCGCGGGCTCGACCTGACCGTCTACCGCGTCGTGCAGGAGGCGCTGACCAACGCGTTGCGCTACGCGCCGGGCGCCCCGACCACGGTCTCCGTCCGCCCGATCGGCGGCGACCTGGCGATCGAGGTGATCAACGACGAGCCGGCGCCGGGCGCCGCCGTCGCTCCGGCTTCTGCCGGCGGCGGCAGCGGGCTGCTGGGTCTTTCCGAGCGACTGCGACTGTACGGGGGAAGCCTCGCCGGCGGCCGTCGCGTGGGCGGCGGCTTCCGCGTGCACGCGACGCTGCCCCTGTCCGCGGCCGCCGCCGACCTCGTCGCCCCTCCCGACGACGTCGTCCCGGCCGGCCGCGCCGCCCCTCCCGGCCTCGGCACCCCTCCCAACGACGACACTGTCCCCGCCGGCCGCGCCTCTCCTCCTGACCACGCTGTCCCTGCCGGCCGCACCGCCCCTCCCGACCACGGCATTCCTCCCGACCACGACGCTGTCCCTGCCGACCGCGCCTCTCCTCCTGACCACGCTGTCCCTGCGGGCCGCACCGCCCCTCCCGACCACGGCATTCCTCCCGACGGCGCTGTCCCTGCCGGCCTCGGCGCCCGCGCCGACCTCGATGCTCCTGCCGACCCCGATGCTCCTGCCGACCCCGATGCTCCTGCCGACCCCGATGCTCCTGCTGGCCTCGGTGCTGCTGCCGGCCCCGGTGCCGCCGCCGGCCTCGGCGCGCCGGTGCGTGATGAGAGGCGTGGCGTATGACGCGGGTGGTGATCGCCGACGATCAGGCGCTGGTGCGGACCGGGTTCGCCATGATCCTGGCGTCCGAGGGCATCGAGGTGGCCGGCCACGCGGCCAACGGTCACGAGGCCATCGCCGCGACCCGCCGCCTGCGGCCCGACGTGGTGCTCATGGACGTACGCATGCCGGAGCTCGACGGCCTCGAGGCGACCCGCCGCATCCTCGCCGAATCCCCGGTCACCGCCGCGGGCGACCCGGTGCGGGTGGTCATCCTGACGACGTTCGACCTCGACCACTACGTCTACGCCGCCCTCACCGCCGGCGCCAGCGGGTTCCTGCTCAAGGACGTGACACCCGACCACCTGATCCACGCGGTCCGGCTGGTCCGCGACGGCGACGCGCTCTTAGCGCCGACGATCACCCGGCGCCTGATCGAGCGGTTCGCGCAGGCCGACCCGGCGCGTTCCGCCCTCCACCGCGACCTGGCGTCGCTCACACCCCGGGAGCTGGAGGTGCTGACCCTGCTCGCGGGCGGGCTGAGTAACCCGGAACTGGCCTCCGCGCTCAACCTCAGCGAGGCGACCGTGAAGACCCACATCACCCGGATCCTCACGAAGCTCCAGCTGCGCGACCGGGTGCAGGCGGTCGTGGTCGCCTACGAGACGGGGCTTGTCACACCGAGCGCGCGCAGGCCGGCCGTCTAGCCGCGCGGATGTCGCCTTCTCCGAGTCAGCCCTAGGGTTCCTCGCGCGTCTGGGTCAAACCTTGGGTTTCTCGGAGCGGCTTGTCCGGGTCAGCCCCGTGGGTTCGGAGCGAGGTGCGAGCCGCGGCCGCTGTGGATTCGGAGCGAAGTGCGCGCCGCCGCCGCTGTGGGTTCGGAGCGAAGTGCGGGCCTCGGTCAGCGCGGTAGCCGGCGTCGGGGGGTGTCTCCTCTCGCGCGGGCTGCCGAAAGGCCGGGGCGTTGCGATGGCTCGGCAGGCCTCGCTCCACCCCGGATACAGGCTCACGGCATGCCCGGGGACGGGTCCACGGCGCCGCCGGACACCCAGCCACGACGTGCCCGGCCACTGGTGGTTGCTCGCGGGCGGGAAACATGGTGGCAACATCTTGACTACGGGGATGTTATCGCTAACCTTCGATGGCAAGCGGGCCGGCCGTGAGCACCTCTGAGAACGCGCACATCGCTGTCGAGAGGACCGCCATGTCCCCATCCCCCCGTCGTCTGCGGGCGGCCCTGGCCGCCGTGCTGCTCGGCCTGCTGGCCGCCGTCTTCTCCCCCGGCACGCCCGCGCAGGCGGCGCCCGCCGTGTACTACACGAATCCGATCGCGAACCAGCGGGCCGACACCCACATCTACAAGCACACCGACGGCTACTACTACATGACGGCGACGGTCCCGGAGTACGACCGGATCGTGCTGCGGCGGGCCACCACGTTGCAGGGGCTGTCGACCGCGTCGGAGACCGTCGTCTGGCGGAAGCACTCGAGCGGTGTCATGGGCGCGCACATCTGGGCTCCGGAGATCCACTACATCGGCGGCAAGTGGTACGTCTACTTCGCGGCCGGCGCGACGAACGACGTGTGGGCGATCCGGATGTACGTCCTGGAGGGCACCGGCGCGAACCCGCTCACCGCGACCTGGACCGAAAAGGGTCAGATCACGACGCCGTGGAACACGTTCGCCCTGGACGCGTCGACGTTCGTGAACAACGGCGTGCGGTACCTCATCTGGGCGCAGCAGGAGCCGGGCATCGCCACGAACTCCAACATCTACATCGCCCGCCTGTCGAACCCGTGGACGATCACCGGCACGGTCGCGCGGCTCGCCGTGCCGACGCTCGCCTGGGAGACCCGCGGATACAAGGTCAACGAGGGTCCGACCGTGGTGCAGCGCAACGGGAAGGTCTTCATGACGTTCTCGGCGAGCGCCACGGACGCCAACTACTGCCTCGGCCTGCTGACCGCCCCGGCCGGCGCCGACCTGCTCAACCCGGCGTCGTGGACGAAGTCGGCGAACCCGGTCTTCGCCAGCAACGCCGCGACCGGGCAGTACGGCCCCGGCCACAACTCGTTCACGGTGTCCGAGGACGGTCAGAGCGACATCCTCGTCTACCACGACCGCAACTACCGGGACATCACCGGCGACCCGCTGAACGACCCGAACCGGCGCACCCGGATCCAGAAGTTCTACTGGAACGCCGACGGCACCCCGAACTTCGGCATCCCGGTCGCCGACGGCGTCACCCCGGTCCGGCTGCGCTCCGCCAACGTCGCCGACCGCTACGTGCGGCACTGGGAGTACCGGGCGCGCCTCGACACCAACGTCACGGTCCTCGCTGACTCACAGTTCCGGATCGTTTCCGGACTCGCCGGCTCCGGGTCGGTCTCACTCGAATCGACCAACTTCCCCGGCTACTACCTGCGGCACCGCAATTTCGAGGTGTATGTCGAGCGTAATGACGGGACTGCCGCATTCCGGGGCGACGCCAGTTTCTTCCAGCGCACCGGCCTGAGCGGCACCGGCGTCTCGTTCGAGTCGCAGAACTACCCCGGGCGCTATGTGCGACACAGCAACTATCTTCTGTACGTCCAGGCCGTGTCCGACGCCACCGGCCGGGCGGACGCCACGTTCATTCTGGAATGACCGTCGAGGGCGCGGGGTCCCGTACCCCGCGCCCTGATCCTTCTTCCGAGGGGTAGGCGCGCCTCCCGCCCGTCCGTAACCTGCGGTGATGGAGGAAGAGGCAGGGATCGTGCCCGCCGCGATTCGCCGGGCCGTCTCCTACATCGACGCCCGCGCCGCCGACCCGATCACGCTCGATGCCATCGCCGGCGCCGCGAGACTGGGAGTCCGCGCCCTGCAGTCCGGTTTCCGCCGGCATCTCGGCACGACACCGCTCGCCTATCTGCGGCGCGTCCGCCTCGAGAACGCGCACCGCGATCTGCAGGCCGCGATCCCGGCGATGGGCGTGACCGTCACCGAGATAGCCGGCCGATGGGGATTCTCGGACTCGAGCCGGTTCGCCGCGTCCTATCGGGCCGCCTACGGGCGGTCGCCGAGTCGAACCCTGCGCGAAGAGCCACACCTCGTCAGCATCCTAGGAGGCTAGGTTGTTTGGTGGTAAAGAAAGGACAGGCAAAAAGGGAAAGGAGACCAGCAGGTCAGACGGGGAAGGAGAGAACGATGTCAGGCGGGGAAAGAGAGGAGGAAGCGCGCCAGGCGGGTAGGGTTTCGACACCACTGTGACGGTCGAGCGGACAGGGCGGGCCACCAAGCGGATCGGCGACCTGGCGCGAACTGCCGGGGATGACCGGCGGCGCTGCGGAATCACTAGGGAGAATCGGTTGAGGCGGGCTCTTTTCGTGCGCGGCGGGTGGGCGGGGCATTCGCCGTACGAATGTTGTGGGATCTTCGAGAAGTTCTTGACCCTCCACGATTTCGACGTCGAGGTCGCGGACTCACTGGAGGTCTATGCCGACCTTCCGGACGTCGACCTCATCGTGCAGTCCTGGACCACCGGGAATCTCACCGAAGAACAGGAGGAGGGACTGGTCACGGCGGTCCGGAACGGCGCCGGATTCGCGGGCTGGCACGGCGGTATCCTCGCTTTCGGGTACGAGAATCCGCGCTATCAATACCTGGTCGGCGGACGGTTCGTATTCCATCCGGGCGGGTTCGTCCCGCACCGGATCGACATCGCCGCGGAGCACCCGATCGTGGCCGGGATCGGCGGATACGACGTGCACACCGAGCAGTACTACTGCCACGTCGATCCGACGCTCGAGGTGCTGGCCACCACGACCTTCGCCGGTGTCGGGGAAGCGCCGGAGACGAAAGGCACCGTCATGCCCGTGGTCTGGACCCGCCGGTTCGGAGCGGGCCGCGTCTTCGTGAACACTCTCGGACACTCACCCGATGATCTGCTGCTGCCGCCGACGCGGACCATCACCGAGCGTGGCCTCCTGTGGGCAGCCGGCGGATGAAGCGGCGGGACTGGTCGCGGCTGTCGACGAACCCGAGGCGCTCGTAGAAGAGGTGCGCCGGCGCGCGGTGGTTGCTGCTGGTCACCTCGACGAACAGGCAGCCCTCGGCGCGCGCCCGCTCCTCGACCGCGGTGATCAGCAGGCGGCCGACGCCCTTGCCGCGGTAGGCCTCGTCGACGACGAGCGCGGCGAGCCGGCCGAACTTGCCGGTGATCTCGAGGATCGGCGTGACGTGCAGGGCGGCCACACCCACCAGCGAACCGTCGTCGTCCGCGCCGAGCAGCGCGCTCGCGCGGTCGCCGAGCCAGTAGTCCATGCGCAGGCGGACGTCGCGCTCGGCCGAGGGGAAGCCGAGCTGCTCGAGGAGGATCGCCAGGCGGGCCGCGTCGCCCTGGTGGATGGGCCGGATATGCATGCCCCAGACCATAGGCGGTCATGTTACCGGTGAGTCAACCTCCGATAGGCGATCGAGCACGGCGGGGACCGCGTGCAGGATGGCGCGTTCCTCGGCGGTCAGCTTCTCCTCGATCGCGGCGGCCACCCAGCGCCGCCGGGAGTCGCGATCGGCCGCCAGGGCCTCGGTGCCCGCCGGAGTCGGGACGATGAGCACGGCGCGCCGGTCCGCCGGGTTGGGCCGGCGCGCCACGAACCCGCGTTTCTCCAGCTCCGCAACGGTCCGGCTCATGCTCTGGTGGGTGATCCGGCGGTCCGCGGCGAGCCGGGCGATGGTCTGCGGGCCGTCGCGGTCGAGCACACCGAGAGCTGCTGCCTGCGGCGGTGGGAGGGTGTCGGCACGGGCGCGGACCGTCCGGACGAACCGCCCGATCGACTGCCGGAGCAGCTCGGCGATGTCGTCGTCGGGCGTGTCGTGGATCATGCCGCCAAATATACAGCCTGGCTGTATTTTCTGAGGCATGCAGCTCACCAAGCACGCCCACGCCTGCGTCACCTTCACCGACGGCGCCCGCACCCTCCTGGTCGACCCCGGCACCTTCACCCCGGACGCCGCCGAGCTGATCTCCGCGGCCGACGCCGTCCTGATCACCCACGAGCACTTCGACCACTTCGACGAATCGGCGCTCGTCGCCGAGCTGGACCGGCGGCCCGGACTGCGGGTCTTCGGCCCGGCGGCCGTCCGCGCGAAGCTGCGAGGGCGGGCCGAGGTCGTCGCGGCCGGGGACCGGTTCGAGGCGGCCGGCTTCGCGATCGCCGTGCACGGGGAGACGCACGCCCTCATCCACGCGGACATCCCGGTCATCGACAACGTCGGCTACCTGGTCGAGGGCCGCGTCTTCCACCCGGGCGACTCCTATGCGGTGCCGGCCGCCGAGATCGAGACGCTGCTGCTGCCCATCAGTGGCCCGTGGACCAAATTCGGAGAAGCAGCAGATTTCGTACGGGCGGTGCGCCCCGCCCGGGTCGTACCGATTCATGAGTTGATGTTGAGTGAGCTGGGGCAGAACTCGGCCCGCATGCTGCTCGGCGAGAACGGCCTGACCGGCCTGCCGCTGGAGACCATCCCCTGGGGGAATTCGACAGCGGTCTGACTCCGGTGGTTCGGGGTACCCTCTGCCCATGGAGCAGAACACCAGTTCCAAGCTCAGCCTGGACGAGATCCACGCGCGGATGGGCATGACCGTCACCGAGGACGGCAAGGCCCGGGCCCGGCGGCGCCGGCTCGCCTCCGCCGCGGCGCACCACGACCCCGAGGGCAACGCCGCGTTCCTGGCGAGCCTGCGCGCCCGCACCGCATGACCCAGCCCCGCGACGTCTGCCTGGTCTTCGACACCACCGCCATCACCTCCTGGGTGCGCGGATCCGTCGCGGTCGGGGAAACCCTCGCCGAGATCGCCGACGACAACGGCGCCGTGCTGATCCCGCTCTGGTGCCTGGTCGAGGCCGGCCACGACATCGGCATGATCGACCGGGAGCGCCTGGACCTGCTCCTCGCCCACGCCGCGACCTACCTGATCGCCGACGACACCGACGACTGGGAGATGCTCGCCGGCCTGCGCGCCCTGACCGGCCGGCACGACTGCGCCTCGGCGGCCCTGCTCGCGATCGAGATGAACGTCGACGTGATGACCCGTCACCCGGAGTGGTACAAGGCGGTGCGCAACGGGCAGCTGACGTTGCTCATCGAAGACTGAAGGTCGGCTCCAGGGCCTCGTCGATCGCGGCGGCCGGGGTCGGGCGGGCGAAGTGGAAGCCCTGGGCGTACCGGTATCCGAGGGCGTGCAGCCGGTCGGCCTGGTCCTGGGTCTCCACGCCCTCGGCCACGGCGCGCAGGCCCAGCGTGTGGGCGATCCCGCTGAGCGAGGCGGCGATCGCCTCCTGCTGCGGGCTGCCGTCGATCTCGTCGATGAAGGACTTGTCGACCTTCAGGGTGGTGACCGGGCAGGTACGCAGCAGCGTCAGCGACGAGTGGCCGGTGCCGAAGTCGTCGAGGGCGATGCCGGCGCCGAGGGCGCGCAGCTCGTGGACCGTCGCGAGGGCCGGGCCACCCGCGAAGACCGCCGTCTCGGTGATCTCCAGGGTGAGGCGTGCCGGGTTCAGGCCGTGCCGCTTCACCGACGCCGCCACGAGGGACGGCAGCTCCGGGTCGAGCAGCTGCCGGGCGGAGACGTTGACGCTCACCCGCGGCGCCGCCTCGCCGTGCCGCTCCTGCCAGGCCGCCGCGTCGGCGCAGGCGGTGTCGAGGATCCAGGCGCCCAGGTCGATGATCATGCCGGTCTGCTCGGCGACCGGGATGAACTCGGCCGGGGAGATCGGCACGCCGCCGTCCGGGTGCCAGCGGACCAGGGCCTCGACGGCGCTGATGGTGCCGTGCGGCAGCTCGACGATGGGCTGGTAGACGAGGCGGAACTCGCCCCGGTCCAGGCCCCGGCGCAGGGCCGCGGCCAGGTGGGCGGTGTGCTGGGCGTTCTCGTCGAGGGCGGCGGTGTGCTGCTGGTAGCGGTTCGTGCCGACGCGCTTGGCGGCCTGCTGGGCGAGCTCGGCGCGGCGCAGCAGGTCGGGTACCTCGTCGCGGCTGCCGGAGGCGACCCCGACCGTCACCGTGACGAGCAGGTCGTGGCCGTCGGCGGGCAGCGGCGCCTGGAACGCCCGAAGCAGCTCCTCCGCAAGCGATGAGGAATCCGCGGACGCGGGGAGCATGATGCCGAACTCGTCGCCGTTCAACCGGGCCACGAACGCCTCCGGGCCCATCGTCCGGGCGATCCGCTCCCCCGCCTGCCGCAGCACCTCGTCGCCGGCCGCGTCGCCGAGGCGGTCGTTCAGGGCGGCGAAGTCGTCGAGGTCGCAGACGGCCACGGTCACGGCGCCGGACGGGGACCGCTGGAGGGCGCCGGTGAAGGCGCGCCGGTTCGGCAGCCCGGTCAGGTCGTCCCGGCGGGCCTGGCCGTCGAGCCGGTCCAGCAGCAGGGCGTTGTCGGAGAGGGCGACGTGCTGGCGGACCAGGACCAGCAGGATCAGCACCACGGCGCCGGCGGCGAGGCCCGCGGGGAGCCGGCCGCTCGACGCGATCACGGCGATCAACATGATCGCGGTGGAGAGGACGGCGACGTACGGGATCGCGCTGATTCCCCGGCGGCCCGCGTCCCGGGACGCCCGGGCCGGCGCGGCCGCGTTGCGGATCTGCGCATACGCCGCGAGGGCGAGCAGCACCGCGAACGGCGGCAGGATGATGACGGTCGCGTTCAGGTGCGCCCACTGCCGTACCAGCGGGGCCACGACGAGCGAGGCCGGGGCGAGCACCCCGACCGGGCTGAGCAGCCAGAGGGCCGGGCCGTGCACCGAGCCGGTGGCGCTCATGCTGACCTTGACGACGGCGACCACGGCGGCGCACGAGGCGGCCAGCACGATCGCCTGCAGCGCGGTGGCGAGGGCGCCGCTCGGCAGCGGCATCGGCAGGGCGGCGAGGAGCCGGGTCATCACCAGGCCGGAGGCGACGGCCACGATGGCGATGTCGAGGAAGAGGGCGACGGTTCCGCGCCAGGTGCGGCGGGCACCCGGCAGCCGGACCAGCGCGTGCACGCCGACGGCCACGGCCGTGAGGTAGAGCAGGCCGGTGATCGGCGAGAACGCCAGCACCTCCGACGGCCGGCGCAGGGTATCGACCATCTGGCTGGCGGCGCCCGCCGCCAGGAGCGCGGCGGCGTACCCGAATCGGCGCCAGAAGATCGAGCCGGCGCCGCCGCAGGAAGCGGAAGCGACCGCGCACGCCGCGGCCGCGGTGAGAACGGCGAGGATCGCGAAAGGCCAGAGCGACCACGAGGGTACGGCCGTGCGGGTGCCCAGGACGCCGGCCGCCACCGCGGCGAGCGCCGAGAGAGCCGTGCCGGCGGGGAACAGCCCCGGCCGGGACAGTGGTCGCATCAAGCCCGCGTTTCCTCTCCGATGTGGCTGCCTGCCCTATCGGCCGGGCAGGCGCCACACCTGAGAGGTCTTACTTTTCGGCGGAAGCAGGCTCCGGGTTCTCCGCGGGCGCCGGCGCGGGCGGCAGCGAATCCATGAACGAGCTCACCGAGAAGACCGCGTTGCCGGCGCCGGACGGGCCGTAGCCGGGCGGGCTCGACAGGCCGTAGTGCTCCATGGTCGCGCGGTACGTCTCGAGCAGCCGGATGTGGTACTCCAGCGGCGCGCCGTTCGGGTTCGTCTTGCCGAGCGGGGTGGTCGGCTCCGGGCACCACGTGGTGAACCGCGGGGTGATCCCCTTCGACATGAAGTAGTGCAGGCCCTCGGCGGTCGAGTCGATCGCCTCGTTCACCGTGGTGAAGCCGAACGGCTCGGCCATCTCGATGCCGGCCACGAAGTTCGGGATGACGTTGCGCGGGCCGAAGATCTCCGCGGAGTCGAGGATGCGGCGGTGCCACTCCTCGCGGCCCACGTAGCGCTCCTTGCCGGGGCAGTAGAGCTCGAACAGCCGCTTGTCCCACACCTCGTAGTTGGGGTGGTAGATCTGGATGCCGTAGTCCTTGAACCGCTGCACGTCCTCCTTCGGCAGCGCCTGGGCGACGACCTTGCCGATCCAGCGGCCCGGGAAGCGCTCCTCGATCGCCTGGGCGTACTGCCCGTAGAAGTCGGCCTCGGTCTTGCCGCCCACCTGCGAGGTGACGCTGCCGCCGGTCAAGGTGTACGCGGTGGAGGTCTTGAGCGTGTCGTGCTTGTCGATGATCGCGAGCGCCTCGAGAACCTCGTCGATCGGCTTCACGCCGGTGTAGGGGCGGCCGGCCGCCTTGTGCTGACGCCAGTTGTGGTTGATGTCGCAGTACTGGCACTCCTCCTTGGCGCCGAAGTACTGGCACACGCGGAAGACCGTCAGGTAGACGAGATAGCCCCACTGGATGGTCGGCGCGACCTCCATGACCTGCTTGCCGTTGGCGAGGGTGTGCCGGTAGTAGTCCGGCATCGGCGGCAGGCCGACGTCGGCGATCGGCTTGCCGTCGAGGAACAGCTGCAGGCGGCCGTCGGCGTCCGGTTTGACCCGATAAGGCGATGAAGGGTTGGTGCGCACGCTCACCACGGTGCGCCGCAGGTCGTACGGGCCACCGGTCAGCACGATCTCCTCCGGCGGGCGGCGCAGCGCGGCCTCGCCCAGCTCCGGAAGGGTGCGGTGGTCGAACGAGAAGATGAAGTACGACTTCGGCTTGACGTCACCGTTCTCGTTGTCGGTGAGCGCCGACTCGTCGAACGCGAGACCGCCCCGCAGCAGATCTTCCTTGATCACCGCTTCGCGCGGCACGTGAGGAAAACGCGCCATCAAGTCTTCGACGAGATCGGTACGCGACTGCATGCGTCCTCCTGTAGCTGCTCGGACCGTTCCAGCCCATCCCATGTCATCACACCGTGGCGACGAAACGGGGTCGGCAAATGGAGACGTTCGCGACAGCGTACGCGCGCCGGGAATGCGTCGATCACCAGGTTGCGAGGACGCGCGCCTGTCCCCCCGAGCCGTTCTCGTAAGGGATGAGCCCCACGAAGATCCTTGCGCCGGTGGGCGGGAGCCGATCGAGGTTCGCCAGGTTCTCGATGCCGTAGCGGTCGGCGCCGGTCAGCGCGAGATGCGTGTCGAAGGTCGTGGAACTGCCCGGGTCGATGCTGAGCGTGTCGACGCCGAGGCTGCGGATCCGCCGTCTCGCGAGGAGCCACTCACAGGCGTCGACCCCGAAACCCGGGAAGATCAAACCATTTCGGTACGCGTCACCGTCCCCGATTCTCGCGCCCCACCCGGAGTACATGAGCACGGCGGCGCCGTCCGGGATCCGGCCGTGCCGGCGCTCGAACCGCTTCACGTCGTCGACCGTTACGACGCCCTCGGGGCCCTTCCACGCTATGTCGATCACCACGGCCGGGGTGATCAGCTCGGCGGGCCGCAGGTCGGTCGCGACCCGGCCGCCCGTGGTGAAGTGGGCCGGCGCGTCGACGTGGGTGCCGATGTGCTCGAGGACCGTCCACTCCTGCATGTAGTAGCCGTCGTCCTCGATCGTCTTCACGGTGCGGACCGCCGCCTCCTCCCCGGGTTCGAAGCCGGGGAAGGAGGGGCCGAGCGGGTAGGTCAGGTCGAGGACGCCGTGGCGTGGCGCCGCGTGGACGGGAGCGGCGACGGCGGCGGAGGTCAACAGGGCGGCGCCGCCCAGCAGGGCGGTGCGGCGGGATACGTGGCTCACGCACATGGGTGTCATCGTGCGACGAACTCAGTGATCAAGTCGACGATCCGGTCGAGGTCGGTGGCGTCGGGTAGGTGATAGCGGCCCTCCAGCGCGACCATCCGGGCGCCGGGCAGGCCCTCGGCGAGCTGCCGGCCACCCTCGAACGGGATCACCCGGTCGCCGCGGTAGTGCAGCACCAGCGCCGGCGCGGTGACGTGCGGCAGCAGGTGGGCGGCGTCGGCCTCGTACGCGGCCTCCAGGTAGGCGGCGGCGGTCTCGCGGTCGGCGGAGTCGCGCAGGACCTCGGCCAGGTGCCGGGCGGCCGCGTCGTCGGCGCCGGGGCGGAAGAGGTCGGCGAAGAGCTGCGAGCCGAGGCCCCAGTGGGTGCGGACCATCGTGATGAGGGCGGCGTTGAGGTCGGGGCGGCGGAAGGTGTTCGGGCCGTCGGCGTAGGTGCCAAAGTAAATCACCTTATTTACCGATTTTTGCGTTTGTTCCGCCGCAGCGACGGTTGCGACCGGGCCGGCTTCCGACATCGCCAGCAGGTTGACCGGTTCACCGACGTGGGCGATCACCTGCCTCAGCTCTGCCACCGCCGCCTCCAGACCGAAATCGGTCACCGGGCCGTGGGACAGGCCGGTGCCCCGGCGGTCGTAGAGGGTGACCGTGCAGTGCGCGAGGAGCCGCTGCACCAGGCTGGACCGGGGATCGCGGCCGGAGGCCATCACGTCGAGCGACGACACCCAGCCAGGCAGGACGATCAGCGGCGGCCCGGCGCCTAGGGTGGCACAGGCGATCCCGTCCGGCAGCCGATGAGGGCGGAGACCGGCCAGCGCCGGCACCTCCTCGACCTCGTGCCGCAGGATGCGCAGCTGCGTCGCCCGGATCACCGCGGACGGCTCCAGGCCGAGTTCGTCGCGCAGCCGGATCGCGTAGCGCTGGTAGCCGTCCAGGGCCTCGGCGTGCCGGCCCAGCGCGTAGAGGGTGCGCATCAGCAGGTCGCGGGCGGTCTCCCGGAACGGGTGCCCGGCCACGAACGCCTCGAGTTCCGGCAGCGAGCGGGCGGCCCGGCCGGTGCCGAGCAGGGTCTCGTGCAGGCGTTCGGTCGCGGTGAGCCGGGCTTCCTCGAGGCGGATGGCGTCGAGGCGGGCGATCTCGGTGTCGGCGAATCCGGCGTAGGCCGGCCCGCGCCACAGGGCGAGGGCCTCCTCGGAGCGGCCCTCGCGCACGAGCCGGTCGAAGCGGCCGGCGTCCCAGTCGTCCGGGTCGAGGCGCAGCACGTATCCGGGTGGTTCGGTCTCCAGCCGCAGTCGCGGGATGGTTCGGCGCAGCCGCGAGATCTGGCTGTGCAGCGCCGCCGGTCGTGCGTGCCCCCACAGCAGATCGATCAGGAGGTCGGCCGGGACGATCCGGCCGGCGCGGGCCAGCAGCGCCGCCAGCAGGGCGCGCTGCCGCTCCCCGAGCGGGACGGGATCGCCGCCGTCGTCGTAGGCGCGCACCGGGCCGAGCACCCCGAACCGCATCCGCCCATTCTGACAGTCGTCACTTCGTCGCGACGCCCGCGATCTGCGTGTTGATCGGCAGGAACACCGACCGCAGCCGGTAGCGCTCCACCCCGACCTCGGTGAATCCGCCGGCCCGCAGCGCCGCCTCGGTGTCCCGCCGCACGTCACAACCCTCGAAGAGCCATCGCCAGGGTCGAGCCGCGATCCGTTGCGTCACGACGTACCCGGCATGCTCTTGATCTTGAACGTGCTCGATGAACACCAGCCGGCCGCCCGGACGCAGGATGCGGCCGACCTCGCGGATCGCCGCGGCCGGATCCGGGACCGTGCAGAGCACCAGCGTGCACACCACCGCGTCGGCGAACCCGTCCGGCAGGCTCATCCGCTCCGCGCCTTCGGCACGGATCTCCACCGCGACGTTCCGCCGCCGGGCCTCGGCGAGAAGAGCCTTGTGCATGTACGGGCTGGGCTCCACCGCGATCACCTTCGTGCCGGGCCGGTAGTAGCGCATATTCGCGCCGGTCCCCGCCCCGATCTCGACCACCGTCCCCGGCAGATCGGCGAAGAGCCGGCGTTTGCGCTCGCCCCACAGACGATGCGCGTAGCCGTCGAGGGTCCTGAAGATCGCGGCATTGACCGGCCCGCGAACCGGATGCTTCACCGTCGTCATGGGCTGAGCGTGCGCGCCGCCGCTGTCATCCCACTGTCACGCCCACGCGGCACCCCACTGCCCGCGTGTTGAGTTCGGGCGCGATCCTCACCCCAACTCAACACGCACCGCCACCCTCGTCCCCGCGTGTTGAGTTCGGGCGCAATCCGAACCCCAACTCAACACACACCGCCACCCTCGTCCCCGCGTGTTGAGTTCGGGCGCGATCCCAACCCCAACTCAACACACATCCCCGCTCCACCCCGCGCCCGGCCGCTACGAACGGAAATGTTCGCGCTAACACTCCCAGCTCAGCGAGCAATCGTCCCGGTGAAGCAGCGCACGTTAACAAAGTGGGTCGGGCCCCTCCCGCTCCCCCGGGTCGCTGCGGTAGAACATGACGATGACCGCCGACATTCGTAACATCATCGAAACGGGCCGCACGGCGATCGGGATCGAGCTGGGCTCGACCCGGATCAAGGCCGTGCTGACCGGCCCGGACCACGCGGCCATCGCCGTGGGCAGCCACGACTGGGAGAACCAGTTCGTCGACCGCGTCTGGACGTACTCTCTCGAAGCGGTCTGGGAGGGCCTCCAGCAGTGCTTCGCCGCGCTCGCCGCCGACGTCCGGTCCCGTCACGGCGTCGAGTTGACCACCACGGGCGCGCTCGGCGTCTCCGCGATGATGCACGGCTACCTGGCGTTCGACGCCGACGGTGAGCTGCTCACCCCGTTCCGCACCTGGCGCAACACGAACACCGGCGACGCGTCCGAGGCGCTCAGCGAGCTGTTCGGCTACAACATCCCGCACCGCTGGAGCATCGCCCACCTCTACCAGGCCGTGCTCAACGGCGAGGAGCACCTGGGCCGGATCGCGCACCTCACGACGCTGGCCGGGTACGTGCACTGGAAGCTGACCGGCCGCCGGGTGCTCGGGGTCGGCGACGCCAGCGGCATGTTCCCGATCGACATCGCGACCGGCGGGTACGACGCCCGCCGCCTCGCGCAGTTCGACGAGCTGGCCGCCGGCCGGGTGCCGGTGAAGCTGGCCGAGCTGCTGCCGGCCGTGCTGCCCGCCGGTGAGCCGGCCGGCACGCTCACCGCCGACGGCGCCCGCCTGCTCGACCCGAGCGGCACGCTGCAGCCGGGCGCGGTCCTCTGCCCGCCCGAGGGTGACGCCGGCACCGGCATGGTCGCCACCAACTCGGTGGCCCGGCGTACCGGCAACATCAGCGCCGGCACCAGCATCTTCGCCATGATCGTCCTGGACGGCGAGCTGAGCCGGGTGCACCCCGAGGTCGACCTGGTCACCACCCCGGCCGGCGACCTCGTCGCGATGGTGCACTGCAACAACGGCGCCAGCGAGCTGAACTCGTGGGCCGGCCTGTTCGCCGAGTTCACCGCGGCGCTCGGCGTCGAGGTCGGCACCGACAAGATCTTCGAGACGCTGTTCCGCTCCGCCCTGCGCGGCGCCCCGGACGGTGGCGGCCTGCTCGCCTTCAACAACCTCTCCGGCGAGCCGATCACGAAGCTGCACGAGGGCCGCCCCCTGTTCCTGCGCGTGCCGGGCAGCTCGCTCGACCTCGCCACGTTCATGCGCACCCAGCTCTACGCCGCCCTCGCGACGCTGCGCATCGGCATGGACGTCCTCCAGAAGGCCGAGAACGTCCAGCTGGACCGGATGTTCGCGCACGGCGGCCTCTTCAAGACCGAGGGCGTCGCGCAGAACCTGCTGGCCGCCGCCATCAACACCCCGGTCTCGGTCGGCAACCTCGCCTCCGAGGGCGGCGCCTGGGGCATCGCCGTGCTGGCCGGCTTCCTCCGCGACCGCGGCGAGGGCCAGAGCCTCGACGACTTCCTGAACACGGTCGTCTTCGCGGACGCCGAGCTCGACACCGCCGCCCCCGACCCGGCCGACGTCGAAGGCTTCAACGCCTTCATGCGCCGCTACATCGCCGCGCTCCCGATCCAGCAGGCCGCCGTCGACAACAGCTGACACCCGCGGGTGGGCGCGGCGGTCCCTTCCGTCGCGCTTTCCCCCTTTTCGGTACGCCGGAAGTCCCGTGGCCGGTGGCCTCCGAGAGGTACGTAGTCTCCGGCATCGACGTAAGGAGACTCCTCGATGCGCCATCGCCACGCTCCCGCGGCCCTTTTCGCGACGGTCCTTGCCGTGACCGCCTGCGGCGCGCCGCCGAAACCCGCCCCGGCCTCCGCGCCCTTCCTCTCCCCCGCGCCCTCCCCCTCGGCGACGCCGGTCAAGCCCGCCTTCACGCAGCTCGACTACGACGACTACTGCCGCAACCACGGCGTCACGGCGACCGTCACGCTCCAGGGCATCCGGGACGATCCGGCGGTCCGGCGCGGCCTGGTCACGCTGACCAACGCGACCGATCGCGACTGCACCATCGTGGAACGCGCCTCCATCGTGCTGACCGACGCCGACGGCGAGGTCGTCCGGGTGCCGCGGGACTACGTCGACCAGCCGCGCCCGGCCGCCCCGGTCACGCTCGAACCCGGGACCAGCGCTTTCCAGGGCATCAAGTGGACGACCTGCGACAGATCCGAAGAATCCTGCCGGGTCGGCAGCGGCCTGCGCTTCAACCTGGAGTCCGTGGTCCCACCTTCACCCGCCGAGTTGGAGGGCTTCCCACCCGGCGGCGGCGACGCCATCACCATGGCGTCGCTGCAGCTCGGCACCACCCAGCCGACTCCCCGCGGCGTCGTCGCCTGGTAGACGAGTCAGTCGAACCAGGCGACCAGCCGCACACCGTCCTCGCCGAAGCGGTGCGCGAGGGCTCGCATGACGGCGACGACGTGCTCCCATCCTGTTCCGGGGCCGAGCACATCCTGCCGGGACAGCTGCCGGTACTCGAAGCTGGTCGCCTCCTGCTGCCAGGTGCCGTACGGCGCGTCGATCGGTGACGACCCCAGCGGCGGCCGGCCGTATGCGGTGACGACGTCGTCGGGCCACTGGTCGTCGACGCGGTACTGCCATCGGGGTCCGTGCGGCCGCGGACTCACCTCCAGCACACCGCGGGCCCGCGGCGTGACCGTCATGTCGAGGTCGCGCAACTCGGGCCACGACACCCAGGTGCTGCCGTGGATCGCCTCGCCGAGCCGGGCGGTTTTCTCATACTCCGTGCGCACGGCGTCCGACACATCCTCCGGAAGGCCGCGACCGGCGGCGATCGGCTCCCATCCGGGCCAGTTCCGCACCCCGAACAGACACCCGAGGGCCGCGTAGTCGTTGCCGGGGTAGAGGGGCCAGAGATCCATGCACCGCAGCCACGGCCTCGCGGGTTCGCCTGTTCCGGCGCGAACCAGATCACGTACTTCGATCATCCCGTAGATGTCGGTCGACACGGCCCGGACGATACAGCGCTCTCGATCTCGCCGAGCCTCCAGGATCCCGGGGTGCCTCGCCGTCGCGCTTCGCGGCATCCGACGGCGGCGGACCGCCCCGGCTCCCCCGAGGGGCCGGGACGGTCCAGGTGCCGCCGTGGAGGGTCAGCCGGCTATGCCGTGGACCTTCGGGACGGTCAGGGTGCGCTTCTTCGCGGTGCCGCCGATGACGATCTGGCGGAGCGCGGAGTTGTTGGTGGTGCTGAGCTCGGAGAGCTTCTTCGACGGGTTGGCGAGGACCTGGATGTAGTAGGTGCCGTTCTTCAGGTTCGTGATGTCGAACGACTGGCCCGGCCGGTCCTGGCTGTACGTGTCGCCGTTGCCGATGTCGAGCACCTCACGCACCGCGACCACCGTGTTGGCGCCGCACGAGGTGGACAGGTCGGTGTTGTCCGGCCGCCACTTGGCGCCCTTCATCGTGTAGTCGACGGCGTCGGTGTTGGCCAGGCAGAACGCCTCCTTGCCGCTGCGCACGGCGAGTTTCCTATCCGCCTTCAGCAGGTTGTACTGCGCGAAGTCGGTGAAGTGCCAGTGCAGGTGCCCCTCGCGGTCGTCCCACTCCATGGTGCCGGCCGGGCGGGAGCCGACCTGCTTGCCGTTCGCGTCGAAGAAGTACTGGTACGCGTCCATGAGCTCGGTGCCGGTGCGCCGGAAGCCGTCGACGAGCAGCGGCGACGTGCCGGCGTTCCAGACGGTCGCGCCGAAGTTGACGTACCACTTGCCGTCCGGCTTGCCGGTCTTCTCGTTGACGCCCTCGGAGATCGAGATGCCCCAGGCCGGCAGCGACCGCAGGTCCGGCTTGGGTCCGGCCGGCACGGTCTTCCACTGTGCCCACGGCCGGGCCGCCGCGGCCCGGAACTCGGGCAGGTACGACGACACCTGCCGGTCGGCGTCCCCCTCGCCGTGGTGCAGGCCGTGCCCGGTCACCGTGTGGCTCTCCCGGGCGGCCGCCGTGCGGGAGCGCGCCACCGCCTTCGCGTCGTACTTCACGTCGACGACGTTCATGGTCACCTTCGCGGTGGCCCTGTTCGCCGGGATGCCGAACATCTTCTGGTACTTGGCGTCCACCGTGGCGGTGACCGTGTACTTACCGGCCTTCAGCTTCGCGAGGGTGGCCTGGTTCGCGGGCTGGTCCTGCACCGCCGAGTCCCAGCCGGCCTGGATGCCCCAGACCGCGCCGAGGGTGAACGGGTTCTCGCCGCCGCACCGGGTCGGGTACGGGTTGGTGGCGGGCGCGTCCCGGCGGGTGCGGCCGGAGCTGTACGAGTTCGCGCAGAACGGCGTCTTGTACTGGGCGACGACCTTACCCTTGGCGTCCTTCACGACGAACGCGGTGAAGTCCTTGAGCCCGGTGAAGTCCTTCACCGTGCCGGCCGGCAGCGCCACCGTCGTCTTCTTGCCGTTCTTCACGACCTGCCGGGTCGCGGTGATCGGCTTGTCGTACCCGGTGCGCTTCGCCCGGACCTCGAACGCGTCCTTGCCGGCGATCAGGTGCAGGCCGAGGTCGAGGTAGAGGTACACGTCGTCGCCGTCGGCGTAGCGCTCGGCGGTCACCGTATTGGTGGCGGCCACGAACGTGAGTGCGGGCGGCGCGGCGGCCGCCTCGGCCACTCCCACCCCGGCGACCGTGAGCACCACGGCGCCGGCCGCGGCGCCGAGCGCCGGCCACCGCCGCCGCTTCTGCGAGTCGATCATGTGTTCCTCCCCGTCGGGCGGCGCGTGGGGAACACGGCCGCTGCGGAAGTCATCGAACGCCATAAGCTGTGAAGACCCTGTGAAGCACGGGAGGGTTGGCACATTCCCGGGAGGTGCCGTTAACCGGTTGCCCGGTCGTGCGGGCGACGCCAGGATGGCGGCATGCCGACCAACGCCGCGTCGCTGCGGGCCACCGCGGAGGCGATGGCCCGGGCCGGGGCGGCGGCGGCCGTGGTGCTCGTCGAGGGGATCACCGACCGGATCGCGCTGGAGACGGCGGCGCGGGTGCGCGGGCGGGATCTCGGCGGCGAGGGCGTCGTCGTCGTACCGATCGGCGGGGCTCATGCGATCGGCCGCACCCTCGCGGAGCTGGGGCGGACGCCGGTGGCGGGGCTCTGCGACAGGCGCGAGGCCGGGATGTTCCGGGACCAGGTCACGACCGTGGTCTGCGACCGCGACCTCGAGGAGGAGCTGATCCGCGCGGCCGGGCTGGACGCGGTGGCCGCGATCTTCGCCGCCGAGGGGGACCTGCGGTCGTTCCGGTCGTTCCAGAAGCAGCCGGCCTGGCGCGGGCAGGAGCTGCCGGCGCAGATGTACCGGTTCATCCGCAGCAGCTCCCGGCGCAACCTCCGCTATGCCCGGCTGCTCACCGAGCGGGCCGTGCCCCCGCCGCTGGACGAGATCTTGAAACGACTCATGGACTGATCGCGGCGACCGTCCGGCGGAACCACACATGTGCCGGCTCGCGTTCGCGCGACGCGTGCCACCAGAACGCCATCCGGATCTCGTGCGCTCCGGCCGGCGGCGGCAGCAGGCGCACCCCGCCGAGCGCCGCCAGCCGTTCGGCGAGCCGGCGCTGGAGCAGCCCGACGTGTCCCGGCGACGCGGCCAGGACCAGCGGCATCGCGAGATAGCTCGGCACCACCACCTGCACCTGCGCCCGGATCCCCCAGGACTCGAGCGTGGTCGCCACCGACGGGCCGTGGAACGAGCTGACCCACCGCATGGCGCCGAGCCGCTCCGGCGTCGCGGTCTCCGCGCTCAACGGTGAGCCGTCGGCCACCACCAGCACGAACTCGTCGGCCCAGAGGTCCTCGGCGGGGTGGCCGGTGAAGATGCCGCGCGGCATGACGACCCCGTCGACGGCGCGCAGGGTGGTCTCGACGTCGTGCACGGCCGGGTCGGTCATCGGCACGAATTCCAGCCGCAGGTTCGGCGTCGCGGCGAAGCGGGGCAGCAGGTGCTCGCCGAGCAGGGCGAGCGAGCCGTCCGAGGCCATCACCGTGAACGTGCGGCGGGAGACGGCCGGCCGGAATCCGTGCGCGCCGAGGAACACCGACTCGGCGGCGGCGAGGACCTCCTCCACGGCTCCGAGCAGGCCGGCCGCGAGCGGCGACAGCTCGTACGAGGTCACGGTCCGCACCAGCAGCGGGTCGTCGAAGTGGCCGCGCAGCCGGCGCAGCGCCGCGCTGGTGGCCGGCTGCCCGAGGCCGAGCCGGGCGCCCGCGCGGGTGACGCTGCGCTCCTGAAGCAGCGCGCGCAGGGCGGGCAGCATGTTGAGGTCGAGGGCCGCCAGATCGTCCGGTCCGGTATCGGCGGCGGTGATGACGGCATCGATTGACTTCATGGCGGCTCCGTCCTTGCCCGGCCGGTCCGGGGTGGCCTAGCGTCCCGTCAACGGATGATTTCCGTCACGTTAACAGCGCCTCATCTTGAAACGATTCACGGAGCGATGTCAATGAGAAGACTCCTTTCCGTAGCGCTGGCTCTCGCGCTGACCGTCCCGCTCGGAACCACCGCACAGGCAGCCGACATCCACGAAAGAGCCGACACGCACGAAAAGAGCGGCATATCCGAAAAAGCGGAGTACGGCGCGATGTTCCGCTGGTGGTGGCCGTCGTCGGTGGACGCCACGACCGCCGTGAAGCAGCTGCGCCAGGTCGCCGCCGCCGGCTACCGGGGCGTCGAGATCGCGATGGTCATGGACGGCACCGATTACGTCGTCGACCCGGCCGAGCACTCCTACGGCGATCCGAACTGGCGTCGAGCGGTCAAAGCCGTCCTGGCCGAAGGCCTGAAGCTCGGCGTACAGATCGATCTGACCCTGGGAAGCCGCTGGCCGGCGGCGATCCCGGGCCTGGACGTGTCGAGCGATGCGGCAAGCCAGGAGCTCGTGACCGGCAGCGCCGTCGTCGCGGCGCGGGCCACCTATGCCGGACCGGTTCCCGCGCCCACCCCGCGCATTTATCAGGAACGGACAGTCGAGGACGGCGTCGTCGTCAGCACGACGAAGACCTCGGCGCCCTCCTACCAGGCGATCACGGCGACCCGCTGCGTCGCCGCCTGCACCGAGACGCAGCCGGCGCTCGACCTCACCACGGTGACCGACATCAGCGGCAGCGTCCGCGGCGGCCGGGTCGCCTGGACCGCGCCGGCCGGCACCTGGATGATCACCGGGTACTGGAAGCGGGGCACCGCGCAGCGCAACGACGCACCCTTCGGCACCACCGTCTCGCCGCTCTCCACCCCCGAGTCCCGCGTCGTCAACCACTTCGACAGGGCCGGGACCACGGCGTTCATCAGGTACTTCGACGGCCTGCTCGACACCGGGACCCGCCGTCTCCTGCGCGCGAACGGCGGATCGATCTTCGAGGACTCGCTCGAGCTCAACGGCGCCCAGCTCTGGTCACCGGCGTTCCTCGCCACGTTCAAGAGCGTTCACGGGTACGACCTGAAGCCCTACCTGCCGGTGATCGCCCGTGCCGCCGCGACGAGCCCGTTCGGCTCCCCGACGCCGATCTACACGTTCGCGGCCGGCCAGGCCGAGGCGGTCGAGCGGATCCGGCACGACATCGAGGCCACGATCAACGAGCTGTACCTGACGAACCACCTCGAACCGATCAAGGCCTGGGCGAACAGAATCGGACTCACCTACCGCGCCCAGCCCTACGGCGAGCCGATCGACCTCGGTGACGCGGCCCGGCGCCTCGACATCACCGAGTGCGAGTCGCTCGGCTGCTCCGAGGCCCGGATGCGCACCGCGGCGACGAGCGCCGCGGTCGCCGGCAAGCGGGTCGTCACCAGCGAGATGCTGCCCGGCGGGTTCGGCAACCTCTACGGGCTCACCCCGGCGCAGATCGTCGCGCTGGCGAACCGGGAGTACGCGCGCGGCATCAACCGGATGGTCTTCCACGGCCTGCCGTACCCGGCCATCCCGCCGAGCGCGGACGGGACGATCACCGACGACGCCGCGTACTGGCCCGGCTTCCACGGCTTCGGCAGCGACATCGGCGAGGCGTTCGGGCCGCGCCAGCCCACCTGGACCATGGAGCCGGAGCTCGCCGCCTACTACTCCCGGATGCAGCAGACCCTGCAGACCGGCAAGGCCCGCTACGACGTGGCCGTGCTGAACCAGACGTTCGGCGGCGACGAGCCCACCCACGACGGCGCGTTCCTCGCGGCGGCCGGATACACCTACGGCTACGTGACGCCCGGCGGCCTCGCCGGCGAGACCCCCTACCGGGCGCTCGTCCTGGACAGCGCGCCGATGTCCCTCGCGACGGCGCGGGCGATCGCCCGCAAGGCCCGGGCGGGGCTTCCGGTGGTGATCATCGGCGCCGGGCCGCGGCACACCATCGGGTACGCCGGATCGGCCGCCGGCGCCGCGGCGGAGGACGCCACCCTGCGCGGGATCTTCACCGCCCTGCGCGGGCTCCCGAACGTCCGCACCGCCGCCGACGACGCCGGCGCGCTCACGAAGCTCGGATTCGGCCCGGAGGCGCGGATCGGGGACCGGGCCGTCACGTCGACCGTGCGGGCCGACGGCCGGAACCGCTACTACGTGCTGGTCAACGGCAGCGACGAGGCGGTCACCACCTCGGCGGCGCTGACCGGCTCCCGGGGCACGGCCGCCTACCGGCTCGACCCGTGGACCGGCGAGATCACGCCCGCGGGCGACCCGGCCTCGCTGACCGTGTCGCTGCCGGCCGGTGCCGCCACGATCGTCGCGGTGGCCGGGCCGGGCTTCGCGCGGGACTTCGCCCGGGCCGGCGCCGGGTGGACCGTCACGACCGGCGCGGGACGGGCCGTCGCGGCCGGCGCGCCGATCGCTCTCGGTCACTGGTCGCTGAGCCTCGACGAGTGGCTGCCGGGCGCGGCCGGCGACTCGTCGTCGACGGCGGTGCACCGTACGCAATCGGTCCCTGACCTTGATCTTCGCCCCTGGAGCGAGATCACCGGGATGGAGGACGCCGTCGGGATCGGCACCTATCGCACCACGGTGACCGTGCGGGGCGGCGATCGGCACCGGCTCGACCTGGGCGGGGTCGGCGGCTCCTACCAGGTGTTCGTGAACGGTCACCAGACCGAGCCGGCCAACCAGCTCGGCACCGTTGTCGACCTCGGCGGCGCGCTGCGGCCCGGCGTCAACACGGTGACCGTGAAGGTGGCGAGCACCCTGCTGAACCGGCTGCGCGTGCACCGGCCGGCCGAGTTCGGCGACCGCACCCCGACCAGGAACGGCCTGTTCGGCCCGGTGACCTTGATCCCCTACCGGACGGTGAAGTAGCCGCCGCCCGGGTGGCCGGGACCCTCGTCGGGGTCCCGGCCGTCCCGGCCGCTCATCGCCGCCGCGACCGCGGCCTCCGGGGTGTCGACGTGATCGATCCCGGGCACCGGATTGCCGTTCTCGTCGAGCACCCGCCAGCCGCCGAGCGCGATCACCGGGATGCCGCCGCGGCGCCGGGCCAGGGCGATCTCGCTGAGCGTGCCCCAGGAGCCGCCGACGCTGATCACGGCGTCGGCGCTCTGCACGATGATCGCGTTGCGGGCCTCGCCCATGTCCGTGACGATCACGGCGGACAGGTCCGAGCCTCCGCGGCCGGCATCGGGCCGGATGCCGACGACGAGGCCGCCGCGACCGCGGGCGCCGGCCGCCACCGCGGCCATCACCCCGGCGCCGCCGCCGCAGAGCACCACGGCGCCCCGCTCGGCGAGCAGCTCACCCACCCGGCGCGCCCGGGCGGCCTCGTCGGCACGGCACTCAGCGGGTCCGCAGACCGCCACCTGGTAGATCATCCAGTGATTGTGGCCGGTGCGCGTGCCGGCCGCCCGCCTCGCCACGGCCGTCGACGGTGACCGGATGCTTGCGGGGCAGGCCGTCGATCAGATCGTCGAGGCGCTGGAGCTGATCGTCGCCGGCGTCGGCCCGGTAGTCGTCCGGGCTGGTGGCGTCGGCGCCGCCGGGGTTGCCGGCCGCCCGCAGCAGCAGGGTCAGCGCCACCACGACGGCGAGGTTGACCAGCAGGGCGACGACGCCGACGTAGACGCTGGAGCCGTTGCCGAGCTGCCAGGAGGAGCCGCCGAAGTGGCCGGTGCCGCCGGTTCCCGGGATGGCGTAGAGCATCCCGAGCCCCACCGCGAGGCCGGCGATCAGGCCGGTGATCAGGGCCGCCCGGTGGAACCAGCCGGTGAGCAGGCCGAGCAGGACGGCCGGGATGGTCTGTAGGATGACGACGCCGCCGATCAGCTGGAGGTCGACCGAGAACGCCGGGTCGACCGCGAGGATCAGGGCCGCCGCCCCGAACTTGACCAGCAGCGACACCCAGCGGCTCACCCGCGCCTCGGTGACCGGCGCGGCGTCAGGACGCAGATAGGGTCGGAAGAGGCTGCGGGTGAACGCGTTGGCCGCTGCGATGGACATGACAGCCGCCGGGATCAGCGCGGCCACGCTCAGTCCGGCGTACGCAATGCCCGCGGACCAACTCGGGAAGTATTCGTGGATCAAGCGCGGGATGACGGTGTTGAGGTCGCCGTCCACCGGCGTGATCCCGCGGGAGAGCGCGAAGAAGCCGAGCAGCGCCATCAGCGCCAGGGCGAGGCAGTAGATCGGCAGGGCCGCGGCGTTGCGGCGCACGGTGGCCCGGTCCTTCGCGGCGAGCATGCCGACCAGGGCGTGCGGGTACGCGAAGATCGCCAGTGCCGACCCGATGACCAGGGTGAGGAAGCCGAGGTGACCGCCCGGCGGCAGCAGCAGGCCGTCGGCCGGGTTCGGGGTCGCCGCGAAATGCTCGGCCGACTGCTGGAACGCGTGGTCCCAGCCGCCGTACATGGCCACCATGATCACGGCGGTGAGCAGCATCCACGCCATCAGCACGTCCTTGACCACGGAAAGCAGGGCCGGCGCCCGCAGCCCGGACCGGAACGTGCAGACCGACACGACGGTGACCGCGGCGAGCAGCGGCCACTCGCCGCCGAACCCGACCGTGCGCAGCACCGCCTGCAACGCGAGGAGCTGCACGGCGACGTACGGCATGGTGGCCAGGATCCCGGTGAGCGCGACCGCGGCACCCAGCCCGGGCGACCCGAACCTCGCGCTCGCGAACTCGCTCAGGGTGACGAAGCCGTGCCGGCGCGACACCGACCACGCCCGGGTCGTGAAGACGAAGGTCAGCGGCGTCGTGATGATCGCGAACGGGATGGCGAAGTACCCGATCGCGCCGACCCCGTAGGTGAGCGCCGGGACCGCGATGAACGTGTACGCGCTGTACATGCTCCCGCCGATCAGGAACCAGGTGACCCAGTTGCCGAACGAGCGGCCGCCGACACCCCACTCCTCGAGGCTGTGCGGATCCTCCGGCGCCCGCCAGCGCGCCGCGCCGAACCCGAGCACCAGTACGAGTCCCATGAGGACGAGGAAGACGCCGACCTCCATCACTCCCCGCCCTCACGCGTCGCCACGTGCACCCCGGTGATCACCAGGATCGCGAAGATCGCGCAGGCGAACTGGTACCAGAAGAAGAACGGCACGCCCAGCAGGGCCGGCTCGATACGGTTGGCGAGAGGGGTCAGCAGGGGCGCCGCCACGGGCAGAACCAGCAGCCATTGCCAGTGACGCGAACGTGGAGCAGGTGTCGGCATCGCCGCACCATATTCAGGTGTCGATGCGTTGCACCATGATTAACAGGAAAGCTGCGACAGCTGTCTCAACAGGGTCCGCACCGCGCGTTCGGCGAGCGCCAGATCGGCCGGCCGGCCCGCCACGAGCTCGGCGTAGAGCGCCGACTCGATGATCCGCACGTAGAGGTAGGCGACGTCCGGGCCGGCCCGGTCCAGCCCGGCCTCCCGGAAGATCTCCTGCTGGGTGACGACGACCCGCTCGGTGAGGCCGCCCGCGTGGGTGAGCAGGATCCGGGCGGCCGCGTCCGGCTCGGCCGTGAGGAACCGCCGGAACGGCTCGGACGCCAGCAGCTCCTCGGCGAACCGGTGCGTCACCTCGACGACGCCGTCCACCCCGGCCCGGGTCCGCCGGCGCCGGGCCTCGGCCAGCATCCGGTCGGCGAGCCGCCACAGCACGTCGCCGAGCAGCCGGTCCCGGCCGTGCGTGACCCGGTAGAGCGTGGCGCGGCTGATGCACATCGCGGCGGCCAGCCCGTCCATGTCGACGGTGCCGTGCCGCAGGAAGAAGTGACAGCCCGCGCGCGTCACCTCGTCGTCGCTCACCACCCGGCGCCCGGTCACGCCCGCCACCGTACCGTCAGTCCCATGTACAACGACCTAGCCCCGGAACTGGTGGAGGCGCGGCAGCGGACCGTGCTGCTGACGAACGAGTACAACGCCACCTTCGGCCGGCCCCAGGAAGAGCGTGAGGCAGTCCTGCGGCGGCTGCTCAAGAGCGTCGGCAGCCAGTGCCACTTCGAGCCGACATTCCGGTGCGAGTTCGGGTCGGGGATCAGCATCGGCGACCACTTCTACGCGAACTTCGACTGCGTGATGCTCGACTACGGTGGCATCACCATCGGCGACCACGTGCTGTTCGGGCCGCGGGTCGGCATCTACACCTCGAACCACGCCATCGACGCGGCGGAGCGGGTGGCCGGCGGCTGCTACGCGAAGCCGGTCGTGATCGGCGACCGGGTGTGGGTGGGCGGCGGTGTCACGATCAACCAGGGGGTGACGATCGGCGAGAACGCGATCATCGGCTCGGGCTCGGTCGTGACCAGGGACGTCCCGGCGAACGTGATCGCGGTCGGCAACCCGGCGCGGGTCCTGCGCGCCGTCACCGACGCGGACCGGACCGGATTCACGCCGATGTGAACAGCAGCGACACGTTCTGCCCGCCGAAACCGAACGAGTTGCAGATCGCGGCCCGCACCGGCCCGCGCCGCGGCTTGCCGGCCACCACGTCGAGTTCCACCTCGGGCGCCTTCGCCTCCAGGTTCAGCGTCGGCGGGATCACCCCGTCCCGGATCGTCAGCACGGTGAGGATGCTCTCGACCGCCCCGGCCGCGCCGACCAGGTGACCGAGGCTCGACTTCGGCGCGGTCAGCACCACGTGGTCGCCGAGCGCGGCCCGCACCGCCGCGGCCTCGCCGAGGTCACCGACCACCGTGGACGTCGCGTGGCAGTTCACGTGGTCGACGTCGGCAGCGGTCAGCCCGGCCGACGACACCGCGGCCCGGACGGCCCGGATCTGCCCGGTACCGGCCGGGTCGGGCCCGGTGATGTGGTGGGCGTCGGCGGTCACCCCGAACCCGGCGAGCCGCCCGTGCACCCGCGCGCCCCGGGCCGCCGCGAACTCGGCGCGCTCCAGGATCAGCACCCCGGCGCCCTCCCCCAGCACGAACCCGTCCCGATCCACGTCGAACGGCCGGGACGCCCGCTCCGGGGCGTCGTTGCGCCGGGACAGCGTGCGCGCCTGCGCGAACCCCGCCACGATCAGCGGCTCGATGCACGACTCCACGCCGCCCGCGATGACGACGTCCGCCTCCCCCGAGCGGATCAGCCGCATCCCGAGGCTGAGCGCCTCCGCTCCCGAGGCGCAGGCCGACGCCGTCGTGTACGTCCCGGCCCGCGCCCCCAGCTCGATGCTCACCCAGGCGGCCGGCCCGTTCGGCATCATCATCGGGATCGTGAGCGGCGAGATCCGCCCCGGTCCCTTCTCCTCGATGAGGTCGTCCTGGGCCAGCGCGGTGGACACGCCGCCGATCCCGGTCCCGATGACCACGGCCACCCGCTCGGGTTCCGCCCGCGGGCTGCCGGCGTCCGCCCACGCCTGCCGAGCGGCCACCAGGGCAGCCTGCTCAGCACGATCCAACCGCCTTGCCTGTACGCGGGGCAGCACCGTGGCCGGCGAGACGGACATGGGAGCCGCGATCACCGTCGGCAGCTCGCATCCGCGCAGCAGATCGTCGACGCGGCGCACCCCCGACCGGCCGTCGAGGATGCCCTGCCACAGTGAGTCCACGTCGCCGCCCAGCGGTGTGGTGGCGCCCATCCCGGTGATCACGACGTCCCGCATCGGGTTCCCCCTAGGTGGTCACGACTGACTTGCCGTCCACCGTAGAGGGCTTCGCCGCGACCGGCCCGTCCAGTCGTGCCACGACGACCGCCGCCAGCGGCGTGACCAGCAGCGCCGCGCCCGGAACCACCGAGATGCCGTCGGCCGGGTAGCCGAGCCCTTCGATCGCGAAGAGCAGGTTCGGCGCCATCGACAGGAAGAACGCCGACCCGAGCCAGAGCGCGACGGTGACCGGCGCCGCGGCGACCACGAGCAGCGTCCACAGTGCCGCGGTCCGGCCCCGCGGGCGCGGCCGGTGCCGGCGCAGCAGCGCGATAGTGAGGACGGCGAGCGGCAGGCCCGCGGCCGCACCCCACAGCGCCGGGCCGTTGTCCTCGGAGTCCGTCGCCACCGGCGCCAGGCCGGCCACCAGCACGGCGGCGAGCGGCACCACGACGATCAGCGCCGCCACGGCGATCGGCAGCCGGCGCCGGCCGAGGGTCACGGCCGCGAGCGCGGCGAGCAGCACCCCGAGCACGGCCAGCCCGGTCGTGGTGAGCCGCAGACCGGCCGGCAGGAACGGGTGGTTCACCCCGGGCGTGCCCTGGAACAGCAGCTGCGGCGCGCAGGCCGCGCCGATCACCGCGGCGGCCGCGACCCGGCGGCGTACGGTGGCGTCACGCCAGGCCGCGTCCAGCACTCCCCCGGCCGCGAACCAGGACGCGACCGTCACGGCGGCGCCGATCAGCAGCGCCAGCCGCAGGCCGCCGCCACCGGCCACCGCGGCGCGGACCAGCACGCCGTCGGCCACCACCAGCAGCACGGTGAGCACGATCGCGGACGCGCCGGCCCGCCGCCGGTCGGCCACCGCCGCCAGCATGCCCACGGCGGCCAGCAGGATCGCGCCCCAGCGCAGCTCGGCCACCCACAGGTAGATTTCGCCGTCGCCGCCCGGCATCGGCGCGGCCGCCGAGACGCCGGGCATGGCCGGGCTGAGGATGGCGAGCGTGTACGCCCAGCCGGTCACGCCGAGCGCCACGGTCAGCGCCCCGGCGGCGGCGAGGAGTCCCGACGGCGTCCTGGCCGGCTCGTTCTCCGGTCTCGTCGCGGCCGGCTCGGTCTCCGCTCCCGTCACGGCGGCGGCCGGCTTCCGGGCGGCCCGGCCGTAGGCGAGGGCCAGGACGCCGAACACCGCCAGCGTGATCGCCCACGGCCCCATCCAGTAGAAGGCTCGGCTGCTCAGCGCGCCCTCGGGGATGACGGTGAACTCGGACGGCGGCTCGCCGGTGAACATCGACGCGGTGAACGCGGCCCCGGGGCTCGCACTGGTCAGCATCAGCGGCACGGTGGCGGCGGCCGCCGCGGCGACACTGACGAGGGGGACGCCGGCCACGAGCATCCACGTCCTCCCCCGCACGCCCAGGACGGCCATGCCGGGAACCCAGATCGCCAGGCCGGCCAGCACCGCGACGATCCAGAGCGGGTCCTGGCCGGTCACCGGATGGGTGAGCAGCGCCGGGGTGAGCAGCAGCGGGGCGAACACGGCCGACGTCGCCGGCCCGAACCGGCGGGTCCGTTCGAGCGGCATCCGGCGGCCGAGCCAGCGGCCGGCGAGCAGGCACCAGGTCGCCGCCACGAGGACGCCCTCGATCGCCGTGCTGAACCAGTCGCCGCCGTAGGTCTCGTACCCGAGAAGGGGTGTCATGAACTGGACCAGCGAACCGGCCAGCATGGTCACACCCAGCGTGAGCATCCCGGCGAACACCACCGCGAACGCCGGCGTCATCGGCGGCGTGGTCTCACCCCAGCCGCGCGGCGCACCACTGCCGTCCCGGAACGGCGGCGACGCGAGCAGGCTGAACGCGTAGCCGAGCCCCTGCCGGGTGCCGCCCGGTTCCGCCTGGATCGCGGTGAGCTCGGCGTGCCACTCCCGCGCCATCTCGTCGCGGATGCCGGCGGGCCAGCGCCGGGCGGCCAGGCCGAGGATCCGGTGAGCGAGCGTGTCCAGGCCCTTCATGCCATCCCCGGCTTCGTCACGAACGCCCTGTCCAGCTGCTGCCGCAGCGCCGCCAGCTCGGCCCGAGCCGCGACGAGGCCGTCCGGCGTGAGCCGGTAGTACCGCCGCGCCGGCCGCCCCGCCTCCGCCGGATCGATCTCCTCCCACCGCGTCTCGACCCAGCCCGCCCTCTGCAGCCGCAGCAGGATCGGATAGAGGGTGCCGCTCGGATGCCCGCTGGCACGCATCAGGTCGAGGCCGTAGCGAGAGGCCTCCGGATCTTCGAGAAGGGCCGCGAGCACCTTCGACACGGCCGTTGTCACACGTACGGGGTCGGTCATGCGGGAGACCGTAGCGCACCCTCGCTAGTTTCTCTACATAGGGTCCGGGCTGGCCCGTTGTGTGATGGCGACGATGAGGTTGGACAACGCGAGGGTGCACGCCGCGATGCTGATCGTGAATGCCGCGAACTCGTGCAGGGGCGCGAGCAGATCGCCGCATCGGGCGTTCGACCACGGAAGCGTCGACAGCGTCAGGATCTCGCCGGCGCACAGCATGAAGATCGTGGCGTTCGAGACGGCTCGATGCAACGAATCGTCGAGCCTGCGGTGGAAGAACCGGGCCTCGATGCCGAGGGCCACCAGCAGCAGCGGGATGATCTGGCTGGTCTGGGCGAAATACTCCTGGCTTATCGCGCCGTAGCAGTCACCGTCCTGCGCCAGGCCCGGCGCATTTCTCCGGACCGCGACATTGACGATGTCCAGGGTGACCACCATCGCGCCCCCGACGATCCACCAGCGCGCCGAACCCTCGGCCCAGGCCGCTCGCGGCCGGCGAAGATCGGGCTTGGTGGTGAACAGGAATGCCAGGAACAGCCAGAACGCGTCCGCCGCAGGTAGAGCCCACCATGGTGGATCGTCGTCGAACAAGCCGAACGACCCGGCACCACCCTCCACGACGGGTTCGGTGAGACCGAGCGGAATCACCAGGAGAAGCAGAACCAGGAACGGACTCCGGCTCGCGAGGTCGCCATCATCCGACTCGCGGATCGCCGGTTCTTCCACGGTGCGTCCCATCGTCGGTCCTGCTCTTCGGCGCGGGCACCCGAAGCGTCTCCCGGCCCGGGCCGCATCGGCATCAGCCGATCGTCGGCATCTGCGGCGTCGGTTCGGAGAGGTGGCGGCGATGGCCGCCGATTCCTGTCGTACCCGGGCTCTAGCCTGCCGGGCATGGGATGTCGTGGGGTGTTCTTCGCGCTCGACGGGGCGCAGGATTCGGCTCTCACTGCGACCGCCGACGACGACGACGAGGTGATGGCGTTCGTCGAGGGGGTCGAGGAGGCGTGGGATCGCGCGTGGGTGTGCGAGGTGGACAAGTCGTGGGATGCGATGCACCGCAGTCTCGGGGACGGGACGCTGCGGTGCGGCTACGGGCGGCACGGTGGCGGGCCCCTGGAGACGGCGGTGCTGGGCGGCGGGCATCACTACGAGGGTGAGGACTACGTCGTGGCGCACGTGCTCGCCGGTGAGGTGCCGGTTGTCGCCGCGGCGTTGCTCGGGGTGGAGGAGGCGTGGCTGCGGGAGCGCTACCGGCGGATCGACGCGGCCGACTACCAGGGGATGATCGAGGAGGAGGACTTCGCGTACACGTGGCACTACTTCCAGGAGGTGCGGGACTTCTATCAGCGCGCGGCGGCGGCGGGACGCTCGGTCATCTTCACGGTCGACCAATAAGCGTGCCGCCCCGGAGAGGATCTCCGAGGCGGCAACGGAAGGGCGGCGGCGAGAGGGCGGTCAGCCGTTGAAGCGGGCCGGGTGCGGGCCGGTGCGGCCGTCCGACTCGAGGCCGTCGATGGCGGCCAGCTCGGCGGCGGTGAGGTCGAAGCCGAAGACGTCGAAGTTCTCGGCGATGCGGCTCGGGGTCACCGACTTCGGGATGACGATGCGGCCCTGCTGGAGGTGCCAGCGGAGGACGACCTGGGCGGGCGTCACGCCGTGGGCCTTCGCGGCGTCCACGACCGGCGCGGCGTCGAGGACGCCGCCCTGCGCGAGCGGGCTCCACGCCTCGGTGGCGATGCCGTACCCGGCGCCGGCCTCGGCGGCCGCGCGGTTCTGCAGCAGCGGGTGCACCTCGATCTGGTTGACCGAGGGCATGCTGCCGCCGAGGGCGGCCACCCGGGCGAGGTGGTCGGGTTCGAAGTTGGACACGCCGATGCTGCGGGTCAGGCCCTCGGCCTTGAGCTGCTCCAGGGTCTGCCAGGCCTCGAGGTAGGCGTCCGTCTTCGGGGCCGGCCAGTGGATCAGGTAGAGGTCGACCTGGTCGAGGCCGAGCTTGTCGAGGCTGCCGCGCAGCGCGTCGCGGGCGTTGCCGAGGTCGCTGATCCACAGCTTCGTGGTGATGAACAGCTCGTCGCGCTTGATACCCGACTCGGCGAGGGCCCGGCCGACACCGGCCTCGTTGCGGTAGACCGCGGCCGTGTCGATGCTGCGGTACCCGGTCTCCAGGGCGGTGCTCACCGCGGCGGTCGTGTCGTCGTCGGGGATCTGGAAGACGCCGAAGCCGAGCTGCGGCATCACGACGCCGTCGTTGAGGGTGATGGTGTTCATGCTTCTCTCCTAGAGTCGACCTGGACGATCTTGCCCACTGATGGCGGGCGAAAACCGGTGGAACTCGCCGTGCGGCAGAACCGCCGCGACGAGGAAGACGAGCAGACCGGCGAGGGTCACGGCGGCGCCGGCCCAGAGCGGGGCGGTGTATCCGAGGCCGGCCGCCAGGGTGAGCCCGCCGATCCAGGCGCCGAACGCGTTGCCGACGTTGAACGCGGCGATGTTCGCGCCCGAGGCGAGCGTCGGCGCTCCGGCGGCGTGCGACAGGATGCGCATCTGCAATCCTGGCACGGTCGCGAAGCCGAAGCCGCCCATCAGGAGCAGGCCCGCGATCGTGGCGACCCGGCTCCCCGCCACCGTGGCGAAGACGGCCAGCACGATGGTGAGTCCCAGCAGAAGAGCTCCGAGCGTACGCCCGAGGTCTTTATCGGCGGCCTTGCCGCCGGCGATGTTGCCGGCGAAGAGTCCGAGGCCGAAAAGCACGAGCAGCCACGGCACCGCGGCGCTGGAGAATCCGCTGACCTCGGTGAGGGTGTAGGCGATGTAGCTGAACGCGCCGAACATGCCGCCGAAGCCGAGCACCGTGACCAGCATCGAGAGCCAGACCTGGCGGTTCCCGAAGATGGCGAACTCGCTCGCGAGGGATGAAGAAGCGGCCGGAGTGGGCTTGACCAGCGACGCTATGCCGATCATGGCGGCCACCCCGACGGCGGCGATGGCCCAGAAGGTGGCGCGCCAGCCCGCGGCCTGGCCGAGGAACGTGCCGAGCGGCACGCCGAGCACGTTGGCGATGGTGAGGCCGGCGAACATGATGGAGATCGCGCCGGCCCGGCGGTCGGCGGGTACGAGATCGGCGGCGACGACCGCGCCGATGCCGAAGAAGGCGCCGTGGCAGAGGGCCGCGAGGATGCGGCCGAGCAGCATGAGCTCGTAGGAGGGGGCGACGGCCGAGAGCAGGTTGCCGGCGATGAACAGGATCATCAGGCCGAGCAGCGCCTTCTTGCGGTCGACGCGGCCGAGGGCGGCGGTGAGCGCGATGGCGCCGACCGCGACCGACAGCGCGTACCCGGAGATCAGATAGCCGGCGACGGCCTCGGTCACGCCGAAGTCCGCGGCGACCTCCGGCAGCAGGCCGGCGATGACGAATTCGGTCAGCCCGATCCCGAACCCGCCGATGGCGAGCGCGTAGAGCGCGATGGGCATGGTTACCTTCTCACGACGATAGAGCGCGTGTGCAACGACTTGGCGATAGTTGCACGCGCGGTATATCGGCGCAAGGCGGTGTATCCTCGGCCACGTGGGGATCACCGACGACGCGATCGAAGTACGCGCACAGGGCTGGCGCCGGCTCGCCGCGCTGCACGGGCTCATCGAGGCCGAGCTGGAGCGCCGCCTCCAGGCGTCCCACCGGCTGTCCGTGGTCGAGTACACCGTGCTCGACGCGCTGAGCCGGCAGGACGGCTGGCACATGCGGATGCGCCAGCTCGCCCGCGCGGCGGCGCTGTCCAGCAGCGCGACGACCCGGCTGGTCACCCGTCTGGAGGACCGCGGCCTGCTGACCCGGATCCTCTGCGCCGACGATCGCCGGGGGATCTACACCGAGCTGACGCCGGCCGGGCAGGAGCTGCTGCACCGGGCCCGGCCCACGCACGATCAGGCGCTGGCGGAATCGCTGGAGGAGGCGACCCGGACCCCGGAGCTGGCGGACCTGGTCGCCTTCATCCAGACCTGACGATCAGGCCAGCATCCGCGCGAACTCCTCCGGATCGATCACCGGAATCCCCAGCTGCGCAGCCTTCTTGGCCTTGCTCGTCCCGGTCTCGGCGGTCACCAGCGCCGTCGTCTTCGCCGACACGCTGCCGCTGGCCGTCCCGCCGAGCGCCTCGATCCGCTCGCTGACCGTCGTCCGGGTGTAGCCGGGCACGCTCCCGCTCACCACGTAGACCTGACCGGCCAGCGGCTTGACCGACCCGTCGTCGACGACGCCCATGGACAGGCCGTGGGCGGCCAGCCGATCGATCACACCGCCCATCCGGGCCAGGCCGTCGACCACGTGCTGCGCCTTGATCAGGCCCATCTTGTCGATCTCGGCGATCTCCTCGGCCGAGGCGGCCCGCAGCGCGTCCATCGTCTTGAAGCGCGAGGCCAGCCAGCGGCCCACCGAGCGGCCGGTCATCCGGATGCCGAGGGAGGTGATCACCCGGTTGAAGGGCTGCTGCCGCGCGTGCTCCAGACCCGCCATGATCCGGGCCGCGACGGCCGCGCCGACCTGCCGCGAGCCCTCACCGGTGCGCAGGGTGGCGAATTGCTCCGCCGTCACGTCGAAGAGGTCGGCCAGATCCGTGACCAGGCCCGCCTCCACCAGAGCGACGACGATCTCCTCGCCGAGACCGTCGATGTCGAGGCAGTTGCGGCCCGCCGCATAGACGACACGGTTGACCACAGCACAGGACGGCGTGTGGCACCGCCACAACAGGCTCGACTTGTCCCAGGCCTCGCCGCACTGCGGGCACCCCTCCGGCGGCGTCCACGGCGTCAGCCCGTGCGGCTGCTCCCCGATCGGCGTCGTCACCCGCGGGATCACGTCGCCGGCCCGCCACACCGCGACCGTCTGGCCGACCGCGAGCCCCTGGTCGAGGACCCACTGAGGATTGTGCAGGGTCGCCCGGGCCACGGTGGTGCCGGCGACGTGGACCGGGTCGATGATGGCGCGCAGCGTGATCCGCCCGGTGCGGCCGACGCGCACCTCGATGTCGCGCAGCACGGTGGACGCGGTGTCGGGCGGGTATTTGAACGCGGTCGCCCAATAGGGGGTGCGGCTCGCGAGGCCGAGGCGGCGGCGGGTGGACTCCCGGTTCGCCTTGATCACCGCGCCGTCGATGGGGAAGACCAGGCCGGCGCGCTCGGCGCCGATCGCCTCGATCGCGGCGACGACCTGCTCGGCGGTCACCCGCTCACCGGCCACCGCCGGGATCAGGTCGCAGGCGGCCGGGAAGCCGAGCCCCGCGGCGAACGCCATCCGGGACAGGTGGTCGTCGAAGTCGCCGGTCAACTCGTAGGCCGCGAAGGTCATCGGTGTCTCGTAGGTCCGGTCGACGCTGCGGATCGACCCGGCGACGGCGCCGCGCGAGTTGACGAACGCCTTCGCCCCGGCGGCGACCCGGTTGGCGCTGGCCGTCTCGAAGTCGGCGACGGTCATGTAGACCTCGCCGCGCACCTCACCGGTCCACGGGCTCGCCAGCGAGGCCGGCAGCCCGGCGATCCCGCGCCGGACCTGGGCGGTCACGTCCTCCCCGGTGCTGCCGTCGCCGCGCAGCGCGGCCAGCACGAGCCGGCCCTCGGCGTATTCGGCGCGGATGGCGAGACCGTCCAGTTTCACCTCGACGAGGCAGCCGTCGCCGCCGAGGGTGTCCACGAACGCGGCGACCTCCTCGGTCGTGGTGATCTTGTCGAGGGAGAGCATCGGCGCCGGGTGCCGCACGTCGCCGCCGGCCGACGCGCCGGCCGCGACCTGCGTGGTGATCCCCTGGTCGTCCCAGCCCGGGTGGGCCTGCACCGCGGCGGCGATGCGGGCGGCGAGAGCGTCGTAGTCGGCGTCGGTCATCAGCGCGTCGCCGGTGTCGTAATAGGCCGTCGCGGCCCGGCGCGCCTCGGCGACCGCTTGCTCGAACTCGCCCCGTGTCTCGATCATGACCAGGAGCCTAAAGCCCGGGTACGACAGTTCCGACGGTCACGGCACATGGCGAGGAACGGCGAGCGCCGGACGGCGCGCTGAGCGAGCCCGCCGCCCGGCACGCCGGCTAGTGGATCTGGCCGTTCTCCTCGACGACCACGGCCGGCTTCGCGGCCCGGGCCTCGCCGAGCTTCGCGAGCAGGCCGGTCAGGTCGACGCCGGTCAGGTCGGAGCCCAGCTGCAGCCCCTGCGCCACGTTGTTCGCCACCGACTTGGTCAGCGACGACGCGCCGTCGGTCGAGATGACCGTCATCTTGTCGATGGCGCCCATCGGGGCGGCGGCCGCCTCGACGACCTGCGGCAGCACCTTCACCAGCAGGTCGAGCACGGCGGCGTCGCCGTACGAAGCGAACGCCTCGGCCTTGCGCGCCATCGCCTCGGCCTCCGCCTGCCCGCGGGCCAGGATGGCCGCGGCCTCGGCCGCGCCCTCCCGCTCGACCGCCTCGGCGATCGCGGTCCGGCGGCGCTGCTCCGCCTCACCCTCCTTGGCGCCCTCGATCGCGTGCGCCTCGGCGAGCGCGGCGCGGCGGGCACGCTCACCCTCACCGGTCAGGCGGGCCTGCTCGGCCGACGCCTGCGCCGCCGCGATGGTGGCCTGCCGCTGCGCGTCGGCGCCGATGACCGACGCGTTGCGGGCCGCCTCGGCCTCCTGCTCCACCTTGTAGCGCGCCGCGTCGGCGGGCTTGCGGACCTCGGTGTCGAGCTGGCGCTGCTTGAGCTCGGCGTTGCGCTCGGCCACCTTCTGCTGCTCGGCGAGGATCGCCTGGTCGCGCTCGGCCTGGGCGAGCGGGCCGGCCGCGTCGGACTTCGCCTTCGCGGCGTCGATCTCGGCCTGGATGCCGGCCTTCTTCAGCGCGAGGTTCCGCTCGGCCTCGGCGATCGCCTCCTCGGCGAGCAGGCGCTCCTGCTCGGCGGCCTGCCGGGCGCGGGCCTCGGCGATGGCCGCGTCCTTGAGCACCCGGGCCGCCTCGGGACGGCCGAGGTCCTGCAGGTAGGAGCCCTCGGCGAGGATGTCCTGCAGCTGGAACGTGTCGAGCACGAGACCCTGGTTGGTCATCGAGTGCTCGGCCTCCTCGGCGACCGCGCTGGCGAACGCCGCCCGGTCCCGGATGATCTCCTCGACGGTGAGCCGGCCGACGATCGAGCGCAGCGCGCCGGCCAGCACCTCACGGGTGAAGTCCTCGATCTCGTCCTGCTGGTGCAGGAACCGCTGGGCGGCCGCGCGGATCGCGTCCTCGGTGCCGCCGACCTTCACGATCGCGACGCCGTGCAGCTCGGCGCGGATGCCCTGCTTCGACACGGCGCCCTTGATGCTGACGTCGATGCGGCGGCTGGACAGGTCGAGCGACTGGAGACGCTGCACGACCGGCATGACGAACACCGAGGCGCCCATCACGACCTTCTGACCGGACAGGTCGGTGCTGCTGGTGCCGTCGGCCGACTGGGTCACGCGACCCTTGCGGCCGGTGATGATGAACGCCTCGTTCGGCCCGGCCACCTTGATCCGGGAGAGCACGAACAGGACGAGCAGGATGACGAGCAGGACGGCGCCTGCGATGGCGTACAGCACGGGTGACATCTATGCCTTTCCGGTGGGCGGTGTCGCTTCGACGACGACGCTGGTGTCGGTGGGTGCTTCCACCACGAAGATCGGGGTGCCGGCCGGCAGGGCCTGGTCGGCGCGGGCGTAGAGCTTGACCGGCTGCCCGCCGAGCCGCACGCGCACCTCGCCGAAGCCGCCGCCGGCCGGGACCCGGGTCACCACCACGCCGAGGGTGCCGACCAGATGCTGCCGGGTGGGGGTCGCGTCGGTGGGCATGTCGCGGGCCGCGCGGGAGAACCGCAGCGCGAGCCAGGCGGTGGCGAACGCGGCGACGAGCGCCACCGCTGCGGCGATGGAGACCAGAGCGGGGGTACGGGCGTCCAGCAGCTCGGCGGTGATCGCGCCGGCGAACCCGAGCGCGCCGAGGAAGCCGGCGATCGCCTCGAGACTCACGAGCCCGTCCCCGCCGAGCCCGCCGATGTGCGCGATCTCGCCGCCGAGCAGCGCGAACGCCAGGATGGCCAGCCCGACACCGCCGATCACCAGGAACACCACGGTCGCCGTCGCCACTTGCCAGCCCCTGCCTCGTCCACGCCGGTCATCGACCGGGGACCACAGCGTAGGCCAAGCGTGCTAACAGCGAAATTACAGCTTCTTGACATTTCTTCACGATCGCGTTGCGGCGGACGATGGGTGCCCCCGTGAGACTCCAGGGGCAGTGGACCCGCATCGGCGTGCCCGCCGGGTTCGTCGCCGTGGCCGCCGGGTTCACGACCGGATACCTGGTGGGTTCCGAGACCGTGCGCCTGCTGCTCATGATGCTGTCCGGCGCGCTGGCGACCCTGGGCATCGCAGCGGGGGTGCGCGTGCACCGACTGCCCGACCGCCGGCCCTGGCTGCTCACCGTGCTGGCGCTGGTGTGCCTCACCGCCGCCAACGCGGCCTGGTACGTCCCGGCCGCCGTCGCCGGCGGCGCCACGGTGCCGGAGCCGCTGCTGGCCGTCGTCCCGCCGCTGATCGGCTACGTGTTCTTCCTGGCCGCCAGCCTCCTGATCGTGCTGCGGCACACGCCGCGGGACGCGAGCGGCACGATCGACGCCGCGGTCTGGGGCATCGCGGCGGCCGCCCCGGTCTGGGAGTTCCTGTTCCGGCCGCAGATGCTGGCGAAGGGCGACACCACCGCCACCCAGCTGTTCGCCCTCACCCAGCTGCTGGTCCTGTTCGGCATCTGCGGCGCGCTGCTGCGGGTGGCCCGGACCAGCGGGCGCGGCCAGGTCACCCTCTGGTTCCTGTTCGGCGCGCTGGGCCTGACCGTGCTCGGCACCGCCGTGGTCAACATGGCGCCGACCGAGTCCGGCCAGGCCTCGGTGCCGGCGCTGCTGTTCGCGCTCGGCTACCTCTGCCTCGGCGCGGCCTGCCTGCACCCGAGCGCGGCCCGGCTGATGGACCCGCCGGCACACGCCGTGGACCGGGCGCCCCGGCTGCAGCTCGGCGCGCTCGGCGGCGCCATGCTGCTGATCCCGCTGGTGGGCGCGATCGGCCAGCTCACCGGGTCGCCGGCGGACGGCCTGCTGCTCACCATCGCGCCGATGCTGACCATCCCGCTCGTGCTGATCCGGATCGGACGGCTGAACGCGCTGCGCTCCCGCGACCGGGAGGCCCTCGCCCACCAGGCCGCCCACGACGAGCTGACCGGCCTGGTCAACCGGCGGCAGCTGTTCGCGCTGATGGAGAAGGCGATCGCCCGGCACGCCGCGGGCCACGGCGGCGACCTGGCGCTCCTCTACTGCGACCTCAACGACTTCAAGCCGATCAACGACCGGTACGGCCACGAGGCCGGCGACGCCGTGCTCCGCGTCACCGCGAAGCGGATCGCCGCGGCGGTGCGGGCGGACGACGTGGTGGCCCGCGTCGGCGGGGACGAGTTCCTCGTCTTCTGTCCGGATGCCGACTCCGGCACGGCGTACAGTCTCGGCGTCCGCATCGTGCGCACCCTGGCCGAACCCGTCAGCTGGCGTGGCGAGACGCTGCGCGTCTCGACCGCCCTGGGCACCACCGTCTGGTCCGAGCGCCGCGTCATCGCCCCCGACGATCTGCTCGCCGAAGCGGACGCCCGGATGTACGAGAACAAGCGCGCCGAACCGCCGGCCGGCAGGTCCGCTCTACCTCTTTCGTCCTGACATCCACCGATCCGTCTATTGCCCGGATGCTCCACACTCACCCAGACTGCGGACAGGTCGCAGGGCGAAGCATCGGGGGGCGACGTTGACGAATCGCCGCAATTTCATCCGCGCGAGCGCCGTCGCCGGCGGGGCGGTGGCCGCCGGGATGGCCGCCGGCGCGGCCACGGCGCCCGCCGCGCGCGCCGCGGGTGACGGGGCGGCGGATCGGCTGGCGCTGCTGTCCTGGCACGCCGCGCTGGCGAACCGCCGGTACGCCCCGGCCGTGGTCGCGGTGATCGGCTCGTCCAGCACCGAGGGGGTCGGCTCGGCCTACGGGCGCGGCTTCGTGGCGGTCCTCGCCGAGAACCTGCGGCACACCTTCCCGGTCGCCGGCGCCCCCGGCGGCGCGAACTTCGTGGCGGCGTGGGGCCGCCCGGACCACTGGCCGGTGCGCGCGACCGGCGCCGGGCGGGCCGCGCCCCCGGACGACGGCTGGGCGCTGAAGGGCTGGGACCTCGGCGGCGGCTCGCTCACCCACACGTTCACCGGCACCAGCGTGCAGGTGTGGCACTCCCCCGGCGCCCGGCTCGCGGTGACCGTCGACGGCCGCCCGATCCCCGCCACCGGCTCGGGGTTCCCGGCCGCCGGCACCGGCTTTCCGGCGGCCGGCTCCGGCGGCGGCTCTTTGGCGGCCGGCTCCGGCGGCGGCTCTTTGGCGGCCGGTCCGGGGTCGTCCGCCGCCGGGTTCATGGCCGCGGGATCCGGGCCGCTGGCCGCCGGCAGCCACACCGTCACGGTGACCGGCACCGGCCGGGTCGGCGGCTTCGCGGTCTTCGACGGCGACGAGCACCGCGGCATCCAGGTGTGGAACGGCGGGCACGGCGGCCGGACCACCGGCAGCTTCGCCTCCCGGATCCCGGCCTGGGCCCCCAGCCTCGGCACGATCCGCCCCGACCTGGTGATCCTCCAGCTCGGCGTGAACGACTGGCGTACCGGCGTCCCCGCCGCCACGGTGAAACGCAACCTGGAGATCATCATCACGGCGATCCGCGCGGCGTCCGGGACGAATCCGTCCTTCGTCATCTACGGCTCACCCCGCGTCGGCCCGGGGCGGGCCGAGGGCTTCGGCCGCTTGGCGCAGGCTTGGCGGGAGGTCGCGGCCGAGGACACCGGAGGGTACGGCGGAACGACCGCGGTCAGCTATTTCGACCTCGCCGAGCGCCAGCCCCCGCCGTCCGGCGACAACCGGCTCGGCCTCTACTGCGACGACCTCATCCACATGACCGACAAGGGCGCCGCCCACACGGCCGACGCCCTGACCGGTTTCCTCTCCCCGAGCTGACCCCGCCGCGGCCACGCCCTCCGACCGAACCGGCTGCAGCCCAGTGCTCCCCGGCCCGGACGGTCATGCGGGGACGGGTGCGCCGATCGCGAGGAAGGCGGCCACCTCGGCGTGGAAACGGTCGGGTGCGAGGCTGTGCACGCGGTGGCCGACCGGGATGGTGGCGAGGCGGGCGTCTGGCATCCGGGCGGTCACGGCGGCCAGGCGGCGGGGCGGGATGCAGCTGGTGCGGCCTCCGGAGAGGACGAGGGCCGGCTGCCGCACCTCGGCGAGCCGCTCCCACCAGGCCGGGTCGGGGCGGGCGAGCTGTTGGAAGATGGCGGCCTTCACGCCCAGGTCACGGCCGGCGAAGAGGCGCGCCGCGACGGCGAGCGGGCCGGCCAGGCCGCCGAGGACGGGCGGGGCGCCGAGGACTGCCAGGCCGCCGAGGACGGGCGGGGCCGCCAGGTCCTCCAGCACGAGCCGGGAGATGAGGGAGGGTGCTTCGAGGGCGGCGGCGAGGGCCGCGTGGGCGCCCACCGAGTGCCCGACCACGACGGTGTCGCGCAGGGCGAACTCCTCCAGCAGGCCGAGGACGTCGTCGCGCAGCGCTGCCAGGGCGTAGTCGCCGGGCCGGGCGCTGGAGGCGTGACCGCGCAGGTCGGCCGCGATCACCCGGAAGCCGGCGGGGAGGAGCCGGGCCGCGAACCGGTCCCACGTACCGGCGTGGCTTCCCGTGCCGTGCAGCAGGAGCACGGCGGGGGCGCCGGCCGGGCCCGCTTCCCGGTAGCCGAGGCGCACGCCGTTCACTGCGACGGCGCCGACCGTCGACCATGGAGAGGACATTCCCGTTGTCTATCAGATGACGGTTACCGGAACGGCCGCTTTCCACAGTGCCACGCGCCACCACCTACCGATGAGTAGCGATCATTCGCATAGGGTCATGGCGTGATCGCCGCGCCGCTACGCATCGCCCTGCTGTCCTATCGGAGCAAGCCGCACAGTGGCGGCCAGGGGATCTACGTCCGGCATCTGTCGCGCGAGCTGGTGCGGCTCGGTCACGACGTCGAGGTGTTCTCCGGGCCCCCGCTGCCCGAGCTCGACGAGGGGGTCCGGCTGACCGTCCTGCCGAGCCTGGATCTCTACCGGGAGCCCGATCCGTTCCGGACACCAAAGATCAAAGAGTTTCGTACGTCGATCGACGTGCTCGAATGGGCGGCGATGTGTACGGGCGCGTTCCCGGAGCCGCTGACGTTCTCGCTGCGGGCGTGGCGGCACCTGCGCGGCAGGCTGGCCGGCTTCGACGTGGTGCACGACAACCAGTGCCTCGGCTACGGGCTTCTGCCGCTGTCCCGCACCGACACGCCGGTGGTGGCGACGATCCACCATCCGATCACCGTCGACCGCGACCTGGAGCTGGCGGCCGCGCCGGACTGGAAGCGGCGGCTGTCGCTGCGGCGGTGGTACGCGTTCACCCGCATGCAGGGCCGGGTGGCGCGACGTCTGCGCTGGCTGACCACGGTGTCGCAGGCCGCCCGGGACGAGATCGCGGACGCGTTCGCGGTGCCCGCCGACCGGCTCCGGGTGATCGGCGTGGGCGTGGACGTGGATCTCTTCAGCCCCGCTGAACGAAGCACTGCCGGCGAAGGCACTGCCGACGAAGGCGCTGCCGGCGAGAGCACTGCGGCGGGCACCCCGCCGCGCGACGGGCGCATCGTCACCGTGGCCAGTGCCGACGTACCCCTGAAGGGGTTGAAGGAACTGATCGAGGCGATGGCCAAACTCCGCGCGGGACGCGACGTCGAACTCGTGGTGGTCGGCTCGGCGCGCCCGGACGGCCCCGCGGCGCAGGCGATCACCCGGCTCGGGCTGGACGGCACGGTGCGGTTCGTCTCCGGCATCCCGGACACCGAACTGGCTGATCTGTTCCGGTCAGCGACTGTCGCCGTGGTCCCCTCCCGGTACGAGGGTTTCTCGCTGCCCGCGGTCGAGGCCATGGCCTGCGGCGTGCCGCTCGTGGTGACCACCGCGGGCGCGCTGCCGGAGGTGACCGGACCGGACGGGCTGGCGTCGCTGCACGTCACCCCGGGCGACCCGGAGGCCCTCGCCGCCGCGATCGGCAGGCTGCTCGACGACGAGCCGCTGCGCCGCCGGCTCGCGGACCAGGGCCGCCGGCGCGCGGTCGAGAACTTCACCTGGCGGCGGACCGCGATCCGCACCGCCGAGTGGTACGCCGAAGCGATCGCTGCGAAGGGCAGGTAGAACACCGTTGCTGACCGTCGACTACGACCGGCTGGACGTGCGGCCGGGGATGCGCGTCCTCGACCTCGGGTGCGGGGAGGGCCGGCACACCTTCGAGGCCTACCGGCGCGGCGCCGACGTCGTCGCCCTGGACCTGAACGAGAAGGACCTGGCGACGACCGCGTCCTGGTGCGGGGCGATGGAGCTGGCCGGCGAGGCGCCGGCCACGGCGAGCGCCACGACGGTGCGCGGCGACCTGCTCGACCTGCCGTTCCCGGACGCCAGCTTCGACCGGGTGATCGCGTCGGAGGTGCTCGAGCACATCCCGGACGACGTCACCGCGATCCGGGAGCTGGCCCGGGTGCTGCGGCCGGGCGGGCTCGCCGCGGTGACCGTGCCGCGCTGGCTGCCGGAGCGGGTGTGCTGGGCGCTCTCCGACGAATACCACGCCAACGAGGGCGGCCACGTCCGCATCTACAAGGAGGACGAGCTGGCCGACCGGCTGCGGCAGGCCGGGCTCACGGTGACCGGTAACGGGTTCGCGCACGCGCTGCACAGCCCGTACTGGTGGCTCAAGTGCGCGATCGGCGACGCCGGGCTGACCAAGGCCTACCACCGGCTGCTGGTCTGGGACATCGTCGACAAGCCGGCCGTGACCCGGGTGGTGGAGCAGGCGCTGAACCCGCTGATCGGCAAGAGCGTCGTGATCTACCTGGAGAAGCATGTCGGTCCCTGACCCCGCCGCGGTCGCGCAGACCGTCGCGAGCATCGCGGCCGAGCAGCAGGACGACGGGCTCATCCCCTGGTACGCCGGCGGGCAGGCCGATCCGTGGGACCACGTCGAGGCGGCGATGGCCCTCGACGCGGGCGGGGAGCACGAGCGGGCCGCGGCCGCCTACGACTGGCTGCGCCGCCACCAGCGCCCGGACGGATCCTGGGCGTCCCGGTACGACCCGGGCGGCGTGGTCGCGGACGAGACCGCCGAGACGAACCACGCCGCGTACCTGGCGGTCGGCTGCTGGCACCACTGGCTGTCCACCGGCGACGACGGCTTCCTGGCCCGGATGTGGCCGGCGATCCGCCGGGCGCTCGACTTCGTCACCGGCTGCCAGGCGCCGGGCGGCGAGATCGGCTGGGCGGCCGGCGACGCGACCGCGCTGGTCACCGGATGTTCGAGCATCCACCAGGCGCTGCGCTGCGGCACCGCGATCGCCGAGCGGGCCGGTGAGCCGCAACCGGACTGGGAGCTCGCCGCGGATCTGCTGGCCGGCGCCCTCCGGGAGCGGCCGGGCGCCTTCGCCGACAAGAGCCGCTTCTCGATGGACTGGTACTACCCGATCCTCGGCGGCGCCGTCCGGGGCACGGCCGCGCATCGGCGGATCGCCGGCCGGTGGGACGACTTCGTCGTACCCGGCAAGGGGATCTTCTGTGTCGCGGACCAGCCGTGGGTGACCGGCGCCGAGACGTGCGAGCTCGCTCTCGCCCTCGACGCCGTGGGCGAGCGCGAGGCGGCCCGGGACCTCGTCGCGGCGATGCAGCACCTGCGGGAGGAGGACGGCTCCTACTGGACCGGGCTGGTCCTGACCGACGGCGTGCGCTGGCCGGTCGAGCGGACCACCTGGACCGCCGCGGCCGTGGTCCTCGCCGTCGACGCGCTGCACGGCGACCACCCCCGCTCGGCGATCTTCCGGGAGGTCACCGGTCCCGGCGCAGAAGCCGCAGCGAACCCGTCCCACTGAGCTCGGTCCAGTCGCCCGACCCGAGCGCCTTCCGGTAGATCCGGTAGGGCGCCTGCCCGCCGTCGGCCGGGTCGGGGAACACGTCGTGGATGGCCAGAATCCCGCCGGCGGCGAGGTGCGGCGCCCAGCTCGCGAGGTCCCGCTGCGCCGACTCGTCGGTGTGGCTGCCGTCCAGGAACAGGAACGCGAGCGGCGTCCCCCAGATGCGCGCGAGATCCTCGGCCCGGGCCACCACGGCCACGACGACGTCCTCGGCCTTCGCGGCGGCGATGGTACGGCGGAACCCCGGCAGCGTGTCGATCAGCCCGGCGGCGGGGTCGACCAGGCTCGGATCGTGGTACTCCCAGCCCGGCTGATGCTCCTCCGACCCGCGGTGATGGTCGACGGTGACGACCTTCCCGCCCCGGGCGCGCGCGGCGGCCGCCAGGTAGAGCGTCGACTTGCCGAGGTAGCTGCCGACCTCCAGGATCGGCCCGGCCGGCGCCGCGAGCGCCGCCTCGGCGAGCGCCGAACCCTCGTCGTCGGGCATGAATCCTTCGGCGGCGGCCGCGGCAGCCATGAGATCGGCATCGAGCATCTCCCCACCCTAGGGTGCCCGGCGCCGCGGCACGCGGGCGAGCCCCCAGGCGATCACGCCGCAGAGGGCGCCGACCGCCACCCCGGTGAAGAGGCTGCTCACCGTCATCGCCACGCGCAGGAGCAGCTCCCCGGCGCCGGGCGCGGGACTCCAGAAGACGTTGTGCACGACCGCGAGGCAGACGCCGTACACCCCGCCCGCGGCGAGCAGGGTGAGGAACGGGTTCCCGGCGCGCAGCACCGCCACCAGGATCCAGATCAGCAAGGGTACGAAGACCAGCGCCGCGTTCACCGCCGTACCCTCGTGCACCAGATCGAGGTCGTGCAGGACGGCCCGGGGAACGGCCAGCAGGCCGAGCGGGACGGCGAGTCGTGGGATCGTCATGCCGGTGGACGGTAGGCGGGCCGCCGGACGCCGCGAATCCGTCCACCGGCGACCGGTGGTGTCGCTTCTCGGCGTACGCCGGCCCGGCCACCGCGCTCTAGCATCGAGCCATGCAGAGAGGGGTCGACACGGCCGTCGCCGCCGGTGTCGCCGCGGTCCTGGCGATCATCGTCTCGGCCGGTCAGGGCGGGCACGCCGGCGCGGTCGCCTACGTGTGGGCGGCCGGGCTCGGCGCGCTGATGTTCGGGCGCCGCCGCTATGCGCGGACCGTCCTGGTCCTCACCGTGCTGGGCCTGTTCGCCTACTACGCCGCCGGGCTGCCCGCCATCGGCGTGGCCGTCCCGGTCGCCGCCGCCCTGTACGCGGCCGCCGAGGCCGGCCACCGCCGCACCGCCGTCGCCGTGGCGGCCGCGGTCCTCGCCGTCTCGATGGCGTTCCGGCTCCTCGAGGGCCAGGACTTCCGGTACGTCGTGCTCTACGAGGGCATCGGTCACGTCGCGCTGATGGCCGCCGCGATCACCCTGGGCGAGCTGGTCCGCGCCCGGCGCCGGATCGCCCGGCTGACCGCCCTGGAGGCCGACCGCCGGGTGGACCAGCACCGGCTGGGCCTCTCCCGCGAACTGCACGACTCGATCGGCCACACCCTCACCGTCGCCGCGGTCCACACCAACGTGGCCCGGCAGGAGGCCGTCCGCCGTCCCGAGGCGGCCGCCGCGGCGCTGGACCACGTGGCCGGCGCGCTGTCCGAGGCGCTGACCCAGTTGCGCGGAACCGTGCGGGACCTGCGGTCGGCGTCGCCGGTGGGCCCCGGCCCGGGCGATGTCGCCGCGCTGCTGGACACGGCCCGCGCGGCCGGGTTCCGGGTGCGGGCGGCGGTGCGGGCCGGTGCGGTGACCGCCGTGGCGTTCCAGGTGCTCCGGGAGTCGGTCACCAACGCGCTGCGGCACTCGTCCGGGCGGGCCCTGGACGTGGAGGTGAGCCACCGCCCGGACGGGACAGTGCTGGTGCGGGTGACCGACGACGGCTCCCCTGCCTCCTCGTCCGGTATCGGCATCGGGCTGGCCGGCCTGCGGGAACGGGTCACCGCCGCGGGCGGCCACTTCGACGCCGGACCGTCCTCGGCCGGCTGGACGGTCACCGCCTCCCTGCCACAGGCCTCCTTGTCGCGGGAGACGAGCGTCCTTGTCTGAGATCAGCGTGGTCCTGGCCGACGACCAGTCCCTGATCCGGGCCGGGATAGCCGCCCTGCTGGCCGGCGACGACGACCCGGCCCTCCCCCGGATCACCGTGGCCGGCGAGGCCTCCGACGGCGCGGCCGCGATCGCCCTGGCCCGGCGCCTGCGGCCGGCCGTAGTCCTGATGGACATCCGGATGCCCGGCGTGGACGGCATCGAGGCCACCCGCCGGATCCGCGCCGAGGCCCCGGGCGTGGCCGTCCTCATGCTGACCACCTTCGACACCGACGACGAGGTGCTCGGCGCGCTCCGCGCCGGCGCCGACGGCTACCTCCTCAAGGACGCCGCACCCGGCACCCTCCGGGCGGCCGTCCGCGCGGCGGCCGCGGGCCGGGCCGTCCTCGCCCCCGAGGTGACCCGCCGGGTGATGGACCACGCCGCCGCCCGTACCCCGGCCGTCCCCGATCCCCGCCTGGACACCCTCACCGCCCGCGAGCTCGAGGTCCTCCGCGAACTGTCCAGCGGCGACGACAACGCCACCGTCGCGGCCGCGCTGTCGCTGAGCCCGGAGACCGTCCGCACCTACGTGAGCCGCATCCTCACCAAACTGGGCGCCACCAGCCGGGCCCAGCTCGTGGCGATCGCCCATCGCAGCGGCCTCGGGTGAGGGTCAGAGGCGCGGCAGCGCGGGCCGCTCCAGCCAGGCCGTGAACAGGTCGTCGAGGCGGGCGTCGGTGAAGGTCGCCGCGTGCTCCCGGAACTGCGCGGTCGTCACGGTCCCGTGCCGGTTCACGCCGGCCCACGACCGCAGGAAGGCGAAGAACGCCTCGTCACCCAGGCGCCGCCGCAGGGCGTGGACCGTCAGCGCCCCGCGCTTGTAGACGACCGGGTCGAACATCCGGTCCACGCCCGGGTCGGCGACGGTGATGCCGCGCGGCTGCGACGCGACCCAGGCGTGCCACCGGGCCGCGTGGGCGGCCGCGGGCGCGTCGCCGGAGATCTCCGACCACAACCATTCCGCGTACGTGGCGAAGCCCTCGTTGAGCCAGATGTGGCGCCAGTCGGCGACCGTGAGGCTGTTGCCGAACCACTGGTGCGCCAGCTCGTGGACGACGAGACGCTCGTGGGTGCGGCGGCCGTCGAGGTGGTTGCGGCCGAAGACGGCCATGCCCTGGGCCTCGATCGGGTCGTCGAGGTCGTCGTCGGCCACCACCACGACGTACTCGCGGAACGGGTAGGGGCCGAACAGGTGCGACAGCGCGCTCATGATGGCGCCGTGCCGGGCGAAGTCGTGGCCGAAGAGGCGGCGCAGCCGGGGCGGGATCGCGGCGCGCTGGATCACCGGGCCGGCGGTGGCGAGCGGCACCACGTCGTACCGGCCCACCTGGACGCTCATGAGGTAGGGCGCGGTCGGCTCGTTGCGCTCGTAGACCCAGGTGCTCGCGCCCGCGCCGCGGCGGCGGGTCACCAGGTCACCGGTGGCGACGACGGTGTACGGCGCCGGGGCCGTGACGGTGAGCAGGAACGTCGCCTTGTCGCCGGGCCGGTCGTTGCACGGGAACCACGAGGGCGCCCCGTTCGGCTGGCTCGCCACGAGCGCGCCGTCGGTCAGCTCGTCCCACCCGATGTCGCCCCACCGGCCGGAGACGGGCACCGGCTTGCCCGCGTAGCGGACCTCCACCGTGAACGCTTCGCCGTACCCGATGGGCTTCTCGGGCTTGATCCTGAGCTTGTGCGGGCGATGCTCGAAGCGCGCGGCCCGGCCGTCGACACGCACGTCCTGCACCCGGAAGCGGCCCAGGTCGAGGCTGAACCGGGACAGCGCCTGCGAGGCCCGCGCCGTGATGACCGCGCGCCCGGCGAGCCGGTTCGACACCACCCGGTAGTCGAGGTCGAGCTGGTAGTGCAGAACCCGGTAGCCGCCGTTGCCGTGCGTCGGCAGGTAGGGGTCGCCGGACAGCTCCGACCCCGGTGACGCTCCTGCCGCAGAGGTCACGTCCAGTTCGCGATCGGGTTGCCGATCCACTTGCTGTCGGCCGGCACCGCGTCGCCGCGGGTCACCAGCGAGCCGGGTCCGACGGTGGTGCGCGCGCCGATGCCGGCGCCGGGCAGCACGATGCCGTGCGGGCCGAGGGTGGCGCCCGCGTCCAGAGTGACCTCGTCCATGGCCATGATTCGATCATGGAACAGGTGGGTCTGCACCACGCACCCCCGGTTCACGGTGGCGCCGTCGCCGAGGCGCACGAGGTCGAACTCGGGCAGCCAGAGCGTCTCCAGCCAGACACCGCGGCCGATCTTCGCGCCGAGCGTGCGCATCCAGAGGGTGAGCAGCGGCGTGCCGGTGGCGAAGCGGAACAGCCACGGCGCGGCCAGGACCTCGACGAACGTGTCGGCGAGCTCGTTGCGCCACACGAACGACGTCCACAGCGCCCGCTCGGTGACCCGGAACCGGCCGACCAGCAGCCACTTCGCGGCGGTGGCGGTGAGTGCCGCCAGCATGCCGGCGGCGAACAGCACCGGGCCGGCCGCGAGGGCCGCGGCGACCGCGCCGAACGTGCTCCAGATCTGCGCGAGCGCGGCGAGGACCAGGACGATGAGCGCGCCGGCCAGCATCACCGGGATGACCCGGCACAGCTCGATCAGGGCGCGGGCCACCTTGAGCCGGGCGGGCGGGGCGAAGGTGCGGCTCGCGTCGGCGGTCTCGACGACCCGGCGCAGCGGCATCGGCGGGGCGCCGAGCCAGGACGAGCCCTTCTTCGCCTTGTGCGGGGCGGACGAGAGCACGCCGACGAGGCCGCGCTTCGGAACGGACCGGCCGGGCGCGGCCATCCCGGAGTTGCCGAGGAACGCCTGCTTGCCGATCCGGGCCGGGGCGACGCGCAGCCAGCCGTGGCCGAGCTCGTACGTGGCGACCATGGTGTCGTCGGCCAGGAACGCGCCGTCGTCGACGGTCGTCATCTTCGGCAGGGCCAGGACCGTGGACATCTCCACGTTGCGGCCGACCTTGGCGCCGAGCAGCCGCAGCCACACCGGCGTGAACAGGCTCGAGTAGATCGGGAAGAGCGCGACCCGGGCCATGCCCATGAGCCGTTCGGTGGTCCAGACCTGCCAGGCGACACGGCCGTGCACCGGGTGGAAGCCCTCGCGCAGGCCGATGCCGAGCAGCCGGACGCCGGCCAGGACGACGAGGGCGTAGGTGAGGAAGTAGGCGACCGCGGCCGCCGGCACCAGGGCGAGGGCCGCGGCGAGGTCAGGACCGCCGGCGACGGCCCAGCCGATCAGCGCGAGGGCCGGCAGGAAGGCCACGATCGGGACGAGGCCGAGCAGCTGGGCGGTGGCGCTGTACGCGGCCACCCAGATCTTGGAGCCGGCCGGGCGCTTCTCCGGCCACGCGGCGCCGCCCTTGACGGCCGGGGCGGGCACCGCCGGGGAGCCCGCCCAGTGCCGGCCGGCCGGCACCGCGCCGCGGACCGTGGACCCGGCCGCGACCTCGGCGTTCTTGCCGATCCGGGCGCCCGGCATCAGGGTGCTGCGGGAGCCGACCCGGGCGCCCGCGCCGACCCGGACCATGCCGATCCGCACGACGTCACCGTCCACCCAGTACCCGGAGAGGTCGACCTCGGGCTCGATCGCGGCGCCGCGGCCGAGCTTGAGCAGGCCGGTGACCGGCGGGGCGGAGTGCAGGTCGACGTCGCGGCCGATCCGGGCGCCGAGCGCCTTCGCGTACGTGATCATCCAGCCGGCGCCGGCGACGCTGTTCGCGCCGGTCAGCTCGGCGAGCCGCTCGGCGGCCCAGACCCGCAGGTGGACGCTGCCGCCGCGGGGGTACTTGCCGGGGCGCACGCCGCGGGTGAGCAGCCGGGCGCCGGCGGCGGCCACGGCGATCCGGCCGGGCGGGCTGAACAGCAGCAGCCAGCCGGCCGCGATCGCCCACCAGGACACGTGCGGCGTCCAGGCGACGAGGTTGCTCACGGCAGCGAGCACGACGAACCAGCGCAGCCCGACGAGGACCAGCATCGGGAGCATGAGCAGCGCCTGCACGAGGCCGGCCCGGCGGGGTGTCGGGCGGACCTCGCGGCGGACGGTCTCCTCGGCGACGAGCGCGTCGAGGATCGCCGCCATGCCGGACAGCCGCGGGTTCTGGTAGACGTCGGCGACGGCGACCTGCGGGTGCCTCAGCCGGATCCAGGCGACCAGCTGAGCCGCGCCCAGGCTGCTGCCGCCGCTGTTGAAGAAGTCGGCGCCGGGTTCGGCCGGGCGTACCCCGAGAATCTCCTCCCACCCACCGGCGAGCCACTTCTCGGTGGCGGTGAGGTCTGCGTCGGTGCCGACGCCGGCGAGAGGCCAGGGCAGCGCGGCCCGGTCGACTTTGCCGGACGTACGGGTGGGCAGGTCGGCGACGACGGCGAGCAGCGGGACCAGGGCGGCCGGCAGCTGCTCGCGGATCCGCAGCGACGCGGCCTCCAGGTCGATGTCGCCGCCGTCGCGGGGCACCAGGTAGCCGACCAGCAGCTGGTTGCCGGCGGCGGTCCTCTTCACCGCGGCGGCGGCGCCGGCCACCCCGGGCAGCGCCTGCAGGGCGGCGTCCACCTCGCCCAGCTCGATCCGGCGCCCGCCGAGCTTGATCTGCTCGTCGCCGCGGCCGAGGAAGAGCAGGCCCTCCGGCTCGGCGCGGACGATGTCGCCGCTGCGGTAGGCGCGGTCCCAGCTCAGCGACGGCAGCGGCGCGAACTTCTCGGCGTCCTTCGCGGCGTCCAGGTAGCGGGCCAGGCCGACGCCGCCGATGACCAGCTCGCCGGTCTCCCCCATCGCCACCGGCTCGCCCTGCGCGTCGACGACGGCGAGTTCCCAGCCGGCCAGCGGCAGGCCGATCCGGACCGGCCCCTCGCCGGTGAGCCGGGCCGCGCACGCCACCACCGTCGCCTCGGTGGGCCCGTACGTGTTCCAGACCTCGCGTCCCTCGACGGCGAGCCGCTCGGCCAGCTCCGGCGGGCACGCCTCCCCACCGAAGATCAGCAGCCGGACGTCCTCGAGCGCCTCGACCGGCCAGAGCGCGGCGAGCGTCGGCACGGTCGACACCACGGTGATCCGCTGCTCGGCGAGCCACGGGCCGAGGTCGACGCCGCTGCGCACGAGCGACCGCGCGGCCGGGACCAGGCAGGCGCCGTGCCGCCAGGCCAGCCACATCTCCTCGCAGGAGGCGTCGAACGCGACCGACAGCCCGGCGAGCACCCGGTCGTCCGGCCCGAGGGGTTCCTCGGCCAGGAAGAGCTGGGCCTCGGCGTCGACGAAGGCGGCGGCGGACCCGTGCGAGACGGCCACGCCCTTCGGCGTGCCGGTGGATCCGGAGGTGAAGATGATCCAGGCGTCGTCTTCCGGTCCGGGCCGTCCGGGGCGGCCTCCGGGAGGGGTACGCCGGAGTGACACGGCCAGGCCGTCACCCAGGACGGCGCAGACACCCGCCTCCGCGAAGACCAGTTCCGCGCGCTCGTCCGGATCGTCGGCGTCCACCGGCACGTAGGCCGCGCCGGCCGCGAGCACGCCGAGGATCGCCAGGTAGAGCTCGGCCGTGCCGGACGAGATCCGCACCCCGACCCGGTCACCCACCCCGATCCCGTGCCCGGCCAGGGTGGCCCGCAGCGCCTCGACCTCGCCGGCCAGCTCCCGGTAGGTCAGCGCGGTGCCGCCGGCGTCGAGCGCGCGGGCCGTGCCGTGCTCCCGCACGGTGGCGTCGAGGACGTCGACGAGGGTCCGCCGCAGCGGCGCCGAGTACGAGTGGAAGACCGCCTCCGGCGCGAGCTCGATCGCGGGCAGCTCGATCAGGCGCAGGTCAGTAGTCACGGTCACCAGGCGAACTCCGCATCCTCGGGGTCACTGTCGGCCAGAGGCGCACGACAGCGAGTCACCCAGGCGGCGGTAAACGCTACGGCGGGAAGATGAACAATGACGCCTGAATGTCGGCAACGTGTCCACTGACACACCCTCCCGGGTGGTGCCGCTGCGCCGCGCGGGCCGGCTATGACGCCGGCAGCTCCGGGCGGGCCGACTTCACCTCGACGTTGCTGAACCAGGTGGTCACGCGGACGCGGACCTCGGGCGTTCCCGGCACGCGGGGCACCGGCGCCAGGCGGAACTCCTGGTTGCTGAAGACATTCGGGCCGGTCATGTCGACCTCGACGCCCTCCGGGACGATCACCTTGAACTCGCCGAAGACGCAGGCGCCGCTGATCTCGATGACGTCCTCGCCGCTGAGGACGTGGCGCAGGTCGAACTCGGTCGAGCCGAAGACGGTGAAGGTGCGCAGGCCACGGCCGCGCAGCCGCCAGCGGCCGCGGCGCCGGGACTGGCTGAAGACGGTCACCACCTGGTCGACCGTGTGCGACGAGCCGACGACCGGGGTCGGTGCCAGGCCGTCGGTGGCGCGGAGCAGGGCGCCCTCGTCCTCGGCCGCCCACACCGCTCCGACCCGTACGCTGAACTCTTCGAGCGTGAGGCGCCCCTCGCCGCACGCCCTCTGCAGAAGCTCAGCCACCCGCTCGCGGTCGCCGTCGGAGATCGGTGCCGGTACTGGAACTGTCACGCGCAGAACCCTAGCCGACATGGAAGCGCTTGCCTCTGACAGACTTGACGGATCATGACGCTGACCGATCGCCTGCCCGGCACCTCCGAGCCCGACGCCGTCTTCGATGCCTTCCAGGCCTGGGTGTCGGAGCAGGGCCTGACGCTGTACCCGCATCAGGAGGAGGCGCTCATCGAGATCGCCACCGGCGCGAACGTCATCCTGAACACCCCCACCGGCTCGGGCAAGAGCCTGGTCGCCACGGGCGCGCACTTCGCCGCCCTGGCGTCCGACCGCACCACCTTCTACACCGCGCCGATCAAGGCGCTGGTGAGCGAGAAGTTCTTCGCCCTCTGCGCGGTCTTCGGGGCGCACAACGTCGGCATGCTGACCGGTGACGCCAGCGTGAACGCGGACGCGCCGATCATCTGCTGCACCGCGGAGATCCTGGCGAACCTGGCGCTGCGCGAGGGCAAGGACGCCGACGTCGGCCAGGTCGTCATGGACGAGTTCCACTTCTACGCCGAACCGGACCGGGGCTGGGCCTGGCAGGTGCCGCTCATCGAGCTGCCGCAGGCACAGTTCATCCTGATGTCGGCGACGCTCGGCGACACCTCCCGCTTCGTCGACGACCTCACGCAGCGGACCGGGCGTGCCACCGCGGTGGTCAGCAACGCGGAGCGGCCGGTGCCGCTCATGTTCGAGTACGCGATGACGCCGCTGCACGAGACGATCGAGGAGCTGCTCTCGACGAAGCAGGCGCCGGTCTACATCGTGCACTTCACCCAGGCGGCGGCCCTCGAACGGGCGCAGTCGCTGATGAGCATCAACATGTGCACGCGCGAGGAGAAGGACAGGATCGCCGCGGCGATCGGCAACTTCCGGTTCACCGCGGGCTTCGGGCGTACGCTGTCGCGGCTGGTCCGGCACGGCATCGGCGTGCACCACGCGGGCATGCTGCCGAAGTACCGTCGGCTCGTCGAGACGCTCGCCCAGGCCGGCCTCCTGAAGGTCATCTGCGGCACGGACACGCTCGGCGTCGGCATCAACGTGCCGATCCGCACCGTGCTCTTCACCGGCCTGTCGAAGTACGACGGCGTGAAGACCCGGCTGCTCAAGGCCCGCGAGTTCCACCAGATCGCGGGCCGGGCCGGCCGGGCCGGGTACGACACCATCGGCACCGTCATCGTCCAGGCCCCCGAGCACGTGATCGACAACGAGCGGGCGCTCGCGAAGGCGGGCGACGACCCGAAGAAGCGCCGCAAGGTGGTCCGCAAGAAGCCGCCGGAGGGGCAGATCGGCTGGGGCCGGCCCACGTTCGACCGGCTCGTCGAGGCCGACCCGGAACCGCTCACGTCGTCGTTCCAGGTGTCGCACGCCATGCTGCTGAACGTGATGAACCGGGGCGGCGACCCGTACCCGGCCCTGCGTCATCTCCTGACCGAGAACCACGAGGAGCGGCCCTCGCAGCGGAAGCTGATCCGCCGGACCGTGGCGATCGCGCGGGCGCTGATCGCGGGCGGCGTCATCGAGCGCACCGAGTCGGGGACCTACCGGCTGGTCGAGGACCTGCAGCTCGACTTCGCGCTGAACCAGGCGCTGTCGCCGTTCGCCCTGGCCTGCCTGGAGCTGCTCGACTCCGAGTCGCCGGAATACCCGCTCGACGTCGTCAGCGTCATCGAGTCGACCCTCGAGGATCCCCGCCAGGTCGTGTCGGCGCAGCGTCAGAAGGCGCGCGGCGAGGCCGTCAACAGCATGAAGGCCGAGGGCATCGAGTACGAGGAGAGGATGCAGCTCCTCGAGGACGTGACCTGGCCGCAGCCGTTGAAGGAGCTGCTCGAGGCGGCCTACGAGACGTATCGTCGCGGCCACCCGTGGGTCGCCGACTACGAGCTGAAGCCGAAATCGGTCGTCCGGGACATGTACGAGCGGGCGATGACGTTCACCGAGTACATCTCCTTCTACGGCCTCTCCCGCTCCGAGGGCCTGGTCCTGCGGTACCTCGCAGACGCGTACCGTGCCCTGCGCCAGACGGTCCCCGAGGACGCCCGCACCGAGGAGCTCACCGACCTCATCGAATGGCTCGGCGAGCTCGTCCGCCAGGTCGACTCCAGCCTGCTCGACGAATGGGCCCGCCTGCAGAATCCTTCGGAAGAGCCCGAGGCGGAGGTACGGATCGACGACAAGCCGCCCGCGGTCACCCGCAACGTCCGGGCGTTCCGCGTGCTGGTCCGCAACGCCATGTTCCGCCGTGTCGAGCTGGCCGCGCTGCGCCGCTGGGACCTGCTCGGCGAGATGGACACCGAGCACGGCTGGCCGGCCGAGCGCTGGCAGAAGGCGATCCAGGAGTACTACGAGGAGTACGACTCGCTGGGCACCGGCCCGGCGGCGCGCGGCCCGGCGTTCCTGCACATCGAGCAGGGCGCCACGGCGTGGACCGTCCGCCAGGTCTTCGAGGACCCGGAGGGCGACCACGACTGGGGCATCGACGCGACGGTCGACCTGGCCGAGTCCGACGAGGCCGGCACGGCCGCCATCACGGTGACGGCGGTGGGCCCGCACTGACCCGCACGTTGCGGCCGGTTGCCATGCTGGCGGCATGGCCGTCGACGAGCTGCTGGTGGGCGCCCTCACCGCGGCCACCGCGCTTGGGGCGAGCTTCCTCACCGGGCGGGGCGCGTGGCGGGCGGCGCTCGCCCAGGCACGGACCACGGCCCTTCTGCAGGCGGCCGCGCAGGAGCGGGAGCGCCGCCGGGCGACCTATCGGGACATGCTGACGGCCGTGCACGCCTTCATGGAGGTCTGCTGGTCGGCGCGCCCCGACCGGTCCGACCGGCAGCCGCGGGAACAGATCCGGGAGCGGATGGGCCGGGCGGCCGCCGAGGTCACCCGGGCGACCCGGGAGGTCCTGCTCGACGGGCCCGCCGCGGTGTCCGCGGCCGCCGAGCAGGTGCGGCTCTCGATGTTGCGGACCGAGGCGCGGTTCGCGGACGGCTCGTGGGACGACTACGAACGCGCCTACGACGAGTTCCGGAACGACCATGCGGCCTTCATCGAGCTGGCCCGCGCGGCGCTGGAGGTCGGTCCTCCGCCGCGTTGATCCAGGTCGTGAGCCTCTCCGCGGTGTCGGGGTCGAGGGCCGGGCTGAGCATGGCCGTCACCGCGCGCTCCCGTACCCGGCCGTCGCCGTGGGTGCTCGCCAGCGCTACCGCGAGCGGTGTCTCCGCCATCCGGGCGACGACGCGGTGTCCCCGCGGGGCGGGCGTAGTTTCGTACCAATAAGCACGCCGCGCGTGCTCATCCAGCCGGACCACGACGCGCGGCCGATCCGCGAGGACGGCCAGCGCGGCGCGGCCGGCCGCCTCATCACCGGTGGCCGCCACCTCCGCGAGCAGCGCGAGCAGCCGGTCGACGGACTCCCCGCCTCCCCGGGAAGCCGCGTCGGCGGCCTCCACGAGCGCCGGCTGCCGGTCCCTGCGCCACCACTTGATCATGCGGTCATCGTGCCCCAGCCTCGCCCGGAGCTTCGAACGATTTCCGGCCGCCGACTACCATCGCGGCATGACCCGGGACCGGGAATTGCTGGCCACCGCCAAACAGTTCAGGGACGCCGCGTCCGCCGCCGGCCGCCCCGACGTGGTCGCCAAGATCGACGAGGCGATCCTGCTCCTCGCCGATCCGCGGGAGACCCCGGCCAGCGGCGACGAGAAGTCCAACATCGTCCTGCGCATCCTCGACGGCCTAGGCTTCTGAGTCCCTCTCCGCGACCCGTTCCGCCACCCGCCGCGTCGCCTCGTCGAACAGCACGAGCCGGATCACCTCCACGCTGGACGTGGCTTCGCCGCGCAGCGCCGCCAGCGCCTGGGCGGCGCCGTCCACCCCGCCACCACCCAGCAGCGACGAGTTGGCCGCGTTGACGATCGCGTCGACCCGCTCGGCGGTGATGTCCCCGGCGACGATCTCGATGCGCCTCACGAGCCGGCCCACTCGTCGGCCGTGATCTCGTATTCCACTTCGCCCAGCTCCGACCCCGGCAGCGGATCGTCGAAGGCGGGATGGAACGTCCGCACGTATCTCATCCCGACCGCCCTCATCACCGCCTGCGACCCCTCGTTGACCGCCATGGTCTGCGCGAATATCCGGCGCAGCCCGACCTTCTCGAAACCGTGCCGGATCAGCGCCCGCGACGCCTCACTGGCGATGCCCTGCCGCCACAGCGCCCGCGGAATCCGATATCCCAGTTCCGCCGACCCCGGATCGGGCCCGGGCGGCAGCATCATCAGACCGGCGAACGCGTCGCCGAGAAAGGCCGCCCAATACCCGAGGCCCTCCGCCCGGCGGCCCTCTTCCATCCGGGCCGCGTGCGACGCCAGGACCTCGTCCCGGGAGCGCGCCCGCCCGTACAGGAATCGCAGCACCTCGGGATCCGCGTCGAGCTCCACTTCGCATTCGATGTGCGCGTCGGTGAGCGGGTGAAGGACCAGCCGGGGGGTGTACAGAACAGACACGCGCCAATCGTGGCACGACGACGATCCGCCGTTCATCCCGTTTTACCCGCCCGTTGACCACCGCCCGGCACGGTGACGGGCGTGATGAGGAAATGTGTCGCCCTGGCCGTCCTGCTGTCACTCGCGGCGGCGGCGCCGGCATCAGCGTCCCCCGCCACCCGGACCGGCTGTGACCTGCTCGGATTCGACGATTCCCTGGACAAGACGACGTTCGCCGGCACGCCGGTGGCCGGCCTCTCGGCGCTGGCCCTGCAGGACGGCGGCCGGGCCCTCGCGCTGGTGGACAACATCGGCACCACCCCGGCCCGCGTCTATCAGCTGAAACTGCGCGGCGCCGAGGCCGAGGTCCAGAAGGTCATCAAGCTCGGCCGATACACCGGCGCCGATTTCGACGGTGAGGGCCTGGTGGCCGAGAACGGTGGCCGGACCATTCTCGCCGGCTCCGAGAAGGAGCCGTCGATCCGCCGTTTCCGCCTCTCCGACGGCAAGGAACTCGCGTCCCTTCCGGTTCCGGCGCGCTTCCGCGTCACGCCGGCCGGCGAGGCGGCCGTGAATCAGACGTTCGAGGCGCTCACGGCCACGCCGGACGGCCGCCGGCTGTACGCCGGCATGGAGGGGTCACTCGCCGCGGACGGCGCCGGCTTCAACCGCATTCTCGCGTACGCCGGAAGCCCCCGTGGCGCCTACTCCCCCATCGCGCAATACGCTTACCGTCCCGACCCGAACCTGGGACTCGTCGAGCTGATCGCCATCGCCGACCGCCAATTCCTGTCGGTGGAGCGCGGCTTCACGGCCGGCGTCGGGAACACGGTCCGCGTCTTCCGCGTCTCGGCCACCGGCGCCCCGGACGTGTCGGACATCGCCTCCCTCTCGACCCTCACCGATCCGCGCGCCTGGCTCGGCAAGGAACTGCTCTTCGACGTCGCCGACTGCCCGCCGTCCGGCGCCACCGCGAAGCAGCCGCAGCCGAACCCGCTGCTCGACAACATCGAGGGCGCCGCGCTCGGGAAGTCCCTGCCCGGCGGCCGCCGCGTGCTGCACCTGATCTCCGACGACAACGGCAGCGCCACCCAGATCACCCGCAGCTACGCCTTCGCCGTGAAGATCACCGCGGAGCCGACGCTGGACCGGCGCGCGATCATCCCGGCGACCTCGTACCAGCCCGGCCCGGTCTCCGGCACCCAGCTCGCGCCGGACACCGTCAACGGCATCACCCCGCCGTTCCCGGGACAGCCGATCCCCGGTTTCTCCGCCGTCATCGCGGGCGACCGGCCCGGCCGCTTCCTCGCCATGCCGGACAACGGGTTCGGCGCCAAGAACAACTCCGCCGACTTCCTGCTGCGCGCCTATCAGATCAACCCCCTTCACCGTACGCATGAGGTCCGCCTCGAAGGTCACATCAGCTTCCGCGACCCCGACCACAAGGTGCCGTTCCCGATCGTCAACGAGAACACCCGGGATCGTCTGCTGACGGGCGCCGACTTCGACGTCGAGTCGCTGGCCCGGGACTCCCGCGGCGATCTGTGGATCGGTGACGAGTTCGGCCCGTACCTGTTGAAGGTCGACCGCACCGGGAAGGTTCTGCAGGCCCCGATCCCGCTCCCGGACGGCGGCAGATCACCGCAGTCGCCCGACCTCGCGGCCGGCGAGACCCCGACGGTCCCGGCGAGCCGCGGCTTCGAGGCGCTCGCGGTCAGCACCGACGGCACGACCCTGTACCCGATCCTCGAGGGCGCCCGCACCGACCACGCCGACCAGCGCCGCCGCATCGTCTACGAGTTCTCGGTCCGGGCGAACCGCTACACCGGCCGCACCTGGTCCTTCCGCGTCGACGACCCGTCCCTGCTCGTCGGCGACGCCGCGGTCCTCTCCGGCCGCAAGCTGCTGCTGATCGAACGCGACAACGCGATGGGCCCGCAGTCCCGCATCAAGCGCCTCGTCACGACCGACCTGGACGAGGCAGCCCCGGACGGCGTCCTGCCCCGCCGCACCGCCGCCGACCTGATGCGCATCGCCGACCCGAAGCACGTCTCCACCCCGGCCCGCCCCGGCGAGTACGGCGTCGGCGACCTCTTCTCCTTCCCCCTCCAGTCCGTCGAGTCGGTGCTCCCGCTGGGCGGCGACCGCGTCCTGGTCGCCAACGACAACAACTTCCCCGGCAACGACGGCCGCATCCCCGGCCGCGCCGACGACACCGAGCTGATCGAACTGACCGTCCCGGGCCTGCGCTCCTGATCCCGGCCGCACCGGCGCGCTGTCCACGTGGCAGCGCGCCGGTCCGGTTCACGAGAGGTCGTCGTCGCTCTCCGGCCGCAGCGCCCGCACGAACCCGGCGAAGTCGGGCGCCAGAACGGTGATCCGTCAACAAGCTAGGCGATCGCCTTCGTCAGGAAGCGGCAGGGGTCGGCCACTATGTGGCGCACTCCCACCTCGTCGGTCCACGGGTAGTGGTCGTCGTAGTCGAGGCCGGTTTCCTGGTAGCCGAGCCTCGCGTAGAGCGCCGCCGCCCGGTCGTTGTCGTGGCCGACGCCCAGGCCGATCGTCTTGAGGCCGCGGCCGGCGGCGCGTTCCTCGGCCAGCCGGATCAGGTGGGAGCCGATGCCGCGGCACTGCCAGCGGGCCAGTACCAGCAGGCCGTTGATCTCCGGGCAGCCGGGGAACGCCGCGGCGACGAGCGGTTCGCGCGGCCCCTCCCAGAGCACCTCGCCCGAGCCCACGGGAATGCCGCCCGACCAGGCGATCAGGAACGTGCTGACCCCGTCGGCGTGCCGCCGGTAGCGGACCTCGTGGTAGCGGTTCCCGCCGGTCGGCGCCACCTCTTCGAGCAGCGGCACGTCGGCCTCGGCACACTCCCGGAAGTCCACCTCCACGGGACCGACCCTAGACGCTGAGCTCGTCGATCAGGGCCCGATAGGTGTCGAACGCGGGCTTCCGCACGTACGCCGACGTGGTCAGCCCCAGCTGGAACAGCGGATTCGCGGCGGAGCTGTCGGCGTCCCGGAGCGCGAAGTGCTCGTACGCGGCGATGTTGAGGTCTTGGGACGCCTGCGCGACCCGCCGCACCACCGTCTCCACCACCTCGGCCTGGCGGCCGTGAGGCCGATCGTCCCCGGTGCCCCAGCCGTGCTCGGTGATGTGGATCGGCACGCTCTCGGCGAGACCGGCCGCCGCGAGACTCCGCTGCCGGAACATCGTCAGCACCCCGGTCACCGCCGACGCGAGGTCCCCGGGCGGGATGGGCGCGAACACGTCGGGGAAGAAGTCGAGGCCGGCGTAGTCGAGTGATTCCCGGAAGCCGTCGCGCTGCCCGAGATCGGTCCAGAACTCCTGGGCAGGGTCGAAGATGACGGTGGAGTTGCAGCCGACCTTCGCGTCGATCCCGAGCCGGAGGATCTCCCGTTTCGCCTCGACGACGCCGGCCACGAGGGCGGCGCGCACCGCCGGGAATCCGCCGTCGCCGCCCGGCCCGGCGTGGTCGGCCTCCTCCGCGATCTGCACGGTGGCGAGGCAGCCCGCGTGCGCCCGCACCTGGTCCCGCACGAACGCTAGCCAGCCGTCGAGGTTCTCGCCCGGCTCCCGGAAGCAGAGCACCAGGTCGAGGCGGCGCGAGCCGGTCGCGTACTGCGCCGGCGACGGCGGCGCCTGCGGGTGACCCGGGGACGCGTCGCTGTAGTGCAGGTAACCGCGCACCAGGAACGGATGCGTGCCGTGCAGATCGTCGAGTGCCTCGGTGATGCGGGCCGGGTCCTCGGCCGGGCCGGGGGTGGTCGAGCCGTCCTCGGCGGCGCCGAGGCCGCCCGGGTAGATACCGAAGAGTAGGGGCATGCGCCCACCATAGACACAAACTTGGTGTCACTCCAAGTTTGGGGTGACGCTAGAATTTCGGTCGTGGGTCTCCGAGACGAGAAGAAGCAGGCGACGAGGACAGCGATCGCCGACACCGCACTCCTGCTGTTCCTGGACCGCGGGTTCGAGAGGGTGACGGTGGCCGAGGTGGCGCGCGCCGCCGGCGTCTCGGTCAACACGGTCTTCAACTACTTCCCGGCGAAGGAGGACCTGCTGTTCGACCGGCAGGCGGAGGTCGTGCATCGTCTCGCCCGGGCGGTGACGCGGCGCGCCGACGGTGAGACGGTGGCCGCCGCCGTGCTCCGGGCGTTCCTGGCCGAGCTCGACGCCGGGGAGCCGACGCTCGGCCTGGATCCCGGCGCGGTCCGATTCTGGTCACTGGTGCAGCAGAGTCCGGCGCTGCAGGCGCGGGTCCGGCTCATGCACGAGCAGACCGAGGAAGCCCTGGCGAGCGCGCTGTCGGAAACGGTCACCGCCGATCCGGCGATCCTTCGGATCACCGCGGCGATCATCGCGGCGGCGGACCGGGCGCTGCATGGCGAGATCCAGCGTCTGGTCACTCTGGGTGAAGACCCATCCCGTGTACGAGGGAAAATCCGCGCGCTCGCGAAGCACACGTACGAGGCGCTCGACGATCACCTGCGCCCGTCCGGGTGATCTTCGCGGGAAAGGGTCCGCTCGGGCGTTGATCAACGTATGAGGAGATTCGGCGCCGCGGTGGCGGCCTGCGCGCTCGTCCTGACCTCCGCGCCCGCGCCGGCGCAGGCGCAGGCGGCCGGGGAAGACGTGACCATCGGGTACCCGGCCGAGGGGCAGACCGTCGGCACCGGGCCGCTCACCGTGACCGGTTCGGTCCTGAAGGGCGGTATCCGTGAGGTGACGGTCGAGCGGGACGGCCGGCCGCCGTTCCCGGCCACCGTGGACAGCGCCGGCGGCTACGCGGCGCCGGTCGGCACGATCGGCACGGGCGTGCACCGGATCGTCGTGCGGGTGGTGTTCACCGACGGACACACGGCCGAGTCGCGGCGCTGGTTCACCGGCCGGGCCGGTACCCGCTACGTCGCGCTCGGTGACTCCTACGCGGCGGGGGACGGCGTCGAGCCGTACCGCGATCTCCCCTGCCACCGGTCCACCAGGGCGTGGCCGATGAAGATCACGCTGCCCGGCGGCCGGGGACCGGTGGCCGAGGACGGCGGCGCGTTCGCCTTCGAGGCCTGTGCCGGGGCGCGGCTCGCCGATGCCGGCGCGCAGACCGGGAGACTCGGCACCGACGCGGATCTGGTCACCCTGACGTTCGGTGGCAGCGACGCCGCGTTCGCCGAGGTGCTCGCGCACTGCGCCACGCGAGTCCACTGCATGAGGGGCACGTTCATCACGGCCGGTGGACGGTCCGTCTCGCTCGACGACTGGATGCGCATCCGCATCGCGCTCGTGCGGGACGAACTGGACGGTCTCTTCCAGCGGATCCGGTCCCGGGTACGGCCGGACACCACCGTCGTGGCGGCCACCTATCCGCGCCCCCTGCGCACCGGTTCACGGGCGTGCAGGGAAGGCACGGGCATCGCCGGGGACGAACGGAAGTGGATGGCAGGCCGCGTCGACGACTTCGCCGACGCCGTGCTGGAACGCGCGTCCCGCAGCGGTGTGCTGGTCGCCGACGTGCGCGAGGAGTTCGCCGGACACGCCGTCTGTGACCGGGACGCCTGGATCGGCGGTCTCCGGACGGCCCGGGCCACCGACCTGAGCGGCGACGTCACGGCCTCGTTCCACCCGGACGAGCGGGGCGCCACGGCATACGCGAAGGTCGTGTCCCGGCGGATCGCCGCGAAATCCAGGGCGTACCGAAAGGGTGCAGAAGACGGGCCGCCCCCTTCCGGAACGGTGGTGAAAGCCGTCGCCGCGACCCGGATCGTGCCTCTCGTGGTGGCCGACGCGGCGGCCATGCGCGGCATGCCGTCGTGCGGCGCCGAGGTGGTGCGCGACGAGCAGGTGCCGTTCGCGGCGGAGGGCTTCACGGCCCGGTCCGAGGTGACGATCCGGCTCACCGGGGAGAGCACTCGCGACCGCATTCTCACCACCGTGACCGCGAATGATCAGGGCCGGGTCACCGGCTGGGCCCGGATGCCGGCCGACCTCCCGGCCGGAAAGATCTCCGGGCTCGAGGCGCGCGGTCACCATCCGTCGCACGGCACGACGCTGGGGTTCGCGGTGCTGCGTGGTAGTAATCGGTCAAAGTGCGTCGACCATGCGCGCAAGGCGGGTCTGCTGTCCCCGAAACCGCCGCCACTGCCCTCGCCCGGCAGCGCGCCCGCCCTGAGCCGCCGGGCCGGCAACGCTCCCGAACTGGGCCGCAGTGCCGGCCGCCTGCCCCGGACCGGCGATCCCGGATGGCTGTTGCCGGCGGCCCTCACCGGTATCGCGATGATCGTGCTGGGCGCCCTTCTCGTGACCGCGACCGCCCGGAGGCGAGTACCGTGACCGATCCGTCCCCGCAGTTGCCCTCGGTGTCACCCTGGTTCCGGCCGGCCGTCCTGCTGCTCGTCCTGCTCCTGCTCACGGCCGGTGGCTGACGTGACGTGCTCCGCCCGTACACGGAGGCTCTTGGCAGGCGCCTCGCCTGCGCCGACGCACCCAGCGTGACCAGGCACTATGGCCCTTGAAGGACGCAGAATTCGTTGCCGTCCGGGTCGGCGAGGACGTGCCAGCGCCAGCCGTCCTCCTCGATCGGCGCCGTCGTGATCCGGCGCGCGCCGAGCTCCTCGGCCCGGGCCACCTCGGCGGACAGGTCACGAACGCGGAGATCGAGGTGGAGCCGGTTCTTGCCGATCTTCCCCTCGGGCACGCGCTGTAGCAGGATCTCGACGCCGTTCTGACCGATCGGGATCAGTGATCGATAGCGGTCGCCGGTGTTCGGCTCCTCCCGGTAGCCGAGCACCGCGCACCAGAACGCCGCCGAACGGTCCAGGTTCGAGCAGTCCACCACCACAGCCAGTTCCACGTGACCCACGGTAATCGATCGTGGCCGATAGGGTGTCGTTATGGAGTTCATGAAGCCGCTGGTCCTGCCCGTCCGCATCCGTGAGGCCGAACGCCACGGCAACACCGACCTCTATCTCCCGGAGTCGGCGTCGCCGCGCCCGGCGATCCTCTTCGTGCACGGGGGTCCGCTGCCACCGGGCATGGAGCCGCTGCCGCGCGAGTGGCCGATGTTCCAGGGCTACGGCTCGCTCGCCGCCGATCACGACGTGGTGGGCGCCGTGGTCGAGCACCGCCTGCAGGGACCCGACTCCTACCCGGCCGCGTTCGACGACGTGGCCGCGGCGGTGGAGACCCTGCGCGGCGATCCGCGCGTGGACGGCGACCGGATCGCCCTCTGGTACTTCTCCGGTGGCGGCCGGCTCGCCGCCGACTACCTGCGCGCCGCGCCGTCCTGGCTCAAGGTGATCGCCTTCACGTACCCGATGGTCACCCCGTTCCCGGGCTGGCCCGACGACCCGCGCTTCCGCCCGGCCGAGGCCGTCACCGACGCGGGCGACCTGCCGATCGTCCTCACCCGGGTCGGCCAGGAGAACCCGATGATCGCCGAGGGGGTGGCCGGTTTCGTGGCCGCCGCCGAGAAGGCGAACCTGACCGTCGTCGACGTGCCGAACGGCCGTCACGGCTTCGACAACCAGAACGACTCGGACGAGTCGCGGGAGGCCATCACCAAGGCCGTCGACCTGGTCATAGCCGCCTTGGCATGACAGTCGTCGAGAGCTACCGCGACGGCGAGGCCGTACTGGAGCTGAGCCGATTCCTGGCTCGGTCCGGTGACGTCGCCGGCGCGGTGGCTCCAGGACATTCTCGCCGCGAAGGATCGCCAGGATGCCCGCCAAGCGCTCGGACATGGCGGCCTGGGCCTTCCTCGCCATCGCCGGCGGGGTGCTGGGCAATGCCGCCTACCAGGCACTCGTCGAGTCGGCGTCCGTGACCGCGCTGTCGGTTCTGTACAAGACCGCCACCGCCTCCCGCCTCTAGCCTCATCCCATGCGTGAATTGGTCTACACAGGCTTCATGTCCCTCGACGGCGTCGTCGACTCACCCGGCGGCGTCGAGGAGGGTCACCGCAGCGGCGGCTGGGTGGTGAACGACATCGCGTTCGTCCCGGAGGCGTTCGCCCTGAAGGGCGAGGAACTGGCCGACACCACGGCGCTGCTGTTCGGCCGCCGCAGCTACGAGGCGTTCGCCCCGTTCTGGCACGACTCGGAGGACCACGCCGCCTACCGGGACCTGCCGAAGTACGTCCTCTCCACGACGCTCAAGGAGGACGACCTGGTGGACGGCTGGGGTCCGACGACGATCCTGCGCGACGCCGGCGAGGTCCGGGAGCTGAAGCAGGGCGACGGCGGCGGGATCTTCATCCACGGCAGCGCCGAGCTGGCCCGGCGGCTCTCCGGCGAGGACCTGATCGACCGGTACAACCTGCTGGTCTTCCCGGTCCTGCTGGGCGCCGGCAAGCGGCTGTTCACCGACGCCGACCGGGACAAGCGGACGCTGCGGCTGCGCGAGTCGCAGGCCTACGCCAACGGGATCATGAAGATGATCTACGAGGTCACCAGCTGATCGAGGTCGAGGGCGATCGCACCGCCGGCGCCCTCTCTCAGCTGCCCGGCGGTCCGGCCGACGTACCGTTGCAGCGCCCGCGCCAGGTGCGGCTCGTCGAAGTAGCCGGTCCGCATCACCACGTCCCCGGCCGGCACGCCACCGGCCAGCAGCGTGGCCGCCTCCCGGGCGCGCAGGATCTGCCGGACCGCCCCCTGGGTGAGCCCGGTCGCCGCCCGGAACCGTCTCTCCACCGTGCGTTGCGAGACCGGACCGACCACCGGATCCCGTACGATCACGCCCTCCCGGACGAGCCGCGCCACCAGCGCCTCCACGTCGTCGGCGCCGGGCACCTCGAACCGGCACCCGGCCAGCTCGAAGCCGGGAAGCTCGAGCCCGGAGTCCACCAGCCGGGCCATCGGCACCGTCCGCAGTGACGTCCCGACCGCGAATTCGACGCCGACGAACGACGCCCCTTCCGGCACCGGCGCCACGCCGCTCCTGGTCTCCGGCCCGGTCACGCCCGCGAACGACCGCCCGTCCTGCTCCCAGAACACCAGTCCCCAGCACGCCGTGGCCACCGACGTCATCTCGGTGACCCGCTCGGCCGCGCACGTCCACACCGTGTCGATCCACGCCGAATCGGACGCCCGCGTCGTGAATCGCAAACCCACGATCAAGACCTTATGGGTACGGCGGAAGACGATCACTCCGCCGAGGGCGACGCCCATCACAATCGCCCTTTTTGCCCTCTATGACACTTCACGCGGCGTTAGCTTTGCCTCGGAAGCTCCACGGGGAGAAATACGAAACACGGGAAAGCCGCGCCTTGCAACACTCGATCACCATCGTCGCCGTCAGTCTCGCGTTCTGCGCGGGGATCGCCACGCTCCTGCGCCGCAAGGTGCGCCCGGCCGCCGAGTCGGCCGCCCGGCACCTGGTCGCGCGCCTGCGCCCGCATCTGCCGTACCGGCTGCGCCGGGTCGCCCGCCGATGCCGCGACCGGCTCGACGCGACGACGGCCCGCGCGGTCGTGGTGACCAGCGCGGCGGCCGGGATCGCGTGGACCGCCGCGGAGACGATGCACCTGGTCGGCTCGGTCACCGCCGCGATCTCGGCGACGCTCTCGGTGCAGATGAGTTCCTTCGCTTCGGTACGGGAGGGGACGCAGCGGCTGATCGGCACGCTCGCCGGCATCGCGCTCACGGTCGGCGTCTGGGGCGCGTTCGGCCTCACCCCGTGGTCGATCGCCGCGATCGCCGGTCTCGGCCTGGCCGCGGGCCGGCTGCTCCGGCTCGGCGACGGCGCCGTCACGGTGCCGCTCACCTCGCTCGGCATCCTGGTGGCCGGCAGCGCCGTGATCACCGAGGCGTTCGTCTGGGAGCGGGTGGCCGCCACCGCCCTCGGCATCCTGGTCGGCGTCATCCTGTCGCCGCTGGTCGGCGGGGTGTCCCCGATGGAGCGGGCCCGCCAGAGGCTCGCCCACCTCTCCGACGAGATCGCCCGCCTGCTCGCGCACCTCGGCGACGGCCTGACCGGCGGCTACACCCGCGACCAGGCCGCGCAGTGGCTGGCCCGCTCCCGCGAGCTGGGCGACGACCTCGAGGACGCCGTCACCGCTGTCGACGACGTGGTCCGCCAGGCCCGCTGGTCGCTGACCACCTCGGTGGCCCGGGTGACTCCGCTGCACGAGACGCTGCGCGCCCTGGAACACGGCGTCCACCAGGTGAACTCGGTGGCCCGCTCGATGTTCGACGCGGCCGCCACCCCGCACTCCTCGGCCGTCCCCGAGCAGATCGGCCAGGTCCTGACCGTGGCCGCCGACGCCTTCGCCGCGCACGCCGGGCTGGTGGCCGACCCGCAGGCCGACGCCACCCGTGACGCCGGTGACCTGCACGAGCTGCTGAACGGCCTGCGCGAGGCCCGCCGTCGTACCCTCCGGAAGGTCCGCACCGAGGTCGACGACACCGGCGTCCTGGTCCTGACCGGCTCCATCATCACCGACATCGACCGGATGACCGGCTCGCTGGAGCGCTCGGCGCCGGCCCTCACGGTCGGCCTGCGCGAACTCGGCCCCGGCATCCCGGCCGTCTCCGAGGTCCTGCCCGCCGTGAGGCTCGCCTGGCAGAAGGCGAAGGCCGGCAGTGTTGGATGAGCGGCATGAGACTCTCCGGTATCGCCCGCATCGGGCTGGGCCTGGCCGCGGTGGGCCGCCCCGGCTACATCACCCTCGGCCGCGCCGGTGACCTGCCGCGGGACCGCACCGTCGAGGCGATGCGCACCCGGGCCCACGACCTGCTCGACGCGGCCTGGGCGGCGGGCGTCCGCTACTTCGACGTGGCACGCTCGTACGGCCGCGCCGAGGAGTTCCTGGCGTCCTGGCTGCCCGGCCACGAGGGCGCGCTCGCCGGGAGCAAGTGGGGCTACACGTACACCGCGAACTGGCGGATCACCGCCGAGGTGCACGAGGTCAAGGACCACGGCGTGGCCACCTTCGACCGCCAGCTGGCCGAGACCCGCGCCCTGCTCGGCGACGCGCTGACCCTCTACCAGATCCACTCGGTCACCCCGGACAGCCCGGCCCTCACCGACCGGGCCCTGCACCGCCGGCTTGCCGGCCAGGGCGCCACCGTGGGGCTGTCCACGAGCGGCCCGGCGCAGGCCGACACGATCCGCGCGGCCTGCGCGATCGAGGTGGACGGCGAGCCCCTCTTCCGGAGCGTCCAGTCCACCTGGAACCTGCTCGAACCCAGCGCCGGCCCGGCCCTGGCCGAGGCCTGCGCCACCGGCCGGACCGTCATCGTGAAGGAGGCCCTCGCCAACGGCCGCCTGCTCGCGCACCGGTCCGACGCGGTCGCGCTGGCGGCGGCCCTGCACCAGCCGTGGGCCACCGTCGTCCTCTCCGGCGCCGCCACGACGGCCCAGCTCGCGTCGAACCTCCGCGCCGCCGGCCTCACCCTGACACCCGCCGAGCTGGACGAGCTCTCCGCGCTCGCCGAGCCGCCGGACCGCTACTGGCGGACCCGATCCGCACTCCCCTGGACCTGACGTTCCGTCAGTTGACGCTAACGTTAGCGCCTACTAACGTACGCATCATGGATCCGCTCGACGGCGCCCTGCGCGCCCTGGCCGAACCGCGGCGCCGCGCCATCCTGCGCCTGGTCGCCCACGACGAGCTGGCGGCCGGGGAGATCGCGGCGGCGTTCGACGTGACGCGCACGGCGGTCAGCCAGCACCTCACCGTGCTCAAGGAGGCCGGCCTGCTCAGCGAGCGGCGGGCCGGGACGCGCCGGCTCTACCGGGCCCGCCCGGACGGCCTCGACGCGCTGCGCGCCTTCCTCGACGAGATGTGGAGTGATGCCCTGGACCGGGGGCGACGCCTCGTCGAGGGGGAAGCCACCGCGAGGGACGTGGCATGACGATCAAGCAGGCCACGATCGTCCGCAGCGGACGCGCCCACACCTTCGACGTGTTCGTCCGCGACATCGGCGCCTGGTGGCCGACCCGCCCGTTCTCGCTCGGCCACGAGAAGGTCGTGGCGGTCACGTTCGAGCAGAGGCTCGGCGGCCGGGTGTACGAGACCTGGGCCGACGGCACCGAGGTCCCGTGGGGCGAGGTGATCGCGTGGCAGCCGCCGTCCCGCTTCACCCTGACCTGGACGGTGCTGACCGCCCTCACCGTGGTCGAGGTCGTCTTCACCGAGCTCGGACCGGCGCTCACCAGGGTCGCGCTGGAGCACCGCGGCTGGGAGAAGCTGAGCACCGACGTGCCGGGCGGCTACCGCGCCGGCTGGAAACAGATCCTGGACACCTTCACCACGACCGTCGAGGAAGGACGCTGAGATGCGCATTCTCGCGCAGGCCATCCACTACCCGAAGCCGGAGCACCGCGACGATCTGATCGCCGCGATGGCCCGGATGCGCGAGGCCTCGGCCGGCGTCGACGGCCTCGAGGAGATCGGCGGCTTCGAGGACACCGGCGGGGACCGCATCATCGCGATCTCCGTGTGGTCGTCACCGGAGGCCATGCGGGCGGGCATGGCGAAACTCGGCGCGGCCATCGCCGACGTCCCCTTCGCCGACTGGGAGCACCGGGAGCACTCCTTCGAGGCGTTCCCCCAGGTGGCCTAGGGTTTGCGCCCGACCGCGGTCCAGATGTTGATGTCCGAGCGCAGCGGGATCTCCGCACCCTCCTCCGGCCGCCACTCGCTGGCCGGCACCACACCAGGCTCGACGACCTCCAGCCCCGCGAACAGCTCGGCGAACTCGTCGCGCGGGCGCGTCCACACGTCCGACCGGCCCTGCGCGATCAGCTGCTGGTAGAGCGCCTGCTGCTCCGGCGTGCCGAAGTCGGAGGTGGCGTGGGTGGCGACCAGGTAGCTGCCGGACGGCAGCGCGTCGAGCAATTTCGTGACGATCGGCTTGGCCGCGCCGTGGCCGTGGATGAAGTGCAGCACGGCGATCAGCATGAGCCCGACCGGCTGTTTCAGGTCGAGGGTCTCGGCGAGCACCGGGTCGGCCAGGATCGCGGCCGGGTCGTTGAGGTCGGCCTCGATGTACGCGGTCCGCCCCTCCGGGCTGCTGTTGAGCAGCGCGCGGGCGTGCACCATGACGAGCGGGTCGTTGTCGACGTACACGACCCGGCTCTCGGGGGCGTGCCGCTGCGCGACCTCGTGCGTGTTGTCGGCGGTGGGCAGGCCGGTGCCGATGTCGAGGAACTGCCGGATCCCGGCCTCGGCGGTCAGGAACCGGGTGGCCCGCTGCAGCAGGGCGCGGTTGGCGAGCGCGCCGAGCCGGACCTTGGGGAAGTGTCTTTCCAGCTCGTCCCCGGAGGCCCGGTCGGCGGCGAAGTTGTCCTTGCCACCGAGCCAGTAATTGTAGCGGCGGGCCGGGTGGGCCACGTTCGGGTCGATGCCCTGCGCGGCTGCGCGCGTCTGATCCACAGCGGAACAATAGCGTCCTCGATCAACGGCTTGCACCGCTGGACGACACTGATGTCCATGGGCACGATCCAGGAGCCGAATCCCGACCGCGAGTGGCTGAAGCGCAGCTACACCGACACGTCGCCGGGCAACTTCGCGACGCCCTCGCGCACCGAGATGATGGGTCGCCTCGTCGAGGGCTCCGGCTACACCCGCGGCAAGCGCCTCTTCCTCAAGACCATCGTCTGGATCATCATCGGTTCGTGGGTCGCCGCCGGCATAGCGGGCCTCATCCAGGGCGAATGACCATTTCTGTACGCCGCCGCGCCCGTGGCCGGACCTCCCCCGCACGAGCCCGGCCGCCCGCGACTCACGACGAGAGGCAGTGTGCCGCCCGGTCCCGCGCCGGCACCGCCACGTGGGGCAGGCCGTCCTCCTCGAGCAGCGGCCACCGGCCGGTCACCAGCAGCGCCGAACTCGCCGACGCCGGGATCAGCGGCCGCACCTGCCCGGCGTCGGCGGCGCCGTCCACGACCACCAGCACCCGCCGGGCGGCCAGCAGCGACCGGTAGCGCCCGATCCGCTCGTCCGCCCGCTCCGGCACCTCCCCGGCCGGCACCCCGAGCGCCCGCAACACCCGCGCGACGAGTTCCGCCGCGGTGGCGTCCGGCCCGGCCACCGCAAAAATTTGCCCGTCCGGGAACCGCCCCGCGAGCCGATGCCCTGCCCGCGTGACGAGCGCGGTCTTCCCACTCCCGGCCGGCCCGTGCACCACCACGGCAGCCACCGCCCGCTCGCCCTCGGCCCGCGCGCGCTCACCACCGGCCCGCTCCCCCTCGGCCCGCGCGCGCTCACCACCGGCCCGCTCCCCCTCGGCCCGCGCGCGCTCACCACCGGCCCGCTCCCCGCGCGAGCCCCGGGCGATCGCCTCCACGACGGCCTCGATCTCCGCGTCCCGGCCCTCCAGAACCGCCGGATCCGGCGGCAGCTCCCGCGGCACCTCCACGGCGGACACCAGCCCCCGCCGCACCGACTGCCGCACCCACGGATCGAGCCGGGGCGCCCGTTCCAGCATCGCCACGTGCAGTTCGGCCAGCTCCCGGCCCGGGTCGACGCCGAGCTGCGCCCGCAGCCCGGCCTGCGCCTGCCGGTACGCCGACAGCGCCGCGGCCAGATCCCCGGCCCGGTAGAGCGCCAGCATCAGCTGCGCCCAGGCCCGCTCCCGCAGCGGATGGGCGGCGAGGTGGTCGCGGAGCGGCGGGACGAGTTCACCGGCGTACCCGAGATCCAGCCGCGCGTCGGTGAGGTCCTCGAACACCCGCAACCGGTCCGCTTCCAGGCCGGCCAGGAGCACGTCCAGCCCGGTGCCGCGGGGCAGCCCGTGCCCGGCCGGCCCGCGCCACAGCCGCAGCGACGCCGCGAGTTCCGGCTCGGCCCGGGTCGCCTCCCCGGCGGCGAGGGCGGCCCGGCCGCTCTCCGCGAGCTGCTGGAACTCCGCCACGTCCAGCTCGTGCCGGGCCAGGACCAGCTGGTACGAGCCCTGCCGCGAGACGAGCCGGTCGCCGAGGGCACGGCGCAGCGCCGCCACGTGGTTGCGGATGTTCGCGACCGCCGAGGCCGGTGGCTCCCCGGCCCAGAGCAGATCGGTGAGCCGGTTCAGTGTCACCGGCCGGCCGGCCTCCAGAGCGAGCGCGGCGAGGGTGGCCCGCCGCTTCGCCGGTCCCGGGTCGGCCGGTCCGTCTTCTCCCCGTAACTCCACCGGCCCGAGCAGACGGACCATGATGGACATTGCATCCCCCTTGGATCGGCCCCCAGGTTAGGAAGCCGGGCGGGAGAGATCAACGCGAAACCGGTGAATCGCACAGTGAGCATCATCAACCGCGAAACGGCGGTTCCGGAGTAACAGCGGACGCTATCGGAACGCTGCGGGAAGGCGGCGCGGGTCGCGCGCCGCCTTCCCGGCCCCCTGGGATTCAGCTTTCGAGCTCGGCCGGCCCGGCGCCGTCGCCGGCGAGTTCCCGCGCGAGGCGCAGCGGTTCGGTCGTGGGCACGCCGGGCAGAGTACGACGGCCACATATACGCCGGCGCATACGTTTCATACATCGCGGCCCGGTTCCCCGGCCCGTCCCGGTCGCCGGTAGCGTGCTGCCGGTTCATCGAGGGGGACCCAGGTGCCGAAGGACGACGAGCTCGCCGCCGCGCTGATCGCCGCGCGGGCCGGCGACGAGCGGGGATTCGCCGTGCTCTGGCGCGCGCTCCATCCGGCGATGCTGCGGTACCTCCAGGTGATCGCCGGGGACGCCGCCGAGGACGTGGCGTCCGAGACCTGGCTGCAGGCGGCCCGCGACCTCGACCGCTTCACCGGCGACCCGGCCGCGTTCCGCGCCTGGCTGTTCCACATCGCCCGGCACCGCGGCATCGACGAACAGCGCCGTGCGGGTCGCCGCCGCGAGGAGCCGGCCGCCACCGTCGACGACGGCGCGGCCGGCAGGGACGCGGCCGCCGAGGTCCTCGAGGGCGCCGAGACAGCCTGGGCGCTGAACCGGGTGGCCGAGCTCCCCGCCGACCAGGCCGAGGCGGTGATGCTGCGGATCGTGGCGGGCCTCGACGTCGCCGCGACCGCCGCGATCCTCGGCAAACGCCGCGGCGCCGTCCGCATCGCCACCATGCGGGGCCTGCGCCGCCTCGCCGCCGACCCGCAGGTCCGGGTACGCGCGCAGCGAAAGGGTGTGACCGCATGAGACTCCCCGCCTGGTGGACCGCCGTCACCTCCCGGACCTCGACGCGCGCCGGCCGGGCCCGCGGGCGAGCCCTCGACGACGCCGACCGCCTGGCCGCGGGTGCTTCGTCCGGCGACCCCGCCCTGAACAGCCTCCTCGACGCCCTCCGCGCCCCCGCCACCCCCGCCGAGTCGTCCCGCGACCAGGCGATGATCGCCGCCCTGGCCGCCGAACGCCGCCGGACCCTGTCCACCCGAAGCCCTCACCCGGCCCCGGAGAAGAACCCCGGTGCGGCCGATCCGCCGGCGAGGAAGCGCGTCCGCTCGCGGACGGTCATCGCGTCGGTGGCAGCGGCGGCGGCTCTGCTGGCCGGCAGTGGCACGGCCGTGGCCGCGCGCGGCGGCAACCTTCCGGCCGGTGTGCAGCAGCAGGCGCACCGGCTGTTCTCCGGCCTCGGCGTCCCGGCGCCGGCCACCGGCGAATCGCCGCCCGCGTCATCACCGCGGTCCAGCGCAGGGAGCTCCCCGGCACCGACGCCCGCTGTCACGCCCTCCCCCGTCACCGAGCCGGCCGCGCCCGGCGGCTCGTCGCCTGCCGGCTCGTCGCCTGCCGGCACCTCCACCACCGGCTCCGGCGCCACGACGGTCGCCTGGTGCGCCGCCTGGCAGACCGCCGAGGACGGTGGCCACCCGATGAACGGCCGCGACCGCCGCGACCTCACCGCGGCGGCCGGCGGCGCGGAGAACGTCGCGGCCTACTGCGAGGCGGCCACGACCACCGCGACGACGACCGGCACCGCGAGCGCCCCGACCAGCGCGGGCCCTTCATCCGGCACGACCGCCACCACCGAACCCGGCAAGGCCACCAAGTCGAAGAAGCCGAAGAAGTCGAAGGAAGCCAAGGACTGACGGCGGGCGCTCAGCCTCGGCGACGGTGGCGGATCCGGCGCAGCACCTCGAACTGGACCGCCAGGTCGTGCCGCGCCGGGCGGAAGCCGCCCTGGCCCATCCGGTCGCGGCGGGCCGGGTCGGGGTCGCGGCCCAGCTGGGCGGCTATCGCGCCGATGGCGTACATGGTCTTCATGGCGTCGGCGCGGTCCGGGCCGTGGGCGGTCACGTCGGTCGCCACGGCGGCGCGGTCCTGGTAGCGGGCGTCCAGGCCGGCCCGGACGTCGTCGGGCACCGGGCCGGCGTTCGCGAGGCAGGTCAGCGCCGCCCGGACGGCCGGATCCGCGTCGAGGCCGGTGTCCTCGGCGACGATCCTGGCGGTGTGGAAGGCGATCGTGCCGAGCTCGGAGCCGGCGATCGTGCCTTGCTCGGGGCCGGCGATCGTGCCGGGCTGCGGGCCGGCGATCGCGCCGGGCTGCGGGCCGGCGATCGTGCCGGGCTCGGTGGCGGCGAGCAGGCCGGTGAGGAAGGGAGCCTGCAGGGCGGGGTCACCGGTCAGGGACTCCGGAACCAGATCCTCGGGTACGGGGGTGAGCACCGCCCCGGGCAGCGGCGCCAGGATCGTCTCCCGGGTGAGCCGGTGGCCGGTCACCCGCTCGGCCAGGGCGAGACCCGCGGCACGGAAGTCGCCGTCCCCGCCGAACGGCAGCCCGGCCATCCGCTCGTCGAGGAAGCCGGGTTCGCTGCCGTGCCGGTACTGCGGGTCACTCATCTCGAAGGACACCACCGTGCGACCCCCGGCCGCGTACGCGAACTCGTTCACGGCGTTGACGTTCCAGAACACCGTCAGCGCGGCGCCGTTGCGGGACAGCGGGCGCAGCACCTCCGGCCGGGTGCCCTGGAAGCCGTTCACCTCGACGGCGACCAGCCAGTCGCCGCCGAGCGGTCCGATCTTGACGACGTCGGGCCAGTCGCTGTAGTGCACGTGATCGGTCAGATCCGCAGCCCGCTCGGGGGTCAGCGGCTCCGCCGTGGCCGGGTCGGCGCCGAACGCCCGGAACGCCTCGTCGGCGCCGATCCCCCGGAACCAGGTCACGCAGAGCGCCTCGGCCAGCCACGGTTCCGCGTTCAGGATCTCGCGGTAGTAGGAAACCACCAGCACAAACTAGTCGATGTGGCGGTGCAGGAAGCCGGCTGCCGCGTCGGCGGCCTGCGTGACGTACGGCTCGACGTCGTAGAGGTCGATGTGCTGGGCGGCGTCGAGCCAGACCAGCTCCTTCGGGCCGGGCGCCTGCTCATAGGCGGCTTCGGCCAGCTCCGGCGAGCAGTAGTCGTCGGTGCGGCCGTGGACGATCATCAGCGGGGTGCCGGTCAGCAGCGGTGCGGCGCCCAGGGCGTCCAGCGTCATGAGGGAGTGCAGCGAGCCGCGGGTGACCCGGTTCTCCCAGGTCGGGGCGGCTCCGCGCTTCGTGCCGTAGTACGCGAACGGCTCGTCGCCGCCCATCGCGCCACCCGGGCCGACGGCCGGCAACTCCTCGTCGTAGCGGTCGATGAAGGACGCGAGGGCCTGCCGGTAGCCGTTCCCCGCGCTGAACCGGATCGGGCTGTTGTAGGCGCCGGCGATCCCCACGACCGCCCGCAGCCGCGGATCGGTGGCGGCCGCCCGCACGGCATAGCCGCCGCCGAGGCAGACGCCGACGACGGCGATCCGCTCGGTGATCTCGCGCAGGAACGTGACAGCGGCCCGCAGATCGGACAGCTTGCCCTGGCTGTCCTCGTGCGCGCGCCGCCCGCCGCTCTCGCCGAACCCGCGGTGGTCGAACGCGAGCGTGGTGAACCCCCGCTCGTGCAGCCTCGCCGCGTAGGTCCCGGCGACCTGCTCCTTCACCCCGGTGAAGGGACCGGTCAGGACGACGGCCGGGGCGTCCGGTCCCGCCACGGCGAGATCGCCGACCAGCGTGATGCCATCTGCCGTGTACGTGACGCGTTCGGGCATTCTCGGCTCCCCATGAATTCTCGCCGATGGATATCGTGGGGACGACGGTAGGCGCGGTCACCGCGTACGGATAGAAGGCACTTCCGGGTGCCCTTCGGAGGCAGGCATGGCGCTGGTGATCCCGGACGTCCTCGAGGAGAGCTGCACGACCCGGCAGGCCCTCGAACGGCTGGCGTCGAAGTGGCGGGTGCTGCTGATCTACGCGCTGCTGGCCGGCCCGCAACGGCACGCCGACCTGCGCCGCCGGGTCGCCGGGATCTCGCAGAAGATGCTGACCGAGACGCTGCGCGACATGGAGGCGGACGGCCTCGTCGAGCGGCGGGTGCTGAGGGAGCGGCCGCCGCAGCACGTCGAGTACGCGCTGACCGAGCTGGGCAAGACCCTCCAGGAGCCGCTGGCCGCCATCTGCGACTGGGCGGCCACACACAGCGAGAGATGAGACCGGCGCCGAGCGGTCAGGCCGGCGAGCGAGCGGTCAGGCCGGCGCGCCGAGCGGTCAGGGCGGCGAGCGGTTAAGCCGGGGCGGCTGCCGGGGACAGGACCGTGCGGCGCAGGGCGGCCACCGCCTCGCGGCCGGCGCGGTTGGCACCCACGGTGGACTGAGAGGGACCGAAACCGATCAGGTGGATCCTCGGGTCGGCGGCCACCTGGGTGCCGCGCATCGGGATGCCGCCGAGCGGGCCGCGCAGGTGCAGCGGTTCGAGGTGGGCCAGTTCCGCGCGGAAGCCGGTCGCCCAGAGGATGACGTCGACCGGGGTGACCGTGCCGTCCGCCTCGACCACGCCGTCCGGGGCGAGGGCCGTGAACATCGGGCGCCGGACCAGCGCGCCGCGATCCCGGGCCGCCTTCGCGTAGTTCGTCCAGCCCAGGCCGGTGTAGGAGACGACGCTGCGGGACGGCAGGCCGGCCTCGACATCCGCGATCACCTTCGCGATGGTGGCGCGGCCCTCCTGCTCGGGGCGGAACTCGTCGATGAAGACGGGTTCGCGGCGGGTGTACCAGAGGGTCGTGGCCACCCGCGAGATCTCCTCGAGGAACTGCACCGCGGAGATGCCGCCGCCCACGACGGCGACGCGCCGACCGGCGAACTCGTCGGCGGAGACGTAATCGCGGGTGTGCAGCTGCCGACCGCCGAACTCTCCTGACAAAACTGGAAATAACGGATTTGTCCACGTGCCGGTTGCGTTGATCACGGCTCGGGTGAGCCATTCCCCGCGATCGGTGGTCACGAGAAGGTCCCCGCCGCGCGAGCCGCCGAGACCGTGCAAGCCGCCGACCTCGGTGAAGTCGCCGGCCCCAGAGAAGGCGCCGGTCTCGGCGACGCCGCCGGCCCCGGAGGGATCGCCGGCGTCGCGCACGCTCTCGACCCGCACCGGGCGCAGGATCGGCAGCGCCATCTCCCGCTCATATCTCGCGAAGTAGCGCGGCACCGCCACCCGGCTCGGCTCCGCCGGGTCGACCGCCGGCAGCGCCATCCCGGGCAGGCCGAAGATGCCGTTGACGGTCTCCATCCGCAGCGACTCCCACCGGTGCTGCCAGGCGCCGCCGGCCCGCTCGTTGGCGTCCAGGATCACGAACGGGATCTCCCGGCGCTGCAGGTGGTATCCCGCCGACAGCCCAGCCTGACCGGAACCGATCACTACGACGTCAGTCCGCCGACGCTGAACCATGACCATCCCCCACCCGGAATCCCATTGCTTGACACGTCAAACAACCATACGTGGCGCGGGATTCCGGGTGCGGCTTGGAAGATCAGGTACGGAACGGGCCGGTCACGCAGTAGGTGATGCCGCCGGACGACGACCCCGAGGTCCCCCGCTGCGACGAGAAGTAGAGCCGGTTCCCGGCCGGGGTGAACGCCGGCCCGGTCAGCTCCGACGACCCCTGCCCGGTCACCCGCAGGAACACCGAGATCTTGTCGTCCGGCGTGATCAGGCAGATCTCCATGTTCCCGCCGTCCTCGGCGACGTAGAGGTCGCCGAAGGTCGAGCCGGTCACGTTGTCGACCCCGGTCAGCGGCGCCGAGCCGGGGCTCACCAGGTTGTCGTCGTACGCAAGCTCGTAGGTGTTGGTCAGGAGGTTGACCTGCCACACCCGGTTGTCGCCCTTGGTGGTGAACCACACGGTGTCGCCCGCGTAGTGGCAACCCTCGCCGCCGTTGAACGACTTCGACCCGGACACCTGGTAGCGCGTCTGGGTCGGCGAGCCGTCCACGTCGGGGACGTTCTGCCAGGTGAACGAGCCGGACGTCCCGCTGCCGGCCACGAACACCTGCAGCGTCCCCGCCGACAGGTTGCCCCACACCGACGGGATGAACCGGTAGAACCGGCCGTCGGTCTCGTCCTCGGTCAGGTAGATGACCTTACGGACCGGGTCGGCGGCCGCCGCCTCGTGCTTGAACCGCCCCATCGCCGGCCGCACCACGGCGGTCCCGCCCAGCGGATACGTCTCCCACACCCGCCCGAGCGTCACCTCCTCGCAGGACAGCCAGGTGTTCCACGGCGTCTTCCCGCCGGCGCAGTTCTGGTTGGTGCCGGAGAGGATCCGCGAGGCGCCGGTGACGTTGCCGTTCGCGTCGAAGAGGATGCGCGAGGCGCCGCCGCCGGCCGACGAGGACACCTCCGAGTTCGACACGTAGATCCAGCCCGAGCCGTTCGGGATGACGGCGCCACCGTCGGGGGCGTCATGCCAGACGTACGAGGTTCCCGGCACCACCTGCCGGGACCGGGCGATCACCTTACTGGTGAATCCGGCCGGCAGTTGGATGCCGTTCGCGTCGGCCGCCCGCAGTGCCCCGTAGGGCCCGGTGGCGTTCTGCGCGGGCGCGGCATAGGCGGCCGACCACGCGGTGAAGGGCAGGGCCAGACCTCCCGCGCCCGCCATCGTGGCACGCAGCAGCGATCGCCGGTCCATTCATCCTCCTGGATTGTCTCCTGTGGGCCTCCAGGAAGCCCGCTGATCCTTTCCGCCGGGTGTCCCGACCCGGAACAATCGACGAACACGGATGACCGAATTCAGGGGCGCAGGTCGAGGCGGCGCAGCAACTGGGCGTTGAGCGCGACCACGATGGTCGAGGCGCTCATCAGGATCGCGCCGACGGCCGGGCTCAGCGTCACCCCGGCCCAGGCCAGGACGCCGGCCGCGAGCGGGATGGCGACGACGTTGTAGGCGGCCGCCCACGTCAGGTTCTGGATCATCTTGCGGTAGGACGCCCGGGACAGCGCGATCACCCCGGTCACGCCGCGCGGGTCGGAGGAGGCCAGCACCACGCCCGCCGACTCGATCGCCACGTCGGTGCCGGCGCCGATCGCGATGCCGACGTCGGCCCGGGCCAGGGCCGGGGCGTCGTTCACCCCGTCGCCGACCATCGCCACGGTGAGCCCGCGCTTCTGCAGATCGGCCACGGCCCGGTCCTTGTCGGCCGGCAGCACCTCGGCGAACACCTCGTCGAGCTCCAGCGAGGCGGCGACGGCCTCGGCCACCGGACGGGCGTCCCCGGTGATCATCACGATCCTCCGGATCCCGGCGGCGCGCAGGTCCGCGATCGCCCGGCGCGCCTCCGGCCGCACCTCGTCCTCGAGGGCGAACGCGCCGATCGCCGTCCCGTCCTCGATCAGGTAGAGCACCGCGGCGCCCCGGCCGGACCACGCCGATGCCGGCGCCGCGAGCGGGGCGGGCACGACGGCGTCGAGCTCGCGCAGCAGGGCCGGGCCGCCCACGGCGTAGGTCCGCCCATCCACCACGGCCTGCACGCCGCGGCCGGTCAGCGACCGGAAGCCGGTGGCCCGCGGGTGCCCGCCCGCGGCCGCGACCAGCGCCTTCGCCAGCGGGTGCTCGCTGTCCGCCTCCACCGCGGCGGCGATCCTCAGCGCGCGGCCGCCGCTGCTCCAGGTCACCGTGTGCGCGCCCTTCGTCAGCGTCCCGGTCTTGTCGAACAGCACGGCGTCGACAGTGCGCATCCGTTCGAGGGCGAGACGGTCCTTCACCAGGATCCCGGCACGCGCCGCGAGGGCCGTGGACAGCGCGATCACCAGCGGGATGGCCAGGCCGAGGGCGTGCGGGCAGGCGATGACCAGGACCGTCACGGTACGGACCACGGCCTGGTCCGGGTCGCCGAGCGCCCACCAGGCGAGGAACGTGAGCAGGCCGGCCGCCGTGGCGACGTAGAACAGCCCGGCCGCGAACCGGTCGGCGAGCACCTGGGCGCGTCCCCGCGACTGCTGGGCCTGCGCCACGAGACGGCCGATGCCGGCCAGCGCGGTGTCGTCGCCGACCGCGTCCACCTCGACGCGCAGGGCCGAGTCGGTGGCGACGGTCCCGGCCACGACCCGGTCACCGGCCCGGCGCGGGACCGGCCGGGACTCCCCCGTGATCATCGACTCGTCCACCTCGGCGGCGCCCTCGACGATCCGGCCGTCGGCGGGCACCCGGGCGCCGGACCGGACCAGGACGCGGTCGCCGACCGCCAGCGACGCGAGCGGGACCTCGGTGACCGTGCCGTCCGCGCCGATCCGCGCGGCCGCGTCCGGGAGCAGCGCGGCCAGCGCGGACAGCGCCCCCTGCGCCTGGCCGATCGCCTTCATCTCCTGCCAGTGGCCGAGCAGCATGATCGTGACGAGGGCCGCGAGCTCCCACCAGAAGTCCAGGTCCCACAGGCCGAGGCTGGTGACGAGCGACGCCGCGTAGGCCACCGTGATCGCCATCGAGATGAGCAGCATCATGCCGGGCGCCCGGTGGCGGGCCTCCCCGGCCGCGCCGGTGAGGAACGGCCACCCTCCGTAGAGGAACACCGCCGTGCCGAGCACCGGCCCGACCAGGGCGATGCCCGGGAAGTCGAGCGTGTAGCCGAACCAGTCCATGACCATCTCGCTGGTCACGACGATCGGGATCGTCAGGGCGAGGCTCAGCCAGAACCTGCGCCGGAAGACGTCGAAGTGATGCGCATCGTGCTCCATGAGGCCGAACCTATACCCCCAGGGGGTATATCCGCCAGCATCCTGTGAGCGAGCTGTCACTCGTCCTTCGGCCGGTTTTCGGTCGCGCCTGGTCTCCTGGGTCTCCCAGGGCGGGTGTCTGGGAGGTTCCCCCGACGTGACCGGGCGCCCGCCCTGCACGACTTGCACGACAGAGCACGACAGCCGGCAAAGGAGATCCATGAGCGACGCGGATGTGCGCCTGCTGGAACAGACCCTGTTCGAAGTCAAGAAGGTCATCGTCGGCCAGGACCGGCTGATCGAGCGCCTGCTCACCGCGCTGCTCGCCGGCGGGCACTGCCTGCTCGAAGGCGTCCCGGGCGTGGCCAAGACGCTCGCCGCCGAGACCCTCGCCACCGCGGTGGGCGGCAGCTTCCACCGCATCCAGTTCACCCCCGACCTGGTGCCGTCGGACATCGTCGGCACCCGGATCTACCGGGCCGGCACCGAGAGCTTCGACGTCGAGCTCGGCCCGATCATGGCCAATCTCGTGCTCGCCGACGAGATCAACCGGGCGCCCGCGAAGGTGCAGTCCGCGCTGTTGGAGGTGATGGCCGAGGGCCATGTGTCGATCGGTGGCCGCACTCACCCCGTACCCGAGCCTTTTCTGGTCCTTGCCACTCAAAACCCGATCGAGAGCGAAGGCGTCTATCAGTTGCCGGAGGCGCAGCGCGACCGTTTCCTCATGCGCGTCGTCGTCGGCTACCCGAGCGACCAGGACGAGCTGGCGATCCTCTACCGGATGGGCGGCGTCCGGCCGCACGCCGAACCGGTGCTCGACCCGGCGCGGCTGATGGCGCTGCAGGAGCGGGCGCGCGACGTGTTCGTGCACCATGCGCTGGCCGAATATGTGGTCCGGCTGGTTGCCGCGACGCGCGCTCCGGAACGGTTCGGCCTCTCCGAGATCAAGAGCCTTCTTGCGTACGGGGCCAGCCCACGGGCGACGCTCGGTCTCGTGGCCGCGGCCAGGGCGCTCGCGCTGCTCCGCGGACGCGAGTACGTGCTCCCGGCCGACGTCACCGACCTCGCCGAGGACGTCCTCGCGCACCGGCTGGTGCTGGCGTTCGACGCGGTCGCGGACGGGGTGACGCCGGAGTCGATCGTGCGGCGCATCCTGGCGGCGGTCGCGCCACCGGTCATCGCGCCGGCGCAGGCCCCCGAGGACCTGGGGGTGGCGGCATGAAGGAGCAGGCCACGATCAACGAGCTTGCGCCGGAGCGCCGCCTCCGCCGGCTGGAACTGATCATCACCCGGCGGCTGGACGGCCTCCTGCACGGCCAGTACCTCGGCCTGCTGCCCGGCGCCGGCAGCGAACCGGCCGGCAGCCGCGAGTACCGCGCCGGCGAGGACGAGGTGCGCCGGATGGACTGGGCGGTCACGGCGCGCACCACGGTGCCGCACGTCCGGACCGTCGACGCCGACCGGGAACTGTCCACCTGGGTCCTCGTCGACGCGTCGGCGAGCATGGACTTCGGCACCGCCGACTACGAGAAACGGGAGCTCGCGATCGCGGCGGTGGCCGCCGTCGGCTTCCTGACCGCGGGCTCGGGCAACCGCGTCGGCGCGCACCTGCTGACTCCGCACGGGATCCGGAGATATCGGGCGCGCGGTGATCGTACGCATCTGCTCGGCATGCTCCGCACCCTGATGGCCGCGCCCCGCGCCGCCGCGACCACCGATTCGATCGCGCTGGCCGACGGCATCGCCGGCCTGCAGCGTGCGGTGCACCGGCGCGGTCTCATGGTGGTGATCTCCGACTTCCTGGACGGGCTCGACGAGGACGGCCTCGGACCGGGCGCCCCGGCGTGGGAGCAGCCGCTGCGCCGCCTCGCGCACCGGCACCAGGTGCTGGCCGTGCAGGTCGGCGACCCCCGTGAGCAGCAGCTGCCGGACGTGGGCATCCTGACCCTCGTCGACCCGGAGACCGGCCGCCGCCGGGAGGTGCCGACGTCGAGCCGCCGGCTGCGGGAACGGTTCGCGCACGCGGCGGCCCGGCAGCAGGCGACGGTCGCCGCGGCGATCCGGCGGGCCGGGGCGTCCCATCTGATGCTGCGCACCGACCGCGACTGGGTGGCCGACATCGTCCGGCACGTGCACGCCCAGCGCGCCCTCCGGGGGGTGCCCCGATGAGCTGGCTCTCCCCGGAACGCCTGTGGCTGCTGCTCGGCCTCGCCGCGCTGATCGCCGGGTACGTGGTGGTCCAGCGCCGGCGCAGCCGGTTCGCGGTCCGGTTCACCAACCTGCGCCTGCTGGACCGGGTCGCGCCGAAGCGGGCCGGCTGGCGCCGCCACGTCCCGGCCACGCTGTTCCTGGCCATGCTCGGGCTGCTCATCGTCGGCTTCGCCCGCCCGCAGGCCGAGGTGGAGGTGCCGCGGGAGCGGGCGACGGTGCTGGTGGCCGTGGACGTGTCCCGCTCGATGCTCGCCGACGACGTGGCGCCGGACCGGCTCAGCGCGGCCAAGGACGCGGCGCTGGAGTTCGTCGGCGAGCTCCCCGCGCAGTTCAACGTCGGCCTCGTCGGGTTCGCCGGGTCGGCCTCGGTGGTCGTCCCGCCGGTCACCGACCGCGACGCCGTGAACGCGGGCATCGGGCGGCTCGCCGAAGGAAGCAGCGGGCCGGCCGGAACCGCGATCGGCGACGCCATCGCGACGTCGCTCGACTCGATTCGCACGCTCGCGGGGGATCAATCTCCGCCGGCCCGCGTGGTCGTGCTCTCCGACGGCGCCAACACGGCCGGCCGCGATCCGTCGGCGGCGGCGCGGCTCGCCGGCGAACTCGGCGTCCCGGTCGACGCGATCTCGTTCGGGACGGCGGCCGGGGTCATCGAGGGCGGGCAGTCGGTGCCGGTGGACGGGCAGACGCTGCAGGCCGTCGCGGAGGCCACCGGGGGGAACTACTTCGAGGCCGGCAGCGTGGACGAGTTGCGGGCGGCCTATGCGGACATCGGCAGCCTGATCGGGTTCGAGAAGGAGGTTCAGGACGTGTCGGCGCGGTTCATCGGGGCGGGGCTGGTGTTCGCGTTGCTGGCGGCCCTGGCGTCGATGTTCTGGTTCGCGAGGTTGCCGTGATCACCGGACTGGGCGGACCTCCCCGAGGCCCGGAATTCGTGTCGGCGGGCCTCAGCCACGACACTCCGCCCGTACACGGCGAAAGCGCGACCGTCCCACCCACCCGGACCTCCCGGCGCTGGCCGCTGCTGGCGGCCGCCGGCCTGGCGATCGCCGGCATCTCGGCCGGAACCGGCGGAGCGGCCGGCTACCTGGCGGGCCGCCCCACCACCGCGACCGCACCGCCGCCCGGCACGGACGGCGACCTGATGGCGGCGGCCGCCCGGACCATCCCCGGCGTGGTCTCCGTGCGGGCGCGAACCGGCGGAGGCTCGGGCTTCGTGTTCGACGACCGCGGACACGTCATCACGAACAACCACGTGGTGAGCGGCGCCGGCGGCACGGTCGGCGTCGTCGGCTCGGACGGCCGCCGGCTGACCGCCGAGGTCGTCGGCACCGACCCCGCCACCGACATCGCCGTGCTGCGGATCTCACCCGGCGCCACACTGCCGCCGCTGCGTCTCGCCGAGCCCGGAACCACCCGGGTCGGCGAGCCCGTCCTGGCCGTCGGATCGCCGCTCGGCCTGTCCGGGACGGTGACCGCCGGGATCGTCAGCGCGCTCGATCGGCAGGTCCGGCTCGGGGCCACGACCAGGCAACGAGCGGTGCAGACCGACGCGTCGATCAACCCCGGGAACTCCGGCGGGCCGCTGGTGAACGCGCGCGGCGAGGTGGTGGGCGTCAACACCGCGATCGCGACCCTGGAGGGTGGTGGCAGCATCGGGATCGGGTTCGCCGTGCCCATCGACGAGGCCCGGCGGGTGGCCGCCGGCATCATCGGACGGGGATAGTCGACAGATGCGTCTGCTGGTGGTGGAGGACGAAGAGGACCTGGCCGAGGGGCTCCGGGTCGGTCTGTCGCGTTCCGGTTATGCGGTCGACGTGGCCGGGAGCGCGGCCGAGGCTCACGAACTGCTGACCGTCAACGAATACGATCTCATGCTGCTCGACGTCAACCTGCCGGACGGTGACGGGTTCACGCTGTGCCGGGCGCTGCGCAACGGCGAGGTGGACACCCCCGGTGAGGGCGAGTTGCGGGTGCTCATGCTGACGGCGCGGGGCAATCTCGACGACCGGGTGCGCGGGCTCGACGGCGGGGCCGACGACTACCTGGTCAAACCGTTCCATCTGAAGGAGCTCGAGGCCCGGATCCGCGCGCTGCTGCGGCGCGACGTGAGCGGCACGACGGCCTCGCTGACGCTCGGTGATCTGCAGTTGAACACCGCCCGGCGTACGGTGACCCTCCGCGGCCGGCACCTCAATCTCACGCCCAAGGAGTTCGGGGTTCTGGAATACCTGATGACCCGCCCCGGTCACGTGGTGTCCAGCGAGGAGTTGCTCGAACACGTCTGGGACGCCAACGCCGACCCGTTCACGCAGACCGTGCGGGTGACGGTCGGCACGCTGCGGCGCAAGCTGGGCGAGGGCTCGATCGCGACCCTGGTGGGTCGTGGCTACCGGCTGGCCGGGATCGCGGCATGAGATTCCGGTCGATCCGCTTCCGGCTCACGGTCGTCTACTCGACCCTGCTCTTCGCGATCGCCGGGCTGACCCTGGCCATCACGTACTTCGCGGTGGAGCAGGCCACCTCCCCGCAGCCGATCACCGAGCGGACCGCGAAGGTCTACAACGACAACCGGCAGTACGTCGGCACGATGACGGTCGCCGACGTGAGCCAGATCGAGTCGGCGGTCAACTACAACACGTTGCAGAACCTGCGGAAATACACGCTCATCGCGCTGCCGGCCCTGTTCGCGGCGAGCCTCGGCATCGGCTGGGTGCTGTCCGGCCGGGTGCTGCGGCCGGTCGGCGCGATCGCCCGGACCGCCCGCGACATCCAGGCCACCGACCTGACCCGGCGGATCCGGCTGCGGGGGCCGCGGGACGAGCTGCGCGACCTCGCCGACACGATCGACTCGATGCTGGACCGGCTCGACGACGCCTTCCGTCAGCAGCGGCAGCTCATCGACGACGCCTCGCATGAGCTGCGCAGCCCGCTCGCGATCATTCGTACGCATCTCGACGCCACGCTGACCGCGCCGGACGCCACCGCCGAGGAACGCGGCCGGGCCGTCGCCATCGTCGACCGGGCCACCACGCGGATGTCCCGGCTGGTCGAGGATCTGCTGGCCACGGCGCGGCGCGACTCCTCGTCGGTGCCGGACGCCGACGTCGATCTCGGTGCGGTCGCGCGGGAGGCCGGGGAGGAGTCCGTCCCGGCACGGTCGATCACGCTGCGCTACGACCTGGCCGCCGACCTGCGCCTGATCGGGGACGCCGACGCGCTGCGCCGGGCCGCCGGCAACCTGCTCTCCAACGCGATGCGGCTCGCGCCCGCGTCGTCGACCGTCACGATCGCCACCGGCCGCGCGGGATCCTGGCTGTGGCTGTCCGTGACCGATCAGGGCCCGGGGATCGCGCCCGACGATCTGCCGAAGGTCTTCGACCGATTCTGGCGAGGCGGCAACGGTACGGGCAGCGAGCGCCGCACCGGTCTCGGCCTCGCCATCGTGCGGCAGATCGCGGAGTCGCACGGCGGCCAGGTGGCGGCGTTCTCCGAGGTCGGCGCCGGCAGCACGTTCGTCCTCTGGTTGCCGGCGGCCGACCGTACCGACGAGAGCCCGCCTCCGCTAAGCTTGCCGTGACCGCGACCCGGCCCGAGGAGGTGAGACCCATGACCGCTGTACCGCCGTGGGTGCTCCCCGTTCCGTCACGGCCGGGCGACTGACGCAGGTGTCGCCGGGAGTGCCCTGACACTCCCGAAAGGCACACCATGTTCGACGTGATCATCGCCGGCTGCGGACCGGCCGGCGCCATGCTCGCCGCCGAGTTGCGACTGCACGACGTACGGGTCCTGATCGTCGAGAAGGAGACCGAACCCGTCTCCTTCGCCCGCATCGTCGGCCTGCACATCCGCAGCATCGAGCTGATGGCGATGCGTGGCCTGCTCGGCCGCATCCTCCCCCGAGCGCGGCAGCGCCCGGCCGCCGGCTTCTTCGCCGCCATCCCCGCACCCGTGCCGGAGGGCCTCGACTCGGCGCACGCCTACCTGCTCGGCATCCCGCAACCGGTGATCGTCCAGATCCTCGAGGAGCACGCGGCCACCCTCGGCGCGCAGATCGTCAAGGGCGAGGCGCTGACCGATCTCGACCAGGACGACGACGGCGTGACAGTGACCCTCGCCGGCGGAGGACGACTGCGTTCCCGCTACCTGGTCGGCTGCGACGGCGCGCACAGCACGGTGCGCCGGCTGGTCGGCGTCGGCTTCCCCGGCGAGCCGTCGCGCGATGACACGCTGATGGGCGAGATGGCGCTGACCATGCCACCCGACGAGATCGCCGCGCACCTCACCGACCGCCGCGTCGACATCCGCCCGTCCGGCCCCGGCGTCTACCGCGTGATCGTCCCCACCGGCGGCGTCGGCTCCGGGACACCGACGCTCGAGGACTTCCAACACCATCTGCGTACGTCGGCAGGCACCGATTTCGGCGTCCACTCACCGCGATGGCTGTCCCGCTTCGGCGACGCCACGAGGCTCGCCGACCGCTATCGAGCAGGCCGGGTGTTCCTGGCCGGCGACGCCGCCCACATCCATCCGCCGATCGGCGGCCAGGGCCTCAACCTGGGCGTCCAGGACGCCGTCAACCTGGGCTGGAAACTCGCCGCCGAGATCGGCGGCTGGGCGCCGCCGGATCTCCTCGACACCTACCACGCCGAACGCCACCCGGTCGCCGCCGCCGTCCTCGACAACACCCGGGCCCAGCGCGAGCTGCTCTCCCCCACACCGGGCGCGCGGGCCCTCCGCCGCCTCTTCACCGAGCTGCTGGACATCGACGAGGTCAACCGCCGCCTCACCGAGAAGATCGCCGCGACCGACATCCGCTACGACTTCGGTTCCGACCAGGGCCGCTGCCTGCTGGGCCGCCGCCTGCCCGACATCACGCTGAAGCAGGGCACTCTCTACGACCACCTCCACCGGGGTCGCCCCCTCCTCCTCGACCGCACCGAGACCCTGACCGCCGCCCGCTGGTCCGACCGGGTCGACCACCTCCCGGATGCCACCGCGGCCCTCGAAGCCCCGGCGGCCCTGCTCCGCCCCGACGGTCACGTGGCCTGGCTGGGCGACGACCAGCACGACCTCGACAAGCACCTGAACCGCTGGTTCGGCGCCCCCACCGGCTAGTTTCGTCCTCATGGGACGTGCGCTGGGGTATGACGACGCGGTCCGCCTCCTGGGCGGGGACCTCGCCGAGGTCCATCGCGTCGTCGACCTCCTCGTCGGCACCGGGATGCTGGCCGTCGCCGGCCCCTTCGGCGACGTCCTGGGCTGGTTCGACGCCAAGACCGAACTGAGCAGGATCACCGAGCGGCTGATCGGCGAACTGGTCGAGCGGCGTGGGTCGTTGTCGCGCTTCGAGCGGACCGAACGGTTGCGTGCCGCCCACGCCGTCCTCGCCTCGGCGGCCTTCTTCGAGGTCATGGCGGAGGCGGAGCTCCCCCTGCGCAGCGAGCGGCTCCGGCTCACGGCGGCCGAGCAGCGGGCCCTCGCCGGCGCCGTCGTCCGGCAGCGGTGGGAGGCGCCCGTCCCCGGGCCCGCCGAGTCCCACGAGGAGTTCCACGTCCGGCTGGTCGGCTTCTACCGGGCACTGGCCTCGGTCGTCGTGGACTTCGGCGCCGGTCTCGCGGTCTGGGAGCGGGTCCCGGTGACCGTGCTCGACGAGACCAGGGTGGCGATCGCCGCGCTGGCCGAGCCGGCCGCGGTACGGTTCGACGGCATGCTCGGCCGGCTCGCCGGCGAGTTCCCGGAGGTGGCGTTCTGGGCCGGGGTCCGGCGGGAGGCGGCGATCCACGCGCGGCTGCGTGACGTCACCACGGGTCTGACCGCTCTGGGCGAGGCGATGGACGCTCTCGCCACCGGCCGGGCCCCGGACGAGCGCCGCGCGAGCCTGGCCCGCGCCTACGCCGCCGTCCTCGATCGAGCGGTCGCCGAGTCCGGGGAGGTGCCGGCCGGGCTGTCCCTGCCGACGCTGCGCGAGGCCTTTCTCCCGCAGGCGTACCGCAGCGCCGAGATCACCGAACCGACCAGGCTGAACAGCGCGACCTGGTGGGAGGACCGGCCGGTCAGGGAGGACCTGCTCGCGTTCCTCACCCGGCACCTGACCGCTCCCGACATGACGGCGGCGCCGATGCTCGTCCTGGGACAGCCCGGCTCCGGCAAGTCGGTGCTGGCGCGGGTCCTCGCCGCCCGGTTGCCGGCCGCCGGCTTCCTGCCGGTGCTCGTCTCCCTGCGGACCGTCTACGCCGCCTCCGACGTGCAGGAACAGATCGAGCAGTCGCTGCGCGTGGACACCGGTGAGCGGATCGACTGGCCCACCCTGGCCCGATCCGCCGGGGATGCGCTGCCCGTCGTGATCCTGGACGGCTTCGACGAGCTGCTCCAGGCCACCGGCGTCAGCCAGACCGACTACATGATGCGCGTGGCGGCGTTCCAGCAGCGCGAGGCCGACCAGGGCCGGCCCGTCGCGGTGATCGTGACGAGCCGGATCAGCGTGGCCGACCGGGCCCAGACCCCGGCCGGCTCGATAGCGGTCCACCTCGAGCCCTTCGACCGCCGGCGGATCGGGCTCTGGCTGGACACGTGGAACCGTGCCAACGGCGCGCACTTCCGCGGCGACGGGCCGTCCCCGCTGAGCCTCGACACGGTGATGCGCTATCCGCAACTGGCGGGTCAGCCGCTGCTCCTGCTCATGCTCGCCGTCTACGACGCCGAGGGGAACGGCCTGCGCTCCGCCGGAGATCTGCGCCCCGACGAACTCTACGAGCGACTCCTGGAGCGGTTCGCCCGGCGTGAGGTCGAGAAGCGCGGCGCCGGGCTCCCGGTCCGGGACCGCGACCGGCTGACCGAGGCGGAGCTGCGCAAGCTGAGCCTCGTGGCGTTCGCCATGTTCAACCGGGGCGCGCAGTGGGTCACCGAGAGCGAGCTGGACGACGATCTGCGGGCGCTTCCCGGCCTGACCCGGTCCGCGTCGGCGACAGCGCCCGCGGCGGGCCTCCGCGCCCCGATCCAGGCCGCCGAACTGGCCCTCGGATCCTTCTTCTTCGTGTACCGCGCCCGCGCGACGGGTGCGGGCGGCGGACTCTCGGCCTACGAGTTCCTGCACGCCACCTTCGGCGAGTTCCTGGTCGCCCGGCTGATCCATCGCGTGATCCGGGAGATGGTCGCCCGGGAGCGGGCGACCACGTTCGTCGCGGACGCCGCCCCCGAGGACGGGCTGCTGCACGCGCTGCTGTCGTTCGCGCCGCTGGCCGGCCGCCGCCAGGTCGTCGCCTTCGCCCGGGGCATGGCCGAGGACCTGCCCCCGGCCGACCGTGCCGCCTGGACCGATCTGCTCGTCCCGCTCTTCGGCGCGGCCCAGCGAGCGCGGCAGGCGGAGAGCTTCGGCGCCTACCAGCCCCGCCCCCTCACCATGCCGTCCCGGATCGCCGCGTACACCTCGAATCTCCTGCTCCTCATGCTGTGCACGTCGGACGTGACCGCGAGCCGCCTGCTCGGCGTCGAGGCCACCGACGATCCGCAGGGGACCAACGCCGTGATCGGCTGGCACGAGCTGGCGTTGCTGTGGCACTCCCAGGGCTCGGCGAGCGGCTGGCCCGGCCTGATCGAACTGGTCCAGGTCGATCGCCTCCGCGACGGCGCACGCCGGGATGTCGGTCTCCGCCTGTCGCTCGGCACGGTCGCCCCGGCGCCGCCGGTCGACATGAACTGGCTGCTGGGCGACCGCCCCGAGGAACGCGCCGACGACGGGTTGTCGTGGATCTTCTGGGACAGCTGGGACTTCGCCCGCCGGGAGGTCCATTTCACCTGCGACCGGACCAACGACTTCCACCAGCACGCCATCGAGCCCCTCTACCAGCCCGGGGTGGCGGAGGCGGGCAGCCGCACCTTCGTCCCGGTCGGCGAGAAGCCGGTGAACATGCTCGGCGCCTTCCTCAGCCTGACGCACGACCGCACCCTGTCCCGGACCGAACGCGACAAGCTGTACCGCCGGGCCATCGAGTGGAGCGGACTGTTCCCCGGCGCCGCCGAACTCCTCCTGAGCGCTCTCGAAGCCGATGAGGAGGTGGACCCGGGGATCGTGGCGTCGGCGGTGGAGCACCTCGCCGAGCGCGGCACCGATCCCCGCGTCCGGGCGGCGCTGCACCGCTGTGTCACCGCCCACCTCGATCCCGCTCGGGACCGGGCGGCCTGCGAGCGCATGATCAGATCCCTGCTCGTCGAGATGGTGGACCGGGACGAGTGGACCGAGCTCGACCTGGACCTGGCGATCCGGGTGGTGGAGTTGAATCTGGCCACGGTCTCGATCACCGCGGACCGGGCCCGCCACCTGCTCGACAGGTATGCCGGCAGGCGCCCGGACTTCGTCGCTCGCATCCGTACGCTCATCATCTCGTAGAGGCCCCAGGCGCCCTAGGAGGCTGGTTGTCAGGCCGCTGCCTTCGTACCGGAAAAGGGGTTGAAACGGCCCGTCAGCGCTCGCGAAGAGCAGCGATCTGCGGAATGGCCTGGAATCGATCGAGTTCGGCCCGCGTCCCCAGGGCCGGCCGCAGATCGGGCCGATTCGCGTATTCGTGCACGGCACGCGCCAGCAGTTCCGCGCTGACGCCCGTGGCGGGCAGCACCACCGGAACACCGCTGCTCCGGACCAGGTTGAGACTCACCCACTGCGGATGGTGAGCGGTGGCCGGATGGGGAAGTTCGAGCGCGTCCCACGGAATGAAACGGGACCCGACCACCCGCCGGCTGAGGATGCCGTCCGGCCGCAGCCTGACCCCGAAACGGCCCAGCGCGGCGATCCAGAACAGCACCGTCACGACGACGGCGATGAATGCCACGAGCGCCGGAAAGAACCATTCCTCCGGGTACGCCGCGACGTCCTCGATCGCGTCGGCACCCCATTTGACCGGCCAGACCGTGAAGGCGGCGCTGCCGAGGACCACGACCGGATCGGCGGGCGTCTCGAACGCGGGCACGTCGGGCCGCGCCACCAGCGTCGCGGGATGATGGGTACGAACCGCCACCATCGCCCCCACCAGGAGCAGAACGGGCAGTCCCAGATCGACCGCGAGGATCACCATCCAGGCCGCCGTCTCGTCGCCGACGACGTGCAGCAGCACCTCGAGACCGACGGCGACCAGCAACGTCGTGACCAGCACGACCAGCCGTCGCCGCGCCACCCAGCCGAAGACCCCGTTCACCGTACGAAGCCCTGCTCACCCTACGACAGAGGCGGCGGTCACCGGGGAGCGCCACCGGCCGGTGCGGGCGGGACCGATATCGGCCGGTCCGGTCCCGGCGGCGGGAAGGGCCCCCACCCGGTCCCGGGCCGCGGAGGATCGACCGGCGGCGTCGTCGTGCCCCGCGCGAGAACGAACGCGCCCAGCAGGACCATCACCCCCGACACCCCGGCGAACCAGCTGGCCAGCTCCACGCCCTGCGAGCCGAACAGCCACGCCGCGGCCGCCAGCGCGGTAGCGGCGAACGCGCCCGCTTCGAGGATCACCCAGCCACCCGTGCCCATTCCTCCATCATCGACCCCGGAGTCAAGGCCCTCGACTCGATCTCTTCACGTTTGACGCCGGCGTCACCATGGGCAACGTCTTTGACCCCGGCATCGCCGGTCCGGGCTGTTGGCAGGAGGACCATTGTGGACGTGCAGGACTATGTCGCGGCGATCGTCTTCGGCGCGGTGATCGGCGTCGTGGCACGGGCCGTGCTGCCCGGCAGGCAGGCGATCGGCGTCATCCCGACCGTGCTGATCGGCATGGGCGCCGCCGTGGCCGGCACCTGGGCGTCGGACCGCTGGGACGTCCACAGCGACCTGCACTTCACCGTGACCGGCCGGACGTTCGACTGGGCGGTGATCGGCGTGCAGGTGGGCATCGCCGTGGTCGGCGTCGCGATCGCGGCTCTCCTGGTGAGGGCCTTCTCCACCGACCGGGTCCGCGACTGACGACCTTGTCGGGCCCCTGTCATGCCCCTGTTATGCCGTCTCCGCCACGATGGAACCACCACCCGAGGCGGAGGACCAGATGAACGGGACCAACGGCACTGCGCAGCCCGGCACCGCCGCGCCATTCTTGAGTCAGACGCCCACCAGCCGCGGGCGGGGAAGACGAAACGGATGGCCGGCGAGCCACCAGACCCACCGTCGTCAAGACGGACCCGCCGCGGCCGGTGGGCGCCTCGATCACGGCCCGGCGAGGAGCTGCCTCGCGCGGGACGGCCCTGATCAGAGAGGCAGCCATGACGACGATCCTCGACCAGCCACGCGACCTGGTCACCGCGCACGCCGGGCGGCGCGACATCGGGGCTTTCCGATCAGATTCCGACCGTACGATCTACGTCCCGGCCATCGACGCGACAGCGGTGGCGATCGCGACGCTGGCCGCGGTGGCCGCGATAGCCGTCGCGACCGCGGTGGCGGTGCGCCCGCGCCGGGCCATCGGCACCGTGACCATGGGTCCCGGCGGCTGGATCAGCATCAAGCAGGCGCGCACCCCACGACTGCGAGCCGCGCGACGGTCACCACGGCCGTGGTGGGCCCATCTCCTCCGCGCCCGCCGCCTCGTCGTGGAGAGCTGACCTGCGGGTGGCGCGCTCCCCTGTTACCTTGATCGAGATATGGACGTCGCCGAGGAACTGACCACCCGGCCGGCCGGGGTGCGGGCGCTTCTCGAACGTGCCCGGGCAGGCATGCAGCGGCTGCAACCGCGTGAGGCGTTCGAGGCCACGGCGCGGGGCGCTCTGCTGATCGACACGCGTACCGACGTCCAGCGCGGTGAGCAGGGTGACCTGCCCGGGGCGCTGATCATCGATCGCACGGTTCTCGAGTGGCGGCTCGATCCCGCGTCACCGCATCGCATCCCCGAAGCGACCGGGTACGACCAATTGGTGATCGTCGTGTGCCGTCAGGGATACAGCTCCAGTCTCGCCGCGGCCAGCCTGCGCTCGCTCGGGCTGCACCGCGCCACCGACATGATCGGCGGCATGGAGGCCTGGCTGGACGCCGGCCTGCCCACCCACTCCGGACCGGTCGACATCCGCCGCTGACCGACCGGTCGACATCCGCCGCTGACCGCCCTGTCGCCGACACCGCGCCCGGCCGGCATCCGCGGCTGACGCGTCACTTGACTCGGTAGACCACGCCCTGCAGGCTCGGGTCGCCGTAGGCACCGGCGTTGGTGACGTGTCCGTCGTAGGGGCCCACCTTGGTCACCTCGGCGCCGTCGCGAAAGACCAGCTGCAAGCCGTGTTCCTCCTCCCAGTCGCATGCGCACTCGACGGAGACGTAGACATGACGATCCGCGTGATGGTCCCGGGTGACCACGGGCACGTCGCCCAGCCGGATGTGGTCGAGGACGCGCTCGGGGCCGGCGATCTCGACGTACCAGTCGTCGTCGCCCGCGGCGAGGACATCGTCGGTGATGTCGCGGTAGTAGGCCCAGAGGTGCGGGATCGCGGCCTCCAGCACCGCATGGTCCAGCGCGAGGAACGTCCGCACGGCCGCGTGGAAGTCCTCGGGCGCGCGGTCGCCGTCGTAGCCCTCGACGATGAAACGGCAGGGCCTGCCGCCGAGCACCGGCACGGGGACCGGATCGCTGCGAAGCCACAGCTCCGGGAAGACGGCGTCGGGGGCGACTTCACCCAGCCCGGGGATGTGCACGGGGGTCACCGTACCCGCCTCGGGGGGGATTCGAGCACGAGGACGACATCCCGGCCGCGGTGATCCCCGGCCTGGCCGGCGAACGCCTGAGCTTCCTGCTGAACAACCAGCACCGGCCCGGCAACCCACCGATCGGCTGGTTCCGGCGACCCGCCGATCGGTGCGCCCGGCCCGTCCACCGGTGACTGCCCGCGGGAGGGCGCTCACGGGAGGCTCGATGCATGCCAGCAGTCATCGAAGTCCGGAACATCCGCAAGCGGTACGGCGACACGCTCGCCGTCGACGACGTCTCCCTGACGGTCGAGCAGGGGGAGATCTTCGGGATCCTCGGGCGCAACGGGGCCGGGAAGACCACGACCGTCGAGTGCGTCGCGGGGCTGCGAGCCCCCGACCACGGTGCGGTCGCCGTACACGGACTGGATCCTTGGAAAGAGCGTGCCGCGCTGACCAGGACGCTCGGGGTGCAGTTGCAGGAGAGCCGGCTGCCGGGGCAGCTCCGGGTGGCCGAGGCGCTGGAGCTCTACAGCTCGTTCTACGACGCGCCGGCCGACTGGCGCGAGCTGATGGACGCCCTCGATCTCACGGCGAAGGCGCGGACCAAGTACGCGAAGCTGTCCGGCGGCCAGAAGCAGCGCCTGTCGATCGCCCTGGCGCTGGTCGGCAGTCCCCGGGTCGCGATCCTCGACGAGCTCACGACCGGCCTCGACCCGCAGGCCCGCCGGGACACCTGGGAGGTCATCCGGCGGTTCCGTGAGCGCGGCACCACGATCGTGCTGGTCACCCACTTCATGGAGGAGGCCGAGCGGCTCTGCGACCGGCTCGCGCTGATCGATCGCGGTCGGGTGGTCACCGTCGACACCCCGAAGAACCTCGCCGGCGACGGCTCCCTGGAGGACGCATTCCTGAGAATGACCACCCGGAAGGCAGGCAACCGATGAACTTGATCAAGATGGAGGCCATCCTCTCCCTCCGGGACAAGGTCGGCCCGCTCTGGGGCGTCGGCTTCCCCCTGCTGCTCCTCATCGTCCTCGGCAACGTGCCGTCCCTGCGCGAGGAGATCGAACCGGGCGTGACCATCTTCGATCTCTACGTCCCGGTGCTCGTCCTCTTCAACCTGGCCATGCTCGCCCTCATCGCCGTCCCGACCGTGCTGGCCGGATACCGCGAGAACGGCGTGCTGCGCCGGCTGCACACCACACCGGTCGGCCCGGCCCGGGTGCTGGCCGCCCAGCTCGTGGCGAACCTCGGGATCGCTGTCGTCGCGGCGGTGCTCTTCCTGGCCGTGGCCCGGCTCGCCTTCGGCGTCGGGCTGCCCGGCTCCGGCCTGAGCTTCCTGCTGTCCTGGCTGCTCGTGGCGGCCGCCATGCTCGCGATCGGCCTGCTCATCACCGCCCTCGCGCCGGGACGCGCCGCGGCCACCGCGGTCGGCACGATCCTCTACTTCCCGATGATGTTCTTCGCCGGCCTGTGGGTGCCGATCAGCGCGATGCCGCCGCTGCTGCGCGACATCAGCCACGCCACGCCGCTGGGCGCCGGCATGGAGGCCTTCCAGCACGCCTACGCCGGCGACTTCCCGCCGGCTCAGCCCCTGCTCATCCTTCTCGGGTACGCCGTGGTCGGCGCGGCCGTGGCGATCCGCTGGTTCCGATGGGCCTAGGGTGACCGACGTGGATCCTTCGCGGTGGCTCGTGACGGCCCTTCCCTACGGGCTGCTGGCTCTGCTGGCCGTCTACTCGGTCGCCGAGGGGCAGTCGTCGCTCCTCCCGCTCTGCGCCGTGACCGCGGTGTGGATGATCCCGATGTTCACCCCGTTCCGGCACCGCCGCTCGCTGGTCCTCTTCGCCGGCCTGGTCGTCCTCACCCTGATCCTGGTCCTGCGGTCGCCGGCGTTCGGGTTCTTCACGACGGCCGCCTACATCTACGCCTTCACCTACCTGCCGTGGCCGAGGCGGATCCCGGCGATCGCGAGCGTCGCGGTGGTGGCCGGGATCGCGCAGTCGTCGTCGTTCGACAAGGACGACGTCTCCGGCTACGTCGTGACCGCGATCATCATCGTGCTCAACATCCTCATCATGGCGCTGATGGCCTGGGTGCTCCGGCGCGAGGAGGTGATCCAGGACGAGCTGGCCCGGCTGCAGGCCCAGCTCGTCGCCCAGGCCCGCGAGGCCGGGATCCTCGAGGAGCGCCAGCGGATGGCCCGGGAGATCCACGACACGGTGGCGCAGGGCCTGACCGGCATCATCGCCCAGATGCAGGCCGCCGAGCAGCGCCTCGAGGTGCCGCCGCCGTGGGAGCGGCCGTTCGCCGCGGTGAAGCAGCTCGCCCGGGACAGCCTCACCGAGGCCCGCCGCTCGGTGGACGCGCTGCGGCCGGCCCACCTCGACTCGGCGCACCTCGCCGGCGCGGTCCGGGAGGTGGCCGAGCACTGGTCGTCGGTGCACGGCCTGCCGGTCCGCGTCGAGACCACCGGAACATCGCGGCCGCTCGACCCGGACGCCGAGTCTGCCCTGCTCCGCACCGCGCAGGAGGCCCTCGCCAACGTCGCCAAGCACGCGAACGCCACCCGCGTCGGCGTGACGCTCTCCTATCTGGACGACGAGGTGGCGCTGGACGTCATCGACGACGGCGCCGGCTTCGACCCGGGCACCGGGAGGGAGGGCGGGTACGGCCTTACCATCATGCGGCAGCGGGTCGAGGCCTTCCACGGCACGCTGCAGATCGAGACCGAGCCCGGCGCCGGCACCGGGATCTCGGCGCGGATACCGCTGCCGGCCGGGGGAACTCCGTGAGCATCCGGCTTCTCATCGCCGACGACCATCCGATCGTGCGGGACGGGCTCAGCGCCATGTTCGCGGCGGCGGACGGTTTCGAGGTGCTCGGCGAGGCGTCCGACGGCGCCGAGGCGGTCCGGATGGCGGAGGCGCTGCGCCCCGACGTGATCCTGATGGACCTGCGGATGCCCGGCATGGACGGTCTTGCCGCGATCACCCGGCTGGCCGCGACCGGCAACCCGGCCCGGGTGCTGGTCCTGACCACCTACGACAACGACGCCCACGTGGTCCCCGCGATCGAGGCGGGCGCGACCGGCTACCTGCTCAAGGACGCGCCCCGCGAGGATCTGCTGCGCGGCGCGCGGGCGGCGGCCCGGGGCGAGACGGTCCTCTCCCCCTCGGTCGCGATGCGCCTGGTCAACCGGGTGCGGACCCCGGCGCCGCAGCTGCTCAGCCGGCGCGAGCTGGAGGTGCTGCGGCTGGTGGCGGCCGGCAACACCAACCGGGAGGCGGCGTCCCGGCTCTTCATCACCGAGGCGACAGTGAAGAGCCACCTGCTGAGCATCTACGCGAAGCTCGGCGTGAGCGACCGCGCCGCGGCGGTGGCGGAGGGCTTCAACCGGCGGCTGCTGATTCCCGAGGCGCCCTGACGTCGTCGCGCGGCAGCCAGCGGGGCTGCAGGATCGCGGCCAGGACGACCACGACGAGGACGGCGCTGGCGAGCGGCAGGCTGCCCGGCTCGATGAACCTCAGCATCTGACCGCCGACGACCGCGCCCAGCGTGATGCCGATGTTGAAGGCCGTGTTGACCACGGGCGGGGCCGCGTCCGGGGCTTCGGCGGAGGCGCGGAAGGAGAGCACCTGGACCAGGACCGGCACCGCGCCGAACGAGAGGCCCCAGAGGATCACGGCAGCGACGATCAAGCCCGCATGGGTACGCCCGAGCCAGAGTGCGAGGAACGCCAGCAGGACGAGGGCCGTCACGATCTTCACGGCCAGGGCGGGCCGCCGGTCCGAGAACGGTGAGATCACCAGAAGCCCCACCACGCAGGCCGCACCGTAGCCGAGCAGGACCGCGCTCACGCCCTGGTCGGAGACGCCGGCGGCGCGCAGCAGCGGTTCCACGTAGCTGTAGGTGACGAAGTGCCCGAGCACGAGCACGGTGATCGTGGCGGCGACCCGGATGAGCGGTGGCCGCCAGGCGGCGCGGAGGGTGGCCTGGGCGGTCGTGGTGGGCGACGGCTCGCGGACCAGCACGACGGTCAGCACGGCCAGGGTCGTGAAGATCGCGGCGATCAGGGCGAACGGCACGCTCCAGACGGTCGCCACGCCCAGCGCCGTCGCGGCCGGCTGCCCCAGCGACAGGGCCGTCGCGTTGCCGGCGCTGACCACGCCCGCGGCGATGCCGGTGCGGTCCGGCGGCAGCACCGACAGGGCGACCCGATAGACGCAGGTGAACAGCACGGCGTGACCGAGGCCGCCGAGCAGCCGGGCCACCAGGGCGACCGGCAGCGCCGGGGCCAGCGCCATGAGCAGGGTGCTGACCGCGAAGATCCCGAGTACGACGAGCAGCGTCCGCCGGGCGTCGAAGCGGGCCACCAGCGCGCTGAGCGGGATCGCGCCGACCACCACGACCACGGCGTACACGCTGATCAGCAGGCCGGCGCCCTGATCGGTGGTGCCGAGGTCGCCCGCGATCGACCCGAGCAGCCCGATCGGCAGCGTCTCGAACGTGATGGCCACGAAGACGGTCACGCCCAGCAGCACCAGGACGGCCCACCGGTTCCGGGTGGCCCGCCCTTCGATCACCGTGCTCATGGTTACGACCGTAGACGGTAGCGGTGCTTACCGCCCGGCGGCCCCGATGCGATCAGGATTCGAGAAGCCGCGACGCCGGCCGGCGGCTAGCGTGGTGCTCACCCGACCGGAAGGCACGCCCATGAGCACCAGCGACGACGGCCTGTCCGCCGAGGAACGCGCCGCCATCAAGGAACGAGCGGCCGAGCTCAAGACGCAGGCGCGCCGCGGCAGAGGCGCCGCCAAGGCCGCGGCCGACGAGCAGAGCGTCCTCGCGAAGATCGCCGAGATGGCCGAGCCCGACCGGACCACGGCGCGGCGGCTGCACGCCCTCATCACCGCGACGGCCCCGGAACTGGCGCCGAAGCTGTGGTACGGCGCGCCCGCCTACGCCCGGAACGGCAAGGTGATCTGCTTCTTCCGCAGCGGCCTGGGCGACAAGGAGCGGTACTCGACGTTCGGCTTCTCGGCCGAGGCGAGACTCGACGAGGAGGACGGCCTGTGGGCGACCTCGTTCGCGCTCACCGCCCTCACCGCGACGACGGAGAAGACCATCGCGGGCCTCGTACGCAAGGCTCTGGATGGAGCGGTGCCGGACTCCGACGAGGACTAGAACATTCGTACGATGCTAGCGTGATCGCATGAACGAACAGGATCACGAACCTCCGGCACGCACGGTGCGGCCCGGCATTCCGCCGGTGGTGTTCTCCAGCCCGGGCGCCGTCGACGACCCGGAGCCGATGCCGTCCCCTCCCCCGCGCCGGCGTCAGGCGACGACCCGCCGGCGGGACCGCTGAGCGAAGGCCGCGATCTCCTCGGCCGGCATCGGGCGCCCGTAGTGGTAGCCCTGCGCGTACCGGTATCCGAGCCGGTGCAGCTCGGCCGCCTGCTCGCTGGTCTCCACCCCCTCGGCGACGGCACGCAGGTGCATGCCGTCGCAGATCCCGATGAGCGCGGCGGCGATCACCGCCTGCTGGCCGCCCTCGGTGATGTCGTCGACGAAGGACTTGTCCACCTTGAGGATGTCGGCCGGGCAGGTCCGCAGCAGGCCGAGTGACGAGTGCCCGGTGCCGAAGTCGTCGAGGGCGATGTTGACGCCGATCCCGGCGATGGCGCGCAGCTCGGCCAGGGCGGTGCCGCCGTCGAAGACCGCGGTCTCGGTGACCTCGACGGTCAGCACGTGCGCGGGCAGCCCGCTCCGCGACAGCAGCGCGTCGACCTCGGCGGCGAAGCCGGCTTCGCGCAGCTGCCGGGCCGAGACGTTGACGGAGACGGTCGCCGGGGCCGCGTCGCCGAGCTCGGCACGCCAGCGCATCGCCTGCCGCACGGCCTGTTCCAGGATCCAGGCGCCGAGCGGGACGATCAGCCCGGTGCGCTCGGCGGCCGGGATGAACGTGGCCGGGCCGATCGGGCCGCGTTCCGGGTGGGTCCAGCGGATCAGCGCCTCGACGCCGGCCAGCTCGCCGCCGGGGAGCTGCACGATCGGCTGGTAGAGCAGGTGCAGCTGATCGGTGTCGAGCGCGGTCCGCAGGTCGGCGGCGAGCCGGGACTGCTCGGCGGTGCGCTGGTCCATGGCCGGGTCGTAGACGGCCTGCCGGCCCTTGCCGAGCTCCTTCGCGGCGTACATGGCGACGTCGGCGCGGCGCAGCAGCTCGTCGGCGTCGTCGCCGGCCCGGGCCGGGGCCAGGCCGACGCTGGCCTCGACGACGAGTTCGTGGCCGGCCGCGTGGACCGGCCGGCGCAGGCTCGCGGTGATCGCGTCCAGCGCCCGGGTGTGGCCGCCGCGGAGCAGGATCGCGTACTCGTCGCCGCCGAGCCGGGCCACCGTGCTGCCGGCCGGGAGCTCGGCGGCGACGCGGCCGGCCACCTCGCGCAGCAGGGCGTCGCCGACGGCGTGCCCGAGGTCGTCGTTTATCACTTTGAAGTCGTCGAGGTCGATCAGGGCGACGTACACGTCGGCGGTCCGGTCCCGGAGCGCCGCGGTGATCTCCCGGGTCAGGACGGTGCGGTTCGGCAGCCCGGTCAGGGCGTCGTGGGTGGCCCGGTAGTCGAGGTCGGCGACGAGCCGGGCGTTGTCGCGCAGGGCGAGGAACTGGCGGGCCGCCACGATCACCGTGACGATCACCGAGCCGGCGGCCACGGCCGCGATGTCGGGGGTGTGGTCGATCGCGCTGACCAGCAGCAGGCCCCCGGTGGCCAGGACCGCCGTGTACGGCATGACGCTCAGCCGGCGCGACGCCGGGCGGGGCGCCGGCGGCCCGGCCACGGTGGCGCGGATCTGGCGGTCGGCGGCGATGCCGAGGAAGAAGCACGTGGTCGGGAGCAGCACGTGCCCGGTGTTCAGATAGGGCCGGGATTCGAGCAGCGGAGCCAGCGACCCGCCGCCGGCCCCGATCGCGCCGGTCAGCGCGAGCAGGTGCAGGGCGCGCCGGTCGATCGGCCCGGTGCCGGTGAAGGCCACCTTCACGAACGCGAAGGCGCAGATCACCCCGGCGCCGACCACGATGAGGATGGAGATCGCGCCGCCGGCCGTGCCCTGCAGCCATTGATCCCAGCGCGGGTAGATGAGATGCCACGCGAAGGTCAGCACGGTGACCAGGACGGTCGCCATGTCCAGGCCGAACCGCATCCACTCGATCCGGGATCGGCGGGCGCCGCGGATCCGGAGGATGCCGAGCAGCATCACCACGAGGCCGGAGAGGTAGACCCCCGAGGTGAACACGCTGATGTGCTGGCCCTGCTCGTCGCCGCTGAAGTAGTCGCGGGCGTTCCCGGCGGCGCCGAGGCCGAGCAGCACGATGCCGACCGCCATGTACCGCCAGAACGTCCGGCCCCGCGCGGCGGCCCGCCAGCTGATGTACCCGGCAACCGGCACCGCGACCAGCAGCGAGAGCCAGCCGATCGCCGGTGGCGTGGGGCGGGCCAGGCCGATCGCGAACCAGATCGCCGAGATCACGACGACGCCGGCGGACACGGCGAGGGTGCGCGTCAGCCGGAACGGCGGCACGGACCCCGATCCTCCCACGGAGATCCCATCGACCCGGCCGCCGAAACTTGAGCGCTCCGGCGGCGGTGAGGCACCGGCGGGCCATCCGCGGTGATCCGGCGGCTCCCTAGGCTCGATGCATGGCGATCGATACCGAGCCGGTCATCCCCGGTTTCCACCCCGACCCGTCCGTGTGCCGGGCCGGCGAGGACTACTACCTCGTCTGCTCCAGCTTCGAGTACTTCCCGGGCGTGCCGATCTTCCACAGCCGCGATCTGGTGAGCTGGGAGCAGATCGGGAACGTGTTCACCCGGACCACGCAGTTCGACCCCGCCGGAGTGGCGCCCTCGACCGGGATCTACGCGCCGACGCTGCGCCACCACGACGGCCGGTTCTGGCTCACCACGACGATCGTGAACCGGATCGAGGACGGGCAGCTGATCGTGCACGCCGACGACCCGGCCGGGCCGTGGAGCGACCCGGTCTTCGTGCCCGGGACGATCGGCATCGACCCCGACCTGGCCTGGGACGCCGGCGGGAACTGCTACCTCACGTACAAGGGTTTCCACGACCCGGGCGGCATCATGCAGGTCCGGATCGACCCGTTCACCGGCACGAAGCTCGGCGACATCCGGGGCGTCTGGCCCGGCACCGGTATGGCCCACCCGGAGGCGCCGCACCTCTACGAGATCGACGGCGTCTGGTACCTCATGATCGCCGAGGGTGGCACCGAGCGCGGCCACACCGTGACGATCGCGCGCGGACCGGCGCCGTCGGGCCCGTTCGAGCCCTGTCCGGACAACCCGATCCTCACCCACCGCAGCACCACGCACCCGGTCCAGAACACCGGGCACGGCGATCTCGTGCGGGCCGCCGACGGCTCCTGGTGGATGGTGTACCTCGGCGTGCGCCCGCGCGGGTTCACGCCCGGCTTCCACGTGATCGGCCGGGAGACGTTCCTCGCGCCGGTCACCTGGCGCGACGGCTGGCACGTGGTCGGCGTCGCGGACCGGCCGGTCCCCCATCGGGATCGTTCGTTCGCCGAGGACTTCACCCGAGCGGTCACGCATCCGCGCTGGATCACTCCGGCCGCGTCGGCCGGTTCCGGCTTCTCCTGTGTACGGGTGACCGACCTGCTCTGGGCCGCCGAGGCGAGCGTCTCCCCCGGCCCGGAACCGTCGCGCCTCGTGCTCCGCCTCGACGACCGGCACTGGTACGCGCTGGTGGCGGACGGCTCGTCGATCGCCGCGGTGGCCCGCATCGGCGACCTGGAGCAGACGGTCGGCACCGTGCCGGCGTCCCCGGGCACCGTCACGTTGCGGATCGAGGCGGCCGAGGCGCCGCACGAGTACGCCGGCCCCGACGAGATCGTGCTGAGCGCGGACGGCGCCGAGCTGACCCGGCTCGACGGCCGCTACCTGTCGACCGAGGTGACCGGCGGGTTCACCGGCCGGGTGCTCTGCGTCGAGAGGGTGCTCCTCTTCTCGTACACATCAAAGGCCTGACCAATCGCCCAGAGTGACGGAAAATGACGGTTTCGCGACGCCGCTCAGGCGTCGCGGGATCTAGCCGACAGGAAGGGAGGAACAGTCCGGGAAGACGCGGGGTAGCGATGAGCGGGCGAAGCGGGATCGAGGTCACCACCGGCCGGAACAGGCTGGCCGGCGCGCTGGCCGACTTCAAGGTGAGCACCAAGGTCTACGCGGCGGCGCTGTGCGGCGCGCTGGTCGCCGCGCTCGTCGGCGCGTTGGCGATCGTGCGGCTCAGCGACCTCAACGAGGACATCAAGACGATGAAGGCCGACCACGTCGACAGCAGCCTCGAGCTCGCCACGATCCGCGGCGCGATCGGGCACGGTTTCCAGGTGCTGTTCGCCTACTCGGTGGTGGCGGCGGACGCCAAGCAGGCCCAGCGCGACCTGCTGCCGGCGATCGACGACACCACCGTCGCCGCGATCGACAGGTACCGTGCGCTCTCCACCGAGTCGCCGGTCCGGCAGAGGGCGGCCGGCGAGGTGGCCGACACCTTCGCCTTCTATCGGCAGCTGCGCGACTACGCGCTGTTCCAGGAGGCGCCGGACGCCGGATTCGAGATGCCGGCGCCGGCTCAGCTCGGCACGGTCTGGACGCGGACGCAGGACGATCTGCGCGCGGCCGTGGTGGAACTCCAGGAGGCCGAGGACACCGAGTCGGCCGCGATGGCCGCCCACGCCGGGGACGCCTATGCGAGCGCCCGCAACCAGATGATCATCTGGTTGATCGTCGGTCTGGTCCTGGCGATCGCCATGGCGACCTTCGTCTCCCGGGTGATCGCCCGCCAGCTCCGCAGCGTCTCGGCGGCGCTCGGCGCGGTGGCCGAGGGTGACCTGACCGTGGGCGCCGAGGTGCACGCGCGGGACGAGCTCGGCGCCATGGCGGTCGCCGTGAACGCCGCCCGCGAGGGCCTGCGCAGCATGGTCGGCCGGCTCACGGTCAGCTCGCAGACCCTGGACACCAGCACCGAACGCCTCACCCGGGCCGCCGACCGGATCGGCCAGTCCGCCCAGGACGCCGCCACCCAGGCCGGCGTGGCCGCGCAGGCGGCCGGCGACGTCTCCACGAACGTGCAGAGCGTCGCTGCGGGCAGCGAGGAGATGGGCGTCTCGATCCGGGAGATCGCGTCGAACGCGTCCGAGGCGGCCCGGGTCGCCAGCGACGCGGTCGGCGTGGCGGACAGCGCCAACGCGACGGTGTCGAAGCTGGGGGCGTCGAGCTCGGAGATCGGCAACGTGATCAAGACGATCACGGCGATCGCCGAGCAGACGAACCTGCTCGCCCTGAACGCCACCATCGAGGCCGCTCGCGCCGGCGAGATGGGCAAGGGGTTCGCGGTCGTCGCCTCCGAGGTGAAGGATCTGGCCCAGGAGACGGCGCGGGCCACCGAGGACATCGCCCAGCGGGTCGAGGCGATCCAGGCGGACAGCTCGCAGGCGGTCGCCGCGATCGGCGAGATCTCCTCGATCATCGCGCGGATCAGCGACTACCAGACCACCATCGCGTCGGCCGTGGAGGAGCAGACCGCCACGACCGGGGAGATGGCCCGCAGCGTCGGCGACGCGGCCGGCGGCACCGTGGCGATCGCCGGGAACATCGACGGCGTCGCGACGGCCGCGCAGACCACGACGGCGGCGCTGGGTGAGGCGACGTCGACAGCGCACGAGCTGGCCGGGATAGCCACGGAACTGCGGACCGTCGTCGCGCAGTTCCGTGTCTGATCCTTACTTGCCTATTTCCGCAGGCTGTCGATGTCGATCACGAACCGGTAGCGGACGTCGGACTTCAGCACCCGCTCGTAGGCCTCGTTCACCGCCTCGGCGTCGATGATCTCCACCTCGGGGGCGATGCCGCGCTCGGCGCAGAAGTCCAGCATCTCCTGGGTCTCGGCGATGCCGCCGATGCTGGAGCCGGCGAACGAGCGGCGGTTGTTGAACAGCGTGAAGACCTGCACGGGCAGCGGCTCCGGCGGGGCGCCGACGCTGACCAGCGTGCCGTCGAGGCGCAGCAGGCCCAGGTAGGCGCGCATGTCGATCGGGGCGCTGACCGTGTTGATGATCAGGTCGAAGCTGTTCTTCAGCTTCTCGAACGTGGCCGGGTCGCTCGTGGCGTGGTAGTCGCCCGCGCCGAAGGCGAGGCCGTCCTCCTTCTTGCCGAGCGTCTGCGACAGCACCGTCACATCGGCGCCCATCGCGGCGGCGATCTTGACGGCCATGTGGCCGAGCCCGCCCATGCCGACGACGGCGACCCTCTTGCCGGGGCCGGCGTTCCAGTGCGCCAGCGGCGAGTAGGTGGTGATGCCGGCGCAGAGCAGCGGCGCCGCCTTCTCGACCGGGATCGACTCCGGCACCCGCAGCACGAAGTCCTGGTCGACGACGATGTGGGTGGAGTAGCCGCCCTGGGTGATCGTGCCGTCCCGGTCGACGGCGGCGTACGTGCCGGTGTTGCCGGCGAGGCAGTACTGCTCCTGGCCGGCCTTGCAGTTCTCACACTCCCGGCACGAGTTGACCATGCAGCCGACGCCGACCCGGTCGCCGACGGCGTAGCGGGTCACCTCGCTGCCGATCTCGGTCACGTGCCCGACGATCTCGTGGCCGACGGTGAGCGGGTAGGGCACCTGGCCCCACTCGGCGCGCACCGTGTGGATGTCGGAGTGGCAGATGCCGGCGTAGGCGATCTCGATGAGGACATCGGCCGGGCCCACGTCACGGCGCTCGACGGTGGTGCGGACGAGCGGCTCGGTGGCCGAGGGGGCGGCGATGGCGTTGACGGTGAGAATGACTTCCTCCTTCTGGTGGCTCTAGTTGATCACACCCGCTTCACGGTCGGGTTTCTTCCACGCCGTAGGCGTAGCCCGAAGCAGGTGATGCACTGGCGTCATCCCTGCTAGGAGGATCGTGATGATCGAGCCTGTGCAAGTCTTCTGGGCGCCGACCGGCGCCAGCATGCCGACCCTGGGTACCCGACCACTATTGGATGTAACGGACGGGGACACGCCGAACCTGCGGATGCCGGTCCGGATGCTCTCGGTCGACACCCCCGAGGTGACGGCGCGCAGCGCGGACCGGGCCGCGCAGATCGACGAGGAGTTCTCGCAGCTCGCCGAGTGGATCCACAAGGGGCTCGCGCCGATCTCCTCGGAGCTCGGCGAGTTCCTGAAGCCCCGGCTGGACAGCGGGCAGGCCGGCTCGCTGCAGTTCTCCCAGGGGCAGGCCGCCTCGGCGTTCTCGAAGGAGAACATCGCCAAGCGCCTGGCCCGGCCGGGCGGACAGCCCCGGTCGATGTTCATCCGGGTGGCGGACAGCCCGTTCGACAGCAACCACCGGCTGCTCGCCTACCTCGCGCCGGACTACACCGAGAAGGAACGCCGGGAGCTTCCGAAGCGGCTGCGGCCCACCTTCAACCTCGACCTGGTGACCGCGGGCTGGGCGGCGCCGTTCGTCATCTACCCGGACATCCCGGCCGCCGACGACCTCGCCCTGCTGATCGAGGCGGCGTCCGGCGCCCGCGCCGACGGCCTCGGCATCTGGGCCAACCCGCAGACCCTGCTCGCGTACGAGTATCGCGCCATGGAGAAGCTCTTCGACATCACCAAGAAGAAGGTGAACGGGCAGCCGCTGAAGGTCGACGAGCGCTCCTGGCGCGAACGCTACTGCGCCGACCTGCGCAACCGGGTGCTGCACGGCCCGGAGGACTGGTTCGCCGTCGACCCGGAGTACCGCCTGTTCCTCTGGCCGGCCGACCTGCGCGACGCGGTCGCCCGCCTCAACCTCACCCCCTCCGCGCGGCTCGCCTCGGGTCGCTAGAAAAAAGTTCGCCGAAAACGTCGGCGGGATGTCGAGACGCGGCGGCGGGCTCCGTCCCCGGGGTAGATGTGGCCACAATGGGTCACGCCAGACCGAGGAGAGACACCATGCCGAAGTACCTGCTGCTGAAGCACTACCGTGGCGCGCCGGCTCCGGTCAACGACGTGCCGATGGAGAAGTGGACGCCGGAGGAGATCACGGCGCACATCCAGTACATGAACGACTTCGCGGCCAAGCTGGAGTCCAGCGGCGAGTTCGTGGACGGGCAGGCGCTGGCGCCCGAGGGCGCCTGGGTGCAGTACGGGGGCGAGGGCCGGCCGCCGGTCACCGACGGCCCGTTCGCCGAGACGAAGGACCTCATCGCCGGGTGGATGATCATCGACGTGGAGACGTACGAGCGGGCCGTCGAGCTGGCCGGGGAGCTGTCCGCGGCGCCCGGCAAGGACGGCAAGCCGATCCACGAGTGGCTGGAGGTCCGGCCGTTCCTGACCGCGCACCCGACCGCCACGGAATGAACTTCCGCGAGCTCACCCCGAGCGTGATCGGTGTCCTCGTCCGCCGCGGAGCCGGCTTCGCGGCGGCCGAGGACGCCGTGCAGGACGCGCTGATCGACGCGGTCCGGGTGTGGCCGGACGAGCCGCCCCGCGACCCGTTGGGGTGGCTCGTCACGGTGGCCTGGCGCCGCTACCTCGACGCGACCCGTGCCGACGCGGCCCGCCGCCGGCGCGAGGACGTGGTCTCCGAGGAGCCGGCGCCGGGCCCCGCCGCCTCGGTCGACGACACGCTGCAGCTGTACTTCCTGTGCGCGCATCCGTCGCTGACCCCGGCGTCGGCGGTGGCGCTGACGCTCCGGGCGGTCGGCGGGCTGACCACCCGGCAGATCGCCGACGCCTACCTGGTGCCCGAGGCGACCATGGCGCAGCGGATCAGCCGGGCGAAGCGGACCGTGTCCGGGGTGCGCTTCGACCAGCCGGGGGACGTCGCGACCGTGCTGCGGGTGCTCTACCTGGTCTTCAACGAGGGCTACTCCGGCGACGTCGACCTGGCGGCCGAGGCGATCCGGCTCACCCGCCAGCTGGCCGCCTCGGTCGATCATCCGGAGGTGGCCGGGTTGCTGGCGCTCATGCTGCTGCACCACGCCCGGCGGCGGGCACGCACCGACGAGAGCGGCAGCCTGGTCCGGCTCGCGGCGCAGGACCGCGGGCGGTGGGACACCGCGCTGATCGCCGAGGGCGTGGAGATCCTGCAGGCGGCGCTGGCCCGGGACCGGCTCGGCGAGTTCCAGGCGCAGGCCGCGATCGCGGCGCTGCACGCGGACGCGCCGGCGGCCGAGGAGACCGACTGGGTGCAGATCGTCGAGTGGTACGACGAGCTCGTGGCACTCACCGGCAGCCCGGTCGTGCGCCTCAACCGGGCCGTCGCCGTGGGCGAGGCGGACGGCGCCCGGGCCGGCCTCAAGGCGCTCGCCGACCTCGACGCCGGCCTGCCCCGCCATGCCGCCGCCGCGGCCTACCTGCACGAACGCGACGGCGACCCGGCGACGGCGGCCCGGCTCTACGCCGAGGCGGCGCGGCGGGCCACCACCACCCCCGAGCGTGATCACCTGACCCGCCAGGCCGCGCGTCTCAACGCGCTCCTCGATTCCTAGAGAGATGCCTTGCGCACGCCGGGCAGTTCGCCGCGCAGCGCCAACTCACGGAAGCGCACCCGGGACAGTCCGAACCGTGCCAGGACACCCCTCGGCCGCCCGTCGATCTGATCCCGGTTGCGGCGGCGGCTCGGGCTGGAGTCGCGCGGCAGGGTGGACAGGCGGCGGACGGCCGCCTCCCGCTCGGCCGGGCCGGTGGCCGGAGCCGCGATCGTCTTCTTGAGGCCGGCCCGCCGCTCGGCGTAGCGGTCCACGAGGGCGGCCCGGCGCTGCTCGCGCTCGATCAGACCACGGCGGGCCATCAGCGGTCCTCCCGGAACTCGACGTGCCGGCGCACCGCCGGGTCGTATTTGCGCAGCACCAGCCGGTCCGGGTGGGTGCGCCGGTTCTTCCGGGTCACGTACGTGTACCCGCTCCCCGCCGTACTCCGCAGCTTGATCACCCGGTCGCGCATCAGACCGCCACTCCCCTGGCGCGCAGGCGGGCCACGACCGAGTCGATGCCGTCCCTGTCGATGATCTTCAGCCCGGTGGTGCTGACGGTGAGCCGGATCGTGCGGCCGTCGGCGAGGCGGAAGCGGCGGCGCTGCACGTTCGGGTTCCAGCGGCGGCGGGTGCGGCGGTGCGAGTGGGACACGGCGTTGCCGAAGCTCGGCTTCGCGCCTGTCACGTCACAGATATTGGACATGGCGTCAGACTAGACAATGAAAATCGTTTCCAACAAGATGGGGGTCGTGAAGATTGCTGTTGACCACCGACCGGCCGTCACCGTGCTCTCCGGGCTGTCCCCCGGCACCACGCAGGCGGCGGCCCGCGCCCTGCTGATCGAGGACCCCGCCCTGCTCGCCGTCCGCCACGACATCTCCGCGATCCGCGAGGGCCGGATACGCCGGGTCGTCGAGTCGGCCGACCGGATCCTCGAGGAGGCGGAGATCCCGCTCGAGCACGGCTGCGTCTCGTGCACCCTGCGCGAGGACGCGCTGCCGACCCTCGTACGCATGGCTCGTGAATGTCCCGGCAGCGACATCCTGCTGGTGCTGCCGCCGGCCGTGGAGCCGGAAGCGGTCGCCACGGCCTGTGCGCACACCCTCGTCGACGGCGCGCCGGTGACCGCGGCCCTGCGCTTCGACTCCTATGTCACGGTCGTCGACGCCGACCGCTTCCTCGACGACCTGGCGAGCACCGACGACCTGCGCGACCGGGACATGCACGCGGCCGACGACGATCACCGCGCGGTCGCCGAGGTCTGCGCCCACCAGGTCGAGTTCAGCGACACCGTTCTTTTGTGGAGCCGCCCGGACAGCGATCCGCTCGACCTGGAGCGCCTGGATCTTCTGGTACGTCGTTTAGCACCGTGGTCGGCGCACGTCACGACCGGGACCGCGCCGCCCCTGGACTGCGCGAGCCTGGCGGCCGACCTCCGGCGCACCGGCCGCCACGATCCGAACCGTCCCGGCCTGCTCGGCCTGGCGCTGGAGGGCCGGCAGATCGCGGTGCACGACGGCGAGACGTCGGTGGTGTTCCGCTCCCGGCGCCCGTTCCACCCGCTGCGCCTGCACGAGGCCCTGGAGAGCATCACCGAGCACGCCCTGCGCGGCCGCGGCCAGCTCTGGATCGCCAGCCAGCCGGACGCGGTGATCGCGTTCGAGGCCGCCGGCGGCGGGGTGAGCCTCGGCAGCCTCGGCTACTGGCTGGCGGCGCTGCCGGTCGAGCGCTGGACCGAGACGAGCGACGAGCGCCGGATAGCCGCCGACCTGAACTGGGACCCGTACTACGGCGACCGCCAGACGGTCCTCGCCCTGATCGGTTTCGGCCTGGACGCCACCTATCTGACCGGCCTGCTCGACGCCTGCCTGCTCACCGACGACGAGCTCGCCGACGGCGTCGACGCGTGGCGCCACCTGACCGACCCGTTCGCGGGCTGCTTCCCACTCAAGGAGATCCAACGATGAAACCCGGCATCCACCCCGACTACCACCCGGTCGTCTACCGCGACCGCAGCGCCGGCTTCGCCTTCCTCACCCGCTCGACGGCGACCAGCGACAAGACCGTCGACTGGGAGGACGGCAACACCTACCCGGTCATCGACGTCGAGATCTCCTCGGCCAGCCACCCCTTCTGGACCGGCCGCTCCCGCCTCCTCGACACAGCGGGCCGAGTCGAGAAATTCCGCGCGAAGTACGCCCGCAAGCGCGGCTGACATCCCCGGGGCCCGGCGGCTCCCACGAGCCGCTGGGCGCGCGACAACGCTGCACACCAAGCAAGTCAACCGCTCCTCATTCGGCACCATAGAGGGAAACACGGAACGGCACGTAGTCGCGACGTGCCGTCACGGGTTAAATCATCGATACGTAGGGGGTGGTCTCGTGGCGGACGACAATTCAGCACCTCTCCGGGTTGAGCTGCAGAAATCGACCGCGCAACGGCCCAGCGGGACCGCCCGGGCCGGCGTGCCGCGAACGCCCAGCCCTCATGAAAGATCGATGTTTCCCGATCTGCGCCTAACCGTTCTCCTTGCAGGCCTGATGGCTTCCTCGATCTACGCCGCCGTGTCCCTGATCGTGTTCGCGCTTCTAGCACGCGCATTCTTCGCCAACGAAGCCCGCGTCTTCTCGATGGGACTCATCGCCGCAGGTTCTCTGGTGACCACGTGCGTGGGCAGCTGGTTGAGCCAGCCCGCGGTGACGCGGCTCGTCACCCGGCATCTCGGCTCTCACTGAGCGCCGTCTTCCTGCGCATCGGAAGGCTCGGGCTCGCCCGGGGCGGTCTCCCCTGCCGAGCCCGGGGCGGTCTCGCCTGCCGAGCCCGGGGCAGTCTCGCCTGCCGAGCCCGGGGCGGGGGGCGTGCCTGTCGCACGCCGGGCGAACACAGCGCCACCGGATGCCGCGATCGCTACGGTGATCGCAGCCGTCCCCGGCCACGACCCTATAGACATCATCTTCACGAGAACCACTACGGTGCCGGCCACGACGATCCCCGCGATCAATGCGTACAACGCGGCGTGCACGAGAAAGATCGTCACAAATTCGCGGAGCGACCTCGCACGCCCCGTTGCCCGCTCGAGGGAATCCAGGATGGCGACGAGCCAGCCCGGGTTCCGGGTTGGCGACGGGGAGGGGCAGGCCGCGGGTGGCGGCACCAGCAACGGCACCCAGGAGTGTGACGTAGCTCCCGGCTCGCCGCCTTTTTGAGGATCCCGGACCTCGTCCCCGGCTTCCGCGTCACTCCCGACCGGCCCGTGGACTGCCGACATCGCGCCCGATTCCCCCGTCGTGGACGCCGGAGTGTCTCGTCTCCGCCACGGCGCGTACCAACGACGCCGATACGAAACGGCAGGCGCAGATCGCGGAACGGGCGATGGCTCGCCCGCTCGGCCCGTGGCCTCGTGATTCGTCGGTGGCGTCCTGGGCACGCTGACTCCGGTCTTCGAAGCCGGGACACCTCGGGTCTCGCTCCACGAGAGAGTGGGACTGGAACACGACGATCCGAGTTGCCAGTCCCAACGGGAGATGACGGGTACTCTCCGTTAGGTGGTCACACTCAGGATGCGCCCACTTGCTAGCAGCAGGTAGCTAGTAGCAATATTGCTCCCTGTCGTCGGAGCGTGACCCTTCCCGCCGCCTGCCACTCGCGCCTTGATACCCACTATCTGCTACTACCCACTTGCGGGTCACCATACGTCCCTCGCCGCCTCCGAGCACTCAGCGGACCTGCTTTCCATCCAGCCAGGAGATCGCCGATCATGGAGCAACATCTCGATCCCACCGTGCAGCGACGTCGCTTGAGGATCGAACTTCGCCGGGCACGATCAGAACGAGGCCTGACCCAGAGACAGGTCGCCGAAGAACTCGGCTGGTCGCCATCGAAGCTGCTGAGAATCGAAAACGGACAGGTCGGCGTCCAGCAAACAGATCTTCGAGCCCTGCTCGATTGCTATCAAGTGAACGACCCCGACCTGATGAAGTCCCTGACCGAAATGGCCCGGGCCAGCCGGCAACAGGGCTGGAGTCATTACCGCGACGTGCTGGGCCGTGAGTTCAGGGCCTATCTGAGCTACGAGGAATCTGCGTCACTGCTGCGCCAGAGCGAACCCCTCATCGTGCCCGGCCTGCTCCAGACGGAGGAGTACGCCCGCGCGGTCAACCAGGCCTACGCCAGTACCGAAACCACCGAGCGCGACATCGAACGCCAGACCGAGGCCCGGATGTTGCGACAGTCGATCCTGGATCGTGAGGCCGCCCCACAGATGTTCTTCATCCTTGACGAAGCCGTCGTCAGGAGATGGGCGGGCGCGAAGCCCCGAGACGGCAAGGTGATGGTTCGGCAGCTCAGGCGCTTACAGGAACTGAACGAGCGTCCCCAGATCAGCATCCAGATCATGCCCTTCACACAGGGGTTCCACTTCGGCATGAGGCGAGGCTTCACGATGCTCGAGTTCGCCGACCCCGAGGACGACGAACTGCTCTTCCTCGACAACCGAGCCGCCAGCGTCTCCCCCCCGCGAGGACGAGGACATCATCGCGGAGTACAAGGACAAGTTCTATCGCCTCGAGGAGACCGCCCTGGAACAGAGCGCCACCGCGAACTTCCTCGAGTCGGTCATCGCCGAGATGAACTGACAGCGTTCAGGCGACCTCGCCTCCGCTCTCCACCACCCACCGGAGGAAGGATTGCCACTCGGCCACCGAGAAGATCAGCACCGGCCCTTCCGGCATCTTCGAATCACGGATCGCGACCTCGCCGCCCAGAAAAGCCACCTCGACGCACGCGTTGTTGCCGGTACTACGCGTGCTCTTGCGCCAGACAGCGTTGCTCCAGACCGACTCCGTCACTGCCTCTCCCACCCACGGAGGTTGCCGTGCGATCCCGCCACGGCCCTCTTCCACGGCATCAAGTTCGGCGGCGTCATAGTCGACTTCCCAGGTCAGGTCGCCGGCCCACCCGTCGGCATGCGGCAAGACATTGGATCTACATTGACAGGCTTGATTCTGCCATGCCGCGGCTCCGCTACGCCACCATGCCCGCACAGGGCGTCACCGCCAAGAGCGGCGCCCCTGCCCACACCGGTCAACCCCTCCAGCGCAGCAGCTCGATGGCGGCCGCGACGCTCACCAGGTTCTCGGCCAGCGGGCGCGGCAGCAGCCGGTCGGCGCGGGCGAGGCGGCGCACCACGGTGTTGCGGTGGGTGAAGAGGCGTTCGGCGGTGCGGGTCGTGCTGCACTGCTCGCTCACGTAGACGGCGACCGTCTCGCGCGTCTCGGCGTCGGCGTGGAGGAGGTCGCCGAGGGTGTCGGTGAGGAACTCGCCGGCCTGGACCGGGTCGGCGGTGAGCAGGGCGGCGAGCTGGACATCGGTGTAGCGGGCCACCTGCTGCGGGGAGGTGAGCCTGGTCAGCATCCGCTGGGTGGTGACGGCGTCGAGGTGGCTGCGCCGGAAGCCGTCGAGGTCGGTGGCCGGCCGGCCGATCGCGATCCGGACGCCCGGCGGGAGGACGAGCCGGGCCGGGTCCGGTGCGACGGCCACCGGCAGCCACAGCCAGAGGGCGGCCGCCCCCGCCACGACGGTGAGGCGGGAGGCGGCGCCGCCGGCCCGGACCAGGGCTTCGGCCGCGGCTTCGAGCTGGTCGGAGGCGACCGGCGCCCACACGATCGCCGCCGTGTGCGGGCCGGTCAGCCGGTAGCCGAGCTGCGCCTCGGCCCGCGTCCGGCTGATCGGCGCCCCCTCCAGGATCAGCGTGACGGTGGCCCGGCGCTCGGCGTGCTCGCCACGGGTCAGCGAGGCCCGCTCCACCTCCATCCGCTCGGACACCGCCGCGATCGTGTCCTCCACGAACGTGGAGATCGACAGCGACGAGATGTCGAGCAGGTCGCGCAGCTCGGACGGGGACGCGTCGAGGTCGAAGCAGATGTCCATCCACCGCCGCCAGGCCACCGACTGCCCGGTCCGGTAGGAGTCCAGCGCCCGCTGATCCAGCCCGCGCCGCACCAGGTCACGGGCCGTGTCGAGGAGTTCCGGGGCGGGCTCGACCGGCACCCGTACCCCCGGGGTCTGGATGTTGGCGGACGTCCATCGGCGCAGATTGGCGATGTTGCTGCGCCGCACCCCCGCCACGAGCACCGGGTCCTCGGCGACCGGCCGCATCCGATCACCGCTGAGCGACGCCGCGTGCAGGCCCTCGATCCAGTCGGCGGGCGGGTCGATCGCGGCCTCGGCGCCCTGCCGGAACAGGTCGGCGACCCGCGGCGAGATCGACGGCCATGCAGCTTTCTGCACCATGCTGTGATGATGACGGTGCGTTTCGCACTGGCGCAACGGCACCGGGAAAACGCATCCTGGGAGGATGGAACATCTGGACGTGCTGATCGTCGGGGCCGGCATCTCCGGCATCGGCGCGGGGCGCTACCTGAAGACCGAGCTGCCCGCCAAGAGTTTCGCGATCCTGGAGGCCCGCGGCGCGTCCGGCGGCACCTGGGATCTCTTCCGCTATCCGGGGATCCGGTCCGATTCCGATCTGCACACCTTCGGGTACGAGTTCAAGCCGTGGCGCGACGAGGAGTCGATCGCCGACGCCCCGCGGATCCTCGCCTACCTGCGCGAGACGATCGCCGAGAACGGCCTCGAGGAGCACATCCGCTACCACCACAAGGTGACCGGTGCGTCCTGGTCGTCCGAACAGGCCCGCTGGACCGTCACCCTCGCGGACGGCAAACGGCTCACCTGTGACTGGATCTTCAGCGCCGGCGGCTACTACCGCTACGACGAGGGCTACACACCCGACTTTCCCGGCATGTCCGACTTCGGTGGGGAACTGGTTCATCCTCAGCACTGGCCCGACGATCTCGACCACGCCGGCAAGCGGATCCTCGTGATCGGCAGCGGCGCGACGGCGGTGACGCTGGTTCCGGCCATGGCGACGACCGCCGCGCACGTGACGATGCTGCAGCGCACGCCGACCTACATCCTCCCGGTGCCGAAGAAGGACCGGATCGCCAACGCGCTCAAGAAGCACCTCGGCCCGGAGCGCGGCTACGCGTGGACCCGCCGCAAGAACATCGCCCAGCAGAAGCTGATCTGGTCGTTCGCGCAGCGCTTCCCCCGGTCGGCGCGGCGGGTGATCCGCTGGGTCAACACCAAGCAGCTGCCGGCCGGCTATCCGGTCGACGAGCACTTCAACCCGCCCTACGACCCGTGGGACCAGCGGCTCTGCGCGGTGCCCGACGGCGACCTGTTCCGGGCCATCCGGCACGGCAGCGCCTCGATCGTCACCGACCGGATCGCCCGGTTCACCGCGACCGGCGTGCTGCTGGAGTCCGGCCGTACCCTCGAAGCGGACATCATCGTGACCGCCACCGGCCTGAACGTGCAGGCGTTCGGCGGCGTCCCGGTCACCGTCGACGGCCGTCCCGTGCACCTGCCGGACACCGTCGCCTACAAGGGCATGATGCTCTCCGGCGTGCCGAACCTCGCCTTCGCGATCGGCTACACCAACTCCTCCTGGACGCTCAAGATCGGCCTGCTCTGCGAGCATTTCTGCCGGCTCCTGAAACACATGGACCTTCATGGGTACGACGAATGCCGTCCCGAGGTGAGCGACCCGTCCATGCCGACCCGGCCCTTCCTCGACTTCGGGGCGGGCTACATCAAGCGCGCGGTCGGCGACCTGCCACGCCAGGGCGACCGGATGCCCTGGCTCACCTCGATGAACTACCAGTCCGACGTGAAGCTCCTCCGGGCCGACGACGTCACCGACCCGGAGCTGCACTTCTCCCGGGTGCCGGCGAAGGAGCCCGCGTGAGGGGCGTCCCCGCCGTGCGGAGGCTGTTCAGCACGCCGTCGACGAGGTCGGCCACCGCGTCGCCGGACAGGGCGTAGAAGACGTGCCGGCCCTGGCGGCGACGGCGGATCAGGCCGGCGTTCGCGAGGTGCCGCAGGTGGTGGGCGATCGCCGTGGGATGGGCCGGGACGACCTCGCCGATCCGGGCCGGGGTGGCCTCGCCCGCCTTCAGCACGACCAGGATGTGCAGCCGGTGCTCGTAGGCCATCCCCCGCAGCACCTCGACGGCCCGGCGCAGCTCCCCCGGCTCGATCATGCGGGCACGACCCTGCCCAGGAGAGGAATCGACCGCCGCAGAAGCCAGGAGAGCAGCAGGACCACCGTCGCGGTCAGGGAGATGCTCGCTCCGGCGGCCACGTTCCAGCGGGCCGAGACGGCCAGGCCGATCACGCCGCTCGCCATCGCGAGGCCGACGGCCAGGGCGGTGAGCACCGGGAGGCGGTCGGACCACAGCCGGGCCGCCGCGGCCGGGGCGACGATCAGGGACAGGGCGAGGATGGTGCCGATGGCCGGTACCAGCGTCACCACGACGACCTGGATGGTGAGCAGCAGCACCACGTCCCAGGCGCCGACCGACAGGCCGGCCGCGCGGGCGCCGGTCGGGTCGAAGCCGGTGTAGAGCAGCGGGCGGGCGCAGACCAGCAGCGTGAGCGCCACGACGACCAGGACGACCGCCGTGATCAGCAGGTCCCCGGCGCTGACCGTGAGGATCGAGCCGACCAGGAACGAGGACAGGTCCCGGCTGAAGCCGCTCTGCGTCGCGACGAGGGCGGCGCCGAGCGCGAACCCGCCGGAGAGCAGCACGCCGGTCGCCGCCGCGGCGTCCTGGCCGCGGCGCCGGGACAGCGCGGCCACCCCGAGGGCGATCACGGCGCCGGTCACCACGCCGCCGAGCAGCAGGTTCACCCCGACGATCGAGGCGGCCACCACGCCCGGGAACGTCGCGTGGGTCAGCGCCATCGTGAAGAACGAGAGGCGGCGCATCACCACGTGCACGCCGATGAGGCCGGCCAGGGCGCCGACGAGCAGCACCTCGATCACCGCGCGCTCGATCACGTCGTACTCCTCAGCATCTTCACCGGGATGAGCAGCAGGTAGAACAGCACGAGCAGCAGCACCACCGCGGACGCCGAGGTCAGCGCCACCCCGTACCGGAGCGAGGCGGTCCAGGACAGGAGCAGGCCCAGATATCCGGCGGCGAGCACGAGCACCCCGCCGACGCCGGCCATCACGGCGAGCCGGTCCGACACCATCCGCGCGGCCGCCGCCGGGACGATCAGCAGCGCCACCACGAGGATCGTCCCGACCGCGCGCACGGCGGCCACCACGACGAGGGCGAGCAGCACGTTCAGCCACAGGTCGAGCCGGCCGACCCGGAAACCGGCGGCGGCCGCACCCACCGGATCGAAGGCGCGGAACACCAGGGCCCGGGCGGTGACCAGCAGCCCGGCCAGGATCACCACCGCGAGCACGGCGGTCTCGGCGATCTGCTGCGGCGTCACGGTCAGCAGCCGTCCGAAGAGAAAGGACGTCAGATCCGATGTGTACGAGGCCCGGCGCGACACCAGCACCACACCTATCGAGAACATGGCGGTGAGCAGGACCGCCGTCGCGGCGTCGCCGGTGAGCCGGGCCCCGCGCGTCAGCACGGTGAGCACCACGGCGGTGAGCACGCCCGCGACCAGGGCGCCGGGGAACACTCCCTCGATGCCGGCCGCCGCGAACCCGATCACGACACCGGGGAAGACGGTGTGTGTCAGCGCGTCCGAGACGAACGACAGGCGGCGCACGAACACGAGGACGCTGATCGGGCCGCAGATCAGTGCGAGCAGGGCGATCTCGGCGAGGGCGCGGCCCATGAACGGTACGGTGAACGGCTCGATCACGGCTCCACCAGCACGGTCCGGCCGTCGTCCAGGGCCACGGCGCTCCCGCCGTACGTCTGGCGCAGCGCACTGACCGTGAGTGTCTCTCCTGGCTTGCCCACCGCCCACTGCCGCCCGTTGAGGAGGCAGACGAGGTCGGCGAGGTCGCGGGCGAGACCGAGGTCGTGGGTGCTGACGACCATGGCGGTGCCGGCGGCCGACAGCTCCCGCAGGACCGTCACGATGGCCTCCTGGCTGACCGCGTCGACGCCGTTGAACGGCTCGTCGAGCAGCAGCAGCTTCGGCGCGGCGACGATGGCGCGGGCCAGCAGCACGCGCTGGCGCTGGCCGCCGGAGAGGGTGCCGAAGCGGTGGCCGGCCCGGTCCTCCATCCCGACTCTGCGGAGGGCGTCGGTGACGGCGGCGCGGTCGGCCCTCCCGGCGGGCCGCCACCAGCCGAGGCGGCGGTAGCGGCCCATCATGACGACCTGTCGCGCGCTGACCGGGAAGTCGGCGTCGAGGCTGCCGGACTGCGGAACGTATCCGGTCTCGTGGCGGGGCGGCGTCGTCGCGGTCCCGCCGACGATCTCGGCGAGGCCCACCATCGACTTGATCAGGGTGGATTTGCCGGCGCCGTTCGGGCCTACGAGCAGCAGTCGCTGGCCCTCGCGGATTTCCAGGTCTATGTCGGACAGAACCGGCTTGCCCTGATAGCCGACGCCGGCGCCGGAGTACCGCAGTTCCATCGTCAGCCGGCCAGCGCCTCGGTCATGACCTCGGTGTTGTGGCGCTCGGCCTCGAGGTACGAGCCGTCCGGGCCGAGGCTGTCGCCGAACAGCGCGTCCTCACCGGCGACGACCTTCACGCCGGCCTGCTGCGCGATCGCCTCGGCGGTCTTCGGCGGCAGCGAGCTTTCCGCGAAGATCGCCTTGGTGCCGGTGCTCTCGATCTTCGCGATCAGGTCGCTGAGCTGCTTCGCGGAGAGCTCGGCGCTGGTGTCGAGGCTGGGGATGACCGAGCCGACGAACTCGAGGTCGTAGCGTTCGATGTAGTAGCCGAACGCATCATGGTTGGTGACGAGCTTGCGGTCCTCGATCTTCGCCCAGGCAGCGGCGTTGTCGGCGTCGAGCTTGTCGATTTCCGCCGCATATTTCACGAAATTTGCGTTGAAGGTGGCCTTATTGGATGGGTCGGCGGCGGCCAGGCCCTTCTCGATGTTCGCCACCATGATCTTGGCGTTGCGGGGGTCGTGCCAGATGTGGGGATCGTGCTCCTCCCCTTCCTCCTCGGCGTGCTCCCCCTCCTCTTCCTCCTCGTGGTGGTGGCCGCCCTCGCGCAGCGTCACACCCTCGCTGGAGTCGACGACCGCGCCCGTGAAGCCGGCCGACTCGATCGTGCGGTCCAGCCACTCCTCGAGGCCCACGCCGTTCTTGACGACGATCTTCGCCTTGCTGATCGCCTGGAGGTCGGCGGGCGTCGGCTCGTAGTCGTGCGGGTCGACGTTCGGCTTGATGATCTGCGTGACGTCGACGCCGGCGCCGCCGATGTTGCGCACGAAGTCCGCCACCTCCGGCGTGGTGGCGACGACGGCGAGCTTCGGCTCCTCGGCGGGGGCCGCCGCCTCACTCCCGTCGCTCGACGAGCCGCACCCGGCTATCACGGTGGTGGCCGCGGCAAGACCCGCGATCCAGAGCATGCGCTTCATGGTTCTCACTCCTGTCACTGAGGAGCGGAACGATAATCATTCTCAAAATTTATCGTCTAATCGCAAATTGACGATGTGTCGACGGTGCTCGGCGGAAATCGATGGCCGGGGCCGGTGCGGCCGGCGCAGGCTTCACCGCCGCGGAGATCGCGGACTGCATCGGGCCGGCCTTGATCGGGCTGCTCGGCAGCGCGTGTCGACTTCAGGTCCGGATCGCACCCCCACCCAACACACACCCGCGAACACCAGCACCCGTGTCGACTTCAGGTCCGGATCGCACCCCCACCCAACACACACCCGCGAACACCAGCACCCGGACAGCACCTCGCCGCGGCCGGGGAGCCGCCGCCGGACCGGCCGGGGGTCGCCCTGCGGGCACCCGAGGCGGCGCTTCCCGAGTGGTCGCGGCGATCGTCGTGCAGGTGGCGGGCTGCCGCGCGGCCTGCGCGGCCCTGACCGCCGCCGGCGTCACGCTGCTCACCGCACCGGCCGAGCCGGAGTGGGGTGGCGAGGTGCGGGCGTTCCTGCGCGACCCGGACGGCCATCTCATCGAGATCAACGAGACGCTCCAACCGTGACGCCTGCGGGGCTCGCGGACGAGCTCGGGCGGCTGGACGACGCATCCGCCGACGTCGCCGAGGACGCCAAGGTGCGGCTCATGTAGCTCGGCCCGGGGGTGATCGTTCTCAGATCGACGCCGGGGAGTGAGCGGACAGCAGCCGGTGCCCGGTGCGGACGTCGGGGCCCAGCCCGCCGAGCCGGGTGATCAGTTCGCCGGCGGTGGCGTTCAGGTCCTCGTCGGACATCGGCTTCAGGGCGTCCAGGATGAACAGCGCCGACGTGGTCTCGTCGCGCAGGCGGGTGCGCCGGCCCTGCCGCCAGTTCCACCGCCGGCAGGTGACCCCCTCGTCGTCGCACCACACCACCTCGCCGGTCTCCGGGTGCTCGATCACCTCGGCGCCCGCGGCGGTGGTGTCGAACGGCTCGGCGCCGGTCGCGCGGATCAGGCGGGGCGGGCCGGCGTACCGGGCCAGGTCCTCGCCGCCGAGCGGGATGCGGTGCAGCACCGAGATCGCGTTGTAGATGTCGGTCAGCCGGTTCACCCGCGGCAGCCCGTCCGCCGCGCGCCGCAGCAGCGCCTCCAGGCTGTTGCGGGTGCGCTGCGGCTTCGCCCCGAACGCACGGTAGGCCTCCCGCCACGCCGCCACGTGCGGAACCTGCTCGACGACCAGGTCGCGGGCCGACTCCTCGGCCTCCTTGAGCAGCGCGTCACTGTCGGCGTCGCTCGGTCCCGGCACCAGCCCCTCCACGGTGATCAGCATGGCGCGGTAGCCGGGCCGCAGCGCGAACACGGCGGCATCGACGGAGGCTTCCTCGAGGATCGACATGGACGCAGCATATGCGGTGGTCAGACCCGGTCCGGGTGGCCGGACCGGGCCACCCGCCAGGCGGCCGCCGCCAGGACGATCGTGGAGACGGTCCAGAGCGGATAGGCGACCGGTCTCGTGGTGAGGAAGCCCTCGATCACCGGGTCGGGCGGGGCGGCGAGGGCGTGGTGCACGGCGGCCACCGTCTTCAGCAGGACGGCCGTGACCAGCAGCGCCCGGAGCCGGGGCAGGATCGGGCGCAGCCGATAGAGGCCGGCGAGGGCGAGCAGCAGGGTCAGCCACCACACGACCGCCAGGAGGCCGGGCAGGCCGAGCAGCTCGTCCTCGGCGAACTCGAGCAGGGCGTAGGCGAACCACGCCGGCGGCAGGTCGGGCCGGCCATGGGTGAAGATGATGATGCTGTCCTCGTAGTGCCCGATCGCGGCGAGGGTGGCCAGCACGTCGACGACGGCGAAGAGCAGCAGCGCCGCGACGGCCAGGCGGGACGGTCGCACGACGACTGTCGAATCCAACGGAACGCCCCGTTCATCTGCGGACAATCGGGCCATTATGGCGCAGCCACGCCAGCGCTCCCGGCTCGCGGCCCGCTTCAAAGGATCAAGAGCATTTCTTCTGTACGAGGGGAAGAGCGTGCCGATGAAGCACAGGTGTCCAAGCGAACACACAGCCCTGAAAACTTGATCCGTTCCAGAAAAGCTGGTTAAGTTCATCGGCATGACCGACCTCGAAGCCCAGCTTCGGGCGGTCTCGCTGCGCGTCACACGGCCCCGGCTGGCGGTGCTCGCCGCGCTGCGGGACCACCCCCACGTCGACACCGACACCGTGATCGCACTCGTCCGGGCGGATGTTCCCACCGTCTCCCACCAGGCGGTTTACGATGTGCTACGTGCGCTCACCGACTCGGGTCTGGTGCGCCGTATCCAGCCTGCCGGTGCGACGGCCCGCTACGAAACGCGGGTGGGTGACAACCACCACCACGTCGTCTGCCGCTCCTGCGGCACGATCGCCGACGTCGACTGCGCGGTCGGTCCCGCCCCCTGTCTCACCGCCTCCGATGATCACGGGTTCGTGGTCGACGAGGCGGAGGTCGTCTATTGGGGCGTCTGTCCCGACTGTCTGACCAGCACTCCCGAGTGATCCGCCGAATTCGGAAGAAGGAAACACCATGAGCGACCCCCAGGGCACCGAAGGCAAGTGCCCGGTAGCGCACGACTCCGTCACCGCGCACGGTAGCGAGAGCGAGAACCCGGCGATCGACTCGCCGACCCCGAAGACCGGCGGCCGTCCCCGTACCAACCGGGACTGGTGGCCGAACCAGCTCGATCTCTCGGTGCTGCACGCGCACTCCTCGAAGGGCAACCCGCTCGGCCCGGACTTCGAGTACGCGAAGGAGTTCGCGAAGCTCGACGTCGAGGCCCTCAAGCGTGACCTCGTCGAGCTGATGACCACCTCGCAGGACTGGTGGCCGGCCGACTTCGGCCACTACGGCGGCCTCATGATCCGCATGAGCTGGCACGCCGCGGGCACCTACCGCATCCAGGACGGCCGTGGTGGCGCCGGCGACGGCGGTCAGCGCTTCGCCCCGCTGAACAGCTGGCCGGACAACGCGAACCTGGACAAGGCCCGCCGCCTGCTCTGGCCGATCAAGGCCAAGTACGGCCAGAAGATCTCCTGGGCCGACCTGCTGGTCCTGGCCGGCAACGTCGCCATGGAGTCGATGGGCTTCGAGACCTTCGGCTTCGGTTTCGGCCGCGTCGACGTCTGGGAGCCGGAGGAGATCTTCTGGGGTCCCGAGGACACCTGGCTCGGCGACGAGCGCTACGTCTCCGAGAAGACGATGTCCGAGGGTGTCGGCGCCACCGAGATGGGCCTCATCTACGTCAACCCGGAGGGTCCGCGCGGCAACGCCGACCCGCTCGCGGCGGCGCACTTCATCCGGGAGACCTTCGCCCGGATGGCGATGAACGACGAGGAGACCGTCGCGCTGATCGCCGGTGGTCACACCTTCGGCAAGACCCACGGCGCGGCCCCGGCCGACGGCCATGTCGGCGCCGAGCCCGAGGGCGCCCCGCTGGAGGCCCAGGGCCTCGGCTGGCTGAGCACCCACGCGAGCGGCAAGGGCAAGGACACCATCACGTCCGGCCTCGAGGTCACCTGGACCGACAAGCCGACCCAGTGGAGCAACCGGTTCTTCGAGATCCTCTTCGGCTACGAGTGGGAGCTGACCACCAGCCCGGCCGGCGCGAAGCAGTGGGTCGCCAAGACCACCGACGAGATCATCCCGGACGCCTTCGACCCGTCGAAGAAGCACCGCCCGACGATGCTGACCACCGACCTGTCGCTGCGCGTCGACCCGGCCTACGAGAAGATCTCGCGCCGCTTCCTGGAGAACCCCGAGGAGTTCCGCCTCGCGTACGCCAAGGCGTGGTACAAGCTCCTGCACCGTGACATGGGCCCGGTCTCGCGCTTCCTCGGCCCGTGGGTGCCGGAGGCGCAGCTCTGGCAGGACCCGGTTCCGGCCGTCGAGGGTCCGCTGGTCGGCGACGCCGACGTCGCCGCGCTCAAGGCGAAGGTCCTCGACTCGGGCCTGAGCGTCGCGCAGCTGGTCCAGGCCGCGTGGGCCTCGGCCGCCACGTTCCGCTCCACCGACAAGCGCGGTGGCGCGAACGGCGCCCGGATCCGCCTCGAGCCGCAGCGCAGCTGGGAGGTCAACCAGCCGGCGATCGCCGTGGTCGACGCCCTCGAGAAGATCCAGCAGGAGTTCAACGCCGCCGGTGGCGCGCAGATCTCCCTGGCCGACCTGATCATCCTGGCCGGCAACGCCGCCGTGGAGAAGGCCGCGAAGGACGCCGGCGTCCCGGTGACCGTGCCGTTCCGCGCCGGCCGCACCGACGCCACCCAGGAGCAGACCGACGTCGAGTCGTTCAAGGTCCTGGAGCCGCGCGCCGACGCGTTCCGCAACTACCTGCGCCCGGGCGAGAAGACCCAGCCGGAGATCCTGCTGGTCGACCGCGCGTACATGCTGAACCTGACCGCGCCGGAGATGACCGTCCTGGTCGGCGGCCTGCGCGCGCTCGGCAACAACGTCGGTGGCAGCGCGCACGGCGTGCTCACCGACAAGCCGGGGCAGCTGACCAACGACTTCTTCGCCAACCTGCTCTCGCCGGGCACGAAGTGGAAGGCGTCGGACACCGAGCACGTGTACGAGATCGAGGACCTCGCCACCGGCGAGGTGAAGTGGACCGCCACCGCGGTCGACCTCATCTTCGGCTCGAACTCGCAGCTGCGGGCCCTCGCCGAGGTCTACGCGAGCGCCGACGCCAAGGAGAAGTTCGTCACCGACTTCGTCAAGGCGTGGACGAAGGTCACCGAGCTGGACCGCTACGACCTGGTCTGAGTTCGTACGGCAGGCCCCGGCTGATGAGTTGCGGATCAGCCGGGGCCTCGCCCTTTCCCGGGCCGGTCACGCAACCGCCGCGATCGGCCTGCTGCGCATCTCCCAGCGGTGCCCGGCGTCGGCGCCCTCCTCGAAGCGGCTCATCGACACCGCCCCGGGCCGGGCCGCCGGCAGGTCATTTGACGGCGCCTCCGGTGATGCCGGAGATGATGCGGCGCTGGGCGACCGCGAAGACGGCGACGAGGGGCAGGCTCATCAGGATGACGTAGGCGAAGATGAGGTGCCAGTTGTTGAGGTAGAGGCCGGCGCTCGCCACGCGGAACAGGTTGAGCGGCAGGGTGTCGAGGCGGCCGCCGACGACGAAGAAGGCGTAGAAGACGTCGTTCCAGACGTAGAGGCAGATCAGGATCGTGGCGGTCGCGAGGACCGGGCGCAGCAGCGGCAGCACGACGCGGAGGAAGACCGCCACCGGGCCGGCGCCGTCGATGCGGGCCGCCTCCTCCAGTGCGTCCGGGATGGTACGGACGAAGCCGGTCACGAAGAAGATCACCGTGGACAGGTAGATGCCGACGTAGACGCCGATCATGCCGACCGTGGTGCCGGCCAGGCCGAGCTGGCGCAGCAGCAGGACCACGGTGACGACAGCGGGCGGCAGGATGATCCCGCTGATGCCGAGCGCGTAGAGCAGCGCCGTGAGCCGGGAGGTACGGCGGGCCAGCACCCACGCCGCCATCGAGCCGAGGATGAGCACGGCCACCACGGTCGGCACCACGACGAGCAGGCTGCCGACCAGGGCGGCCGGGACGTCGGCCTCGGTCCACACCCGGCGGAAGTTCTCGATCAGCTGCCAGTCGGCGGGCGGGCTCAGGTCCGGATCGATCGCCTCGGCCTGGGACTTGCCGGCGGTGGCGACGACCAGCCACAGCGGAATCCCGATCACCACGGCCGCGAGCACTACCGCCGCGACGGGCTGAAATATCCGAGATTTCATGACATCATCTCCTCACGCCTGCGCAGCACTCGAATGACCGGGAACGCGAGCACCGCGACCAGCAGGAACAGCACCAGGCTCATGGTCGTGGCCTGGGCGAACAGCCCCTGCCCGAACGTCCGGTAGATGAAGATGTTGAGCAGCTCGGTGGTGCGGGCCGGGCCACCGCCCGTGGTGGCCTGCACGACGTCGAAGCCGTTCATGGAACCCAGCAGGGCGGTGGCGACGTTGAACGTGACGGCCGGCGCCAGGAGCGGCGCCCGTACCCTCCAGAAGGTCTTCCACCGGGAAGCGCCGTCGATCTTCGCGGCCTCGAGGATGTCGAGCGGGATGGTCTTGAGGCCGGCCAGGTAGATCAGCATGGCCAGGCCCATCCACTTCCACGCGTGGATCAGCGCGACCACCACGATGGTCCAGGTGGTGTCGGCCAGCACCGGCGTGCCCTTGAAGAGCGCCTGGAAGATGTAGCCGACCGCGAGGGCCGACATGAGCACCGGGACGAGGAAGAGCGTCCGGACGATCCGGTTGATCACGGTGTCGCGTTCGAGCAGCACGGCGAGACCGAAACCGAACAGGTTCTGGAAGATCGCGACCAGGACCGCGTAGACGACGGTGATGCGCAACGACCGGAACAGCGTCCCGTCCGCGGCGAGCTGACCGAAGTTGTCCAGCCCGACCGGCGCGATCGAGGCCTTGAACCCGGACCAGTCGGTGAACGCGTAGACGAATTGGTAGACGGTCGGCAGCACGAAGAAGACGAGCAGCAGACCGTACGCGGGGAAGAGGAACCACAGCGGATGCGTGCGTCGCGTGATGGCGCCCGGGCGCGCCGAGGATCGCGCCCGGGCCCCTGCGAGAACCAAGGTCGTCACTTCAGGTGACCAGCGGCCTTGGCGAGCTGCTCGAACTGCTTCTGCGTCGCCTCGGCGACCTGTGCCGGAGTCATGGTGCCGGCGATCATGTCGGCCAGGTTGAGGTAGAGGTCGGGGTTCGCGACCGCGAGGGCCTGCATCGAACCGGCCGAGGCGCCGACCGCGGCGTGGACGTCGAGCAGGGCCTGCGGCACGCCGGGCGGGTTCGCGACGGCGGTCTGCAGCGACACGGTGTTACGGTCGGTGATGAAGTCCTGGTAGCCGGGGCCCATCCAGTAGGTCAGCAGCTGCCGGGCCGCCGCCTCTCGCGTGGCGTCGCCGGTCTTGAAGGCGACCAGGGCGTTCGACTGGTCCGGGATGAACGTGCCGACATTGCCGGACGGCGCGATCGGGAAGAACCCGATCTTCTTGTCCAGGGTGGCCGTGTCCGCTTTCGCCTGGAGCTGGCCGAAGAACGAGTTGACCTGCACGGCCATGGCGGCCTTGCCGTCGAGCAGCGCGGTGCCCTGGTCCTCGAACTTCGCGGTCTTGATGTCGCTGTTGAACAGTCCCTCCTCGATCAGCGCGTCGTAGCGCTTGATCGCGTCCAGGACGGTCGCGTCGGTGAACTTCTCCTGACCGCTGTTGATCCGGTCCCAGAGGCCGGCCTTGGCGGCGTCGGCGAGCTGCACCTGCACCCACCACTGGGTGGCCCAGCGGTCGGCGCCCATCTCGTGGAACGGCGTGACGCCCTTGGCCTTCAGGCCGCGTGCCAGTTCGACGAGGTTGTCGAAATCGGTCGCCGGCTTGACGCCGTGGGCCGCGAAGACCTCCTTGTTGTAGTAGACGCCCTCGACCGCCGGGCTGGTGACCAGGGCCGCGTAGCGGGTGCCGTCCAGGATGCCTGTGATGTCCCTCAGATCGGGATTCAAAGAGCTGAGCCACGGCGCCCCCTCCAGCGGCTGCAGGTTCGTCCGCGCGTTGATCGCCGTGAGCATCGACGCGGTCGGCTGCCAGAACGCCAGATCCGGCTTGTCCCCGGTCGCGACCTTGGTCTGGATGCCCTGCTCGTAGGGGTCGGGGATGGTGACGACCTCGACGCTCGCGCCGGTCGCCGCCTGGAATCCCTCGATCACCTTCTTCGGCACGGTGTTGCTGTTCTGCGCGGCCCAGATGGTCAGCTTCACGCCGTCGAGCTTCGCCGTCGCTTCCGGCCAGGTGATCGCGGAGGGGTCGGTGGCGCTCTCCCCCGCACCGGGGTCGGAGCAGGCGGCGAGTCCGAAGATGAGCAACAAGGCGGCGAGGGTGCGTTTCATTCGCGAATTCCAATCTTGAAGATCCGCGCGGAGTGCGCGTCAGAACCCGGGGTGGTCAAGCTGAGCGAGCCGGTCGCGCGGTCCCATCGGTACGACCATCGCGGCAACCGTGTCGGATAGAGCACATCGATGTCGATCTCCCGGCCGGCGAGGTGCGGCAACGGCAGGCCGACGACGTCGTCGCCCGCGCGCCGCCAGACGCCGAGGTAGGTGGTGCCACCGGCCCGCAACCCGAGGCTGAGCCAAGGGTCGTCCCAGCGAGGCAGACCGAGAGGCCAGAAAGGAACCGAGTCCGGCAGATCCGTTCTTATCGTTTGATAAGCGGTGACGCCTTCGCCGACCAGAGCCCTCTGCGCCGGCGACATCGCGTCGAGCCGCCCCGACAGATAGAGCCTGCCCAGGAGACCGGTGCACATCGTGAACGCGATCCCCTCGTCGGTCATGTCCGGCTGCGGGTAGGCCCAGTTCGCGGCCTGCTCGGGCAGGATCGTGAACGGCGCGGCCACCGCGATCGGCGGGTAGAGCCGGAAGTCCTGCTGGTCGCTGGTGGACTGCAGGTGGGTGCGGCCGAGCGTCGCCTGGTCGGCGCGCATCGCCCCGGACGCGCAGTTCTCCAGGACGAGCCCGGGGTGCCGGTCGGTCAGCGCGGAGAGCCAGGCCAGGTGCGCCCGGTTGTGGCCGAGCAGCCCGGCGCCGGGGCTGTCACCGGCCAGGTCGGTGCCGGCGCCCGGGTCGATGTTGTAGTCGAGTTTGAAGTAGCCGACGCCGAGTTGCTCGATGAGCCGGTCGACCACCTCGTCGAGGTGCGCGACCGCGGCCGGGTGGCGCAGGTCCAGGTGGTAGCGGCCGTGCTCGACCACCCGGACGCCGCCGCGCTGCAGGAACGCGGCGTCCGGCAGCTTGCCGGCCATCGGGCTGCGGACGCCGATCACCTCGGGTTCCAGCCAGAGGCCGGGGACCATGCCGTGCCCGCGGATCCGGCCGATCACCTCCTCGATGCCGCGCGGGAAGCGGGTCTGCGAGGGCTGCCACTCGCCGACGCTGTCCCACCAGTCGGCGTCGTCGTCGTACCAGCCGGCGTCGACGCAGAAGACCTCGGCGCCGGCCGCGGCCGCCGCGTCGATCAGGGGCAGCAGCTTCGCCGTGGTGGGATCGCCCATGAGCGTGTTCATGTAGTCGTTGAAGACGACCTTGCCGTCGGACCGGGGAGCGAGTGAGCGCCGGTGCGCGGTCAGGCCCTCGAGCGACGCGGCCACCGACACCGGGACCGTCGCGAACGACTCCCCCGGCGCGAGCCACTGCCGCCACTGGTGATCGATGTCGGTCGGGCCGAGCAGCGCGACGTAGACGCCGTCGCGCCGCTCCCCCACCTCGAACCGCCACGGTCCGTTGTGCTCGATCTGCCAGTGGAGATTCCCGACGGCGCCGGCCGGCAGGTGCGTCCCGGTCGACCACGTGCCGGAGCTGATCATCGTGTGACAGCCCCGGCCGTCCTGCCCGTGCGAGCGCAGGTGCAGGTCGGGCACGACGTCCCGCAGCGGGCGCCGGGTCCACCGCCCCTCGCCGAGCCATTCGCTGTCACCGGTGAGCAGATCGAGGTCGTCCGGGGTGTCCGGCAGGCCGACGACCAGCGAGGTGACGCCGAGCAGCAGGACCGGCGCCGGTCCGTCGTTGGTGACCGTGGTGTGCGCCCGCACCCCGCCGGCGGTCCGGTGGAGATGGAGTCGCACGGTGAGCCCGGTGCGGTCGTCGCGCTGCTCGATCAGCTCCGGCGTGGCCGCCGTGACGCGCAGCCGGCGACCCACCGAGGTCTCCGAGAAGCGCCGTGACACGTGGTCACGGCCCTCCCCCGCGACCAGGACCTCGACCAGCGGCTGCCCGGAGCCCGCCACGGTGGCCGGGCCGTCCGCCGGGGTGTTGATGACCAGCACGAATGTTGCTCCTTAACCGAGGATCGCGGCGATCTGGATGCGGTCGACGTTCGGCGCGTAGCCACTGGTGCTGTTGCCGACCGTGATGGTGTTCGCCCCGGCCACGAGATCCACGTCGATCACCGCGGTCCGGTAGGTGTTCCAGGCGAGGGTGTTGCGGAAGACCGCCTTCTTCGCCGCACCGCCGTTCACGCTGATCTCCGCGTGCCTGTCGACGATGTTGTTGTTGTACTGGTGCTCGCCGACGACCTCGGCGTTCGCGTACGTCACGACCAGGCGATATCGGCCGGCCGCGGGTGCGGTCACGCCGTTGAAGCGCAGCGTGTTGCCGGCGCCCGCGCCGATCCAGCCGACATACCTGCCGCCCGAGGCGGCGGCGTCGGTCACCACGGCGCTGGTTCCGCTGAGCGTGTTGGTTGCGCTTTCGCCTTCGTACGCCGAGACGATGCCGTTGCCGGGGGTCACGTCCAGGTGGTCGAGGTTCACGGCGTCGCGGTCGTCGGCGGCGAAGGCCCGGTAGTCGAGGCGGTTGATCCCGGCCGGCAGGTAGACCTTCGTCGTGACGGTGTTCCAGGTGTTCCAGTTCGCGGTACCGGGCAGCGCCACGTCGGTGAGGTCGGTGCCGTTGACCCGCAGCCGGATGGCCCGGTTCGCGGGGGCGCCGGTGTAGGGGCCGGCCGCGTACCGCAGGGCGAGGTCGTAGTAGCCGTCGGCCGGCGCGGTCACCACGAAGGTGGTGCTCGCCGTGCTGCTCGCGCCGTACCCCTCGGTGAAGTACGTCCCGGAGTACCCGGTGTTGCTCCCGTAGGTGACCTTCGCCGAGCCGATGAGGGCGGCGTACTCCGCCTCGTAGCGGCCGGCCCGCGCGGCGGACAGGTCCCGGTCCGGCGTGACGACGACGTGGTACGCCGACGTGCCCTTGAGCCCGGTCAGCGGGATCGTCGCCTGCCCGCCGCTGACCGCGACGTCGGCCTCCTTGACGACGTACGGGCCGCTCGACGGGTTCGTGCCGGACGTGTCGACGCCCCACACGGTCGCGTGCACGGTGCTGCCGAGGTAGGACGGAACCCCGCGCAGCAGCACGTTGGTGTCGTACACAGCGGAAGCCGGATTGTTGCCGCCCAGAATGACCCTCGCCTGCTTCTTGGTTGCGTCCAGGGCCGCCAGGCCCTGCAGCGACCCGCCCGCGGACGGCGGCGTCACGGCGACCGTGTTGCCGGTCAGGACGCCGTACCACTGGTAGAGCCACCACGCGCCGGTCGCCTGGTTGTTGCGGGTGACCAGGTCGTTGAGGCCGCCCGCGGTGGTCCAGTAGGCGAGGCAGCCGTCGACCTTGCTGGCCTCGAACTTCGCGACGAACTGCACGAGGTTGCCGGGCACGCCCAGGTCGCCGGACGAGCGGCCGTACTCGTTGATGCTGATCTGGCGCGGGCTGACGCCGAGGCTCGTCTCGATGGCCCGGTAGTCGTCGAAGTGCTGCTGCCAGCTCGTGAAGAACGAGTCGCCGAGCTCGTGCCAGGTCATCACGTCCGGCAGCACGTCGTTGCTCTTCGCGAACGAGAGGAACGCCCGCAGGTCGGCGGAGCGGTAGGACGCGAAGTTCGGCCCGGCGATCCGCGCCGTCGCGTCGATCGAGCGGATCTTCCGGTAGACCGTCCTCCAGTCGTTGAGCAGCCCGGTCAGGTTCCCGGCGTACCAGATCATGTCCGGCTCGTTGAACGGCACGTAGACGTAGGAGCCGCGGTACGGGTCGGCCACGATCTTGCGGGTCATCGTGTCGACCTTGGACAGGTAGTCGGCGATGCCCAGGTTCTCGTAGGGCCACTGCTGGTAGACGTCCTGCATGTAGACCTGGATCTCGCGGCCGCCGGCGCGCTTGAACATCGGCGCGATCGTGAGGGCGTCGCCGTTCGGGTGTTGCAGGCCGTCCGGCGCCTTCTGCGCGGTGACCTGCGGCTTGAGGGCGGCGAGCATGGTCTCGGTGGGGATGCCCTCGTCGCCGAGGCCGTAGAGGAACCCGGTCGCGCCGTAGCGGAGCGGGCCGGTGCTCGCGCCGAGGTCGACGACGAGCTGGGAGGGGGCGGCGCTCGCCGGGGCGGCGGGCACGGTGGCTGCCAGGACGGTGGCGGCCAGCGCTGCGGCAGTGATGTGTCTCGATCGCACGGGGGTCTCCTCGGGGAGATGTGACCGGTCACACGAGCGGTGGATGGGGTCGAGTGTGACCGGTCACACGCGCGGGAGGGAAGGTCGCGTTACGGACTTGTTACGTGGGTCGGCGTCGCCGGGCGCCTTCCGGCGACGCATTAGGGTGGACTCGTTCTCATCGACGGGGCGGGGGCACTATGAAGCGGGCGGCGCCGCAGATCCGGGACGTGGCTGCTGCCGCCGGCGTCTCCTACCAGACCGTGTCGCGGGTGCTGAACAACTCGCCGAACGTCCGCCCCGACACCCGGCAGATCGTGCTCGACGCCATGGAGCGCCTGCAGTACCGGCCGAACCGGGCGGCGCGCGCCCTCGGCAGCGGCCGCGCCGGCGCGGTCACGGTGGTCACCGCCAACACCACCCTGTACGGCTATGCCGGCGTGCTCCAGGGCGTCGAGGAGGCCGGGCGCCTGCTGGGGCTCACGGTCGGCGTCCGGGTCGTCGAGTCCGAGGCGGACGGCGACGTGCGCAACGCCGTCGAGTACGTGACCGACCCGAGCTGCGGCAACGTCGTCGTGGTGGCGTTCGACCGGGCCGGCTCCGGAGTGCTGCGCGCCATGCCCGACGGCGTACCGACGGTGGCCGCGACCGAGGCCGGCGGCCTTCCTGGCGTCGCCCGCCCGATGATCTTCCTGGACGAGCGGGAGGCCGCCGCCGACGCGACCCGGCACCTGCTCGGCCTCGGCCACCGCACCGTCCACCACGTGGCGATCCCGTCCGAGGTGCGGGACAGCGCCCGCCAGTCGGGCTGGCGGCAGGCACTCGAGCGGGCCGGTGCCGAGGTGCCCGAGGTGGTGCCGGCCGGCTGGGATCTGGCGAGCGCCCACCGCGCCGGCCGGGCATTGGCCCGCGACCCCGCGGTGACCGCGATCCTCTGCGGCAACGACGACACGGCCCTCGCCGTCCGCCGGGCCCTGCACGAGGCCGGCCGTGACGTGCCCGGCGACGTCAGCATCGTGGGCTTCGACGACGTGCCGGGGGCGGCCTACTGGACGCCGGCCCTCACCACGGTACGGATGGACTTCGTGGCCCTGGGCCGGGCGTGCGTCACCGCCCTGGTCGACGGCGCCGCCCCGGTCCGCCTCGATCCGCCGAGCCTGGTGGTCCGCGAGTCCACGGCCCCGCCCCGGCCCTTTCCTTGATCCTTTACCGTGGGGCGATGCCCGGGATCCACACGATCGAGATATCGGCCGAGCCCGCCGTGGCCGGCGACCGCGACACCATCGGCGGATGGCCGCTGCTCGCGGCCGGCGAGCCGTGGCCGGCCTGCTTCTGCGGCAAGCCGATGGCCTTCTTCTTCCAGGTCGGCGTTCCGGCGTTCGGCGGCGACCAGCTGCTGGTGTTCCAGTGCCCGGTCCACGACGACGTGACGTTCGGCCCGCCGCAGCTGCCGGACCGCTACTGGGACGAGGTCACCGAGCCGTACGAGGGCCCGTTCTGGCGCCTCCTCTTCCGCTCCGGCGGCACCCCTTCTCCCGGCCCGGAGCCGCTGCTGGAAGCGCGCCGCCTCGTCCTGCACCCCGCCGAGGAGACGGTCGACGACACGGGCCGCGGCCTGCCCGGCTTCAAGCTGGGCGGAGTGCCGTCCTGGGCCCAGTCCCCCGAGCACTACCGCTGCGCCTGCGGCACCGACATGGTCTTCCTCTGCCAGGTCCCGGAGAACTACGGCTTCGACCTGTGGCCGATGCGCGACCGGAACGACCAGGTCCAGCTCTTCCTGGGCAACGAGCTCTACGTCATGGCCTGCCCGGCCCGCTGTCATCCGGAAGCGGCATGGCCCGCCCTCCAGAACTGACCCTCCGCGAGGAATCGCGGCGGCGCAGCGGCGACGGCGGGGGCGGACGGCTAGCCTGTCCGATATGCGGCTTGCGCGGCTTCTGGGCTGGCGCGGCCGGCGGCTGGTCGCCCTGCCGCTGGCCGTGTGGCTCGGGCTGAGCGCGGCCGCGGTGGGCGGGGTGGCCGTGCTGGAGCACGCGAACCACGAGGGGCTGGTCCAGCGGTTCGAGCGGCGGCAGGCGCTGGTCGGCGGGTTCGTGTCGGCGTACGTCGGCAATCTCGTGGAACGGCAGCGGCGGCAGGCGGACGCGCTGCTGAGCGGGGCTGACATCGACCAGGAGGACTTCGACCGGGTGGTGGCCGGGCTCGGGTTCCCGGCCGCGGCGCTGCTGGACGGCCGGGGCGACGTGATGCGCGTCTTCCCCGGCGGATCGGTGCCGGCCGGCCGGGATCTGACCGGGCGCTATCCGCACCTGGAGAGCGCGGTGCGCACCGGACGGCCGACGATCTCCACGGTGCTGCCGTCGGTGGCCGGCGGGATCTCGGTCATCAACTTCGCGGTGCCGTACACCGCGGCGACCGGGCTGCGCGTCTTCGCGGTGTCGATCGAGGTCAGCAACAGCCCGCTGTCGGCGTACCTCTCCGCCTCGGTCTCCCCCGGCGACGCCCTGCTGACCCTGTTCGACCGGGCGGGAGCGGTCGTCGCGATGAACCACCGGGGCGAGCCGGCGCGGGCCGGGGATGACGGGCCCGGCCGATTCCGGCGCGACGGCGCGTGGTGGCGGCACTCCACGACCCCGGTCTCCGGCACGCCGTGGATGCTCTCCAGCAGCATTTCCGAGCAACATCTGTACGCGCCGGTGGCCGCCACCGAGCTGGGCATCCGGCTCGCGGTCGGCGCGGCGGCGGTGATCGGCCTGCTCGTCGTCGGCGCGGTCGGCCGGGTTCGCCGGACGAGCCGTGAGCTGCAGCGCGCGAACAGCCAGATGACCGATTTCGTGGCGATGCTGGGGCACGACGTGCGCCAGCCGCTCAGCACGGTCGTGCTGCACGCCGAGTCGCTGCTCGAGGAATGGGCCGAGCTGGACGAGAACGAGAAGCAGCTGTCGGTACGAAGGATCAGCGCCGGCGGGCAGCGCGCCGACGTGCTGCTCGGCGAGGTGCTCACGCTGGCCCAGCTCGACGCCGGCGCGGTGGTGGCCCGCCCGGAGCGCGTCGACGTGGCCCGGGTCGTCCGGGAGGTGGTCGACGCGTTCGGGTTCGACACCGGATACCCGGTGACCGTCACCGCCGAGCCGGACGCGATCGCGCTGGCCGACCCGGCGTTCCTGCGGCTCATCCTCGGCAACCTGATCGGCAACGCGGTGAAGTACGGCAACCCGCCCCTGCTGATCACCGTGACCGGCAGCCCGGCCGAGGTGATCGTGCAGGTCACCGACCACGGCGAGGGGGTGCCGGCCGCGTTCGTCCCGCACCTGTTCGACAGGTTCGCCCGCGCCGACTCCGGGGTGGCGCTGACGAAGACCGGCACCGGGCTCGGCCTCTACCTGGTGCGGCAGCTGGCCGTCGCGAGCGGGCTGGCGGTCGGCTACGTGCCGCATCAGCCGCGCGGGGCCACGTTCGTGCTGACCCTGCCGTCGGTCGCCGTGCCGAAGACCCATCACCCGGCGTGGCGCCGTCCCCTGCGGTCCGGGAAATGATCGGGTAGCGATCGCGCTTCCGCCGTACCCATGCTCGTGCTCTTGATCCTGGGCTTCTCCCGCCGCCGGCGCGTTGACGGCTGCGCTATGCTCGACGCGAAGCATGCGCTGATGCGCATATGAGCATGGGAGAAACGGCGCATGGGACACGGACACGACCACGGCGGCCACGCCACCGCCACCGGCCGGCACCGCGGCGTGCTCATCGGCGCCCTCGGGATCTCCCTGGCCGTGTTCGCGATCGAGGTGGCCGGCGCCCTGATCACCGGCAGCCTCGCCCTGCTCGCCGACGCCGGCCACGTCCTCGCCGACGCCGGTGGGGTCGCCCTCGCCCTCGGCGCCACCCTGCTGGCGGCCCGCCCCGCCTCCGGCAAGCACACGTTCGGCTGGGCCCGCGCCGAGATCCTGGCCGCCGCGATCAACGGCCTGGTGCTGGCCGGGATGGGCGTCTACGTCTTCGTCGAGGGCGTCCGCCGCCTGATCGAGCCGGCCGAGGTGGCGCCCGGCGGCATGGCCCTCTTCGGTCTGATCGGCCTGCTCGGCAACCTGGCCGGGGTGGCGCTGCTCTACCGCGCCCGGAAGGCCAGCCTCAACATGCGCGGCGCGTTCCTCGAGGTCGCCACGGACACGGTCACCTCACTCGGCGTCCTCGCCGCCGCGGCGGTCATCGCGCTGACCGGGTACACCCGCGCCGACGCCGTGGTGTCCGTCCTGATCGGCCTGATCATCGCGCCGCGGGCGGTCCGGCTGCTGCGCGACGCCGCGAACATCCTGCTCGAAGCGGCCCCCCACGACGTCGACCTGGACGCCATCCGGAACCACATCACCGGACTCGACCACGTCGTGGGCGTGCACGACCTGCACGTCCTCACCGTGACGTCGGGGCTGCCGGTGCTGACCGCGCACGTGGTCGTCGACGACTCCTGCTTCCACGACGGCCACGCACCGCAGCTCCTCGACGCGATGCAGGCCTGCCTGGCCGGGCACTTCGACGTCGAGCACTCCACGTTCCAGCTGGAGCCGGTGGGTCACGCCGGCCATGAGCACCCGACGCACACCTGATCAGCCCTTCCGGGCCGCCTTCTTCGCCTGGCGCTTCGCAGCCTCAGCTTTTCCGGGCCGCCTTCTTCGCCTGGCGCTTCTCCACCGACGTCACCACCTGCTCGCCGACCTGCTCGCGCGTCCGCTTCAGCAGGAACACCGACAGGATCATGCTGACGAAGAACGCGATGACGAACCGCAGCAGCGGATCGAGGTCGAACGGCAGCAGGGTCAGGATGCCGAGGGCGGCCATGAAGATCGCCAGACGGCCGATGAGCAGCCGGAGAACGGGGTTCGCGAACACCTCGCTATGGTGCCACGCCCTATTTCACCTCCACCGTCGTGGTCACTGTCGCCTGGTCGATGTCGGAGATGCGCAGGGTCAAATTCAAATGCCAGGTGCCCGGGTACGGGAAGACGACGTTGCCGAGGCCCTGATTGCCGAGCAGGGATCCGACCTCGTTCTCGATCGGCTCGATGCCCCGTTCCGGCAGGGCCGCCGTGACCCTCCACTCGACGACGTTCAGCGGCTTGCCCTCCGGTGTGTAGGCGAACGCGTGCAGCGTGTTGTACTCGCCCACCTCGGCCGGGAAGATCTCGAACTGGACCGCGTAGATCGGGCTGTTCAGCGTCGTGACGAACCCCTTGGCCTTCGCGGCCGCCGCGGCCTCCACGTCGACGGTCCGGGCCGGGTTGGTCTGCACCAGCACGGCGCTGACGGCCAGCACCACGACGGCGATGACCACCTCGGCGACCACGGCGGTGCGCAACCTCGTCGTGGTGGCCCGCCTGACCAGCAGCCGGGACACCGCCGCGACGGCCAGCACCGCGATCACCAGACCGGTTTTGATCAGCAGCAGCCTGCCGTAGTCCGTCGTGAACAGGGCGTCGACCGTACCCGTCTGCACCACGGCCTGGAGCAGGCCCGCCGCGACCAGCCAGTAGACGCTGATCGCCGCCCACCGCGACCAGGACGGCAGGATGACGCGCAGCTCCCGGGCCTCGGCGCGGCGCAGCAGGAACACGGCGAGCACGGTGAGACCGCCCAGCCAGAACGCCATGGCGGCGATGTGCACGAGGTCGGCGGTCACCAGGATCGCGGACTGCGGTGACGCGGCCGGGTGCCCGGTCAGCGGCCAGGTCAGCATGCCGGCGAGGGCGAGCAGGCCGAGGGTCCAGGACCGCACCCGGCCGGCCCGTCTCTTCGTTGTTCGGCCGGCCCGTCGCCGCACCCCGCTCACCAGCGCCGCGAGGACCGCCACGATCGCCAGCCGGGCGATCAGCGCGAGACCGAATCCGCTGGTCAGCACGTCGGCGAGTTCACCGCCGGACACCTCGAGGACCCCGGCCCCGGACGACTGCGGCGCCTGCAGCCACAGCGCCGCCAGGGTGCTCGCGCCGATCAGCCCGAACCCGGTCCAGGCCATCGTGAGCAGCCCGCTTCGACCGAGCCGGCCCGGATACCAGAGAGCCAGCATGAGTACGGGGCCGGCGGCCAGCACGAGTCCGAGATAGCCCACGTACTTGGCGGCCGGCACCGCCGCCGTCACCACCGGGTCGACGCCGTCGTTGAGGTCGGGCGGCGGCCCGTTCGACGGCGCGCCGACACTGAACGTGTACGCCCCGGACACCGGGTGACTGTCCGCCGAGATGATCCGGTAGCTGACCAGGTAGGTGCCGAGCGGCCGGTCCGGCGTACGGATGGCGATGCTCAGCCCCCGCTCACCCTGCACCGCGTCGCCGTCGTTGATCCTCTTGCCGTCCGGCCCGAACACCTTGGTCCGGCCGGGGATCACCTGCACCCGCTCGCTGAACACCAGCGTGATCGTGGCGGGCGCCTCCCGCAGCACCGCGCCCTGCTGGGGGCTGGCCTGCGACAGCACCGCGTGCGCACTGGCCGGCGCGGCCGGCAGCAGGGTGATCAGCACGCCGGCGACGACCGCGAGCAGGAGATGGACGCCGCGACGGGCCGCAACCAGGTGTTTCACGCCCCGGGATACGGATTCGGAGCCGCGATCGTTCATCGCCGGCGGCAGGTCGTCAGTCATCACCGAGCGTCACGATCTCGTTCACGCTGCTGAACCGCCGCGACGAGGGCAGCGTCCCGGGGCAGGTGAGGTCGCCGGCGCGTGCCTCCGCCCCGGGACCGGCCGTCCCGGAGATCGTCGCGCACAGTGCCACGATGTAGTCCTTGTAGGTGCCTCCACCGCCCGCCTCCCCCCGGCCGTAGAAGACCATCCGAGCCTCCACCTGCCGGGCCGCCGTGGTGACGCCGATCAGCGCGTACCAGTCGCCGGAACCGGTCAGGGCCTCCTCGGCGGCGGCACGCAACCGCTGGTCGTCCCGCCCCTCCTGGCGCAGGACCGCGGTGAGGCTGTCCCGGTTCTCCTCCAGCACGTGCCGAGCCGCCTCGACGGCGATCTCCCGGGCCTCCTCTCCGGAGTCCTTCAGGATCCCGCACCCGGCCACCGCGATGAGGCTCCCGAGCACCACGAGAGCCGGGACGGTCCGTGCCGGCGCCGTCACGCGGGCTTCGGGTGGGTGCGGGCCGGCCGGCGCCGCGCGGGGCGGTGCCGGTCGAGGAAGGCTTCGGCAGTCAGGGACACCCGGACAGGCTAGTGGTGGTCCCCCAGCCGGTGTGATCGGCGACCCCACCGCGTCCGTGCCGCGCCGAGCGCTGACGGGCGCATCAGCCCGGCAGCGTCGGTTCGCGGTGTGGAGCCGACGGGCTGCCGCCACCCGATCCGGTGGGAGATCGTGCCTGCGCCAGCCCCCGGCCCACCAGGTCGGCGGCGGCGGGGAAGCCACCGTCCTCCGCGGCGAGATCGGCCAGATCCAGGTAGAGCGACCAGTTGGCGGGGTCGAGTCGCAACGCCCGGCGGAACGCGGCGGCGGTCTCCTGCCTGTCGCCGAGCCGGCGCCACGTCCCGGCACGGACGACCTCGGTGAGCATGACGCGCTCGATCGAATCGGCACGCTCACAGAGGGCCAGCGATTCATCCGTACGCCCGCAGAAGCGCAACAGGATCGCCATGCGCGCCATGTCGGCGGCCGCAGGCTCGCGGTCGCACACCACCGCGATGGCCCGGAACCACGGCCGCAGATGCTCCCGCACCTCGTCGCTGTCCAGGTCGGAACCGTAGTCGGTGATGTTCAGCGAGGCGTCGGCGAGCCCGGCAGCTGTCAGAGCGCCGACGAACCGCGCGTCGCTGAACCACGGCGCGGACGCCCAGGCGACGCGCGGCGAGCCCGCTCCTGCACCGGGCCCTCCGCCGGGTGACCGGCTGTCCCGTGCGCCGGCACCGGGGAGGCGCCGCCGCACACCGACGGCTCCCTCCTGGACCTGGCCCGATCAGCGCCGGACTCGTGGGCAAGCGGTCGAAGGTGCGGGACACGTTCGACGGGCCGCCACGACTGGACGTCACGGTGTCGGCGACCGAGTTCTTCGCCGCGGTCGAGGACTTCGACCGTCGATTCCTGGCGGCGATGGACGACCGCTGGAGCCCACGCGAGACGCGCGGCTCTTCCCCGTGGTGGAACGAGGGCTATGGTCGACGCCGTGCATCCCGCTTCGTCTTTCGAGGTCCTGCCCGAGCTGACCGGAGTCCGGAAGATCTGGTTCAGCGAGCTGGCGCAGGCGTTCGCCGGCGCGGGTTTTCCGGGATGTCTTCACGCGCCGCCCTGCCCCGGCGCCGGTCCCGCATCCGGGGAGACGGTGGAGGCGCTCCGCGATCGGTGGCCTCCCGAGCAGGAGGAGGACTACCTGCACGCCGAAGCCGTGGGGTGGTTCCGGGACGAGCGATGATGGCGGCGTGAAGTATGAGTCCCGGGCGCCCGGTCCTCCGCTGGACGGGCTGATCGACGACCTCTACTACCTGGAGGGCGTCCCGCCGTACTCCCGGCTGCTGCTGCCGGCGGCGCCCGCGCCCCTGCTCATCGTCAACCTCGGGGCGCCGTTCCGCATCCGGGCGGGCGCCGAGGCGGAGGCCGTGGAGTTCGCCGACGGCTGCGTGGTCGCCACTCCCACGCGCGCGTGGGAGTTCGGCTACCCGGTTCCGACCCGGTCGGTGGGCGTCCACTTCAAGCCGTGGGGTCTCGCGCCGTTCCTGCCGATGCCCGCGGCCGAGTTGAGCGACCGCCCCGCGACGGTGGAGCGGATCTGGGGACGGCCCGCCGTCGCCACGCTGCGACGCCGGCTGGTCGCGGCGGACACACCGTACGAAATGATGGGTCTGCTCGAAGAGGAGCTGGCACGACGGCTGCGGGTGATCGACGGCCTCGACCTGGTCCGGCGGATGAGCACGGCCGTCGCGGCGACCGGCGGGACCGTGCCGATCAGCGACATCGGGATGGCGGCCCGGGCCAGCAGCACGTATCTGGCGAAGCGGTTCAAGGCGGTCGTCGGGGTCACGCCGAAGCGGCTGGCGCGCGGCTACCGTTTCAGCTCCACCGTGCTGGCGCTCGACGTCGTCGCGCCGATCGACTGGGGTGAGGTCGCCGCTCGCGCGGGCTACTTCGACCAGGCCCATTTCGTGCGCGAGTTCCGGGAGTTCACCGGGCTCACGCCGACCCGGTACGCCGAGGTCCGGCGGCGATTCCTGCGCGACCATCCCGGTCACGTCCTGGACGGCTGGCCGCTGCCGGCCGATTGATTTCGTACAAGAGCGACAGGGCCACGCCGCACCAGACTGGGGGCCGCGAAAGAGGAGGATGCCGTGGGGAAAGTGGTCATGAACGCGTCGGTGTCGGTGGACGGTTTCATCGCGGCCGGGAACGACGATCCCGGTCCCCTCTTCGAATGGCTGGTCAGCGGTGACGTGCCGCTGGACGGCAGCGGTGTCCTGAAGGTGTCGCGGGCGTCGTTCGACTACGTCCGGCCGTATTGGGACGAAATCGGGGTGACGATCGCCGGCCGCCGTTCCTTCGACATCACCGACGGCTGGGACGGGACGCCGCCGAGCGGGATCGACCACGTGGTCGTGGTGAGTCACCGGGGCGCGCCCGAGGGCTGGGACCCCCGGGCGCCGTTCCATTTCGTCGACGGCGTCGAGGCGGCCGTGGTGAAGGCGCGGGAGCTCGCGGGTGACCGCACCGTCGAGTTCGCCGCCGGTGACGTCGGCGGCCAGGCGCTCGCCGCGGGCCTCATCGACGAGGTGCGGATGGACGTCGCGCCGGTCGTGCTCGGGTCCGGCAAGCGCTACTTCGGCTCGGTCGACGCGCAGCACCTGCTGGACGGCCCCGACGAGGTGGTTCAGGGCGACCGGGTGCTGCACCTGCGCTATCGGGTGCGCCGCTGATCGGTCAGAGCCGCGCCGACATCCGCCCGAGGATCTCGGTCAGCATCTCCGGGCTCGTGGCGAAGTTGATCCGCACGAACGACGCCGAGCCACCCCCGAAATCGGCGCCGCGGCTGAGCCGTACCCTTGCCTTCTTCTCCAGAAAACCGGCAGGATCGGGACCCAGCGGAGCGCAGTTCACCCAGGCCAGATAGGTGGCATCCGGCGGTCGGTAGCCCGCATCCCACGGCAGTGTCGCGGCCCACCGCGTGATCTGCTCGCGATTGGACGCCAGCAGATCCAGCAATGCGGAGAGCCACGGGTCGCACTCCGTCCAGGCCGCCACCGTCGCGACCCGGCCCAGCGTGCTCGGCTGTCCGAAATAGTCCAGCGGGAAACGGTCCAGGACGGCCCGCAGGCGGGACGGCCCGATGTGCGCGACGGCGCAGCGCAGGCCGGCGATGTTGAAGGCCTTCGTGGCCGAGGTCGCGGTCACCGTACGCCCGGCGGCGTCGTCGCCGATCGATGCGAAGGGGATGTGACGACGGCCGGCGTAGATCAGGTCGGCGTGGATCTCGTCGGACAATACGGTCAGATCGAACTCCTCGGCCGCGCCGGCCAGCTCCTCCAGCTCGGCCCGCGAGAACACCCGGCCGGTCGGGTTGTGCGGGTTGACCAGCAGCAACAGCCGGCAGTCCGCCAGCAGAGCACGATCGAGCGGCCCGTCCGGATCGAGCGCCACGACGCGGCGGCCGGCGCGTTCGATGCTCGCCAGGAACGGCGGGTAGTTCGGCACGTGCACCGCGATCCCGTCGCCCGGCCGCGTCGTCGTCTCGATCACGACCTGCAGGATCTGGATGAGATCGGTGAAGATCCGGGTCCGGCCGGGCGACGGGCGCCAGCCGTGCCGGGTCGCCATCCGCTCCTCGAACGCGGCGACGACCGGATCGCCGCCGGGCCAGTGCGGATAGCCGAAATCGGTCGCCTCGTGCAACCGCCGCCGGATCGCGGGCGCCACCGGGAAGTCCATGTCGGCCACCCACGCGCCGAGCACGCCCTCGTCGAGATCGCCCCACTTCACGCCGTACCCGCTGCGCAGCCGGGTCACGTCCACCTCGAAATCGGTCATGCCCGCGCCCGCAGAACATCGCGCATGATCTCCATCTGGCCATGGTGCTGCGCCAGCTCCTCGAAGACGTGCAGCAGCGCCGCCCCGCGATCGAGCTCCCGGTCCGGCCCGAGGAACGACCCCGGTGGTTGCGCTTGCAGCGCCGCTTCCGGCTCCGCGTCGCGCACATCGAGAGCAAGGCGATTCCGTACGGCGGAAGCCCGCGCGACGAGCGGCCCGACCGGCCCGGACGCCCGGAACTCGGCGTCCCGGTCGCGCTCCACGGCCCGGCCGGCCACGAGCGCGCCGGACCAGTACTCGATCACGCCGAGACAGTGCGTGAGCAGCGCGTACGGCGTGTTGGCCCCGGGCAGCGGCGGCCGCGTGTTGGCCAGCTCGTCACCGAGGCCGGCGACGATGCCGGTCATGCCGTCGAGCGCCCGGCCGGCGAAGTACAGATAGTCGTCCTTGGATATCACGCTGCCTCCTCAAGCCGTCACCCCCTCAGCAGGTGACGGTGTGGCGAGCTTGCCGCAGGAGCCCGTCACCTGTCAAGGTGGTGACGTGGAGTTCGTCTTCGTCAGCGGCAACCCCGCCCTCGACCTGCTCGGCACGCTGAAGTGGCGGCGCACCGCACCCGAGGAGGGCCTGCTCACCCCGGCCGACGCCGCGCGCTGGGCGGTCGAGGCAGGCCTGCTCAGCACCCCGCCCGAGGCCGGCGACGAGGAGCTGCGACGGCTCACCGACCTGCGCGAATCCACATATCGCCTGGTCCACGCGACGATCGAGGGCGCCCCCGGCCACGACGCTGACCTCCGTACCCTCAATGAAGCCGCCGCCGGACCGCCCGCCGCCATCACCCTCACCGCCGGCGGCGCGCGGCGCGCCGGCGGCCTCGACGCCGCAGCGACCGAGATTGCGCGGGCCGCAATCACGTTATTGGGTGACATGTACGGCGAGAACCCGCCCGCGGTCCGCGAATGCTCCCGCGAAGCCTGCACCCGCCTGTTCATCGACCGCTCCCGGGGCGCCACGCGTTCCTGGTGCGGCATGTCCGAATGTGGTAATCGCGTGAAGGCCCGCGAGTATCGGGCGCGAAAGGCAGCGCAGCGCTAGCCCCCCTGGAATCCGCCGACGCGGTAGCCGTCCCGGCCGGCCAGGGCGAGGAATGGCGGATAACGCACGCCGTCCACCGATGGGAAACCGATCCCGCGCTGCGGCACCCGCTGGTCGCCAACGGCAATCCCGCCGAGCGCGCCTACGTCCCCATCACCGCCGAATATCTGGGAACGTTGGGTTCGCGCCGTTACGAACAATGGCTGTGGCAGCACCGCCATTCCGGCGATGAATGGAACGGAGGGTACGGTGCGTGAGCATCTGCGGCCGTGGTTCCGGGCCGTCACGGTGTGCGACCCGCGAGCCGGCGGCCGCCGAAATGGCGCGCATGGCGATCCGTCGTTCTGCGGCTCCCGCCGACCAGGTCCAGGAGGAACCCGGCCAGATCACCCGCGACGTGGTCCTCGGCCATCCGCAGGCTGCCGGTCACCCGCAGCGGAGGGCCGAGAAAATGGTGCGCGCCCCCGATGAACCTCACGGGACGGGGCGGCGGGCCGGCAACCGGACCGTGAAGGTCGTGGTGCCGTCGGCGGACGAGCCCGGCTCACCGGCGGTGAGTGTCCCGCCGTGTTGTTCGACGATGGCCCGGGCCGCGGTCAGGCCGAGCCCGTTGCCCGGGATGCCGGTGTGCCGGGCCGCCTCGCCGCGGAAGAAGAGGTCGAAGAGGTGGCCGTGCTCGTGCGGCTTGATGGCGGCACCGGTGTCGGTGACCGCGAGGACCGCGGCCGAGCCTTCGGCGTGCACGTCGAGGGTGACCGTCGTGGCGTCGGCGGCCCAGGTCAGGGCGCTGGTGAGGAGATGCGGCGCGGCTGCCCGGGCATCCGGGTGACCACCTCGGCGTCCCGGACCGGCTCGCCGCGCAGGGCGCGGACGAGGGGCTGGTACGCCGGGTCGAGGGGCGGACCGTCCGGATGGTGCAGGTGCAGCCGCTCCGGCCGGTGTTCGGCGGCGCAGCCCTCCAGCCGGTCACCTACCAGGTCGCGGGCGGCCTGGTGGTAGAGGATCGGCCGGCCGGTCCCGTCGCAGCCGAGCACCGCGACGTCGAGGATGTTCGCGATGGCCCGCAGCGTCTGGTTCTGTTCGCGGAGCAGCTCGCGGGCGAAAGCCTCGGTGCCGGTCCGCTGGGCGCGGACGTACGCGGTCACGTCCTCGACCCGGTGCGCGACGAGGTCGAGGCTGCCGTCCGGGCCGAAGATCGGCGCGTTGACCGGCGCCCAGTATCGGTCTCGAAGCCGCCGCCGGGCTGCGGGATGTCGTACTTCTGGATATCCAGCACGTCGTCGCGGGTCCGCATGGTGGCGGCGAGATAGGCGTCGCTGACCTCGACGATCCGCAACGAGGTGTCGAGAACGAGCAGCGCGGCCGGCGCACCGGAACAGAAGCCGGTAGTCGATCGGGCCACCCGTTCTCGGCGAACTCACATTTCCGACATCACTGAATCTTCCGCGCGGCCGCCCGGATCGCGTCCCTGATGCGCGGGTAGGTGCCGCAGCGGCAGACGTTGCGGATGGCGTCCAGGTCGGCGTCGGTGAGGTCGCGGCGCTCGGCGGTGAGGCGGCGGATCAGGGCGACGGCCGCCATGATCTGCCCGGGCTGGCAGTAGCCGCACTGCGCCACGTCGTGGTCGAGCCAGGCCTGCTGCATCGGGTGCAGATCGGCGCCGGCGGTCGGGGCCAGTCCCTCGATCGTCACCACCTCGTCGTCCGGTTTCAGCGAGCCGACCGGGATGGCGCACGGCGTCACCGCCTCGCCGTTGAGGTGACTGGTGCAGGCCCGGCAGACGGCGATCCCGCAGCCGTACTTCGGCCCGGTCACGCCGAGAAGATCTCTCAAAACCCAGAGCAGGCGTACGTCGGAAGCCACGTCGACGGTGACCGCGGCGCCGTTGAGCCGGAAGGTGTGTTCAGGCACCGGGGCCTCCGTGTGCGGGTGATGCCGGGATCGGCGGAACGGTGGGTTTCGGCGTGAACGACAGCGTGCCGTGGTTGATCGGGAAGACCGCCGGCATGGTGCCGGTCGCCCGGGCGTAGGCGCACGCGACCGCCGCCATCGACGCGGCCACGCCGAGCTCACCGGCCCCGCCGGGCTCCTCGGAGCTGCTCGGCACGACGATGACCCGCAGCTCGGCCGGGGTGTTCCACTGCCGGGTGTAGGCGTAGTCGTCCCAACTCGCCTCGAGGAAGTGCCCGTCCTTCAGATGCAGGCTGGAGGTGAGGGCGAGCGCGATCCCGTCCATGATCCCGCCCATCATCTGTGCTTCGAGGCCGCGCGGGTTGACGGCGAGGCCGACGTCGACCGCGAAGACGACCCGGGTGACCCGGGGCCCGCCGACGCCGTCGCGGATCGGCCGGTTCACCGTCTCCGGCCGGCAGTCGATCTCGACGAGGGCGGCGCTGACCGCCTTGTACTCGGCGTGGAACGCGATGCCCTGCGCCATCCCGGCCGGCAGCTCGCGGCCCCACCCGCCCGCCTCGGCGGCCGCCGCGAGCACCGCCCGTGCCCGGCCGTCGCGCAGCAGGTCACGACGTACCATGAAAGGGTCTTTGCCGATCCGGACGCCCAGCCGGTCGATCATCAGCTCGCGCGCGCAGGTCGTGTCGGGCGAATAGACGTTGCGCATGCTGCCGGTGTTGAAGCCCGACCCGGTCTCGGCGAGCAGCCGGCTGTGCAGCCCGAACCGGTACGGCGAGGCGTGGCTGAACTGGAAGAACGTCTGCGCGAAGGCGCGGTCGCCGATCGGCAGCCGGGCGGCCATCGCGGTCAACAGCTCCCCCAGCCCGTGCCCCAGGTCGGTGGTGATGCTGGTGTGCCGCTGCTCGAAGCCGAGCACCGCCGCGCCGGCGTAGGCGATCCGCACCCGGGAGGTCGCCGCCGGGTGGGTGCGCCCCTGCCGGGAGTCGTCGGCACGGTGCCACATCAGCTTCACCGGCTTGCCGATCCTCTGGGACAGCTCGGCGGCCTCCAGGGCGGCGTCGAAGAACAGCTTGCGGCCGAACGAGCCGCCGCCCTCGGTCACGTGCACGGTGACCCGGTCCGGTGGCAGGCCGAGCCGGGCCGCGATGGCCTGTTTCGCCACGATCGGCGACTTGAGGCCGGACCAGATCTCGGCGCGGCCGGCCCGGACGTCGGCGATCGCGCAGTTCGTCTCCAGGGCGCTGTTGCTCCGGAAGTGGAAGGTGAAGAACCCTTCGACGTACGGGGTGAGCGGCCGCGGCCCGAGCGGCAGTTCGGCGGCGGCCAGTTCCCGGAGCACGCCGGCCTGGGACCGGCCGTCGACCGGACCCGGCAGCCAGGCGACCCGCAGGGCGCGGACCGCGTCGATGCACTGGCCGAACGTCGCGGCCCGGACCGCCACGCCGGTGGAGATCGGGACGACGTCGGTGACGCCGGGCATGGCCCGTACCTCGGCGAGGTTGGCGACCGGGCCGGGGCGGCCGTTGATGGTGGGTGGGCGGCAGACCATCGCGGGTGCCGCGCCGGGCACGTCGAGGTCCATCGCGAACTTCTTGCGCCCGGTCACGGCGTCGAGCGCGTCCACCCGGCTCTGCGGCGTCCCGATGACGGTGAAGCTCTCCCTCGGGGTGAGCTCCACCGGCACCGCCAGGGTCCGCGCGCTCGCGGCCGGGCCGGCCAGGGCGCCGATGTCGGCGCGCCGCCCGGCCCGGTCGCTGATCACCCCGTCGGTCAGCGTCAGGCTGCCGGCCGGCACCCGCCAGGACGAGGCCGCCGCCTGCAGCAGCCGCTGCCGGGCGACCGCCGCCGCCACCCGGATCGGCGTGTACGTCGCGATCGTCGTGTTCGACGCCCCGGTGAGCTGGTTGAACAGCAGCTCCGGCCGGGCGTCGGCGAGCGTGACCCGGACCCGGCGCAGCGGCACCGACAACTCCTCGGCGATCAGCATGGCCGTCGACGTGGTGATCCCCTGCCCCACCTCGGCCCGCGGCAACGCGAACGACACGGTCCCGTCCGCGCCGACCTCCACCGCGATGAGCCCGGACGTCGGCAACGCCGCCGCGGTCATTATGTCGTTGAGATCGATGATCTCGGTGATGTCGGCGTCCGCCCTGGTGGAGGCCGCGGTCACCAGGACCGGGCCGGCCAGCACGTAGCCGAGGAAGCGCCGCCGCTTCATGCGGGCCGGTCGAGGGTCGGCCGGTTGACGGCGGGGATGTCGATCCTGGTCTCCCGGCCCTTGGTCAGGAAGAAGAGGATGTACTGCCGGGCGGCCTCGTCGATCGCCCAGGCGGCCTCCGGGACCAGCGGGAGCGGGATCAGGCCCTCGCGGAACCGGACGAGCAGCGGCCAGGCGGTGGCGATGAGCGGCCCCCAGACCGGTTCGCGCTCGATGCCGTCCCAGTCCGCCACCTGGTCGCCGACGAGGTAGCGGGCCAGGGCGTTGACCATCGGCCGGCTGACGCTGCCCGGGCTGGTCTGCTCGGCGAGCTGGCCCAGCAGGATGTCGGTGAGCTCGACGCCCTCCCGGGTGGGGCCCATGTTGGGCGGCAGCACCCGGTCGGACTGGGCGTAGGCGGCGGCCCAGGTGGCCGGAATGTACTCGTCGCGGACGCCGAGCAGGTGCGCGGTCACCTGCCAGACGTGCAGGTAGGCCTGCGAGTCGGCGGCGGTGATCGGCACGTTCCACTCGCGCAGTTTGCGCATCGCGTACGTCGGCAGGGTGTGCCAGGTGACCAGGATGTCCTCCTGGCTGATGATCGGGCCCCAATTCCAGTGCGGGGACTGCGGGAGCAGGTGGCGCACGGCGGCGTGCACGAGCCGGGTCTTGACCGCGTTGACGATGCAGTCGCCGTCCGGCCGGTAGGCGTTGAGCGCGCCGACCGCGAAGCCGAGCAGGCTGGTCTTGGCGACCCGGTCCTCCATGTCGGCGCCGCCCTTGGAGTAGTAGACCGACCAGGCCTCCTTCGGGATGGCGGTGCTCAGCATGCCGCCGCCGACGCCGTTGAGCAGGTTGAGGTAGAGGCCGCGGGACTTGTTGAACCGCCCGGCCCGCTCGAGTCTCGCGGTGTCCGCCCAGGACGGCAGCCGGCGGGCCCGCTCGATGAAGTCGGTCAGGTATCCGGGCAGGCCGGCGGGGAGCGGCTGGTCGTTGCGGGTCCAGTTCCACAGCAGCCGGTTGACTTCCGGCACCGCGCCGGAGTCGAGCAGTTCGGCGCTCACCGGGTCGGCTTCCGGGTCGAAGATCGTATGGGGGCCGGTCGTCTCCCGCGCCGCGGCCGGGGCGGCGACGCCGAGGGCGCCGGCCGCTCCGAGGGCGCTGCCGGACAGCAGGGCTCTGCGTTTCACGTCGGGCTCTTCAGGTGGGGCGGTTGGTCAGCGGGATCTCGATGCTGATCGGCTTCGCCTCGGACAGGAACAGCAGCGCCGCCTTGCGCAGGAACTCGTCGAACAGCCAATAGGCCTTCGGGGCGAGGGGCAAAGGCAACAGCCCTTCGCGTACGGCGATGAAGGGTCCCCACGCGGTCTTGAGCAGGGGGTCCCACACCAGTTCACGCGGGATCCTCAGCCAGCCGGCGATCTCGTCGCCGAGCATGAACCGGGTGAACGCGCCGAGGATGCCCTTGGTCAGCAGCCCGCCGTCGATGTCCTTGCCGAGGTTGAGCAGGATGTCGGCGAGCTTGATGCCCTCCGGGGTGGGCCGCAGGATCGGGTCGAGGACCTCGGTGGCCTGCGCGTCCGCCTCGGCCCAGGAGTTCGGGATGTACTCGTCGCGGACGCCGAGCAGGTGGGCGCCGACCTGCCAGGAGTGCAGGAACGCCGCGGACTCGGCGGCCGGGATGGGCACCTTCCAGTCGGTCAGCTTGCGCATCACGGTGGTGGGCAGGCTGTGCCAGGTGACCATGATGTCGCGCTGGCTGATCGGGATGTCCTCGTCGGCGACCTTGGTCCAGTAGGGCGATTGCGGCAGCAGGTGCCGTACCGCGGCGTGCACGAGGCGGGTCTTGACCGCCGTGACGATCATTTCGCCCTCGGGCTCGTAGGCGTCGACGGCGCCGATGTCGTACCCGAGCTTGGCGGTCTTGGAAATGCGGTCCTTCATGTCCGCGCCGCCCTGCGAGTAGTAGACGGCCAGGGCCTCCTTGGGGATGACGGTGCTCATCATGCCGCTGGCCAGCCCGTAGAGGACGCCCAGATACAGGCCGCGTTTCTCGTTGAAGTCGACGGCCAGGCGCAGCTTGGCCCGGTCGACCCAGGGCGGGAGCCGGCGCGCGCGTTCCATGAAGTCGCGCAGGTCGGCGGGGAGGCCGTCGGGCAGCGGCTGGCCGTTCTTCTTCCAGGTCCGCAGCAGGGTGTTGACCATCGGCACGTCACCGCGCTCGATCAGGGAGGCCACGAGCGGGTCGGCCTCGTCGTCCCAGACCCAGCGCGGGTCGGTGCCGACGCCGGTGCCGGCCACCGACGCGGAGGCCGGCCAGGTCCAGGTGGTTGCCGCGGCGACGCCGATGACGCCGCTCGCCTTGAGAATGTTTCGCCTGTTCAGAGGGGTCATGGCCGCACTGCTCCATCCATCTGAGACGATGAGACAAGATGTGCCTTGGTGTTTCAGCATGAGAGCACGGCGGTGACGGCTATCACAAGCTTCGATGTGAAGTTTGTCGATTGCTGATACGCTGATACACCTTCGCTTCCGATGTATCCCGGGAGGCCTCCGGTGGAATCGCTCGGCGCCGTCCCCGGTTCCGGCTCGCTGCTGGGGCGCGCTATCGCCGAGGCGTTCGCGGACACCGGCGCCGGCCCGCCCGATCTCCCCGACGACGAGGTCACCACCCGGCTGCTCGACACGGCGTACCAGCACTTCTGCCGGATGGGCATCCGGCGCTCCACGATGGAGGAGGTGGCCCGCCGCGCCGGCGTCTCCCGGGTCACCGCCTACCGCCGGTTCGCCACCAAGGACGCCCTGGTCAAGCACGTGATCCGGCGCGAGTTCCGGCACTACTTCGACCAGTTCCTGATCGAGGTGCAGCAGGGCGCCACCGCGGCCGACCGGGTGTCCATCGGCTTCGCCGGGTCCCTCCAGGCGATCCGGAACAACCCGTTGATCGGCGGCCTCATGGCCACCGAGCCGGACGTGCTGATCCCGTCGATCGTCGGCGACGGCGGGCTGCTGCTCGGCACGGTGCAGCGGTTCGTGGCCGGCCAGCTCCGGCGGGAGCAGCTCGCCGGCACCATCGCCGCGGGCGTCGACGTGGAGCTGGTCGCCGAGCTGATGACCCGGCTCTGCTCGTCGTTCCTGGTGACGCCGAGCTTCGTGGTCGACCTGGACGACGTGGACGCGCTGCGTACGGTGGCCCGGAGATTCCTGGCCCCGATGCTGAACGCCGGATAGGAACCGGTCACCGATTCATTCACCGGGGATGATGCGCTATGTGATCGATCGGCTGCACGCTGTGTGCCCCTGCGGCTTTTCAGGAGGCACCCGTGTCTCGTCGAACAGCGTCGGCTGCCGCGCTCCTCCTCCTCGCCGCCGGCATGCTCAGCGCATGCGGCGACGACAGTGGTGTCCCGACCGTCACCTGGTACATCAACCCGGACAACGGCGGCCAGGCCCGCCTCGCCGAGCGCTGCGCGGCCGACGCCGGCGGCAGCTACCGGGTCGACGTGCAGGTGCTGCCGAACGACGCCTCCCAGCAGCGCGAGCAGCTGGTCCGCAGGCTCGCGGCGAAGGACTCCTCGATCGACCTGATGAGCCTCGACCCGCCGTTCGTCGCCGAGTTCGCCAACGCCGGATTCCTGCGCCCGTTCGACCAGGCCGACGCGACAGCGCTCACCGACGGGGTGCTCAAGGGGCCGCTGCAGACCGCGTACTGGAAGGACCAGCTGGTCGCCGCGCCGTTCTGGGCCAACACCCAGCTGCTCTGGTACCGCAAGTCGGTGGCCCGGGCGGCCGGCGTCGACCCGGCCTCCGCCTCGTTCACCTGGGACGAGATGATCCGGACCGCGGCCGGCCAGAACAAGGTGATCGGCGTGCAGGCCAACCGGTACGAGGGCTACATGGTCTGGATCAACGCCCTGATCACTTCGGCGGGCGGCGAGATCATCGGCGACGTCGAGGCCGGCAAGGACGCCAAACCGATGATCGACTCGGAGGCCGGCGACAGGGCCGCCGCGATCGTCGGCGGGCTGGCCCGCTCCCCCGCCGCCCCGCCCGCCATGTCGACGATGGGCGAGGAGGAGGCCCGCTCGGCGTTCCAGAGCGCCGCCGGCGGCTTCATGGTCAACTGGCCGTACGTCTACAACGCCGCCAAGGAGGCGGTCGCCGCGGGCGGCATCACCCAGGAGACCTTCGACGACATCGCCTGGGCCCGGTTCCCGCGCGTCGACGCCGGGACGCCGAGCAAGCCGCCGCTGGGCGGCATCAACCTGGCGGTCAGCGCGTTCACCACGCACCCCGAGCAGACGCTCGACCTGGTGCGCTGCGCCACCTCGCTGCCGAACAACGTCGAGTACATGCTCGACGCCGGCAACCCGGCCGCGCGCGGCGCCGCCTACGACGACCCGAAGGTGCGCGAGGCGTACCCGATGGCCGACGTGATCCGGCAGTCGATCAACGACGCCGGGCCGCGGCCGATCACGCCGTACTACAACGACGTCTCCACGTCGGTGCAGATCACCTGGCATCCCGCCACGGACGTCACCGCACCCGCGACTCCGGACGAGTCGGCGGCCTTCATGTCCGACGTCCTGCAGGGCAAACGGCTCCTGTGACCCTTTGGAAGGGGTGAACCATGGCTCTGACCGACGTCCGGGTCGCGCCGCCGGCGCCCGAACCCGCCACCGAGGTCACCGACCGCGCCCGGCACGAGCGACGCCTCGGGCTGATCCTGTCGGCGCCCGCGTTCGTGGTGATGGTGTTCGTGACCGCCTATCCGCTGGTCTACGCGGTCGTGCTGTCGCTCTACAACTACCGGCTCACCGACCCGGCCGGCCGCGAGTTCGTCGGGCTCGGCAACTACGCCACGGTGCTGACCGACCCGGTCTGGTGGTCCGACTTCGGCACCACCCTGATCATCACGGTGGTCAGCGTCGCGGTGGAGCTGGTGCTCGGCTTCGCGTTCGCGTTCGTGATGTACCGGGTGATCCGGGGGCGGTCGTGGGTGCGCACCGGCATCCTGATCCCGTACGGCATCGTCACGGTCGTCTCGGCGTACATCTGGCAGTTCGCCTTCCAGCTGGACTCCGGATTCGTGAACCAGTGGTTCAACCTGGGGACCTTCAACTTCTTCGGCGAGCGCTGGTCGGCGCTGTTCGTGATCATCCTGTCCGAGATCTGGAAGACCACGCCGTTCATCTCGCTGCTGCTGCTCGCCGGCCTCGTCCAGGTGCCCGAGGAGATGCAGGAGGCGGCCCGGGTCGACGGCGCGACCGCCTGGCAGCGGCTGTGGCGCGTCACGCTGCCGAACATGAAGGCCGCGATCATGGTGGCGCTGCTGTTCCGCACCCTCGACGCGTGGCGGATCTTCGACAACCCGTTCATCATGACGCGCGGCGCGAACGACACCGAGACGCTGTCGTTCCTCGCCTACCGGCAGAACGTCACCCTGGTCAACCTCGGTGCGGGCTCGGCCGTCTCGGTCCTGCTCTTCCTGACCGTCGTGGTGATCGCGTTCATCTTCGTGAAGGGCTTCCGGACGGACCTCTCCCAAGTACGGGGTGATCGGTGATGGGCGACCGCAAGGGCAGCATCTGGTGGACCGTCTCCGGTCTGGCCATCCTGATCTGGGCGCTGTTCCCGCTGCTCTGGATGGTGTCGCTGTCGTTCAAGGATCCGGACACGTTCCGCAGCCAGGAGCCGACGTTCTTCCCGCAGACCTGGGTCTGGGACAACTACCGGACCGTCTTCACCGACTCGCTGTTCACCAGCGCGCTGCGCAACTCCATCGGCATCGCCCTGATCGCCACGACGCTGTCGGTCGTCATCGCGATGTTCGCGGCCTACGCGATCGCCCGGATGGAGTACCCCGGCAAGAAGTTCCTGCTCTCGATGGCCCTCGCGATCGCCATGTTCCCGCAGGCCGCGCTCGTCGGCCCGCTGTTCAACATGTGGCGCAACCTGGGCATCTACGACACCTGGCTCGGGCTGATCATCCCGTACCTGACCTTCGCCCTGCCGCTGTCGATCTGGACCATGTCGGCGTTCTTCCGGCAGATCCCGTGGGAGATGGAACAGGCCGCGCAGGTCGACGGCGCCACCGCCTGGCAGGCGTTCCGCCGGGTCATCGTGCCGCTGGCCGCGCCGGGCGTGTTCACCACGGCGATCCTGACGTTCTTCTTCTGCTGGAACGAGTTCCTGCTCGCCATCTCGCTGACCTCGACCGACCGGGCCCGCACCGTGCCGGCCGCCCTGTCGTTCTTCACCGGCGCCTCCCAGTTCGAGTCGCCGATCACGTACATCATGGCCGCCTCGGTGGTCGTGACGATTCCCGTCGTCATCCTCGTGCTGATCTTCCAGCGCAGGATCATGGCCGGCCTCACCGCCGGTGCCGTCAAAGGCTGAGTTGGGGAGGTCCTTCACCATGGCCGCGATCACCATGCGCAACATCGTCAAGCGCTACAGCGACGGTTTCCAGGCCGTGAACGACGTCAGCCTGGACATCGCCGACGGCGAGTTCGTCATCCTCGTCGGACCCTCCGGATGCGGCAAGTCCACGCTGCTGCGCATGATCGTCGGACTGGAGGACATCACCTCCGGCGACATGATCATCGGCGGGAACCGGGTCAACCAGAAGGCGCCCCGGGACCGGAACCTGGCCATGGTCTTCCAGAACTACGCCCTCTACCCGCACCTGTCGGTCTTCGAGAACATCGCCTTCCCGCTGCGCCTCAAGAACGTGCCCGACGCCGAGGTCCGCGAGCAGGTCGCGCACGCCGCCGAACTGCTGCAGCTCACCGAGCACCTGGACCGCAAGCCAGCCAACCTCTCCGGCGGGCAGCGCCAGCGCGTCGCCATGGGCCGGGCCATCGTCCGCAAGGCCGACGCGTTCCTCTTCGACGAGCCGCTCTCCAACCTCGACGCCAAACTCCGCGGCCAGATGCGCACCGAGATCGCCCGCATGCAGAAGCGCCTCGGCACCACCACGGTCTACGTCACCCACGACCAGACCGAGGCGATGACGTTGGGCGACCGCATCGCGGTCCTGCGCAAGGGAGTGCTCCAGCAGGTCGGAACGGCACGGCAACTGTACGAGGAACCGGCGAACCTCTTCGTCGCCGGCTTCATCGGCTCACCCCCGATGAACTTCGTGCCCGGCCGGGTCAAGGACGGCCAGATCGACACGCCGTTCGGCACGGTCGCCGCCGAGGGGCCGCGCCTGTCCAAGGTCACCGACCGGGAACTGTGCATCATCGGCCTGCGTCCCGAGCACTTCGAGGACGAGAGGCTGGTCGCCGCCGACGTCCGCGGGCGCGGCAAGTCGTTCTCGGCCGAGGTGGACGTGACCGAGTGGCTCGGCAACGGCCTCTTCGCGTACGTCCCCTACGAGGCCCCGAGCGAGGTGACCGCGCAACTCGAGGAGCTGGAGCGCGAGCTGGACAGCGAGCAGATGCGTACCCAACTGGTGGTCGCCCTGGACGCGAGCAGCCGGATCCGGGCGGGGGCCACGGCGCGGCTGTGGTTCGACCCGCACAAGATGCACGTCTTCGACGCGTCCAGCGGCGAGAATTTGACCCGCGATCCGGATCGGGTCTTCGAGGAGGACGACGCTTTCGAGGTCGTCTCCTCTTCTCCGGGTTCCGCTTCGGCTTCCGTCCCGGAGGATGGCAAGCACGCCGCGCCGGAGTGATCAGCCGTTGCCGCCCCAGACGGCCAGCTCGCCGCGCGCCATGCAGACGACCAGGAAGCCGCCCGGCCCGGTGACCGCCCACGACTCCACCTCGGGGTCGACGTCGACGAGCAGCCGCCGTCCACTCGCGAACGTCAGCTCCAGCTCGCCGGAGCCGGTCGCCCGCGCCTCCCGGACCGTGTCGTTGAGCAGGACGCCCAGCGTGTCGGACTGATCGCCGGGCTCCACGTCGACCCGCCCGTCCGGGCCGTCCAGATGCGCCACGCCCTCGATGACGACCTTCCGGTCGCCGGAGAAGCCGAGGACGATGGCGTGATCGAGCTGCGCGTACTCCAGTTCGCAGCCGACCAGCAGGGTGAGCGGCATGATTTCTCCGATCGGCTCGCCGGACCACTGACGTCGGGGACGCTAGTCCGGCGATCCATAAGAGAACCTTAAGCCAGGTCACGATCGGTGAACGACGCCCGGCCCGGTTTCCGCAGTGCCCTGCGCACCCGCGGCGGCGGTGCGACGATCGGGTGGTGAAAGCAGCTGTGTATTACCAGAACGGTGGTCCCGAAGTCCTCCGATACGAGGACGTCCCCGATCCGGCAGTGCGCGACGGCGAAGTTCTGCTGCGCGTCGAAGCCGTCGGCGTCCAAGGCGGTGACCTGCTGCATCGCATGATCAGCCCGTTCCCGTCGGCGCCGCACATCGTCGGCTATCAGGCCGCCGGCACGGTCGCTGCCGTGGGTGCGGGCGTCTCATCGGTACGCGAGGGGCAGCGTGCCGTGGCGTTCATGCAGTCGGGGTCGCACGCCGAGCTCGTGGCGGTGCGCGAGCGCGACGTCTACGCCGTACCCGACAGCATCGACGCCCGGGTCGCCGCCGGCATCCCCGTGGAGTTCGGCACGGCCGACGACTGCTTGTTCGAATTCGGCCGCCTCAAGGCCGGCGAGACGGTCCTCATCCAGGCCGCCGCGGGCGGTGTCGGCCTGGCCGCGGTCCAGCTCGCCAAGGCGGCCGGCGCGCGGGTGCTCGGCACCGCCTCCAACGACGAGAAACTCGCCCGGCTGGCGTCCTTCGGCCTCGACCACGCGATCAACTACAGGACCGCCGACGTGGTCGCCAGCGTGCAGGAACTCACCGGCGGCCGCGGCGTGAACCTCGTCGTCGACCCGGTGGGCGGCAGCACCCTCGAAGGCAGCATCGCGTCGCTCGCCTACCGCGGCCGGATCAGCTGGGTCGGCCAGGCCGGCCGCGAACCGCAGCCGCCACAGCTCGGATCGCTCATGTTCAAGAGCGCCTCCCTCAACGGCGTCTATTTCGGCGGCGAGATGGAACATGACCCGTCGCGGACACGTGCCCTCATCGAGAAGCTCATCGGGCGGGTCGCCAGTGGCGAGCTGACCGTGGTGATCGACAAGGAGTTCGCGCTGGCGGAGGCGGCGGAGGCACATCGGTACATCGAGTCGCGCGCGGCGTTCGGCCGGGTCCTGCTGATTCCCTGAGGTGGTGGGTGGGCCGCCGATCGCGGTTGGTCGGCGGCCCGCGCCATGGTCGTCCTTCTCGGCGTCCTAGGAACCTAGGCTGAGTGACTGCGCTTGGCTTTGTGCTCATCGTTGACCGGGGCCCGCTGTGACTCGGTCAACGTGCTGCCGGGCTTCCTAGGAACCTAGGCTGAGCTCCCGGGCCTGGCTTGCGCACATCGCTGAACGGGCGCGCGGTGACCCGGTCAACGCGGCCATGGGCGTCCTAGGAACCTAGGTTGAGTTCGCGGATTTCGGGCTGTGGGCGGGACAGGCTTCGCCGCCCGCCTCCGGGCCTCGAGCGACCACGAGAGTCCGCCCAAGGCCCGGCGCGAGACAGACCCGGCGCGACGGCCCGGACCGAGACGGGCCCGGACCGAGACGGGCCCGGAGCCGCGACAGGCCCGCAGCCGCCACAGGTCCGGAACCACGACAGGCCCGGAGGCGCGACAGGCCCGGAGGCGCGACGGGCCCGGAGGCCCGACGGGCCCGGAGCCGTGACTGGTCAGGCCTGGCGGGAGGCCAGCTCGACCACCGTGATGTCGGACGGCGCCCCCACCCGGACCGGCGGGCCCCAGGCGCCGGCGCCGCGGCTCACGTAGAGCTGGGTGTCGCCGTACTGTTCGAGGCCCGCGTTGGTCGGGTTGGCCAGCTCGGCGATGTAGTTGCCCGGCCACATCTGGCCGCCGTGGGTGTGGCCGGAGAGCTGCAGATCGACTCCGTTCTTCACGGCGTCGTGGATGGTCACCGGCTGGTGGGACAGCATCACCACGGCGCGCGACGGGTCGCGGTCACGCAGCGTTGCCGCGAAGTCCGGGCCGAGACCCTCGTCCTCGCCGGCGATGTCGTCGACTCCGGCGAGATCGAAACCGGCCATCTCTACGCGGGCGTTGCGCAGCGGGCGCATCCCGAGCTCCTGCACCTTGGCGACCCACGGTTCGACGCCGGAGATGTACTCGTGGTTACCGGTCACGAAGAACGTACCCAGCTTGGATTGCAGCCCGCGCAGCGGCTCGACCGAGTCGGCCAGGTCCTCGACGTCACCGTCGATCAGATCGCCCACGACGGCGATGAGGTCGGGCTGCGTCGAGTTGATCGTGTCGACGACCCGGCGGCAGAAGCGGGGGCCCAGCACCGGCCCGAGGTGCACGTCGCTGACCACGGCGATCCGCAGGCCGTGGGCGCTGCGCGGCAGCTTCGCGAGCGGCACGGTGATCCGCTTGATGCTCGGGCCGTTGAGCACGCCATAGGTGCCGGCGCCGACGGTTCCGAGCGCCACCGCGGCGGCTGCGCCGCCTGCGACCCGGGAGACGAACACTCTGCGTGAGATTCTTGCGCTTTCCCCGGGTACGGCGGGAGCCGCCGGAACGGAAGCGTCAGAATCGGTCACGTCCACGGGGTTCGCGCCGACGCTCACGGCGGCGGGCACGGCCGCCGCGCGGTCACCCTGTGAAGCCGCGACCGATGCGGTGGTGGCACGGCGACCCAGCCACCAGCTCAGCAGCGGCCGCACCACCTCGCCGGCGACCACGCCGAGGAAGAGGTAGAGGAACACGGCCAGCCAGATGTATCCGGGCCACGCCACGATGCCGGCCAGCGAGTGCGGCATCCCGGCCTGCTCCCCCGCGAGCGCGCCGACGGCGAGCAGCGGGCCGGCGATGAAGAGGACGGTGCCGGCCCGGCGCCACCGGGTCCGGGCCGCGGTGGTGTCACGGATGAGGCGGCGCCACACGTACCAGTGCGCGGTTCCGAGAATGGCCAGGATCGTGGCCAGCACGAGCACGAAGACAAGGATCACCCGCCGAGGTTAATGGCCCTGCCGCCCGGCGACCCAGGCGGTCTCAGGACCTCCTCAGCAATCGAAACCGACGAGATCTACGCGAGGGAGACGAGGACGACGCGATCGAGGATCAGTGTGCCGCGTCGAGGCGGCCCGGCGTCCATCCGGTCACGTCCCGCAGCCGTCCCCGCCACAGCTTGCCCGGCGCGTCCATGACCTGGCCGGGCCGGGAGATCCGGGCGTTGCGCAGGTGGATGTAGCGGGTCGGCTCGGCGAGCGCCTGGTACTGCCGGTACGTGATCTCGGTGCCGACGTCGCGGCTCTTCACCGCCGCGTGCGCGAGGTCGGACTGCTCCTTCACGAATTCGGCCATACCCACGTAGTAGGCGTCCTCGTGGTCGTTGAGCTCGCTCAACTCGGCGAACCACCGCCACTGCGGGATGAGGTCGCCGTCGACGACGAGGCCGCCCACGGTGAGCGTGAACGGCGTCCCCTCGTCGATGTGCTCCACGAGCTGATCCGTGAGCGAGACGTAGTTGGCGAGGACACTGTCCGGCTCGGCCCAGTCGGAGCGCGCATGGCGAATATCCAGGAACGGATCAGACATAACCCCAATTTAGGACACCATGATCCCGTCCGGGCCGGGTTCGGCGTCCCGGCCTGGCCGGAACGAAATGACGGACATCGCGACGCGCGCTGAATCCCGCGCACCGATCTGGCCGTGCGATGGGTCAGCCGATGGTGGCCGCCCGCTCCTCGGCCTTCGTGATGAGGGAACGGACCAGGTCCTCGGAACCGCCCATGTTCTCCCAGCCCATGTCGGCCACCACCACGACGGCGTCGCCGACGACGGAGAGGGCGGCGTAGTTGCTGACGGTCTCGGGGGTCTGGTCGGCGTAGGCGTACCGCTGGTCGATGCGAACCACCAGGGAGTCGTCCGCGGAGTCGAGGACGGTCCACTTGTGCTCGTCCTCGCCGAGGCCGCCGGGGCACTTCTCGAGCGCCGCCTCGATCTCGGTGAACTGCTCGGCGGCGCCGCCGGCCGAGTGCAGGCCGACGAACTCGGTCACGATGCTGGGGGTGCTGTTCGCCTCGGCGCCGGGGACGATGTAGCGCATCGCCACGGCGTCGGTGCGGGAGGCGTCGCTGTCGTAACGGTCGTCGCCGCAGGGCCGCAGCGGGCGGACGTGGGAGTAGAGGCCCTGGTCGAGCGGGGCGGCTTCGGCGTCCCGTACATCTGCGGGCTGCAACAACGCACCCGCCGGAATGCCGGACGCGGCCGAGGCCGAAGGCGCAGCCGAGGCCGAAGACGCCGGAGACGCCGAGGCCGGTGGCGCGGCAGACGAGGGCGTGGAGGCGTCGGAACTGCAGGCTGCCAGCGAGAACGAGAGCAGGCCCGCCGTGGCGGCGAAGCGGAGTCCATTGGTCTGCATGATCCTAGGACTGCCCGCTCCGGACCGGGATGACACCCATCGTCAGGCGGTGGTCGAGGGGATCGTGGCGGTCAGGGCCCAGTCGTGGCCGATGTCGGCGGCGGTGCGCAGCAGTTTCGGCAGGTGGTCGTCGAGCAGGGTCTCCACCGACGTCTCGGCCGCGTGCACCGTCACGTTCACGGCGGCGACCACCCGGCCCTCGCCGTCGCGGACGCCCGTCGCGACCGAGCGGACGCCGGGCGCGAGGTCCTGGTCGGCGAGGGCCCAGCCCTTCGCGCGGACCTCGCGCAGCGACGACTCCAGCTCGGCGGCGGTCGGCTGCCGGCGCGCGGTGATGCCGGACCGGGAGGCCTCGGCGAGGACCGCGGGCACGGCGGCCGGCGGCAGGGCCGCCAGCAGCACCTTGCCCATCGAGGTGGCGGCGGCGGGAAAGCGGGTGCCGATGGTCACCGCGAGAGTGACGATCTTGGGTACGGCGACCCGGGCCACGTAGACGATGTCGCTCCCGTCGAGCTGGGCCATGGACGTCGACTCGTTCGTCCGGGCGACCAGCTTCTCCATGTGCGGGCGGGCCACCTCCCACATCGAGAGCGAGTCGATGTAGGCCATGCCGAGATCCAGCACGCGCGGTGTGAGCGCGTAGCCACGGCCCGCGCCGCGTACGTAACCCAGGGTCTCCAATGTGATCAGGATGCGCCTCACCGTGGGCCGGGCGAGGCCGGTCAGACCGGCGATCTCACTGAGCGTCATCGACGGCGTGCCGGGCCGGAAGGTGCGCAGGACGTCGAGGCCGCGGGCCAGCGCCTCGATGAAGTCGGGGCCCGAGCCCCTTCCGGTGTCGCTCATCCGGTCAATGCTTCCATTGGGCTTCGCCCGCGCTGTAGTCGGTGTACTGGTAGGGGTTGTCGAAGAGCTCGGACTGCGGCAGATCGGGGTTCTGACCCTTGAGCCAGGCCTCCTCGCCGAGGGTTTCGCGGAGGTGATCGACGGTGCTGCTGACTTTCGAGCGCGCCGCGTCGAGATCGACGCCGACCAGTTTGCCGTCTCTCTTCACGACTCTGCCGTCGATGACGACCGTGTGCACGTCGCCCCGCTGCGCCTGGAAAACGACGTGGCCGTAGGCGTTCAGGATCGGGAACATCGCGGGCGAGTCGTCGTTCTTGATCAGCACGACGTCCGCCTTGCGACCCGGGGCCAGCGCGCCCAGCTCGGCGTCGAGGCCGAGGGCCTTCGCGCCGCCGCGGGTGGCCCAGTCGACGACCTGCTCGGCCCGCAGCGCGTGGTGGGTGACGGTCTCCTGCCGGCCGTGCGCCTCGAGGTGCTCGCGGGAGCGGTCGGCGCTGAGCGTCGTGCGCATGGCCGAGAACAGGTCGCCGCTCCACCAGACGCTGGTGTCCATCGACAGCGAGACCGGGACGCCGTGCCGGCGCAGCTGCCAGGTGGGCGGATAGCCCTGGCCGGCGCTCTGCTCGCTCTCGGTGGAGACCGAGACCGAGCCGCCGGTCGCGGCGATCCGGTGGTACGAGTCGCTGCTGAGCGTGGCGGCGTGCACGTAGACGGTGCCCGGGGTCATGAAGCCGTTCTCGTACATGAGCCGGATGCCCTCGTCGTTCGTCGCGCCCCACACGCCGGCGTGCGTGGTGACGTTCACGCCGAGCTCGCGGGCCACCTCGAACGCGGCCTTCTCCGGGAACGCCGGGTCGCCGGTGACGTCGAAGGCGAGCTGGAAGCCGGCCAGCCTGCCGTTCTCGACGCGGCGCCGGTGGAAGTCGCGGAAGCCGTCCGAGGTGGTCCACTCCCACGGTCCCTGCTGGATGTTGCCATAGGCCAGAACAAACCTTCCAGGTACGGCTTCCAGAGCGTCGACCGCGGCGTCGGCGTGTTGCGGGGTCTGCAGGCCGTGCGACCAGTCGACGGTGGTGGTGACGCCGGCGTCGATCGCCTCGATGGCGCCGAGCAGGTTGCCGGCGTGGATGTCCTCGGGGCGGAAGTGCCGGCCGGACTCCAGGTAGTACCAGACGAAATACTGCGTGAGGGTCCAGTCGGTGCCGTACCCGCGCATCGCGGTCTGCCACAGGTGCCGGTGCGTGTCGATCATGCCGGGCATCACGATGCCGCCGGACGCGTCGATCTCCTCGGCGTCGTCCGGGGCGCTCAGGTGGTGGCCGACCTCGGCGATCCGTCCGCCGATCACGAGCACGTCGGCGCCGGGGAGGACCGTGTGCGCGTCGTCCATGGTCAATACGAGTCCGTTGCGGAATACGACGGGTCTTTCGACGCTCATGGGCAGCTCCTTCGGACTGCTGTCCGCTGAGCGGGCAGCGATATGACGGACAGCGTGTTCCAGGTCACTTCCGATGTCAAGGAGCCGTTGACATCGCGATCCCGAACCGCGAGGCTGCTTTCGCGGACAGGTGTCCGCAGAACGGGCGGTTACTCATGGTTGACCAACCCAAAGGGCCCCTGGACGGCCTGCTCGTCGCCGACTTCTCGCGGATCCTCGCCGGGCCGTACGCGACGATGCTGCTCGCCGACCTCGGCGCCCAGGTGATCAAAGTGGAGGGACCGGGCGGGGACGACACCCGGACCTGGATGCCGCCGGTGCGGGACGGGGTCTCGACGTACTACCTGGGGATCAACCGGAACAAGCGGTCGATCGCGCTGAATCTGAAGGATGCGGACGATCGCTCGGCCGCCCAGGAGCTGGCGCGACGGGCCGATGTCCTGATCGAGAACATGCGGCCGGGCGGGCTGGGGCGGTTCGGGCTCGACTACGCGTCGGTCGCGGCCGGCAACCCGGGGATCATCTATGCGAGCATCAGCGGGTTCGGGTCGGGCGACGGGGCTTCCCTGCCCGGATACGACCTGATGGTTCAGGCTATTTCCGGACTTATGAGCTTAACCGGCTCGCCTGACGGATCTCCCTACCGCGCGGGGATCTCGGTCTTCGACGTCATGGCCGGCCTGCACTGCTCGATGGGGATCCTCGCCGCGCTCCACGCCCGCGCCGGCACCGGGCGGGGACAGCATGTCGAGGTCAATCTGCTCAGCTCGGCGCTGTCCGGACTGGTCAACCACTCCAGCGGATACGTGGCGAGCGGGACGGTCCCCTATCGGATGGGCAACGCTCACCCGAGCCTGTTCCCCTACGAGCCGCTCCCGACGTCCGACGGCGAGCTGATCATCATTGCCGGCAACGACGGGCAGTTCCGGAAATTGTGCGAAATATTGGGACTCGGCGATCTTGTGGACGATCCGCGCTTCGGACGTAATCAGGATCGGACCGCGAACCGCGAGGAACTCCGGCCCCTGCTCGTCGAACGTCTCGTCACCCGGACCAAGGACGAGTGGTTCCGCGACCTGCTCGCCGCCGGGGTGCCGTGCGCGCCGATCAACACGATCGACGACGGGGTGCGGTTCGCCGAGGAGCTGGGCCTCGAACCCGTCGTCACGGTCGGCGGCGTGCCGGGCGTCCGCAACCCGATCACCTTCTCCGCGACGCCGGCCGGCTATCGGCTGCCGCCTCCCGGACTCGACGAACACGGCGAGGAGATCCGCGCATGGCTGAAGAACTGAGCTTGCCGACCGGGCTGAGCTTCCCGACCGGTCTGGGCACCTCGACCCCGGAGACCATCTCGCTGCTCGGCCAGGATCTCGCCGCCGACCTGATGGGGAGGGTCGGCTTCGGCGAGCTGGCGTTCTGGCTGGTGGCGGGCCGCCGTCCGAGCGCCGGTGAGGTGCGGCTGTTCGAGGCCGTCCTGGTGGCGCTCGCCGATCACGGGTTCACGCCGACCGCCATCGCGGCCCGGCTCACCTACCTCTCCGCGCCGGACTCGCTGCAGGGCGCGCTCGCGGCCGGTCTGCTCGGCGGCGGTTCGCGCTTCCTCGGGGTGACCGAGGACTGCGGGAGGTTCCTCGCCGAAACCCTCGCGGCCCATCCGCCCGGGGATTTCGAGGAGATCGCCGTCAATGCGGTCCGTGACGCCAAAGCGGCCGGCCGATTCGTTCCCGGTCTGGGGCACCCGGTTCACAAGGACCAGGATCCGCGTACGCCGGTGCTGATCCGGATTGCCCGTGAAGAGGGACTGTACGGCCCCCATTTGCGTCTTTTCGAGGCGATTGGCGTCGTACACGAAAAGGTTTTGAATCGGCGTCTCCCCCTGAACGGCGCCGGAGTCTGCGGAGCGGCCCTCGCCGATCTGGGTCTCCCGGTCGACCTGTTGCGCGGATTCGCGCTGCTGGCCCGCGCCGCCGGGCTGCTCGGGCAGATCGCCGAGGAGAAACGCCGCCCGATAGCGAATCAGATCTATCTCACCGTCGACCGCAACGCTGTTTACGAGCCTTAGTTTGGGAGGACAGCAATGGCCAGCATCGTCGCGGTCATCGCCTCGACGCACCACCCCTTCTACTACCGCGCCAGCACGGCCACCGGCGAGGACCGCCCGCCGTTCGCCGACGAGTGGACCCGCAAGATCCTCGCCTTCCGGGAGACGCTGACCCGCGCGAACCCGGACGTCCTGGTCATGGTCGGCTCTGATCACTTTCACCAGCTGTGGCTCGACAACATGCCGCAGTTCCTGGTCGGCAAGGCGCCGTTCTACGACGCGAACTGGTACAACGAGGAGCGCGAGTTCGGCCTGCCGCGGATGACGCTGAAAGGCCACGAGGAGCTGTCCTCGCACATCCTGCGCTCCGGCCTCGACGCCGGCTTCGACCTGGCGTTCAGCAACGAACTGCGGATCGACCACAGCATCACCTGCCCGATCATCACGCTGCGGCCGGAAGCGGACCTGCCGATCGTGCCGATCTACACGAACATCTTCGCGCCGCCGCTGCCGCAGCCGTCCCGCTTCGTGCAATTGGGTTCGTCGATCCGCGAGATCATCGACCAGTGGCCGTCGCACCTGCGGGTCGCGGTGATCGGGACCGGACATCTCTCGCTGGAACTGGGCGGTCCGCGACAGTTCGGACCGCACGGTCCGGATCCCGCCTTCGACGAGAAGGCCGTGGGATGGATCGCGAACGGTGACCTCGACGGCTGCCTGCGCGAGGTCACCCTGGACAGCCTGCACACGCCCGGGAACGCCACCCACGGATTCATGGACTTCATGCTGATGATGGGGGTCGCCGGCGCCGGCGTGAAAGCCGACTACGTCGACACGCTCGACCTGTTCCACACGATGGAGGCGTACTTCACCTGGTATCCGAACGGAGCGCCGGCATGAGCAGATATCTGCTGAACAAGTTCCTGTTCACCGTCGACCGGGACCCGGATCTCGTCGAGCGGTATCGCGAGGATCCGCGCAATCTGGTGGAATGGTGGGAGTCGTCGATGGCGAGCTCCCTGCTGAACTGTCACAGCGGGGAGGCGACCACCTGGCTTTCGTTCACCGCCGAGGAGCGGGAGGCGCTGATTTCCCACGACCACGTGAAACTGTTCGAGCTGGGCTCGCATCCGTTTCTCACGCTGACGCTGTTCATCGCGATGTTCGAACGCGACAACACGTCGCCGCTGGAGTACCAGAAGGCGTACGGGGCCGCGCTCGCCGCATTCAGCCTCCCCTATCCGGACATCACCACGTGATCGACGCCGCGGTCCTGCGCATCTGCGGGCAGCCACCGGCGCTCGAACGCCGCCCGCTGCCCGTCGCGGCCGCCGGCGAGGTGATCGTGCGGGTGGCCGCCGCCCCGATCACCCCGCTCGACGTGCTGTGCGCCTCCGGAACCAGCTATTTCGGTGAGCCGGCGACGCCCTACGTGCCCGGCGTCCAGGGGGTCGGCTGCCTGCCGGACGGCACCCCGGTCTGGTTCGCGACCTCGGCCGGCATGCGCCCCGGCGACGGCAGCATGGCCGCGGTCGTGGCCGTCCCCGCTCGCGACGTGGTCCCGCTGCCGCCCGGCGCGCCGCTGCCGCTGATCGCCGCCCTCGGCCTCTCCGCGGTCGCCGCCCAGGCGGCCTTGACCGTGGCCGGCCCGCTCTCCCCGTCCACCGACCGCGACATGCCCGCACCCGGCCCCGGAACGGGCGGTCCCGGAGACGGCGACGACGGAACGGGCGGTCCGGGATCTCGGGCCGCCGGGAAGCAGGTGGTCGTCCTGGGCGCCGGCGGCGTCGTCGGGCAGACGGCCATTCAGCTCGCCCTCCTCGGTGGGGCGCGCCGGGTCATCGCCGTGGCGCGCTCCCCCGAGGCGCTGGCCCGGGCCGCCCAGCTCGGGGCCGCCGCCACGGTGCCGCTGCTGCCGGACGACTCCGAGACCGGGCTGGCCGACTGCCTGCGCGACGCCGCCGACGGACCGGTCGACCTGGTGATCGACCCGGTCTTCGGGATGCCGGCGGCCGCGGCCCTGCGCGTCCTGCGCCCCGGCGGAACCCTGGTCAACCTCGGCTCCTCGGCCGCCGCGACCGCCCCGATCGACTCGGCCACCCTGCGCGGCGGCTCGCTGCGGATCACCGGCTACACGAACAACGCGCTCACCACCGAGGAGCGTGCCCGCCTCATCACCGAAATCGCCGGGCACGCCACGGCCGGCCGCCTCACCACCACCTACGAGACGGCGCCGCTCGCCTCCGTGGCCGAGGCGTGGACACGCCAGGTCGTCGGCCGGACGCGCGGAAGGGTGGTCTTGTCTATCGTCGACTGATGACGAAGATCGTGACCTATCTCGAGATGACCGACCGTGACCAGCTGAGGCCCGCTACCCCGGTGGCGGGCCTCGGTCTGGAGCGCCTCGACCGCGCATCACCTCTCGTGATCGACCTTCAGGTCAAAATCGGCGCTCCGTACGGATGGAAGAGCGCCACCCGCACCCCGGAGCAGTGGGCCGAACGCCTTGCCGGGAACCTGGACCGTCAGCACTGGGCGCTCACGTTCGAGGGCACCCCGGCCGGCATGGTCGCCTATCAGCCGCACCCCGGCGACGAGGTGGAGATCGAGACGTTCGGCCTGATCCCGGAGTTCACCGGCCGTCGCCTTGGTGGCTATGCGCTCACCCTCGGCCTCGAGCGGGCCTGGACGCTGTTCCCCGTCGTGAAGCGGGTCTGGCTGCACACCTCCACCCAGGATCACCCGAACGCCCTGCCGAACTACCGGGCCCGGGGCCTGGTCCCGTTCCGCACCGAGGAGCAGGACTGACACCCGCGCCCGCCCCTCATCGCGTGTCGAGTTCAGGCGCGCACCGCACCCCAACTCAACACACAAACAGGCCCCACCACAACGTGTCGACCTGGGGCGCAACCCGCACCCCAACTCAACACACAAACCGGTCTCCACCACAACGTGTCGACCTCGGACGCGAACCGGCCCCACCGCCGCGTGGCGACTTCGGGCGCCACCCGCACCCCAACTCAACACGCGAACCGGTTTCCACCACAACGTGTCGAGTTCAGGCGCGATCCGCACCCCAACTCAACACGTGAGGGGCGCCTCGGCGGAGGAGTGGGACGCGCGATTAAGTCCGGAACCGTTCGGTTTCGTTGACATCAGGCATGTAAATGCTTAAGTGTGTTTGCAACGCGTCGTTGATCGAAAGGAAACACTCGATGCCACGAACGCCTCTGCGACCACTTCTGCTAGCCGTCCTGCTCGTCCTGTCCGGCCTGATGGCGCCCACCGCGGCGAATGCCCAGCCGGCGAAGACCCCGGCGGCGAGGGCCGAGGTCGCGCCCGTACACGGGCTCAAGGGCGAGTACTTCCGGATGTCGGCGCCCGGCGCCCGCGACTTCGCCGAGCTCGGCGGCATCGTGCTCGACCCGAACATCGACCTGGCCGGACTGGCCGGCACGTTCGAGTCGCTGACCGGGCGCACCGAGCACACCACGGCCCGGTGGACCGGCACCCTCACGGCGCCGGCCACCGGGGACTACACGTTCTCGATGATCGGCGACAACGGCTTCCGGTTCCTCCTCGACGACCGGCCGGTGATCGATCACTGGGTCGGTGACTGGGACGTCGAGCAGAACAGTGCCCCCGTGCACCTCGTCGCCGGTGAGGCTCACACCGTACGCATCGAGATGTTTCAGGATGTCGGGGGTGCGAACCTCTTCCTGCGCTGGGCCGGTGCCGGAATCGAGAAGCAGATCGTGCCGGAGTCGGCGTTCACCCCGCCCGCAGGCTTCCAGGTTTTCCCGGTAGATTTCACGATAAATCCGGACGGAAAGACCCTGGTAGCCGACTTCGAGGCGAACGTCGACGCGATCGCGCAGACCCAGCAGCACCTCAAGGTCGAGGTCGACACGACCGCCTTTCCGATCAAGAGCATCCAGCGCAAGAGAGACAAACTCACCATCACCCTCGGTGAGAAGGTCCAGAAGAACCAGAAGGTCCGCGTCAACTACGACGGCACCGGCGGCCTGATCGTCGGCGGCGAGACCGTCCCGCAGGTCATCCGCTCGGCAACGAACACGTCCGAACACCGTCTCACGACCCCGTGGGGCGACCGGGTGGACACGAACCACCCGCTGCCGGAATACCCGCGCCCGCAGCTGATCCGCAAGGACTGGCTGAATTTGAACGGCCCGTGGGAGTTCGCCGGCGCGGCGGCCGGCGAGCAGCCGACCTTCGGCAAGAAGCTCGCCGAGAAGATCATCGTGCCCTACCCGGTCGAGTCGCAGCTGTCCGGCATCGAGCGGCGCGAGGACCACATGTTCTACCGCAAGCTCGTCACCGTCCCCGGCGGCTGGCGCGGCAAGCGGGTCAAGCTCAACTTCGGCGCCGTCGACTACCAGGCGAAGGTCTGGGTCAACGGCGTGCTCGTGACGACCCACACGGGCGGCTACACCGCGTTCACCGCCGACATCACCGATGCGCTCACGAGGTCCGGCAAGCAGGAGATCATCGTCGGCGTCACCGACGTGACCGGGCCGAACCAGCCCAAGGGCAAGCAGTCGCTCAACCCGGGCGGCATCGTCTACGAGCCCTCCTCGGGCATCTGGCAGACGGTCTGGCTCGAGCCCACCAGTCCGATTTCGATCAACGACGTCATCAGTACGCCGGACGTCGCGAGCGGTGCGGTGACCGTCAAGGTCGCGGCGTCCGCAGCCGGAACCGTCAAGGTCGTCGCGCGCGACAGGAAGGGGAAGAAGGTGGGCTCGGCGACGGGCCCGGCCGGCACCTACCTGCGCGTGAAGATCGAGCGGCCCCGGTTGTGGAGCCCTGACGACCCGTACCTCTATGACCTTGACGTGGAATTGGGCAATGACAAGGTCCGGAGCTATTTCGGTCTGCGGGAGGTCAAGGTCGCGAACGTCGGCGGGTTCCCGAAGCTGGTCCTCAACGGCAAGCCGATCTTCTCGCTCGCCACGCTCGACCAGGGCTTCTGGCCCGACGGGCTGTACACCCAGCCGAGCGACGCGGCGCTGAGGTTCGACCTGGTGGAGACGAAGAAGCTCGGCTTCAACGCGGTCCGCAAGCACATCAAGGTCGAGTCCGCCCGCTGGTACCGGCACGCCGACGAGCTGGGCCTGCTGGTCTGGCAGGACTTCGTCTCGGCCGACATCACCAGCACGGCCGGCCAGGAGGCGTTCCTCAGCCAGGGGAAGGAGATGATGCGGCAGCTGCACAGCTTCCCGTCGATCATCGGCTGGATCGTCTTCAACGAGGGCTGGGGCGAGTGGGACCGGACCGCAACCGGCCGGATCGCCGACGAGATCAAGGCGCTCGACCCGTCCCGGATCCTGAACGCGCACAGCGGCGTCAACTGCTGCGCCTCGAAGGGTGACTCCGGCAGGGGCGAGGTCATCGACCACCACGACTACAACAACACCGATCCCGCCTACCCGGACGCCACCCGCATCGCCATGGACGGCGAGCACGGCGGCTTCACCCTGCGCACGCCCGGTCACATGTGGCCCGGCCCGCCCGCCGTGATCTACAGCGGTGTCGCCGACAAGGAGGCGCTGACGGCCCGCTATGTCGACAACACCACCCGGTACTACCTGGAAGCCGCGGGCGCCGAGCTGTCCGGCTCGGTCTACACGCAGATCACCGACCTGGAGACCGAGCTCAACGGGCTCTGGACCTACGACCGGCGAGAGATCAAGGTCAACCCCTCATCGGTACGGGAGATCAACCTCGCGGTCATCGAGGCCGGCGCGACGGCGGCCTCCGACGCCACCTTCCCGGGACGCGGGGACTGGGCTCTCGACGAGGGCACCGGTCGTGTCGCGCAGTCGCCCGCGCTGCAGCTGAACGGGGACACCGCGTGGGTCGGCGGCGTACGCGGCTCGGCCCTCGGCTTCGACGGTGACGGCGACTCGGCCGACACGGCGGCGCCGGTCCTCGACACCACGAAGGACTACACGGTGTCGGCGTGGGTGTCGCTCTCCTCGCTGCCCGGCAATTACGCGACGGCGGTCAGCCAGGACGGGCGAGCCCGGGAGAATCCGTTCTACCTGCAGTACGGCCAGGGCGCCTTCGCGTTCAGCACCCCGGGCGGCAACCGGGCCCGCCTCGAGGTGACACCGGCCCTGAACCGCTGGTACCACCTGGTCGGCGTCCGCGACCACGCCTCCGGAGAGGCGCGCCTCTATGTCGACGGCCGGCGGGTAGCGGCCGTACCGGCCGGCCCGGATGTGGTCAGCACGGGCGCGTTCTCGGTGGGCCGGGCCAAGTATGCGGGTGCGAAGACCGACTACTGGTCAGGATCGGTCGACGGGGTGCATGCGGTGGATCGCGCTCTGAGTGACGCGGAGGTGGCGGCGCTCTACACGGCCGAGGCCCCCTGACGTTCCGCTTTCGCCACGGCCCACCCCGTCATCGCGCGGGGTGGGCCTCGCCATGAGTCGCTCACCAGGCGTGCACCATGGCGAACGCGAGCGATGCGATCGCTCCGATCGCGGCGAGCGCCACCGTGCCCTGCACCTGATCGGCGCGGACGATCGCCAGCACGAAAGGCGTGAGCAGCGCGGCCACCGCGGCCGTGCCGGTCCCCAAGTAGAGGCCGGTGATGAAGCCGGCGCCGCCGAGGCCGCCGACCACCCGGACGATGTAGGCGCCGCTGAGCGGCACGAACCAGAACAGCACCCCGCCGAGCAGGACCGTGACCCCGGCCCAGATCGGCCGCGCCCGCCCTTCCCTCCACAGGCAGAGCCCGAACGCCACGAACGGCGCCAGCGCTATCACCCAGCCGGCCACCGCCATGAGCGGCGCGATCCCGCCGGTGAGCGCCCGGGCCACCACGACGAGCGGATCACGGACGAGCCACCCGACGCCGATCGCCGCGACGATCGCCGCCAGCCAGATCAGCGCCTCCCGCCAGCGGTACCTGGATTCCAGCTCGTCGTATTCCGCCGATTCGCCATGCTGTTCCCAAGCACGATCGAGCACGTGATCGAAGAGCATGACTGGATGATAAGGGCGGTCACGTCCTCACCTCGCCCCCGTGCGTCCTGAACAGGATCAGGTGACCGCCGAACTCGAGCCGCACGCCGTCGGAGGTCGCGGTCCACGCCGTCAGGGGCAGGCCTGCGGCGGCGGCGAACGGGGGCTCGGCGGTGGCGTCGCGGGCGATCCAGCGGCCACCGTCGAAGTCGTAGTCGTAGGCGTCGAGCCCGCCGGAATCGGTCACGGTGACCTCACCAAGGCTTCCTCACCGGGCGCCGAAGGCTTCGAGCAGGGTGCTGACGCGCAGGCGCAGGTCGGCCGTGTGCGCGTTGGTCACCCGTACACAAAAAAGGTCTTGCTCCCGGATCAGGCGCAGATCGAGCGACTCGAAGATGCCGTCCATGGTGTAGGCGTGCCACTCCCCCGGCTCGTCAAGCCTCCGCGCGAGATCCTCCCAGGCGCCGTCGGCCGGGAAGTGACGCACGTAGTACGCGAGCAGGTCGAGGAAGGTGGCCAGCCACGACCTGTCGATCCGCCCCTCCACCTGCGGATCCCCGCCGTCGACGCGCTTGTCGCCGACGCCGAGACGCACGTCGGCCCACAGGTCGAGATCACGCTCCACCCGCCCGGACGCGTCCTCTGACCACTCGGCGGCGGCAGCGCCGAACCGCCGCTCGGCCTCCTCCGCGCCGACGCCGAGATACCGGCCGATCTCCGCCCACGAGCTGCCGCGCTCCCGCTCGTGGACCACGGCGCTGGTGAGGAGCCGCTCCGCGTACGCACCCAGCGTCGCCACCTCGCCGGCCCGCCCGCCGGCGCCGCCGTGCCGGGCCAGCGCGAGATTCCCGGCGGCTCCGGACAGGCCACGCGCCCGGTCGGCGAGCACGAGGCGAGCGAGCGCCGACCGGGAGTCGTGGGAGTTCGGCGTGGTCACGGCGGGAAGCATCGCATGCGCGTGTTCAGGGCTCGTTAACCGGTTGCCCGTTCTCCTGCCGCGCGCCCAACATCGATTGATGGACACGACGATCAGGGACTACTACTCCCGCGGCGGCGAGCTCGATCGGCTGAGTGCCGGGCGGGGGCGTCTGGAGCTTCTGCGTACGAGGGATGTGCTGCGCCGGCGGCTGCCGCCGCCGCCCGGTCGGGTCCTCGACGTCGGGGGCGGGGCCGGTGTGCACGCCCGGTGGCTCGCCGCCGACGGCTACCGGGTGCGGCTCGTCGACCCGATGCCGCTGCACGTCGAGCATGCCGGCGCCATCGACGGCGTGCAGGCGGTGCTCGGCGACGCCCGCGAGCTCGGTGAGCCGTCCGCGGCCTACCAGGCGACCCTGCTGCTCGGCCCGCTCTACCACCTGACCGGCCGCGACGACCGGATCGCGGCGCTGCGCGAGGCGGCCCGGGTGACGGCACCCGGCGGCATCGTGGCGGCGGCGACGATCAGCCGGTACGCCGGGCTCTACGACACCCTGGTGCGCGGCCGCTACCTCGAACCGGAGGTCCGCCGCATCACCCACGCCGAGATCGTCACCGGCGTCCACGAGCCGTTCGACCAGGACCTGTTCACGCTCGCCTACTTCCACCACCCGGACGAGATCGTCGCCGAGTTCGCCGAGGCGGGTCTGACCGGCGCGACCCGGTACGCCCTCGAGGGCGCCGCCTGGCTCTTCGCGGACCGTGACAGCTGGCTCGACGGCGACGAGCGCACGGCCGGGTTGATGGAGGCGCTGCGCGCGGTCGAGCAGGAGCCCACCCTCTTCGGCATTAGCTCCCACCTCCTCACCGTCGCCGGCGTCGAATAACGATCAATTGTCATTCAAAATCATCGATATCAGTCGTTGATTCGACATTTCCCGTCGTTATCCGAAACGGCATACTGTGGCGATGGTGGCCATGCCAGAGCCCCCGAAGTGGCTCTATCGGGTGACGTTCGCGCTAGTCGGTGTCTGGATCGGGGCGTTCGCGGTCGCGATATTCGAGGGCGGTGAGGCGATCGGTCTTCTCGATCAGCTCACCTCACCGTTCAGCTTCATTCTCGGCGCGGTGGCGCTCTACCTGGTTCTCTACGACCTCGCGGGCCGGCACACCCACGCCGCGCCCGCGACCCGGCCGGGATGGGCGCGCACCCTGGTCATCATGGCCGCGTGCGCCGTCCTGGGCGGCATCGCGCTCTCCCTGATCACCGCCGCGAACAGGACGGAGCGCGATGTCTTCGCCCTGCACCACCGCGTGTGGGCGGAGCCGTGCCATCCGGGGGAAGGCCCATTTCTGCTCGACGACCGGGGCACCGAAAGGCAGCGCTTCCTCTGCCGATTCACTGTCGATCCGAAAAACGCGGCCGAGGTGTACGTCACCGACTACGTCGACGAGAAGCCGCTCGAAGTGAGCGCGCCGAAAGACGACCCTCAGGTCGACGTTCTGGAAACGGGAACGTGGACGGGACCCGAGCAGAGCAGCGGAACGTATATCAAGTTCACGCTCCAGGACGGCGCCAAGAACTACGCCCGCTATTGGCTGCGGGACGACGAGAAGCCGGTCGTCGTCATGTCGTCGATGGACACGACGACGGCAGCGGACGACTTCGAGTTCAAGATCGCGCGCCAGGCGCTGCTGGCCAAGCGTTACCAGCTGCACAGAACGTCGAGTTGATCCGCTACCTCCGGCGGACGGTGTAGGTCAGGTGGGTCACTCTCGGTGAGGACTCGGAACCGGCAGCGGAAAGCGCGATCCGGGAGGCGTCGATGCCGTCGAAGAGCCGCACTCCGGCGCCGAACAGGACCGGGGAGAGGGCTATCGAGAACTCGTCGACCAGGCCGGCGTCGAGGAATCGCAGGATCGTCTCGCCGCCGCCGGCGATGCGGACGTCGCGGGGGCCGGCCGCGGCGCGGGCCTGCTCGAGCGCGGACTCGATGCCGTCGTTCACGAAGTGGAAGGTGGTGCCGCCGGCCCGCTCCCACGGGTCGCGTTTCTCGTGGGTGACGACGAAGACCGGGGTGTGGAAGGGCGCGTCCTCGGGCCACGCGTGCTCGCCGGCGTCGAACATCCGCCTGCCCATCACGCTGGCGCCGGTGCGCTCGAACGTCGCGCGGGCGATGTCGTTGTCGCGGCCCTCCTCGCCGCCCTCGCCGAACTTCAGGTTCTCCCGGAAGAAGCGCAGCGGGAACACCCAGGCCTGCAGCTCCCTCCACTGCCTGCCCATGAGCTCGTCGGGGGACGAGGGCGCGATGAACCCGTCCAGGGACATCGAGACGCTGAAGAAGACGGTCATGAGAGGACCTCCGAGACGTACGCGGCCAGGTTCGCCAGGGTCTGCTCGCCGCCCTCGACGGCGTGGTACTTCTCCACCGCCTCGTCGCGCAGCTCCCTGGTCGGGAACACCGTGAGCATCTCGATCCGGGTCGCCGCGCCGGCGGGCGCGAAGGTCAGGACGGACTCGAAGGCGTTCGGGTCGCCGGCGGACTCGCCGTGCAGCAGCGCGATCCGGGACGGCGGGTCGATCTCGGTGAAGGTGATCCACTCGGGGTAGTCGGTGCCGTCCGGCCCGTGCATCACGAAGTCCCAGACGCCGCCCTCGCGGAACGTGAAGGACTTCGTCGTGGTGCTGAACCCCTCCGGGCCCCACCACTGCGACAGGTGCCGGACCTCGGTGAACGCCGAGAAAACCAGCTCCGGCGGTGCGTCGATGAGCCGCGAGATGACGATCTCCCGGTCGTGCTGTGTCATGCGGTCACTCTCCCTGTCGCAGGTTCTGCACGTACGCGTCCAGCCGGTCGAAGCTCTCGTTCCAGAACTGTTCGAAGCCGCCGACCCATTCGTGGATCGGGCGCAGCCCGCGGGCGTCGAGGCCGTAGAGGCGCTGCTTGCCCGACTCGCGGACCCGCACCAGCCCCACCTCGCGGAGCACCCGCAGGTGCTTCGAGGCGCGCGGCTGGCTGATCCCCAGCTCGGAGGCCAGGTCGGTGACCGGCCACTCGCGCCCCCGCAGCAGGGCCAGGATGTCCCGGCGCTGCGGCTCGGCGATCGCGTTGAAGGTGTCCGACGTCGTCGCTGCTCGTGCCATGGCCGCAATCATATTCCGATAACGGAATGCGTCAAGCGGTCTAGCGCCAATCGGTTTGCTATGGAAACCTATTGGCATGACAACCGAAAGCCGACGGCTGCTCTCCGACGTGCGCGCGCTGACCGGCCGGGTACGGCGCGACCAGCGGCTGACCTGGGCGGCCCTGCTGATCCTGACCGCGGTGACGTTCGCCGCGATCCCGGTCGACTACGTCGGGATGACCGTCGACTGCACCGGCGAGGTGTGCGCGTTCGATCGGATCGGGGTGCTCTACTACTGGCCGGTCGCGCTGCTGCTGGCCTATGCAGCGATCGCGCTGAGCTACCACCGGGCCGCCCGGCGGCGAGGGCTGGGTACCCGCGTGATGCCCTACGCGATCACCGGCGCGGTGCTGACAGTGCTCTTCGTGGCGGCCTGGGCGACGGTCCGGATCTACTTCGACAGCCATCCGCCGGTCAGTTTCCCCTGGTGGGTGATGGTCGCCGATCGGCTCGTCGCGCCGGCCGGGACGATCGGGGTCGCGCTGCTCGTGCTGGCCCGGCTGGAACGCAACGTGGCGCTGCTCGTCTTCACGCTCGGTTATCTCGCCGTGGTGCTCGTGCCGATCGACTTCGGCTGGCAGGAGCACGGCAGCGTCCGGGCCGAGTTCGTGCCGCAGCAGGTGATCAATGGCGTGGTGCTGGCCTTGGGAGCAGCGGGGTTCGCCCTTTCCGACCGGAAAAGATCATGACGAACCCGATCACCGGGCTCGACGACGTGGTGCATCAGCGGGTGCGGCTCGGCATCCTGACGATCACCCATGAGGCCCGCCGCGCCGAGTTCGGCTACCTGCGCACCCGGCTCGAACTCACCGCGGGCAACCTCTCCCAGCACGTCGACGTGCTGGAACGCGCCGGCCTCGTCGCGATCGAGAAGGGCTACGAGGGCCGCCGGGGCCGCACCTGGATCACCCTGACGGCGGCCGGCAGCCGTGCCCTGGCAGCCGAGATCAAGCAGTTGCAGTCGCTCATCGCCCACCTCGCACCGGAGGAATCATGACCATTTCCCGCCGTACCCTGCTCGCCGGCGCTCTCGCCGTGCCGATCGCCGCACGCCCCGGCGTCGCCGCGGCCTCCCTGCCGCGACTCACCCTTCCCGCGCCCACGGGCCCACACCGCATCGGTACGAGGAACCTGCATCTGGTCAACGGCGACCGCGAGATGATGGCGAGCCTCTGGTATCCGGCGGCGGCCCGCGGTCCCCGGGCGCCGTTCATGCCGGTGGCGCCCTGGCTCGCGATGATCCACAACGCGGGCTTCGGCACCGATGCCCCGCCGCCGCTCACCGCGGCCCGGCTCGACGCCCCGCCGCTGCCCGGCCGCCATCCGGTCGTCGTCTACTCGCACGGCTCCGGGGCGACCCGCGCCGAGACCACGATCGTCGTGCAGGAGCTCGCCAGCCACGGATACGCCGTGGTCACGATCGACCACACCGGCGACGGGTTCAGCGAGTTCCCGGACGGCCGGCTCAGCGTGCCGGACGACGAGGGGACCACCCCGTGGGACTCGGCCGCCGACGTGCTCTTCGTACTCGATCAGCTCCCCCGCTGGGGCGGCCCGCTCGACCTCACCCGGATCGGGATGTTCGGCTGGTCGAAGGGCGCGACGGCGACGGCCCTCGTGATGAACACCGACCGCCGGGTGCGGGCCGGGCTGGCCCTCGACGGGCCGATGCAGTCGCAGCCGCGGCCGGCCGCGATCTCCCGGCCGTTCATGCTGATGACGTCCACGCATTCCCGCACGTCCCCGGAGGGCGAGCCGGTCGAGGAGCTCTGGCAACAGTTGCGCGGATGGCGGCTCAACGTGCGCACGTGCGGCGCCGAGCACTCGTCCTACTGCGACCACCAGTGGCTGATCCCGCAGCTGGCGAGGCTGTCCGGCACGAGCGACGAGGAACTGGCGAGCTGGATCGGCACCCTCGATCCGGGCCGGGCCGTACGGATCCAGCAGGCCTATCCGCTGGCCTTCTTCGACCAGCACCTGCGCGGCCGGCCGTCGCGCCTGCTCTCCGGGCCGAGCCGCGCGTTCCCGGAAATCCAGTTCGCCCCCTGAGCCGTGCAACCTCGTGGACAGTGAGGACCGATACGTGCGCGCGCGGGCGCAACCGCTGCGCCGTCTCGCCTATTCGCTCTGCGGCGACTGGCACACCGCCGAGGATCTGGTGCAGCTCACTTTCGTACGGCTGTACCGGCCTGATGGCGGACCCTCCCGAGCGGGCGGCCGGCGGCGCCGACCCGTCCGACCGGCCGGCCGTGCACCGCGCGCTGGCCGGCCCGGGGCCCCGGCAGCGCGCCGCCGTGGTGCTGCGGTGCCCGGTCGGGCCCGGCGTCCGGCCGCCCGGCGCGATCGCGGCCGGCGAGCCGCTGCCGCCGGACCTGGTGGAGTGGGCCTCGGCCAGCGTCACCTGTTTCCTGCACGCGGAGATCCCCCGGTTGCTGCCGGAGGCGCGGTTCGCCGCGGTGCCGGGGGCGCAGGCCGGGCCGCTGACCGCGGTCAGCCCGGGCGGGGAACCGCCCTGGGGCAACCGGGTGGATGCGATGACCCTGATCCGCGACGACGCCGGGACCGGTGATCTGACCGTCATGGTCGGCGTGGTGGATCCGTCGGTCGCGGAGCGGGAGGAGCAGAGCTGCCGGCGGGACACGGCCGCGCGGTGCACGGTCCGCCGCGGGCCGGACGGGGAGATCGTGCTGCTGTCCACCGAACGCGATCCGCTGCCCGCCGGGAATCCACGGAACTGGGTGGTCCGGGTCTACCGCGGGCACAGCGAGATCAACGTGCAGGTCTCGAACACCGATCGCCAGGGTCCGTCTGCGACCCGGCCCGAGCCGGTGCTCACCGCGGAACAGGCCGTGGAGCTGGCGCTCTCACCGTCACTCCAGCTGTTCCCCTAGCCGCCTCTTCCCCTAGTCGGTCCAGATGACGCCGAACGCTCCGAGCAACCCCATCACGATGAACGCGCCGCCGGCCAGGAAGGCGAGCACCTGGGTGAAGACGGATTGGAAGGCCGCCTCCCGCGGGCCGACGTTCCGCCGGAAGATGTCCCGGCTCACCCGCGCCGAGGACTGCACGAACCGCATGCGACCGACGATGACGGCGACGCCGCCGACCGCCAGCAGTCCATAGAGGATGCGCTCCATGGGTGCCCCATGCCCGCCGAGGCGCGCGACCATGCCACACCGGTTGCGTTTTGCAATCGGTCTGCCTAGGGTGGGAACTGATTGCAGGGTGCAACCGGATGTGGAGGCGGAGAGATGGCGAAGCTGATCAACACCGACATCGTGTCCCTCGACGGGTTCGTCAACGACGAGAACGGCAAGTTCGGGTGGGCCGAGCCGGTCGAGGAGGTGCACCGGTTCATGAACGATCTCGATCGGGAGATCGGGACCCATTTGTACGGGCGGAAGCTCTACGACGTGATGACGTATTGGGAGACGGTGCACGAGGAACCCGGTCACCCCGACTTCATCCTCGACTACAGCGCGATCTGGCGCGGCGCCGACAAGGTCGTGTATTCGTCCACGCTGGAGGAACCGCGCAGCGCCCGTACCCGTATCGAGCGCACCTTCGACCCGGAAGCGGTCCGCGCGCTGAAGGAGTCGGCCACCCGTGACCTGGCGATCGGCGGCCCGACCCTGGCTCTCCAGGCCCACCGTGCCGGCCTGATCGACGAGATCTGCCTGGTCGTCTGCCCGGTCATCGTCGGCGGTGGCACACGTGCCCTGCCGGCCGGCGTACGCCGTGATCTGACCCTGATCGAGCAGCACACCTTCTCCCAGGGCACGATGTTCGTCCGCTACCGCGTCGACGGCTGAACGAGTGGCACACTCGTCTCCCCGGGCGCGCATCGTCACAGGACTCCTCCGGGACGGCGGCCGGGTTCTGCTCGTCCACCGATCCCCCGGGCGCCGCTGGTATCCCGACGTCTGGGACCTGCCCGGTGGACACGTGGAGCCCGGTGAGCCGCCCGGCGTGGCCCTGGCCCGCGAGCTTCGCGAAGAGGTGGGCGTCATGATCACGGCGCCGGCGGGCCCGCCCTGGCAGGAGGTCCGCGGTCCCACCTTCGACATGCGGATCTGGCTGATCGACACGTGGGCCGGGACTCCGGTCAACGCCGCACCGGAGGAGCACGACGCCATCGGGTGGTTCACCGCCGGCGCGCTCGGAACGCTGGCGCTGGCGCACGACGGCTACCCGGCCCTGTTAGCCGAGGCCCTGTTCACCGAGGCCCTGACCCGGCCGCGGCCGTCAGGCGGTGGGTGAGCAGGGCGGACATGGCGCGCACGCCGTGGCCGACGGCCCGCTCGTCGGCGGCGAAGTCGAGGGTGTGGGGTGCGCCGTTCAGGCCGGACTCGGCGTCGGCGACGCCCAGGTAGAGCATCGCGCCGGGCGCCTCGCGGAGGAACAGGGCGAAGTCCTCGCAGTTGTAGGGCCAGGACGCGCGGGCCTAGAGGACCGACTCCTCCCCCAGCACCGCGCTCAGACAGCGGCCCGCAGCCGTGCTGAGCTCCGCCGAGTTGACCATGGCGGGGAACGGCTCGCCGGGGTACTCGACGCGGCCACCCGCCTGGGCCGCCATCCGCTCGACCCTGGTGCGCAGCTCCGGGAACCGCTCCTGCGGCCAGACCCGCAGCACGACACCGACGGCGGGACGCCCGCCGGGCGCGTGTTCGGTCCACTGGGCGACCGACACGGAGCCGGCGGCCTGCCGCTCCAGCACCTCGTGGAACCGGGCCCGGTATTCGGCGACGCTCCGCGGGAACTCGACGGTGCCGAGTCCTTTCAGGCCGGCCGCGAGGGCGGTCACGGCGTCGTCGTCGTCCACCACGATCCGCATGTGGTCGAGCCCGGGCAGGCCGTGCCCCGGCGACACCGCGAGGGTCCCGGCCGGGAACGGCGCGCAGTGCAGGGCGTAGCTCTCGCGCGGCTTCAGCCTCTGCACGAGTCCGGTGTCGAGCATCGCCCGCGCGCCCCGCAGCGGTTCCTCGGCCGGCTGGAAGACGAACGCGATCCGGCCGCGCACCCGCTCCGAGTTCCGCGCCAGGGTGCGGGCCACGCCCACGCCGATCGCGGTGTGCAGGTCGTGGCCGCAGAGGTGCGCGACGCCGGGTACGCGTGAGGTGAAGCCCTCGTCGAAGACCCGGTCCGACTTCGGGAAGGGGTGGACGGCCCGCTCGGTGTCGACGGCGTCCATGTCGGCGCGGTACACCACCGCCGGGCCGTCCGCCGCACCGTCGAGCACCGCGAGGACGCCGTGCCCGCCGACGCCGGTCGTCACCTCGAGCCCGGCCGCGCGCATCTGCTCCGCGACCAGGCCGGCGGTCTGCCGTTCCTCGCCCGCCAGTTCGGGGTGGCGGTGGATCTCCCGGCGGAGCGCGATCAGTTCATCCTCGGAAATCGACACTCGTGCATATTGCTCTCGGTCGCCGGCCGTCCGCACCACCATTTCGGCATGCTGTCCGACCCGCATGTACTCTAGGCTTGTATAACAACTGGAGGCGGGACGTGACGGCAGTACAGGAGCGGGCGGCGATGAGCCCGCGGCAGGTCAGGCTCTCGGCGACGCTGCTGGCGTCGTCGCTGGTCGGGCGGCTGCCCCAGGCGATGTGCTCGCTGGTGCTGCTGCGCATCGTGCTCGACGCGGGCGGTGACTACGCGTTCGCCGGGGCGCTGACCGCCGTCTACATTCTGGCCGGCACGGCCGGGGCGCCGCTGCTGAGCCGGATCATCGACCGCACCGGCAGCCCGCGCCCGGTGCTGCTCGCCGCGGCGGGGATCTCGGCCCTCGCCTTCGCCGGGATCGCCCTGATCGGGCCCGCGCCCGCGGCGATCGCCTGCGCCCTGCTGGCCGGGGCCGCGGCGCCGCCGATCGAACCCGTCCTGCGCAGCCTCTGGCCGCGGATCATGCAGCCGGGCCGCCAGCTCACCCAGGCGTTCAGCGCCGACGCCGCCGCCCAGGAGCTGATCTTCGTGCTCGGCCCGCTGGCCGCCGCGATCAGCATCGCCGTGCTCGGCGCGCCCGGCGCCGTCGCCGTGATGGGCCTGCTCGGCGCGGCCGGCACCGCGATGTTCTGCGCGCACCGGGTCCTGCACCGCCGCGAGCCCGTCAGGGCCGGCCACCACGGCTCGCCACTGCGGTTCCCGGCGGTCCGCCGGCTGGTCCTCGCGCAGATCGCCGCGGGCATGCCGGTCGGCATCCTGGCGATCACCGCGACCGCGCACGCCGGGATCGCCGGCACCGCGGCGCTGTCCGGCTGGGGCCTCGCCCTGAACGCCGCCGGCGCCTTCGCCGGAGCCGTGTACGTGGCCCGGCGGCCGTTCGCCGGCCCGGCACACCGCCTGCTGCGCCCGGCGTTGCTGCTGCTCGCCGCGTTCTACGCGCCGACCGCCTTCGTCACGATGCCGCCCGCATTCTGGCTGGCCGCGGCGTTCGTCAGCGGGCTCTTCCTGTCCCCGTTCCTCACACTGATCTTCACGGTGATCGAGCGGGCCGCCCCGCCGGAACTGGCGACCGAGGCCAACGCCTGGGTGGTCAGCGCCTTCAGCGTCGGCATCGGGGCCGGCACCTACCTGGCCGGCCTGGCCACCGACGCCTGGTCCACCGGCGGCACCACCGGCGCGGTGCTCGGGGCCTCGGTCCTGGCCGCCGCCGGCGCGCTGGCGTGCCGCCCCGAGATCCTGGGCCGGGCCGGTGCCTAACATGATCCGGGTGGCCGACCGACTGTCCTTCCTGTCCGAGCCCCTCCCCCGCGACTCCGGTGTCCCGCTGCGCGTCCAGGTGCACAGCCGCATCCTCGACGGCATCCGTGAGGGGGTGCTGACCCCCGGCTCGATGATCCCGACCGAGGCCGAGCTGGGCCGGATGCTGGGCGTCAGCCGCACGGTCGTCCGCGAGGCCCTCATGCTGCTCGACGAGGACGGCTTCATCGTGTCCCGGCGCGGCATCGGCCGGTTCGTCGCCGACGCGCTGCCCCAGGCCGGCCTCGAGCGCATCCGCCCCCTGGAGGAACTGCTCACCGTCCCCGGCAGCCGCGTCGAACTGCACCGCACCGAGGTCACCCGGCAGCCGACCAGCTCCACCTTCGTGACCGAGGGCCTCGGCGTCGCCCTCGACACCCCGACCTGGTTCGTCGAGACCGTCCTGCGCCGCGACGGCGCCGCGATCGCGCTCAGCCAGGAGCACGTCACGGCCGGCCCGGACGTCGACCCGCTCATCGCCGCCGCCCGCGACGAGCACGCCGGCCTGCTCGCGCTACTGCTGTCCCGCTACGGGTCGGCGGCCGGCCCGGGCGTCATCCGGTTCGCCGCGGGCCCGCTCGGCGAGGCCCGGGCGTCGGCGCTCGGAGCCGACCCGGCCGAGCCCGTCCTCATCGTCACCCAGTCGGTGAGCCGTCAGGGCGTCCCGCTCTACCTCGCCAAGCACATGCTCCGCGCCGGCGCCGGCCACCTCTCCGTGCTCCAGCAGGGCCAGTGACCGCAGAGGCCGCGCAGCGGCCGACCCATGCACCGATCGCGAAACGCGCCGGACGGCCCGGTGTGCCGCGGAGCCCGCGTCGCCGGGCGGGAGCGGTCGTCGATGCGGTTGTGGACGGCCGCCGACCTTCGTACACAAAAGGGTTTTGCCGTGGCGCGGCATAGAGTGGATCGCATGTTCCGCGACAAGGATCTCGACCTGCTCGCCCGTCCGCTGCACGCCTTCCTCACCGTCGCGCCGAAAGCCGGCCGCTGGCCCTCGCCCCGCCCGGTCTGGTACGAACTGGCCGGCGACGGCACCCTGCAACTCTTCTCCTTCGCGGAGGCGCCCAAGGTGGCCCGCCTGCGGGAGGAGCCGCGCGCGTCGCTCGTCGTGGCCGCGCCGATCGGCGAACCCGAGCACTGGGTGGCGGCCGAGGGCGCCGTCACCATCCACGAGGACGGCGCCGCCGACCTGGCCGCGCGGCTGGCCGCCCGCTACTACGACATGTCCGACCCGGCCAAGCAGAAGCTGGTGGCCGAGTGGAAGGACGCGCCGCTCGTGCGGATCGTCCTCCGGCCGGAGACCGTGAACCGCTACGCAGGTTGACACGTCTGCGGTCGGAAACTGACCGCAATGGGCGCGAGGATGGGCTCATGACATCAACGTGGAAGATCGAGCTCATCCCCGTGCCGGTCACCGACGTGGACCGGGCCAAGGCGTTCTACGAGCGGATCGGCTTCACCGCCGACCACGACTACAAGGTCAAGGAAGGCCTGCGGTTCGTGCAGCTCACGCCGCCCGGTTCGGCCTGCTCCATCGTGATCGGCGACGGCATCACCGAGAAGACGCCGGGCAGCCAGGAGATCCAGGTGGTGGTGCCGGACGCCGAGGTCGCCCGCAAGGAGGTGCTGGCCGCCGGGGTGGAGGCCAGCGAGGTGGACGTGCAGCCGTGGGGCAGGTTCGTCTACTTCCGCGACCCGGACGGCAACAGCTGGTCCCTGCAGGCGATCGACACCCGCCCTAACGGCTAGCCGCGAGGAACGCGTCGATCGCGCGCTGCTCCTCAGGGCCGAACGCGGCACGGGGCACCGGAAGCTGCGCCGCCCCGTGCTTGAACAGCCACGCGTGCCTGCCGATCCGGATCTGCGAGATGCCCGGCCAGCCCACCTCCGTGCGGCTGGTCGGCGTCTGCACGAGCAGGCCCGCGGCGCTGAGCTCGTAGTGGACCGGCGCGGTCAGCGTGGTGCGCTGCGGCAGCCAGCTCAGCAACGCGACGAGGTCCGCGAAGACGACGAGCACGACACTGACCCCGATCAGCATCAGGATGCGGCCGTCGAAGCCCCCGGCGAAACCGAGCAGGATCACGAGAGGCAGCAGGATCAGGCCGGCGATCCGCATCCGCCGGCCGGGCTTGCCGACACTGTCGACGACCATGTTCCGGAAGAGGCGGTAGGTCACCTGGTGATCCGCTGTCGCATGCACGCGCGGCAGTATGTCATGAGCCGCTGGCCGGTCCTCCCGCCGCTTCGCCTTCTCCGACGCTGACCGATTCCCCTTCTTCGGCGCTGACCAATGCGGAAATGGCGGCGAAGAAGGCGGCGATCCCCGGGCGATTGGCGCCCTTCGCCCGGGACGCCGCGAAATCCTCGGGCGTCTTCCAGTGCACGATGTCGAGCCATTCGTCGTTGGGCAGTCGCACCAGCTCGGCCGAGAGGAATCCGGTGCGGTCGGCCCGGAAGTCGGCGAGCATGGCGGGCCGGGCGGCGAGCAGTGCCGCGGTGCCGGCCGGGTCCACGCGGAAGCGGGTCAGTTCGATCGTCGTCACGCCGACTACGATAGTCCAAAAGTTGGACTATCAACAGGAGGCGACCTGTGGGCCGGATCGCACGCAAGACGTCGACGCCGGATCTGGGCATTCTGGGCGCCCGGTTGCTCTTCGGCCTCCAGGGCGAGCTGTTCCGCCGCGGCGCTGAGCTGGGCTTCGGTGACCTCAAGCCGAAGCACGGGGCGGTCCTCGCCTACCTCGACGAGAACGGAATCGGTCAGAACGAGCTCACCCGGCTGGCCGGCCGCAACAAACAGACCATCGGCGCGATCCTGGACGAACTAGAGCGACTCGGCTACCTCACCCGCGTCCCCGATCCGGCCGACCGGCGCGCCCGCCTGATCATGCCGACCGGGCGCGGCCTCGAGTGGATGCGCGTCTCCGACGGCATCGTCGAGGACATCGAGAGGCGTCACGCCGAAATGGTCGGCACGGAGGAGTACGCCGCTTTCCTCCGAACCCTGAAAACCATCACCGGGTCGAGCCAGGAGATTCACTGACGCCATTTCATTCGTACGAATATAAGCGGTTCTCCACAACCGCAACGGGCGCGCTCACGCCCGGCGACGCGGGCCATTGCCGGGTCCGGGCCGTCCGGCGGGTTTCGCTATCGGTGCGGGGTCACGCGAAACTTCTCGACGGCATCGGACATCATCGAGGCGTGGGCGACCTACTGATCAATCTCCTGGCGAGCATCATCGCCGGCACGTCCGTGTGGCTCGCGGGCTTCCTCGTACGCCGGCGCAGGCTGAACCGGGAACGTGCCTTCTTCGGCCTCACCGCCGGCGCGAGCTGCCTGCTGGTGGTGTCCCGGCACGCGTCGTCGCCGCGCGAGTTCAGCGTCCACCGGCGGGACGTCGCCGCACTGGTGGAGCTGGCGACCATCGCCCGCGAGTGCGGCGCGCACGCCGACCGGGTCGGCGAGAACCAGCCGACCGGCGAGATCGGACGGCTCACCGAGTTCTGCGTCGGCGGCCCCGGCGAGGCCAGCCCGCGCAGCGCCACCCACGTGCGCACCATCCTGCGCGGCGTCCGGTACGCGGTCTTCGACGAGGAGGCCCGCCGGATGTCGTTCACCGTCGGCGGGGTGGAGTACGCCCTCACCCCGGAGACCAGCCACGTCCTGCTCGCCCGGTTCTGGGGCCCGGCCGGCGGCCACCCCGTCTTCTTCCTCGGCGGCCTGACCGCGGGCAGCAACCTGGCCGCCGCCCGCTACCTGGCCGCGAACCACCCGGAGCTGGGCCGCCGATACGGCGCCGACCGCCCGTTCGCGCTGGTCCTGCGCATCGTCGAGCCGGCCGCCTACGGCACCGACTTCACCGAGCTGGTGGCCGACGTGTCCGACGAGGCCTTCACGACGGTCACGCAGACGGCCGAGTCGTCGGGTTCTGCTGCGGCAGGCTGATCAGGTCGGCACTGGGCCGGCTCCATTGAAGACGCTGTCCGCCGGGACGGCCGCCGGCAGATGCGACACCCGGAGCCGGTACCGCCCGGCCGGAACCTCGGCACGGTGCTCGGGTCCGGGAGTCTCCCGACAACCGAAGACGTGCAGCACCCCGGTCGGCACGCTCAGCTCCGCCTCCACGACGTGCACGGCCCCGGCCCGCACCGCCGGGGCGCCGGCGTGCACCCGCAGCGCCGTCGCGACGAGGTCGCTGCGAGCGAAGATGACCCGGTCCATGCCGGAGCGTAGGCGGCATGATGCACGTCGTGCGCCCCTCCTCATCGGCCCCTGGCCGGTGGCCGTCGACGCCGGTCCCGCCCGAGCATGGCTGCGCGACCTGACGACGCTCGAAGGCCTCGGTGGCCGCTCCTGAAGCTACCGGCACATCCGCGCGCCCCGCACGGCTCCCCGAACAGAACCACCCGTGACGACGAGCGGCTGACCACGCCGTCACCGACAGGACACACCTGCCGGACGAACACCCGACCTCACGCGCGTCGCGCGACCTCCATCCGCGGCGGAGACCGGAGACTACTGCGCCTGACCTCAACACGGCCGACCCCTTCGCCCCTCAGCAGCCCGCACCACGGCGCAGCGAACTGGCCTGGGCCATCCCCGCGGCCGCTGTAGTGATGCTGATCGTGTTCACAGCCGGCTGGCTCGCCGGATCCGCCTGCACCACCGGCAAACGGGCCGACGACGAACAGCAGGCCGCGGCCGTCCTTGCGAGCACGTTCACCGCCGCGCGGACCCGTTGTGACCCGCAGAAGACGGGCACCAGCATCGCCGACGCCGGGCGCACTCTCACCGTCGACGGGAAAGGGACCGACCTGTTGAACGGCGTCGGCCTGGAGTTCGACGGGCTGACCTGTCTCCTGGACGCGCTGCAGCCCCGGGCCTGCACCAACGCGATCTGCGACTGCCACATCGGCTACGTGCACCTCACCTCGCTGAGGCTGCGCGACGTCTACGCCGGCGGCGTGCTCGAACGCATCCCGGCGGTGTGGCCGCCGACCGGCAGCAGCGGCTCGCCGTCGAGCCCGATCTGATCGGCGGGGCCCACCACACCGAGCCGTCGCCACGCGGGTGGCGACGGCCAGGCGTCGTCGAACTCGGCCGGGGTGTCGTGCGGGGCCGACCGGCATGTGGCGTGCCGGGCCAGCCACGCGTCGATGCGCTTCCCGGCCGCCGTCACACCAACGGCGACGAGGCCTGCACCATCCACCGGCACGGCGGGCGACCCGCCGACGGCGGGGACACGGTCACGAGCTGCTGATCAGATCTCCCACATCAGTTTTTCCACATGAGGCAGAACGGCTTGCCCGCGGGATCGGCGAAGACCCGCCAGTTCTCGCCCTCCCCGGGCAGCCGCGTAGCGCCGATCTCCAGCGCCCGCCGCGACGCCGTCTCCACGTCGGTGACCATGACGTCCAGGTGGATCTGCTGCGGATAGGCCGGGTCCGGCCAGCGCGGGGCGGTGTACTGCTCCACCTGCTGGAAGAGCACCGGCCGGCTCCCGTCCTCGCCGATCATCGCCATGCCGTCGCCCTCGTAGGTGACCGGCTTGCCGAGCAGCACCGCGTAGAAGTGGCTCAGCGCCTTCGCGTCCGGGCAGTCGATCATGACACCCATCAGCGTGACGCGCGGATCGTCGTGGAGGCACACGTCGAACGGGTGGCCGGCCGGGTCGGCGAGGGTGTGCCAGCGTTCGTTGCGGCGCAGCAGCGTCGCGCCGAGCTGCTGCGCGCGGTCGGCGGCGGCGTCGATGTCCGGGACGCGGAAGTCCAGGTGCGCCTGCTGCGGACGCTCCTGCCCGGGCCAGGACGGCGGCACGTGATCGGGCGACTCCTGCAGGCCGATCCGCCAGCCGTCGTCGGTGACCATCGTGATCCAGTCGTCGTCCTGTCGAGGCAGGCGCCGCCAGCCCGCGAACTGCTCGTAGAAGCCGGCCAGGCGATGGATGTCCGGCGCGTCCAGGGCGACGGCTCGCAGCGAGCCGATTGGTTCGGTCGTCATGGACCGATCCTGCACCCTATTGTGGACGGATGCTCGGGGATCGGTGGGGCGTTCACGACGACGAGACGCGCCTCGTTTTCCCCTGCGACGCGTTCGTCGCCGAGCCCACCCTGCGCGCCTGGCGTGGCGTCGATGTCGCGGCGCCCGCCGCCGAGCTGTGGCCCTGGGTCGCTCAAGTGCGGAAAGGCCCCTATTCGTACGATGTGATCGACAACTGGGGGCGGCGCTCCCCACGACATCTGCTCGGCCTGCCGGAACCGCGGGTGGGTGAGCCGTTCACGTCGTCCGGCGGCCGCCCGCTGGGCCGGATCGTGTCGGTCGAGCCCGCTCATCAACTGACCGGCGCGATCATGGGCGGCTTCATGTCCTATGTGCTGGTCCCCGTCACCACGGCCCGGACCCGGCTGCTGCTCAAGGTGGTGGCCCGCACGCCTCCGCTGATCGCCGTCGCGCTCTCGGTCGGCGATCTGGTGATGGCCCGGCGGCAGCTGCTCACCTTCAAGGCCCTCGCCGAGCGGAACTGTCAGACCCGCGCGTCATGATGGCGGGGTGCCCTCTTCTTCCCTAGGCGAGCTGCTCGCCGCCGTCGTGGCCCGGGCCGTTGTCGACTTCGAGGACCGCAACGCCTACGTGCGCGGCGGCAGCGCGGTCCACGCCGTGGCGACCGTTCGCTGGCTCGGTGACCTCGAGGTCCCGGCCCCGCTCTGCCACGTCGGCGTCAGCGGCGGCGAGCTGGCCGCGCTGCGCCCCACGACCGCGCCCGTGACGTGCCGCCGCTGCCTGCGCAAACAGGGCGCCGACGAGTTGGCGGCCCTGCCGTCCACCGAGCAGCTGCCGCTCTTCCCCTTCCGGCGCTGATCCCGCCCTCCCTCAGCCGACGCCGAACTCGTCCTTCATGACGGTGGCGACGGCGGAGTCGGGGCGTTCGCGGGGCACGCCGTCGACGGTCACGTCGACGACCTCGTCGAAGAAGGCGACCAGGCCGGCGAGCGGTGACGCGTCGGGCAGCGGGTCCGGATATGTCCAGGCCAGGTTCTCCCCGGCGGCGAAGGAGAGGTAGGTGGCGCGGCCCTTGTACGGGCAGGCCGTCACCATGTCACCGGGGGTCGCCTCCGCCCTGAGGTCCTCGCGCGGCAGGTAGAAGCGCGGGTAGAGCTTCGTCTCGAACACCAGGGTCGGTGCGTGCGACTCGGCGAGCAGCACGCCGTCCCGCTCGATGCGCACGTGCCGGCTGCTGCGCCGCGCGTCGACGCGGGAGAACGGGTCGCGGGGGTGCGAGAACACCGGCTCGTCCTCCTCCGTCCAGTCGAACGCGCCGAAGTCGAACACGATGTGACCGGCCAGATCGGCGTCGTCGGGGCGGAACGCGGCACGCTCGCGGACGTCGCCGCCCACCCGCACGTCATACGTCGTCCCGGGCGTGGAGTGCGCCGCGAACGGGATGCCGGGGTGCAGCACCGGCACGTCGCTCGCCGGCGCGGGCTCGGCGGCCACCAGGTCCGCGCGGACGTCCTCCTCGGGCACGGCGTAGGTGGGCACGATCCGGCGCGGCTCCCACACCAGCAGCGCCCCACGGCTGTCGGCGACGAGCCGGCCGCCGAGCCGGGCCCGCACCCACTTGCCCGTCGGCTCGTGCCGCAGCACGCCCATGAGCCGCATCATCTCGTCACCGACGTTCACACTCATGCCGCCAGTCTCACCGCCCCACCCGGGCCCGGCCCTCTTTCATCGGATTCGCGACTCGTCCACCGCGCTCGAGTCGTCTCCGTGGGGTCCGCCGTTCGGACGCTTGCCGGGTCGCCTCCGCGACACGCCGCTCGCGGCGGGCCGGGAACCGGAGTGAGACTGGCGGTTTCGGGAGGTCGCCATGACTGTGCGACACGTATGCACCACCGCCCTCACCCTCGCGGCCGTCACCGTCACCGCCGGCGGGTGTCCGGAGCCGGAGAAGAAGAGCAACGCGTCGGACTCGTACGTCTGCACCGTGGGAACGGATTCGGTGGCGCAGACCGTGAGCGGGCACGGCGTGTTCATCAAGGTGGGCGAGACGTCCACCCGTACCCTCGCTGTCACCGTCGATCCGAGGACGCGCGCACGAACGTACACAGCGACTTTGATCTATGAACTTGGAGCCGGTGCCGGCGTCAACTCGATGTTCAGCGCCCAGGTCGGGAAGTGGGTCGGCGGCCTCGCGCCCTCCGCCAAAGCAGCGATCGAGGGCACCGCGGGCGTCGGCTTCACCTATGAGCGAGGCGACAGCGACGACGCCGAGGACGTGCTCGGCGAGAAGTGGCCGCCCGACCGCTGGAACCGCATGATCGTCACCCTCGGTGCGCGCGCGACGGGGCAGGCGCAGGCGCTCGGCGCCGACCTGGCGAGCAAGGTCTCGGTGGGTGAGGACGCCAAGGCCTTCCTCACCGTCTTCCCGGACGGCGGTTTCAGCATCACCCGGTCTGGCACCGCCACCCTCGAGGGGAAGGCGCCGAGCTGGCTGCTGCGCCGCTTCGGGGTGAAGAGCGACAAGGTGTCGGCGGACTGGCGTGGCCGGCTCGCCGTCGCCTACGAGCTCCTCTTCGACGCGGCCCGCCGCCCGATCCGGCTCAGCACCGTCGTCGACACCGAACGGGACAAGAAGATCACGCAGTCCACCCGCGTGGTCAACCTGCGGAAAAAGCGCAGCGAGAGGGCGGTCCGCAAGGCCATCGGCAACGTGCTGAAGGACCCGCTGCTCTCCGCCGTCACCGCCGACCGGATCTTCTTCCGCGATTCGGCGAAGGCGAAGGGGCTGTGGAAGGAACTGGACCGGGCCGAGACGACGGTCAGCGCCACCTACGAGGTCGACACGAAGGTCGCCGACTACCCGCTGGACATGGGCCAGTTCGGCATCGCCTACCGGGACGTGAAGATCAGCCGCAAGCTCGTCTCCTCGCACATCCGCAGCGGCGGCGGTGAGCAGCGGATGTCCTGCACCGGCCGGCCGGAAGCGCCGGAGCCGCCCGCCAAGACCAAAAAGTATCGCGAACTGCCCGCCGCCCGGATCCCGGCACCGGAGCCCTCGCCCGAGCCGAGCATCACGGCGGATCCCTCGCCGTCCGGCTCCCTGACGCCGTCACCGCCCGACCCGAGCGTCGAGATCACCCCTTCGGAGCCGCTCACCACCACGGAAGAGACCACCGAGGCTCCTCTGCCCACCCCGGGAGAGATCTGAGATGCGTACGAATGTTCAGGACGCGTCCCGGAACTTGCGGGGTGAGGAGCCGACCACGCGACGGAAGGCGGTGCAGACCGCGGTCAACCCTCCGATCTGCGGCCCCAGCGGACGCCCCGGGATGACCAAGGTCGTCAGGCTGAAGCCTCGCGCAGCCGCCGGCCATAGAACTCCCTGATAGCGGCGCGCTGATTCGGGACGTCCAGCTTCGTATAGATCTTGTTTATCTTGTTGTGCACGGTCTTGGCGGAGATTCGCAGCTCGCTGCCGATGGAGTCGGCGCTTCGCCCGCTGGCCCACAGGCTCATCAACCGCACTTCATCGGGCTGCAGCCGGCACCATCGGTCGTCGTAGGCGTGTGCAAGATCGATACGCAGGACGCCTTCCCGGTCTCCATGACGACCGAACCACAGAACGACGAAGGAGGCGTCCCCGGCGAAAGACGGGACTACGTATGGGCGGCGGCTTGACGGCGGCACTCCGGCCAGATGCCGTGCCACGTCCGCCAGCGCCGCCGGCAGTGGCGCACCTCGTGCGAACGGGCCGAGACATTCATCGACGATTCCCCACAGCGCGCCACTGCACATCCGCACCAGGCCCAGCCGATCCACGGCTATGACGGCGACCTGTTCCGAAGTCTGGAGCTGGGCCTCGAAGTCCTGGGACAACCGCAGGTACATCTGATGTTCCGCCCGCTCGACCGCCACCCTGAATTCGTCTCGTACAACCCGCATCAAAGCCTGATCCCGGTCGGAGAAGCATCCCCGCTCAGGGCCCGACACGCTCACGCCGCTGTGATGAAGCCCGCCGAAGTTCGTCACGATGGCCAGTTGATCCTTGACCCCGAGCGGACGGAAATACTCCCGATAGAGAGCGGTCTCCTCCCAACGCCTCCGGTCAGGGGCACATTGCGACAGGGTCACAGGCGTTTCATCGGGATGCGTCAGACAATAGCGGAGCAACGGCTGTTGCATGTTGTGCCGCTGATAAATGGCGAAATCACGTTGCATCGCCCGGTGAAAGTCGGACGGCTCGGCGACGGCAACCTCCAACATGGTCGACGGGTGGACCGAGTGCAGCACAGCACCCTGCGCACGCGCCCCCATGGCACCAACCAGATGCAGCAGCGCTGCCTGCGCCAGATCGGTCAGATCCAGGTACGGCTTGGAGCGCAGCACGTCGATCAATTCGGTGGCTTTGCGGTCGACCATAACCGTGTCCGAATACGAAGAATTGTTTGTCCCAGCCTGACACAGCCTCATCAATTGGGACAGGCATCCCGGCAGTGACGGCATGCCACCCTTCCGGAAATCAGCAGGGCAGACTTATGGAAAGAAGGCGTACGTCGCAGATCTGACAGCGGTTACGGCCGGAACCCGTATCGTCTCGCGAATCGAGCGACGGTCACGGAGGCCTGCACGGTGGGCGCGGCCGGTGGCGGAGAACCAGCCACATCGGTCACATCCGACGTGGCGACACGCCTGATCGGCCGGACGGCCGTACAGAACGCTCTGCTCGCGGCGTCGGATGATGCCGTCAGCGGGCGGACCGCGGCAATCGCCGTCGAAGCCGGGGCCGGCAAAACGGTCCTGATGGAGTGGTTGATCGACGCGGCGGTCGGCCGGCGGATGAAAATAGTGGCTGCCCGACCGGTGGAGGGCGAGCCAGCCTGGCCCTGGCCGTCGTCCTCGACGTGATCCGTCCGCTCGCCTGAAACCTTGACCGACCGCCTCATCCTGTCTGTCGCGACACTCGCTCGGCTCGCCGCTGCAGCCGAGGACCGTCCCCTGCTGCTCGTGGTGGAGGATGCGCACCGGGTTGACCCCGTGTCCGGTCGTGCGCTGAATCTCGCGGTATGGCGCCTGCTCGCCGACCATGTCGCTGTCGTCCTGGCATGGCATCCCACCGCTGCCGACCGCATTGTCGGCCCGTGGCCCCGTCCAAGTCTGCCGGGCCTGAACGCCGATGATGTCGCCGATCTGATCACCGCGGAGTCCGGCGTTCAGCCGTCAGCAGCGGTGATCTCCCGGATCCTCGACGAGACGCACGGTAAAGCGCTGGCCGTCAGCACCCTGGCGCGGCGTCCTTTCGACCCGGTTCTCGCTGGCGCGGCGCCCATGCTGATCACCCTGCCGCTGCGCGACGTCGCGCAGCGTACGTTCGCTGATCTCATGAGGTGCTCGCCGCACGCGGATCGGCGGTAGCAGATCTGGGGGGCCCCAAGGCGCTGTCTCGGCTCGGCCTCGCCGCCGAGGACGTCACTCCGGCCGAGTCGATCGGGCTGCTGGAAACGTCGGCCGAACGGATGGCGTTCCGGCATCCGTTCTATCGGGCGGCCGTGCTCGAGGTAGTCGGCTCCGCCGAGGTCCGCCGTGTGCCCGCCGCGCTCGCCGCCGCGGCCGAAGGACTGGATCTACAGCGGCGCGCCTGGCATCGAGGCCTTGCCGTCCTGGGTACCGACGAGGCGGCAGCGCAGGCGTTGGACGACGCCGCCGCGTTGCCGGAGAACTGCGCGGGTGCGGCCGCCGCCGTCGGGCTGCGAACGCTCGCGGTCGCGGTCAGCCCTCCAGGCGGTGCCCGCGATCGCCGTGAGCTCGACGTCGTCCGGTCCCTCGCCGCGGTCGGGCACCACGCCGAGGCCCGGCATCGGCTGCGGCTGCTGCTCGACCGCGACGAGGCGGCGTCCGCGATACGCGCCGACGCGATCCACCATGAAGCGCGCCTGATGCCGTGGGACACCCCGCTCGACAGTCAGCCGTCGGCGATGTCCGCCCCTGGATGGGCTGCCTCCGTGTCAGATGTCGGCCTTGCTCGCAGTGGCAGTTCTGCGCGCGCAACCGCGCCGAACTTGAACGCTACGGTGACCTGGCCCGCGCCGCGCACGCGTACCTCGACTCGGTCGCCGCATGCTCGAACGCCGGAGTGACACTACGCCGCCGGCGGCGCACCGCGGCCTTCCGAGCATTGCTGCAACGGGCCATCGACACCTTCGCCGCCCATGGCGCCGCCGGGTGGGGCGCACGGGCGCAAGACGAACTGATCGGACGCGGTCGTGCCTCGGCAACGTCCCGTCACACTCTCGGCTCCTACCTTCTGTCGAAGGGCCCATCGCGGGAAGTTTTCCCTATCCCGGGTCTGCCTTGCCGAGGTGAGCTGGGACGGATACCGGCTCGAGAGAGGAAGTCATGGTGGAACCGACGACGATCCGAGTGATGGTGTTCGGTGAGGCCGGGGCGGGAAAGACGGTCTATCTGGCGGGCATGTTCCGGCAACTGTCCGTAGCCCGGCCGGATTCGATCATCACACTGCACACACGCGAGGTCGACCGCCTGAAACTCAACAGAATCTACACGGACGTCGTCAACCCGCGTCTGCACGATTTCCCGGCCACCACAACGTGGGTGGCCGATCCTTGGCACTTCACCTGCCAGTTCACCAACCAGCACGGAACCTTCTACCCCATGGCCGTGGAGTACCTGGACTACGACGGCCGGATGCTCGACCCGATCCACGGCGAATTGGAGATGTCGGACGACGATGTCGACGCCGACCCCGGATTGCAGCAGCTGTACGCATACCGTGACCGGGCAGACGCCTACCTCATATTGATCGACGGCCTCAAGCTGCTGCGCATGCTGTGCGGGGCACCGGAGCTGGAGCACTGGCTGGAAAACTACCTGGGTCAGCAACTCCAGGTGATAGAGCGGCGCCAGGACCACACCGGCCGCCGGCCGCCGCTCCATCTCGTCATCACCAAGTGGGATCTCCTCGACGGACGAGTAATCGATGGCGAACCGGTTACTCTGGATACGATCGCGCAGCTCCTCACCCGGCAAGGGATCTTCGCCGACCACCTCGAGCGGCGCTTCCACGACAAAGATCGCCCGGTGCGGCTGATCCCGGTCAGCGTGACGGGGCCGTTCGCTGCGTTCGACGAGCAGACCGGCCGAGTAGTCAAGGTGCCGGGCCAGCCGGTCATCCCCTGCAACGTGGACATTCCCTTCGCCGCGCTGCTGCCGGACATCCTGCGATGGCGACTCGATCAGATGGTGACCGACCTGCGATCCCCTGCCGACGAGCGGACCGTCGAGCGTTTGCGACGCAGTGCCCTTCTACTCAGGAGCGCTCGCGGACTGACCGATTCCGTCAGGTCCCCGCTGGGCGGCTGGATCACGCGCAAGCTGCTGGCCCGGGGCGTCGGGACATCGGCGTCGGCGCGGACGGCCACCGCCGAGATCACCAAAGGCCTGCTCGATCAGTTGGGTGTTTACTTCGACAACCGTGAGCGCCTGGCGAGGGAACGCCTCGCCACGGTGGAGGAGGAGCACCGGCGACGCCTACAAGCGATCACCACCGAGCGTGAAGCCTTCGCTCTCATGGTGGAGAGCTACATCGCCCACCTCGATGATTTCGAGGACAGGCACCCCGGTTCTGTTCTCACGGCGGGGGTGCCGGCATGACCGCCGTGTCCAGTCCGGCCGTGTGGCCTTTCGCTATCGTGCAGAGCAAGCTCATCGTCTCGCCGGACTTCCTCGTCGAGAGCGCCCGATCCGACCCCCGGATCCGCCGGCTTCTGATTAACGAAGCCCGGATCGATCAGTCAAGGGGTCGCGCGCTGCACCACAGAGTGATGACGGTTCCGGGCCGCGGCAGCTTCGAGCTCGCCTACCGGTACGTCCCTATGCCAGGAGGCGCCCGCGACGACGCCACCCGGCCGCTGCACGTGCTAGAGGGTCTCCTCTGCAATCAGCCGGGCACGCCCATCGACGACGAGGTGATTGATCGCTACCGTCACCAGCTCGACGCGCGGCTGGAGCGCTACCTGGTGGAGGGATGGTCGGGACCGCCCGCTCCGTCGCACAGTGAGCCGATGGGTGAGTTCGATGACAGTCCAGACGAGACAAGTCCGCCTCCGGCGGGGGTGCTCGTCATGCTCGCGGCGATTGGAGCGGCCGCCGTCATCGTGTTGATCATCAGGAGGCTCCTGAGCTGGTGATCTGACGGGCGCTTCGAGGAGGGCGTGAGAATGCAGGCATCTGACATCGTTGCTCTTGGATCGACTGCTGTCGCCGTCGCCGCTCTGATCCTGACGGCCTACCTGGCTCGTCTGAACCTCCGACATCAACAACTGGAAGCACATCGAGGACGACTGTGGGAGCGGAAGGTCAACACCCTTTTGGAGTTCCTTGAGTGGCTCGAGACCGATGCCGCCGATGGCAGGCGGGCGAGCAGCGGCGATGCGGTTGACCAGGCCCCTCGGCCATCGAAGTCGCTGTACGTTCGCCTTCACGCGTTCATGCCGCAGGGCTTCATGGAGGAATTGGCGGCCGGGTCCCTGGCGATCGGGAAGTGGCGCCTCGCTCTCGCACGGTTCGACGAGGGCGAAGCGGCACGAGCTGATGTGGACAATGCTGCGGATGAGGCCCACCGTCACCTGCAATACATGCGGGCTCTGGCTCGTAACGAGGTGCGGTTGATGCCGCATAGGTCTGAAAAGATCACCCCGGCCTTCCTCTCATTGCTACAAGATCGCCGCTTGACTAGAGGCTAGGTATCCGGCTCGGCGAGCGGTGCACCGTCCCACACGATACGCACGTGCCGCATGCTTCGCCGCGCGTCGACGCGGCGGAACGGGTGGTCGGGAAATCCTCGCCCGTGCCCGCGCAAGATCCGAGTCAAGAAGGTTTGCGGGCCAGCAGCAGCTCGCAGCGTGCGGTGCCGTCCCTGCGGCGGCCGAGGGCGGTCAGGGGTGTGCGGTCCACCGTGAAGCCGGCCGCCCGCAGGTCGTTCGTGACGGCGTCGAGTGGGGTGGTGCGGTAGTACATGACGAACGGCGGGCGGATCACGGCGTTGCGCAGGCGCATCGCGGTGTCGAAGCCGAGCAGGACCCAGTGGGCCGGCGAGGTGATCGGGGGCGGGGTGCCGATCGGGAAGGCGAAGAGGCCACCCGGGCGCAGCGCCCGGTGGACGCCCGCGAACAGCGCCGGCCGCTCGGACGGCAGGAAGTGCCCCATCGCGCCGAACGTGACCGCCAGGTCGAACTCGCCGGCGAACGGCAGCTTCCGCGCGTCGGCGCGCACCAGCGTGGCGGCCGGGTGGGCGGCCTTCGCCTGCGCGAGCATGCCGGCGCTGAAGTCGACGCCGGTCACGCCACCGGGACTGAGCCGTTCCAGGACGGCGAGGCCCGCCCCGGTGCCGCAGCAGACGTCCACTCCCCTGCCGAACGGCCCGCGCCCCGCCAGCTCGGCGACGGTCACGTCCAGGATGTCCGCGGGCGTGCGGAACGGCGTGTGGTCGAACTTCGGGGCGAGCAGGTCGTAGCCGCGCTCGACCGAGGTGAGGGCCTGGACGCAGAGCTCGCGCAGGGAGGGTCCTTCGGGCGAGAACACGACCCGAGATTACCGCCGGCCCACCGCGAGATCGTCGAGCAGCGCTTCGACGCGGGCCCTGATCTCGTCGCGGATCGGGCGGACCGCGTCGACGCCCATGCCGGCGGGGTCGTCGAGCTTCCAGTCCTCGTAGCGTTTGCCGGGGAAGACGGGGCAGGCGTCGCCGCAGCCCATCGTGACGATGACGTCGGACTGCCGGGCGGTGTCCCAGGTCAGCTTGGCGGGGGTCTGGCCGGTGATGTCGATGCCGACCTCTCTCATGGCCTCGACCGCGGCCGGGTTGACGGTCTCGGCCGGCGCCGATCCTGCGGAGCGGACCTCGACGCCGTCACCGGCGAGGTGGCGCAGCCAGCCGGCGGCCATCTGGGAGCGGCCGGCGTTGTGGACGCAGACGAACAGGACGGCGGGCTTCGGGTTGCTCATGGGGTTCCTCGGGTCGGCAGGGGTGCGGGGTGTTCGACGACGACGTCGTCAGTGGTTCTTCCGGCATCGGGATACAGCGCCAGGAGCAGGCCGACGCCGACGATCAAGCCGACGATCTGGAAGGCGATGAACCCGGGCACCGAGGACGGGGCGATGCCGGCGAAGGTGTCGGTGAAGGCGCGGCCGACGGTGACGGCGGGGTTGGCGAAGCTGGTGCTGCTGGTGAACCAGTAGGCCGCGCCGATGTAGGCGCCGACCGCGGCCGGCGCCACGGCGGCTCTGCCGGACCGGGCGAGGGCGAAGATGAGCAGGATCAGTCCGGCGGTGGCGACGACCTCGCCGAGCCACAGGTGGCCGGCGGCGCGCTCCTTCGTCGAGAAGGTGACCGGGGCCAGATCGAACATCAGATTGGCGAGGACGGATCCGGCGATGGCTCCGGCGAGCTGCGCTCCGGCGTACCCGATGAAGTCCTTGATCGTGAATCGCCGGTTGAGGAACCAGTCCGCGGCGGTGACCACCGGATTGAAGTGGGCGCCGGAGACCGGTCCGAAGATGAGGATCAGCACGGCGAGGGCGAAGGCGGTGGCGACCGCGTTCTCCAGCAACTGCAGGCCGGCGTCGCCCGGGGAGAGCGTGGCGGCCATGATGCCGGAACCGACGACGGCGGTGACCAGCAGTGCGGTGCCGAGGAACTCGGCAAGTAGCCGCCGGGCGGTTCCCGTCGCGGTCACGCCGGGGACTCGTCGACGGCCAGCAGGGTCGACAACTGGCGCATCAGGCCGGGGCGGGGGCGGTAGTAGACCCAGCTCGCGCGCCGTTCGCCGTCGATGAGGCCGGCCTCGCGCAGGACCTTCAGGTGGTGCGAGATGGTCGTACCGGAGACGGTGAACGCCGGGGTGAGGTCGCAGACGCAGATCTCGCCGCCCGGTGCGGACGCGATCATCGACATCAGCTGCAGCCGGATCGGGTCGCCGAGGGCCTTGAACGCCTGGGCGAGGGTGCCGGACACCTCCGGCGCGATGCGCTCGACCGCCATCGGCGAGCAGCAGGGCGCTTCGGCGGACGTCTGTGGCTTTGACATGCGTCGAGGTTGACAGATATCGAAACCGCATGCAAGCGTGGCTTCGACAAGCATCGGATTCGAGAACTGTCGAAATCATTCGCCTCGCGAGGAGAGCCGACGATGAGTAGTGACGCTTCGACCCCCGGTCAGGACCCCTGCTGCGGCACCGCCGAGCAGGCGACGCAAGCCGACGCCTGCTGCGCTCCCGCGGCCAAGGAGGAGGCGATCGCCGCGGGCGCCGGCTGCTGCGGGCCCGCCGCCACGGCCGCCGTGCTTCCCGCGCCGGCCGCCCGATCCGCCACGGCCGCCGTGCTTCCCGCGCCCGGCGGACGGCCCGTCACGGCCGGCGGCGGGCGGGACGGTGGGCTGCCGGTGGTGGTCGTCGGCGCCGGGCCGGTCGGGCTGGCCGCCGCCGCGCACCTGCACGAGCGGGGAATCCCGTTCCTGGTTCTGGAGGCCGGTGACCGGGTCGGCGCGTCGGTGCGGCAGTGGGCGCACGTCGGACTGTTCAGCCCGTGGCGCTACGACATCGACGCCGCCGCCCGGCGGCTGCTCGACGCCGCCGGATGGGCCGCGCCCGACGACGAGGACCTGCCCACCGGCGGGCAGCTCGCCGAGGCCTACCTCGAGCCGCTCGCGAAACTACCCGCCATCGCCCCGCACCTGCGCCTCGGAGCCCGGGTGACCGCGATGAGCCGGCTCGGCGCCGACCGGGTCCGCACCGCCGGGCGCGCCGGCCTGCCCTTCGTGGTCCGGCTCGCCGACGGCACCGAGATCACCGCGAGCGCGGTCATCGACGCCTCCGGCACCTGGCGCACCCCGAACCCGCTCGGCGCCGACGGCCTGCCCGCCCACGGCGAACCCGAGGCCGCCGCGCTGATCGGCCACGCCCTGCCCGACGTGCTCGGCGCCGACCGCGACGCCCACGCCGGCAGGCACACCATCGTGGTCGGCGCCGGCCACTCGGCCGCGAACACCCTGCTCGACCTGGCCCGCCTCGCCGAGACCGAACCCGGCACCCGGATCACCTGGGCCGTCCGGGGCGGCTCCGCGCAGCGCGCGTTCGGCGGCGAGGACGCCGACGAGCTGCCGGCCCGCGGCGCTCTCGGCTCCGGCCTGCACGCTCTCGTCGACACCGGCAAGCTGACCCTGGTCACCGGGTTCGGCGTGCACACCGTACGCCGCGACGACGACGGCATCACCCTGGTCGCCGCCGACGGACGCACCCTGACCGCCGACCGGGTGGTGGCCGCGACCGGGTTCCGGCCCGACCACGGCATCGCCGGCGAGCTGCGCCTCGACCTCGACCCGGTGCTCGGCTGCACCCGTACCCTTGCGCCCCTGATCGATCCGAACGAGCACTCCTGCGGAACCGTGCGCCCGCACGGCCACCGCGAACTCGGCCAGCCGGAGCCGGACTACTACGCGGCCGGCATGAAGTCCTACGGCCGCGCGCCGACGTTCCTGATGGCCACCGGGTACGAGCAGGTCCGCTCGATCGTCGCCGCCCTGGCCGGGGACCTCGCCGCCGCCGACGACGTCCGGCTCGACCTGCCCGAGACCGGGGTGTGCAGCTCCGGCGTCACCACTGCCTCGTCCGGTGGTGGATGCTGCGCTTGAGTGCGTCTCTGGTAGCCGCCCTGGCGATCACCCAGACCATCGGGTACGGCGCCCTCCACTACGCCTTCGCGGTCTTCCTCACCCCGATCGCCGCCGATCTGCACACCTCGGCCACCGCCGTCACCGGCGCGTACACCGCCTCGGTCCTCACCTCCGCGGCGCTGGCCATCCCGGTCGGGCGCCGGCTGGACCGGCACGGCGGCCGTGCGCTGATGACCGGCGGCTCCCTGCTCGGCACCGGGCTGCTGATCGCGTGGTCGCAGATCGACCGGGTGTGGCAGCTCTACGCCGTACAGATCGGCATCGGCATCGCCTCGGCGGCCAGCCTCTACGAAGCCGCGTTCGCCGTGATCATCGCCTGGCATCGGCCGGAACGCCGGTCGGCGGCGCTGCTCGCGGTGACCGTGGTCGCCGGATTCGCCAGCAGCATCTTCCTGCCCCTCACCGGATGGCTCGTCGACCAGCACGGTTGGCGCACCGCCCTGCTCGTCCTCGCCGCCGCGCACGCCGTCACCGCGCCCGTGCACGCCGCCGTCGTCCGCCGGCCGGCCGGGGCCCGCCCCTCGGCCAGCGGACGCCCATCGGCTGGGGCCCGCCCCTCAGCTGGGGCCCGCCCCTCAGCCGGCGCTCGCCTTCCGGCCCTTCCGGATCGGCGCGATGACCGCCGTGCCGCCAGCGACACCAGCGAACACAGCGACGTCAAGGAACACGACGACGCCAGCGAACACGACGACGCCCGGGGACGCGGCGGCGCCCGGTCCGTGCGCACCGCCCTGTCCGACCGCGGATTCTGGCTGCTCGCCGCGGGATTCACCGCCCACGCCGCCGCGAGCAGCACCTACAGCGTCCTGCTGATCGCCGCCCTGATCGCCCTGGGGCACCCGCCCGCGTTCGCCGCCACCGTGGCCGGACTGCTCGGCGTGCTCTCCGTCGCCGGTCGGCTGATCACCACCGGCCTGCACCGCCGCTATCGCGCCACCACGATCACCGCCGCGGTCTTCGCCGTCCAGGCCGCCGCCGCGCTGCTGCTGCCCGCCGTCGGCTCGGGAACCGGCGGGGCGATCGCCGCGGTGGTCGGATTCGGGCTCGGCTTCGGCGTCGCGACCATCGCTAAACCCGTCATCCTCGCCGAACGCTACGACACCCGCCGATACGCCACCCTCGCCGGCGTCCTCGTCGTCCCGACCACGCTTGCCAAGGCCGGCGCGCCGCTGGCCGCCGCCGTCCTGCACGCCACCACCGGCTCGTACACGCCGGTGCTCGTGGCCGTCGCCGTCTGCTGCGGCATCGCCGCCAGCACGATCGCGGCCATAGCCGCCGGTCAGGCCTGCATCAAAGGCTGACATCGCCGGGGAGATCGAGGTACCACAGCGTCCCGGTCTCGTCGGTGCTCAGGCTGCGCGCGCCGGACTCGTGCAGGTAGCGCTCGTCGCCGAAGTGTTCGAGCATGACGCGGCGGATCTCGGCGTTCTGCTCCTGCTGGATCCCGGGCCGCGGTGAGGGTGGGCAGCTCGGCGGCGAGATCGGCGGGGATGGGTCGAGCGCGAGGGCGGGCGCGGCCGGGGCGAGCGCGAGGACGGGCGCGGCTGGGGGGCGTGGCCTCAGCGGGCAGGGACGCGGCGCCGGTCAGGAAGGCGGCCGCTGCCGCACCGGCTCGTGGGGAGCCGAGCCAATAGACGCGCTCCGGCTCCGGGAGGCCCGCGAGACGGTAGGCCGCGCGCACCCCCGCCTCGGCCTCGGCGCGGCCGGCCGGGCCGGTCTGGACGGCGGCGGACAGCCACTGGTCCTCGATCGCGGCGGCCATCGCCTCCTGGGCGTGGGTCAGCTGCACGCTTCCCCCTCAGTCCGCGACCGGGCGGAAGGCCCCGGGGATGTATTCGCGCTGGCGGACCACGCGATAGCGGCCGGGCGGGAGCGCGATCGGGCCGTGTTCCTCGTGGGTGACCCGGCCGTGGGCCGGCACCTCGAGGAACAGGCTCTCCGGATCGTCGAGGTCGGCTAGCAGCTCCAGGCCGGGGCCGCCGACGACGTGGGCGTGGCCGGTCGCCTCGCCGCGGGCCAGGACCATCCGGCCGCGGCGGTCGCGGGGAACGGGCGCGCAGGCCGGCACCTCGCTCTGCTCCACCGGGATGATCAGCACGTCACCCTGCCGGTACATCGGGACCTCCTGCACGCTCGGCGACCACGACAGGGACGCTATCGCCGGGGTACGACGATTTCCGGCGGGCAGAGGGCTTCCGACGTACGGAATCTCAGGGTGTCAGAATCGGAATCCGGACCGGGGCGAGGTGGCGCAGCAGGGAGCGGGCGGCCCGCACGACGAGATCGCGCTCGTGGGTCAGGGCGAAGTCGAAGCGGCGGTCGGGCTCGGCGCAGTCGTCGCCGAGATCGCGGGCGACCAGGGCGGCGGCACGGTGGGGACCGAGAACGATCACGTTCCACTCGCCGCGCAGACGGTCGTCGCCGAAGCAGGCGCCGCGGACTCCGGGTGCCGGTTCCCTGTCCAGGCCGGCGCCGAGGGCCGCGACCATGGGGCTGCGCCGCGCGATCCGGCCGAAGCGGACCCTCGTCGCGGGAGTGAAGTGCCGTGCCTCCTGGAAGCACGCGAGCAGGACCGGAGGCTCGGGACCGTCGCCGGCGAGCGCTTCCAGGTGCCGGCTCATCGGCATCAACTGCTTTTTATTCGTACGGGTGACAGCCCTGTGGCGGCTGACGATCTCAAAAGGGGTCCGGTCGTCCTCGATCGGACGGGCCAGCATCGGCAGTCGCGCGGTCTGTCCGATTCTGGTCGTGAGCGGGCCGGGGCGTCCGTAGTACCAGCCCTGACCGACCGTGGCACCCATCGTGCGCGCCGTCGCCAGCTGCTCGGCCGTCTCGATGCCCTCGGCGAGCACCGTGGCGCCGCTGGCCTCGGCGTACGCGGAGACCGCCGCCACCACGCGCGCGGTGTGCGGATCGTCCGGCGCGTGCAGCAGGCCCATGTCGAGTTTCACGACGTCCGGGTGCACGAACGGCATCAGCGCCAGCGACATCGGGTCGGCCCCGACGTCGTCGAGCGCCACACCCCAGCCGGCGTCGCGGCAGCTCGCGGCCGCCGACAGCAGCGCGGCCGGGTCGTCGGCGATGACCCGCTCGGTCATCTCGGTGACGACGCGCAGCCTCCGGCGGGCCTGCTCGACGACGGGCGCGAGGTCCGGCGGGCATGCGATGCGCCAGGCGGTCGGCTCCATGTTGACGAACAGCGTGACCCGGTCGTCGAGGCCCGCCTCGAGCGCGGCGCGGTACGCGACGGCCCGGCAGATCCAGTCGAGCTCCGCCTCCCGGCCGGCGACGCGGGCCGCGGCGAACAGCGCGGCCGGCGACTCCCAGGGGGTGCCGGCCGGGCCGCGGCTGAGCGCTTCGTAGCCGATGAGGGCGCCGGTCGCGATGTCGAGGAGCGGCTGGAAGACGGGGGTGACCGCCCGCCGATCCAGGACGTCATGGATGTCTGCCACGGGGTTCGTATCGGCAGGCCGGGAGGCGAGGTTAGGCATGTGGGGGCGTCCCGGACGTGCCGCGGACGGCGGGTCACCCTCCGGTGGGGCACCGGCGCCGACACGTGGGGATGATCTGCGTTCTGCTGATGGTGCCTCGCTGGACGGGCCGCTAGTGTGCACGCCGATCCTGTCGCCGCGAGGTCGTGCGGGCCGGATCGCGGGGAGAAAGTCCACCCTTTACGACTTGTCCGCATGTGGTAAGAGTCAGGGCTACTGCGAGCTTCACCCAATTTACGTGATTAAAGTTCATTGTTCTTTTTCGTACGTCCGTACCGAAGCATCCGAGCACAGACCAGGAGGACGAGTTGTCCGACGACGACGGTGGTGACAGGGAGCAGGCCAAGACCGCGGACGGCCGCGTTCTCGCCTTCGACGTGACCGGCAGACGGGACGGTGTGCCGGTCTTCCTGCTGCACGGCACGCCCGGCAGCAGGCTGGGACCCAAGCCGCGCCACCTGACCCTCCATCACGCCGGCATCCGGCTGATCAGCTACGACCGGCCGGGCTACGGCGGTTCGGCGCCGCATCCGGGACGCTCGGTCGCCGACGCCGCGGCGGACATCAGGGTCATCGCCGACGATCTCGGTATCGAACGGTTCGCCGTGGTCGGCCGGTCCGGCGGCGGACCGCACGCGCTGGCCGCGGCCGCCCTGCTCCCGGACCGGGTGATCAGCACGGCGGTCCTGGTCGGGCTGGCGCCGGCGGACGCGGTGCATCTCGACTGGCACGGCGGGATGGCCGAGGGCAACGTGAAGGCGTACGAAGCGGTCGACAACGACTGGGCGCGGCATGTGGAACGCATCCGGCTCCGGGCCGACGAGGTCCGGCGCAACCCGGAGGCGTTGATCGAGGACGTGCGCCGCCAGATGAGCGAGGCGGACCGCCCGGTCCTGGACGACGTCGGCATCCGCCGGCTGCTCATCGAGACCTACCAGGAGGCGGTGCAGCAGGGCCCGTACGGATGGATCGACGACCTGGGTGCGTTCCGCAAGCCCTGGGGTTTCGCGTTCGGCGACATCCGCTGCCCGGTGCTGCTCTGGCACGGCGAGGACGACACGTTCTCGCCGGTGGCCCACAGCCGCTGGCTCGCCGAGCGGATTCCTGGCGTGCAGATCCGGGTGCAGAGCAGGACCGCCCACTTCGGCGCGGTCGAGGTTCTTCCCGAGGTCCTCGACTGGCTTCGCCGATGACGGTGGACCGGCCGGGCGTCGTGGTGACGTTCTACTCGTACAACGGTGGCACCGGGCGCACGATGGCGCTCGCCAACGTGGCCTGGATCCTCGCCGCGGCGGGCCTGCGGGTGCTGGTGGTCGACTGGGATCTCGAGTCGCCGGGCCTGCACCGCTACTTCCATCCCTTCGTCGACGCGCCGGCCGTGGAGAGCAGCGGCGGCGTGATCGACATGATCCGCGCGTACGAATGGGAAGCGGGACGGAAGAGCATCGCCAGCATCCCCGGACGGCATCAGGAGTTCGCCCGGGTCGGGCAGCACGCCCTCGCCCTGACCTGGCCGCACTTCCCCGGGGACGGGCGGCTGGACCTGCTGCCCGCCGGGTTGCAGAACACCGACTACACCGCCCACCTGACCGGCACCGACTGGGACGAGTTCTACGGGCGCAAGGGCGGCGACCTGTTCTTCGACGCGATGCGCGACGACATGCGCCGCCACTACGACTTCACGCTGATCGACAGCCGGACCGGGCTCAGCGACGTGGCCGACATCTGCACCCTGCACCTGCCGGACCTGCTGGTCGGCTGCTTCACGCTCAGCGAGAAGAGCATCGCCGGCGCGGCGCGCGTGGCCGACCGCGTCCGGCTGCGCGGCATCGAGGTGCTGCCGGTGCCGATGCGGGTGGATCCGGCGGCGAAGGAGCGGGCCGACGCCGGCCGGCAGTTCGCCATGCAGCGGTTCCCGGACCTGCCGGCCGGGATGAGCCCGGCCGAGCGCAGCCACTACTGGAACGCCGTGGAGATCCCCTACCGGCCGTACTACGCCTGTGAGGAGATCCTCGCGCCGTTCGGCGACGCGCCCGGTCAGACCACGTCACTGCTGGCCGCGTACGAAAGACTCACCTCGCGGATCACCCAGGGTGAGGTGACCGCGCTGCCCCCGATGGACGAGGCGCTGCGCGCCCGGATCGCCACCCGGTTCGTGCGCGGCTCCTCGCCGGCGGAGCAGGACGTGGCGCTGCGGCATGCGCCGGCCGACGTGGTGTGGGCCGAATGGATCGGGGCGCTGCTGACCACCGCCGGCCTGCGGGTGCACTACGCCGACAGCCCGCAGGCGACGGCGAACAGCGCGCGGCAGCTCACCCTGGTCTCGGCCTCCTACACCGGCGCGCCGGCCGACGTGGTGCCGCGCGAACGGGCCGGCGCCCGGCCGGACCTGGTCGTCTGCGTCGACGACAGCGCGCCGCCGGCCGGCCACGCCGCCGGTACCGCCGCGTTCGTGAGCGGCCGGCCCGCCGAGGTCGCGATGCAGCGGGTGCTGCACCTGGTCGGGCGCGGGATCGACGACGTCGACCCGGATCGGATCGGCGCCCGCTTCCCGGGTGACGTGCCGCTGGTCTTCCACGCCCCGGCGCGCAACGCCAACTTCACCGGCCGCGAGGACGACCTGCGGGAGATGCGGGCGCGGATGCGCGGCGGCCGGCCGGCGGCGCAGTCCGGTCCGGCCTTGGTGGCGCTGCACGGCATGGGCGGGGTCGGTAAGACCCAGCTCGCGCTGGAGTACGCGCACCGGTACCGCAACGCCTACGACGTGATCTGGTGGATCGACGCCGCGCGGGTCACCGGCATCGACGCCACACTGGCCGAACTCGGCGCGCGCCTCGGGGCCGCGGGCGGGACGCGAGGCGTGGTCGGGGCCCTCGAACGGGGTGAGCCGTCCGCGCGCTGGCTGCTGATCCTGGACGACGCGGACGCGGTGGACGAGGTCCTGGCGCGGGTGCCGCGCGGGCCCGGCCATGTGCTGATCACCTCCCGCGGCCGGGAGTGGGACGACTACGCCGAGGCGGTGCGGGTCGACGTCTTCGAGCGTCCGGAGAGCATCGCGCATCTGCGGCGGCGGGTGCCCGCGATCGGCCCGGAGGAGGCCGGCCGGGTCGCCGCGGTCCTCGGTGACCTGCCGATCGCGGTGGCCGCCGGCGGAGCCTGGCTGGCCGAGACCGGTCAGCCGGTCGGCGACTACCTGCACGGGATCGAGCGGCACGGCCCGGACCGGGTCGTCGGCGACGTGTGGTCGGCGTCCCTCGACCTGCTGCGGGAGAGGTCGGCGGACGCGTACCGGCTGCTGGAGCTCTTCGCGGTGCTCGCCCCGGAGATCGCCCTCGACCTGGTCTACAGCGAGGCGACGGCCGGGTACGGTCCCCGGATCACCGCGCTCGTGCAACACCTGCACCGGCTCTCGCTGGTGAGACTCGAACGGGCCGGCAACCGGATCCGGGTCCACCGTCTGCTGCAGCACGTGGTGCGCAACCGGATGACCGCGGCGGAGCTGAGACTGACCCGGCACGAGGCACACCTGCTGCTGGGCCGGTTGCGGCCGGCCGGTGACGTCGACGACACCGTGACCTGGCCGCGCCTGGCGAACCTGTGGCCGCACCTGGAGGTCTCCGGCGCGGACGGCTGCCACGACGCGGCGGTGCGGGAGCTGCTGGTGGATCGGGTGCGCCACGCGCGGCACACCGGCGGGCCGGTCCTCGAGGAGCGGCTCGATCAGCGCTGGACCGCGATGCTCGCGGACGCGTCCGACGCTCCCGATCTGCGTCGGCAGATCCTCCGGGTACGAGGTGAGGCCGCGAACCGCCTGCGCGACCGTGGCCGGTTCGGCGAGGCGCTGGCCCTCGGCGAGCGGGTGCTGGCCGACCAGGCCGGCCTGCTCGGGCCCGCCCACCCGGACACCCTGACGACGGCCGGCGGCGTCGCCGCGAGCCTGCGGGCGCTCGGCCGGTACCGGCAGGCCCGTGACCTCGGCGAGCGAACCTACGCGAGCTGGCGGGAGCGGTGCGGCGACGACCATCCCGGAACCCTCACGGCGCGCGGCGGCCACGCCGTCGACCTGCGGCTCGCCGGGGAGTTCGCCGCGGCGCTGGCGATCGGCCGGGAGGTGTGGGAGCGCCGCCTGGCGGTCTGCGGCGAGCGGCACGCCGGCACCTGCGAGGCCGGCGGCGACCTGGGCCGGGACCTGCGGGCGACCGGTGAGCACGACGAATCGGTGAAGCTGCTCGCCCAGGTGGCCCGGTTGCACGAGGAGGCGTTCGGCGGCGCTTCGCTGCGGACCCTCGCGGCACGGGCCAACCTCGCCGTGTCGCTGCGCGTCGCGGGCCGGCCGGGTGAGGCCGACGACCTGCTCGCGACGACGTACGAGCAGCTCAACGAGGCGCTCGGCCCGGCACATCCGGACTCCCTCGCCTGCCGGCACAGCCGCGCGCTGTGCCTGCTGGAGATCGGCGAGATCACCCGCGCGATCCGGGAGCTGGAGGAGGTCCGTCAGGGGTTCGCCACGGTCCTCGGCGAGCGCCATCCGTCGACGCTGCTCTGCCGGAACAACCTGGCGGTCGCCCACCGCGCCGACGGCGAGTCCGGCCGGGCCGCGGCGCTGGCGCGGGAGGTGGCGGTCGAGGTGGGTGCCGTGCTCGGGGAGCTCCACCCGTACACCAAGGCGGTGGGTTCGGAAGAGGGCGTCCTGCTGGATCCGGGTTAGGACTGTTCCCGGTGACGGCGATGCCGGGCCGCGGACGGATCCACGGCCCGGCATCGGCGGGGACTTCTATTCCCGTTCGATCCTGATTGCTGAGCTCACACGAGGCTGCCGCGTGCGGGGTTCAGGTAGTCGAGGCTACGGTCCTCGAACAGTGTCTCGAGGGCTTCGACGCCGTTCTGCTTCTTGTAGTCACGCTCGGCCGCGGTGATCGGAATCAGCCAGGCCACATCGGTTCGTGCGCCGTCACAGTCGAACGTCTCGAATCCGGGTTCCTCGACGTAGGGGAACGAGAGGAATCCGTGGTCCAGGCCGGAGCCGTCCCAGAGATCCTCGCCGAAGTTGACGGTGTGCCCCAGATCCAGAGGCGCACCGGTCAGGTTGTAGTGGGTCAGCGAGTACAGGAACTCCACCGCCCGCGGGTTCTGCTCCGGCGTGACCAGGAAGGCCTCGATGCCGTCCGGCTCCCCGGCGCTCATGCCGACGGTGGCATAGCACCAGGTCCGCTCGCGCTGGAATTCCAGCACGCTGAACCAGGACGGCAGGTCGTGGTGCCGTCCGGCGGTCAGCCGGCGCGTCTGGGGCGCGACCTTCCAGCGCTCGCTGTAGTGCGCTGTCGCGCATTGCTCAAAACTCACAGACATCGCCTCCGAAGAACTCTTCGCGCATCTGCATCGAGTACTGCTGCATCTGGCGTCCCTGCTTGTTCGAGTCCGTCCGGTCCTGCAGCGACATCCGGGATCGGTCGTTCGCGCTCGCTCGCAGCTCGGCCTCCGTCATCTCGATGCCCGGCTTCTCGCCGATGCTGGGGTCGCCCTCGTAGTACCGCTTGACGAGCGGAGGGTCGTGGTCGACGACCTGGTCGGCCCGGGCTCCGAAGTGCGTGCGGTCCGCCCGGCTCGGGGTCCTGCCGTAGTGTCCGCGCCGATTGTACGGATCACCGCCGTCCACGTTGTGGACCAGCACCGGATCGTCACCGGCGATCACGTGGAATGTGTGGATGTCGGCGATGGTGAGGTCGTACATCGTGCGAAGACCGGTGAAGTTCTCGACGGACCGGACCCGGACCGTCTCCCCTGCCGGGCTGGACAGCTGGTCGCCCGGATCGAGGCGGCCGGCGTCCACCCAGGCCTTGTCGGTGACGCTCCAGAACGGGTGGTTCTGGGTCGTCTCCAGCAGCGAGACATTGCCCTTCGCGTCGACGACGCGAAGGTCGGTGAACGCACGGTCGTCGTGGATGTGCGTGGCCGCGACGGGTTTCGCCCCCGCCTTGCCGCTCTCCGGGTCGTAGGCGACGACCTCGTCGCCCAGTTCGATCTCTTCGATCGGCTTCACGACGCCACCGGACAGGAGCACGAGTGTGCCCGGTGCGAAGCTGTTGCAACCCTTCTTCAGAACCGTCTTGACGCCGTCGACCAGGTCGCCGAGCAGGCCCTTCACCCGGGATGCGAGCCTCGCGAACTTCGGCCATTTCCATGGTGCGCCGTATCGGGCCGCGAGTTTGCCGAGGGCGCCGCCGATCGCCGCGGACGCCACGTTGACGGCGGTGTTGATGCAGCCGCCCATGTCGCCCTTGAGGAAGCAGTCCAGGGCGTCGGTGATGCCCAGCTCGTCGGCGAGGATCTTGCCGAGCGCCTTGGCAGCGTTCAGGATCTTCTGCTTCGCGCGGGCGATCCGGGCCTGACGTTCCTTCTCCGCCGCGGCACGCGCGGCCGCCGCGCGGGCCTCGTTCGACGCCTTCGGGTTGTTGTGCTCGTTGACGCCGGGGACCGTCGGGTCGTAGGCGCCCGAGCAGCCACCGCAACCGTCGTTGTGACCCGGGACGTCGTGGTACTTGCCGGTGCTGTCGACGAAGTCGGCGCCGGGGCCGCAGGCGTCGTCCGAGCAGAACTTCAGGCCGTCCGGGTCGGAGAACGAGATCGGGTTGTTGTTGGCGTACGCGTACCCGTTCATCTGCTGCGGGTCGTTGACGTCGACGATCGGATCGGCCGAGATGAATCGGCCCGCCACCGGGTCGTACTCGCGGGCGCCGATGTTCACCAGGCCCGTGGTGGAGTCCTGGTTGCCGCCGACGAAACCCTTCTCGGTCGGCCACATGCCCACCGTCGGCTGGGAACCGCGTGCCTCACCGTACGGCGTCGTGCGCCGGTGGACGATGGCGCCGCTGCCGTCGACCGTGGCGTTCCCGGTGCCGTGGTGGTCGTTGGACACGTAGTGCAGGCCGGTCTTGTTGCGGACCAGGCTCGAACCGCCGGGCAGGCCGTAGAAGCGGGTCGCCTCGGTGATGCGGGTCTGGTGGTCGAGCCGGATCTCCATGCCCGGCAGGTAGAGCGTCGTCTGGGCCGGCTCCTTGCGGAGGATGCGGGAGCCGTCGACGTCGTACAGATAGCTGGTCTTCTTCCCGGCCGCGTCGGTGACGGTGGCGAGGTTGCCCTCCGCGTCCCATTCCAGCGACTGGCCGTCGCCGGCCTTGGCACGCCGGGTGGTGTTTCCGGCGTCGTCGTAGTCGTACTCGTAGAGCTTGTCCCCCGACGGCGTCTTCTCCGTCATCGCGGTCAGGGTGTGCGGCTGAGCGGCGCCCGCGGCCGGGTACGAGTACGCGCGGTCGACGAGGACACTGCCGTCGAGGGCGTACTGCTTCTCCGTCCTGCGGTTGCCGGTCAGGTCGAACGTGTACTCGTGGTGGTACGGAGCGATGCCGCCGACCCCGGTCGCCGACGGGCCCCCGGCGCACGGGTCCTCCGCGGTGCTCGCCGACGTCCACGCCTTGTCCATCCGGCGCAGGTAGTCGTAGGTGAAGCACTGCACGTCGATGGTGCCGGACGGGTTGTTGACGATCCGCTGGACGTTGCCGGAGGCGTCGTAGGTGTAGCGGGCGTCGACGTCGACGACCGGTGCCATCTCGCGGTCCAGGCGCTGACGGGTGAGGCGCTTGGAACCCTGCTCGTACTCGAAGGTGGACCACACCTTCTTGCCGCCGACCAGGGTCTCGGTCTGCATGACCTCGCCGGTGCTGGCGTAGTCGACGTCGGTCAGGTACTGCTGGTCGCCCTCGGCGCCGGTCAGTCGCTCGAAGTCGTCGTAGGCGTAGACGACGGTCTCGTAGTCGAGCTGGCCGCCCGCGGACATGTCGACCGACTGGACGGTGCCGTCCCGGTTGTACTCGGTGCCGAAGGTGTAGGTGCCGGCCAGTTCCGCGCCGGCGTGGTCGGGCACCTGGTAGGTGGTCAGGTGCGGACGGTAGAACTCGTCGTAGGTGGTGTAGTAGGTGGCGTACTCGGCGCCGTCGATCCACCGGCTGGAGCCGGTGAGGTAGCCGAGCATCTCCTGGTCGTACGTCCAGCTGCTGAGCAGCTCACCCGTCTCGGCCGTGCCCCGGTAGACGCCGGTCCGGCGGCCGACCGCGTCGTAGGTGGTGCTGATCGTGACGTCCAGGCTGTTGGTGGTGCTGGTCGCCCGGTCCAGGTTGTCGTAGGTGACCGTGGAGGTGCCGGTGTCCGGGTCGCTCGACTTCACGCGGCGGCCGAGCTGGTCGTACTCGTGCTTCCAGACGTTGCCGGCCGGATCCTCCACGCCGGCGAGCCGGCCGTTCGGGGTGTACTTGTACTCGGTCTCGTCGTACGCGCCGGTCGGGCTGGAACCCTTGTACTGCCAGCGCTTGACGGTCTGGCCGAGCGCGTTGGTGATCGTCGTGGTGGGTGTGCCGCCGGCCGGCGGGTCGACCGAGATGCGGTCGCCGCCGTACGTGGTGGTGGTCCGCCACTTCTCGTTGCCGGCCACCGCGAAGATCTCGGCCTTCACGCGGTCGGCGCCGTCGTAGACGTAGAGGGTCTGACCGTCCACGTCACCGTTCACGGCCGGATAGATCAGGTCGCTGGGGGCGCCCTCGGCCGTGTAGGTGGCGTAGGTCTTGGCGAGCTGGCCGGTGCCGGTGTAGAAGGTGTCGGCGACGTTGCGGTTGCCGCCGGGCGCCTCGGACTGCTTCTGCCGCGGGCGCAGGTGGCCGTCGTAGAGGGTGTACTCGACGGCGTAGGTGCCGTCGCTCTGGCGCCGCTCGGTCTTGGTGGCGACCGGCTTGTCGGTGCGCATCAGGTACGTGTACTTGATGCTCGGCTCGAGGTTGCCGGCGCCGGAACGGTCCGGCAGCCAGACGTTGCGGAGCCGGCCGATCGCGTCGTACTCCAGGGTGCTGAGCAGGCCGTTCGGGTCGGTCTGGCTGACCGGGCTGCCCCACGCCGGGTGGTACCTGGTGACGGTCTCGAACTCGAGCGGGTTGGTCTCCTTCACCTGCGTCGTCAGGCCGTAGGTGTCGGTGTAGTCCATCCGGGTGACGTTGCCGAGCGCGTCCATCGCCGTCTTCGGGCGGCCGTACGCGTCGAAGGTGCCCTCGGAGGTGCGGATGTAGGTGCCGGTCGTCCCGTTGTGGCTGGACAGCCGCTCCGACCTGGTCGGGTTGCCGACGGTCGGCGCGACGCCGAAGGCCTTGCCGTCGAACGAGGTGCGGGTGTCGGAGATGACCTGGGTCTTCCGGTCCGGGGTGGCCGAGCACTTCACCGACACCGACTCGACCCGGGAGACCAGGCCGTGGAGGTTGACCGCGGCGTTGTCGGCGTAGGTGGTGCGGGTGCAGGACTCGTCGCCGGTCGCGGCGACGTCGCCCTCGCTGTCGCTCTGGGTGACCCGGCCCCACGTGGTGTCGTACGTGTTGGTCTGCGCGGTCTCCCGCCAGCCGCCGGAGGCGAGCGCGACCAGGCTGCGCGAGCGGGTGGTGCCGCTCAGCCAGGCCTTCCTGCTGCCCCACTTGTGGGTCTCGGTGGCGGTGTTGTGCCGCCACGGCGTGGCGATCTTCTTGCTCACCACGTCGGAGCCGTCGTAGACGATGCTCTCCAGCTCGTGGCCGGAGTACTCGTCGCGGTCGGTGTGCACGGTGCCGGTGGAGTCCTCGACGGTGGCCGGGCGGGTGCCGCCGTCCGGGTTCTTGTCGCCGTCCATGCCGCGCAGGTAGCGGTACTCGGTCTTGGTCGTCTGGTTCTGCCCGTCGCCGGCGGTGACCACGACCTTCCGGTAGCCGCGCCAGTCGCTCCAGGTCAGGTCCTTCTCGTCGCCGATGCCGTCGGGCTCGGCGTGCCGCCAGGCGGCGCCGTCCTGGTAGTCGTACCTGGTGACCATGTCGGGCGCGCCGCCGGTGCGGTCGGTCTCGATGACCTGCTCGACGACGTACTTGTGGAACCAGTCGGTGATCGGGTCGCCGGAGCCGAGCGGCGCCCACTTGACCGGGTAGCAGCGCTTGGTGCTCTTGCCGGGCGTGGGCAGGGTGGTCGGCGTGCAGTCCGGCTTGGCGTAGTTGACGTCGATCTGGGCGCCGGTGTCGGTCCAGACCGTGGCGAGGCGGAACCGGACCAGCGGGGCGATGTTGTCGCCGTCGCGGTCGATGCGGTTCGGCAGCTGCAGGCCGCCAAGGGTGACGGCCGGCTGGGTGATGCCGCTGCCGCCGCCGACCAGGCCCTTATGGGTGATCTTGTGCAGCCACAGCGTCTTCGAGCCGTCGCCGTTGTCGGTGAACAGGTGCTCGAGCGACCACTGGTCGACCGGCGTCCACGCGGTGGCGCCGCGGATCTCGGTGGTGATGGCGTTGAGCCGGGCCCGGGTCCAGAACGTCGGCATGATCTGGTCGGTCTTGCACTTGGTGCTCGCGTTGCAGTTGCGGTCGAACGGCACGTCCGGCCAGCGCGAGGCGGTGCCGGTGGTGAGATCCTCCGGGTCGCAGTCCGGGCTGCCGGCGGGCAGGCACCGCTCCTTCACGTCGAAGACGATCCGGGCCGGGGCGTTGCTGGTGTAGACGGCGTTGTGCCGCTGGCCGTAGTCGATGCGCTTGAGCCAGCCACCGCGGGTGTACGCGACGCCGTTGGCGTCGGTCTTCTTGGCGACCGCGTAGTGGTTGGTCTCCTGCTGGTAGTAGTAGGACTGGACGTTGCCGAGGCGGTCCTTGACGTAGTCGAGGTTCCATCGCCAGGCCTGCTGGCACCACGCGCTCGTGAAGGTGGCGTTGTAGCAGGGCTCCTGGGTGTTGCCGTCCTCGGCGTTGGTCTTGTCGTCGCCGAAGATCGGGACGGTCCAGGCCGACTTGGTCTCCTCCTTGCCGGCGGCCCAGCCGGGCAGCCGGTTGAGGCCGAACCAGTACTCGGTGCCGTTGGGGGTGGTCACCACCCAGTGCTCGCCGTTGTCGTCGCCGTTGGTGGCGCCGACCTCCCGGCGGATCTTGGAGCCGTCGTCGTCGGCGAGCTTCCACGTGCTGCCGGTCCTGACCAGGTCGGTGGACTTGCCGTTCAGCATGATCGTGGCGTTGTCGTACGCCCAGCACTGGTCGGCGTACTGGTCGTGGCCGTCGTCGGAGCAGGCGCCGTAGCGGCGCTCGATGTAGCCGGGCTCGTAGCTGAAGCCCTCACCGACCCAGGAGCCCTGGTTGTTGGTGGTGGCGGTGCGGCCGTCGACGGACTGCGAGGAGTAGCCGAGGGTGACGCCGGGCGCGTTGCCGCCGGGCACCGGCGGGGTGCGCAGCGGGTACGACCAGGAGAACCCGCCGGTGGACGGGGCGACCGACCACTTCGACGACGGTGCCATCGAGGTGGCGGCGTAGGTGCCCTGCGACGACGACTCGGCCGCCATCAGGGCGAACACCGCGCCGGTCTCGGCCGTGGCGGTGACGGTCTTCGCGGTGGTGTCGTTGGTGCTCGCGACCGGGACGGCGGCGCACCGCGGGGCCGACGGCGTGGTGAGCGCGCACGCGGGCAGCTTCACGAGCCGCAGCCGGGAGCCGTAGTCGCCGCCGAACGCTCCGGCGATGCCGGCGTAGTTCACGGCCAGGCCGACGGTTCCGCGGCCGGTGCGTCCGTCGGCGCGGTCGACGCGCAGCACCGGCCCGTCCACCCGGGCGCGGTCGCCGGCCTTGCGGTCGAGGACTTCCACCCGTACCCGTGCGGGGGAAGCGGAAGTCTCGGAGACCGCGACCGGAAGTCCTCCGATGGAGGCCGACGCCTTGGGCGGCTTGGCCGCCGCCCGCGCGTTGCCGGTCGCCGCGGCAGGCACGGTGATCTCGGCGGAGGCCGCGGAAGGCCAGGTCACCGGCGATGCGGAGGTGACCGCTGCCGCGGTGGCCGGGTCCTTCTCGATCGGCTTGACCGGCAGCGGGTCGCGCTTGGGCAGCGCCTTCTTCGAGGACGCGGCCTTCGGCCGGTCCTTGGCGGCCGCCTGGGCCGGGGTGGGGGTCGCCACCTGCAGGAACCCGGCGCCGAGCACGGCCGCCATGGTCCACGCCAGGGGGCGCGTGAGAATGCGGGAAGTCATTGCCCCTCCGGGGGAAGGGGCCGCCGCGCGCCGGCGGCGGCCCCGGGACGAGGTCAGAGCGGGAGCTGCTCGCGGGTCTGGATGCTGATCTTCTGGATCAGCACCGGGTCGGCGACGCCGTTGTAGACGCGGACGTCGTCCACGGCGCCGGACAGGAACTCCTTGAAGCCGTCGCCGAGGAAGGACCGGCCGATCTGTACGCCGCCGGTCGCCACGAACGGCGACACCAGCTCGATGGAGTCGACCGACTCGCCGTTGACGTAGAGCGTCAGCTCCCGGATGTAGCCGTTGTAGACCAGCGCCAGGTGGTCGCCCTTGCCGATGAGCCGGGGCCGTTCCTGCCCGCCGCGGCTCTCGAACTCGGGCGCCGCCGTGTCCGCGCCGGTGGTGGCCAGTTCCCAGCTGCCCTCGGCGTTGCAGCGCACGACGACCGGGCTGCTGTGCGCGCCCTTGAGCGAGAACACGGTCATCGGCTTGCCGGTGCAGCTGCTGCTGAGCTTCACGCGGGCGGAGACCGAGAAGCTGTTCGCCATGTCCGGGTTGACCGGCGCGGTGGCATAGCTGTTCGCCGTGCCGGTGAGCGCCAGGTGGCCGCCGCCGAGCAGGGACAGCGCCGCGTGCTTGTAGATGGTGGCGTCGGCGCCGAGGGTCAGGCCGGAGCCGCCCCGGTCCTCCGGCGAGACCTTCGCGGTCTCGGCGTTGAGCCGCCAGTACGCGAGCCGGGTCGGCGCGGTCTTCTTCAGGCCGGTGACCTCGGAGTCCAGGATCAGCCGGTCGAAGACCGAGACGTCGGCCATCGCGCCCTTCCAGTACGCGGTGTAGTCGCCCTTGTCCATCCGGCGGCCCAGCTGCAGCGCGCCGCGGGACCGGGTCAGCGACCGGCGCTGCGCCACCAGCGGGGCGGCGTCGCCGACGCGCAGCGACATGGTCCGGGTGACCTGGTCGTAGGAGGCCGCCACGTAGGTCCAGCCGGTGGTGGCCGCCGCGCCCCGGACCTGCCACATGCCCAGCGAGTTGACGTCGGTCATCGGCAGCTCGAAGATCCACGATCCGCCGGTGACGCCGAGGGTGAAGCCGGGCTCGCCGGAGCCGTCCTGGCTGACCGCGGTCTGGTGCCGGGACGGGTCGTCGACCCGGAACCAGCCGCTCACCGTGAAGCTGGCCGAGGTGTCCGGCAGCACCCGCGCCGCGGTGGACAGGTAGCCCTGCGCCGTGCCGTCGAAGACCGCCGCGGTGTCCGAGGTGCCGCCCGGGCCCTGGGCGCCGAAGGTCACGCCGTCGCCGGCGGTGGTGTCGTTGTCGCCGATCTGGTCCTCGGCGCCGAGCTCACCGGCCACCTCGGCGAGCGACCACTGCGCGGCCGGCGGGCGCTTGCCGACCCGGAACGTGCAGGACGCGATGCTGCTGGAGCGTCCGGCCTTGTCGACGGCCTGCACGTTGACGGTGCGCGGGCCCTCCTTGTCCGGGTACCAGTTCTTGAACGTGACCGGTCCCCCGGCGGTGGCCGGCTTCAGCACGTTCGTGGGCTGCGGGTTGGTGTTGAAGCCGTACCGGTACTCCACGACGTCGGTGGCCGCCGAGTCGAAGACGAAGTCGCCGGGCACGCCGATCGAGCCGAGCCACTCGTCGCTCTCGACGCAGGCCGGGGCCGCCGTGGTGCCGTTGTCGGCGGCGTCCTGCGGCAGGTAGACCGCCGAGTCGACGTCCGGTGCGGCCGGGCTGGTCTTGTCGTACAGGAACTGGCAGGGGTTGCGGGTGCCGTCGGTGCTCCACGGTCCCCAGCTGGTGTTGTCGCTGGCCCGGACCTCCCAGGAGATCAGCACGTTCTGCGGGATGTCGCCGGGCACCTGGTACGTGAACTGCGAGCCGCTGGCCTTGAGACCGGTGGTGTAGCTGCGGGTCTGCAGGGTGCCGCCGGGCGGCGTCCAGGTCACCTTGAACTCGGCCTTGACCTGCTCGGTGTGCGCCGAGGAGTGGTCCGGGTCGCGCAGGATCGCCTTGACCACCGGCGGGACGTCGACGTACGGGGCGGCGGTGCTGCCGTACACGCACTGGCCGCCGGGCGACATCGTGAGCTCGTTCAGGTTCGGGATCAGCGGCGCCCGGTTGTAGCGCACCGAGAGCAGGCCGTTGTCACAGAACCGCTTGCTGTGGGTGTACTCGCTCTCGTTTGTCGCCTTGAGGCCGAGGATGACCGAGCCGAGCTTCTCCGACACGGCCCGGTCGAGGGCCTTCTTCGCGTTGAAGCCGACGTTCTGGTTCGTCGAGGTGCAGCTGCCCTGGGTGCTGGTCGGCGACTTGGTCTCCAGGAACGTGTTGTTGCTCCAGTCCGCGCCACCGGGCTGGTTGTTCCAGTTCGTCGCCGAGTTGATCTTCGAGGTGGGCGGCATCATGTAGAGCGACGCGGCCCGCGCCGTGGAGTTCCAGGCGTGCTGCATGGTGACCCGGAACTCGGCGGACAGGATCGTCTTGCCGGTGTACGGCGTGGACATCTGGTAGAACAGCCGCTTCACCTTGGAGCTGTTGCACGACTCCGGGCACAGGCCGATGCGCTCGTGCCGCTTGCCGTCGAACTTCCAGTACTCCTCGTTCGGGTAGCCGCTGTCGACCATGGCCCAGCCGCTGTTGGTGTTGGTCTGCCACACCGGGTCGATGTAGAGGGGGAACCGGTCCTCCTCGGCGTCGAGCATGGCGGCGTCCGGGACCAGCGACAGGGTCTCCCCGCTGATCTTCAGGTCGACGTCGGCCACCTCGGAGGCGTCACCGGGACCCTCGGCGTCGGCTTTCACCCCAGCGCCCGTTTCATCCGAGGAGGAACCGCTGTCCCACATGGTCGGCGCGTCGGCCTCCATGACCGGGTTGCCGGTGGCGGGGTCGAGCGCGACCACCCCGCCGGTCTCCGTCTCCTGGATGTCCAGGCCCTCACCGGTCACCCCGAGCTTGAGGTTCTGCAGCTCGGGCAGCTCCGCGGCCTCCGGCGTCTTCACCACGAGCACGTGCGAGAAGCCCTCGGTGGTCACGTTGGCGACCAGGTCGACGTCCGGGAAGACGTTCGGGTACGTGAGGTGGTCGCCCTCGGCCGTGGCCGGCGGCAGGTTCCCGTACGGCCAGGTCAGCGTCATGCTGGTCTGGTCGCGGGTGACGACCATGAGCGGTTTGTCGCCGCCCGGCGACAGCCGCATGCCGAGCAGCGCCGCGGCCGGGCTGAACGTGCCGTCGTCGCCCGGCTTCAGGGTGGCGTCGGCCGGCACCCAGGTGTCGCCCTGGGTGACCCGGACCGGCTGGGCGTGGTCGTTCGCGATCAGCGTGCCGTCCGGCTGGGCGAACACGTCGCGGTACTCGGTGCGGTGCGCGAGCACCTCCACCGGCTGCTGCAGGGTGCGGGCCGCGACCAGGGCCTCGGCCTCGGTGTCCCGGACCGGGTCGGTCTCGGCCGCGAGCGCGGCGGGCACCGGCAGCGCCGCCGGGGCGGGCTGCGCCACGTACGCGAGCGTGGACACCAGGCCGGCCAGGCCCAGGACCAGGCCGAGTGCTGTGCTGTTCTTCCTCATCTGCTTCCGCCTCAGCCGTTCGTGGTGCTGTGGGTGATCGCGGGCGTGGTGGTGCCGGCCGCCAGGTCGGACCAGGCGAAGCCGTACACCGCGGGGTTCTCGCTCCACGGGGTGCCGACCCACAGGTGGGTGGCGCCGGCCGTGAGCGACGTGCCGAGCAGCCGGCCGGCTTCCGGGGTGCCCTCGATGATCACGGGAGCCGGGACCGGGTCGGTCAGCGCCGGATAGATCCGGACCTGCCCGGAGTCCGGGCTGTCGGCGACGTCGCGCCCCGGCGCTCCCGCCGCGATGAACGAGGTGTTCACCACCGCCACCGACTCACCGAAGTAGTCGCCCTCCACCGGCGTCCCGCTGAACGGCGTCATCTCGGTGAACGTCGCCGCCGCGGTGACCCGGAACCGCTGCACCATGCCGCCGTCGGCCACCGACGTGTCCTCACCCGGCACACCGACCACGACCAGCGAGTCCGTGGTGCCGGCGAACGGCGCGACCGCCACCGACTTGCCCATGGTGTCGTTCGCCTCGGCGACGTCGGCGATGCCCGCGGTGTCCTGCTGCAGGTTCGCGGCCAGCTTCGGCAGGCCGTTGACCAGCTCCCAGCTGCTGAACACGTTCGCCACCCCGGCGAACTCGGCGGCGCCGATCGCCTCGCCGGGCGAGCCGATCACGAAGTGGTTCGCCGAGGCCGCCACCGCGTAGCCGTTCTGGTCGTCGACCTCCGACGAGCCGGGGATCGGCGTGCCGGACTGCAGCAGCAGGTTCAGCGTGCCGCGGTAGTAGTGCGCCACCCCGGCGTCGACCACCGTGCCGACGTCCTCACCGGGCACGCCGACCACCAGGTACGACTGGCCCTGCGGGGTGCGCGCGCCGGCCACCGCGTAGCCGAAGTAGTCGTAGCCCTCCGCGGTCTCCGGGGTCGACCCGGCGTCCTGGTGGTAGGTGAACGCCGCCGGCCCCCTGTTCAGGCCGGCCGGGGCGCCGAACAGCAGGTACGCCGCGCCGGCGTTCACGACGGTGCCGAGGTCCTGGTAGGGCACGCCGACGGCGAGGTCGGTGCAGCCGTCGTTGTTGGCGTCGTACGCCGAGACGGCGAACCCGAACTGGTCACCGGACTCCACAGTGGTGTCGGTGAGGACCTGCCGCTCCCCCGTGCCGCCGTAGACGACGGTGACCCGGCCGGCCGAGGCCTTGCCGTCGACAGTGGCGCGCGGCTCGGTCAGCGCCACGTCGGCCACCCCGTCACCGTTGAAGTCGGAGGCGGTGCCCGGCGTGCAGCCGGCCACCGGCGGCGCCGTGTCGTACACGGTCATCTCGCAGAAACCGGTGAACACGTCGCTGCCCGAGGTGCCGTCGGAGGCTTTGACCCGCCACTTGTAGGAGCCGCCCTCAGCGAACGCGCCGGCCGGGACCGTCACGGTCGCGGTGCCGCCGGTCGCCACCGACGCGACCGAGGCCGAGCCGATCGCCGCGGTGCCGTTGACCGCCCACCACTCGAACGTGGTGGTCATGGCGGTGCCGTCGGCGTCCGTGACGGTCGCCTTGAGCTGCGGGGTCAGCGAGTTGACGAGCGGCCGGGAGGCGCCGGTGACGCAGCTGGTCGCCGGGACCGTGGCCCGCGCCGAGACGACCGGGCGGGAGTTGTAGGTGATCGACGCCTTCGGGTCCTCGGAGGCGGCCGCGCCCTCGCGGGAGCGGAACTGCTTGAACCCGGCGGTCGCGGTCTCGTTCACGGCGCGCACGCCCATGCCGGCCCGCGTCTTGTTCGCGTTCGCGGCCTTCTGGAAGAACGTGGTGCCGCTGATCGTGGCCCACGCGTCGGCGCAGTCGGTCGAGCCGTGTGTCGCCGTCGACGTGGCGTCGGCGGTCGCGTCCCAGGCCGGCTGGCTGGTGAACCGGGTGGTGTAGGTCGAGGTGCCGGTCGTGTAGATGGCCCACGGCGTGGCCGTGCAGGTGTGCGACCAGTAGTTCCAGAACGACACCGTCGCCGCGGTGATCTGCTTGCCCGCCAGGACCGTGGTGTCCCAGGTCAGGAACGATCGGGTCAGCGTCGCCGGGGTGGTGGCGAGCAGGCCGATCTGCAGATCGCCCTCGGCGTTCTGGTCGGTGGTGACGGTCTCCCGCACGTACGTGTCGAAGGTCGTGACCGCCGGGTTCAGCGTCGGGTCGACGGTGACCGGGTACTGCGTCTCCGGATCGTCGAGCCAGGCCCGGTCCGGGGTGAGGGTGAGCTCGCGGCCGGTCAGCGTGGTCGTCACCGGCTTGCGCAGCGCCGGGTCGCCGGCCGGGGTCCGCCGCGCGTCCCACATGAGCGGGGCCGGGATCCGGAACGACTCCTTGCCGTCCTGGCCGAGCAGCCCGATCGAGCCGTCGGCGTTCTGCTTCGCGGTCGCCGCGCCGGGCCCGTCGAAGCCGAGCGTGACGCTCTCGAACGCGCCGCGCGACTTGACGATCAGGTACTGCTCGAAGCCCTGCCGGGTCGACTCGACCACGAGGTCCACGCCCGGCTTGGCGTCCACATAGGTGGCCCGGTTGCCCTCGACGACCGGCGCCGGCAGCGCGCCGGTCCAGCGCATCGCCACCCGCTTCGCGCCGACGCCCACCGCGGCGAGGTCGTGCACGCCCTCGCCCTGCTTCCCGGAGATGGTCAGGTCGCCGGGGTGCGCGATCGCCTCGACCGTGCCGTCCGCGGTGGTCCGCAGGTTCTGGTCGACGGCCACCCAGGCGCCGTCGCGGCGGAAACGCTGCATGCCGGTGGAGATGTCGGCCCGGAACCGGCCGTCCGGCAGCGCGTACACCTCGGTCGTCTCGGAGGTGAGCCCGGTGACCCGCACCTCCGCGCCGCTCTCCCGGGCCGCGCGCGAGGCGTCGGCCTCACCGGCGATCCCGTTGATGCCGGCCGCCACGTTCCGCCCGTCGTCCTGCCCGCGCACGACGGCGGTCGTACCGGCGGCGGCGAGCAGCAGGACCAGGGAAGTGGTGAGAATCGTCCGCCTGTGCCGTTTCCGGGCAGGCGTCATCGACAAGCGGCGTGGAGCCACCTGGATACCCCCGTGTTGATCGATGGATTGCGGGGGAACCATAAGGGTTCTGATCTATTCGGCCAAGGTCACGCAGGGTGCCACCGAACGGTCCTCACCGGACACTGGGGACGATCAAGCTCATTGATGAACGTGCAGGCCGCACTCCACAATCCAGGATCCGTTCCGACCCTGCCGCCCGGCACGCACGGTGATCTCGCCTCACCGAGGACCTCGGATTTCCCCCTGTGATTTAGACCACAGATCATGGGTACGAGGGAAGCGCCGCCCCGCGCCGTCCTACTTCCGGCGGTAGGAAGCGATCCACTCCTCCACGTCCTCGGTGAGCCACACCTTGCCCTGCGCCAGCCACGCGATCGGTTCCGGGAAGCTCGCGTGGTTGGTCAGCTGGTAGACGCGCTGCCGGGTGAGACCGCCCAGCCGCGCCCGGACCTCGTGCGCCCCCATCAGCACCGGCGCCTTCCGCTCCACGCGCGCACCCCTCAATCCCGCCGGTGCTCGGCCATCCACTCCTCCACCTGCGACGCCAGCCACACCTTGCCCTGGGCCAGTTCCACGATCGGCTTCGGGAAGTCCGGCCGGGTGGTGATCTGGTAGGCCCGCTGCCGGCTCACCCCACCCAGCCGGTCACGGATCTCCTGCGTACCCATGAGCAGAGGGCCGTCGCTGTCCATGCCCACGACTATAGGTTCGAAGCAACTTGTCCCGCGATCAGCCGAGCGAGGGATGCGTCGTGGCAAGGCCCCGGAAACGCCGATGGCTCAGGCGACCATGCCGGCGATCCGGTCGGCGACCACAGTCGCTCCCTCGGTGAGGATCGTGTAGTGGTTGACGTCCGGGACCAGTTCGGCGTCGTGGCCGGTCAGCTGGTGGGCGCGATACAGACCACCCTCCTCGTCGGCCAGGCCTCGGGGTGCCCAGAGCAGCGGGTGGCCGGCCGGGATGGGGTGGCGCAGCATGTCGGTGGCGTCGGCGCGGATGGCGGTGATGTTGCAGGTGGAGCCGGAACCGGTGAAGTCGCGGAGGATGTAGGCCTCCAGGTCGGCGTCCCAGTGGTCGCCGATCGCCGGGTTCGCCCGGAAATAGTCGACATAGGAGGCGAAGTCCGGGAAGCGAAGGGACAATCGCCGGATCGCCGGGCCGATCACCGCCTCCAGGGCCGCGTCCACGTCGACGGACGCGGGCACGCCGAGGTTCACCCCGCCGTCGACCATCAGCACCGGGCCGACCCGGGACGGATGGCGGTCCGCGGTGGCGGCGACCACGAACGCGCCCATCGAATGGCCTACCAGCAGCGGGCGGGAGGCCCCGAAGTGGTCGGCCACGGCGATCAGGTCGTCGGCGTGGGCGGCCATGCCGAACGGCGGGGGCAGTGACGCGCTGAGCGCCCGCCCGCGCAGGTCGGGCGCCACCAGGTGGACGCGACCGTCCAGGGCTCGGGCCACGGCGGCCCAGGACATCGCGTTGGCGGTGATGCCGTGGGCCGCGATCACGAGCGGGCCGTCGGAGGGCCAGCTCAGGACGGCCAGGTCGCCGCCATCAACCCGTACACATGAATTGATCATGGAATCAGTGTGCCGTCCATCCACCGTCGATCACGATCGACGAGCCGGTGATGAGGGAGGCCGGCGGGCTGCACAGGTACGCGACCGCCTCGGCCACGTCGGACGGCTCGATGAGCTGTTTGATCGCGGCCCGGTTCAGCATGATCTTCTCGATCACCTCGGTGGGCGGGATGCCGTGCAGGTCGGCCTGGTCGGCGATCTGCCGGTCGACCAGCGGGGTACGGACGAACGCCGGGTTCACGCAGTTCGAGGTGACCCCGTGCCCGGCCCCCTCCAGCGCGGTCACCTTGGAGAGCCCTTCGAGACCGTGCTTGGCGGCCACGTAGGCGGCCTTGTACGGCGACGCGATCAGCCCGTGCACCGAGGAGATGTTCACGATCCGGCCCCAGCCGCGGGCGTACATGTGCGGCAGCACCGCCCGGACCAGCCGGAACGGCGCCTCCACCATGACCCGCTGGATCAGCGAGAACCGGTCCGGCGGGAAGTCCGGCAGCGGCGACACCACCTGGAGCCCGGCGTTGTTGATCAGCACGTCGACCTCCGACGGCAGATCGTCCAGCTCGTCCAGTTCGGATAGGTCGGCTACCAGCGCCCGGCCGCCGATCCCGGCGGCCACCTCCTTGGCGGACCGCTCGTCGACATCCACCACCAGCACCTCGGCGCCGGCCGCGGCCAACCGGGTGGCGCACGCCCGCCCGATGCCGCTGCCCGCGCCGGTGACCAGCGCCGTCCGACCCGTAAGGTCCACAGAGACCGTCGTCATGACCGCCGACCGTACGGACCGGCGACTGCCGGGGACATGTGCGCCGGCCACACAGGACCGGCCTCGGACATGTGATCGGCGCGGGTGGCCCGGCTCACATCGACGCTCCTAGCGTGTCCCGACATGAAGCCGAAACATCTCGGGGCGCTGCTCGCAGCCGTCACGATCACCCTTACCGCCTGCGGCAGCCCGCAGGCCGCGACCGACGGCGCGCTGAACGTGGGCGTCGTCTACTCCCAGTCCGGGCCGCTCGCCGGCTACGGCGCCCAGTACGCCGAGGGGTTCAAGGCCGGCCTCGCCTACGCCACCGGCAACACCGGCAGGATCGGCGACAAGACGATCAACGTGACGTACGCGGACGACGCCGGTGACCCGGTCAAGGCGGTCTCGGCCGCGAAGGACCTGATCGGCAAGGGCTACAAGGTCCTCGCCGGGTCGACCAGTTCCGGGGTGGCGCTGCAGGTGGCGCCGCTCGCCGCCGAGAACAGGGTGCTGTTCGTGTCCGGCCCGGCCGCTACCGACGCGATCACCGGCGCCAACAGATACACGTTCCGGTCGGGGCGGCAGTCGTACCAGGACGTGCAGACCGCGAAGGCGTACCTGGGCGACGGCCGGAAGGTGCTGGTCTTCGCCCCGGACTCGGCGTTCGGCAAGTCCAACGTCGAAGCGGTGAAGAACGTCCTGGGACAGCAGGCCACCGTCACCGACATCGCCGTGCCGGCCACCGCCACCGACTTCACCCCGTTCGCCAACCAGGTCAGGGACGCGAAGCCCGACCTGGTCTTCGTGGCCTGGGCCGGCACCACCGCGGGCGCCATGTGGCAGGCCCTCGACCAGCAGGGTGTCCTCGCCTCCACGAAGGTCGTGACCGGCCTCGACATCCGGGCCTCGTGGGCCGGCTTCGGCGCGGGCGGCACCAAGCTGAACCTGCTCGCGCACTACTTCGACGGCGCCGCCGACAACCCCGCCTACCAGGCCCTCAAGCAGGCCGTGCCGGGCGGGAGGACCGACCTGTTCCACCCGGACGGCTTCGCCGCGGCGCAGATGATCGTGCACGCGCTGGAGGCCGGGCCGGACGACGCCGACACAATGGTGGCCGCGCTGGAGGGCTACAGCTTCGACTCGGTGAAGGGCACGCTCACCGTCCGGGCCGGGGATCACGCGCTGCTGCAGCCGATGTTCCAGGCCAAGCTGACCGGTTCGGGGGACGCCCTCACCGCCACGCCGACCGGCACGATCGCCGCGGACGACGCCGCGCCGCCCGCGCGATGACCGCTCTCGCCGTGCAGGGGGTGTCGTGGCGGATCGGCGCCGTGCCGATCGTCGACGACGTCACCCTGCACCTCGCGCCGGACGAGTTCATCGCCGTGATCGGGCCCAACGGCGCCGGCAAGACCTCCCTGTTCAACCTGATCAGCGGCCTGCGCAGGCCCAGCGCCGGGACCGTCACGCTGGCCGGCGAGGACGTGACCGGGCTGCCGGTGCACCGCCGGGCCCGGCGCGGGCTCGGCCGCACGTTCCAGTCCTCGGCGGTCTTCGGCTCGCTCACCGTGACCGAGAACGTCGCCCTCGCGGTGCAGGCGCGCCGCGGTGGCGCCATGCGCTGCCTGCGCCGGCGGTCCGACCGGAGCGTCACCGAACGGGCCGCCGGGATCCTGGCGGAGGTGCGCCTCGAGGACCGCGCGGACCGGAGCGCGGGCGACCTCGCGCACGGCGAGAAACGCAAGCTGGAGATCGCCCTGCTGCTCGCCGCGGAACCGTCGGTGCTGCTGCTGGACGAGCCGATGGCCGGGGTCAGCCTCGAGGAGGTGCCGGCGCTGACCGAGGTGATCCGCGGGCTGACCGCCGGCACCGGCCGCAGCGTGCTGATGGTCGAGCACCACATGGACGCGGTGCTCGACCTCGCCGACCGGGTCGCGGTGCTGCACCACGGCGCGCTGCTGGCCTGCGACTCCCCGGACGCCGTGATGGCCGATCCCTTCGTACAGAAGGCTTATCTGGGAGAAAACCTGTGAGCGGGCCCGTGCTCGAGGTCAGCGACCTCTCGGTCCGCCTCGGCGGTTCGCACATCCTGCAGGGCGTCACCTTCGACGTCGCCCCCACCGGCGTGACCGCGCTTCTCGGCCGCAACGGCGTCGGCAAGACCACCACGCTGCGGGCGTTGATGGGCGAAATTCCAGGTCAAGGGCGCATTGTGTACGAGGGGAAGCCCGCGCTCGGCCGCCCGACGCACCGCCTCGTGCGCGACGGGCTGGCCTACGTCCCGGAGGACCGGTGCGTCTTCGCCGGGCTGACCGTCGCCGAGAACCTGCGCCTCGCCGAACGCGTGCCGGACCCCGACTACGCCCTGGTCCACGAGCTGTTCCCGGAGTTGAAGCAGCGGGCCGGCCAGCGCGCCGGCACCCTGTCCGGCGGCCAGCAGCAGATGGTCGCGATCGCCCGGGTGCTGCTCAACCCGAACCGGCTGCTGCTCGTCGACGAGCCGACGAAGGGCCTCGCCCCGGCCGTGGTGAGCGCGGTCGCCACGGTGCTCGGGCGCGTCGCGGAACGCGTACCGATCCTGCTCGTCGAACAGAACCTGGCGGTGGTCCGCGCGCTCGCCACCGACGCGGTCGTCATCGAATCCGGCCGGGTGGCCTGGCGGGGCGGCGCCGGCGACCTGCTCGGCGACGGCGACGCCACCCGTTCCCTGCTCGGTGTCGGGAGGCACTGACGTGACCACCGTGATCCTGCTGACGCTGACCGGGCTGGGCCTGGCCGCGCTCTACTTCCTGATCGCCTCCGGGCTGTCGCTGGTCTTCGGGCTGGCCGGGGTGCTGAACTTCGCGCACGGGCTGTTCCTGTCGATCGGCGCGTACGCGACCTGGTGGGCGGCGCCGCACTTCGGCCTGCCGCTCGCCGTCGTGTTCGGTGTCGCGGTGGCCGCCGCGACCGGCGCGCTCACCGAGCTCGTGCTGATCCGGCCGCTCTACACCCGGCACACCGAACAGGTCCTGGTCACCGTCGGGCTCTCGCTCGCCGGGGTCGCGCTGCTGCAGTCGATCTGGGGCGCCGACGCCCGCGTCTACCCGCGCCCGGCCTGGGCGTCCGAGGTGACCGCGGTGCTCGGCGCGCAGGTGCCGGACGACCGGTTCCTGCTGATCGGCGCGGCCGTGCTGGTGCTGGCCGGCCTGCTCGCGTTCCTCCGCTTCACCCGGTACGGCCTGGTGATCCGGGCCGGCGTGGAGAACCGGGCCATGGTCAGCGCGCTCGGCATCGACGTGCGCCGGGCGTTCACGCTGGTGTTCGCGATCGGCGGGGCCCTCGCCGGGCTCGCCGGCATCCTCGGCGGCATGTACTTCAGCGCCGTCTCCCCCGGCCAGGGCGCCTCGATGCTGATCTTCGCGTTCATCGTGGTGGTCATCGGCGGCCTCGGCTCGGTCACCGGCTCGGCGGTCGCCGCCGTCGCGGTCGGCCTGCTCCAGCAGTTCGTCAACTACTACGGCGCGGCCGGCGCCGGCGACGTCAGCGTGGTCGTGCTGCTCGCCGTCGTCCTGCTGCTGCGCCCGGCCGGCATCGCCGGGAAGGTGGCCACCGCGTGAAGGCGTTCCTCGTGCTCCTGGTCGCGGCGGTCCTGCCGTACGGGGCCTTCTCGATCCCGGGTGTCTTCGACGGCCCGGTCAACTCCCCCGGCACCCTGCAACTGCTCGCGGTCTGCCTGGTCTTCGGCGGCCTGGCGCTGAGCTACGACCTGCTGTTCGGCCGGGCCGGGCTGCTCAGTTTCGGTCACGCGCTCTACATCGCGGCCGGCGCGTACGGCGTCGACATCCTGGTGAGCCACTACGGCTGGCCGCTGTGGGGCGCCACGCTCGCCGCGGTGCTCGCCGCCGGCCTGCTCGCCGCGCTGCTCGGCTCGGTCGCGCTGCGCACCTCCGGGATCGCCTTCTCCATGGTGACGCTCGCCTTCGCGCAGGTCGGGCACATCGTGGTGAACCGGGACCCGGGCGGGCTGACCGGCGGCGAGGAGGGTCTGCCCCTCGTCACCGCCGGTCTCCCGGGCGCGCTCGTCGGCGTCGTCAACACGGTCAACCTGTACTGGCTGGCGCTGGCGTTCCTCACCGTCGTGGTGCTGGTCGTGCACACGATCGACAGGGCGCCGCTGGGCCGGACGCTGACCGGCCTGCGCGACGACGAGCGCCGGATCGCGGTGCTCGGGATCAACCCGTACGTTCTGAAGCTCCTCGCCTTCGTCGTGGCCGGCACCCTCGCGGCGCTCGGCGGCGTCGTCTACGCCCTGGTGGTCGGCGGCGTCTCCCCGCACATCGCGTCGTCCGAGCTGACCCTCTCACTGATCGTCATGGCGGTCCTCGGCGGCGCCGGCACGAAGTGGGGCGCGGTCATCGGCGGCATCCTGTACGCCTACCTCGACCAGCGGCTCGCCCGCCTCGGCGGGTCGCTGCCGGGGCCGCTCGGGGAACCGCTGTTCGTGCTCGGCACCCTGTTCGTCCTGGCCGTCTACTTCGCGCCGGGCGGGGTGACCGCGCTGGGCGGCCGGCTCGCGCCCGCTCACCGCACCTTCCTGAAGAACGTCCGGACGTCGTCGACGAGCGGGGCGGGTGCTTCCATGGCGAGGAAGTGACCGCCCCGGCCCAGCTCGGTCCAGTGCACGACGTGGTGGTCCCGCTCGGCCCACCGCCGGATCGCGTTGTCCTGGCCGGACACCAGGACGCCGGTCGGCACCGTCCCCCGCCGTCCGCCCGTTTGCGGGCTCCCGGAGAACTCCTCGTAGTAGATCTGGGCGGCGGAGGCGGCGGTGCCGGTCAGCCAGTAGATCGACACGCCGGTGAGGATGCGGTCTGCGGCCGCTTGGCGTTACACCGCAGGTAGCCGTCGTTCGGGTCCTGCATCTGCTGCCAGCGCTGCCGGTCGGTCATACTGAGGCCGTCGAACTCCCCGTTCTGCCCGTCCTTTTCGGACGGCAGGGTGACCATCGCGGTGACGTGGACGCCGGCGACGCGCTCCGGACAGCGCGCGCCGATCCTCGGGGCGATCCACGCGCCCCAGTCGTAGCCGTGGACGCCGTATCGCTCGTACCCGAGAAGCTCCTGCAGTGTCGCGAGGATCCCGGCCACCCTGGTCGCGTCCATCCCCGTCCCGGCCAGCGGGGTGGAGAAACCGAAGCCCGGCAGCGACGGGATCACCAGATGGAAGGCGTCGGCCGGATCGCCACCGTGGCCGCGCGGATCGGACAGCGGGCCGATGACGTCGAGGTAGTCGGCCACCGTCCCGGGCCAGCCGTGCAGCAGGAGCAGTGGCGTGGCGTCCGGCTCGGGCGAGCGCACGTGCAGGAAGTGCACGTTCTGCCCGTCGATGGTGGTCTGGTACTGCTCGTATCGGTTGAGGGCCGCCTCGTGCGTCCGCCAGTCGTAGCCGGTGCGCCAGTGGTCGGCCAGCTCCCGCAGGTAGCCGCCCGGGACGCCGCGGCTCCAGCCGACGCCGGGCAGTTCGGCCGGCCATCGGGTGTTCGCGAGGCGGGCGTGCAGGTCGTCGAGGTGCTGCTGCGGGATGTCGATGCGGAACGGGCGGAGGTTCGTCATGCGGGCGACGCTAGGTCTTGATCAGGTCACTTCCTGACCGCAGACGATGGAGCATCCATTGAAACGTGTCTTATGCTGGGAGCGCTCCCATCCATCGTCGTCTATCAGAGAGATCGACAATGGCACTCCCCCGAAAGATCGCCGCCACCGTCCTCGCCGTCGTCACCACCGGCGCCGGCATCGTCATCGCCTCGCGCGCGGACGCCGCCGCGGGCTGCGCCGTCAAGTACACCGTCAGCAACACCTGGCCGGGCGGCTTCGGCGCCGCCGTCGACGTCACCAACCTGGGCGACGCCGTCAACGGCTGGACCCTCACGTTCGCTCTCCCCGGCGGACAGGTCATCTCGCAGCTGTGGAACGGCGTCGTCACCCAGTCCGGCGCGAACGTCAGCGTCAAGGACGCCGGTTACAACGCCTCGCTGGCCACGAACGCCACCACGAGCTTCGGATTCAACAGCTCGGGTACGGCGGTGACGCCGTCCTCGTTCAGCCTCAACGGCACCGTCTGCACGGGTGGCGTGGCACCGACCGGCTCGCCGTCCACCTCGCCGCCCACCTCGCCGCCCACCTCGCCGCCCACCTCGCCGTCCGCCTCGCCCTCGACCCCGCCGCCCGCCACCGGGCCGGTGGCCGTCGGCGGCAAGCAGCTCGAGCGCCTCGACCGGGGCGTGGTCAGCGTCCGCTCCGGCAGCGGCAACCTGGTCAGCTGGCGGCTGCTCGGGAACGATCCGAGCGGCGTGGCGTTCAACGTCTACCGCGGCGGCACCAGGATCTCACCGTCTCCGATCACCAGCTCGACGAACTACCTCGACTCGGGCGCGGCGGCGAACGCGGTCTACACCGTCCGCGCGGTCGTCGGCGGTGTCGAACAATCCGACTCCCCCGCGTCGCTCACCTTCGCGAACGGCTACCTCGACGTTCCGCTGAGCATTCCGGCCGGCGGGACCACCCCGTCCGGCGAGGCCTACACGTACGTCGCCAACGACGCGTCCGTCGGTGACCTCGACGGGGACGGGCAGTACGAGGTCGTCCTCAAGTGGGATCCGACGAACGCCAAGGACAACTCGCAGTCCGGGTACACCGGCAACGTCTTCGTCGACGCGTACCGGCTGAACGGCACCCGGCTGTGGCGCATCGACCTGGGCCGCAACATCCGGGCCGGCGCCCACTACACCCAGTTCCAGGTGTTCGACTACGACGGCGACGGCCGGGCCGAGGTCGCCATGAAGACCGCCGACGGCACCCGGGACGGCGCCGGCACGGTGATCGGCAGCTCGTCCGCCGACCACCGCAACTCCTCCGGCTACGTGCTGGCCGGCCCCGAGTTCCTGACCATGTTCAACGGCCAGACCGGGCGGGCGCTCTCGACCGTGAACTACGTGCCGGCACGCGGGACCGTGTCGAGCTGGGGCGACTCGTACGGGAACCGGGTCGACCGCTTCCTGGCCGGCACCGCCTATCTCGACGGCGCCCGGCCGTCGCTGATCATGGCGCGCGGCTACTACACCCGCGCCGTGGTCGCCGCGTGGGACTTCCGCAACGGCGCGCTGACCCAGCGCTGGGTGTTCGACAGCAACGCCTCGGGCAACAGCGGATGGGCCGGACAGGGCAACCACCAGCTCTCGGTCGCCGACGTGGACGGCGACGGCAAGCACGAGATCATCTACGGCGCCGCGGCGATCGACGACAACGGCGCCCGGCTGTGGAACACCGGCAACGGCCACGGCGACGCCATGCACGTCGGTGACCTCGACCCGTCCCGTACCGGTCTGGAGGAATTCAAGGTCGACGAGGACGGCAGCAAGCCCTCGTCGTGGATGGCGGACGCCCGGACCGGCCAGATCATCTGGTCCACGCCCGCCAGCGGCGACAACGGCCGTGGCGTCTCCGCCGACATCTGGTCCGGCAGCGCCGGCGCCGAGTCGTGGTCGTCCGCCGTGGACGGCGTCCGCAACCCGAAGGGCGCCGTGGTCGCCGGTCGCAAGCCGAGCTCGGCCAACTTCGTGATCTGGTGGGACGGCGACGCGACCCGCGAACTGCTCGATCAGACCCGGATCGACAAGTACGGCACCAGCGCCGACACCCGCCTGCTGACCGGCAGCGACGTGCACTCCAACAACGGCACGAAGGCCACCCCGTCGCTCTCCGCCGACCTGTTCGGCGACTGGCGCGAGGAGGTCATCTGGCCGACGTCGAACAACACCGCGCTGCGGATCTACAGCACGCCGATCACGACCGACCGCCGGGTGGTGTCGCTGATGCACGACCCGCAGTACCGCGAGGCGATCGCCTGGCAGAACACCGCCTACAACCAGCCGCCGCACCCCAGCTTCGCCATCCAGTGACCGCCTGAGATTCCGGCGAGCCGGGCCCCGTCACCGGGGTCCGGCTCGCACCGGGGTTGCATGATCGAGGACATGAAGCGTGCCATTCCGCTCCTGCTCGCCGGGACGCTGCTGGCGGGCTGCGGCGCCACCCCTTCGAATCCGCCGCCCGTGCCGTCTCCGTCTTCACCGTCCACGCAACCCTCCGTCGACACGCGCCCGTTCGCCGAGCTTGAACGCCGCTTCGGCGCCCGGCTGGGGGTGTACGCCGTCGACACCGGGACCGGCCGGACCGTCACGCACCGCGCCGACGAGCGCTTCGCGCACGCGTCCACCTTCAAGGCGCTGCTGGCCGGGGTGCTGCTCGGCCGCCTGTCCGACGACGACCTGCGGCGCGTCGTCGACTACACCGAGGAGGACCTGCTGGACTGGGCGCCGGTGACCGCGGAACACGTCGGCGCCGGGATGTCCGTCGACGCCCTCATCGCGGCCGCGGTGCAGTACAGCGACAACACGGCGGCGAATCTGCTGCTCGACGAGGTCGGCGGTCCGCGCGGGCTCCAGCGGGCCCTGCGCGACATCGGCGACGGCACCACCCGCGTCGACCGCCGCGAACCCGCCCTGAACGAGGCGGCTCCGGGCGACGAGCGGGACACCAGCACACCCCGCGCGCTCGGCACCGACCTGCGCCGATTCGTACTCGGCGATCTTCTGCCCTCATCGCGCCGGCAGAGGTTGACCAGCCTGCTCGTCGGGAACACGACCGGTGACCCCTACATCCGGGCCGGTGTGCCCGACGGGTGGCGGGTCGGCGACAAGACCGGCAGTGGAGGGTACGGCACCCGCAACGACATCGCCGTCGTCTGGCCGCCGGCCGCGAGCCCACTGATCATCGCGGTCCAGTCCGACCGCGGGAAGCCCGGCGCCGCGTCCGACGACGCCCTGATCGCCGAGGCGACCGCGGCGGTGCTCGCCGGGCTCACGTGACACGCCGTTGTACGCCGACCGGATGGTTACATTGAAGATTGTCTTAAACAGGCTCACGATCAAGGCGCCGAAGCCTTAACGTCCGAGACATTGGCGGGATCTTCGCCGCGTCCGCACCACAGCCGTTGGAGAGCTGGTTTGATGCGTAGATTGCTGATCGTCACGCGGGGCATCCCGGCAGCGGGCAAGACCACCCGCGCCCTGCAGTGGGTTGCCGAGGATCCCGAGCACCGTGCGCGGGTGGGAACCGACGAGATCGCCGCCATGCTCCATCCGCAGATCGTGGCGGGCGACGACGACGGGTACACGATGCACTACGCCCGGCGTGAGCAACTGGTCGTCCAGTCGGCGATCGAGGCGCTGCTGCGCAACGGGATAGACGTCGTGTGCGACGACACCTTCCTGCTGCCGGACTACCTCGACGCCGCTCGCGAGCTCGCCCACCGCTGCGGCGCCGACCTGATCGTCTGGGACATGACCGACATCGACGTCGACGAGTGCATCGCCCGCGACCGGCAGCGCCGCAAGATCGGGCACCGCGCCGTCGGCGAGGCGACGATCCGGATGAAGCATCAGCTGCTGTCCCAGCACCAGCCGCTCGCCGCGGCCGGAGCGCGCGGTCAGGATTGAGGTTTGTGTAGAACGCGGAGGGCATCGAGGGCGACCGCGGTGAGAACGCCGCGGCCGACGCCGGCGCGGCCGAGCAGCTCCATTCCGCGGGTGACGGCGACGAAGTAGACCGCCAGCGATTGCACGTTCGCGTCCTCCGGCAGATCGCCGTCCGCCCGGGCGTGTTCCAGGCATTGCGCATAGACCCCGGCGAGCTGTTCGATGCCGGCTTTCGTGGCCGCCGAAAGAGGGTCGTCCTCGCCGGTCGATTCGACGAGCGCGCGTGTGGTGAGCGAGACGCGCCGATCGCTGCTGCTGAACTCGATAGCCATCCGGAGCATGTGGCCCCGGATCTGCTCCAGCGCCGAGGCGTCGTCGTGGCCGAGCGCTTCCGAGACGGCGCGCGCCGCCTCCTCCCGATCCTCGGAGAGCGCCCGGAGGAACAATTCCCGCTTGCCGCCGAACGCGTTGTAGAGGCTCTGCTTCCCCAGGCCGGTCGCCCGCACCAGGTCATCCAGCGTGGCGGCGGCGAGGCCGTGCACGGCGAACACCTCGCTGGCGCTGCTGACGACATCACTCTCGACGAACTTGCGGGGACGAGCCATGTGAGCCACCTTACGTTATTGACCATCTAGTCAAAAACTTGCTAGCGTGCATTCGTCGTCATCGACTCGAGGAGAGTGGAATGAGAAGCAACGAAGACGTCGTTCGCGAGGCATACCGGCTGGCGGAAGGAGACGTCCTCGACGGAACCGGTTTCCGCGCCCTGTTCACCGAGGACGGGACGTTCAACGACGTACCGAATGCGATGACATTCCGCGGGGATGAGATTCCGCACGCACTGGCCGGTTTGGCCGGTGTCTTTCCGGACATCCACCGGGAACTGCTCGAAGTGCATGCGATAGGTGATGTCGTCGCCGTCGAACTGCGCATTCAGGGAACGCATCTCGGCGCCTTCCCGACCCCGATCGGCGAGATCCGCCCGACCGGCAACCGCATCGACGTGCCGACGGCGGACCTCTGGTATCTCCGCGACGGGAAGATCGAGAGGTTCAACTGCTACAACGCGGCCAATGTGCTGCTCGGCCAGATCGGGGCCGTCCCCGACTTCGCGGCGGCGATCGAGGCCGCCGCCGGCGCGTAGCTCTTCCTGCAACGTGGTGCTGGCCGGCACGGTCCGGTTGCCGCGCGACGCGACCAGCATGCGGATCATCCGCGCCGGCCGCACACTGCTCGAACGTGCCGCATCCGCCCATCCTCCGCGAGCCCGGCTGACCTGCCGACGCCGCCGGATCAGCGCAGGACCGCGAGACGGTGACATGGGACGCCGATCACCTTGATGGCGCCGGTCTGCAGTTCATCGTGGCGTTCGACCCACACGGTGACGAGAGCGGGCGACCGGTCTCCTTGGTCACGCCCGGCAGCAGCCAGGCGGTCGGCTTCGGGCATCTCCCGGGCGGAAACGCCCTGCCGTATCGCCGCGCTGTACAGCGACGGCTTCCACACCGTGCAGGCGTCCAACCCTTCGTGCCCGTTGCCGGCGCCCGTGTAAGGCTCTCATCCTCATCCCTCGTCTACACGCAGACCGTGCTCGCCGATCAGCTGACCACACTGCAGGGTCAAGGTCTCTGGCTGGATGACGACAGCCTGGAGATCGGAGACTTGGCGTGGCACTCGTCGATCGATGGCGACCTCGGCCGCGGCGCGGCGGTGCCGATGACGGTGCGCCGGCCGCCAAGGACGTCCGGTGCAGGAAGGGTCTGCTGCTGCGCCGAAACAGTGCGCGCGAATAGGCAGGCGAGGCGCCATTCCGTAGACCTGTTTGGTGTATCGTGATGATTGCACCGAAGTGCAAGTTGCATGTTCGCGAGTCGCTAGCTGGCAGGGTGCCATACGGCAGATAGCTCTATGGCTGACATGATGCGCATGAATGAATAATTGCTGTTCGCCACTCACGCGCCGATAATCGTCGGAAGACGGCGGCGTTGGGAGTTCACCATGGCGACTGGCAGACGAAATGGATCTGGCGCTCCGATTCAGCGAAGACCGAGTCTTTGGGCGCTGCTCTGCATCCTTGCCGTCCTTGCCGTGATCGGCGTCGCGCTATCGCCGGTCATACTGCAACTGGCGTTCAGCGGGACTCGCCTCGACCACACCGCTGTCGGCGACGTCGGTCAGGCCTATGGCGCCGCATCGGCGATGGTTGCAGTGGCAGCACTGGCCGCCGTGACCGCTTCCATGATCCTACAGTGGCAGCAAGTCCGAGCGATGCGCCTGCAACTACTGGACGAGACGACAGACGAGCTGGTCAAACTCGCTATGGTCAATGCTAATTATCGACAATGTTGGGGCGCACGGGTCTCACCGGATCATGTCAGCGAAGACCTCTTCTACTACTGCCAGAGGCTGGTGAAACTGTGGACCGACTCGTGGGAGCAACAAAAGATCGACGAGCCGCTGGCCCGCGCATATCTGCGTAGTTTCTTCGACAGCGAAGTTCCGCGCATGTTCTGGGAGAGGACCGGTGATTGGCATCGCCCCGGGCCGGCGCGCGACCATAGGGATCAGTTTCGGGTCATCGTGAACGAGGAATACTTGCGAGCCCTTCACGCGGGACCGCCGAGCCGCCCATTCGAGCAGTTTTCATCGCTCAACGCCGAGACGGATAGAACGACCGGAGCCTGACTCAGCGTTGCAGTGCACCAGACTTGAGGCTCACCAATAGATCGCGCCATTGACCCGGCGACAGGGCGAGGATCACGCTCGGCTCTGTCGAGTTGCGGAGCAGGATCTGCTGGTCGCGAAGACTCACCTCAACGCAGTGAGACTCTCCAACGCATCGGGAGCTGCGCCGCCAATCGTCGCGTCGGCTGTCAAGCATGGTTCTGTGGCTCCTTGATGCGGCGAAGGATAATTCCGACAAATCTGAAAGTAGGCCAGAAGTCCTTATTACGCAATCCACTCGTCCGCGAGTCGTTTGCGCAGAGTACCGACGCCCAAGCCTAGAGTCCCGGCTCGCGTCCAGAGCGACACGGACCGCCCGTCCGTCGTTCACCCATAGGGGAAGGGGTGGATCGAGTGGCGTGGCGCGGGTCACGCCCGAGGACGTCACAACGCGCGGCGGTCGCCGGTCCATGCCTGAGGATGAGACAGCCGGAAGGGGGCGACCATGGACCTGAATGACCTGGACGAGGCCGCGACCGTGTTCACGCGGGTGCGCCCGCGCCTGTTCGGGATCGCCTATCGGATGCTCGGCAGCGCCGCCGAGGCCGAGGATCTGGTGCAGGACGTGTGGTTGCGCTGGCAGGACTACGATCGCGCCACGGTGCGGGAGCCGGCCGCGTTCCTGGCCACGACGACGACCCGATTGGCGATCAACACCCTTCAATCGGCAAGGGTACGAAGGGAGACGTACGTCGGCCCGTGGCTGCCCGAGCCGGTCGACACGTCCGCCGATCCGTACCTGGGTGCGGAGACCGGCGAGGCCCTCGAGTACGCCGTGCTGATCCTGCTCGAGCGGCTGACACCCACCGAGCGGGCGGCCTATGTGCTGCGGGAGGCGTTCGATTATCCGTACCCTCAGATGGCCTTGATCCTGCAGACCAGCGAGGCGAACGTGCGTCAGCTGGTGAGCCGGGCCCGCAGGCATGTGACCGGCGAACGCAAGGCGCCCGTCGACGTCGCGGCCCAGCGCGAGCTGCTGAGCACCTTCATCACGGCGGCCCGCGCCGGCGATCTCGCGGGCCTGGAGAGACTCTTCGCGGCCGGCGTCGCCAGCATCACCGACGGCAACGGCGCCAAGCACGCGGCCCGCCGGGTGGTCGTGGGCGCGACCCCGGTGGCGAGGTTCATCGCGGCGTTCTCCTCGTTCTGGTGGGACGGTGTCGAGGCCCGGTTCGTCACCGTCAACGGCCGGCCCGCCGCGGTGCTGGAGCACGCCGGCGGCGTCAAGGCGATGCTGACCCTCACCGCGTCGGCGGACGGCATCGATCACCTGCTGTGGCTGATGAACCCGGACAAGATCGCGGCGTTCCGCCCTGCGTCCTGAGGCGGATCCTCCATGGAGACCATGCTCCGCCTGGCCGCCGCATGCGCCGCCGGTGACCTGGGCGCGGCCGAGGCGCTGCTGGCCGCCGACGTGGTGGCGGTCTGCGACGGCGGCGGGCCGGCGCCGGGCGCCGCGGATCCGGTGCGCGGCAGCGGTGCGGTGGCGCTGCTGCTCATCGGGGTGCTGGGCCGGCCCGGCGCCGATCTGAGCGTGGCGAGCGTGAACGGGCGGCCGGGGCTCGTGTCGCGCCGCCCGGACGGCACGGCCGTGGCCGTGGTCGCCGCCCGGTGCGGCACGACACGCGTGTCAGCGCTGTGGATCGTGCTGAATCCGGCGAAGCTGCGGGGCTGGCACCGCCGGTGACCGGCTACCCCTGGGACGCCAGCCACTCCCGGAACGTGGTCGAGGCGAGGTGGGCGCCGTTCCCGGCGATCAGCGCGTCGCCCGGCACCGCCGCGAACATGCCCGCCGCCGGGTCCAGCACGACCGGCCGCCCGTCGCCCTTCGCCGCGAGCGCGATCCGGCCGAGCTCGTCGAGGGTGAACACCTCCGGACCGGCGACGTCGCGGTAGCCGTTGAGCGGCGCGCCGGCGCTGACCTTCGCCACCTCGGCGGCGATGTCGGCGGAGGCGAGCGGCTGAACCGGGGTGGCCGGCAGGCGCACGGTGTTCTCGTCGGAGGTCCACGACAGCACCGCCGGCACGAACTCGAAGAACTGCGTGGCCCGGACGATCGACCACGGCACCGGCCCGGCCTTGAGGATGTCCTCCTGCAGCACCTTGGCCCGGTAGTAGTCCAGGCCCGGCACCCGGTCGACCCCGACGATCGACAGGATCACCGCGTGCCCGACGCCCTGCCGCTGCGCCGCGGCGACCATGGTGCCCATCGTCGTCCGGAAGAACTCCGGCGACTTGTCGTCGAAGGTCGGCGAGTTGGTCAGGTTCACCACCACGCCGGCGCCCCGCAGACCGTCGTCGAGCCCGGCGCCGGTGAGCAGGTCGACACCGTTCGACGGCGAGAGCGGCACCGCCTCGTGCCCGTGCGCCGTGAGCAGCCGGACGACCTGGGAGCCGATGAGGCCGGTACCGCCCAGCACTGCGATCTTCATGTTCTTCCCCTTCGTTGTCACTGACTCGTCACCCGCTCAGACCGGGCAGCTCCGCGAGTTGTGACAGACCGTCGGGGTGAGGGGCTACCGGGTGCGCACCCGGGCGACCGCCCCGTAGCCGGTGGCCTCGGCCGGGGTGGGCCGGGGGCCGGGACCGGGCCGCCAGTCGGAGACCGAGACGATCCCCGGCTCGAGCACGTCGAGACCGTCGAAGAAGCGGGTCACGGCGGCCAGCGGGCGCGGCGAGAAGAGCGGCTTGATGTTCTTGTTCACCGCGTCCATGGCGGCGATCGTCTCGTCGTCGAGCGGGTCGAAGGTCGCGTGCGACAGCACCAGGTAGCTGCCGGCGGGCAGGGCGTCGACCAGGTGCGCGACCACCTCGTACGGATTCTCGTGGTCCTCGACGAAGTGCAGCAGCGCCACCAGCAGCAACGCGACCGGCTGGGAGAAGTCCAGGGTCTCGCGCAGGACCGGGTCGGCGAGGATCTTCTCCGGGGTGCGGACGTCGGCGTCGATGTACGCGGTCGCGCCCTCCGGCGAGCTGGACAGCAGAGCCCGCGCGTGCACGAGGACCAGCGGATCGTTGTCCACGTAGACGATCCGCGACTCCGGGGCGATGCCCTGCGCGACGTCGTGCACGTTCTCGTTGGTGGGCAGGCCGGTGCCGATGTCGAGGAACTGCCGGACACCCGCCTCGGCGGCCAGGAACCGCACCGCCCGCTGCATGAACGCGCGGTTCTCCCGGGCGGCCGTGCGGATGTGCGGGAAGACGGCGGCGATCGCCTCGGCCGCGTCCCGGTCGGCCTGGAAGTTGTCCTTGCCGCCGAGCCAGTAGTCGTATCTGCGCGCCGGGTGCGGCTTGGTCATATCGAGGCGCTCAGAAATGTCCGGGCTGTCGGCGCTCACCACGATCCCCTGTCCTCCGTGACGTCAGGCGCTGAATCCTACGAGACGGGCGCACCGCCCCGCACGGCACGGTGAGATCCGTCGATGCGAATCCGGTCCGGCGCCGGCGCGGGCGCTGCGGCTGTGGCGCTTCCACGCCTACCGCTGGTTCACCGACCCGGCCGCCCGGGCCGTGCACCCGGCGGAGGACGAGGACCGGCACTCGCGGGTGATCGTGGCCGGCCTGCAGGAGTTCACCGCGCCAGTTCCATGATGGCCGCCGCGACCCGGCCGCTGTCGACCACCATGTGCAGATGGTCGCCGGCCATCGTCGCCACCGGCCAGCCCCGCCGCCGGGCGTCCTCCCGTTCCTCGGCATAGGTGTCGCCGAACGCCAGATACGCGGCCGGGATCCGGTCCCAGCCGTCCGTCACCGTCACCCGGGCGGTGAGGTAGTCGAACGGCACCCGCTGCTGCTGCGCCTCCACCGCCCGGCGGGTCGCGGCGTCGGGGAAGAGCGCCGCCACGTCCTCCTCCGGCCACCAGCGCGTCCACACCGGCAGCAACCCGCCGTCCACCCGCTCGCGCAGCAGCTCCCGCAACCCGTCCGGCGCCACCGGCACCTCACCCTCCGGCGGCGGGAGGACCGCGTCGACGAACACCACACCGCGCACCGCCCGGGCGCCGGCAAGCGCGGGCACGTAGAGCCCGGCGTTGCTGTGCGGAACCAGCAGCAGATCGTCCCCGGCCGGCAACTGCTCCGCCAGCGCCTCCGCCACGACGGCCGGGTCCGCGGACGCCGGCACGGGCGGATCGGCGACCACGGCGGACACGCCGAGATCGGCGCGCAACGCCGCGGCGACGGGCTCCCAGACGGCCGAGCCGAGGAACGGGCTGGGCAGAAGGACCGCGGTGAGACTCATACCCGCCTTTCTAGCACCGGATCGGGTCGGGTAACCGACTGTGATCGAGGGTTCCGCTGCGCCATCCTGGCCAGGGTCTCCCTCCGATGCGGGAGGTGGCTCATGGCCACTGCGAACAGCTGGCAGGACCGCACGCTCGTCGCGCTCGGCGGTCTGCCCCGCGACACCCGGCATCCGGCCCGGCGCATCGCCGTCGAGGTGGCCCTGCGGTTCGCCGACCGGTTCGGCGAGCAGGACCGCGGTTACAGCGGCCTCGCCGAATCGCCGTTGTGGCAGCGCGAGATGCTCGCCGCGATCGATGACCTGCTCGCGGCCGGGTTGATCGAGGCGCAGCGGGACGACCCGGTCACGTACGGCCTCACCGCGGCCGGGGCCGGCGCAGCCGCCGAGGCAGAACAGCGGCTCGGCGGCGTCCCCGAGCCCGCCGAGTCCGATCGGCAACCCGCCGAGACCGGGCGGCAACCTGACGAGGCCGGGCGGCAAACCGCCGCCGCGCCCCGCATGCCGGCCGCGATGGCCGGGGTGATCGCCATGCCACTTCGGGATTCGAAAGCCCGGGCCCGCCTCGGCTTCGCCTCCGATGATCAGTCGATCCCGGTGATGGTGGAGGTCAACCTGCGATACCGGGGCGGGCCGCCGGACGTGTTCGCCCGGCTGCTGGCCCTGTGGCAGAACGTCGCCGCACCCGGCGACCCGGAACCGGTCGTCGTGGCCGACCGCTACCTGGCCGGCCGGCTCACCATGGGCCAGGCGAAACGGCTCGTCGCCGCGGACGCCGTGCCGATCGTCTGGAGCGAGCGCACCATCCACCACGTGTGGCCGGACTTCCCGGTCCACAAGCACATCGACACGTCCTGCATGACGATCAAGGCGGACGCGGCGCGGAAGTCGTTCGAGGCCGACGGCCGCGGCATCGTCTGGGCGGTCATCGACACCGGCATCTCCGGCACCCACCCGCACTTCAAGCACCTGCACACCCTCGACGACCCGGCGGTGGCCGACCTGCACCGCTACTTTCCGCCGGAGGGGCCGGACACCGCCGACGGCGCGCTCGCCGACGAGGACGGGCACGGCACGCACGTCGCCGGGATCATCGCCGGCGCGATCGAGGGATGGATCGCCGAGGACCCCGGCAACCGCGAGGTGTACGCCACCGAGAGCCGTTACAACGTGGAGAGCGAGACCGTCCCGCTGCGGGTGCCGCGCAGGATCGACCCGGCGCTGCTGACCGGGATGGCGCCCCTGGCGAAGCTGGTCAGCCTCAAGGCGGTCGGCGGGCTCAGCGGCAATCAGCGCGACCAGGTGTCGCGGGTCATCCAGGCGCTCGCCTACGTCCGGGAGATCAACAGGGGCAGCGTCGACGCGATGCGCATCCACGGCGTCAACCTCAGCCTCGGGTACGCGTTCGAGCCGGAGTGGTTCGCCTGCGGGCGCAGCCCTCTGTGCCAGGAGGTCGACCGGCTCGTCCGCTCCGGCGTCGTGGTCGTCGTGGCGGCCGGCAACTCCGGCTACGGCACGCTCAACGTCAAGAGCGAGGCGCCCGTCACCTTCGGGTTCGCGATGACGGTGAACGACCCCGGCAACGCCGAGCTCGCCATCACCGTCGGCTCCACCCACCGCAGCTCACCTCATCTGTACGGGGTGTCGTACTTCTCCTCGAAGGGCCCGACCGGCGACGGCCGGGACAAGCCCGACCTGCTCGCCCCCGGGGAACGCATCACCTCGTGCGCGGCCGGCCGGGCCCTCGACGCCGTGGTCGGCGCGGGCAAGCAGCCGCCGGACGACCGCGCCGTCTATGTCGAGGACAGCGGCACCAGCATGGCCGCACCGCACGTCTCCGGCGCGGCCGCCGCCCTGCTGTCGGTCCGGCGCGAGTTCATCGGCGAGCCGGACCGCGTCAAGCGGATCTTCGTGGACTCCGCGATCGACCTCGGCCGCCGCCGGGACTTCCAGGGCGCCGGCCTGCTCGACCTCATGAAAGCCCTCCAAATCGTCTGAGGAGCACGTCATGACCGACTCCATCGCCGGTTCACCGTTCTGGGACGTCACCTTCGACAAGGACGGCGACCCGGACACCCGGACCACCGACGCCCTGCTCGCCGAGACCGGGAACCTCACCGACCTGTACGTGTTCAGCCACGGCTGGAACAACGAGCACCGCACCGCCCGCCGGCTCTACGACGCGTTCTTCGGTGAGCTCGGGCGGCAACTGACCGCCGACCCGCGCGGCACCGCCGGCCTCGCGGGCGTCTACTGGCCGTCCAAGCTGTGGTCGGACGAGCCGATCCCGGACTTCACCGCGGCCGCCGCGCCGGGTGGCGGTGGCGGGGTGGCGGCGGCCGGCGCCGGTTCCGGGGACACGTTCGTCTCCGAACCCGCGCTCGACGAGAAGACCCTGGCCGACCTGCTCGACACGTTCCCCGACGCCAAGGTGCCGATCGAGAGGATGGCCGCGCTGCTGAAGGAGCGCGAGCCCACCCAGCAGACCCTCGACGACTTCTTCGCCGGCCTCGCCGAGTTCTCCGCCCGGTCCGGGGCGGGCGAGGACGACGGCGAGGGTGCGCCGGCCAGGCCGGGGATGCTCGCGGATCCCCCCAACCCGGTGTACGAGCGCTACCTCGCCGCGCTGACCGGCTCCGGGGCCGTGATCCCGGGCGGCGACGGCGCGGCCGGCATCGGCGACCGGCTGAAGAAGCTGCTGCACGGCGCGAAGGAGGCGCTGCGCGGGGCGACGTACTGGGAGATGAAGGGCCGCGCCGGGGTGGTCGGCCGCAAAGGGCTCGGTCCGCTGCTCGGCCGGATCGCCACGCAACGGCCGGGCCTGCGCGTGCACCTGATCGGCCACAGCTTCGGCGCGCGCCTGGTGTCGTACGCTCTCGATGGTCTTCCCTCCGGGGTCTCGCCGGTGAAATCGGTGACCCTGCTGCAGGGGGCCTTCTCGCACTTCGCCTTCTGCAGCCCGCTGCCGTTCGACGCCGGGCGGGACGGCGCGCTGGGCAAACGCCGGCAGCGCGTCGACGGACCGCTGACGGTCTGTTTCTCCAGCCACGACAGTGCGGTGGGCCGCTTCTATCCGCTGGCCTCGCTGGCCGCCGGCGATGCGACGTCCGCGGCGCGCGACGCGCTCTACCGCTGGGGCGGCATGGGCGCGGACGGCGCGCAGAACCCGGACGCCGCCCTCGACGGCATCAAGGCGGCCGGCGCCACCTACCGCTTCTCGAAGACCCGCATCCTCAACGTCGACTGCAGCGCGGTCGTCCGCAACGGCACCGCCCCGAGCGGCGCGCACAGCGACATCGTGCATCCGGAGGTGACCTGGATCGTGCTGGCCGGGAGCCGCTCGTGACGGCCGGGCCTTCGCACGACGAGCGGGACATGCGGTTCGGGCTGACCGTGGTCGTCGCCGGCCTCGTGATCGGGTTCGCCGGGATCCTCTACGCCCACCTCACCCAGCTCGCCGACGACGTCACCGAGCTGGACACCGGGGCCGGCGAGGCGTTCGCGGCGCTGGCCGGTGCCATCGTCGGCAGCGGCGGCACGGAGATCGGTCGGGCCACCGGCGTACGGCGCCGGGGTGGCACGAGGATGCACCGCGACCACGTCCGCGTCGATGCCGTCCTGGTCGTGGTCGCCGTCGCCGCCGTCGGCGCGGCGCTCGGGCTCATCGCCATGGACCGGGACTGGGCGGCGGCGGCCGTCACCCTAGCGGTGGCGGCCGCCGGGATCCCCGCGGTCCACCTGTCCCACGAGCGGACCCGCCTGGATCGGCGCATCGACCTCGTCACCGGCCAGGTCCTCGTCGTCGGCGTCCCGGTCGCGGCGATCGTCGCCTTCCTGTCGTTCGGCTACGCCGAGGCGGTGGCGGCCGTCGCGGTCGCCCTGCTCGGCGTGGGCGCCACGCTGATGAGCCACGGCCGGGGTGCGCGAACCGGCCCCGGCACCGGAGCGGCTGTTCGTGTGCGACACGGTGACTCCGGCGACGGCGGGTGACGATCACCGGCCGGTAGGTTCTCCGGCATGACCGTCGCCCGCTCGCTGCTGCTGTTCGCCCTCGCCGCGCTCGCCGAGATCGGCGGGGCCTGGCTGATCTGGCAGGGCTGGCGGGAGAACCGCGGCCTGTGGTGGATCGCCGCCGGCGTCGTCGCCCTCGGCGCCTACGGGTTCGTCGCGACCCTGCAACCGGACGCCCACTTCGGCCGCATCCTGGCCGCCTACGGCGGCGTCTTCGTCGCCGGCTCCCTCGTCTGGGGCATGGTCGTCGACGGGTTCCGGCCCGACCGGTGGGACATCGTCGGCGCCGCGATCTGCCTCATCGGCGTCGCCGTCATCATGTACGCGCCACGCGCCTCCTCCTGACCCGCCCGACCCTCCCCGCTGCGACGCCGGCCGCCGCCACCGGATCCGGGACTGCACCCTCCACTGCGGATGAGGTGCGGACCCGGCGGACGGGCGAGACTGGCGGCAGGTCGAGAGGAGGACCGATGTTGCTGGTGCCGAAGCAGTTGCGGCGGTCGGGCATGACCGGCGACGTGCCCTACTACGGTGGCCGCCTGACGCCGGCGCAGGCCCACGCGGCCTCCCACCCGTCCCGCCCGCGGCCCCGCCCGGCCGCGACACCGCAGGTGGACCCGCTGCCGGCGTTGCGGCAACTGCTCGACGCCGGGGTGATCACCGCGGAGGAGTACCGGGACCTGCGGGCGCGGGTGAACCGCTGATGGGACCGGTGCAGGTGCTCGTCGTGGGATTCGAGCAGCCGGCGTTCTCCGGCGAGATCCTGGCCGAGCTCACCCGGCTCGGCCGGGCCGGCGTCGTCCGCCTGGTCGACCTGCTGCTCGTCGCCCGCGCCGGCGACGGCACGGTGGCGACGCTGGACGTGCCCGCCGGCTCCGACTGGGAACCCCGCGGGCTGGTGGCCGCGCTCCTGCATCAGCCGGAAGGCGAGGACGAGACCGGCGTCGACGCCGCCGGTGCTTCGACGTGGTCGCTGGCCGACGCCGTGCCGCCCGGCTCCACAGCGGCGGTCGCCCTGATCGAGCATCTGTGGGCCGGGCCGCTGACCGCGGCGATCCGGACGGCGGGCGGTACCCCGCTGGAGGAGACCTGGCTGGCACCCGACGACCTGGCGGCGCTCGAGGCCCTCGTGCGCCGGCGGATCGAGGACGAGCCGGTGACTACTCCGGGAGCTTGACGCCGGTGAGGTCGGCGCAGAGGGCGAGAAGCCGGTCCTGCAGGCCCTCGTCGTACGCCTGCGGGTTGGCTCGCAGGGCCGTGCGGCGCTTGAAGTAGCGGCCGGTCACCGTCGCCGCCGGCTCGTCCGAGGTGGCGAGCCAGACCTGGGTGCCGGCGCCCTCCGGCAGGTCGTCGGTGGCGCCCGGGCCGCCCAGCCGGGTGCGGATCCAGCCCGGGTCGACCGCGTTGCTCAGGGTGCCGGGCCGGAGCCGGGCCACCGCGAAGGCGAGCATCACGTCGTACAGCTTGGAGTCGCTGTAGGCCTGCATGCCGTCCCACTGCCGGCTCTGCCACTGCGGATCGTCGAGGCGTGCCCGTCCGTCCGCCTCCAACCCCGAGGTGAGATAGATCAAGCGGCTTGGCGCCGGCATGAGCGCGGTCAACACGTACGGGGCAAGGGTGTTGATCTGAAAGATCCGCTCCAGGCCGTCCTCGGTGAGCTGCGGGGCGGACTGCCCTCCCCCGACGCCGGCGTTGTGGATGACCACATCGAACGGACCGGCCTCGACCGCCTGAGCCGCCAGCTCCCGGGTCTGGCTCAGCGAGGCCAGGTCACCGACGATCACACCGTGTGCCCCCGGCACGGCCTCCCGGGCGTCCTCGGCACGGCGATCGTTGCGGGCGTGCAGCGTCACCCGGTGCCCGTCCGCCGCCAGGACCTCCGCCGTGTGCCGCCCGATGCCGTCACTGGAGCCGGTGATCAAGATCGTCGCCATGGCGGCCATCATGCCAGTCCTTCCGTGGCGTTGCCGTGCTTTGCATAGTGCTCATAGGAGAGACCGAGTGGGAGGGCTGCGATGCCGGACAGCGCCATGGCACCGCTTCTGATCGACACGGCGACGTTGCTACGACTGGAGCTCGACCGGTGGGAGCCGCGCGAGGCCGATCCGTGCCGGGACTCCGTCGTCATCGAGAGCCTGGTCCTCTACGACCGGGTGATCCTCGACGGTCCGTCGATCGCGTACAACCGGCACCTGCTCGACTGGACCGCGGACCTCGACGACGGCGTCGAGATCTTCACCCCGGACCAGGCCGAGCGCGCCCGACTGCGGCACAGTGCGGCGGCGATGTTCGAGAGCGTGGCGGGCCGCACGATCCTGCCCGGCGCGGAAATGCTGCCGATCACCGAGATCGGCGGGGCGATGTCCTCGTACTCATGGGATCTGGTCATCGAGGAGCTGGTCCGCTATCCCGAGAGCGGGCCGGTGCTGTCGGAGATCAAGAACCGGTTGACCGAGCACACCTACCACCGCGGGCAGCTGACCACCTTGGCGACGCTGATGCGTCTGTTCCACTACCTCGCACTGCAGCAGGCGGTGGGTGCCCATCTGCTCCTCGACCGTCAGAAGGCACCCGATCAGGACGTTCCCCGGTACGGGTTCACCGGGCCCATCATGGAGAACTTCACCGGCGAGGTTCGCGCCCGGTACGCGCAGCGCCGGCGCCGGTGGCTGGGCGACGCGATTCCGGAGCTGCCCGTTCCGGCACTCAGCCGGTACGTGTCGTCGGTGGCACAGGACCGGGGCTGGAGCCTCGGCCGGGCCGTCACCTGGTTGCGGGAGCAGCCCGAGGTCGTGTCCTACCGCTCCGGCATGACGGAACTGGTGCGGCGTTTCCAGGCGGGCGACGCGGCCGGGGCCGACGAGGTCTTCGTGGAGCTGGACGGCGCCGCCGAGCGGTGGAGCGCGCGGCTGGGGGCGCCGGCGGCACGGCGCCGGGTGCCGGTCACCCTTGCCCTGCCCCTGGTCGAGGCCATGGTGCCGGTCCCGGTGCCACGGTTGAGGCGCACCCCGGGAGCGAAACTGCTGCTGCTGATCGACGTGTTGCTGAGCGCCGAGTGAGCCCGCGGGCCGGCCTTGCCGGCGGCCGGCCGTAAGGTTCGACCGCCGGGTCGTCAGACGAGCGACCCGGCCATCGACAGCAGGGCCAGGGCGTCGGCGTCGGGTGAGCCCGGCTCGGCGCTGTAGAGGACGAGGTTCTGGTCGCGGTCGGCCAGGGCCATCGTGTCGCAGTCCACCGTCACCCGGCCCACGACCGGGTGGTGGAACGTCTTGGTCAGCATCGGCGCGGGCTGCACGTCGTGGCGCTGCCAGAGCCGTTCGAAGTCGGCGCTGCCGGCCCGCAGGTCGGCGACCAGGCCGGTGACGGCCGGATCGGAGGGGTAGCGGGCCAGTGTGGCGCGCAACTGCATGACGACGTGGTGCCGGAACTCGGTGGCGTCGGTGACCCCGTACAGCGGTGGGCCGGGCGGCGGCAGGAACGCCCGCCGGGCCAGGTTGCGGTCCTCCGGGGCGAGCGCGCCGAAGTCCTCCATCAGCGCGGCGGCCAGGTCGTTCCAGACGAGCACCTCGAACGCCGCGGACGTCACGAACCCGGCGGTCTGCGGCAGCCGCGACAGCAGCGCCACGATGCTCGGCCGCACGTCGCGGCGGAGGAGCCCGCTCCGGGCCGGCGCGGTGCCGGCCAGCAGGTGCAGGTGGTCGGACTCGGCGGCGGTGAGGCGCAACGCGCCGGCGATCCCGGCCAGCACCTCGCCGGACGGCCGGGGCGCGCGGCCCTGCTCGAGGCGCACGTAGTACTCGGTCGAGATGTGCGCCAGCACCGCGACCTCCTCGCGGCGCAGCCCGGGCGTGCGGCGCCGCGGACCGGCGGGCAGGCCCGCGTCGGCCGGGCTCAGCCGTTCGCGCCGGCTGCGGAGGAAGGCGCCGAGCTCCTGCTTGTCCATGCCCCCAGTGTGCCCGCCACGGCCGGGCGGATTCTGGTACAGCTGATGCCTGCCTCCGGGCCGCGGCCGCCACCAGGCTTGCTCCCATGACGAACATGCTGACCGGCAAGGTCATCTTCATCACCGGTGCCAGCCGCGGCATCGGCGCCGCCGCGGCCCGCCTCTTCGCCCGGAGGGCGCCTCCGTCGTGCTCGCGGCCCGCAGCGCCGAGGACCTCGACAAGATCGTCGCCGAGATCCGGGCGGAGGGCGGCGTGGCCGACGCGGTCACCGTCGACCTGGCCGACCGGGCCAGCGTCCGGTCCGCCGTGGCGCGGGCCGGTGACCTGCACGGGCGGCTCGACGGCGCGTTCAACAACGGCGCGGCCATCCAGCGGCCGGGCCCGCTCGACACCACCGGCGACGAGGAGATCGACGAGCAGTTCGCGGTGAACTTCCGCGGGCACTGGGTCGCCATGAACGCCGAGGCCGCCCTGATGCGGGCCGGCGGTGGCGGGGCCATCGTCAACACGTCGAGCATCGGCAGCCGGCGGGCCAACCCCGCACTTCCCGCGTACGGGGCGATGAAGCGCGCCCTGAACAGCATCACCGAGACCGCGGCCGTGACGTGGGCGGCTCAGGGCATCCGGGTCAACGGCATCACCCCGGGCGGCACCGCCACCGAGATGATCGAGGCGTGGGAGGCCGCCACCCCGGGCGTCAAGGCCCGGATCACCACCTCGGTGCCGCTGGGCCGGATGGCCGATCCGGCCGAGGTGGCCGAGGTCGCGGCCTGGCTGCTGAGCGACCGGTCGTCGATGGTCACCGGCGCGGTCATCCCGGTGGACGGCGGAGCCGGCGCCTGAATCGTTCCGCCGAGCGCCGGTCTGGCACTGTGCACCCGTGACATTCAACTTCGCCGTTGCGTTGCGCGGGTACGACAGGGATCGGGTGGAGCAGCTGCTGTCCCGGGCCGACGCGGCTCTGGCCTCGTCCGATCCGGCGCTGCGCGAGTCGGCCCGGCAGACGCTGCTCGCCCCGGATCTGCCGGTCGTGCTGCGCGGGTACGCCTGCGACCAGGTGGACGAGGCCATCCGGGATCGGCTGCGCGCGGCGGGGCCGGCCGCGGAGCAGAGCGATCCGGCGCCGCCGTCGTTCACCGTGGTGCTGCGCGGCTACGACATCGGGCAGGTGGACGAGGTCTTCGGGCGCGTGCGGGCCGCGCTGCGCTCCGACGACCCCGTCACCCGTGCCGCGGTGCGTGCCGCGCTCGCCACGGCCACCTTCCGGGTGCGGCTCCGCGGCTACGACCGGATCCAGGTCGACGGCACCGTGCGGGAGGCGGTGCAGCGGCTCACGTGATGCTCACCGGTCGGCGCACAGGGCGTGGTCGATCAGTCTCGCGGACGCCTTCGCCTGCGTGGTCGGGTCCTGGCCCGGGTCGAGCGAGCCGGCCAGGAACACGGTGACCGCACGGCTCCCGTCCGCGGTGACCGCGTTGTCGGTGATGGCGTTCCACCAGCCGCCGCCGTGGAACCACGCCCATCCCCCGCACGGCAGGCGGCGCTTCATCAGCCCCAGCCCGTAGCCCGGCTCGTCCCAGACGGCCGCGAACGGCTCGGCCGGGCGCGTCGCCTGCATCTCCCGCAGCTGCGCCGGCTTCAGCAGCCGGCCGCTCAGCAGCGCGCGGAGGAACCGGTTGACGTCCTCCGGGGTGCTGATGATCGACGCGTCGGCGTGCCCGGCGACGCGGGTGGACACGTCGACCGGTTCGCTGCCCGGCCGCAGCCGCTGGTACGCCGCGAGGCGCGGCGACGGCAGGTGGGCGGAGGTGCCCGGCAGCACGGTGCCGGTCAGGCCGAGCGGCTCGACGATCCGATCGTGCACCGCCTGCTCCCAGGGCGCGCCGGTCACCCTCTCGATGATCATCCCGGCCAGGACGTAGTTGGTGTTCGAGTACGCCCACCCCTGCCCCGGGGCGAACACCGGCGGGTGGCGCATCGCCATCGCGATCAGCTGCTCGGCGGGGATCGGGCGGAAACGTTCGCTGTCGAACTGCTGCTTCGAGGTGGCCCGGCTCAGCGGCAGGTCGTCGGCGTAGTCGGGCAGCCCGCTGGTGTGACCGAGCAGCTGCCGCACGGTGACCGCCTCGCCACCGGTCACCAGGCCCGGCAGCCATCGCCGCACCGGGTCGTCCAGGCCGAGCCGGCCCTCACCGGCCAGTTGCAGCACCACGGTGGCGACGAACGTCTTGGTGGTGCTCTCGATCCGGTGCCGGGCGTTCGCGGCGACCGGCCGGCCGGTGGCGGGGTCGGCGACACCGGCGCGTGCGGTGAGCGGCCGCCCGGATCCGCTGACCTCGGCGAGCACTCCGGTCGCGCCGGTGGCGTAGAGCGCGTCCACGTCCCGCCGCAGCTGGACGAGGCCCTCGCGGCCGGGCGCACGCTCGGCGGCTGCCGGCGCCGCGGCTCCGGCGAGCAGCAGGACACCGGCCAGTGGCAGCGTATATCGGGCACGTCTTCTCATGTGTCCACTGTGGGGCGACGTTCGTGATCGGGCATCGGGTGATCCCCGGACTTCTCCCCCGACAAAGGCTTGACCCTGACGCTGCGTCAACCCTCCATCCTGGCGGGCATGAGCATCACATCGACGGCCGACGCGATACGGGTCGCGGGCCTGGAGAAGTCGTTCAAGGACGTACGGGTGCTGCGGGGAGTGGACATCGCCGTGGCGCGGGGCAGCGTCTTCGCGCTGCTGGGCTCGAACGGGGCCGGCAAGACGACCCTCGTGCGAATCCTGTCCACCCTGCTGAAGGCGGACGCCGGAACCGCCACCGTCAACGGGTTCGACGTGGCCGGCCGGGCCGCCGACGTCCGGGCGTCGATCAGCCTGACCGGGCAGTTCACGGCGGTCGACGAGATCCTGACCGGCCGGGAGAACCTGATCATGGTGGCCCGGCTGCGCCGCGCCGGCGACCCGGGCGCGGTCGCCGACGACCTGCTGCGGCGGTTCTCGCTGGCCGAGGCGGGCGGCCGGCGCGCCGCCACCTACTCCGGCGGGATGCGCCGCCGGCTGGACATCGCGATGAGCCTGATCGGGAACCCGCCGGTGATCTTCCTGGACGAGCCGACGACCGGGCTCGACCCGGAGGCGCGCCTCGAGGTGTGGCAGACCGTCCGGGAACTGGCGTCGGGCGGCACGACCGTGCTGCTCACCACCCAGCACCTGGAGGAGGCCGAGCACCTGGCCGACCGGATCGCGATCCTGCACGAGGGCCGGATCCTCGTGGAGGGCACCCTCGCCGAGCTCCAGCGGCTGCTCCCGGCGGCCACCGTCGAGTACGTCGAGAAGCAGCCCACCCTCGAGGACGTCTTCCTCACGCTGGTGGGAGGGAACCGATGATCAGGGACACGTCGGTGCTGCTCGGCCGCTCGCTGCGGCACATCGCGCGCAGCCCGGACACCATCATCACCACGGCGGTCATGCCGATCGCGTTCATGCTGCTGTTCGTCTACGTGTTCGGCGGCGCCATCGAGACCGGGTCCGACTCGTACGTGAACTATCTCCTCCCGGGCATCCTGATCATCACGATCGCGTCCGGTATCTCGTACACGGCCTATCGTCTTTTTCTTGATCTTCAGAGTGGGATGTTCGAGCGCCTCCAGTCGATGCCGATCGCCCGGCCGGCGGTGCTGTGGGCGCATGTGCTGACGTCGCTGGTGGGCACCATGATCTCGCTGGTCGTGGTGGTGCTCGTGGCGGTGCTGATGGGCTTCCGGACCGGGGCGGACGTGCTGGGCTGGCTCGCGGTGATCGGCATCCTGGGACTGTTCACCCTGGCGCTGACCTGGCTCGCGGTGATCCCCGGCCTGACCGCGAAGTCGGTGGACGGGGCCGGCGCGTTCGCCTATCCCCTGATCTTCCTGCCGTTCGTCAGCTCCGCGTTCGTGCCGACCGAGTCGATGCCTGCCCCGGTGCGCGCGTTCGCCGAGAACCAGCCGGTCACCTCGATCGTCGACACGCTGCGCGACCTGTTCACCGGGCAGCCGGTCGGCACCGGTGTCTGGACCGCGCTGGCCTGGTGCGCCGGGATCCTGGTGGTCGCCTACGTCGTCGCCGTGATGGCCTACCGCCACAAGATCTCGTGAGCAGGGCATGCTGGACGGGATGCTGACGATCGGCCAACTCGCGGCCTACACCGGCGTGACCGTGCGCGCGGTCCGGCACTACCACCGGATCGGCCTGCTGCCGGAGCCGGAACGCGACGCGTCCGGCTACCGGCGGTACGGGGCGCACGCCGTCGTGGCCCTGCTCAAGATCCGTACGCTGGCCGGGGCCGGGGTGCCGCTGTCCGAGATCACCCCGCTGCTGCACGCCGACGAGCACGACTTCGCGGCGGCCATCCACCGCATCGACGAGCGCCTGGCCGGCGAGATCGACCGGCTGCGGACCAGCCGCCGGCAGATCGCGCGGCTCGCCGCCGGCAACAGCGGAGCGCTCGCGCCGGAGGTGCTCGCCTACCTCGACCGGCTCCGCGAGATCGGCGCCTCCGAGCGCATGATCGAGGCCGAGCGCGACGGCTGGATCATGATCACGGCGCGCTGGCCGGACCAGGTCCGCGAGTGGATCCCGGCGAAGTTCGCCCAGCTCGAGGACCCGCGCATGGTCCGGCTCTACCGGGTGCTGTCGCGGCTGCTGGACAGCGACCGGAACACCGACGCGGAGAACGAGCGGCTCATGGAGGAGGCCGCCGACATCATGGCCGAGCTCGCCGAGGAGGCCTACGCCGCCGGCGCGGTCGTGGAAGCCGTCGAGACGGCCGACCAGCTGCCGTTCGACCTGCTCGACGCGCTCGCCGACGAGGCGCACCCGCAGGCGTACCGGATGCGGGAGCTGATGCGCGAGCGGGGCTGGACGAGCTGGACCCGGCAGGAGCGGATCAAGTGATCATCCGCTGCACTGGGGTGCGGCGTACCGGCCCTGCTCCGTCGTATTGGCGATCACCTTGCCGTCCACGGTGATCGAGCAGGACACCGGTCCCGCGTCACCGCCGGCCTTGCGCTGGGCGTGCAGCACCAGCGGCGACCGCCGGTCCGCGGTGAAGGTGGTCCGCCACGGCAGCGGGATCCCGCCGCGGCGGATGATGTCGCCGTCCTGGTCGGTGAAGCTGACACTGCCGACGTTGCCCGATCCACTGGCCGTGACCTCGTAGATCACCTGGATCGGGGCGGCCGGCTCATCGGGCGCGACCGGCGCGATCGGCACCTCGCGCTGCGGCGGCGGCAGGGGGTCGGCGGGCGTGCTGCGGCCGACGACCACCAGGCCGGCGCAGAGCAGGGCTGCGACCAGGAGGGCCGTCAGGAGGGCGGCCACGACCGTCGGGCGCTTCGCCGGGGGTGTCCAGGGCCGGGCGGCGAGGTCGGAGGGGGTGGCGTTCTGGTAGGCGCTGTCGCCATCGGGAGTGGCCACGATGCCGAGGGTAGAACCGGTGCGCAATGCCCACGGCCGCCCCCTCCCCGGTCGTGCGTCCGGTCAGTCCTGCGCCGCCGGCCGGGGCGAGAACCCCAGCTGCCGCATCATCTCGAGGTGGTCCTCCACGCCCCAGCGGGCGACGATCTTCCCGTTGGCGATCTGGAAGAACGCCATGCCGTGGAAGCGCACCGACCTGTTCGTCGGCTTCAGGCCGCGGAACTCACCGGTGTGGGTGCCGGTGAAGGTGAACCGCTCCGCCACGGTGTCCCCGTCCTCGACGAGCGCTTCGATCGCACAGGCGACCTGGCTGAAGCCCTTGTGCAGGCCCCCGAAGACTTGCCGGACACCTTCCCGGCCGGTGCCGATGCCGGCCACCGCGGTTTCGAATCTGACCTTCTCGTCCACGATCTCGTCGAGCGAGTCGAAGTTTCCTTTGTTGACGATCTCGTCGCTGAATCGCTTGATGATCGCCTTGTTCGGGCTCAGAGACTTGCCCGGGTCAGTCATGTCGCCTCCGTCCGAATCCGTTGCGCCGTCCTTCGGTGAACGTGCTCAGCGTCACCCCGGCCTTCGGCTCTACAAAGGATTCGGTCGGATAGGCGACCGCCGCCCCTATCCCTGGTGGAGGAGGCTCGCGGCGGCGCCCGCCACACCGAGCAGTTCGTCGCGGGTGGCGCCGAGCTCGGCGCGGGCCGACAGCCCTTCCCACAGGGTCTGCACGAGGCCGGCGAGGACGGCGGCCGGCACCGCCGGCTCCCCCTCGCCGTCCGCGCACGCGCGCTCGAGGCGCGCCCGCAGCCGCGCTTCGTCGGCCTGCCGCAGCTGCGCGACGTAGGCCCGGACGTCGAGGGTCGCCGAGGCGTCGGCCATCACCGCGCTGCTGGTCAGGCAGCCCGGATGCCCCTCGCCGGCGCGGGTGAACTCGTGCACCGACTCGGTCAGCAACACGTCGATGACGCGGGCCGGCGTGGTCTCGGCCAGCGCCCGGTCGTAGATGGCGCTGTAGCGCAGCGCGTAGGTGCGCACCGCCTCGTCGAACAGCGCCGCTTTGGTGCCGAACGCCGCGTACAGGCTGGAACTGGAGATCTCCAGTGCGCTGGTCAGCATGCGCGTCGACGTACCGGAGTAGCCGTGCCGCCAGAACAGGTGCGCCGCCCGGCGCAGAGCGTCGTCGCGGTCGAACGAGCGTGGTCGCCCGGCGGGTCGTGAGGCCATGTTGACAATTCTAGAGCATTCGCTCCACAATCCGATTATGGAGCAATTGATTCAGAATAGGGTCGACGTCGACGGCAGCTGGGTGACCGTGGACGTGTACGGGGACCCGGACGCGCCGGCGATCGTCGTCATCCCCGGCGCGATGGCCGACGCCGCCGCGTGGAGTGCGGTAGCCCGGCATCTCGACGGGCCGGCGGTCGCGGTGGTGAACCGGCGTGGCCGGCATCCCTCCGGGCCGCTGACCGGCACCTACGGGCTCACCACCGAGGTGGCCGACGCCGCCGCCGTCCTGCGGCGGTTCGCCGACGTCCGCGCGCTGTTCGGCTGGAGCTACGGCGGGCTGATCGCCCTGCGCCTGGCGGACACGGTCGCCGTGCCGCAGGTGATCGCGTACGAGCCGGTGATGGCCCCGTTCGGCGCGGAGGCGCTCCCCGACCTCCGGCGCGCCGACGAGGCCGCCGACCGCGACGCGGTCGTCGAGGTCGCGCTGCGACAGGTGACCGGCATGCCGGACGAGGCGGTACGCGCCCTGCGCGCCGACGCCGCGACCTGGGCCGAGCTGCGGCGGCTCGGCGCGCCGGCCTATGCGGAGACCCGGGCCGTCAACGAGGCGCCGCAGCCGGCCGCTCTCGCCACGAGGGCGGCCCGGGTCGACCTGATCGTCGGCGAGCGCAACCGGGGCCGGGCGCCCTACGGGACGTCGTTCGAGGACGTGGCCCGCCACGTGCCCGCAGCGAACGTGCACGAGCTCAGCGATCAGGGACACCTGGCCCACCTGGAGGCGCCGGCACACCTCGCCGCACTGGTGAACCGGCTCCTACTAGATCAGGCGGCCCGAATCTGAACCCATGGCGGATCGACCGAGCCGCCACCGGCCCGCTTCACCGATGCCCGCCGCCACTCTCCCGGTGCGATAGTGCGGCGGGAGGTGTGTGATGACCGCGTCTCAGATCCTCGTCCTGCCGCTTCGCCACCCGCCGGCCGCGGCCTCCGTGGACCTCGTGTTCACCAGGGAGGGCGCCGCCGCCGACCGGATCAGCATCCCTGCCGGGACCTGTGTGGCGGCCGGCCCGGTCGTGTTCAGCACCGCCTGGTCGGTGGCTTTCGAGCCAGGGCAGACCGAGGCGAGCGTACGGGCGTACCACGGCGAAACGGTCGACGGCGAGCTGATCGGCGTGGCCACCGGCGAGCCCGGGCAGCTCCTGCGGGTGGCCCGGGCGCCGATCGCGGCCACCGGCGACGCCCACGATGTGCTGCTCGGGGTCGCCCGGCCGGACGGTTCGCCGGCCGGCGGCGCGCCGGCGCGGGTCTGGTATGGCGTCACCTACGAGCTGTGGGAGCCGGTGTCCACGTTCGCCGGGGTCGCCGGCGCCGACCGCGTGTACTTCCTGGACCGCGCCTCCGGGACGATCCTGTTCGCGCCCGAGCTGGACCTGCGCGACACCGCCGTCGCCGGACCGCGCGCCCTCGCCGCGCTGCCGCCGGCCGGCGCCGCGATCCGGGTCTGGTACCGGACCGGCGGTGGCCCGGACGGCAACGTGGCGGCGAACACGGTGACGGCGTTGCGCGAGCCGGTCCCCGGGCTGCGGGTCACCAACCCGTCGCCGGCCCGCGGCGGACGGCCGCTCGAGGACCGGGCCGGCTGGACGGCCCGCCGGCAGTACGCTTTGTCCACGCAGCGCCGGGCCGTCACCGCCGCCGACATCGAGTCCCTCGCGACCGGCCGATCCGAGGCGATCGCCCGGGCCGGCGCATTCGCCCCCGGCAGCGCGGGGCCCTACGGCCGCCCCGGTCAGATCCTGGTGTCGCTGGTTCCGCGGGTGACGGCGCAGGCCCGGCCCGGCTGGCGGCTGCCGGCCGAGGCGCTCACCGCGCACCAGGACGCCGAGGCGCTCCGGGCGGTCCAGCGGCTCCTGGACGGCTGCTGCCCGCTCGGCAGCAGCATCGTCGTCGGCTGGGCGCGGTACAAGCCGGTGTCGGTCCGCGGCCGCGTCACCGTCCCGGCGCAGGAGGATCCGGACGCCGTCCGCGCCCGCCTGCACGAGCGCCTCCACCAGATGATCAGCCCGCTGCCGGCCGCGGGCCGCGCCGACGGCCGGCGGTTCGGCGAGCCGTTGCGGGCCGCGGACGTGCGCGCCGTCGTCGAGCAGTCGCTACCCGAGAAGTCCCGGGTGGACGAGCTGCGGTTCGTGGTGCGCGAGGCCCCGGACGCCAGGGTCCGTGACGTCGCCGTCGACCCGGCCCGGCCGGACGTCTGGTACGCCACCGGCACGGACGTGCTGTTCCGCTCCACCGACGGCGGCGCGGGCTGGGAGCCGGCCGGCCGGTTCCCGGACGAGGAGATCCGCCGGGTGGCCCCGGCGCCACCGCACCGGCCCGGCGCCCTCGCCGTGGTCACCGCGACCGCCGACGCCGTCTCGCGGGTGTACCTGTCCGACGACTTCGGGGAGCACTGGACGCGGCTCGCCGAGCTGCCGGCCACGGTGACCGGTGTGGCCTGGGTGGACCGTGCCGGCGCCGGCGCCCTGCTGCTGTCCGCCGACGACGGACTCCACGAATTGCCGCTCGCTCCGGGCGCGGTCCCGCTGCGGGTGATGGTCGACCCGGCCGATCCCGACCGTGGCCTCGCCGCGGTGGTGACGTTCGCCGCCGGCACCGGTGTGGCGGTCGCGGCGCAGGGCCGTCTCGGCGTCCACCTGTCGACGGCCGGCGGCCGCCAGGGTACGTTCCAGCACATCGGTCTCGCCGACGCGGACGTGCGCACCCTGGCGGTGCAGGACGACGGCACGGCGACGTACCTGTGGGCCGGCCTCGGCGAGGCCGACCCGAGCAAGCCGGGCAAGGGCTGCCACCGGGCGCGGCTGTTCGAGAACGCGCTGCACTGGGAGCCGCTCGCGGCGGGCTGGACCGGCGGCACCTGCTGGGATCTCGCGGTCGACGGCCGTACCGTGCTGGCCGCCTCGCAGAGCGCGGGCACGCTGCGCTACGACACCGGTGCGGCCAATCCCTCGTGGGCGGGCGCGTCGGTCAACTCCGGCCTGCCGCTGCGCGACCGGACCCGGTTCGAACCGGTCACCGCTGTCGCCGCCGGTGCGGGCGGCCGGGCGCTGGCCGGCACCGCCCGCGGCGTCTACCGGGAGGCGGTCGCCGGCCAGTGGTCCCCGATCGCGAACCGCGAGGCCGCCGAGACCGTGACGATCCCGCCGACCTGGCTGTTCTGCTCCGACGAGCACGACGTGCAGGTGGTGCCGGAAATCGCGTGAGCCGATGGCCGCCTCTCACTACAGTGGCGCCCCATGGGGGACACCACACTTCGTACCGATCGGCTGGAGCTCCGGCCGGTGCGTGAGCAGGACGCCGACCGGATCCTCGAGTACCGCAATCTGCCGGAGGTCACCCGCTGGCTGCTGACCACCGAGGTGGACGCGGCCTCGCTGCGCGCGGAGCTGCGTCGCATCGCCGGGGATCCCGACGACCACAGCGTGGCGGTCACCCTCGGCGGCCTGGTGATCGGGACGGTGTCGCTCCGGGTGTCCGACGGCATGGGGCAGCCGGGCGTGCCACCGCGCACCGAAGGCGACCTCGGGTACGTCTTCGACCCGGCCCACGGCGGCCGCGGCTATGCGACCGAGGCGGTCACCGCCATGGTGGCGTACGCCTTCGACCGGCTCGGCGTCCGGCGGATCACGGCCGGCTGCTACGCGGACAACCTCGCCTCGGTGCGCATCCTCGAGAAGATCGGGATGCGGCGGGAGCAGCACGGCGTCGAGGACTCCTGGCACGCCGAGCTGGGCTGGGTGGACGGCTACACCTACGGGCTGCTCGCCGGGGAGTGGCGCCGCCCGGAGTAGACGATCGCCGCCACTATTCAGCGTTGCTAGCTACCGGTACCTAGTGTTACTTTCTACTGGTACTCAATGACGCTGAATAGTGAGGGCACGCATGGGCAATCAGATGACCGAGATGCTCAAGGGCACCCTGGAAGGGATCGTGCTGGCGATCCTGGCCCGCAAATCCGCCTACGGGTACGAGATCACCGCCTGGTTGCGCGACCAGGGGTTCGCGGACATCGCCGAGGGCACCGTCTACGCGCTGCTCGTGCGCGTCGAGCAGCGCGGGTTCGTGGACGTGGAGAAGGTCCCCTCCGAGAAGGGGCCGCCGCGCAAGGTCTACACGCTCAACGCCAAGGGACGCGACCAGCTCGCCGAGTTCTGGGCGACCTGGAACGTCCTGGCGCACCGCATCGAGCAGCTCCGGCCCACCGACACCCCGCCCGCCGAAGGAGCATGAGCATGGCCGCCAAATGGATCGAGATGCTGGTCGGATCGCTCGATCAGAAGAAGCAGTACAAGCAGGACATGGCCCGCATCGAGGCGCTGCCGCCGGCCCACCGCGACGCGGCGAAGGCGCTGCACCGGTACTTCAACTACTACGGCGGCATCGCGGACGGCGACACGCTCGTCACGATGCTCCGCGACTTCGCCGACCTCTGGGAGCGCGCCGCGGCCGACGGCACCCCGGTCCGCGCCGTCGTCGGCGACGACCCGGTCGAGTTCGCCGAGACGTTCGTGCAGGCGTACTCGAGCAAGCAGTGGATCGACAAGGAGCGCACGCGCCTGCGCGGCGCGATCGACGCCGCCGCGGCCGGGGAGGAGAGCTCATGACCACCGCGATCGAGGTACGCGGCGTCACCAAGTCCTACCAGGATCTGCACGTGCTGCGGGGCGTCGACTTCGACGTGGCGGCCGGCACCATCTTCGCCCTGCTCGGCTCGAACGGCGCCGGCAAGACCACCCTCGTGCGGATCCTGTCGACGCTGCTGAAGGCGGACGCCGGCACCGCCCGCGTGCACGGCTTCGACGTCGCGTCGGCCCCCGGCGACGTCCGCCGGTCGATCAGCCTGACCGGCCAGTTCGCCGCGGTCGACGAGATCCTGACCGGCCGGGAGAACCTGATCCTGGTCGCGAAGCTGCGCCACCTCAAGGACCCGGGAGCGATCGCCGACGCCATGCTGGCCCGGTTCTCGCTCACCGACGCGGGCGGCCGCCGGGCCGGCACGTACTCGGGTGGCATGCGCCGCCGGCTCGACATCGCGATGAGCCTCGTCGGCGACCCGCCGGTGGTCTTCCTCGACGAGCCGACCACCGGCCTCGACCCGCAGGCCCGCATCGAGGTGTGGCAGACGGTGAAGCAGCTCGCCGCGGACGGCACGACCATCCTGCTGACCACGCAATATCTGGACGAGGCCGAACAGCTCGCCGACCGGATCGCGATCCTGCACCAGGGCACGATCATCCAGAACGGCACCCTCGCCGAGCTCAAGCGGCTGCTGCCGTCCGCCACCGTCGAGTACGTCGAGAAGCAGCCGACCCTCGAGGACGTGTTCCTCGCCCTGACAGGAGGCGGTTCGCGATGACCGCGCACACGCTCACCGACACCGGAACCCTCACCGGCCGCTCGCTGCGGCACATCCTGCGCAGCCCGGACACCATCGTCACCACGGCGGTCACCCCGGTCGCGATGATGCTGCTGTTCGTGTACGTGTTCGGCGGCGCCATCGACACCGGATCCGGCGACTCCTACATCAACTACATGCTGCCGGGCATCCTGCTCATCACGATCGCGTCCGGTATCGCGTACACGGCCTATCGTCTTTTCCTCGACATGCAGGGCGGGATCTTCGAACGCTTCCAGTCGATGCCGATCCCCCGGCCCTCCGTGCTGTGGGCGCACGTGCTGACCTCACTGGTCGCCAACCTGGCGTCGCTCGCCGTCGTCACCGGCGTCGCGCTGCTCATGGGATTCCGCACCGGCGCCTCAGTCTTCGCCTGGCTCGCCGTCGCCGGCATCCTGATCCTGTTCACGCTCGCCCTGACCTGGATCGCCGTCATCGCCGGGCTGTCCGCCAAGACCGTCGACGGCGCGAGCGCCTTCAGCTACCCGCTGATCTTCCTGCCGTTCGTCAGCTCGGCGTTCGTCCCGACCGACTCGATGCCCGCCCCGGTCGCGTGGTTCGCCGAGAACCAGCCGGTCACCTCCATCGTCAACACGGTCCGCGCGCTCTTCGCCGAGCAGCCCGCCGGCGACGACATCGGGATCGCGCTGGCCTGGTGCGCCGGCATCCTGGTGGCCGCGTACGCCGCCGCCACCGCGATCTACCGCCGGAAGATCAGCTGACCGCCGAGGTCAGCGCGGTGCGGAAGTGCGCCGCCAGGGTGCGGGTGTCGCCGTCCGGGGCGATGCTGGCGCTGAAGAAGCAGAGCGCCGCCTTGCCGAGGATCGACCGCTGCCGGATGGCGTTGTAGATCGACTCGTTGCTGAACTGCACGAGCCGCCGCAGTCCCGTTCCCTCCGCGGTCGCCGTCAGCATGCTGGTGATGTCGGCGACCGTGACGTCCGGCCGCAGCTGGAGCTTGTAGTGGTCCAGCATGCCCTGGTAGACGGTGGTCCAGGTGCGGTCGATGTTCTTGTACATCCGGTCCAGGGCCTGACCGATGATGACGTCCCCGGTGGGCGACATCGCCTGCATGACGAGTTGCACCCGGAAGAGCGAGTTCTCGAAGAGGTGCAGATCCTGGCAGGCGATGCGCTCCAGGACGACGTCCACCGTCTCCGGGCTGGCGATCATCTGCTGCAGCGCGGTGTGCGCGATCTCGTCCCCGGCGAACCACGCCGGCATGGTCAGCGTGTACATGGCGAGGTCGGCCCGGTAGTGCTCGGTCCTCGTCCACGACTTCTTGAACGCGTTCTGCGCCGAGTTGAGGCGCTTGCGGTCCGGGATCGGCTGCAGGCCCTCGCTCGCGGCCGGCACCGTGACCTCGGCGAACGGGGGCAGCCGGGACGCCTCGATGCAGACGGCGTCGGTCGACGGGAAGCTGAAGGGATTCTCCACCCCGGCGCCGACCCGCGACTTGAGCAGGCTCATCCCCGCGTCGAGCAGAGCCTGGAATCGCGGGTTGTAGATCCGGCGCCCGAGCGTCCGGCGAGTGCGATCGGTGATGAAGTCGGCAATGTCGTAGCTATCGTCCATCTTCCCTGTCCGTCGTATCGAACCCTCGCACCAGCGCCTCGAACGCGCCGATGGTCTCCCGGTCCAGGTCGTCGTCGTCGGGCCGGGGCCAGGCGCTCAATTTGACGATCACGACGTCGGCTGCCGGATCGACGTACAGATACTGACCGTAGATGCCGATCCCTGTAAATGCCTCGTGCTCACCGCCGAGGGTCCACCACAGGTTCGCGTAGCCGTAGTGCGGCCGGCCGCTGGGGCCCAGCGCGCCGACCGCCAGGTGCGGCGCGGCGGCCCCGCGGCACCGCGGAATCCAGTCCGCCGGCAGGACCCGCGCGTCGCCCACCCGCCCGTGGCGGGACATCAGCAGACCCAGCCGCGCGACGTCGCGGGCCGTCGCGTTGAGGGACGCCGCTCCCACGGCGGTATGCGGACGGCTGCGGGTGAGCCAGTAGTAGGCGTCGCGGTCGGCGCCGATCCTGCTCCACAGCGCACGGGAGGCGTACTCCGCGAGGGTGCAGCCGGTCGCCGCCTCCACGACCCAGCCGAGCACCTGGGCGTCGAGAGTGGAGTAGTTGAACGTGGTCCCGGGAGCGGCCGCCCGGGTCGCCGACCGTGCCATGTCGTGCAGCGAACCGCCCGCGAAGATCGTTCCCGAGAACTGGTTGATGCTGCTGGCCGGGTCACTCCAGTCCTCCGCCCCGCCGACGCCGCTGGACATGGTCAGCAGGTCGTCGACGGTCGGTCCCTCGTACGCCGAGCCCTTCAATCCCGGAAGGTAACGGATCACGGGATCCGCGAGGTCGTGCAGCAGCCCGCTCTGCACGGCGGCGCCGACGAGAAGGGAGAGCACGGACTTGCTCAGCGAGAACAGCTGGAAGCGCCTCTCCCGGCCGGCGAAGAGGCCGGGGTAGCTCTCGTGCACCAGCGCTCCCCGGTGCAGGACCAGGAAGGCGGTCGTGAACGTCCGCTCGTGGAAGTCGGCGAGGCCGCGCCAGTCCATCGCCGCCGCGCGCTCCGGCAGCGGCTCGGTGTGCGCGCCCCGGCGCACCGTCGCGGAGGGGAAGTAGGTGTTCATGTTGACGAAGGACCACTCGTTCGTGGGCCTCGTCAGCATGTAGTTCGCCTGCGTGTCCCAGTTGCGCATCAGGCCCGCGGCGTGGGACATCGCCGCCCCGGCGAGGGCGGCGCTGCGCGCTTTCCACACGTTCGTTGTGCTTGCCACGATTCCTCCGTCGACCGGCCGGTGGTTTCCCATGGTCGTGACGGCGGAGCGCTTCCGGGAGCCCCGTTCCGGGGCCCCCTGTTCGGGCCCCCTCAGGTGGCGTACAGCTCGGCCATCGCGTGGAAGGCGCGCTTCGGTTCGAGACGGCCGTCGGGCATCACCTTGCACACCCCGTACCCGGCCATGTCGAGATCCCGGTGCGGATCGGGATGGTGCGGGCTGTCGAAGCCGGCGAAGGTGAACCAGAACGCGGCGTCCACACCCTCCCGGTCGAAGGCGTCGATCAGGCGGCGCAGGTAGCGGGCCGGCTCCTCCTCGTCGCGGACGTGGTCGCCGGGAATGCGGGGCGGATCGGCGTCGTGGTCGACGATGTCCCAGCCGAGGCCGCCGCGCGCCGCCGCGCCCCGGTACGCGCAGCAGCCGAACTCGGTCACCGCGAGCGGTTTGCCGTGCGCGCGGTACTGCTGCACGGCCGGACGGAAGCCGGGGTCGCCGGGATCGACGTAGGCGTCGACGCCCACGATGTCGAAGGGTGACCAGTCGATGTCCTCCCAGGTGCCGGACGCATAGGTGATCGGGCCGCGGAACCGCCGGCGTACGGTCGCCGCGGCACTGGCGAGCAGCGTGTTCACGGCGGTGGAGGCGTCCGCGAGCCGGCCCGCCACCGCCGGGTCGCCGCCGGTGAGCGACGCGATCCGGGCGAAGGTGTCGGCGCCGGGCAGGAATCCCGCGTCGAACAGGCTCAGTTCGCATCCCGTGACGAAGACCGCGGCGCCGGCGGCTTCGGCCCGCTCGGCGCAGTCCGCGAAGTACGGCAGCAGCTCCCCGGCGGTCTGCTCGCAGGGGAACGGGGAGAACCAGACCTCGAGGCCGGCGTCGATGGCGTGCCGGGCCGCGATCGTGAGCCGCTCGGGGTCGCCGCCGGTGATCCGGACGGCATCGCAGTGCAGGTCGCCCGCGATGATCCGCATCTCCCGCTCGACGGCGGCGGGGTCGAAGCGGGGGCGGCTGCTCCGCCCGCCGGGGGTGAATCCGGTGTCGTAGGTGATGCCCCGGGCACGCACGAACGTTCCTCCTCGGGTCTTCTTCCAGGAAGTCGAACGTTAGGCAACGGTCGAATCCCGATCCACCCGGATTGTGGCCTCTCCCAGCTCAGAGGCTTGGCGAGGATTGCAATGACCGATGTACCTGTTGCAACGGAAGTTGCTCGGCGGCAATACTGCCGGCATGCCCGGACGCAGGCTCACCGGCGCCGACCGGCAGCGGATCGCCGCCGGGCTGGCGCGGGGCCGCGACTTCGCCGCGATCGCCGCCGATCTCGGGCGCCCGACCTCCACGGTCAGCCGCGAGGTGGCCCGCAACGGCGGGCCGGGCCGCTACCGCGCGGAGCTGGCACAGCTGGCCACCGTCCGCCGCGCCCGGCGCCGCCCGCAGGCCCCGGTCCCCGCGCCCACCGGCCTCGACGAGGGTTCGCGGATCGCGCTGATCGCCGAGCTCACCACGGCTCTGGTCGGCACCGGCATGCCGCGTACCGCCGCCGGGGTGCTGGCCTGCCTGCTCACCGCGGAGACCGGCAGCGCCACCACCGCCGAGCTGACCGGGCGGCTGCGGGTCAGCCCGGCGACGGTCTCGCTCGCGGTCGGGCTGCTGGAGCAGCACGGGCTGATCCGCCGCGGCCGCGACGGCCGTAGCCGGCGCCATCGGTACTTCCTCGACGAGGACGCGGGCCTGCGATCCGCCGTCGTCAGCGCCCGCGCCAACCAGCGGCTCGCCGCGACCGTGCTGCGCGGCGCCGGCGTGCTGGGCGGCGACACCGCGGCGGGCGCCCGGCTGGCCGCGGCGGGCCGCTTCCTCGAAGAGCTGGGCGACACCATCATCCGATTCGCCGAACAGCATCGCGCGCGGTGACGATGGGGTGACCCCTGCCGTGGCGTGGTAGTCGGGTGGCACCACTGAGCCCCTGCCCTCCGCGGCAACCGCGCCTCCGTGCTTCCGCGGCCTCCGCGCCTCCGCTGCCGCCGCTATGAGTGACGTCGCGTCGCGGCCGCTGCCACCCGCGCCGGCCCCGCCTGCCATCGCCGAACCCACGACCCGGCCGCAACCGGCGTCCACGTCCCCGGAATCCGCGAGGACCGGCTCGGCGCCGGCCGCCGCAGGTGGCACCGCTCCCCTGGGCAACGCCGCCACCCTCCGCAGCCTGCCGCCACCCGCGCCCGGCTCGATCTCCCTGGCCACCGAGACCTTGCAGGTGCCGGATCAGCCCGCGACCGAGGAGGACAGCCCCCGGACCATCCCGGTCCACCTCGGCGGCTACGCCCGGGGCGAGCTCATCGTCGTCCGGAAGGGCGGCCTGCTGCACACCAGGCCCGCTCCCCAGTACGTCCCGCTGATCCACCCCGCCCTGGAACGGCTGCGGGCCGCCGGCGTGGAACCGCTCATCGAGGTCACCGTCCGCGACTCGAAGGTGAGCGGCCGGGCCACGCTCGGCCGCGGCTCCGAGCGGGACGGCCTCGCCGCCATCCGCCGGCACGCCGACAAGCTGGGCTGGCTCGGCGTCGACCTGAAGAGTTTCGACACCGTCGAGAACACGCTGACCCCCGCCGGGCTGCGCTTCGTGGTGCGCGACGCCGGCTTCGACATCGGCAGCCTGCTCGACGGCGCGCTCACCTTCGGGCTCGACGGCGAAGCGGTGATCTTCGACGGCCGGGCCACGCTGCGGATCTCCGGCCAGCAGGCGGACGTCCGGGTCGGCCGGGACGCCGCCGGAGGCCTGGCGATCAGCGGGGACATGCAGCTGACGCTCGGCAAGGCCAGCGCGAACGTGCACGCGGAGCTCGATTCGACCGGCCGCTTCGACGTCCGCGGCACCGGCGCCTACCGTGCCGACAAGTTCAGCGGCGAGATCACCGTCGTGGTGGCGGACAAATCGGTCGCGGAGTCGCTGGCCCGCGCCCAGCTCGGCGTCGAGGAAGCCGACAAGCAGGCCGTCGACGGCGGTCCGGCGGCACCGGCCGAAGCGGTCAAAACCAAGCCCACAGCCACCCAGCCCGTCGTGGCCGGCTGGGGAACACTGCAGTTCGCGATCAGCGAATGGCTCGCCGGCTCAGCCAAGGTCGTCATCGACCACCAGGGCGAGCTCACGGTGATCGGGGACATCACCCCACCGGCCGAGGTGACCCTTTTCGATCAGCGCGACCACATCCGGCCCCTTTTCAAAATCGAGGGGCGAGCCGTGTACGGGGTACCGGTGATCGGCAACGTGTTCGTGTTCGCCAACATCGGCATGGAGGCGCTCGCCAAGCTGGGACCGGGCAAGCTGCACGGCATCCGGCTGTCCGGCACCTACTCCACCCGCCCCGACGTGGCGCGCGGCTTCAGCGTCTCCGGAACACTCACCATCTCGGCCTTCGCCGGGCTTCGTCTGCGCGCCGAGGGCGGCGCCGGGCTGACCGTGCTCGATCACGACATCAAGGTCGGCGTCGGCGTGAACGGCCTCGCCGGCGTACGCGGCTATGTCGAGGCCGTGCCCACGATCGGCATGCGTGAAGCAGGCGAGCCGGCCACCCGCAAGACCGAATTCTTCCTCAAGGGCCACCTCGAGATAGCCGCCCAGCCATTCCTCGCCCTCAGCGGCGACCTCTTCGTCGAGCTGGACAGCCCCTGGTGGTCCCCGGCCCCCGACAAGAAGTGGACCTGGCCGATCGGCGCTCTGGAATACCCGCTGCCGGGCCAGTTCGGCATCGGCGCCGACCTCGACTACGTGTTGGGTTCCGGCAAACTCCCCGACATCACGTTCGGCGAGGTCGGCTTTGATTCCTCCAAATTCATTACCGACCTGGTGAACGACCATGTCCCGCCGAAGAAAACGCCCGAGCAGGAGAAAGCTGGGACGTGGAAGGAGGGCGAAGCCGGCGGCGAGGCACCCGGCAAGGGCGCGGCGGTCACCGAAGGCGGAGCGGCAGAAGCGCCGGCGGTGGGCAGCGGCGGAGCGGGCGGCAAGGACGAATCAGGCACGCCCGCTCCGAAAACGGCCGTGCCAGGCACCCAACCCACGGGGCATCCGGCGCAGGACGGTCATGAGGCCGTTCCCGCACCGGAAGTGCAGAAGCGTTGGGCCGAGGGCATGAAGGAACTCGGCGAGCTGACGGCGAGAGCCGAGAAGGATCCGCTCGACCAAGGCGAAGTGACCGCGGCCCTCAACGCGCTACGGAAACGTCACGGATTCACCGACCTCCATGCTGAGCGAAGAGGTGCATCCTGGCACGTCAACGCGTCGATGAATCCGTCCACCACACGCGAGATCCGCGCGGTCATCGCGGAAGCCCAATCGACCGAAGGGACCGGGATCGTCAGAGACGAAACACAGGACACCGGTGTGCGGGTCGCGGAGGGTTTTGAAGCGCACATCGTCGCCGGGATGGAAAGGCATCACGCTTTCTTCCGGATGCTTCAGGGGGCGATCGCCGAGGCGTCCGGCCGCGGCAGAACGCCCAGTGGGCGGTTGGTCTCCCAACGTGAACTCATCGAACTGTCCACCGATACGCACCGCGCATTGCACGAATTGTGGGACACGTTGAGTGACCCGAAGCATCCCTCCGCCGCGTGGATGGCGGGGCTTGCTCGCGGCCGAGGAGCGTCTCGCCGAGTGGCGCAGCTCATCAAGGACAACAAAGTCTCCCCGCAACAGATCATCGAAGGGCTGCTGAACTTCTACGACGTGGTGCTGCGGGATTACCCCGACGAAAAGGAAGCGGCGAAGCGTCAGGTGAGACGGATCGCCGACTCCTTCGCGCCCTAGCTGGTATGCGTCCCCTGACGGGGCGGTGACGGTGGGGTGATTGGGTGGGTGGGTAATGGGGGTGTGACCAGGCGCAGCGAGCGAGCACCCACCCGGGCCGGTGGTCGGTGATGGGTGGGTTCGACTCGATCGAGCGGGTGTCGCGGGCTCTGGAGAACCTGCTCACCGATGCGCTGCGGGAGCTTGGCGGGTCGCGGCCGCCGGTGGCTCAGTTGCACAGCCTGAAACCGCCGCCCAGCCGGCAGCCGCCGGTGCTGAGCCTGTTCCTGTACGAGATCAGTGAGGATCCGACCGTCCGGAACCGGCCGGAGCAGCGGACCGTCGAGGTCGATGCACAGGGGCAGACGCTGTATCGGACGGTCAAGCCGCCGATGGCGTTGCTGCTGCGGTATCTGATCACGCCGTGGGCGACGACGCCGGAGACCGAGCTGCTCATGATCGGGCGGACCATGCAGGTGTTGTATGAGCGGCAGGTGCGGCGGGGTGCCGAGCTGACGCCGGAGCCTGATCTGGACGCCGTGTCGATCACGCTGGCGCCGTTGTCGCTGGATGAGCGGTCGCGGGTGTGGTGGGCGATCCAGGAGCCGTACAAGCTGTCGCTCAACTATGAGGCCCGGGTGGTCGACATCGACGTCCGCCCGGAGAGCGGTGCGCTCCATCCGCCGGTGCGGCGGCGGGAGTTCGGGCAGACGGTGCCGGAGGGTACGTCGTGAGCCGGCTGCTGACCACGCTGTTCGTCGACACGCTGGTGATCGTCGAGTTGGTCGACGAGTTCACCGGACGGCCGCCGCAGATCGCGCCGGCGATGCGGTTGCGCAGAGCCGGGGCGGAGGAACCGGAGGAGCCGGCGTCCTACCGGCGGACCGCCGGGGGCGGGGTGGTGTTCGCCGCGTTCGACCTGGTGCGGCGGGCAGCGCCGGCGGCGGCCGTGAGCCACGAGCTTCACGTGGAGGGGGATGCGGCGCTGCGGCCGGACCGGCCCGGCGGCTACCCGTTCACGGTGCCGGCGGACCCGGCCCGCTGGCCGGTGCGGGTGGGGGTGCGGTTGCTGCCGGGACCGGCGTACCCGTATCCGCGGCACGTGCCGGTGGTGCACGGCCGGGTTCTCCGAGCCGGCGCCCCGGTGGCCGAGGCGGTGGTCGAGGTCCGGCCGGCCGGAGGCGGGACGGTGACCGCGCGGTGCGCTGCCGACGAGGCCGGCCGGTTCAGCGCCGGAATCGCTGACTACCGGGCGCCGGACGCCCGTACCCCGAGGCCTTTGGCACTTGCGGCTCGTGCGCCGGATGGTGCTGCGTCCGCCGTGCACCTCCTGGCCCCGGAGGACTTCACCCGATCCATCGACCTGACCGTCCCATGAGGCGAGGAAGAGCATGCCTGAGTACCTCAGCCCCGGCGTCTACATCGAAGAGCTGCCCGGGCCCCAGCCGATCCAGGGTGTCAGCACCAGCACGACGGGCATGGTGGGCGTCACCAAGAAGGGCCCGTCGCGGGGCCGGCCCCGGTTCGTGACCAGCTTCGCCGAGTTCCGGCAGCAGTTCGGGGGCTTCCTGACGCCGCCGGCCGACCTCGGGGAGCGGGCGCGGTGGGAGCTCGACGACAACGAGGGCGGGGAATGGTGGCTGTTCCCGCTGGCCGTGAAGGGCTTCTTCGACAACGGGGGGCGCCGGCTGTTCGTCAAGCGGGTGGTCTCCGCCGACGCCGCCGAGTCGGGCGTGGACCTCCCGTCCGGCGCCGTCACGGTGACCCGGCCCGACACCGGCCCGCCCGAGCTCGCGCTGACGGCCGCGGACGGCCTGACCTCGCTGCTGCGCGCGTCCGCGACGGCGCCCGGCGAGTGGGGCGACGACCTCGACGTACGGATCGTCCCGGACGTCGCCCGCCGGATCCCGGCCGTGGCCGCCCGCGGCGGGCCGATCGCCACCGCGCTGACCGCGAACGTGGCACCGGGCGAGACCGCCGCGCCGGCCCGCTGGCGGGAACAGATGGCGGACCTGGGCCCGGTCCGGGTCACGGTGGCCGGCCGGCAGTTCGAACTGGACGCGCTGCCCGATCGGGACGGCGATGTCCTCCCGCTCACGCTTCCCGGCGCGGCCACCGAGCGGTTGCGCGCCGGCACCACGGTGAAGATCGTGCGCAGGGTCGACGAGGTGGTTCCCGGCGACGACGGCGGGGTGCGGGTGCCGCTGGCCCGGGTCGGCCTGCCCGCCGTGTATCCGGAGGCGCTGGTCCTCGTCGGCCCCCGGGCCGTGCAGGCGACCGTGCGCAGCGTCGAACCACCGAACCCGGACACCGGGCTGCCCGGCTCCGTGCTGCTCGCCGGCGAGGACATCGGGCCGGTCTTCGAGACCGATCAGATCCTCGTGGTGGAGGCCCGGGTCGACGTGCGGTACGAGCCGTCGGACGAGCCGGGCGGCGCACCCGGCCGGCCCGCCGAGGTGATCGAGGAGACGTTCCCGGCGCTGCGGCTGCATCCGCTGCAGGGTCAGGAGGGCTCCATCGTCGACGTGATCCGCGAGGAGTCCCGGCTGATCACCCTCGAGGTGCTGCCTCCGCCCGGTCAGATACCGGTGGTGACCTGGGGCAACTTCCCGGGCAGCACGCAGGCGGGCGACCGGTTCGTGGAGCTGGGCGGCGGCGGGAACGCGTTCGAGTCGCTGAGGCCGGAGGACTTCGTCGGTGCGGACGGCGGCAGCGGGGCGCGTACCGGGATCCAGGCGCTGGAGGACATCGACGAGATCAGCATCTGTGCGGTGCCCGGCATGTGGTCGCGGACCGTGCAGAGCGCCCTGGTCGGCCACTGCCTGCTGCTGCGCGACCGGTTCGCGATCGTCGACCCGCAGCGCGGCCTGAGCGTCCAGGACGTGCAGGCGTTCCGGCAGCGGCTCGACACCGAGTTCGCGGCGCTCTACCACCCGTGGCTCAAGCTGCGGGATCCGCTCAGCGGCAAGGAGGTCGCGGTGCCGCCGTCCGGTCATCTGGCCGGCATCTACGCCCGCACCGACGTGGACCGCGGCGTGCACAAGGCACCCGCCAACGTGACCATCGAGCAGATCACCGGGCTCGCCGACGACATCACTCAGCGCGAGCAGGACCTGCTCAACCCGATCGGGATCAACGCGCTGCGCGAGTTCCCGCAGCGCGGCCTGCGGGTGTGGGGCGCCCGCACGCTCAGCTCCACCCCGGAGTGGCGCTACATCAACGTACGGCGGCTCTTCATCTACATCGAGGAGTCGATCAAGCTGTCCACCCAGTGGGTCGTGTTCGAGCCCAACGGCGAGCCGCTCTGGGCGCTGGTCCGCCAGGCGCTCGTGAACTTCCTGGACACGGTGTGGCGGACCGGGGCGCTGGAGGGCATCACCCAGGCCGAGGCGTTCTACGTCCGGTGCGACCGGTCCACCATGAGCGAGGACGACGTGCAGAACGGCCGGCTCATCGTGGAGATCGGGCTCGCGGTGACCAAACCCGCGGAGTTCGTCATCTTCCGCTTCCGTCAGAAGACCCGTGACCAGGTCGCCGCGGCCTGACGCCCGGAGAGGAGCCCGCCAGCATGCCACCCAGGGAAAGAAGCGTTCCGGGTACGGAGAGATACCCGTATCCCGCCTACAACTTCGTCGTGAGCGTCACCAACATCGACACCGGCGCCACGGTCAGCGGCTCGTTCAGCGAGATGTCCGGCGCGACCGCCGAGGTGCAGGTCATCGAGTACCGGGCCGGCACCGACGCGCCGCATCCGCTGAAGGTCCGCGGCCTCACCAAGCACGCCAACATCACCCTCAAGCGGGGTGTGACCGGGCACTTCGGCTTCTGGAGCTGGATCCAGAGGGGCATGGACGGCGACGTGCAGCGCCAGCAGGGCTACATCGCCCTGCAGGACGAGGACAAGCAGGAGGTGATGCGCTGGCTGTTCAAGCAGGCGTGGCCGGCCAAGTACACGCTGCCGACGCTGAACGCCAAGAACAACGAGATCGCCATCGAGACGCTGGAGCTGGTCGTCGAGGACCTGCGGATGGACGTCTGAGATGACGGCGACGACCTTCCCCGGCTGGGACGTCGCGCTGCGGCCGGCGCCCGGCGCGCCGGGCCCGCTGCGCACCGACATCGCCGGGTTCGCCGGCCGGGCGCCGCGCGGGCCGGCCGGGCGGGCGCTGCTGGTACGCGACCTCGCCGAGTTCACCCGGGTGTACGGCGCCGCCGACGGCAGGGCGAACCTGTGCCCCGCGGTCGCCGGGTACTTCCGCAACGGCGGCGACCTCGCGTACGTCGTGCGCGTGCTCGGCCCCGGGGCCCGGCCGTCCCGGGCGGTCCTGCCGTGGGAGGGCGGCCCCGCGGTGACCGCCACCTCGCCCGGCACCTGGGCGGACGACCTGCGGCTGACGGTGACCCGCCGGGTCGTGAGCGGCGGCCGGATCAGCTGGAGCGTCGAGGCCCGGCCGGTGCGCGGCCCCGCCGAACTTTCCCGCGGCACCGGGCTCGGCGAGGCGCTCGCGGCCCTGACCCACGTGCGGGTCGACCCGGCCGGCCCGGCCGGCACACCGGTCACCGCGGTACTGACCGGCGGCGCCGACGGCGACCCGCCGGGCATCGAGGACTACCGGGCCGCGCTGCGCCCGCTGCTGGAACAGCCCGAGGTGGCGTTCCTGTCCCTGCCCGACCTGTGGGGCGACCTCGGCGACGCCGCCGTGGCCTTCGTGGCCGAGCTGGCGCCGCAGGTGCACGCGACCGTCGACCGCCTGGTGCTGCTGGACCTGCCGGCGGCGGCCAACGCCTCGACCACGGCGGCGCTCACGGCGATCCGCGCGCTCGACCGGGCCGTGCCGGCGCCCGGGTCCCGGGCCGTGGCGATCTACCACCCGTGGATCGTGGCGGGAGGCCCGGACGAGCAGCCGGGCACCGCACCGGCCGCGATCCCGGCCAGCGGGCACGTCGCCGGGCTGGCCAGCCGGCTGGACCGGGAGGCCGGTCCGCTGCGCACCCCGGCGAACGCGCCCCTGGTCGACGTCGTCGACGCGGCCGGTGACACGGTGAGCCGGTCGGCGCTCGTGGACAACCGGGTGAACCCGATCCGGGCGCTGCCCGGGCGCGGGCTGCAGGTGTGGGGCGGGCGCACCTTCGACCCGGCGCCGCAGGCCCGGTTCGTGGCGCACCGCCGGCTCGTGCACCGGCTGGTACGGGCGGCGCGCCGGGCCGCCGAGCCGCTGGTGTTCGAGCCGGACGGCCCGGAGCTGCGGCTCGCGCTGACCCGGGCGGTCACGACGGTGCTGCTCGCGGCGTTCCGCTCCGGCGCCCTGCTCGGCCGCTCCCCCGCCGAGGCGTTCGAGGTGCGCACCGAGTCCGGCGACGGCCGGGCGGTCTGCGACGTCCAGTTCGCGCCGGCCGACCCGATGGAGTTCATCCGGATCCGGCTCACCCTGGGCGCGGAGGGGCGGCTGGAGGTGGTCGAGCGGTGAGCTACCCGCTGCCGAACTTCCGCTTCGCGGTGACCCTCGACCCGGTCGACGCGTACGTCCCGCCGGAGTCGCCGACCTCGCCCCGGCTCGTCGCGGCCGGCTCGTTCACCGAGGTGACCGGGCTGACCGGCGACCTCGAGGTGCTGGCCCAGCCGGAGGGCGGGCGCAACGACTACGTGCACCAGCTGCCGGTCCGCTACAGCTGGGGCCGGATCACCCTGAAGAAGGGCCTGATCCGCAACCGCACGCTCTGGGACTGGTTCCGGTCCGGGCTCACCGGCTCGCTCGGCGCCCGCCGCGACGGCGCGATCCTGCTGCTCGATCCGGACGGCCGGTTCGCCGTCACCTGGGAGTTCCGGGCCGCGCTCGCCGCCAAGTGGATCGGGCCCGCACTCAACGGCCAGCAGGGCGCCATCGCCGTCGAGGCGCTGGAGATCGTGCACGAGGGCCTCAACCAGATCATCGACACCGGGAGCAGCTGATGCCAGAACATCGACACCGCGAGCAGCCGATGCCGGACATCGACACCGGGAGCAGCTGATGGCGGACGTCACGATCGAGCGGCTGGCGATCACGGTCGAGCTGGACGGCGACGGCGCGGACGCGCACTTTGCCCGGCTGTTCGAGCGGCACGTCGAGCGCTGGTGGCGGGCCGAGTGCGCCCGCACGGCGGACCGCCGGTTCGCCGAGCACGAGCGGCTGCTGCCGGACAGCCTGCCGGGCCCGGGTGGCCGGCCGTGAGCACCGCGACGCCGGTCACCGCGGCCGACACCGGGCTCCGCGACGCGCACCTGGAGATCGTCGACCCGGCCACCGACCCGAAGGTGATCCCGCTGCGCTTCAACCCGGCCGAGTACCGGCTCAAGAAGTCGCAGACGTTCGCCGAGATCGCCATACCGGGCCTGGCCGCGCCGCCGGTGCAGTGGGTGCGCGGCGGCCTCGCGACGCTGAGCTTCGACGCGCTGCTGGACACCTCACACACCCTGGAGGACGTCGACGCCGCGTACGTGAACCGGCTGCGCGCCCTGCTCGACCCGGACGCCAAGCTGCACGCCCCGCCGATCGTCGCGTTCGTCTGGGGCCGGCGCCGGTTCACCGGGGTGCTGGACGGCATCGACATCGCGTACCAGCTGTTCGACGCGGCCGGGGTGCCGCTGCGCGCCAAGGCCGGCATCACGCTCAAGGAGTATCGGCCGGTGGCCGTGCAGTTGCGCGAGACCCGGCGCAGCTCTCCCGACGTGGAGAAGACCTATTTGGTACGGCGGGGCGACACGCTCCCCGGCATCGCGGCGGCCGTCTACGCCGACCCGGCCCGCTGGCGGGAACTGGCGGTGGCCAATGGGATCAGCGACCCGCGTACGCTGCGCCCCGGTCTTTCCCTGCTCGTGCCGAGGCTGCGATGACCGCGCCGGGCCGGTCGACGCTGCGCCCCGGCCTGTGGGACTCCTACTACGCGCCGGAGTTCCTGGTCCGCGTCGACGGGCAGCCGCTGGACCCGGCGACCAAGGGCGACGTGCTGCAGATCGGCGTGATCCTGGACGAGAAGCAGCCCACCGCGTTCACGCTGAGCGTCAGCGACTGGGACGACGCGCGGCTGGCGTTCAAGTACAGCAGCAGCACCACGTTCGACCCGGGCCGCAAGGTGAGCATCGACCTCGGCTACGCCGGCAAGCTGGTCCGGGTCGTCAACGGCGTCGTCACGTCGCTGAGCCCGCGCTTCCCCGAGTCCGGCGCGCCGACGCTGGCGGTGGGCGGGCAGGACCGGATGCGGCAGATGGCCAACCACCAGCCCGGCCCCGGCGACCCGAAGATCCATTGGGACACGACGGACGGGGAGATCGCCCGGACCATCGCGGGCCGGTGGGACATGCGCACCGACATCGACACCAGCGGGCCGCGGCACCGCCGGGTGGTGCAGAAGAACCAGGACGACGCGACGTTCCTGATGGAGCGCGCCAAGCGCATCGACTTCGAGTTCTTCGTCGAGGTCCGCGACGGCACCGGCGAGGAGGTGCTGCACTTCCATCCCCGCCGGGACGGGCGCGACGCCGCCGCGCTGCGCGTCTACCAATTCGAGTGGGGCCGGAACCTGATGAGCTTCAGCCCGCGGCTCACCACCGTCGACCAGGTGACCGAGGTGACGGTGCGCGGCTGGGACCCGCGCACCAAGAAGCCGATCGTCTACACGGCGCGCAGCAGCGACCTGCCGTCCAGCGCGGCCGGTCCGCGCAGCGGCCCGGCCAACGCCGGCAAACGGTCCGCCGAGGTCATCGTCGACAAGGTGGTGCTCTCCGAGGAGGAGGCCCGCCGGCTGGCGACGAGCCGGTTGATGGAACGCGCGAACCAGTACACCGCCGGCACCGCGCAGATCATCGGCATGCCGGACATCCGCCCGGACGACAACGTCGACATCGGCGGCGTCGGCAGCCGGTTCTCCGGGCGCTACCACGTCACGAAGGTGACGCACAGCCTCGGCTCGGCCGGGTTCACCACGTCGCTGGAGCTGGACCGGCCGGTCGCCGGCGCCACCGAGGGCAGGGGGTAGCCATGCCGCCGTCACGGTCCCGGGCCACCACGGCCGACCGCCCGTTCTACGGCGTGGCCGAGGCCATCGTCGCCGAGGTCGAGGACCCGGAGAAGGAGTGCCGGGTACGGGTGCGGCTGCCCTGGTTCGACGACGGCGAGCTCAGCGACTGGTGCCGGTGCGTGCACGTGCTGGCCGGCAACGGGTACGGGGCGACGTGGACGCCCGAGGTCGGCGACGAGGTGCTGGTCGGCTTCGTGCACGGCGACATGCGCGTGCCGGTGGTGTTCGGCGGGCTCTACAACGGTGCCGACAAGCCGCGCTCGCCGCGGACCGCCGGCCGGAACCGCAAGACCCTGCGGACCAAGGCCGGCCACGAGGTGGCCCTCGACGACTCCCCCGGCTCGGAAGCGGTGGAGGTACGCACCGCCGCCGGTCACCGGCTGCTCCTCGACGACACCGCGAACCGGATCACCCTGGAGATCGCGAACGGGCCGAGCGTCGTGCTCGACCAGGCCGGCGGATCCATCGTGCTCAAGGGCACGTCGATCACGCTGGAGGCGACCACCATCACGATCTCCGCCGGCGGCACCCTGGACGCCAAGGGCCGCCCGATCCAGCTGAACTCGTGATGCCCGGCGCCGCGCGAGCCCAGGACAGCGTGACCGGCACGGACACGCACATCGTGCTGGTGCCGAACCCGGCCGGCGCGGTGCCGACGCCGCTGCCGCACCCGTTCAGCGGCACCATCGTCCAGGAGGCCTCCCCCGACGTGCTCATCAACGGGCGGCCCGCCGCCACGGTCGGCAGCGTGGCGCTCAACCAGCCACCGCACGTGCCGACCCCGCCCGGCACGTCGTTCGCCCGGCCGCCCGCCAACCGGGGCACGGTGGCGCTCGGCTCGGCGACCGTGCGGATCAACGGGCGGGCCGCGGCCCGGACGGGCGACCCGGTCCGGACCTGCAACGACCCCGCCGACCTGCCGGTCGGCGCCATCACGTCGGCCTCCGCCGACGTGCTCATCGGGTAGGGAGCGAGATGACGTCCGACGACTTCCGCGGGACCGGCTGGCGTTTCCCGATCGTGCCGCTCGCCGGCGGCGGCCTCGGCTACTCCCGCGGCGACGACAACATCACCGACTCGTTGCTCCTGCTGCTGCGTACGGCGGCCGGCGAGCGCGTCATGCGCCCGGAGCTCGGCACGACCGTACCCGATCTGATCTTCGAACCGGGGAGTGAGCAGAACCGGTTCCGCCTCGAACAGGTCCTGCTCGACACGATCCGCCGGTGGGAGCCCCGCGTCGAGGTCGAGTCCGTGGTGGCCGGCCCGGTGTCGGTCGGCGACGGCGTGGCCGAGGTCGCGGTCACCTACCGGATCCTGCGCACCAACACCCGGCGCAACCTGGTCTTCCCCTTCTATCTGGCCGACGGCGGGGCGGTGGAGCTGTGAGGATCCCCGAGCTGACCCTGGACACCCTGACCTGGCAGGAACTCGTCGACATAGCCCGGCGGGCCGTGCCGGCCGCGTCCGGCGGCACCTGGACCCTGCACGCCCCGGTCGACCCGGGCATGACCCTGGTCGAGCTCTACGCCGCGCAGCTCGAACAGCGGCTGTTCATGCTCGATCAAATCCCGGACACCCTGGTCCGGGCCGTGATGCGGCTGCTGCTCGGCGACGACGCCGGACCCCGCCCGGCGGTGCCGGCCACCGCAGTGGCGGCCCTGGACGCCGCCGAGCCGGTGGCCGTGCCGGCCGGGACGGTGCTGCGGACCCGCGTCGACGGCCGCCGGCTGACGCTCACCACCGCGCACCCGGCGGTCGCGGTACCCGGCGCCTCGCTGACCGGCCTGGTCGTGTCCGGGGTGGAGCGGCTGCCCGAGCTGCGGGCCGGGCGGCCGGTCGCGCTGCTGGGCCCGGACGGCCGGGCCACCGCGCGGCTGCGGATCACCGCCGGGGCGCCGGCGGCGGAGCATCTTCTGTACGTGCGGGTGGTGGCGCCCGGCGCGATGCCGCAGGGACCGGACGAACTCGGCTGGATCACCGGCGACGTCGAGCGGGTCCTGCTCGGCGCCGACGGACATCCGGTGCCGGCGGACCGGCTGGGAGCGCTGGCCGGGGCGGTTCGCTGGCGGGTGCGGGACGACGCGGCGACCTGGCCGCTCGATGTCCTCGACGGCACCGGCGGCCTGCGGGTCTCCGGTGTGGTGCGGTTGCGCCCGGCCAGCGGACGGACGTTCCCGGCCGCGTTCACCCTGCTCGTCGACGATCCGGGCGCGTCCGCGGCGCCGCGCATCGCCGCGGTGACGCCGAACGCGGTCGTGGTGCGGCACCGCCATCCGGCGCCGGTGCACCGGCACAAGGTCACCGACGCGCTGCCGCTGCCGGGCCGGGAGATCACCCTGATGGCCTATCCGAACGGCGACGAGCCGCTCGACCGGGTGATCGACGACCCGGCGCTGGTCACCGTCACCGTGCACGGCCCGGACAGCTCGGACGGCTCGGACAGCCCGGACGAGACCTGGCAGCCCGTCGCCGACCTGGCGTTCGCCGGACCCGGCGACCGGGCCGTCGCGGTGGACCGGGCCACCGGCCGGCTGCGGTTCGGCGATGGCACGGCGGGGCGCATCCCGCGCTGGATAGCGGGCAGCAAGGTCGTGCTGGGCTACCACCTCGGCGGCGGCGTGGTCCCCGAGGCCGGGCCCGGCACCGAACTGGAGATCGTGCGCGGCAGCGTGGCCCCCGAAGCCGGCAGCGGGCCGGCGGACGGCACCGGGCCGGCGGACGGCACCGGGCCGGCGGACGGCACCGGGCCGGCGGACGGGCTCGGGCCGGCGGACGGGCTCGAAGGTGTCACCGCGCGGACCGTGACCCGGCTCGGCGGTGGCCGGGACGGCGAGACCGCGGCCGAGGCCCGGGATCGGACCGCCGCCGAGCTGGCCCGGGCGACCCGGGCGGTCACCGCGGCCGACATCCGGGAGCTGCTCACCGGCGTGCCGGGGGTGCCGATCGCCCGCGTGCACGTGCGGGCCGGCCACGACCCGGCGCACCGTGACGCCGTCGTGCCGGACGCCGTGACCGCGTTCTGCGTGCCCGCCGCGCACCGCGACTCCCCCGAGGACCTCACCGCGCGGCCCGCCCCGGACCTGGACCCGGTGTCGCTGCGGGCGTTGCGGACCGCACTGCACCCGGCCCGGCTGATCGGGTCCTGCCTGATCGTGCGCGGGCCCGCGTACCGGCCGGTCGACGTGCGGGCCGAGCTGGCCGTGCCGGGCGGCGACCCGGATCGGGTCCGCCGGCGCGCCGCCGAGACGATCCGGCGGCTGCTCGACCCGGTCGGCGGCGGGCCGGGCGGGGACGGCTGGCCGTTCGGGGCGGCGCTGGCCCCGCCGGATCTCGTGGCGGTGCTGCAGCGCGTCCTGGGCCGGCAGGCCGAGGTGATGCGGGTGGCGGTCCGCGACACCGGAGCCGAGGACTGGACCGACTGCGATCCGCTGCCGCTGCGTCCGTACGAGCTGCCCTCGGTGACCGTCGTGGAGGTGAACCGTGCTGTGGTGGCGTGACACCGACCGGCCGCCGGACCCGGATCTCGAGCCCGTCGACGAGTTCCCGGCGCTGCTGCCGGCCGGCAGCCGGGCGATCCGGGCCGCGATCGTGGCGCGGATCAGCGGCTACACGCCGGACTGGTCGGCCGGGGCGGGCGGCGGCGCGGCCGCGGACGCCGGCGTCGCCCTCGTGAAGGTGTTCGGCGAACAGGCCGCCCCGGTGTACGAGCAGGCGAACCGGCTGCGGGAGAAGTTCCGCCGCGAGCATCTGCGCATCGCCGGGGTGCAGGGCCGGGACCCGGGCGTGGGCCGGGTGACGCTGGTCCTCACCCTGCTGGAGGCGGCGCCGGAGTCGGTGCCGATCGCGGCGGGCGCCCAGTTCACCGCGGCACCGGCGGGCGGTGCCGGCGAGCCGGTGGTCTTCGAGACCGAGCGGGAGCTGTTCGCCACCCCGGCCCGGCCGGCCGCGCTGGTCGTCGAGGCCGGCACGGCCGCCACCGCGTACGCCGCCGCCGAGGTCGGCCCGGCCACGCCGCTGCTGATGCTCGGCGCCCCACCCCGCCCCGGCAACGCCCTGTGGCTGGGACTGTCCGGGCCGCTGCCGTACCCGAGGCTGGCCTTCGAGATCGACCTGGGTGAGATCGTGATCGCCGCCCCGGAGGAGCCGTCGCTGCGCTGGGACCTGCTCACCGGCGCCGGCCCGGTCACCACCGACGTGCACCTGGACCGGACCGCCGGGCTGCGGCGGACCGGCGTCGTCGAGGTCGCGACCCGCCGGGACTGGACGCCGCTGCCGCACCCGCTGCTGCCGACCTCGACGCTGCCACCGCTGCGCTGGCTGCGGGTCAGCATCCGCAGCGGCCGCTACGACGAGCCGCCGCGGCTGGCCGCGATCCGGCTCAACGCGGTCGCGGCGTCCGGCGCCGAGACGATCCGCGACGAGGTGCTGGAGCCGGTCGACGACCCGGGCGAGGCCGGCACCCGCCGCTACCGGCTGGCCCGCACCCCGGTGCTGCCCGGCACGGTGAGGGTGCTCGTCGACGCCCCGGACCCGGCCGACCTGTTCGACCTGGGACCGGCGCAGGCCGGAGGATCGGCGCCGGCCGGAGGATTGGCGCAGGCCGGGACATCGACCCCGGCCGAGGGATCGGTGCCGGCCGGAGGATCGGCGCCGGCCGGCGGACCGCCGGTGTGGACCGAGGTCGCTTCGCTGGCCACCAGCCGCCCGTACGATCATCACTTCGTCCTCGACCCGGCCGCCGGCGTGCTCACGTTCGGCGACGGCGTGCGCGGCGCCGCCGTGCCGCCGGGGTTCCGGCACGTCCGGGCGGTGCGCTACCGCGTCGGCGGCGGCCTCGCGACGGCGTTGCCGGCGCACGCCGGGCCGGTGCCGCGGACTACGGTGCCGAACCTGTCGGCCGTCGACAACCCGCGCCCGGCCACCGGCGCCGCCGACGCCGAGGGGATTCCGTCGATCCTCGCCCGCGGCCCCGCCCTGCTGCGGTCGAGGAACCGGGCGGTGACCGCCGGCGACGCCGAGGTGCTGGCCCGCAGCGCCCCGGCGCACGTGGCCCGGGTGATCGCCCTGCCCGGCGCCGGAGAGCTCACCCTGCTCGTGGTCGGCTCGGACGGCTCACCGCCGGTGCCGGACGCGCGCGTCCTCGACGCGGTCACCGCGCAGCTGGCCGGCGGCCGGCCGCTGGTGGCGCTCGGCGCCCGGGTGGCGGTCCGGCCGGCCCGGTTCACCGAGGTGGAGGTGGAGGTGGCGGCCCGGCTCGACCCGGACCGGGACCAGTCCGAGCTGGTGATCGCGATCGGCCGGGCCGTCGACGCCCACCTCGATCCCGCGCACGGCGGTGAGGACGGGCACGGCTGGCCGCTCGGCGTCCCGATCGGCTACCGGCGTCTCGTCGCGGCGATCGCGGCGGTGCCGGGCGTGCTCTCGGTGTCCCGGCTCGTCATCGCGGTGGCCGGCCGGTTCTCGGCGCCGTGCCGGGACGCGCCGCTGCCGGCCGGCACGCTGCCGTGGCCGGGACGGCACCTGGTGATCCCGCTGACCGGGGAGGAGAACCCATGACCGGCACGTCGTTCCGGCTGCTCGACGCGCGTACCGGATGGCAGGCCGCCGCGGCCGCCGGGCTGGACGGCCTCACCGACCCGGCCGGGATCCGGCTGGCCGGCGTGGTGTCGCTGCCCGGCGCGGTGCACCTCGGCGACCTGGCCCGGCATCTGCCGCCGGCCCGGGCCGCCTGGGACCGCGCGGGCCGGGTGGTCGTGGCCGGCCGCGACCGGCTGCGGACGCTCGACCCGTGCACCGGCGTGCTGCACGAGGCCGAGCCGGCGGGCCGGCCCGCCGCGGTCGCCGCCGACCGGGACACCCTGCTGGTGGCCGACCGCGCCTCCCGGACGGTGTGGCTGCTGCGCTCCGCCGGCCGCACTCCCCTGCTGCGCTCCGCCGGCCGCACTCCCCTGCTGCGCATCCCGGTGCCGGGCCGGCCCCGCCTGGTGTCGTTCGTCCCGGGCGGGTTGATCGCGGTGGTCACCGAACGGCCGGACCGCCTGCTGCTGGCCGGCCTGGACGGCATCGTGCGGCGCGTCCGCGACCTGCCGGGCGCCGGCCAGGCCGCCGAGCTGGGCCCGGTCCGCACGGCCCGCGGGGAGGAGCTGCTGCTGTCGTTCCGGGTGCAACCGGGGTGGCGGCGGCTGCTGCGCGTCGACCGGGCCACCCTGGCGCTCGGCCCGGTCGACCTGGGCGGGCTGCGGGCCGCGCCGCGCCCGGTCCGGCTCACCGTCACCGACGACGAGCGGTGGACGATCAGCACGCCGCGCGGCGCCGCGATCACCGTCGACGGCTACGGCGAACCGGCCGGGCCCGCGGCCGGGACGGGCGCCGGCAGCCGGTACGCGACCGAGGGCCGGCTGCGCACCACCGCGCTGGACAGCGGCGTCGACGACAGCACGTGGCACCGCGTCGTCATCGACGCCGACCAGCCGCCCGGCACCTGGGTCGAGGCGCGCGCCGCCACTGTCGCCGGCGCCGAACCGGACCCGGAAACCGGCTGGCAGCGGATCACCACGACCGAGGCGCTGATCCGGCAGCCGCCCGGCCGGTTCCTGATCCTCGAGCTGAGCCTGCACGGCACCGGCGCGGCCACCCCGCTGGTGCGCCGGGTCACCGCCGAGTTCGGCCGCTCGACCAGCCTCGACAGGCTGCCGGCGGTGTACCGGGACGACCCCGAGGCGGCCGACTTCACCCGCCGGTTCCTGTCGCTGTTCGACGCCTCCCTCGACCAGCTCGACGACGTGATCGAGCACGCGCCGCTGATCCTGCACCGGCCGGGTCTGCCGCCGCACGCGATCGGGGCGCTCGCCGGGCTGCTCGGCATCCGGCCCGACCCGGCATGGCCGGCCGGTGCCACCGCCCGGCTGCTGGCGGCGTGGCCGCGGATCTGGCCGCGGCTCGGCACCCCGGCCGCGCTGCGCGCCGCCGTGCAGGCCGTGTACGACGTGGACGTGCTGGTCGACGAGCCCGGCCGGGACCGCCCCTGGGGTGCGGTCGGCGCCGCCGCGCTCGGCGGGGTACGGCTGTTCGGCGCCGGCCGCTCCGGGATGCGGCTGGGCAGCGGCCGGCTGGGAACCGGGCGCCTCGACGAGCGGGCGGGCGTGATCGCGGCGGCGTACGGCAGCGGCGCCTTCCGCTGTGTCGTGCACGTCCCGGCGTCGCTGCCCGACGCCTCCCGTCCCGGCCTGGCCGCGCTCGTGCGATCGCTGTTGCCCGGCCACGTCGCCGTCCGGATCCGGTACGCCTCCCCGGCCATGGTCGTGGGCCGGCCGTGGCGGGTCGGCGTCGACACCCGGCTCGGCCGACCGGCACCCGGGGTGCTGGGCGGTCCGGAGCGGCACGCGGTGATCCTGCGCCGGCGGGGACCGTTGTCGGCCGGCGCGTCCGGTGGCGCTGGCGTGACGGTCGGACGACGCCTGTTCGCTGGAATCACCTCGATGGTGAGGTGATCAGCGACGATGCGAACGGACTGCGGACACGGGCACGGCGGCGCGGACATTCCGCTGCTGGAGCGCCTGTGCTACTTCTTCGGCCAGCTGCTGGGCCCGGAGGATCTGCGCGCCGAGCAGGCGTACTTCGTGAACCGGCTGGGTCTGCTGACCCGGGCGGCGATCGGGTGGGGCGTGGCGTGCGGCCTCGACGTGCGGGTGCCGGCCACCGCCCCCGCCCCCGCGACGGCCGGCGACGGCGAGCAGCGCCCGCCGGCCGAGCAGCTCGTGCTCGAGACCGAGGCGGGCGTGGCGGTGGACTGCCGCGGTGAGCTGCTGGTGCTGCGCCGGCGCCACTGCCGCCGGCTCGGGGAGCTGCTCGGCGACGCCGAGCGCGAGGCGCTGCTGGCCGGCCGGCCGCTCTACGTCTCGATCGAGCACGTCGCCCGGCCGGTGCATCCGAGCACCCCGGCCGAGTACGGCTGCGACCCGCTCACCGAGCCGCAGTACGGCCGGATCCGCGACGAGGTGCGCCTGCGCGTCGACGCCACCGCGCCGCAGGAGGCCGCGTGCGACACCTGTGAGATGTGCCTGGCCGGCTGCCCGGACCGCCGGATCCTGCTGGCCGTGCTGACCTGGGACCCGGGAACCGCCACGGCGAGCGTGCGGGTGGACGGGCGCCGCCCGCTCGCCCGGCACCGCCTGGCCACGGTCACCGGGCTCGGCTGGGTGCACGGCGGCACGTACGGCCGGCGGGCCGCCGAGCGGATGCTGGAACGCGGCGTCGGGGTCCGGTTCTCCCGGCCGGTGCACGCCGGCTCGCTGCGGCCCGGCGTGGTCGACCTGGTCGTGTACGAGGGCGGCCGCGGGCGCCGGGACAACTGGTACGTCAAGGACGTCACACTGGAGACCCGGCCGGCCGGGGAGCAGCTCTGCGACGAGGTGTGGATCCGGCTCCAGGAGGCCGAGGGGTTCAACACGGGCGACCGGATCCTGCTGGTGATCCGCTCGGCGTTCGTGCTGGACGAGTGCTGCCGCGCCCTGTCCGGCATGCACCTCGGCGGCGGGGTCCCGCTCCGCGCCGCCCTGACGGCGGTGGACGGCCATCCGGACCCGCAGCCGCTGATCTGCGCGAACCCGCCGGACCGGGCCGGGGACTGGCAGTCGGGCAACGGCGCCGAGGGCGGCACCTTCGAGTCGTGGATCTGGGTCGGCCAGGACCCGAGCGGCGGTTCCGAGGAGGGATCCGCATGAAGCGGCGCGACGGCGGATGCGGCTGCGGTTGCGGGGGTGGCTGCGGCGAGCGGCAGCCCGGCGCCACGGCCGCGGGCACGTTCACCCGCCCCCGGTTCTTCGCCGGCCAGCTGCTGACCGAGGAGGACCTGGAGGCGCTCGGCGACTACCTGACCGCCAAGAACCGGTTGCACAACCGCTACCTCGTCGGCGCCGGCGTGGTCTGCGGCCTCGAGGTGCTCTGCGCCGACGCGGGCGGCAGCCGGATCCGGGTACGGCCCGGGTACGCCCTCGACTGCTGCGGCAACGACATCGTCGTCGGCTGCGACGAGACGCTCGACGTCACCGCGCTGCTCGCCGACCTGCCGCACGTCGGCGGCTGCGTCGAGCCGTGCCCGGCCGAGCCGGAGCCGGGCAAGGGGGACGCCGGCAAGGAGCCGCTGGCCCGCCGGTACGAGCTGGTCGTCGAGTACACCGAGACGCCGGGACGGCTCGTCGCGCCGTACGCCGGTTCCGAGGAGCAGGGCTCCAGCGCCGACTGCGAGCCCAGCCGGGTCTCCGAGGGGTACCGGTTCGCGCTGCGCTGCCGCTGCCGTGGCGAGAAAGAAAGGCCGTCGCTGTGGACCGCGCTCGCCGCCTGCGAGACCGCCGGACTGGACGCGGCCGGCCTCGAAGCGCGGCTACGCGCCGCCGGCGACGCCGCCCAGCAGCTCACCAGCGGGGCCGCCCGCTCGCCGGACGGCGCCCCCGCCGAGAAGGAGATCGAGGAGGCCCGACGCGAGTTCGACGCCGAGAAGAAGCTGCCGCAGGCGGTGAGGCTGGCGTCGATCGGCGCCCGGCTCGCGCTGGCCGGCGACCGCACCGCCGCCCGCGACGTGCTCACCCAGGTGGAGGACACCTTCACCGGCCAGGAGCAGCAGGACCCGATCGCCGCGATCCTCAAGGCCGCCCTGCTGGAGCAGGTGTCGAGCCTGCGGCGGCGGATCCCGCCGCCGAAGCCCACGACGGACGAGGCCGGCATCGCGCCCACCACCGCCGACCGGTTGCTGGCCAACGGCGTGCCGGCCAGCGAGGAGATGCGCGAGAAGCTCCGCGAAATCGTGGCCGAGGGCCGCGACGTGCTGCTCACCCGGCGGGCGGGACAACCGGGTACGCGCTGCCAGGACGACACCCGGCTGGCCCGGCTGACCGTCGACCGCCGCGACGACCGGGCGCTGCAGGCCGCCGCCGAGCTGGTGCTCGCCGCGTTCGGGCGGTCCGCCCGCGAATGCGCCTGCGCCGCGGCCAACCCGCCGTGCCCGTCCTGCACCGACACGGCGGTGCCGCTGGCCGAGATCGTGGTCGAGGGCTGCGAGGTCGTGCGGGTGTGCGACAGCATCCGCCGGCACGCGGTGACCGGATCCACGCTCGGCTACTGGCTGCCGATGGACCTGCTGCACGACGAGATCGTCCAGGCCTGCTGCGACGACGCGCCCGGCCGGAAGCTTCCGCTGTTGAGCGTGCTGAACAACGTACGCAAAAGCCTGACACCATCCGGGAGGACTCAGGAGAAGAGCGTCGAGCCGCAGAAGCAGCTGGCCAGGACCCGGCTCAATCCCCGGCAGGCGCAGCAGATCAAGAAGATCGCCGGGGAGGCGGAGAACCTGAAGGGCGAACTGGCCCAGCTGCAGACCGAACTGTCCCGGCTGGTGGAGTCGCTGAACGCCGGTGACCGGTCATGACCGTCTCGCCGCAGCGCCCCCGGTTCACCGACGGGCAGCAGCTCAACGCCTCCGACCTGGAACTCACCGTCGACTCGGCCCGGGACCGCGCCGCCCGCCACGACCGGGTCGCGCACACCCCCGGCATCGCCGCCGGGCTGCGCCTGGCCGCCGGGGACCGGCAGATGATGACGCACGGCGGGCAGTCCGTCGGCACCGTGCCGGTCACCGTGACCGCCGGCGTGGCCATCGACGGCGACGGGCGCCTCGTCGTCGTGCCCGACGACGAGCCGCTGACCCCGGAACAGTTCCGCGCCGACGTGCTCAGCCCGGCCGTGGATCCCGATTACCCGGGCACGGTGACCACGTTCCCGTACCCGGTCATCCTCAGCGCGGACGACCGGGACGCGGCGGCGCCGCCGTTCGACCCCGGCGGCTGCGGCACCTCGGGCCCGACCCGGACGGCCGAGGGCTACCAGATCCGCATCGGCCGCCGCGACGAGCACCTCGCGCTGGCCGCGCAACCGCGGATCGGATTCGGCGAACCGCTGACCGCGGTGGCGCGGCCGTACCGGGTGCTGCTCGGCTTCGTCCGCTTCCACACGGGACTGAACCGCTACGTCGAGGTGTACGACGAGGTGGGCCAGGTCCGGGTGCGCCCGGCCGGCGTCCGGGCGGGCGAGGTGATCGCCGACCGGGACCGGCTGCTGCTGCGCCTCGGCGACCCGGCCGCGGCCGGCCAGCCGGCGATGGTCCTCGACGCCCGCGGCCTGCGCTTCGGCGCCCTCGACGCGGCCGGCGGCGTGGCCGATGTCTTCTCGGTCTCGCCGGCCGGTGACGTCACGCTCGGCGGGCAGCTCGATCCGGCGGTGTCCATCGCCGGGGCGGTGGGCCTGATCTCCGGCGTCGCGACCGACGGCATGCCGCTGCCGCTGCCGCCCGGCGTCACCGAGGAGGAGGTGGCCGCCGGCAAGGTGATCCTGCACATCTGGGTGACGCCCGGCTACCCGCCGCCGCAGCCCGGCACGGCGTTCCTGGTGTCCCGCTGCGAGGTGGACCGGCAGCGGGTGGCCCACTGCCGGCTGCAGAGGGTCACCATGAACCCGCCCGCTCTGGACGACGGGCCGGCGGCGGTGTGCCGGTTCGTGGTGGCCGCCGCACGGCAGACGGGCACCGGGCCATGACGTCGATGACCGTGGTCTACGTCAAGGAGACCGGCCACGCGATCGGTGCGCTCGTCACCGTGCCGGTCGCGGTGCCGGCGCTGCCGCCGCAGCTCGTGCTGGACGTCGCGATCACATCGGGCGGTCCGGCACTGGCCTTCCCGGCGGCCCAGCTGCTCACCGCCGTTGTCGACGCCGAGTTCGACGATCCGCTCGCGGTGTTCGGCTGGCGCGTCACATCCCTGACCGGGCCGGACGGCACCAGCAGACCGGTACTGAGCCGGCTGGTCAGCGATGTCACCGTGGCCGAGGTGGGCAGCAAGATCGAAATCACGGTGCCCCGGATGGGGTCGGCCGGCGTCGTCGAGCAGCCACGCTACGAGGTCCGCGCGCGGAGCGGCCTCATCACCGACGGTGTGGTCCGGATTCCCGCCGACAAGCCGAGCGGGAAGGCAACGGCCACCGGGACCTTCCCGGCCGAGACCCTCATCGTGCTGGTCGCGGGGTACCTGCCACAGGCCGTCCAAGGGCCGAACCCGTGATGCGGATCGGCCGGTGCGACGTGCGGGCGATCGTCCGCCAGCCCTGGTTCGCCGACGACCGTGACGCCCTGGCGCGTGCTCTCGAGGCGCTGGTCACCCTGCTCGTCGTGCCCCGGCTGGCGGCGGAGACCGGCGCGGACGGTCCCGGTGCCGTCGTGCTGCCCGAGGTGCGGGTGCGGCTGCGCGTTCCGGTCACGGCGCTCGCCGCTCTCGCCTCGCCCGGCGTGGCCGCCGATCTCGGCGCCGATCCGGAGGGTCCGGGTCCGTCGGAGACTTCCGAGAGGGTACGTGGTGAGCACCCGTCCCCCGACCCACCGGCGATGTCGGCGGCCCGGTTCACGCTGCACCATGCGGTCGGCCGGGCGGTGCACGACGCGGTGCTCGCGGCCGGCGCCACCTGGGCCCCCGGTGCGCCGCGCCCGGATCCCGTACCCGATCCGGGTCTCCACCCTCCCGGGCAGGATGGCGTACGGGCCGCGTGCGTGTCCCGGACGCTGCTGCACGCTCACCGATCCGGCCGGCTGGACCGGCTGCTGGCCGCGGCCGCCCCTCAACTGCTGACCGCCTGGTCACGACTGCTCGGCGGCCCGGACCCGGCCGGCACACCCTCATCGGAAGACCCGCAGGATGTGGTCACGGCACGGCTCGTAGCGGCGGTCGCGACGGCCGCCCGGCTCGACCTCCCCGTCTCCGATCCGTCGGTGTGGGATTTCCCCTCGCCGGCCACCCCAGCCGAACCGCACCCCTTCGCGCTTCCACCCGACAACGCCGGCACCGTCTCGGCAGCGATCGGCACCGCCGCCGCCGGGACGGCAACCACCTCCGCCGACCCGGCAGCGGCCATCACCCTCGTCGACCAAGCAGGCGAAACAGCGGGGATCAGCACGACATCCTTCCCCGCGGCTTCCGGCACCGTGCCCACGACCACCGATGGGGTGGAGGACGCTTCCGGGGAATCACCGACCGGTCCCCCGGCCGAGGGAAGCACCCATTCCACCGTCCTCCCGTCTTCCCGACATTTCGGAATTGTCGGAGACGAGCCGGCCGGCGACTCATCCGTGCTGGGCGGATCGCCGGCCGGGGCGCCGGGTGGGTGGGCGGCCGGGGCGCCGACCGGGCCGCTAGGTGGGTGGCCGGGCGGGCGGTCCGTCGTACCCGACATCGCGCGAAGCGCCCCACCCAGCTCGCGCCATGGCACCCGGCCGGCACCGCAGCGGGAGGTGGAGGTGCCGACCGTGCTGCCGTTTCTGCTGCTGGGACCGCTGCAGCGGATGGGTGTGCTGGACGCCGTGGCGGCCCATCTGGCCGGACCGGGCGGCGAGCAGGACCTGGCGGCGTTCGCCGCGGCGCTGGCGCGCAAGACGCTGCCGCCGCCGGCGCGCGGCTGGCTGCACGAGCCGGCCGCGCTCGACACGATCGCGGTGTTCGCCGGCGACCCTCACGGTTTCGCGGGCGACCCGGCCGGTGAGGCGTCACCCGAGCGGCTGGCCGATGCGGAGGCCGTCTGGTGGCCGCCCGCCCAGCGCCTGATCGTGGACGAGCTGGTGGCGGAGCGCCCGGCGGCCTGGCCGTTGCTGGTGGTGCCGGGCGATACCGGGTACGCCGTGGCGGACTCGACAGGGGTCTTCCCGATGACTCTGGACGCGGCGCCGGACGAGGTGGATCGGCTGTGGCGGTCGTTCGGGCGCCCGCCGATGCCGGACGAGATCCCTGCTTGTGCGCCGCTGGCCGAGCTGGTGGCCGCGTCCGCGGAGCGGCCCGCGTCCGGCAGGCAGGGGTACGCCGCCGCCCTCGACGGCCCGATCGCCACGCTGGCCGGCGCCGCGCTCGCCGCCCTGGCCTGGCAGCTCTGGCACGGCCGGGAGAGCACCCATCCGATGCTGGCGCTGGACCGCTTCGCCGACCTCGACGGACTGGTGCGGTCCGGTCCGTACGGGCTGACCGTGCGCGTGCCGCTCGGCCGCCGCCACGCCGACCTGCGGGATCGGGGCGCCCTGCGCACGGTCGACGACGTGCCGTGGCTGGGCGGGCGCCCGGTGGACTTCACGGGAGGCTGAGCGTGACCGGCACCAAATATGCGGCCGCCCACCTGGACCTGCGCCTGACCGTCCTGAACCGGGCGTGCCGCGCCGCCGTACGCCGCCAGCAGGCCGAAGCGGCCCTGCTGGACCGGCCCGACCTCGCCGACCGGTGCATCACCGACCGGCAGGTGGCGGTGCTGCTGGACCGCGCCGACCGCTTCGTGACCGACGCCGGCTGCCCCGCCGCTCACGAGAGTGACGGTGACATGGCCGTCGAGGACGAGCTGCGCGACCTGGCCCGGGAGGCCGGCGCCGCGTTGCCCCTCGACGTGCTGACCTCGCGTTTCGGACTGGACGAGCTGGATCGGCAGGCCCTCGTCGCGGTGGCCGCCCCCGAGCTCGACCGGGCCTACGAGCGGATCTACGCCTACGTCTGCGACGAGTTCGACCGCCGCTACCCGTCGGTGGAGCTGCTGCTGACGCTGACCGGCGGGCTGTGCGACCGGTACCCGCAGCGGGCCGCGCTCGGACCGTTCGGCACGTTGCGGCGGTGCCGGCTGCTGCTGCCGTACGCCGACGCGGCCACCGACCTGCGCCAGCAGTTGCGGCTCGCCCCCGGCCTGCTCGACCTGCTGCTCGGCGCCCCGCTCGACCCGGGCGCGGTGGCCGGTGACCCGGACTCGGTGGCCGGTGACCCGGACGCGGCCGGCACCATGGCGGACGCCTTCCCGGTGCGCTGCCGGCCGGCGCTGCCCCGGGTCGCCGCCGCCCTGCGCGAGGGAACCCTCGACACCGTGCTGATCCACGCCGAGCCGGTAGCGTTCGCCGAGGCGGCCGCCACCGAGCTGGCCCGCGCCGCCGGGATGCCGCTGCGGCGGGTCTCCGCCCTGTCCGGCGCCGGCCCGGACCAGGCGGACGCCGGCCAGGCCGGCGCGGGCCGGGCAGACGCGATCCAGGCCGGCGCGATCCAAGGCGGCGCGGTTCAGGCCGGCGCGATCCTGCGGCGGGCCCTCGCCGCCGCCGGCGCCTGCCGGGCCCTGCTCTGGATCTCCCTCCCCCACCTCGCCGACGACCTGCAGGACGTGCTCGCCGCGGTGCTGGCCGGCACCCACCAGCCGATCGTGCTGACCGCCGCGCAGCCGTGGCGGCCGGCCGCCGCGATGGCCGGGCGGCGCTGGCTGGAGGTGCACGCCGACGACGACGCCGCGGCGCGCGCCGCCTATTGGCAGCAACGATTTCCCGGGCTGGCCGACGGGCACGTGCGGGAACTCGCCGGCCGGTCCCGGCTGGCACCGCTCGCCGCGACGGCGGCGGCCGGCCTGGCCGCGACCGCGGCGACGGTCCTCGGCGAGGACGACGACCGGGCCCTGGAGGCGGCGTGCACGGCGATGTCGGCGCCGCGCCCGGACCGGCTCGTCCGGGTGGTCACGCCGCAGCGCGGGCCGGATCACCTGGTGCTCACCGCGCCGCTGCACCGGCAGATCCTGGAGATCGCGTCGTTCGCGCGGGCGCTGCCGGACCAGCACGAGCGCTGGCGGGGGAACCGGCTGATGGCCGGGCACCGCGGCTACAAGGCGCTGTTCACCGGCGACCCGGGCACCGGCAAGACCCTCGCCGCCGAGGTGATCGCCGTGCAACTCGGCACGCCGCTGGTCAAGGTGGACCTGTCCCGGGTGGTGTCGAAGTGGGTGGGTGAGACCGCGAAGCACCTCGACGACGTGTTCACCACCATCGGCGGTTCCGGGGCGGTGCTGTTCTTCGACGAGGCCGACTCGCTCTTCGGCCGGCGCGGCGAGGTGCGGCACGGCACCGATCGGTACGCCAACACCGAGGTCAGCCACCTGCTGCAGCGGTTCGAGGAGTACGCCGGGGTGGTGATCCTGGCGAGCAACCTGAGCGACAACATCGATCCGGCGTTCGTCCGCCGCTTCCACACGGTCGTGCACTTCCCCCGGCCCGACGAACCCGAGCGGCGCCGGCTGTGGGAGCTGGCGCTGCACCCGTGCGACGCCGGCGTCGACCTGGACCGGCTCGCCGCCCTGGAGCTGACCGGCGCCGGGATCGTCGGCGCGGTGCGCACCGCGAGCCTGCTGGCCGCCGCGTCCGGCGCGGACCGGCCGTCGATGCGGGATGTGGCGCAGGGCGTGAGCCGCCAGTTCCGCAGCGAGGGGCGGCTGCTCGGAGCGGGCGACCTCGGCCCGTACGCCGATCGGCCGGACCCGCGGCGATAGCGCGGCGACGCTGCGGCGACGCACGCCTCGCACGATGGCCCGGTAGAGCTTGGAGGAGGCCGTCGTGGCGCAAGCAGATCCGCACGATCAGCAGCAACAGAGCCCGTACCAGCAACAGGGCCCGCACCAGCAACAGGGCCCGCAGCAACAGGGCCCGCAGCAAGAGACCCCGCAGACGAAACCGCCTGCCGACCGGAACGACCCGAACGACAAGAACGCCCAGTACCAGCTGGACACCGCTGTCGCGAAGAAGCAGTCCGACCTTTACGAGCAGGACAAGGGCGTGGTCGAGCAGCGGTACAAAGCCCTGAAGGCCGCCCAGGACGGGTACGCCGCGGCGCGGAAGGAGCAGGCCGCCGCGTGGGAGGAGCTGGTGCGAAAGCGTGACCGCATCAAGGCGGCGCTCGACTGCAAGCTCGGCGAGAGCCGCCGGACCGAGCTGGAGCACTGCTGGTCGAAAAACACGAGCGACACCCTTCCTCCCGAACAGCAGGAGAAGTGCGACACGCCCGACACGGCCTACTGCGCGGGCCTGCCTCGCGACGTGGAGCAGCTGGGGCAGAGGATCGGCGAGATCACGGACCGGGCCGCCGCGGCCAAGCGATGCGTCACGTTCGCCGACGCGACCTACGACCGCCTGGTGAAGCTGCCCGCCGAGCTGGCCGGAGCGATCAAGAAGCTGACCGGCCGGGCCGTCGAGCTCGAGCAGGCGGTGTGCGCCCAGAGCGGCAGCGACGACGAGCGCAACTACGTCCTCTATCTGCAATTGAGCGACGACATCGACCAGCTCGACGCCGATCGTGCCGAGCCGACCGCGTACGGGCTCAAGCTGCGCTACTGGTTCGCGAAACTCATCGACTGGCGGGAGGTCAGCTTCTGCCTCCAGACCACGATCTTCCGTTACGAGACCTGGCAGAGGCTGCGGACGGAAGCTCTCAAGGCCCGTCGTGACAATCTGGTCGCTGTCGTCCTGGAGGAGTGCCGGCACGAACCCGACGACACGGGCGGCGACCCGGGACAGAGCCCGCCCGAACCCACCCCGCAGCAGCCGTGCGGATCGTCGACCGGCGGTGGTTACCGCGCATCGAACCAGGCATGAGTGTCCATCCGCTGCCATGACAGGTCCTGTGCTCGGCGTCCTGCTCGTCACGGTGTGGACGAACGACGGCGTACCGGTGGCTCGCCTGCGCGGCTCCGAGGGAGTCGACGGCAGGCCACGTGAGCTGGGAGTTTTCGCGGGCAGCGAGGCGATCCGCGACGGTGTCATCCGGTGGCTTGACGACCTGGAGCGCCACGGTGATGTGACGGAGTAGTGACGCTTTGTATGCCATGCTCGGGCGAAATCACACGATCATGCCGAGGACCGACGATGGCGCTCACCGCTGCCCCGCTCGCCACCCGCATCGACCGCCATGCTGCCGTACGTCTGCGCCTGATAGACGGCTTCCAGCTGGTGGTCGACGATCTGGCCGTGGATGCGCCGCTCGCCGCCCAGCGGCTGGTCGCCTTCCTGGCCCTGCACCCGCGGCCGCTGCACCGCAACTACGTGGCGGGCGCACTGTGGCTGGACAAGACCGACACCCGGGCCACCTCGAACCTGCGGTCCGCGCTCTGGCGCACCCGGGGTTACGGCGAACGCCTGATCCGCTCCAGCCGGACCCATCTGGGGCTCGCCGACGACGTCTATGTGGACGTCGCGGAGGTCGACGCGGTCGCGCGCAAGCTGCTGGCCGGGCACGCCGGCGACGTCGCCGCGGACACCAAGCTGCTCGGCGGCGAGCTGCTGCCGGACTGGTACGACGACTGGGTCCTGATCGAACGTGAACGCCTGCGCCAGTTGTGCCTGCACGGGCTGGAGCAGCTCAGCGCGAGCTGGCTGGCGCGGGGAAGCGTCGCGCTGGCCGCCGACGCGGCGTTCGCGGCCGTCGCCGCCGAGCCGTTGCGGGAGTCGGCGCACCGGGCCCTCGTCGACGCCCATCTCGCGGCCGGCAACTGCGGCGAGGCGGCCCGGCAGTTCAAGCAGTACCGTGCGCTGCTGCGCAACGCGCTCGGGCTGGAGCCGTCGCCGGCGTTCCGCCAGCAGATCGCGGAGGTGCTCGGACGGCAGAAGGTCGCCCGTGGCTGACATCCTCGCCACCGACCGGGACCTCGACGCGCTCCGCTCCTATCTCGCCGTCGCACCCGAGCGGTTCGCCGCCCATCAGGACCGCTACTTCGACCGGCTCGGCGAGTTGCTCGTCTTCCACCGGGTCGTCGGCGATCGCCGTGACGTGCACGCCGGTACCTTCCGGCAGGCGGTGCGCCACTTCCAGTCGGCTGCCGGGCTCGCCGCCGACGGCATTCCCGGCGAGGACACCGCCTGGGAGCTGAACCGCGGATGGGCGGAGAGCCGGCGGCTCCCGACCGTGGTCGTGGAGATGGACCAGTGGACGCCGCCCGGTGTCCCCCACCACGATCCGGACGATCACGGCTATTCCTCGATGCGTGTGCGCTCCGACGTCGCCGGCGCGGCCCGGGGGATGCGCGCGGAGCTGAACGAGGCCGGCGTGCTGATGACCACGGCGGGCGCCCTGCGTCCCCTCGACGCCGTCGTGTCGTCCGGCCGCAAACCCACCTCGATCCACTACTGCGGCGCCGCGTTCGACCTGTCCACCACCTCGGGCATGGTGCGGTCGGCGCGTGCCGACGCCCGCAATCAGCTCTACGTGATCACCGCATCCGGCGACCGGTGGAACGTGTGGGCCCGCTCGGACCGGGGCGTGCAGCGTGACCTCGACGCGGTCGAGTGGCACAACGGATCGACGAGCGTGCGCCCGGTGAGCGGCCGTTTCCTCGACGTGACCGCGGTGGCCGCCCGGCACGGCTTCCACCCGATCGGCCCCCGCTCTGAATTCCCGGCGAAGTACGGCAACGCCGAGTGGTGGCATTTCCAGAACCACCCGGTGCTGGTGCCGTGGATCAGCCAGTTCGGCCCGGAGATCCTCGCCCTCACCACCATCGACGAGGCCGACCTGCAAGAACGGCCGCGGCTCTGGGCCGAATGCCGCAGGCTCTTCCAGCGCGGCCGCAACGGCTGGTGGTGACCGCCGGTCAGGGCCGGCTCCGGAACGGCGCGAGGGTGGCGCGGATCGTCTCGGCGGCGCCCCAGTCGTCGTCGAACTGCGCCAGGACCGCGAGGTGCTGCCGCAACTGGATGATCGGCATGCGGGCCGGCCAGCCGTCGTCGAGGCCGGTCAGCTCGGCGTAGACCGGGAAGAACCGGCGTGCCTCCGGCGGCGGCGCGGTGGTCCAGAGGTGGGCCAGGTCCACCTCGGCCCAGGTGTACGACACCGCCGGGTCGATCAGCGCGGCCCGCCCGTCCGCGGTGGACAGCACGTTCTGCGCCCACAGGTCGCCGTGCGTGAGACAGGCCGGCCGGTCCGGCAGCAGCTCCGGCAGCCGGGCGCACAGCCGTTCCAGCGCGGCCCGGTCGGCGGGCCCGAGCGCGGCCTCGACCCGGGGTTCGGGAAGCCAGCGCAGCAACCGGTGCTCGGCGAAGAACGCGAAGCCGTCGCCGGTCCAGGCATTGGACTGCCGGCGCCGGCCCAGCCAGTTGTCGCGGTGCCACCCGAACCGGTCGTGACGGGTGCTGGTGTGCAGGTGCGCGAGGGCGTGGGCGAACCGCTCCCAGAACGCCTCGCCGGCCGGTCGCGGCGCCAGCAGCGACAGCACGAGCACCTCCGGGCCGGCGACGATCACGTCGGGGGTCGGCACCCCGCCGAGTTCCCGCAGGGCGGTGAGCCCCTCCGCCTCCGCGGCGAAGAGGCCGTCGCTCCCCTCGTACACATCAAGGGTCTTGACGAAGAGCGGCGGGGCGTCCTCCCGATGGACGATCCCGGCGATCGCGGCCAATCCCCCGCTCACCGGCTCGACGGCCACGACGTCCCGGATCCCGGCCCGCAGAAGGCGGGACGCCAGCGGGCTCTCACTGTCGACGGACACGAGGCCACACTAACGTCGATCGGCGCACGGCTCGTTCGTCGTCACCATGGACGGGCCGGACGGGCCCCCGACGGATCGGACAGGACAGATGGCCAAGTACATGCTCCTCATCTACGGCGACGAGCAGCAGTGGGAGGCGATGACCCCGGAGGAGAGCGCGCGACTCGACGCCGGGCACGCCGCCTTCACGGCCGCGGCAGGCAGCGCCGTGCTGGCCGGCGATCCGCTCGAGGCGACCGGCACGGCGACGACCCTGCGGGGCGGCCTCATCACCGACGGACCGTTCCTGGAGACCAAGGAGGTGCTCGGCGGCTACTACCTGGTCGAGGCCGGCGACCTGGACGAGGCGATCGCGCTGGCCCGGAAGCTGCCGGAGCTGACCTGGGCGCACTGCGCCGTGGAAGTGCGGCCCGTCCGGGACGTGAGCTGACCGCCGCGGACGCCGTCGCGCGGGCCCACCGCGAGGAGTGGGCGGCCGTGCTCGCCGCGACGGTGCACCTCACCCGTGACATCGACCTGGCCGAGGAGTGCGCCCAGGACGCGTACGCGCAGGCCCTCGAGACCTGGGAGCGCACCGGCGTCCCGGACCGGCCCGGGGCGTGGCTCACCACGGTGGCGCGCAACCGGGCCCGGGACCTGATCCGCCGCGCCGCGGTGTTCCGGCGCACCCTGCCGCTGCTGGTGGTCGACGAAGCGGTTCCCGGTCCGGAGGACCGCGACGACCGGCTGCCGCTCGTCTTCACCTGCTGCCACCCGGCGCTCGCCCGGGAGGCGCAGGTGGCGCTCACCCTGCGGCTGCTGTGCGGGCTGTCCACGGCCGAGGTCGCCCGCGCGTTCCTGGTGCGGGAGCCGGCGATGGCGGCCCGGATCACCCGCGCCAAGAAGAAGATCCGGGCGGCGCGGATCCCGTTCCGGGTGCCCGGTCCCGAGGAGTTGCCGGAGCGGATCGGCGCCGTGCTCGACGTGGTGCACCTGGTGTTCACCACCGGACACGCGGCGCCCGCGGGCGAGTCGCTGACCCGCCCCGACCTGACCGGCCGCGCCCTCGATCTGGGTCGGCTGCTGCACCGGCTGCTGCCCGGCGACGCGCGGGTCACCGGCCTGCTGGCGTTGATGCTGCTGATCGACGCGCGCAGCGGGGCGCGGGTGTCCGCCGACGGGCGCCTGGTCCTGCTCGCCGATCAGGATCGGTCACGCTGGGATGCCGGGCGCATCGAGGAGGGTGTCGCGCTGCTGGTGCGGTCGCTGCGGGCCGGGCCACCGTGCCACTGGACCGTGCAGGCCGCGATCGCCGCGGTGCACGCCGAGGCGCCGAGCGGGGAGCAGACCGACTGGGGTGAGATCACCGGGCTCTACGACGTGCTGCGTACCCTCTGGCCCTCCCCCGTCGTGGAGCTCAACCGGGCGGTGGCGCTCGGCATGCGCGACGGTCCGCAGGCGGGGCTGGACGCTCTTGATCCGCTGCTCGACGAGCCGGCGCTGGCAGCCTACGGCTACCTGAGCGCCGCACGCGCCGACTTCCTGCGGCGGCTGGGGCGTTGGGCCGAGGCCGCCGATGCGTACGAGGAGACGCTGGCGCTGACGGACAACCACGCCGAGCGCTCGTTCCTCACCGGACGGCTCGCCGAGGTCCGGGCCCGATCGCGCTGATCGCTGTCGAAAACCGCCATCCCCGTGCGTCGTGTCGGTACGGGCGCCACACCGGGCGCCCGCAGAAGGGGGTACCGGCATGCGGGCACGATGGGCGATCACCACGGTCTTCGGGGCAAACGGCCTGGTGATCGCCTCGATGGCGGTACGGACGCCGTCGCTGAAGATCGATCTGGACCTGACGACCGCGCAGATCGGCACGCTGTCGGCGGCGTTCGGGATCGCCGCCGTGATCGCCATGCAGACCGCCGGCACCCTGGTGGCGCGGACCGGCAGCCGGGTGATCGTGCAGGCCGCCACGGTGATCCTGCCGGTGCTGCTGATCGGTATCGGCGTGGCGCCGGACTTCCGGACCCAGATCCTGGTCCAGCTCACGTTCGGCGCGGTGCACGGCATGCTCGACGTGACCATGAACGCGCACGCCGTGGCGGTCGAGCGACGGCGGGGCCGCCCGATCATGAACACCTGTCATGCGGCGTGGAGCATCGGCTCGGTCGCGGGCGCGCTGCTCGGCGCCGGTGCGGCGCAGATCGGCATGAGCCGGGACGTGCACTACCTGCTGCTGGCCGGCCTGCTGATCCCGGTGGCGGTGGTCTGCGGGCGGCTGCTGCTGCCGGCGTCCGCCGACCGGGCGCCGGGTGCCGCCGCCGCTTCACGAACCGGGTGGCGCGCCGGGTGGACCGTACGGGTGATGATGTTCGGCCTGATGGGCGCCGTGGTGCTCACCGTGGAGGCGGCGGTGGCCGACTGGAGCGGCGTCCACCTGCACGAGGGACTGGGCGCGTCGCTGGGCGCGGCCGGGCTGGGCTACGTCCTGTTCGCCACGTTGCAGACCGCGGGCCGGCTGTTCGGGGACCGGCTGCAGCAGCGTACGTCGGCGGTCTTCCTGCTCCGGACCGGGACCCTCATCGCGGCGGCGGGCATGGCGATCGCCGTGCTGAGTCCGTGGATCGCGCTGAGCACCGCGGGTTTCGCGCTCGCCGGCATCGGCCTCGCCACGCCGCTGCCGGTGCTCTTCGGGGTGGTCGGCCGGCTGGGTTCGGGGCCGGGCTCGGCCGCCATGGTGGCCCGGTTCACCACCCTGACCTACACCGGCATCCTGGTCGCGCCCGCGGTGATCGGCTGGCTCGCCGGCCACGCCGGCCTGCAGCGGGTCCTGATCGGCCTGGTTCCGCTGCTCGCGATCGTCGCGGCGGCGGCGGGCCCGGTCACCCGGGATCGCAGGCCGGCTCTGGACGTGGCGCCGTTAAGGTGACCCTCGATAGGTGCCGGCCCACCACGAAGGAGACCGCCGATGTCCGAGCCCGGCGTCATCCACGACATCGGCTACCAGCGGTACTCCGGCCCGCGGCAGGGTCGCGCCGCGATCCAGCGGGCCCTGTTCGTGCACGGGCTGCGCGCCGCCTTCGGGTTCGGCCGCTCCGCGCGGGCGAAGGTCTTCCCCTGGCTGGTGGCCGGCATCATGCTGCTGGTCGCCGTCATCGTGGCGGCCGCCCGCTCGATCACCGGCGAGGTGTTCCTCACCTACCTGCAGTACGCCGACCAGATGAGTCTCCTGATCATCTTCTTCGCGGCGATCGTGGCGCCCCAGCTGGTCTCCCGCGATCTGCGGGCCGGGGTGCTGGCGCTCTACTTCAGCCGCCCGCTGCGGGCCGCCGACTACGTGGTCGCCAAGGTCGCCGCCATGACGGCCGCGGTCTGGCTGCTGCTCGGCGTGCCGCAGTTCGTCATGTTCCTGGGCGCCGCGTTCACCAGCGGGACCGGCGTCGGCGGGGTGTTCCGCGAGGTCGGTGACCTGCTGCCCGGCTGGGCCTACAGCCTGCTCTGGGCGGTGACGTTCGCCGGTATCAGCCTGCTGATCGCCTCGCTCACCGGAAAGCAGGCGTTCGCCGCCGCCGGCATCGTGGCGGTCTTCATCGCGACCGTCCCGGTCGTCGGCGTGCTCGCCTCGCTGCCCAGCACCACCGCCAACGGCCTGTCCGGCCTCGCCAGCCCGACCTTCCTGATCGGCGGCGTGGGCGAATGGATCGCCGGAAGCGAGAGCGCGCTCGACGTCGGCGTGGGCCGGTTCGGCCCGATCTACGGCATCGAGGCGGCGTGCCTCATCGCCGCATGCCTGCTGCTCCTGCTCGCCCGCTACCGCAAGGAAGCGGCGCTGTGACCACCCGGGCGCTCCTCGCCGCGCTGGCCGTGCTCATGGTCGCCCTGACCGGCTGCGGGTCCGGCACCCCGGACACCGCGCCGCCGGCCCGGGGCGCGGCCTGCGTCGCCGACCCGGGCATGGACGACGAGTACTGCGACCGCTTCATGACCGACCTGGGCCGCCGCACGCCGCCGGCCTCCGAGCAGGCGGAGGCGGCGCGGGCCGCGGAGACCGCCGTCGCGACGGCCCTCTCCGGCCGGGTCCTGGATCGCTGCAACGCCGGCGAGGGCTCCTGCACCGACCTGATCGCCTGGGGAGATCAGCCGGCCACGCCGGAGGAGATCCGGGACCGCCTTACGTCCATCGATCCCGGAGCACTGGTGCGCGTGCCGCGCCCCGGCGATCCCGCGGTCACCGGCAGTGTGGTCTTCGGAGTCCTCGTCGGCACGATCTGCGTCTACGGCCACCAGCGTTTCAAGAAAGGCCCCGAGCGGGTGTACGCCGGTGGCCCGCTCCCCGGCGGGACCTGCCTGGCTCCTTAGCCTCCGAGTCTCTTTTGGGGGCGCAGTGCTGCCAGCAGATCGTCGAGTTGCCCCCGTGCCCGCGCGCCGGCGATGTGATCGATGTAGTCCCTCGACTCGACGATGAGACCGTCACGGATGCGCATCACGAACACGCACGGCATCGTGAACGCCTCGCCGGTCTCCTCGACCCGTCCCTGGTAGGCGAACTCGGCGACGATCACCTCCGGGTCGGCGGTCTCATGGACGGTGATGCCGACCGGCCTGCGGTTCAGCGTCCGGGCGCCGGCGGGTGGCGGTGCGGTGAAGTGCTCGTGGAGTTCGGCGCGGCTGCGCAACGGCGGCGGATCGAGCGGGTGGAACGGGTGTGTGACATGGGTCTGTTCGGCGTACAGGCCGGCCAGTTCCTCGTACGGACCGTCACAGACGCCGTTCACCAGCCGGAGGAATGTCTCGCGGGGACTGGTCATACCGGGCTCCCTTCACATCGGTGGATGCCGTCCGGGCCTGCTCGCCGTCGAGGAGCATGGCACCGAGGTTCGTGACCGCGTGCACCACGCGGGCGCCGTCGCGACGCGTGCTGATCAGGCCGCTGTTGCGCAGGACGGCGGTGTGCTCGCTCACGCTCGCCGGCGAGAGGCCGACCCGGCGGGCCAGCTCCACCGTGCCGCAGCCGTCGGCGATGGTCTCCAGCAGGGCGCTGCGGCTGCGGCCGAGCAGGGTGGCGAGATGCCCGGGCGGCCGGTCGGCCGTCCAGAGCCGCCGTGCCGCCGCCAGGTCGTTGACCACTGGGTAGATCAACGTGGCCGGGGCGCCGGGGTCGGCCAGGTCGAATGCGAGGCACGGCAGGTCACCGATGAAGACCGACGGGGTCAGGACCAGTCCACGCCCGTCGAGGTGAACGTCGGCGTCGCAGCCCGGCGGGGTGTCGACCGAGAGCACCGGGTGCCGCCAGCGGACGTGCGCCGGGCACAGCGTCGCCAGGAGCTGTTCCAGCCCGCCCGCGGCCACGGCGCGAGCCCGGGCCGCGCGGTCGGCGCCGATCAGCTCGTCGATCCGGGCCCAGTACGGCCGGATCGCGGCGTCGTGCAGCGCGGCGACGGCGGCCACCAGCTCGAGGCGCGGGCCCGGGTCGCGGTCGGCCAGCGATCGCGCCCACGCGGTCAGCCGGTGGCGCCGGCCGTACCACTCCAGCTCGCGACGCAGCCCCTCGGCGGGGGCGCCGGCCAGGCGGTCGAGCCCCTCCCGCAGGTCGTCGACCGGCCCGACCAGCGTCGCGAGGTCCACGCCGCTCCCGACTGCCGGAAAGACCTCGGCCAGCACCCGTGTCGCCCTGCCCAGGCGGCCGTTGAGCTGCGTACGCCAGGCCCGGAACAGCAGGCCGGGAGTGCGCTGACGCAGTCGCTCGACGGCGTGGATCGATTCGTCGAACGGGCTCGGCCGGGCAGCGATGCGCGTGCGGGCCAGATCCTCGGCGGTCAGATGCAGCCGATACATGCCCCCTCCCCCATGCAGTGAGGCACGTCGATTCTAGGAGGCCGATGCTCGCGGTCCTCGGCCCGGGCTTTTCGGGTACGACCGAAAGCCCTGGCTCCGCGGTTCGGTGGGCCGCGAGCATCGTCGTGAGGCCAACGCACAGGACCTCAGCGACGTCCCGAACGTCGTCGCCTGGCGGTTCCGAGTCGGCTGAAGAATCGCTGGGAACTTTCCGGCAACCGATGGCGACTACTGCGATGACCTCCCCGGCGCGGTGGAGGCCATCGACGCCTTACCAGGGGCCCTGGCGTCGACTGCAACCCCAGATGCCGGCGCACCACCGACACCCTGATGAGGACAGCCGATGGCCATCACCCCCGAGATCACCGAATCCGTCCCGGACATCGAACCGGCGCAACGGCGGCCCGCGAGCAAACGCAGCTTCGGGCCGCTGCTGCTGCGGCTGCACTTCTACGCCGGCGTCATCGTCGCGCCGTTCATCCTGATCGCGGCCACGACCGGACTGCTCTTCTCCACGGCCCCCACCCTCGACAAGATCCTCTACGGGAACGAGCTGTTCGTGGACCAGGCCGGGGACACGGCCCGGCCGGTGGCCGAGCAGATCGCGGCCGCCCGGGCGACGCATCCCGACGGGGATCTCGTGGCGGTACGCGTCGGTGAGGGCGACGCCACCACGCAGGTCGACTTCAGCTCGCCCGAGCTGTCGGCGGAGTCGGAGCTGGTGCACACCGTCTATGTGAACCCGTACACCACCGAGGTCAACGGACAGCTCACCACCTGGTGGATGGCCACGCCGCTGAACACCTGGCTCGACACCTTCCACCGCGACCTGCACCTGGGCAAGTCCGGCGAGCTGTACTCCGAGTTCGCCGCCAGCTGGCTGTGGGTCCTCGCCCTCGGCGGCGTGGCCCTGTGGTGGCGGCGGCAGCGTGGCAAGCGCATGCTCGCCCCGGACCTCAAGGCCAGGAAGGGCGTCCGCCGCACCCGCAGCTGGCACGCCGCGACCGGGCTCTGGCTCGCCCTCGGCCTGCTGATCCTGTCGGCCACCGGCCTGACCTGGTCGGGGTACGCCGGCGCCAACTTCAGCGCGGCCCTCGACGCCCTGCAGGGCAGCCGCCCCTACGTCGCCACCTCGCTCGACGCCGCACCGGCCGCCTCGGGCGGCGGGCACCACAGCTCCGCCGGCGGTGGTGAGGCCGCCGCCGCCGCCGACCCGGCCGCCATCGACACCGTGCTGACCGGCGCCCGCAACGCCGGCATCGGCGGCCCGGTAGCGATCACCCCGCCCGCCGACGCCGCCAGCGCCTGGACGGTCACCCAGACCGACAGCCTCTGGCCGGTCCGCCTCGACAGCGTCGCGGTCGACTCCGGCGGCACGGTCACCGACCGGGTCGGCTTCGCCGACTGGCCGCTGCTCGCCAAGCTCACCTCGTGGGGCATCAACGCGCACATGGGCCTGCTGTTCGGCCCGGCCAACCAGATCATCCTCGCGCTGCTGGCGATCGGCATCATCACCGTGATCGTCTGGGGTTACCGGATGTGGTGGCAGCGCCGCCCCATCCGCGCCGACCGCACCGCACTCGTCGGCGCCCCGCCGGCCCGCGGCGCCTGGCAGCAGCTGCCGACCTGGGGCATCGTCGTCGGCGTCCCGGTCGTCTTCGGCCTCGCCTGGGCGCTGCCGCTGTTCGGCATACCCCTGGCCGCGTTCATCGTCTTCGACGCGGTGCTCGGCGCGATCCGGGGCCGCCGGAACGACCGGCCGCAGATCCCGGTGTCGCCCGCGCCCGCCGGCAGCTGACCTCCACGGAACCCCGGCCCGTCCACCGGGCCGGGCGTGTCCGTACCCGGAACTTTCCGACCCTGGACAGCGACTCACGGGTGTGAGACAGCGATGATCGGCGGGGTGACTCCGGGTCCCCGGTGCAGGCCGCGGGTCCGAGGGGCCGGCCGCCCACACCTGCGTGTCCGCCACCTACACGGTCACGTGGCTCTGGTGGCGCGTCGCCGCGCCGGCCCCGACCTCGGCGCGGTCCGCACCTGGACGGCGACCCTGCTGCTCGGCGGCACGACGCGCAGCATCCCGGTCCAGGCCGTCGGGAGACGGCTCGCCCTGGCCGCCGTCACCGAGACCGCGACCGCCCTCACCCTCCGGTTGCGGCTGCGATCCGGTGCGCCGGCGACGTTCGTCGTCGACCTCTCCGCGGCGTGAGACTCCTGCTCAGATCTTTCGGGGGACATCGGGAACCGGATCATGCGGTCCTGCGACTAGAGAGATCGGCGCCGACATCCGGCGCCGATCATCAGCGACCACGAGGAACGACGGTGCCCCTTCCCGACCTGGCGGCGTACGCGCCGCACCGCACCCTCCCCGACGCCGACTTCGAGGGCACGGCCGTGCCCGGGCTGCGCGCCGACTTCTACCGCCGCGCGGACGGCGACCGGATCGCATCCGTCGGCCGGTACAGCTGTCAGGGCCGCGAGGTGCTGATGGCGTGGGGTTTCGTCGACGAGAAGCACTGCCGCAGACACGCCGTCCACGACCCGCTGTCGGGCTGGCAGGCCGTGGTCGACGGCTGCCCCGACGTCCGGTTCGTGCACGCCGGGGCTCGGGTCGTCGGCCTGGAGGTGCGGACCCCGGCCGGGAAGTGGATGCGGATCGGGAACTAGCGGGCCCGGGCGGGTGCGGGCGCCGGCTGCGGGGCGGAACTTTCCCGTCGCGCACAGCGACACACCTGCTCGGCAGCGGTCTCGTGACCCTGACCCAGCACGGCCGCCTGCGCCGATGCGAGCTGCGGCCGGCCGAGGTCGAGCAACGGTTTCCCGGCCTGCTGCCGGCCGTTCTGAGCAATCTTCCGGACCGCCGGGAACTTTCCGGGCCGGCCGCCGGACCAATCATGCGAACACCTCCTTCCATCAGAACGGACACCATGCGAATCACCCTCTCCGCCGCGGCCGTGCTGGCCGGCGTGCTCGCCCTCGGGACAGCCGGCTGTGGCAGCAGCTCCACGAGCGAGGCGGCACCCGAGTCCACCGCCTCGGCGACCGCCGCGGCCACGACGCTGACGGTCAAGGACCCGTGGGTGAAGGCGGCCGAGGCCGGCGAGATGACCGCGGCGTTCGGTGTGCTGGTCAACAACACCGGCGCCGACGTGACGATCAGCGGGGCCGAGTCGCCGGCGTCGCCGCTCGAGCTGCACGAGATGGCCATGAAGGACGGCAAGATGGTCATGCAGCCGAAGGACGGCGGCTTCGTCGTCGAGGCCGGCGCCAGCCACGAGCTCGCCCCGGGCGGCGACCACCTCATGCTGATGAACCCCGCCGCCGAGATCAAGGCCGGCGACGAACTGACGTTCACCTTGAAGCTCGCCGACGGCAGCACCGTGCCGTTCACCGCCATCGCCAAGCCGTTCGTCGGCGCCGAGGAGAGCTACGATCCCGGCATGGAGATGCCCGCCTCGGGCATGCCGATGGCGAGCAGCAACCCGTGACCTCCCCACTGTCCCCGGTGAGCAGGCGCCGCCTGCTCACCGGTGGCGCGATCGCCGGTCTCGGCGCGGCAGCCGGGGCCGGCCTGGTCGCCGCCGGCGGCGGGCCGGGGTCCGTTCCGGCGGCCTCCGCCGCCACCCCGGAGATCGGTACGGCGACCGTCGCGTTCCACGGCCCCCGCCAGGCCGGCATCGCCGAGGACCCGCCCGCGCACGCGTCCTTCATCGCGTTCACCCTGGCCGAGGGCACCGACCGGGCCGCTCTCGGACGACTGCTGCGGCTACTCACCGACGACGCGTCCCGGCTCACCCGCGGTGAGCCGGCGCTGGGCGACACCGACGCCACCCTGGCCGTGCTGCCGGCCCGGCTGACCGTGACGTTCGGATTCGGGCCCGGGCTCTTCCGGGCCGCCGGACTCGAGTCTCCGGTCGCCGACCTCCCGGCATTCACCATCGACCGGTTGCAGGACCGCTGGTCCGGTGGCGATCTGCTGCTGCAGATCTGCGCCGACGATCCGCTCACGGTCGCGCACACCCAGCGGATGATGATCAAGGATGCCCGGCCGTTCGGCACGGTCCGGTGGGTGCAGCAGGGATTTCGGCGCAGCCCCGGCGTGCAGGCGCCGGAGCACACCCAGCGCAACGTGATGGGCCAGCTCGACGGGACGGCGAACCCCCGTGGTGCGGAGATCGACCCCGCGGTGTGGAGTGCCGACGGCTCGACCACACTCGTCGTGCGGCGTATCCGGGCCGAGATGGAGACGTGGGACAAGCTGTCGGTGTCGGACAAGGAGAACGCGGTGGGCCGCCGGATGGCATCCGGGGCGCCGCTGAGCGGGGTGAACGAGCACGACAAGCCGGACTTCGCCGCCGTGGACGAGAACGGCCTGCCGGCGATGCCGGATTTCTCGCACGTGACCCGTGCCCGCATCGAGGACCCGCGACTGAAGATCCTGAGGCGGCCGTACAACTACGACGGCGTTCCGGATGCCTCCGGCGTACCCGACACGGGGTTGATCTTCGCTTCTTATCAGCGGGACATCGTCGAGCAGTACGTGCCGATCCAGCGGCGACTCGCGGACAAGGACCTGCTCAACGAGTGGATCACCCCGATCGGGTCGGCGGTCTTCGCGGTGCCGCCTGGCTGCGCCGACGGCGGCTGGATCGGCGAGCGGATCCTGTCGTGAAACGCCTGCTCCTCGCTCTCGCCGTCCTCGCCGCGGTGCTCGCGCCGGGCACCCCCGCCTGGGCGCACGCCACGCTCGTCGCGGCCGACCCGGCCAGGGACGCCGCCCTCGCGCAGGCGCCCGCCACGGTGAGCCTGCGGTTCAACGAGCGGCTCAACCCGGATTTCACCACGATCGTGCTCAGCGACGCGGCACGGCAGCGGATCCCCGCCTCGGACGTGGCCGTCCACGACATGACCGGCACGGTCACGGTGACCGGGCCGCTGAGCGACGGCGTCTACACGGTCGCCTACCGGGTGGTGTCGGTGGACGGGCACACCGTGCAGGGTTCCTACCCGGTCACCGTCGGGGCGGTGTCCTCCCCGGAGGCGTCCGCCGTGGCGGTGGCCGCCGGCTCCGGCGGACTCCCGGCGGGGACGCCGATCGCGGTGGCGGCCGCCGGCCTGCTGCTCATCGCGGCAGCCGCTCTGCTGGTCCGGTCCCGGCGCCGCTGACCACCCGGCCAGGTGCCCGCCGTGCGGTATCGGTGCCTGGACGGCGTGGCTAGCCGGGCGGCAAGCCGGGAAGGGTGACTTCCAGCGGCGTGCCGCATCCCGGAGGCAGTCGACGAAGAGCGCCTCGATGTGCGCTCGCAGAGCGGCGACCCCGGACGCCGAGCTTTCCCTCACCTACGAAACCGCTCGAAGTCCCGCCATCCACCGGCAACCGTCAGCGCGACGACGGTTGCCCGGGAGAGCCGGCCGGCCCGGTCCCGGTCCGCAGATAGCCGCCGGCGGCGAGGGCGCTCGCGTGCCTGTCGTAGTCGGCGGGGTCGGCGGGCAGGGCCGTGGCCAGGCCGTCGACGTAGCGGTTGAACATCGAGAAGGCGGCGGCGATCAGGACGGTGTCGTGGATCGCCCGGTCGTCGGCCCCGGCCTCGCGAGCCGCGGCCACATCCTGTTCGGTGACCGAGCGGCCGTCCACCCGTACCCGATCGGCAATGACCAGAAGCGACCGCAAGGTCGCGTCGCCGGCGTCGGCACCGCCCAGCTCGCGTGCCACCGCACCATGGGTACGGGCGCAGAACTCGCACCCGTTGCCGCGCGAGACGTGCGCGGCGATCGTCTCCCGCTGGGCCGGGGTCAGCGGCGAAGGTCCGCGCAGCAGGGTCTCGGCGAGGTCGTTGAGGGGGCCGGCGGTGTGCGGGTGGGCGGCGAGCAGGCCGGCGATGCCCGGCAGCGGGGGCAGATCGATGTGCGCCATCCTGAAAGGAAACCACGTGGCTGGTTGTGATGGTCATCGGTGGTGCCGCCCGGGCGGCTTCGGTTCTGCCGGTCGTCGCGACACCTGGCCCGTTCAGGTGTCGCCGCGCACGAGCCCCGCCGTCCGCGCAAGCCATCAGATGCCGATCCCGGAGCAGTCATAACCTTGCGACCGCAGCGCACACAACGCCGAGGACCTGGCCGCAGTAGCCGCCGAACCCGACGACCATCCGCGTAAGGTCCTCGGCTGGGACAGCCCGTCCGACCGTTTACCGGATTGCTCAATGGAGCCTCATGATCAGATCTACTGATCTGCCGAGTTGAGGGCGTTCATGTTTCCTTCCGCACTGGCTTGGCCAAGCGTTGGCCGCTACGGAGCATCACCTGAGATTTCGAGGCTGGTGACGTACCCGGCGATCGCCATAAGGTAGCCGGCACCGATCCATGCCCAGCGTGCTCGGCGTGGCCATATCCAGGCGCCAAGGACGGCGGTTCCAAGGCCGCCGAATGCCAAGTAAAGAAGTCCGGTAGTAGCCCACCAGAAGCCGTCTTGAGTGCAGACGGCGTGGTGTCGCTCTGTGTCGTCACAGTACGACGTTGCCATGGATGTAAGCCCGGCAAGCACGGGTGAGAACAGCGATATGGCCGTGAGTAGTACGGTCGCGACAGCTGCCCATACCGTGTTGGCCTTCGACGGTTCGTCATGCTCCATGGAGCTTCGGTGCGAAGCCGGGGTCACCTCCGCAAAGGGTAGACCGATTGACCATGGACGGGTCCAGGATCGCGGCGCACAGCCGCCCGATTCTGCCGCAGGGGGAGAGCACTCGTCCGGGGCAACGCGGCCGTACAGATCGGGACTGGCGCTGATGGCGGAGTCGATGACGTGCCAGGATCTCGAAAGTGACGATCGAGGAGCCCTGGTACATCGGCAGTTGGATGGAAGTGGTCGAGCGCCCAGACACCGTTGACGAAGCCTTCGAGCAGAACGACGAATACGCTGGCGTTGCGTTGCTTGCTCTCGTGCTCAACCATCCTGAGGCAGAAGTTGTGCTTCCCCGGATCAAGCAGGCGCTAGTTTCACCTCGCGCCCAGACCCGGGCTAACGCTCTGCAATGTGTGGGCCACTACTCGCGGCTGCATGCGTCGATCGATCGCGAGCTGGTTGGGCTACTGCGTCGTGCCTTGAGTGACCAGTCTCGGGTGGGTGGCTATCGAATCAGCGGCTATGCCGGTCACGCCGCCGACGACGTCGGTATGTTCGCACCACGGCGGAAGCTTCCTCGGTGGTTCCGGCGCAGATTCGCAGGGCCAAGGCGTTCCAACCGTTGGTGATGCGGTGCGACGTACTCTTCTGCCGCGACCAAATGCACGCTCCGACCAACACTCGTCACATCGTTTAGCAGGCGACTCAGCCGCCCAGCGGACCTGGGCCCGCACCGGCCGGGGACGCCACAGCACTGCGACTGCGGGACCTGCCTGCGGCCAACACGGCGGCGACTATGGCCGCGATCCAGACGCTCCACCGCACCGGCTCCGCCATCACGCTCGCCGCCGGTGGCGGCAGAACCGCCGTCTGCAAGGCCGCGCCCGCGGGGACGACAAGCGCAGCCACCACCCCGGCCAGACCGGGTAGCCCGATCGCAGCGCCGACGACACCGAGCGGCGGACCGAGCAGCACGCTGGCGATCAACCAGAACCGAGGCGCCACGCCCCACCAGGCGCTCCCGTCTAACAACAGGTTCGCGCCGTAGTAAGAAGCGGTGGCGAACCCCAGCGCGAGACCGCCCGCTAGAGCGCCGCGCAACATCCCTATCGCCGGCCGTGCGTGTCGGCTCACCCACCAGCCCGCCAGCACGGCCGTCGCCGCCCACGCCCATCCGGCATCCAGGATCAGACCGGCGAACTCCGCGGCATGCGACCAACCACCACGCTCAGCACTCGCGATACCGCCCTCGCCCAGCATCACCGGCACATGATTGACAACCGCGTCGAGGACGCCCAACAACATCCCCACGACGGGGCCCACCATCCACCACAACCGCTCGCTGCGCAGCATCACGCGATCATGGTGCCGGACCCGCCCGGATGGCGTCGCCCCGCACGCAGGCGGGCGGGCCTGATCAAGATCAGACGAAATAGACTAGCCGCTCCGTGACCGGTGACCGCGGTCGCGGTCGTCACTAACCGTAGCTAGGCCTCTGGGTGCAGGCGTCCGCTCTTGCCGCGATCCGCTCGTCGCTACCACCGTCACGCCTGCCAGGCACAGACAGTGCACGCTCGTAGCCGGTGAGCGGATCAAAATGGTTCGCTGCCTGTCACCAGGGTCAGCCTGTCGGCGGCAGAAGGCGGAGCGCATATGAACTTCAAGATCCGTCAGGCTCGAACGGATCCCAGTGGGTGGCGCAGCGGAGCAGAGACAGCGCCAGATCAGGGTGCGTGGATGCCCAGCGCGTGTCGAAGAGGAACAGCTGCTCGTGGCCGAAGAAGTCGTCGATGTAGCGCGCGACCTGGGCGACGTGCTCATCCACCGCTATACGGGCCTCCGGTGGTGGCTCCGGCAGCTTCAACCGCAGAATCTGTTCATGGCTTGGTGCAGTCCAAGTTCCGAAGACTGACAAGTCGTACGTTTCGAGACAGGCATAACGGTCCATGGCAGGACGGATGCTGCCGTCGCCGGACGCGACGAGAGAGCGCAGCAGATCAACCTCGAAGTTCTCTCGTGACGCAGGACCGCTGATTCCCTGGAGATGAGTGGCGAGGTCGGGCAGTGTGACGCCGCGAAAAACCGTCGCTGGCCGCGGGTCCAGGTTGCTGCCGTCGTGGTGAGGGTGCACCCAGGCGATGCGGACCACGTAGACAGAATCCGGACCGTTTTCGGGCGAGCCCACAACGCGCAGCGGCACGTCTGGAGTGAAGGTCCCGCCTTGCACAGTGGCACTGGACGGTAGCGGCCAAGTGTCGTTAACCAAGAAAGACAGCCGGGATGAATGGGCGGCAACCGCCCCGTCCTCGAGGAAGTAGTAAGCCAGATCTACCTCATCGTCGTCGGTGCGCACCCGCAGTCCTCGTTCGTCGAGCCGAAGCGGGTCGTCAGACTCAACCCAGAGGTGCTCGTCCAGCAGTTCGCGCAGTTCGTCGAGAGTCTGCGGACACGGCAGGTGGTGTTCCTCGATCGCCTCGAAGATCGAGTCGAATCCGTAGGCGCCACCACCGATTTCGGCGTCGAGCAGCGCTTCTGGGTCCTCGTGATGCCAGGCACGCTGGAACCAGCCGAGTACCGTGATTTCCGGTACGTGGAAGACCAGCTTGCTGAAGGGCGAATCCACGCGTGAGCGCTCTACGAAATACACCGCAGGAGCGTAGACCTGAGGCCGGGAGCGTGTACGCCTGATGGCACCGAATTTTGGCAGGGCCCAGACGTCCTCGACGGACGTGAATCAGCCGACTGCAGCCACGGTGATCTGATCAGAGTCCCTTTGGGGACGGAACTATGCGAATTGTAAGCCTCCGATGAACGTCCGGATTTGCCGCCGATCGCGCTCGGACCGGTCGCTGCGTGCGCGGCCAGTTGGCGCGCTGTGACGGCTTGACGTTGTGTTCTGCCAATGAGGCTCGACCTGGGTGCCGACCAAGATGCGCCGGTAACCGGCATTGGCCTGCGACCACGGCTCGGGTTGTGATCATTCGGCTGATCCGAAAACGAGCCGGGCTGCGGATACTTTCCTGATGGCCACCGTTGATCTCATCCCCGCCCCAGCCGGCGACGCGGTGACATTCCGTCTGCGCCGGTCGCGGTTGTGGCTGCGTATGGCACTGATCCTGATTCCCGTGTTTCTGATGGTCCGGGGTATCGCGATCGGCCTCTTGCTAGAGGAGTGGAACTTCACTGAAACGGTGACCTGGGTGCTGCTGACGGCGATCGCCGGAGCAACCGGGGCCGTCCTCGGTGCCAGTCGCAATCTCGGCTGGATACGCACCTCGGCCGCCGGCTTGGAGTTCGCGGCCACCCGCCGCCAACCGGTGTTCTTGCCGTGGTCGGCGGTTCAGTCGGTCGGGCTGCGCTTCACCGGCCCGTTGACAGAGCTGCTCGTAATTCCCACGAGCCTGAACGCCGCTACCGTCGCCGCCGTGTCGGCGTGGGCACCACGGGTACGTCGACGCTCGGGCGCCCCCGCGTTCATCGTCGACGTCGGCCTGATGACGCCCGGACCGTCGGCGCTGCTCGCCGAGCTGAATCGACGGCTTGTCGCCCATCGTTGAGGGGGCCCTCCCTGTGTGAGATCTTCCGTGCTTCCCGCTAGGCGACCGTCCTCTTCTGCCGCATATAACGCTCACGCCGAGAGGGCACGCCGAGTGTTTCGGTTCGGCCGGCCCGCCTCTGCTTCCGCCCGTCAGTTCGGCTGCTGCTCCGTGCGCGGTCGTGGCGCCAATGAGGACTCGGGCGCTGCGGGAAGGGACGTGTGCGCCGGTCCGGCGTACGGATGCAGTTTGAGCTTCTCGTGGATGGCGGCCGGCGGCTTCCGGGTGGTGCGGTACGCCAGATCCTCCAAGTAGATCCACAGGTTGCTGTTGCGCTTGGCGCGTTCGGCGCGCACGAAGGGCTCGATCGCCTCCCAGATGCGCCGGGCCTGGGAGCCGTTCGAGCCGATGATCAGCTCCTCCTTGACGATGCCGTGCGCGACGAGTTTTCCGAGGTCGTCGTAGAGGCCACCCACCATGCGCAGATGAGCCCGGACCTCCAGCGACAGATCCGTGTACGGCTGGACAGGTTGCCGGGGAAGCTCGTCGAAGATGAACTGCTGGGCGTCGAAGAACTCCTGTGTCCGGAACCGGCTGAAGACCTGGAGCACGACCGGCAGGGCGTAGCCGTCCATCGTGGTCCGCGTCTGCCGGAGCGCGAGCGTCCCGGAGACGATCAGCGAGACGACGGAGATCGCGATGGAGACGAGGGAGACCGCTGTCGTGACGTCCATTCATCTACGGTAATCGATCGTTTCATCTCCCCAGGGTGAGCGCGAGAGCCGGACCGGGGCGGACCGCGGCGGCCGTCCACACCGACCCTTGACCACCATCCGCTACGCCCGGCTCGCCCGAACCGGGCCCGACGGTTGCGCCCCGCTCAGCGGAAGGGACTACGAACTCCCGCCCCTCGTCCGAGGTCGATCGCAGGGCACTCTCATGGCACCCCTCTGCACCGGGTCGACCCCCTCGTCGGTCTCACCGACGCCGACTTCGCCGCGATCCGCCGGTGGCTCCTAGCTCGACAGCAGGGCGCAGAAGTGGACTCTCATGCCGCCGGACCCGCGGCGCGCTGACGGAGTGGCCGGGTCCGAGGACGGCGTAGCCCAGGGTTCGTCTCCGGAAAAACCCGGAGGACACCACGGTTCCGAGGGGTCAAGCTTGGTTTCCTCATCCGGGGTACGAGGACAGGACCACCTATGACCGAGCCGGGCTTCAGTCACTTCGCCAACACCCGACCGAGCCACCGCCGCTGGAGGATCATCGGCGTCGCGGATTCGGCCGGCGATCCCGGTGTGCAATCGGTCGAGATCTTCCAGGGCCCGGATCTCAGCGAGCCCTGTCTGACGCTGCTGCCGGAGGATGTGCCGCAGTTCGTGGCTGGTCTCATCGCGACGATCATGCCGGGCGATGTGACCGCCGAGGACGATTGACAAGCTGCTCCCCCGGGAAGTTGCGGCGACCGTCTGCATCCACGCCCTCCGGGATCAGGCGGACTGGGTCGCGCGCAGCGACGCGAGGAGTTGCAGCCGGTCGGCGTCGACGCTGCCCGGTTCGGCGGTGAAGACGAGCATGACCGGGCCGGGGTTGCCGGGCAGCGGATAGGTGTCCCAGTCCAGGACGATGTCGCCGACCTCCGGGATCCGGAACGTCTTGGTGCCGCGCACCGTCTCGCGGACGTCGTGGCGCGCCCAGAGTCGCCGGAACTCGGGGCTGCGGATGCTCAGCTCGCCGACGATGGCGGTGGCTCGCGGATGGGTGGGGTCGGCGGCGACGGCGGCCCGCATCATGCCGATGTAGTCCAGCGCCTGCCGCTCCCAGTCCGAGCAGGTCCGCTCGCCGGTCAGGGTGTCGTCGAACATCAGCAGGAGCATGTTGAGCCGGTCGGGTGGATGGCCGGCCGGGTCGCCGAGCAGCGCCTCCGCCATCGGGTTCCAGTCGAGCAGGTCGAGGTGCCGGCCCAGGACGACCGCGGGGGTCGCCATCACCCGGAGCAGCCGGCGGGTGCTGTCCGGCACCCGTTCCGGCCGCCTGTCCGGCCTGGTGGCGACCGGCCGGCGGGCGGCGTGGGCCAGGGCCATCAGGTGCCGGCGTTCGCCGTCGTCGAGCCCGAGCGCGCCGGCGATCGCCTCGAGGACGTCGTCGGAGGGGCGTACTTCCCGGCCCTGTTCCATCCGCTGGTAGTAGTCGGTGCTGAGTCCGGCCAGCAGGGCGATCTCCTCGCGCCGCAGCCCGGTGACCTTGCGCCGGCCGCCGGGTTCGAGGCCGACGTCGCGCGGGCGCAGCCTGCTGCGGCGGGCGCGGAGAAAATCAGCGAGCTCACGAGCGTACGGATGTGGGCTGCTCATGCCGCAAGTGTGCCGCGGCCCGGACCACCGAAGGTAGGTCCGGCGGACCTAGGCAACGGAGAACGATCGAACGGGTTCACGCCGCATCTAGCGTCGTCGGCCTAGCCACCGCGACCAACAGGAGCAGCGAATGACCGGATGGACGACCGACCACATTCCCGACCAGCGCGGCCGGATCGCCGTCGTGACCGGCGCGAACTCGGGCCTCGGCCTGGCGACCGCCACCGCGCTCGCCCGCCGCGGCGCCCACGTCGTGCTCGCCGTCCGCAACACCGACGCCGGCCGGGAGGCGGCCCGCCGGATCGGCGGAGCTGTCGAGGTGCGCGAGCTGGATCTGGCTTCGCTCGATTCCGTACGCATCTTCGCCGCGAAGCTGACCGCCGACCATCCGGTGCTCGACCTGCTGGTCAACAACGCCGGTGTGGTTCTGCTCGGCCCGCGCCGCACCACCGCCGACGGCTTCGAGCTGCACCTGGGCACCAACATGCTGGGCCACTTCGCGCTGACCGGCCTGCTGCTCGGCAACCTGGCCGCGGCCCGGCAGCCCCGGGTGGTCAGCCTCAGCTCGATCACCCACAAGAGCGCGCACCTCGACTTCGACGACCTGATGGTGGAGCGGGACTATCGGGCGGCTTCGGCGTACGGCCGTTCCAAGCTCGCCACCACGGTCTTCGGCGTCGAGCTGGACCGCCGGCTGCGGGCGGCCGGGTCGCCGATCGTCAGCGCTCTGGCGCATCCGGGTCTCACCCGGACCAACCTGACGCCGCGGGCGTGGGAGCACCGCGGCCAGCTCGGGCGGCTGATCGCGTCGCTCGGGCTGCTGGTCACCCAGCCGGTGGAGCGGGGCGCGCTGCCGCAGTTGCGCGCCGCGACCGAACCGGGAGTGCGGGGCGGGCGGTTCTTCGGGCCGGGCGGCATGTGGGAGACGCGGGGCCGGGTCACCGAGGCGAAGCTGAGCCGGGAGGCCGCCGATCCGGCCGTCGGTGAGCGGCTCTGGGCGAGGGCCGAGGAGCTGACCGGCGTCAGCTATCCGTGAGGCCGGTGAGGGAAGCCCCGGCGAGCACGGTCAGGCCGGCGGGCCGCCGTCCACCTCTCCGACCTCGGCCGTGACCCGGTGGCCCGCCGGGCCACCGGCCATCACGCCGACCTGCTCTCCGCGTTTCAGTTCTCGGCACGCCGGGCGCCGGCCAGCCACACCGACAGCCAGCCCACCCCGAGCGCCAGCACCACCAGGGACGTGTCGAGAACCCATTCGGGTACGAAGGCGCGCAGCGCCACCGGCACCGATCCGAGGGCGTAGAGCGCCAGGGCACCGCGGGGCGGGATGCCGGTGGCCGCCAGGGTGATGGCGAAACCCACCGATCCCAGCAGGAACAGCACGGACGCGACGGTCAGCGCCACGCCGAGCGGGCCGGCGCGCAGGTCGGCTATCTGGTCGGCGCTCAGCCGCGCGAACACCAGGTTGATGACGAACTCGACGCCGACGAGCGCGGCGAGCGCGACGTAGTTGACCGCGAAGGCGATCCGGCCGAGCCGGCCGATCCGCGCCTCGCACACCAGGTAGAGCGCGGTGATCAGGGCGAGGGCGAAGACCTCGGCCAGCGGCGCGAGCAGCTGCGTCACCGCCGACGTCGGGATGAGCTGCGCGCGTTTGGCCGCGTTGACGACGAGCACGGCGGCGCTGAGCAGACCGGCGACGCCGGCGAGCCGCTGCAGCGGATATGACAGCCGCATGGGTGCGGTGGTGACCACGGTGGAACCTCCGGGGCATTGGTGAATCATTTAGTGCAGTCTCGCACTGAATACTGCGAAAACGCAATGATCGATTGGTATGCTGCTTCCCATGCCGGGCCCCAAGAACCTTCTCGTCGACATCTGGCTGCTCTCCTCGGTGGCCACCGCGCTCGTCGCCGAGGGACTCGCCGACAGCCCGCTCTCCGTCGACGAGTTCGCGCTCTACGGCCTGGTCAGCGACCTCGGCCCGGTGACCGCCACCCAGCTGTCCCAGTGGACCGGCCTGTCCCCCACCACGCTGTCGGCGATGCTGCGCCGCTGCCAGGCCCGCGGTGAACTGGCGCGCACCACCAACGCCGCCGACCGGCGCAGCACACTCGTGGAACTGACCGAGCAGGGACGCGCGGTGTACGAGGCGGCGCTGCCGGCGCTGTTCAACGCGCAGCATCGGCTCGCCGAGCACCTCGGCCTGCCCGACGACGACGCCCGCGTCGCGCTCCAGGAGGTCGACGCGGCCACCCGTGCGGCGTTGAAGCTGCCGGCCCGGCCGTACCGGGTCACCGGCAACCCGCCGGCCGACACCTCCGGATTGACGGACGACCAGCAGGCCGAGGTACGGGAGTTCGTGACCTGGCTGCGCTACCGCGACGGGGCGCGGTGACGCGAATTAGCTGCGGGATACCCATGCGATGTCGGGCAGCCGATTGCGCAGACATCGACGGTGATGAAACCTCGGTGCGATGAGCGAGCGGGAGACCCTGGTACGCGTCGCGGTCTATCACCACAGCGGCGATGCCCTCGAGGACGTCGCGGTGACCCTGACCGACCTGGCCTCCGGCACGACGGCCGACCGCGCCCTGGTGTTCGACCCGGGCCGCGGCGGCTATGTGGCCCGGGGCGTGCCGGCCGGGGGATACGTGCTGGCGGTGCGATCACCCCGCTACGACCCGGACCGGCGTGCCGTCACCGTCGACGAGGCGGGCCTGGACACGATCGTGGTGCTGGGCGAGCCGAAGCTGCCGTTCCTGTTCCGCGGCCAGGTCAGGGTGCCGTTCGAGCCGCATCCCGGCATGGTCGGGGTCGCCCTGGCACCGGGGCCCGGCAAGCCGGTTCTGCAGGGCCTGCTGGACGAGGCCGGCCGGCTCGGCCTGACCTCGGTCGCGGTCGACGAGTGGGTCCGGCGCGAGGGCATCCTGCTGTTCCGGTCCACCGACGGCAAGCGGGACGACGGCACGCTGATCACCCGGCTGCGCAGCCTCGACGGGGTCGCGGCGGCCGGCGCGGTGGTGCGCCTGGACGGCGACGCGGTCTCGTTCCTCACCGGCGAAGTGATCGCCAAGTTCGCCGAGAAGACACCGGTCAGCGTCGTCACCGATCTGGTGGAGAGCCACGGGTTCGCGCTGGTGGGCCCGGTGCCGCCGGCGGAGGGCACGTTCCTGCTGCGGTTCCGGCAGCCGGCCACGTACGCGCTCCTGGAGGCCGCGGCCGGCCTTGCCGAGCACGACGAGGTCGTCTGGGCCGAGCCGAACCTGGTCAGCACCGCCGTCGACGACCAGCAACAGCAGCAGCCGGCCGACTTCCTCTACCCGGCCCAATGGCATCTCCCGGCGGCCGGCTGCCCGGGCGCCTGGCAGCTGACCGCCACCCACGCCGGCTGCGACCAGCAGTACGGCAGCCCCGACCTGCACATCGCGGTGATCGACACCGGGGTCGACCTGGGCAACGCCGACTTCATCGGCGCCGTGTCGGACGGGACCTCGAAGGTGGCCGGGGCCTTCGACTTCCAGAACCTCATCCCGGGCAACGACGACCGGCCCGGTGGGCACGGCACCTGCTGCGCCGGCGTCTGCACGGCGATGACAGCGGCGGGGGAAGGCTGTGTCGGGGCGGCGCCGAACTGCCGGCTGATCGCGGTGCGCCGGCCCTCACCCGGCACCGAGCTGGCGTACGGCGACATGTACCTGTGGGCCGGCGGTCTCGGCGCGGGCATCACCACCACGGGGTTCCCGGCCGCGCTGCCGCACGGCGCCGACATCATCACCAGCAGCTTCGGCTACAGCGCCGGCCTGCCGATCTCCGGACGGATGAAGGACGTCTTCGACGCGCTGACCACCAGCGGACGCGACGGCGACGGCGTGCTGCTGTTCTTCTCGGCCGGCAACAACGGCCGCGATCTGACCCTGCTGCGGCCGTGGGCCGCGTACACCCGCACCCTCGCCGTGGCCGCGTCGACGCTGCGCGACGACGGCGTCACCGAGGTCCGCGCCGCCTACAGCAACCACGGCGGCGCCGGAGTCGTCGACGTCTGCGCGCCCAGCAGTTCGACGCTCACCGCCGACTACGACCCGCCGGCCGAGCACGCGATCCTCACGGCGACCGACCTGACCTCGGCGGATCTGCTGCCGGACGTGCCGTCGCAGGGCGCCACCGTGACGGCCACCGCGGCCGACGCCGCCGCCGCGGCCGTGTCGATCAGCGTCGACAGCAGCGCCGGGTTCACCGCCGGCGACGCCCTCGTGATCGGGGCGCCGGGCACCGGCGGCATGGAGTTCACCGCGGTCACCGCGGTCCCCGACGCCACCCATCTCAGCGTCGGCCGGCTGCGCCGGGGCCACAGTGCCGGCACGGCGGTGCTGGCCGGCCCGGCGACCGCCCGCAGCGACTTCGGCGGCACGTCGTCGGCGGCGCCGCTGGCCGCGGGCATCGCCGCGCTGGTGCTCACCGTGCGCCCCGACCTGACCTGGGCGCAGGTCCGTGACGTGCTGCGAGAATCCGCCGTGCACATCGACGAGGGCAACACCGACGCGATCGGGCGCTGGCGCGACGAGAACGGCCGGGCCGCCACCGACCCCGGGTTCACCGGCGCGTTCTACAGCCGCTGGTACGGCTTCGGCCGCATCGACGCGGCCGCCGCGGTCACCGCCGCCCTCGCGCTGCCCTGACTGAATCAGTCCAGCAGCCCGGCGTCCCGCGCCAGCAGGGCGGCCTGCACCCGGTCGGCGACGCCGAGCTTCGTGAAGATCGGTGTGAGCTGGTTGCGGACCGTCTTCTCCGAGATCCCCAGATGCCGGGCGATCCGGGCGTTGCTGTCGCCGCCGGCCAGCCGGGTCAGGATGTCGCGTTCCCGGATCGTGAGCTGGTCGAACGGCGGCGGCAGCGGGCCCGGCCCGGGCCGCAGCGCGGTGAGCACCGCCGCGCCGACGGCCGGGCCCAGCACCACTCCCCCGGCCGCGACCGTGCGCAGCGCGTCGACCACGGCGTCCGGGTCGGTCGCCTTCAGCACGAAGCCGCGGGCGCCGGCCCGCAACGCCCGGGCCACCAGGTGATCGTCCTCCGCCATGGTGAGGATCAGGACGCGGGCGTCGCGGCGGGTCTGCAGGATCCGGCGGGTCGCGTCGATGCCGTCGCCGTCGGGCAGCACCACGTCCATGGCGACCACGTGCACCTGCTGGGTCACCGCCTGCCGGACCGCCTCGGCCACGCTGGCGGCCTCCACCACCTCGGCGACCCACGGCTCGCTCTCCAGCATCACCCGCAGCCCCCGGCGCACCACCGGATGGTCGTCGACGATGAGGACCCGCACCCCGTCGTTCATGCGGCGACGGGGAGGGACAGCGGCGTCAGCGGCAGCGTGATGGTGATCGCGGTCCCGCGTGGTCGCGCCGAGGTGACCGTGCACCGGCCGCCGAGCTCGGCGGCGCGTTCCCGGATCGATGCCAGGCCCACACCCTGGCGGGTGGAGCGGCCGATCCCGACACCGTCGTCGGCGATCTCCACGGTCAGCGCCGCCACCGAGCGGGTGACGCTGACGTCGCAGGTCAGCGCCTGCGCATGGCGGATCACGTTGGTCAGCGCCTCGGCGACGCTGCGGTACACCGCCACCTCGGCGGCGGCCGGCAGTGCCGCCAGGTCACCGTCGATCCGCAACCGCACGGCCGGCTGCGCGCCGTCGAAGCGGCGGCACTCGGCGCGCAGCGCGGACTCCAGGCCGTTGTCGAGCGCCGGCGGGCGCAGCTGGTCGACCAGCTCACGCACCTCGGCCGTGCAGGTCCGCAGGTCGCCGTCGAGGGAGGTGAGGATCTGCCGGACCCGGGAGTGCTCGGGCACCAGCTTGCGGGCGGCGCGGACCTGCATCGACATGCCGGCCAGGTTCGGCCCGAGCCCGTCGTGCAGGTCACGGCGCATCTTGCGCCGCTCCTCCTCGCGGGCGCGTACCAGCCGCAGCCGGGACTCCTGCAGCTCGCGGACCAGTTTCGTGGCCTCGGCCGCCACCGCGGCGTGCACCGCCACCCCCTCCAGCAGCCGGCACTCGCGGCGGCTGAACCGGGCTCCCGGGCTGCGCGCGGCCACCAGCAGCCGGCCGACGTGCCGGCCGTGGGCGACCATGGCGAAGCTCTCCACGTCGGCCGGCGCGGTGCCGTGCTCGGCGTGCCGGCGCACGTACCCGTCGTCGGCGAGCTCGACCGCCACGTACGGCACCTGCAGCGACCGGGCCACCGTGCTGGTCAGCGACGGCAGCACGGCGCTGGGCTCCAGGGTGCGCCCGAGCAGGTCACCGAGGCGCGCCACCACCGTGTACGGGTCGTCGCGCTCCCCGTACAGCAGCCGGTTCACCACGGTCTGCACCTTGCGCCGCAGCGGTTCGAACGCCACCGCGATCACCCCGGTGGCCGCCAGCGACGCCTGCGCGTCGGTCTCGTACACCAGCATCTGGCGGACCGCGGCGACGATCGCCACGTACCCCACCACGACGAGCAGCGTCATGATCGACCAGACCAGGGTTCGGCTGACGATCGTGTCCAGGTCGTAGAGGTGGTACCGCAGCACCGCCACCGTCATCGCGACCGGGATCGCCACCGCGGTGATCGCCCAGGCGCCGGCCAACCCGGCCGCGCTCAGCCCGAAACCGATCACCATGAGGCCGCCGGCCGGCAGCAGGCACATCAGCTGGTGACGGGTGGCGCCGTCGGCGCGCCGCCAGCGCACCAGCAGGCAGGCCAGCACCCCGAGCAGCGCGGCGGTGGTCGCCACGAAGGCGAGCCCGCCCACCCGCATCGGCAGCTGCGCGGCCGCCGGGACCGCTGGGTCGATCTCGGTGAGCAGGGTGCGCGGGGCGTACAGCGCGGCCACCGCGAACCCGGCAGCGGCGACCGCGCCGAGCCCGGCGATGCCGATCGCCAGCGGCCGCCAGCGCCGCGACGGCAACCGGCCGTCCGGGAAGAACAGCAGCGCCAGGAAGATCAACGGGAACGGTGGCCACCACGACCACTGGCTCAGCCAGGCCAGCGGCAGCAGCGTCGACCAGCTCTCGCCGATCAGCGCGGCGGCCGCGGCCACGCCCGCCGCGGTCATCAGCCGGCCGACGACGTGGCCGCCCGCACCGGCGAGCACCAGCGCGCCCATCAGCGTGAACGAGATCGCGATCGGGGCGGTCAGCAGCGCCTCGTCAGCGGCGGGACGGCCGGCACCGGTGAGCTGGCCGATCACGACCAGGGCGGTGCCGGCGACAACAGCGGCGGCCGTCAGCACGCCGCGCACGGACTTGAGTGAGCGGAGAAGCATGGCAGGTCACGGCGTCGTTACCAGCAGCGGCCATGGGCGAGACAATTGTGGATCGCGCCGCTGTCGTGGTCCTCCTCCGGATCGCTGAACACCGACTGTGCCAGCAGCACGTAGCGCTCGGCGAACGAGGCGCCGTCGAACGCGTCGAGGCCGGAGAGGGCCTCCTGCAGCGCCTTCTGATGATCGTCGTCGCGCACCCCGGCGGCGAACTCCCCGTCGATGCGCTGCCGGCTGTTGCGCACGACCGCGTTGAGCCGCGCCTGCATGGACCGCTCGGAGAGCCGCGAGGTCGTGCGGACCATCCGCGCCACCCGTCCCTCGTCGTCGAAGGCGGGCGTCAGCCGGAACCGGTCGCCGTCGAAGTACTCGCGCACCTCACCCGGGCTGAATACCAGGCTGGCCCGCATGGCGGCAACCGACTGGAAGAAGTGGACAGTCCTCCGGGGAATGTCGATGCCGATGAAATCGGTGTCCTGGTTCATGACGAACCTCCGCATCAGGGACCGCTGGAAGCGTAGGCGCCGGGATCGTGGGCGTCGAAGCATCTGCCCGCGATCCGACACCGGATCGGGTCGGTACGCCGAGCCTCGCGCGCCGCGCGTCCCGGAGTGAAGGACATCCGTCCCGGTCCGGCGGGACGATGCGCTCGGCGAGCGCGACCCGGGGATGAGCCGCCCGGGCAGTCCACCCGGGCGGCCGGGACATCCGCCACTGCCCGGCGGGATGCCCGCGGCCGCAGAGTCAGGCCATGACGACACACACCATGATCGACGCTGCCCGGGCCGAGGCGCTGTTCGCCAGCATCCTGCCGACCGGCTCGCTGCCCGGAGCGGCCGAGACCACCACAGCCATCCGAAGCGCCGTGCGCCGGTACGGGGGCGTCCGTGGGTGTGCGGCCGAGATGGCCCACGCCTACGGCGAGCACCCCGAGACCGCCGCGCGGCGCATGCGCTGGGCCCGCGGGCTCGCGCACGAACTCCGGCAGCACCGTCCGACACCGAACGCCGGCCTGTCCGGCAAGGAGGAGAAGTGAACGCAGTACTGGACTGGAACGACACGTTCCTGCAGGCCATCCGGATCCGCGGCGGCGCACCCGGACCGATCGCCCGGTCCGGCGCCATCCTGCACATCGCGATGCACGACGCGATCGTGGCGATCGCCCCGACGCACGCGCCGTACCTGCCGGGGCTCGACGCCGCCGGGACCGAGAACAAGGAAGCGGCCGTGCACCGGGCCGCGCACCGGGTGCTCAGCACGCTGTTCCCGGAGCAGACCGAGGTCTTCGACGCCCAGCTCGCCCAGCGTGAGGGCGCGCTGCCGCCGCCGGGACCGCAGCGCACCGCGGTGCTCGCCGGCCGGCGCGTCGGCACCAGCTCGGCCCTGGCGATCCTCGCCGACCGGGCCGGCGACGGCCACGACGACGCGACTCTCTACCAGGTGAGCACGGCGCCGGGGTCCTGGCGCCCGGCGGACAGCACGGTCAGGCCCGCCACCCCGAACTGGGGCCGGGTGCGGCCGTTCTCGCTCGCCGCCGGCGAGTCGATGGAGGGCTGGCTGGCCACGTTCCGCCCGCCGCTGCCGGCCGGCGCCGCCGACGTGGCGGAGCTGCTCGCCTCGCAGGAGTACGCCGCGCAGGTGAACGAGGTCAAGGATCTGGGCCGGTTCGACTCGACCAGCCGTACCGCCGAGCAGACCGAGATCGCGCACTTCTGGGCCAACGACCTCGACGGCACGTACAAGCCGCCGGGCCAGCTGTTCACGCTCAGCCAGGTGCTGGCCACCGACGAGGGCCTCGACCTGGCCGCGACCGCGCACCTGTTCGCGCTCGTCGCGATCGTGATGGCGGACGCCGCGGTGGTGGCCTGGGACGCGAAGTACTCCACCGAGCTGGACCTGTGGCGGCCGGACACCGCCATCCAGCTGGCCGCGCTGGCGAACAACCCGGGCGTGGTCGCCGATCCGCTGTGGCAGCCGCTGTCGGTCACCTACGGCGGCGCCCGGTTCAGCCCGCCGTTCCCGGCCTACATCTCCGGGCACGCCACGTTCGCGGCCGCACACGCCCGGATGATGGCGAACTTCTTCGGCACCGACGACAAGAGCTTCCAGCTCAGCACCGACGACCCGTTCGCCGTCGGCGTCAAGCGCAGCTTCAGCAAGTTCTCCGACGCCGGCAAGGAGAACGGCCGCAGCCGGGTCTACCTGGGCGTGCACTACCCGTGGGACGCCGACGAGGCCCGTCCGGTCGCGAGCCGGCTCGCCGACCACATCTACGACACCCTGCTCACCGAGTCCTGAGGCGCCCGCCTCGAGGCTGCCACATCCGTGACCGTGGCCGGGACCGCAACGGGGGCCGGCCACGGCCCGTCACTGAAGGAGAAGACCATGCGCCGGATCGCTCACCGCGCCGCGCGTTCCGCCGCGGTGCTGGAGGGCGCCGCCGTCCGCCTCGCCGAGCGGCACGGGCTGCTGCTGTTGCGGCTCAGCCTCGGCATCGTGTTCGTCTGGTTCGCCGCACCGAAGTTCAAACCCGGCCTGAGCGCGGTCGACACCCTCGCCCAGGACACCATCGGCATCCTGACCCTGCAGGTGATCACCGGGTCCACCGCCACCTATCTGCTGGCGCTGCTCGAACTGGGCATCGGCATCGGGCTGCTCACCGGCCGGTTCCTGCGGCTGACGCTGGCCGCGCTGATGCTGCAGATGGCCGGCACGCTCACCCCGCTGGTGCTGTTCCCGCAGCTGACCTGGAAGGCGCCCGGGGTCCTCACCCTGGAGGGCCAGTTCATCGTCAAGAACATCGTGCTCGTCGCGGCCGGGTTCGCGGTCGCCGCCAGTCTCGGCCGGGTCCGCGCCACGTCGCGGCCGTTCACCGGCCGGCGCGTCCGGCGCAGCCCGGACGAGCAGCCACGCACCGTCAACCGGCACACCCACTCCTGGAGCTCTCATGTCTGACCTGTTCTTCTCCGACGTCCTGCGCGACGGCTTCGCGATGCCGGAGCTGCCCTGGGTGCCCTGGGTGGAGCCGGGCCGCGCCGGCGTGGAGCACTGCGTGCTGTGGACGACCGACGACCGGAACGAGTCGGTCGGGCTGCTGCTGCGCTTCCCGCCCGGCGCCCACGGCGACTTCCACGAGCACCTCGGCCACGAGCTGATGCTGGTGCTGCACGGGCAGCTCGACCACAGCGACGGCCGCTCGTTCGGCCGCGGCGACCTGGTCGTCGAGGAGCCCGGCTCCCGGCACCAGATGTCCAGCGCGAACGGCTGCACCGTGCTGGCCGTGCGCACCCGGCCGGCCGCGCCGCGCACGCCGCGCGCCGGCGAGGTAGTCCGCGAGCCGGCGCCATGACCGGGCGCACCGTCCTGCTGTCCACCGTGTCGTCCGACTCGCACACCTGGAACCTGGTGTTCCTGCAGCTGCTGCTGCAGGAACAGGGCCACCGGGTGGTCAACCTGGGCCCGTGCGTGCCCGACGAGCAGCTGGTCGCCGCCGCGCTGGACCTGCGGCCGCACGCCATCGTGATCAGCACCGTCAACGGGCACGGCCACCTGGACGGCGCCCGGCTCATCCGCGCGGTCCGCGCCGAGCCGCGGCTCGCCGCGACCCCGGCCATCATCGGCGGCAAGCTGGACACCGGCGGCACCGCCGAGCGGCACGTGCGCGACCTGCTCGACGCCGGCTTCGACGCGGTGGCCACCGGCGGCGGCGAGACGTCGGAGCTCACCGCGTTCCTGGCCGCGGACCGGGAACGCGCCGTGGCGGTGGCCGCATGACGAACGCCACCGATCTGGGCGACTACGTCGCGGCCGCCGCCGCGCGCGGCGACCTCGTGGTCCAGCCCCGGATGGGCCTGTCCCGGCCGGACCGGATGGCGGCCGGGCTGCGGGCGGTCGCCGCCGCCGACGCCACCACGCTGGCGACGATCACCCTGGACAGCTACACGCGGGTCAACGACCACGCGGCGGCGCGGCGGGCACTCGAGTCCGGCGTACCCCTCAATGGTTTTCCGCTCGTGGCCCACGGACCGCACGTGGCCGCACGGGTGGTGAGGGCCGCCGGAGATCGCACGCCGGTGCAGGTGCGGCACGGTTCGGCAGATCCAGGACGGATCTTCGACACGATGCTGCGGGCCGGGCTGGCCGCGTCCGAGGGCGGGCCGGTGTCCTACTGCCTGCCCTACGGGCGGGTGCCGCTCACCGCATCGGTCGCGCACTGGTCGCAGGCCACCACGGACCTGGCCGGGCGGAGTCGCGACGCCGGGCTGCGCGCGCACCTGGAGACGTTCGGCGGTTGTCTGCTCGGCCAGCTCTGCCCGCCGTCGCTGCTGGTCGCGCTCAGTGTCCTGGAGGCGCTGTTCTTCGCCCAGCACGGCATCGGCAGCGTCTCGCTCAGCTACGCCCAGCAGACCCACCCGGTCCAGGACCTGGAGGCCCTCGCCGCGCTGCGCGCGCTGGCCGGCCGCCTGCTGCCACCGGAGATCGACCGGCACCTGGTGGTCTACACCTACATGGGCGTGTTCCCGGGCACCGAGCCGGGCGCGCGGCGGCTGCTGGACACCAGCGCCGAGCTCGCCGTGCGCGGCGGCGCCCAGCGGCTGATCGTCAAGACCGCCGCGGAGGCGCACCGGATCCCCACCGTCGCGGAGAACGTCGCCGCGCTGGAGGCCGCCGGCCGCCGGGCCACGCTGGCACGCGCGCACAGCGACCTGCCGTGGGCCGAGTCGCTGGACTACTCGGCGATCCACGACGAGGCCACCGCGCTGATCGAGGCCGTGCTCGGTCTCTCCGACGACGTCGGGGTGGCGCTGCGGCGCGCGTTCGCCGCCGGCCTGCTCGACGTGCCGTTCTGCCTGCACCCGGACAACGCCGGGCGCACCCAGGGGATGATCGGCGCCGACGGCCGGCTGAACTGGGCCGACACCGGCCGGCTGCCGCTGCGGCGGGCCACCACGGCGCCGGCCGGGCGGGTCACCTCGCGGCGGCTGCTCACCATGCTGTCGCACACCGCGAACCGCCACGACCGGGTGCTCGCGCCGGTGGGGCCCACGCTGCCGGTGCCGGCGCCCGGGTCGCCCGCGCCGTACCGGATCGCGGTCGTCGGCACCGGCCCGCGCGGCATCGCCGTGCTGGAACGCCTCGTCGCCCGGCTGACCGCGCACCCACCGGACCGGCCGGTGATCCTGCACGCGATCGACGCCGTGCAGGTGGGCTGCGGCCAGATCTGGCGCACCGACCAGCCCGGCTGGTTCCTGATGAACACCCCGGCCGGTGAGGTCACCATGTTCTCCGGCCCGGCGGACGGTGGGCGCCCGCGCGCCGGCGCCGGTCCCAGCCTCGCCGAGTGGTGGCGTACCGCGGAACCCGGCGTGGCCGACCCGAACGGGTACGCGCCACGGCGCACCTACGGCCGCTACCTCACCTGGGTGCTCGACACCATCGAGGCCGGCCTGCCGCCCGCGGTGACGCTGCACCGCGTCCACGCCCGGGTCCGCACGCTGGACACCGCCGGCACCGGCCCGCTGCGGCTGGAGACCGCCGACGGCCGGATCCTGGTCGTCGACCGGGTGGTGCTGTCCACCGGGCACCCGGCGCCGCAACTGTCCGGCGGGCAGCAGGCGTTCGCCGACGTGGGCGTCCGGCACCCGGGCGCGCGTTACCTGCGCGCCACGCACCCGGCCGCGATGCCCCTCGACGAGCTGCCGGCCGGCCGGCCGGTCGGGGTGCTCGGGCTGGGCCTGACGTTCTACGACGTGATGGCCGCGCTGACGATCGGTCGCGGGGGCCGGTTCGTCGGCACCGGCGACAGCCTGCGCTACCAGCCCAGCGGCGCGGAACCGCTGCTCGTGGCCGGATCCCGCAGCGGGGTGCCGCTGCCGGCCCGGGGACGCAACCAGAAACCCGGCGATTTCCGGTACACCCCACGGATCTTCACTCCGCAGCGCATCCACGCGGCACGGGCGACCGGGCCGCTGGACTTCCGCGGCGACGTGCAGCCGTGGCTGCTCGCCGAAATCGACCTGGTCTACTTCGGCACCGCGATCCGGCAGCGGTTCGGCCCGGAGCGCGAGCAGGAGTTCACCGAGCGGGTCCTGGCCGCCCTGGCCCGCGGCGCCGGCCCGGACGCGGTGCTCCTCGCCGCGCGCGGCGCCGGCCTCACCGACCTGCCCGTCCTGGACCTCGCGGCGCTGGCCCGGCCGTTCACCGGCCGCCGGTTCGCCAGCCCGCGCGCGTTCCACCGCATCGTGCGCCGCCACCTCGGCCAGGACCTGGCCGCCGCCGACCAGGGCAACGTCGACGGGCCCCGCAAAGCCGCCCTGGACACCCTGCGCGACGTCCGCTCGGTGATCCGCGCCGCCGTCGACCACGGCGGGCTGACCGCCCGCTCGCACCGCGACGACTTCCTCGGCGCGTTCGTCCCGCTGGCCTCGACGCTGTCCGCCGGGCCGCCGCGGCTTCGGCTGCAACAGGTGATCGCCCTGCTCGACGCGGGTGTGCTCCGGCTGCTCGGACCGGGCGCCGTCTTCACCGCCGACTCCGCCCGCGGCCGCTTCCGGGGCAGCTCGCCGCAGGTGCGCGGCTCCGCGACGGCGCTGGACGCGCTCGTCGACGCCCGGATCCCGGCGCCGGACCTGCGCCGCGACCCGGCGCCGCTGACCCGGCACCTGGTCGGTGCCGGGGTGCTGCACCCGTACGCCAACGGCACGTTCCGCACCGGTGGCGTGCACGTGACCACCGCGCCCTACCACCCGGTCGGCGCCGGCGGCCGGCCCGACCGGCGCCTGCACGTGCTCGGCATCCCCACCGAGCACACCCGCTGGTTCACCCAGGTCGGCAGCGGCCGCCCCGGCCGGTGGGACACGTTCACCACCGACGCCGACACGATCGCCGCCAACCTGCTCGGGATGGGGAAGCGGTGAGCGCCGCCGGGTTCCGGGCGGCCCGCGACCTGCTGCTGGCCGCCCGCGACGACCACGACCTGGCCTGCCGCACGTTCCGCTGGCCGCAGCCCGCGTACTTCAACTGGGCCCTCGACTGGTTCGACACGAACCCGGCCGGGATCGCCCTCGAGCTGATCGACCCGGGCGGGTCCACGCTGACCGTGTCCTACCCGGAGCTGGCGGCGCGCTCCGGCGCGGTCGCGGCCTGGCTGCGCGACCTCGGTGTCCGCCGGGGCGACCGGGTCCTGATCGTTCTCGGCACCCAGCGGGAACTGTGGGAGTGCCAGCTCGCCTGCCTCAAGCTCGGCGCCGTGGTGATCCCCACGTACCCGTCGCTCACCCCGGCCGAGGCCCGCGACCGGCTCGGCCGCGGCCGGATCCGGCACCTGATCTGCCGCGCCGGGCGCGCCAGCGTGTTCCCGGATCCGGTGCCGGGCGTGCGGGTGGCCGTCGGCGCGGACGTGCCCGGCTGGTCGCGGTACGCGGACGCGTTCGCACCGGCCCGCCCGTTCGAGCCGGACGGCCCGACCCCGGCCGCCGACATCGCGTTCGGCTATTTCACGTCCGGCACCACGGCCGCGCCCAAGCTGGTCGCGCACACCCACGCCAGCTACCCGATCGGCCACCTGACCAGCATGTACTGGAACGGCCTGCGCCCCGGCGACCGGCACCTCAACGTCGCCGCGCCGGGCTGGGCCAAGCATTCGTGGAGCAGCCTGTTCGTCCCGTTCACCGCCGGGGCGACGCTGGTCGCCGTGACCGGCGAGCCGGGACCGGGGACGCTGGCCCGGCTGCTCGCCGGGCGCCGGATCGACTCGTTCTGCGCGCCGCCCGGCACCTGGCGGGCACTGGCCGGCCACCTCGGCACGGCGCGGCCCACGCTGCGCGAGGCCACCAGCGCCGGGGAGCCGCTCGACGCCGGGCTCGCCCGCCGGGTCCGGGACGCGTGGGGGGTCACCGTGCGTGACGGGTACGGACAGACCGAGACCACCGCGCTGATCGGCACCACACCCGGCCTGCGGCCACGGCCGGGCTGGCTGGGCAAACCGTTGCCCGGCGTCACCGTCCACGTCGACGAGACCACCGGGGAGATCCAGGTCGGCCTCGACGACGTGGGCATGCTGGCCGGCTACCTCGACGACGAGGCCGCCACCGCCGCCGCGTTCGCCGGTGGCCGGTACCACACCGGTGACCTGGGCGTCGCCGGCGACGACGGCTGGATCCGGATCGCCGGCCGCCGCGACGACGTGTTCAAGTGCGACGGGCACCGGGTGTCGCCGTACGAGCTGGAAGCCGTCCTGCGTACCCATCCCGCCGTCGCCGACGCCGCGGTCGTCGCGCACACCGGGCCCGGCGGAGGGCTCGTGCCGCACGCCGTGGTCGTCGCCCACCCGGGCACGGCCGCCGACGACCTGTCCGGTGTGCTGCTCGCCCACCTGGCGGAGCGGGTCGCCCCGCCGCTGCGGCCGCGGGCCGTGCACGTCGTGGACGCGCTGCCGCGTACCCCGTCCGGCAAGATCCGCCGCCGCGAGCTGTCCTGTTCCGGGCACACCGGGTGCCCGGCCGATTTGGAGGTAACCAGATGAGCACCACTACCGCCGCCCCGGTCACCTGGCAGGTGCGGATCACGAACCTGACACCCGTGGGCAACGGCGCCCCCGGCTCGCAGCCGCTGTCCCCGCCGGTCTTCGTGGTGCACCGCGCCGCCGTGCACGTCTGGCGGGAAGGCGAGATCGCCAGTCACGCCCTGGTCGCGGTCACCGAGGACGCCAACAACGCGGTGCTGGTCGCGGCGATGTCGAAGCTCGACGACGTGGTCGAGGCGTTCGCGTCGACAGGCGGCCCGATCCCGTCCGGGCAGTCCGCGGATTTCACCGTCCGGGTCCGCCCCGGGCTCCGGCTGAGCATCGTCACCATGCTGGTCAACACCAACGACGGGTTCACCGGCGTCGATTCGATCCGGCCGCAGGGGCAGCAGTTCACGGTACGCGAGGACGCCTACGACTCCGGCTCGGAGGTCAACAACGAGCTGGCGAAGTTCATCCCCGGCCCGTGCTGCGGCAACTTCTTCGTCCGCGAGCCCGAGGGCGAGGTCATCCGCCACCACGAGGGCATCACCGGGCGCGGGGACCTCGACCCGGCCGTGCACGGATGGCGGGACCCGGTCGCCGAGTTCGCGTTCACCCGGGCGTGACGCCGTCACCTCGCCGGCCGGACCGGAGTTCGTGAACCGCGTCCGCCCACAGGTCATCGGCGCGTTCCTGCGGCGTGTCGTCCTCGAGTCGATGACGGCACGCCGCCGGCCGGGCGAGAAGCCGGGCCGGCAGCGACAGCGGATCCATCTCAGAGCGAGAGCTGCACCGCGACAGCCAGAGCCACCGCGATCACGGCGTCCGGCCACTGGCTCAGCATCGCGAACCGCCACACCCGCGACCGCAGGTTCCAGCGTGCCCGGATCACGTAGTGGGCGACCAGGAACTTGATCACGTGCAGCAGGAACAGCACGCACGAACCGATCGCGAGCGTCCAGTAGACCGCCAGGAAGACCGTTCCGAACACGCCCAAGCCGCCGCCCGGCACGGCGATCAACCAGCTGATCGGGATGCCGGCCGGAAACAGCACCCCGGCAGCTGTCAGCCAGATCATGCTGCGGGTCAGGTGCCGCTCGGCCAGCGCGTACTTGTCGTCGGGTTCGAGATTGGCCTCCGCCCACAGGTTGTCGGCGCGCTCCTTCGGCGTACTGCCCTCGACGCCGAGGACAGCCGCCGCCGGCCGGGCGAGAAGCCAGGCCGGCAGCGACAGCAGATCCATCGTGTGCTCCTGGTTAGTAGGCCCGGCGGTTCCGGCGCTGACACGAGCTGTTCGCGTAGGCCCGCTTGGCCTTGCGGGCGCCACGGTATCCCTTCATCGACCGGAACGCTCTGGTGTTCTTGGACATCCGGTACGCGCGGTAGCTCGCCTTCGCGGCCCGCGCGCCACGGGCGAAACCGCCGACCCCGGGATTGCGCCGACCACGCCGAACGCCGCCGCGCCGTACCGGCCGGCTCGAACGTAGTTGTACGCCGAATCGGTAAGAACCCGATCGCGGCTGCCCCGGCCGTCGCCCTCGTGGTCGGGACGTTCATCGGCGCGGTCGGCGTCGGCGGGGTCGGCCTGCCGCCCGCTCTGACCTGGTTCGCCGGGCTGGACCCGCACACCGCCGCCGGCAGCAGCAGCTTCAGCTTCCTGTTCACCGGCCTGACCGGAACGCTGATGTACGCCCGCCACCGCGTGATGCCGTGGCGGCTGGCCGGCGGGCTCACGCTGGGCGCGGCGCTGGCCGCGATGCCGGGCGCGCTGGCGAACAACCTGCTGCCGGACCGGGTGGTGCTGCCGCTGCGGGGCGTCTTCGTAACCGCGGCCGGCCTGTACCACCTCAGGTCCCGCACCCGCCGCCCGCGCCCGCTGCCTCCCCAGGCCGAGCCGCGACCCGCGGCCGAGCCGCCGCCTCGCGCGGCCGCGCTGTCGTCCCGGGCGGCCGTGCTGACCGGCGCCGCGGTCGGGTTCTGCTCAGTGCTGACCGGTACCAGCGGCCCTGTCTTCCTCATCCCGGTGCTGCTCGTCCTCGGCGTCCCGGTGGTCGAGGCCGTCGCCGCCGGCCAGGTGACCCAGTTGCCGCTGGTCACGTTGGCGGCCGCCGGATATGTGCTCCAGGGCTCGGTCGACCTGGGCCTCGGCTGCGTGATCGGCGTCCTGGCGGTGGCCGGCGCCCGGATCGCCCTGCGCCTGCGACCGGCCCAGCTCCAGCGACGCTGATCGGTTCGGACTGCTCGTGTTATCGACCACCCTGCTCGGGCAGCGCTGAGAAGTCCCGATCCGGTGCAGCTCTGTCGGCTGCGGTGAACAGGGGCAACTGCGAGATTCCGAATATGGCCTCCTGCCAGCGGTCCAACCCCAGCTCGCTGAACGCGTCCGGATAGCCACGGTGGCTGCCACGGAAGACCTCGGTGAGCTGGCCGAACCGGCGCTGATCTTCGCGCCAGGCCTCCAGGAACGCGGTGCAGTCCTCGGGCCGGATCAGCTCGAGTTGGAACAGGGCCTCTTGAAGCGATTTCGAGGCCTGTACACGCTCGTCGCCGCACGGATGGACACCACAATCGACCTGCTGTAAGGCCCTGCGCACCACGCCGCGAAGTTGCAAGATCACCGAATGCAGCGACAATGAGCTTCTGCGTGAACTGGCCGGCGAGGTCCTGCGCGGCGGCATCGGCCTCGCCGACGCCCTGACCGCGCCGGCGAACGCCGACACGCTCGCGGCCGGGCTGGACGGATTCACCGGCTGGTACGACACCCTCGGCAACGACGAACGCGAACGGCAGGCCCACGAGTGCGGGAGCGGGCTGGCGCGGCTCGCATCGCAACTCGCCGCCGAACAACCCACCCACCACGAACCCTGATGGTGGGGCTCCGGCGCCTATGCGAGCATCACCCGGCGGATCGTGGTGCGGTTCCGGGCGATCCACGAGGCGCTTCGCGCCCGCCAGGTGATGCCCCACAGGACCGGATATCCGTCGCCGGCGATCGCCGCCGTGCTGTCGATGGTCACGCCGTGGGCGACCGCCTCGTGGCGTGCACTGTGAATCGCGACGTCGGCGAGCCGGTCAACGAGTTCGTCCCGCGCGTTCCGGGACAGGCCGTACCCGTCGACGATGGCGCGAGCGTGACGGGCCCTGGTGAGTGCGTCGGGCAGGCCCTGCATCTCGACGACGTCGTCGTCGACGAGCTGGGCGTTCAGCCACACCGCCTCGGCGAGCTCCCACAGCCGGTCCACCGGTCCGGCGAACTCCCAGTCGATGAACGCGTCAGCCCGCCCGTTCTCACCGACGATGTTCCACGGCCCGGGATCACCATGCCCGATCACCATGTCGTCGCCGCCGAGCCGGCGCAGCCCGTTGACCTGCCACACGGCATCAGCGGGCGGCGTGAACGTCGCGGTGGCATCGTGCAGGCCACGCAGGAGCGCCCCCACCCCATCGACGGCCTCGTCGGACCAGGCGCGCGGATGCGGGGACTCTCCCGGCACGAAGCTGTACCCGTCGCCGACCACGCGCGGCGCACCCGCGAAACCGGCCTGCTCAAGATGCCTGAGCAGAGCGAACACCGCGGGAGTCCACGGCCCGTCCGTCTTGCGCACCACCCCATCGAACAGAACCGCGTCCGCGACGTGCGTGCCGGAGCCCCAGGTACGGAGTCGCTCGGAAGATTCCACTCAGGTGCCCTTCGTCGCTCATCGCCCCCGGACAGGGGCCAGCATCACCACGACCCAGCCGGGTCGCAAGCGATTTCAGCCGGCAGTCTCCGCTTCCCGCCCCTTCTCGCGTGGTTGATCTCGCTTGGATGCCCGTAGAGGGGCGGTGGAGATAGCGAGCGGCTATGCGGAGTGTCGGCGATCACCGGCCGCGTACAGCGCCAGGAGGACCACTGCCAGAACGGTCAGTGACGGCCCGAGGGTGTACGCCCCGACGCGTTCGACGAGCACACCGGCCCCGGCGGGGATGAGCACCCCGCCCAGGCCCGCGGCCGCCATCTGCAGACCGATCACCCGGTCGGCGTGGGCCCGCCCGACCCGGTCGGCCGTCGTCAGCGTCAGGAGCGGGAACACCGGCGCCGCGGCGAAACCGATCAGCATGAGGCCGGACACGGCTGACCAGGCCGGGCCGGGGACGGCGATCAGCACGGCGCCGGCCAGCATGCCGGCAAGACCACCGACAAGGGTACGGGTGGTGCCCAGCCGCTCGACGGTGAAACCTTGCACGACCCGGCCGACGAACAGACATGCCCAGTACGCCGAGACACACAGTCCGGCCGTGGTGGCGCTGACGGCACGGTCCTCGGTGAGCAACAGGTACGCCCACAGGCCGGTCGCCGCCTCGAGCCCGACGTAGACGGCGAACGCGGAGACGCTGAGCCACACCGCGGGCATCCGCAGAGTCGCCCCCACGCGCGGCAGCGGCGCGTCCGGGGCGGACCCGGGTTCGTGCGATGTCGAGGCGGCGGCGCGGTGCGGCCTCCAGGACCGCGCGGTCACGACGAAGGCGATGGCCAGCAGCGCCTGCGCGCAGGCCACCAGTCCGTAACCCCACCGCCACGACAGATCGCCGCTCAGCACACCGGTCATGATCAGCGGCCCGATGGCGACACCGAGCCCGAAGAACGCGTGCAGCCAGTTCATGTGCCGGGGGCCGAACGCGTTCGCGGCGTACGCATTGAGGCCCGCGTCGATCGCGCCGCCGCCGACCCCGGCGAGCAGCGCGCAGGGCAGCAGCCACCCCAGCGCCGGAGCGGTGGCATAACCGGCCAGGGCGAGGGCGGCGAGCGCCGTGCTGCCGGCCAGCAGCCGCCCGACACCCAGCCGGACGAGGGCGAACCCGGCCGCGACGCTGGACAGCAGATAGCCGACCGTGCTGGCGAACAGCAGCACGCCGACGGAATCGGTGGAGACCCGCAGCTCACCTGCCATCGACGGCCATCCGACGCCGAGCAGACCATCGGGGAGACCGAGACTGATGAAGGCGCAGTAGGCCAGCAGCAGCACGGAGGTCCCGATCGCTGCCACCTTCACGGGCCCTGCGGAGGAAGAGTCCTCAGCGGAGGTGTTGGACCGGGGAGCCGTCATGATCGCATCCTGACATGACGTCGGCGTCGGTCATGTCATCGGATCAGTCTCAGGCACTGCGCCGGGCTCTCCACATGGGCGTTGTGCCCCAGCCCGGCCAGCGTCACGACCGGGGTCTTCAGCAGCGCGTACTGCTCGCCGGTGTTCATCGGGTCGTGTTCGCCGCGGGCCAGGACGACCGGCGCCGACGAGCGGGCCAGCAGGCCGGGCATGTCGGGCGCGCCGACACCGAACGCCGCCGGATCGAGGGCGAGCCGCCACCGGCCGTCCTCCTCGGCGACTCCGGCGGTCGCGGCGGGATGGTCGTCGGTGACGAGACCGGCGAGGCCGGAGACCCGCAGGTGCCGGGCGATCGCCTCCTGCCGGGTGTCGAACCACGACACCGGGCGCGCCGCGAGCGCACCGGCCCGTTCCAGGTCTTCGGCACTCCAGTCCACCTTGATGCCCAGCCCGGCGACGGCCGCGACCCGGTGCCTGGCGGCGAGAATGAGGGCCACGACGCCGCCCAGCGAGTGACCGAGCAGGACGGTGCTGCCGTACGGATCGATGAGCGGCGCCACCGCGTCGGCCAGCGCCTCGAAGGTGTAGCGCGGCAGCCGGGGTGATCCCCCGTGGCCGGGCAGGTCGGGGGCGATCCACCGGCCGGGCCATTCCCGGGTCAGCACGGGCGCCCAGTCCGCCCAGACGTCGCCGGTCGCGCCGAGCCCGTGCAACAGCAGCAACAGGGGGCCGCCTTCTCCGCCGCCCCGTACCCGGAGATCCATGACCCGATCTTCTCATTCAGGGGCCATTGGTTCGGGTACGGAGGTCAGGGCGTCATATCCGTGTAGCCCTCGCCGGGGAACTCGTCGCTGGTGGAGAGCTCGAATCGGCTGACCACCGCCGCGTTCGCCGGGTCGAGCTCCCACAGGAAGAAGATCGGTTGTTCGGTCTGCAGCAGCTGCAGGTGGGTGAGCATCTCGCTCTTGGGAAAGTTGATGCCGATCTGGTTGACGCCCACGGCGGAGCCGATGGCCGGGTCGGCGTTGTAGAAGAGAATCGCGACCGCGAGAGGGCTTCCCTGCGCCGGCGTCAGGACGATCATGTATTGCCGGGTCAGGTTCCCCTGGTTGAGGCGCGAGTCGGTGACCACCTGGTAGCTGTCGACGCGCGACGTTGGCATGTCTGGTCCCCCCTTCAGCTGGTGTCGGCCGGGCCTTCGCCCGGTGGCTCCGACCGGGTTCTGGTCTGCAGCGAGGCGAGCAGGCTCGGCTGGGCCGGATCGGTGCTCCACTCGATCTCGATCGGCGCTTCGGTCTGGAACAGCATCCGGTGGAACGCGAAGTCCTCCTCCTGGAAGAACGCGATCACGCGCAGCGGCACGGCCGGCGCGATGCTGCCGATCACCGGGGGCGCGCCGGTCGGCAGGTTGTAGTTCAGCTCGACGAACGCGACGCCGCTGCCGGAGCCGACGAACGGCAGCGGGGTTATGCGCAGCAGGTTCCAGACCCGACCCGGCAGGCGTCGGCACACGACGGTGTAGGTCTGGGCTTGAACGAAGGGCATGGGCGAGTCTAGGTTCGCCCGCCACGGCAGCGCTGTCAGCTGCGTGACCGCACGGTGTACCGCCCGATGGACCTCGCCGACGGACTCCGAGGTCCGGCAAAGAAGCTCGATCACGGACCTGAACAGTCCATGTTGTACCTTCCGCGGATGGTGAAGCCGTGGCAGATGGCCGTGGCCGGGATATGGGCGGTGTGGTGGCGGCCTTCTCCAGCCGAGGGCCGGGGGCCAAACCAGATCTGGTCGCGCCCGGTGCCAGGATCCGGTCGGCGCTGCCGGGCGGCGGTTACGGCGAGCTGTCCGGCACGTCGATGGCGACGCCGCACGTGGCAGGGGTGGTGGCGCTGATGTGGTCGGCGGCCCCGGCGCTGATCGGCGACCTGACCCGGACCCGGGCACTGCTGACCGCCACGGCGACACCCCTGGCCGGGCCCACGGCCGGCTGTGGCGCGGCCGGCGCCGGCCTGGTGAACGCCCCGGCGGCGGTCCGCGCCGCTGTGAGACTGGACCCCGAGGCGAAGCCCGGTTGAGGTCGCAGGCAGCGTTGCCTGACGTCCGCTACCGGGCTGGCCGCGTTGAGGAGGCCGGGCCGGCACGGAAGGCACGCCGGTACGCGTTCGGCGAGGAGCCCAGCCGCCGGGCGAAGTGGTGGCGCAGCGTCTCCACGGAGCCGAAGCCGGTGCGGGCCGCGATCGCGGCGACCGGCTCCTCGGTGTTCTCCAGGTACTGCTGGGCGAGCAGGATCCGCTGCCCGGTGAGCCACTGCAGCGGGGTGGTGCCCACCTCCTGCTGGAATCGGCGGGCGAAGGTACGCGGTGACATGTGAGCGCGGCGCGCCATCTGCTCCACGGTCAGCGGCTCGTGCAGGTGGGCGTCGAGCCAGGCGAGCACCGGCGTCAGGTTGCCGGTACGGCTCTTCGGGCCGGGTCGTTTGACGTACTGGGCCTGGCTGCCCTGCCGGTGCGGGGACGTCACCATGCGCCGGGCGATGTCGTTGGCGACAGCGCTGCCCTGCAGTCTGCGGACCAGGTGCAGGCAGGTGTCGATGCCGGCGGCGGTGCCCGCCCCGGTGATCACCGGGTCCTCGTCGACGTAGAGGCGGTCGGGTTCGACCCGGGTGCGCGGGAAGCGCCGGGCGAGTTCCGCGGCGTAGCGCCAGTGGGTGGTACAGCGGCGGCCGTCGAGCAGTCCGGCCTCGCCGAGCACGAAGGCGCCGGAGCAGATGCTGAGCACCCGGGCGCCGCGGGCCACGGCGGCCCGCAGCGCGTCGTACAGCTGCGCGGGCTGCGGCACACCGGGATCGCCGGCGGGCACGCCGATCAGGTCGGCGGTCTCCAGCCGGTCGAGCCCGTGCGTCGCCTCGATGCGGAAGCCGTGCCGGGTGGGCACGTGCGAGCCGGTGGCGGAGACGACGGCGAAATCGTACGTGGGCAGGCCGTCGTCGCCGCGGTCGATCCCGAAGACCTCGCAGAACACGCCCAGCTCGAACGCGTGCCCGCCGGTGAGGGCCAGGACGGCGACATTGCTCAGCATCGGTCTCCCCTCCGATGGCAGGAATTTAAGCATAGTGGGCGTTCCTGCCACGGTCGGCGGAGCGCCGCGACTGACAGCCTTGGAGACGGGCCACCTCCGGCCCCTCCGAAGACGGGATACCGAATGATCACCACGTTGCCGGTCGACGTCGCCGCGAACGCGGCGCAGGCGCTGCGGACGCTCGCGCTCGACGAGGACCTGAAATGGCAGATACCCGCCGATCCCCGGCTCGGGCCGCTCGTGCGGCGCGTCGCCCGTCGCTTCGTCGCCGGGGAGACCCTCGACGACGCGGTGGGCCGCGTGGCCGGCATCGTCGCGGACGGCCACCGCGCCAGCGTCGAGTACCTGGGCGAGAGCTGCCGCGACGCGCAGCGCGCCACCGCGGAGACCGAGGTGTTCGTCGCCGCCGCCCAGCACCTGCCCCCGGCCGTGTCGATCTCGCTCGACCTGTCGCACGTCGGGCTGGCGATCGACCGGGACCTCGCCCTGGACAACGCCACGCGCATCGCCCGGGCGACCAGGGACACCGGCCGCGAAATGATGATCTCGGCGGAGGGCTCCGACCGTACCGATGCGGTTCTCGATGTGCACGGCGCGCTGTGCGAGCGTTTCGAGCACGTCGGCGTGACGGTGCAGGCACGCCTGCACCGCACCGCCGGGGACCTGCGCCGGCTGCTCCCGCTTCCCGGCCGGATCCGCCTGGTCAAAGGCGCTTTCCTCGAGCCGCTGACACACGCGATGGCCCGCGAGGATCCGGCCCTGCCGGTCGCCTACCTGCGCTACGCACGGCAGCTGGCCGACGCCGGGCACCTGTGCTCGTTCGCCACCCACGACCGGGACCTGATCGCCGGCGTCGACCAGTTGCTGGGAGGGTCCGGCCGCGGCGACGCGCCGTGGGAGTTCGAGACGCTGCTCGGGCTCGGCCCGGACCGGCTGGCCGCGATGGCCGACCGCGGGCATCCCACCCGCGAGTACGTCGTCTTCGGCACCGAGTGGTGGTTGTACGTGTGCAACCGTCTCGCGGAGGACCCCCAACGCCTGCTGCAGGCCGTCGCCGACGCCGCCGACCGATGACGGCACCGGCCGGGATCGAACCACGGGGCGCTCATTCCGCTGAGCCAGCCGGACGTCAGTAGTAGGGAAGGTCGGATTCGAACCGACGATCTCCGGCTTATGAGGCCGGCGAGGACGACCAGACTCCTCTACTCCCCCGTGCCCGTGCGGGGATTCGAACCCCGAACCTCTACGTCCTGAACGCAGCGCCTCTGCCAGTTGGGCTACACGGGTCGCCCTTATCGATTTCTGATGCCATTTCGCACTGTGGAATGCTCAAAATGAAGACACGAAAAGCAGGGGCGACAGGATTCGAACCTGCAACCTTCGGATTTGGAGGCCGCTGCGCTACCGGATTGCGCCACACCCCTATGAAAAACAAAAAAACCGCCTTCCCGTACGAGGGGAGGCGGCGTCGGCGCTGTGCGCTTCGGCGGTCGCTAAGCGCGCCTCCCGGTGACGAGAACCATGCTGTCGGCCCGATAGGCGCCGAGCATGCCGAGACCCGGCAGCAGGTGCTGCGGGTGGAATTCGGCGTGCCAGCGGTACATCGGGTCGGCTCCTTTTATCGTGTGGCTGTTGTAGTAGACAGTAGAGCGCTTGCCGAGACCGGTGCAATCTTATTTGGAAATGCCGCGGCCGGCATTCGCGACCGTTTCCAGTAGCCGGCCGACCTGAGCGGGACTCTCCACCGGACCGAAGAGCCGGCCCGCGCCGGGCGGAGCGTCGGCGATCACCGCGACCGCCGGGGCGTGCGTGCACGCGCCCAGGCACTCGCTGCGGACCAGGACGGCGTGCCGGGTCCGGCGGACCGTCTCGCGCAACGCTTCGAGCAGGTCGGCGTCCCTGCCGGTGTCGGTGCGGTGCCGCAGCGCGGTGCACCGATGCCCGCTGCACAGCAGAACGGTCACCGTCGCGGTCGGGTCAGGCATGTGTCGTCTCCACCCCCATACTCTACAATGAAAATCGTTTCCAAGAAGAGGGAGAGGACACCCCCATGGCCGTACCCAAGCGGCGCACCTCGCGCGCCAACACCCGCCACCGCCGCGCCCGGTGGAAGGCCACCGCCCCGGTCCTGGCCGACTGCCCCTGCCCGCGCCGGGAGAAGGTGGTCCCGCACCGCGCCTGCACGCACTGCGGGCTCTACCGCGACCGGCAGGTGACCGAGCCGCGATGACGACCGCCGCACCCGCCCGCCTGCCCGTCACGGTCCTGTCCGGGTTCCTCGGCGCCGGCAAGACCACTCTGCTCAACCACATCCTCGCCAACCGCGACGGCCTGCGCGTCGCGGTGATCGTCAACGACATGAGTGAGATCAACATCGACGGGGCGCTCGTCCGGGACGGCGGGCAGCTGTCGCGCACCGAGGAGCGCCTGGTCGAGATGACCAACGGGTGCATCTGCTGCACCCTGCGCGACGACCTGCTCGGCGAGGTCGCCGCCCTCGCCGGGCAGGGCCGCTTCGACTACCTGATCATCGAGTCGAGCGGGATCTCGGAGCCGCTGCCGGTGGCCGCCACGTTCGCGTTCGGCATCGACGACCAGGACCGGGTGCTCGCCGACGTCGCCCGGCTCGACACCATGGTCACCGTCGTCGACGCACCCCACCTCATCGCGCAGATCGACGCGGGTGAGAGCCTGGAAGCGCGCGGGCTGGCCGCTTTCGACGGCGACGATCGTACGATTGCTGATCTTCTCGTCGATCAGCTCGAGTTCGCCGACGTCATCGTGATCAACAAGACCGACCTGGTCGCCGCCGCCGAGCTGCGCCGCGTCGAGGCGCTGGTGACCCGCCTGAACCCGCGCGCCCGGCGGATCACCGCGATGTTCGGCCGGGTCTCGCCCGCCGACCTGCTCGACACCGGGCGCTTCGACATGGCCGCCGCGGAGACCGCGCCCGGCTGGGTGGCCGAGCTCAACGGCGAGCACATTCCCGAAACCATCGAGTACGGGATCAGCAGCGTCCTCTTCCGCGCGCACGAGCCGTTCCACCCGCGACGGTTGTGGGAGCTGCTGGAGGAGGCGGTCGGCGAGTACGGCGTCCTGCGCTCCAAGGGCTTCCTGTGGCTCGCCACCCGGCCGGACATGATCGGGCTCTGGTCGCAGGCCGGACCCAACGGCCAGTGTGACCCGGCGGGCGTCCCGGTCGCGGTCTCCGGGCAGTGGCCGGACGACCCCGGCGAGCGGGCCGAGCTGGAGCAGCGCTGGCATCCGGTGTTCGGTGACCGCCGGCAGGAGCTCGTCTTCATCGGGGTGCGCCTGCCGGCCGACCGGCTGCGCGAGGGCCTGCGCCGGTGTCTGCTCACCGCCGAGGAGCTGGCGGCCGGTGAGGACGTCTGGCGGACCTGGCCGGATCCGTTCCCGCAGTGGGCCATCGACGAGGTGCAGCCGCATGCCCACCAGCACTGACCTGAGGTTCTGCGGTTTCTGGCCGCACGCCACCGCCGAGACAGCCGGCCGGCATCCGGTCCTGCCGGAGACCGGGGAGCCGGACGAGCTGCGCCGCACCGTCCCGCCGGAGACCGGGGAACCGGACGACCTGCGCGGCACCGGGCGGCCGGCTCCGGCCGTCGTCACCGTCGTGCCCGCCGACCTGCTGCTCGACGGCCTGACCGACGAGCGCCGCCTGCGGGAGGTGGGCCTGCACCGCGACGAGGACGACGAGCGCAGCATCGGTGACCTGGTCGCCCGGCAGATCGAGCAGGCCGACGCCGTCGTGCTGACCGGCGACCTCGAGGACGCGTGGGAGACCGAGCAGCTGCGCACCCTGCTGCGCCGGCTCGCGCCGTGGGCGCACCACCCGCGCCCCGGCGACGTGCCGGCCGCGGCCCGGGGTCGGGCCGAGCCGGTGGACGCGGTCGGCCGGGGCCTGCGCGGGTACGCCGTGGGCGTGCACGAGCCGGTGCCGTCGCACGGGGTGAGTGCTTGCGTCTTCCGGGCCCGGCGGCCGTTCCACCCGGGACGGCTGCACGACGCCCTCGACGAGGTGACCGCGGGGGTGCTGCGCTCGCGCGGCCACTTCTGGCTCGCCAGTCGTCCGGATCTGGTCATGACGTGGGAGTCGGCGGGCACACTGTCGATCGGCCCGCACAGCGGCTGGCTGGCCGAGCTGCCCCGGGAGCACTGGGACGAGGTGGACGTCGAGCGCCGCCTCGCCGCCGACCTGGACTGGGATCCGTACTACGGCGACCGGCACCATCAGCTGTCGTTCACCGGCATCGACATCGACCCGGTACGCCTGCACCGCACCCTGGCCGGCTGCCTGCTCACCGACGACGAGCTGTCCCGCGGCGAGGAGCACTGGCGGCGGCTGCCGGATCCCTTCCGCAGGGCGTATCCGGCCCCGGCGGTGACCGAGGCCTGATCGTCAGCTGCCGGGTGCGGCCTTCCAGGCGCGTTCGATGCTCACCAGCGTCCCGTCGGCGTTGCTGAGGACCTGCACGTCGCCGTAGGCGTTCATGAACAGGGCGCCCCGGCCGCGGTCGCGCGCGGCCGGGCGGGCCCGCCAGCCGCCGAAGTCCTGCACTTCGATGCGCACCATCGACGCGGTGACCAGCAGCCGCATCCGCACCTCGGGACGGGTCGGCTGCTGGGCGTGCTCGACCGCGTTGTTGATGGCTTCGGTGGCGGCGAGTTGCATGTCGAACAGCAGGTCCGGGTCGGCGCCGGGCTCCATGGCGGCCTCGATGTCGCGGCGCGCGGCCGACGACGCCTGCGGCGACAGCGGATACGTCCAGGTCACGTCGACGGGCGCGACGTCCGGTGCGGACGGTTTCGCGGCTGCCGGGCGGCGCTGGACGGTGACGACGGCGGTGTCCTTTCCGGACGACAACCGCAGGTGGTCACCGTGCTCGAGCACGGCGTCGTCGCCGGTGTGAACGCCCGCGCCGAGGGGTGCGGAAACCTCGGCCGCGGAGCGGAACGGCACGGGGTGACCGGCGCTGCACCACGTGAGGCGGCCGCTGCGCGGGTCGAGGCGGACGATCAGCAGCGTGACCCGGGGCGGGGCGGGCAGCCGGTGCAGGGCCTCGGCGAGCCGCGTCATGATCAGCGAAGGCGGGTCGCCGAGGTGCGCGCGGACGGCGGCGTTGAGCATGCCGCTGATCACGGCCGCGCTCAGGCCGTCGCCGGCCACCTCCCCCACCGTGATGACCCAGTCGCCGTCCGGTGCCTCGGCGATGTCGTACCAGGCGCCGCCGGCCCGGTCCGGGCCCGGCCGGTATTCGCACTGGACGCTCCAGTCCTCGTCGGCGGGCGGGGCCGCCGGCAGCACGGCACGCTGGATCGCCAGGGTCCGCTGCCGCTCGGTGCCGGGGGCGCCGCTGCTGTGCGCCACCGCGGCGAGCAGGCCGGCGGCGGCGCTGAGGATCGGCAGGGTCGCGGCGGCCGGTGGGTTCCGGTACGCGGTGAGCTCGCCGAGGCGGGTGCCGTCCCCGGCGACGATGTCCGCCGTGCTGCGCCCGGGCCGGTCCGGGCCGGAGCCGGGTTCCCGGCCGGCGCTGAACCGCAGCGGCGGGCCGGCCTCGCCGGCGACGGCGACCACGGCGTCGGCCTCCAGCAGGGCGGACGTCAGGTCGACGACGGTCTGCATCGCGTCGCTCAGGGCCCGGCCCGCGGCGATCACCGACAGCGCGTCGCCGGCCGGGACGCCGGCGGCCGTGTCACCAGCGGCGGGCACCGGGGCGCGGGCGGCCACGTTCCGGATCTTGGCGATCAGCTCCTCGGCGCGGAACGGCTTGACGATGTAGTCGTCGGCGCCCGCGGCGAGCCCCTCCACGCCGGACTCCTGCCCGGCGCGGGCGGAGAGCATCACGATCGGCAGGTGCCGGGTGGCGTCGTCGCTGCGCAGGGCGCGGACCAGGCCGAAACCGTCGAGGCGCGGCATCATCACGTCGGTGACGACCAGGTGGGGCCGGTACAGGTGGATGGCCTGCAGCGCCTGTTCGCCGTCCGCGACGGCCTGCACCTTCCAGCCCTCGGCGGTGAGCAGCCGGCTCAGGTAGGCGCGCATGTCGCTGTTGTCGTCGGCCACCAGGACACGGATGCCGGCGCCGCCGGCGGCGGCGGGCACGTCGGTGTCGGTCCAGCTTCCCGCGACGGTGGCGGCGGCGCGGGCGGCGCCGAGCCGGTCGGGTACGACGACCGGAGCCGCCGCCGGGTCGACCCGGACCGCGTCCCAGGGCAGGACCACGGTGAACGCCGTGCCCTCGCCCGGCGTGCTGCGGACCTCGACGTCGCCACCGGCGAGCCGGGTGAGCTCGCGGACCAGGGCGAGACCGATGCCGGTGCCCTCGTGGCTACGGGCCCGGGCGCCGCGTACCCGGTGGAAACGGTCGAAGAGCCGGGGCAACTCGTCGGCGTCGATGCCGATGCCGGTGTCGGCGACCGTCAGCCGGATGGCGTCGGGGGCGGCGTCCAGCCGTACCTCGATGTGCCCGACGAAGGTGAACTTCAGGGCGTTGGAGAGCAGGTTCGTCACGATGCTCTCCCACCGGCGCGGATCGACGGCGACCGGTACGGGCAGCGGCGGGCACCGCACGATCAGCCGCAGGCCGGTGCGCTCGATCGCGGCGCGGAACACGCTCGCCAGTTCGGTGGTGTAGCGCGCCAGGTCCAGCGGTTGCGGCGTGCCCGCGGTGGCGTCCCTGCCGATGCTGGAGAAGGTGAGCAGCTCGTTGACGAGGGTGAGCAGGCGCCCCGCGTTGCGGTGGGCGACGTCGACCCGGTCCCGCTGGGTGCCGCCGAGCGGCTCGGCGGTGTCGGCCAGGGCGTCCGTGAGCGGGCCGAGCATCAGCGTCAGCGGGGTCCGGAACTCGTGGCTGACGTTGGTGAAGAAGTCGGTCTTCACCCGGTCGAGCTCGGCCAGGGCCGCCGCCCGCTCGCGTTCCTGCTGGTAGGCCTGGGCGTTGCGGATGGACACCGACACCTGCTGGGCGAGCAGGTGCAGGAACGACCGGTACGTGTCGTCGAGCGCCCGGCTCGGGCTGACCCCGGTCAGCAGGACACCGGCCGGCCGGGTGTGATCCGCCGACGGCAGCGGCTGGGCGACCGCCTCGGTCACCGGCTCGTCCCACGGCCCGCCGGTCACGGCCAGCCGCTCGTCGACGCCGCCGGCCACGACGGTCTCACCGGACGCCGCGCCGGCGAGCCCCCAGTCGCCGGCCTCGTCGGAGGCGACGGTCGCGGGCAGCGCGCCCGCGTCGACGCCGACCGCGGCGACCCGGCGCAGCACCGCGCCGTCGCGCAGATAGATGGCGGCGAAAGGCACGTCGAGCGGGTAGCGGCCGATCACCTCGCCGAGGTGGGCGCAGGTCGTCGCGACGTCCACCGGGCCGCCGGTGCCGGACATCGCGAGGTCGCCCAGCAGACGCAGCCGGCGCTGCCCGACCACCTGATCGGTGACCTCGCTGCAGACCGTCAGCACCCCGACGGTGGTGCCCTGGTCGTCGCGGGCCGGGGCGTGCGAGACGCTGAAGTACGCCTCCTCGCGGTATCCCGACCGCTCCAGCAGCAGTTGCAGCGCCGGCACCCAGCTGGCCACACCGGTCGCCATCGCGTCCTCGATCAGCGGACGCAGCACGGCCCAGCCCTCGGCCAGGGTGATCCGCACGTCGAGGCCCATCGCCTCCGGGTGCTTGTCGCCGATCAGCGCCGAGTAGGCGTCGTTGTAGAGCTGGGTGAGATCGGGCCCCCACAGCAGCAGCATCGGATAACGGGAGGACAGGACGATGCGTACGGCGGCCTTCAGGCTCTGCGGCCAGTCCCGGACCGGTCCCAGACGCGTCGCGGACCAGTCCACCTCCGCCATCAGCCGGCCCGCGTCACCGCCGCCGCCGAAGAGGTCGTCGGAGGGCTCTACCAAGTCCGTTCACCGCTCACCGTGCGACCTTCCTACCCGATCACCCCCGCCAGGGCTCGCCAACCCGATCGAATAGCCCGGAATGAGGACTGTAAACATCGCCGTGGCGACCGGCGTCACGAGGGTGCCCATGGTGGTACGGCCGGCGGTGCGGAATTCGTATGCTGCCACCATGAATCCTTCGGTCGAGGCGGCATTGTCGGGGATGCTGGCGGCCGCCGAGGACGCGACACCGGTGAACGCCGTCGAGGCCGTCACCCGCGAGCTCGGCGAGGCCCTGGGCGCCAGCAGCGTGTCGTTCCTCATCGCCGACGTGAGCGGGCGGGCGCTGGTCCGGCTCGCGTACGTGCCGTTCGGCCCGAGAGGTGAGGGGCGCCGCGACGGCGACGAGGTCGCCACCGTGCTGCCCTTCGACGGCGGCCCGCAGGAGGAGGCCCTGCGCACCCAGGCGGTGCAGGTGGTCGGCGGCGACGCGGAATGGACCGTGCTGGCCCCGGTCACCGAGCGCGGCGAGGTCATCGGGCTGCTGGAGATCGTCGTCGGCACCGAGCCGTCCCCGCAGGCGCTGTCGGAGATCGCCCGGACCGCGCACGCGCTGGCGTTCGTGGTGATCGCCAACCGCCGCCACACCGACCTGTTCGAGTGGGGGCAGCGGACCACCCCGTTCAACCTCTCCGCCGAGATCCAGCGCCGGCTGCTGCCGAGCGCCTTCACCTGCGAGGGCGGCTCGTTCACCCTGTCCGGCTGGCTGGAGCCGGCCGCGAGCATCGGCGGGGACACCTTCGACTACAGCCTGGCGCGCGACACCCTGCACTTCAGCGTCACCGACGCGATGGGGCACGGGGTGGCCAGCGCGCTGATCGCCACCCTCGGCGTGGGCAGCCTGCGCAACTCCCGGCGCGCCGGGCACAGCCTAACCGAGCAGGCCGACCGGGCCGGCGCCGCGATCGCCGAGCACAGCCCGGCGCGGGGCGCGTTCATCACCGCGATCCTCGGGCGCCTCGACCTGGGCACCGGGACCTGCGAGCTGGTCAACGCCGGGCACGTGCCGCCCATCCTGGTCCGCGACGGCCGGGCGCGCGAGGTGAGCCTGCCCCGCAACACCGCCCTCGGCATGTTCCCCGGCATCGGCCTGAAGGCCGGCACACTCACGCTGGAGCCCGGCGACCGCATCCTCGTGGTCACCGACGGCATGTACGAACGCCGGGCCGCCGCCCTCGACCTGCCCGCCCGCCTGCGGGCACTGCAGGAGCTGCATCCCCGCGAGGCGGCGCGGGCGCTGGCCGACGGCGTGCTGGAGGTGGCCGGGCCCAAGCTCCAGGACGACGCCACCCTGCTGATCATCGACTGGCACGGGCACCACGGCCGGCCGCGCCGCAGCAACGCGGGCGCCGACGTCGCGGCCGCCACCTCGGCGGACGGTCGCTGACGCCTCAGGCCATGTCGGCCTCGGCCGCCTCGACCGTGTCGTAGACGCCCACCACCTGGTCCACGGCGGAGATCCGGAGCACCTGCGCGACGATGTCCTGCACCGCCGCGACCGACAGCCGGCCGCCCCGGGCCCGCAGTTCCTTGAACCACACCACGAGCAGTCCCAGCCCGCTGGAGTCCAGGAACGACACGTCGGCGAGGTCGAGCACCACCCGCGCGCCGGTGTCGCCGACTACCTGCTGGAGGAAGTCGTCCAGCTGCGGGCCGGTCTCCATGTCCAGTTGCCCGCCGACCTCCACCACGGTGCCGGCGCCGCCGGCCCGCGCCGCCAACCGCAGATCCATGCCCATCAGCTTAGGTGTCCGCACCCGGGACCCCGCGACCATCGGCGCGGGACGTCACCCGGCGCCGCTCTCGTGCTCGCGCCGGTGTCGCCGGTTGACCTCGAGGGCCTCTTCGAGCTGATCCTCCAGGACGATGATCCGGCAGGCGGCTTCCAGGGCGGTCCCCTGGTCCACCATCTCCCGGGCGCGGGCGGCCAGCCGCAACTGGTAGCGGGAGTAGCGGCGGTGCCCGCCGGCGGACCGCAACGGGGTGATCAGCTTCGCTTCGCCGAGGCGGCGCAGGAAGTCCTGCGAGGCGCCCACGATCTCGGCGGCGCGGCCCATCGTGTAGGCCGGGTAGTCGTCGTCGTCGAGCCTGTCGTCGGATGGGGCCATACATTCCTTCTCATGATCGAGGGCCCCGGCGCAACGCGCCGGGGCCCAGGGTTACGGGTTCTCGTTTCCGCACCGCGCCGCTATCAGCGACGTCCGGTGCGAGGATCGCAGAAGCGTGACCGGAGACCACCTCACATTCGATGTGACCACGGTGTCCACCACGGAACCGGCAATGCGTCCCGGTGGTGGGCGATCCAGCGGCGTCAAACCCTCCCTTTCCTCAACTTTCCTCCGGCGGAGCCCCGAAAACCGCATCGGCCCCGTCGTTGACACCTTTGCCTTGCACCTGCTCACCGAGCGAGCCACGAGAACTTCCGGGCCCTGCTTCGACGCTCGATGTGTCCCGTCAGCGTCTTTGTTCAGATCTCTGTCGTCAACAGCAGCAAGACTATCCACCGTTGCCCAGAAAGTCTAGTGTCCGGAGACCAGATTTTCTGGGTTCGATTCTCACGATCCGAGGTCCCGGCGGCGGTACCCGCCGATTCCCGCGACGACCAGGGCGGCCGCCGCCGCCAGCATGACCGCCGAGGCCGCCATGTCCGGACCGGTCAGCGGAACGGGCGCGAGGTGGGCGAACGGGGAGATGTCGCGTACCCAGGAGGGCGCGGCGACGCTCTCGGCGACGACCAGCAGCAGGAAACCGCCGATCGAGGGAAGGCAGCCGGCGAGTCCGGTCCAGCGCGGCAGCCGGCCGGCCGCGAAGACCGCCGCGCCGAGGCTGAGCAGCACGATCGGCAGCACGTTGCCGGCACCGCGCACCGCGGCGCCCGCCGTGAGGTCGCCGCCCATCACCGCGACCCCGATCCAAGTGGCCAGGCCGGCCCCGACGACCAGCACCGTGGCGGCCGCGCCGGTGGCGACGATCTCGGCGCCGATCAGGCGCGACCGGGAGACCGGCCGGCTCGCGAGCAGGGTCAGCCGGCGGTCGGCCTCGGCGGCGACGAACGCGCCCATCCGGACCGCGGTGAAGGCGCCGACCGGCAGGGCCAGGATCGCGAACAGGGTCGCCGCGAACCCGGCGACGCTGCCCAGGCTCGCGAATCCCGCCTCGGCGGCTTCCCCGGCCAGGGCCGGGTTGTCGCGCAGGAAACCGGTGACCGACACCGCCGTCAACCCGATCAGCAGGTAGTAGGCGCCGACACCGATCATCCAGCCGGCCAGCGGGCGCAGCGCCCGGCGGACGGCGAAGGTCTCCACGCTCGCCAGCAGCAGGGTCCGCGGGCGGCGGCCGGCGGCGGCCGGGACGAGACCACCCCGCACGTCGCGGTGGCGGGCCGCGACCAGCGCGAGGGCGCCGATCAGGACGGTGGCCGCGGCCAGCAGCACCAGCGGCAGGACCCGGTCGTGGACGTAGGGGCCGCTGAGTGCGAGCAGGCCGAACGGGGTGAGTCCGTGCAGCCAGGCGAGCCCGGTGACACCGTCGCCGATCATGCGGGCCAGCAGGCCGGCGCCGAGCACCGCCACCGCCGCGCCGGTCGCCGGCGGCCGGCCGGCGAAGATCTGCGCGCTCAGCGCGGCCACGGCGGCGAAGAACATGCCGAGCAGCCCGGTGCCGGCGCCGTGCAGCAGGGCACCCGCCGGTGCGGTGCCCGCCGCCAGCAGCACGGCGGTGACCGCGATCGCGGTGGCGGCCGCGACCGCCATGACGGCGGCCACGTGCACGATCAGGGTGGCGGTGACCGTCGGCCGGCCGGACAGCAGCACATCCCAGCGGCCGGCGTCCTCCTCGCCGCGGGTGATGCGGGTGACGGCCAGGATCGACCAGACGCCGAGCAGCACCGTGATGACGGTGCCGACCCGCCACACCGTGAAGCCGCCGGCGGTGTCCAGTCCGATCGGGGCGCCGAACAACGTACGGATGGCGGGGTTTGCCGAAAGGGCCCGCAAGCCGTCGGCCGCCGCCGGATCCGCCATCACCTGCCCGTAGGTGGCGGTGACGAGCGCGGTCATCCCGGCGCTGAGCCCGGCGACGATCAGGCCGCCGCGCCGGACCTGCCGGATCGCCAGCCGGGTGACTGCCCGGGCGGCGGTGCTCATCGCGACGCCACCCGCTCCCCGTAGTAGTCGAGGAAGATCTCCTCGAGGCTGGGTTCGCGCACGGTCAGGGCGGTGACGTCCGCGGCGGCGAGCGCCCGCAACGCCGGGGCGGGGGCTCCGGACAGGGTGAACCGCAGCCGCCCGGCACCGGCCGGCTGGACCGCGGCGACCCCGGGAATCGCGCTCAGGTCGGGTGCGGCGCCGTCGTAGGAGATCGTCACCTCGGAGCGGTGCAGTTCGCGCAGCGCGCCGATCGTCGCCACCTCGGCGAGGCGGCCGGCGCGCAGGATACCGACCCGGTCGCAGACGGCCTCGACCTCGGCGAGCTGGTGGGAGCTGAGGAACACCGTCTGCCCGCGGTCCCGGGCCTGCCGGACGGCGACCCGGAACTCGCGTTCCATCAGCGGGTCCAGGCCGCTGGTCGGCTCGTCCAGCACCAGCAGCGGCGCCCTGGTCGCGAACGCCGCGACCAGGGCCACCTTCTGCCGGTTGCCGGTCGAATAGGTCCGGGCCGGCTTCGACGGGTCGAGCGCGAACCGGTCGACGAGCTCGGCCTGATAGGCGGCGTCGACGCCGGGGCCGGTGGCGGCCTGCAGGTGCAGGATCTCCGCGCCGGTGAGCTGCGGCCACAGGGCGACGTCCGCGGGGACGTAGGCCAGCCGCGAATGCGCCCGCACGGTGTCGGCCGCGTCGACGCCGAACACCCAGGCCCGGCCCGCCGTCGGGCGGGCCAGGCCGAGCAGCAGCCGGATGGTGGTGGACTTGCCGGCGCCGTTGGGGCCGAGGAACCCGAACACCTCACCGGCGGCGACGTCCAGGGTGAGGTCGTCGAGGGCGGTGAGACGCCCGTAGCGTTTCGTGAGGCCGGCAGCGCGCAGCGCGGGATCGCTGGACATGGGAAGCCCTTCCGTGGTCGTGCGGACATGACCGCCGACCAGACTTCCCGGCACACCTGCGCTCACCGTACGCCCCGCGCGCACGCGGCGGGAAGGCCCGCGCCGTCAGCGCCGCACGGTGTCCTCGTCCCAGAAGTCCGGGATGCCGTCGCCGTCGGCGTCGCGGGACTCCTCCGCGCACACCCGCTGGTAGTGCCGGTTCCGGGCCCGCAGCACCACCGTCGCCAGCAGCGCGGAGATCAGCGACCCGGCGAGGATGCCGATGCGCGCGTGCTCGTCCTTCTCACTGCCCATCCCGAACGCGAGTTCCCCGATCAGCAGCGACACCGTGAACCCGATTCCGGCCAGAAGAGCCAGTCCGAGTACGTCCCACCAGCTCACCCCCTCGCCCAGGGTGGCCCGGGTGAACCGCTGGACCAGCCATGTCGACCCCAGCACCCCGGCGCACTTGCCGAGCACGAGACCGGCCACGATGCCGATCGTCACCGGGTCGCGCAGCGTCTCACCGAGCCCGCCCGCGCCGGCCACCGACACCCCGGCGGCGAAGAACGCGAAGACCGGCACCGCGAAGCCCGCCGACACCGGCCGCCAGCGGTGCTCGAAGTGCTCGGCGAGGCCGGGCCCCTCCCCCGGCGTGCGGCGGATCACCGGGACCATGAAGCCGAGCAGCACCCCGGCGACCGTGGCGTGCACCCCGGAGGCGTGCACCAGCGTCCAGGTCGCCGCGGCCAGCGGCAGCAGCAGCCACCAGGAGCGGACCCGCCGCTGCACCAGGACCGCGAACAGCCCCAGCGGGATCAGGGCGGCGGCCAGCGGCAGCAGGCTCAGCGAGCTGGTGTAGAACACCGCGATGATCAGGATGGCGAGCAGGTCGTCGACCACGGCGAGGGTGAGCAGGAACGTGCGCAGCGCCGCCGGCAGATGCGTGGAGATCACCGCGAGGACGGCGAGGGCGAACGCGATGTCGGTGGCGGTCGGCACCGCCCACCCGGACAGCGCCCCGCCCGCCATCCCGCCGTTGACCGCCACGTAGATCACCGCCGGTACGGCCATGCCACCGACCGCCGCGGCGACCGGCAGCACCGCCCGCCGCGGATCCCGCAGGTCACCGGCGACGAACTCACGCTTCAACTCGAGGCCGGCCACGAAGAAGAAGATCGCGAGCAGGCCGTCGGCGGCCCACTGGGCGAGGGTCAGGTCCAGGTGCAGGGCGTGCGGGCCGACCGTGACGGCGATCAGGTCCTGGTATCCCGCCGACCACGGCGAGTTGGCCCAGATCAGGGCGAGGACCGCGGCGCCGAGCAGCAGCGCGCCGCCGACGGTCTCCGCGCGCAGGATGTCGCCGATGCGGCTGACCTCGGGCCAGGTCCCCCGGCCGAACAGGTGGCGGGCAGGGCGGGACGGATCTCCGGACACGGGACTCCTTCAGCAGGGCACGACGATGACATCGCCGACCAGGCTTCCCGGCACACCTGCGTTCAACCTATCCTGCCGGGAAGCCCGTCGCCGGTAAGACACCTCACCGCCGCCGGCGTCCGTTCCGCCCGTTCACCAGTGGTAGGTGCCGGAGGGCACGCGATAGACGGCGTAGCCGCCGGTGGTGCGCAGGAACGTCGCGCGGCGCGGGGTGCCGGGGACCCGGCCGCCGAGCAACGGCACCCACACCTCTGCGCCGGTGTTCGGCGGAACCGTGACGGTCAGGCGCAGCCGGTCGCCGTCGCGCTTCCACGCCGCGCGGGCGGTGCCCTGCGGCGTGACGTAGTGGCCCTTCACGAACGTCAGGTCACCGACCACCTTCGGCTGGATAACCAGTTCCCGGTAGGCGGTCGTGCCGTCGGCGGCCCGGATGCCGGCCAGACTCGCGTGGAACCACTCCTCGATCTGGGCGAGGATCATGTGGTTCTTGGAGTCGCCGCGGTTCCACCGCTCCCCCATGGTGGTCATGCCACCCGGGTTCGCGACGGTGGACTCCATGAAGTAGCCGTAACCGGGCTGCTCATCCTCATGGATGACATCCCAGAGCACGTCGTCGCGGCCGCCCGCGGACAGCGCCCGCACGGTCGGCGCCATGCCGATGGTGCCGCCGCTGAGGTGCGGGCCGTCGCCGTCCGGATGGAACGCGTAGATCATCGCCACCAGGCCGTCGAGGACCGCCTGCCGCTCTGCTTCCGGCACGAGACCGGCGTCGAGGGCGAGTGCCTGCGCCGTCTGGGAGACGGCGCCGTTGTCGGCGTAGAGCTTGCGCGCCGGATCCCAGAAGGTGGTGTTGAACGCCGTCTTGATGCCGGCGGCCAGGGCCGAGAAGCGGGCGGCGTCGGCCGTCTTGCCGAGGTCCGCCGCGAGCGCGGCAAGATCCTTGGCCATCATGTAGTAGCCCCAGGTGCCGGTGATCTTTCCGGAAACCGGTTCGGCCGACACCCAGTCGGCCAGGGCCGCGTCGACGATGTGGCCGACCGCCTTCTGCCGGGCGATGTAGTCGGCGAAGAGCACGAGCCGCGGGTAATAGCGGTCGGCCACCGAAACGTCCCCGTAGAGCTGCCGCAGGAACCCGGGCACCAGGATGATCGCGTTACCCCAGTTGATCTCGTCGCCGAAGCGCCCGGTGTAGCCCCAGTCGTAGACCGGGGTCTTGAGCGCCACGTTCCCGCGCATCGGGGTGTCCGCGAGTGATTGCCCTTCGACGAGGTGCCTCTCATGCGTACGCAGGTAGGCGTCGAGGTCGAAGTTCCGATGGATCGACCCCATCGGCATCGTGTAGTCGGCCGGATAGGACAGCTTCTCCCGGCCCGGGCAGTCGGTGAAGACGCTCATCATGTTGCCGGCGAACGAGTACCAGGCCATCTTGTGCAGCCGGTTGACCCGCGCGTTCGACGTGGTCACCGCGCCGGCGAGCGGGGTCTCGGCCTGCACCCGCAGCCCGGTCAAGAAGGACGACGTGGGGACGTAGCCGTCGGGCAGCCCGGTGACCTGCACCCACTGCATGCCGAAGTAGTTGAAGTCGGGCCGCCAGCTCTCCCCGCCGCGCAGCCCGGCCGTCGTGTAGGTGTTGAACAGGTCCACGCCCCGGCTTCCGCCACCGCCGCGCAGCGACGCCTGATCCACGGTGCCGTCGGCGGCGAGGGATTCGGCGGGCGCCACGCGGATGGTCGTACCGGCGGGCACGCCGGTCAGGCGCAGCAGCGGGAACCCGACGATGTTCTGACCGAAGTCGAACACCCAGGTGCCCGGCACCGGATTGGTGATCGAAACCGGCTCATGACGGTCGGCGATCCTGACGGGCGGCGCGGTGCGGGCGACCAGCCTGGTGGCGAGGTTCGGCGGCGGCGCGATCCCGGCCGCGATCCAGCCGGTGGCGGTGCCGTCGCGGCGCTTCGCCGTGGCCGACAGGTCGGACTTCGGCCGGTCCCATCCGGGCTGCTCGCGGCGGGCGTCGAAGTCACTGCCGGAATACCAGGCATCGGTGGTCAGTGGTCCCAGCGCGGCGCGCCACTCACGGTCCGAGACGATCACCGTCTCCTTCCCACCCGCGTACGAGACCTCGAGGCGCGCGATGAACCGGGGCGTGACGGCCGCTCCCGCGCTGGCGTCGCTGGCCGCGACGTTGTTGCCGGAGCCGGTGACCACGGCGCCGGCCGGGTGCGGTTTCGACAGCCCGGGCGTGAACGTGATGCTGTCGGCGCCGATCGCGGTGATGACCCGGGACTCCAGGTTGTCGCCGCCGTCGCCGGTGTCGACGTTGACGGTGCCGCCGACGTGATAGCCGGTGACGCTGCTCAGGGTGACCGTCGTGGCGCCGGCGAGGACGTCACCGACCAGGGTGCCGGTGCCCTTGAGCTGGCTCTGCCACCACGAGTACGGCGCGGTGCGTCCGACGGCCGGGTTGACGACGCTGCGCCGCACGTACGCGGGCCCGTTGCCGAGGCGTACCCCGATGGTGTTCTCGCCCTTGCGCAGTTGATCGGAAATGTCGTAGACGCGGTATTCGCTGGAGAGCTGGTAGTTGGCGTAGCCGGGAGCGAGCACCTCGTCGGTCAGCGTGCGGCCGTTGACGGTGGCCAGGTGCATGCCGACGCCGGAGAGGTAGAGCCGTGCCCGGAGGATCTTGCGCCGCGGGTCGGTGGTGAACTGCCGGGCGAAGATCGGCATCGGCTGGGTCTCGGCGCGTCCGGGATATTCGATCCAGCGGGCGCCACCCCAGTCCGACTGCTCCAGCAGGCCCATCTCCCAGGTCGACGGCCGGCTCCAGCCGGTGGCCCGCCGGTCCGCGCCCCACGCGCGGACCTGCCAGCTCAGCCGCTGCCGCGAGGTCAGCGCCCTGCCGGCGTAGCGCACGCCGGACTGGACCGAGGAGTCGACCTTGCCGGAGTCCCAGAGGAGCCGGCCGCCGTCGTGGACCCGGATCTGGTAGGCGGTCTGCCGGTCGGCGGCCGGCGACGACGTCTCGGCGAACCGCCAGCCGAACACCGGATCCGGGTCGTCGAGGCCGAGCGGCTCGTCCGGGCGGCCGTCGACGCGCAGGCCGACCACCCGCAGGCCGGGACCGCTCGCCGCGGCGGGTCCGGCGGTCAGCACGGCGGTGGAGGGAATGGCAACGGACAGTCCTAGCGCGGTACGTCGTTTCATCAGGAGCCAGCCTTGTAGTCGGTGTCCATGTCGGTGAGGACCTGGTCGGCGGTGGTCTGGTTGCTGAAGACCTCTTGCAGGCCGCTGAGCATGGTCTGCTGGACCTTGGCGTTCGGCCACAGCTGATCCATGAACGGCACGGTCCGGTCGCCCTCGACGTAGGTGGTCAGCTCGGCCAGGCCGGGGTCGACGGTGGTGCCGGCGCCCGGCAATGTGGGCAGGCTGCCCTGCGCCTCGTTGAAGGTCTTCATGCCCTCGGGCGACATCACGAACGTGACGAACTCGAGCGCGAGATCGGGGTTCTTCGCCTTGGCGTTGACGCCGTACCCGGCGCCCGCGGCCGCCGGCATGATGAACTGCGCCGGGTCGTCGGTGGCCGGCAGCGCCTTCATCGTGAACTCGCCGTCCGGGTTCTTCTCCTTGAGCAACCCGATGATCCAGTTGCCCTGCACGATGCCGAGGGTCCTACCGGTGGCGGCGAGGGTCTGGCTGGCCTCGTAACTGGTGCCGAGCGGGTCCTTCTGGAAGCAGCCGGCGCCGTTCATCTCCTGGTACTTCGCCATCGCGGTGGTCCACGGCGAGTTCGCGAACGTGGCCTGCCCGGCGGCCATCCTGGTGTCGAAGTCCTTGTCGCCGCTGTAGACGGTGGTCGCGACCAGCGCGTACAGCACGATCTGGGTGACCCAGTTGTCCTGGATGCCGAGGGCGAAGGCGGGGGTGCCCTTGCCGGCGGCGGCCTTGCAGAACGCGAGCAGGTCGGTCCACGTACCCGGCGCCGTGAGCCCGGACCTGGTGAGCGCCTCGTCGTTGTAGACCGCGCCGATGCCGTTGAGGCCGAACAGCGCGTTGTACGTCTTTCCCTCGAACTGCGCGACCTTCTTGAACGCGTCCGGCAACTGCGCGGCCCACGGCTGATCCGACAGGTCCCGGAGGTAACCGGGCTTGGCGATCACGTAGGTGGCGCCGGGGTTGCCGTTGCCGGGCCACACCGTCATCACGTCCGGGGCGGTGCCGGACGACAGCTGGGTGCGGATCTGCTGCTGGTACTGGTCGGCGCCGCTGGTGCTGAGGTTGACGGTGATGCCGGGGTTGGCGGCCTTGAACGCCTCGACGACCTTCTCGATCGAGCCCTGGTCGACCGAGGCGATGGTCAGGGTCTGGTTGTCGCTTTCGCTGGAGCCGGAGTTGGTGCCGCTGGAGCAGGCGCCGAGCAGGGATGCTGCCGCGAACGCGGCCAGGACTCTTCTCATGATCTTCTCCTTCGGTGGAGGACGGGTCATCCCTTCAGGCCCCCTGCGAAGCCGTTGATGATGCTGCGCTGCAGGGCCAGGTAGACGGCGAGGACCGGGACGATGCTGATCAGCAGGGCGGCGAAGATGAGGTTCCAGTCGGAGACGAACTGGCCGACGAAGCCGGCGATGGCGACCGGCATGGTCTGCTGGTCGCTGCCGGACAGGTAGAGCAGCGGGGTGAAGAAGTCGTTCCACACGCTGACGGCGTTGAGCACCAGCGCGGTCACCGTGATCGGTTTGAGCATCGGCAGGATGACGTAGCGGAACGCGGTCAGCGGCCCGCAGCCGTCGATGGTGGCGGCCTCCTCGAAGTCACGCGGCAGGGCGCGCAGGAATCCGGTGTAGAGGAAGGTGGTGAAGGGGACCTGCAGGCCGGAGTGGAAGAGCACCAGGGACCAGACCGAGCCGAGCAGGCCGAGGCCGCGGATGGTCTGGTAAAGCGGCAGGGCGGCTAGCTGGAACGGCAGGATCAGCCCCAGCATGATCAGCAGGAAGGTGCCGCGGGACCAGTGCGCGGTGGACCGGGCCAGCGGATAGGCCGCCAGCGACGACACCACCAGCACGATCGCGACGCTGACCGTGGTGACCAGCACGCTGTTGGCCAGGGCGCCGCCGAGGCCGCCCTCCCGCCAGGCCTCGCTGAAGTTCGCCAGCGTCGGACTCTGCGTCAGCGCGATCGGCGAGGACGTGTCGCTGGGCGCCCGGAAGGCGAGGTTGACCAGGACGTAGACGGGGAAGGCGAAGACGATGGCGACCGCGATCATCAGCATCTCGAGGGCGAACGTCTTCTTCGTGTAGCGGTTCATGACGCCGCCTTCTCGTTGCGGTTCAGGACCGCGTACTGGCCGGCGGAGATGACCGCGACGATGGCGGTGAGCACCACGGCGAGGGCGATGCTGTAACCGAACTCGCCGAGCGTGAACGCGTCCTTGTAGATCAGCGTGGAGATGGTGTCGGTGGCGTGCCCGGGGCCGCCGCCGGTCATCCCGTAGACCTGGTCGAACAGCTTGAGCCCGCCGATCACCGAGAGCATCACGTTGATCGTGATGGCCGGCGCGAGCAGCGGCCGGGTCACCGACCAGAAGCGGCGGACCGGGCCGGTGCCGTCGATCGCGGCCGCCTCGTGGATCTCCCGGGGGATCGACTGGAGGCCGGCGATGAAGATGACCATCGAGTAGCCGGCGTACTGCCAGACCACCACCATGACGATCATCCACAGCGCCAGGTCGGGGTCGCCCAGCCAGTTCCGGCCTTCGAGGCCGAAGGCACCGAGCAGGCTGTTCACCGCGCCGTCCGGGCCGAGCAGGTTGCGCCACAGGTAGGCGGTGACGATCTGGGCGACCACGGCCGGCGCGAACAGCAGCACGCGCAGGACGTTGCGGCTCCTGATGGCGGTGTTCACGCCGAGCGCGAGCAGCAGGCCGAGGCCGTTCTGCAGGACGGTGATCGCGACCGCCACCAGCAGGGTGTGCCCGATGGCCCGCAGCGCGTCCGGGTCGCCGGCCATGGCCCGGAAGTTGTCCAGGCCGATGAACGCGAAGTCCGGGTCGAGGCCGTCCCAGTCGGTGAAGGCGTAGTAGACGCCGCGGGCGCTCGGCACGAGCACGACGAAGGCGAACAGCAGCAGTGCCGGGACGGTGAACCACCAGGGCGGCGCGGCCTGGGCCCGGCGGCGGGGTGGCGCCGGTGCGGCGGCCCGGCCGGGGTGCCGCAGTCGAAGATCGGTTGTCACGGAGCACCCACCTTGCTGAATCGTTTCATCATCGGTGGAACGGCGGCAGTGGTGCCGGATCGGACCTGGGCGGTGCCTTCGCGTGCTGTGGGTAACGTTTTCCAAATGTTTCGCCGACCTTACGAGCGGGTGCCGAACAACGTCAAGGGTCGATACACGGCTTTCTCGGCACGCTGATGGTCTATAGGGTGGGTAACGTTTCACTGAGCGGGGAGAGCGCATGCAGCAACATCAGGCACCCGCCCGGAGGGTGACGATCGTGGACGTGGCCCGGCACGCGGGCGTGTCGACGACGGCGGTGTCCAAGGTGCTGCGCAACGCGTACGGCGCCAGCCCGGCCATGCGCAGCAAGGTGCAGCAGGCCATCGCCGAACTCGGCTACCGGCCGTCCGCCGCCGCCCGGGGACTGCGCGGACAGACGTACACGATCGGGGTGATGCTCCCCGAGCTGCGCAACCTGTTCTTCGCCGACATCCTCGACGGCATCGACACCCAGCTCGGCGACAGCGACTACCAGGTCCTGCTCGCGGCCGGCTGCAACGGCGAGAAGGCCGAAGCCAAAGTCATCGACGCGATGATCGACCGCAGCATGGACGGCCTGATCCTGATCGCCCCGGTCTCGGCCAAGAACCGTCTCACCGAGATCGCCCGCGGCGTGCCGACAGTGGTCGTCGGCCGGCACGGCTCCTCACCCGCCTACGACAGCGTCACCGACGACGACATCACCGGCGCCGCCCTGGTTGTCGACCACCTGGTCGGTCTCGGCCACCGCCGCATCGCTCACATCGAGCATCATGAGACCGATCGGGTACGCCTCGCCGAGATGCCCAACGCCCAGCGCGCCCGCGGCTACCGCGACGCCATGATCGCCCACGGCCTCGAAGCCGAGATCGACATCGCCTCGACCAGCTACACCCAGGCCGGCGGCTACGCGGGCGCCCGGCAACTCCTCGACCGCCCGCAACGGCCGACCGCCATCTTCGCCGGCGCCGACGTCGTCGCCCTCGGCGCGCTCGAAGCGATCACCGAAGCCGGCCTCACCGTGCCCGGCGACATCTCCCTGGCCGGGTACGACAACAGCGCCCTCGCCGCCCTCGGCCCGATCTCGCTGACCAGCGTCGACCAGGACGGCCGGCAGATGGGCGCCACCGCCGCCCGCCTGCTCATCGAACGCATCGGCCGGCGCGACCGCCGCACCGCCCAGGTGAAACTGACCCCCACCCTGGTCGTGCGCCGCACCACCGCGGCCATCTGATGGTTCCTCGGCCCGGTGCCGGCGGCGGCGCAGCGTCCGCAGGCATTCCGGGGCCACCACGGGGTCCGGCGGCGGCGTCCCGCGCGTCCCCTAGTGTGATCACCGTGCCGTGGGACGAGTACCGCCGAGACCGTCTCCGGGCCGGCATGTCGTATCCCGTGGGCCGGGACCTAGTCGAGCTCGCGCTGCGGGAGGCGGGCGCCGCGGTCGGCAGCCTCGCCTTCGTGGTGCCCACCGCCGGCCATCCGCGAGCGGGCGAGCCCCAGAACATCATCGAGATCTTCTGGTACGGCAGAGCCCGGGCCCGCCGCCTCGCGAACGCCTCCCTGCCACCGGCCGACGCCCTGCTCATGCGCGTCTGGGCGGTGAACTCCACCCACCGCCACGACGTCGCGGACCTGCTCCGCGACGCCCTCCCGGCGGCGTGCCGGTGGATCGCCGCCGCGCTGGCCCGCGACCCGGCCGGCGCCTGGTCCACCGCGGATCACGAGCTGACCGTGCGCTACGCGAACGCCGCTGTCACCATCCACGAGAGCTGACGCCGGCCCGGGCGCTCCCCACCCGTCTCCCCCGTCCTGGAGCCGGTGGTTCGCGGGGCAGTCGGTCCGGTGACGGTGCGGCATGATGACGGCATGGATCAGCAGTGGGTGGACCTCGCAGGAGAACTACGCGCTCTCGGCATGTGGGCAAGTCTTTCCGAGGAGCAGGCCGCGGCTGCGGAGCGGGCCGTCGCGAACGGCGACTACCCATTCGGCATCGACGATCCGCTGGAGGGCGTCGGCTGGTTCTTCGCGGACGGCGAGGAATTGGCCGAGGGGCAGATCAGAACCGTTCTCGCGAAGATCGAGCCGGCTCTGCGCGACCACGGGGTGGACGTCCGGCTCGAGGTGATCAACCACCCGTCCGTCGGCGACGATCAGGGCGACTACGTCGTCGCCATCAACGGCCGCCCCTGTGTCATGTGGTCGCAGGACGACTGGGTGACGCGGCGCGCGCGGTGGACGGCGACCGTGCGCCCGTTCGCGGTCATCAACGATCTGCTGGCCGAAGCCGGGGCGTCCGCGCGGCTCTTCACCCTGTACGCCGGCGCCGAGGACGCGATCGGCTGGCTGCTGGACCCGCGGATCGTCGCGGCGGTCGCCGACAGCGGCCTGATCAAGGAGAGTGAGATCCCGGCGCAGGCCACCCACGACTGATGTCGCCGAAGGGCCGCCGGAGTCGATCCGGCGGCCGATCAGCACGTCACACCGCGATCGGGTACAGGATCACCTTGATGTTCCACTGCTCGGCGTCCTTGAGCTTCTCCATGAGCACCGGGAAGTACTCCTGCGGCATGTCCTCGGGATACCCGAGCTTCAGCTCCCACTTCTTGACGTTCAGGCGCTTGGGGTACGTCGCCTTGAACCAGCCGTCGTCGTATTTCTGGGCGTTGCGCAGCGTGATGAGGTGGTCCTTGGCCTTGCTCGCGAACCGCGACGGGGTGTTGTAGCTCATCCGCCGCCAGTCGATGGTCTTGATGCTGGTCCCGGTCTTGGACACGTCGTCCCACTGGTCGATGTAGGGGAATCCCTCCTCGAGGTTGCCGCCGAGGGCGTCCTCGATGGTGAGACGATCCGGGTCGCTCCACTGCTTCGGCTGCAGACCGGGCACCTCCTGGCGCGAACCGTGCTCGATGCTGCCCTTGTTGGCGACGGAGTCGTCCAACTCCTGCCGCATCCGCTGGATCTCGTTCTTCGCCTTGAACATGCCGTCGGCGGTGAGCATGATGCCGCCGGTCGCGATGGCCGCTCCGCCGACCATCACACCGCAGGCGATGACGCCGGCGAGCACGGTGATCCCGCCGGCCGCGCTGACGCCGATGACCGCGCCGCAGGCCGCCGCTGTGCCGCTGGTGCCGAGTGCCACACCGCCGTAGATGGCCGCGGTGCCCGCGACGATCTCGAGGGCGTACTCGAGAAGTGCCTGAATCTCCTCGTGGTGGTCCTGGATGAAGTTCAGGAAGACCTCGGTGTTGGCCTCCACGGTGGCGAGCAGGTCGTCGATGGCCCGCTGGAGGTCACCGCCGCCGGGGGTGACCGCGGCCGCCCGGCTGAGCTTGAGCATGCCGTCCTTGAACGTCTGCGCGTCCACCCGCGCGGTCGCCTGGGCGGCGGCGTTCGCGGCCTCGTACTCGGCGTTCTGGATGACGGTCAGGGCGTCCTCGGCCTCGGCCGCGGCATGCTCGGCGTGATCTTCGGCCTCCCGCGCCTGAGCTTCCGCGTGGGTGGCGGCGTTGTCGGCGGTGGCGGCGTGGTCCTTCGCGCGGTCGGCCGCGGCCTGTGCGGCGTCGGCGTCGGCGGCGGCCCGGTCGGCGGCTGCCTTGGCGGCGGCGGCCTGGCGGGTGGCCTCGTTGGCGGCCGCGGTGGCGGCGCTCGCCGCGGCGGTGGCCTGGTCGGCGGTGGCGCGGGCGGTCCTGGCCTCGGCCTCGGCGGCGCTGGCGGCGCGGCCGGCGATGGCGGCGTCGGCGGCGGCCTGGTTGGCGGCGGCGCGGGCGGCCCGGGCGTCGGCCTGCGCGGCCCGGTCGGTGGCGTCGGCCTTGGCGGCAGCGGCGCGGGCGGCGGCGCCGTGCTGGGCGGCTTCGGCGGCGGACCGCTGCGCGGCGGCGGCGGACTTGGCGGCGTCGCTGGCCGCGACGCTGGCGCCGGCCGCCGCGGTGAAGGCGGGCCGGGTCTCGTCGCCGGCGGCCTGGGCCGCCCGGGCCGCGCGTTCGGCCTGGTCGGCGGCGTCGGCCGCGGCGGCGACGGCCAGGGTGACCTGGGTGTCACCGAGGTCCTGGGCGCGGTCGGCGACCAGGGTGGCGAACGCCGCGTCGATGTCGTAGGCGGCGAACGGGGCGGCCTGGCCGATGGCGGTGTTCGCCGGGTCGGCGATCGCGGCCGCGGTCTGCACGGTGGCGGCGGCGGCGCGGGTGGCGATGCCGGCCTGCAGTGCCGCGGTGGCCGCCTCGGACGCGGCGGCGTCGGCCTCGTCCCTGGTTCGCTGGGCGGCCATCATGGCCGCGCTCGCCTGGGTCAGCGCGTCCTGGGTGAGGGCGGCGGCGGTGCGGGCGGCTTCGGCGGCGCGGGTCTGCTGCGCGGTGGCCTGTGCCGCGGCGGCGTCGGCGCGCAGGGCTGCCGCGTGCGTGGCGGCCGCTTCGGCCTGCGCGGCGTCGGCGGCCTCCCCGGCCCGGGCCGCGGCGGCCTGGGCCGCGTCGGCGGCGGCACGGGATCGGCCGGCCGCGGCTTCCGCCTCGCTGGCGGCGGCACGGGCTTTGGCGGCGGCCGCGCGGGCCAGCCGGGCCGCTGCTCGGGCACGCGCGGCGGCGCCGTCGGCCGCGATGGCGGCCTTGCGGGCCGAGTTCGCGGCACTCTCGGCGGCGTCGGCGGCGTCCTGCGCGCGACCGTACGCAGCCGCGGCCTCGTTCGCTTGAGCGCGGGCCTGCTGGGCGGCGGCCTTGGCCCTGTCCTTCTCCGTTCCCGCGGAGAGGCTGGCGACGACAGCGTCGGCGTGCCGGGCCCGGGCCTCGGCGAACTGCTGGGTCTCGGCGGCCTGCCGGGCGGCGCGGGCCTTCTCGGTGGCGGTGCGGTCGCTGGCGGCGGCGGCCTCGTTGGCGCGGGTGGCGATGCCGTCCTGCTCCTGGGCCTTGCCGCTGGCGGTGGCGGCGGCGCTCTCCTCGCGCTGCGCGGCGATCCGCTTCTGCTGGGCGATCTGCGCCTGTGCGTCGGCCTCGGCCCGCTTCTGCGTGGCGATGTTGCGCTGCGCGACAGCGGTGGCCCGGTTCTGCTCGGCGATGGCGGCCTGCTGCTGGGCGATGGCGCGCTGGCGGGCGGCGTTGTCGCGTTCCCGCTCGGCGATCCTGCGTTGTTCCTCGGCGGTGTCGCGTTCGCGTTCGGCGGTGGCGCGGTGCTGTTTCACCTTGTCGGCGTGCGCGATGGCCTGGGCCAGAGCGGCCTCGGCGTCGGCGCGGGAGCGCTTGGCCCGGGCGGCGGCGTCGGCCGCCGCGGCGGCCTGGGCCTGGGCGGCCACGGCGATCGCCTTCGCGGTCTTCTCGTGCTGTTCGGCGGTGCTGCGCCACTGGACGGCGTTGGCGCGATGCTTCTCGGCCTTGTCGGCCGCGCCGGTGGCGGCGTCGTCGGCGACGATCGCGGTGACGGCGTGCTGCGCGGACACGGCGGCGGTCTGCGCGGCGGCGGCCGAGTTGCTCATCGCCTGGACCACGGTGACCCACTGGCTGCCGTAATCCAGGCCGGTGTCGATCAGCACCTGCGCCTGCACGGTGGCCTGCACGGAGGCGACGCGGGCCTGCTCGGCGAAGTCGCCGGCGTACCCGGTCTGCCGGGCCACCTCGGCGACGGCCAGGTCGAAGCCGCCCTTCTTCCCGCTGGCGGTGTTGGCGGTGAGGATCTGCTGCGCCTGCCGGGAGGCGTTGCCGGCGGCGGTCATCGCGTTGGCGGCACGCTGCAGCGCCCGTACCCCGTCGCTGTGGGCGATCATGATGAGCCGGCGCGCCTCGGAGGCGCGGGCGGCCCGCTGCGCCAGGTCGGTCAGCTGCTCGGCGGCCTTCTGCCGGGCGGCCAGGTCGGCGAGGTACGCCTCCTGGGCGTCGGCGTCCTTGCGGGCGGCGACCAGGTAGCCGGTGGCGAGGAACGCGGCGATGGCGGTGTCACCGGCGGCCAGCGCGGCGGCCGCCGCCTTCGCGACCTCGGTGCTCCCGGAGCCCGCCAGCATGGTGACGCGCTGGCGCAGGATGCGGCGGCGTTCGGCTTCGGCGACGCCGGCGGCGGCGTCGCGGGCCGCGGCCACATCCCTTCCGTACGCGAGGAACGCCTGCCGGTCGAGTGCGGTGCCCTTGAGCGCGCGCTGCACCGCGGCGTTGAACTCGGGTCCGCCGGTGCCGGCCAGCGCGGTGATCGTCTTGACGTTGGCCGCGTCGGCGGCGTTGCGCCGCTTCGTGGCCGCGGCCCGGGCGGCCGTGGCGCCGCCGTTGAGGAACGCCATGATGGCTTGGGAGGTGCCGGCCTGGAGCGCCTGCTGAGCGGCGGCCCGGACCTCCTCGTCGGCGTCCAGGCCGGCCATGTCGGCGACCAGGTCCCGCAGCCGGTTGTCGAGGACGACGCCGTCGTCGGGCTCGGGCTCGGTCTCCTGGACGAGTTGCTGGATCAGCGGTGTGAGCCCGGTCAGGTCGGCGGCCGGCGCGGCCTGGGCCGGCACGGACAGTCCGGCGACGGCGACCACGGGCACGACGAGCGCACTGAGCACCCTTGTCAGGGCAGCCTTGTTCGCTGCGGAACGAGTCCGCACACGCGTATTCAATTTGCACATCCCCCGTGTCAGTGCAAGTGCGAAACCGGCGTACGAAAAATCGATGCCGGTCTAATATGCCGACTTTTCTAACACGGGGCGCTCGGCCACCACCACCCCGCTCGGAAAACGCTTGCCGCCACCGAAAGACATCGAAGTAAATCTTTGACGAGGAGGCGCTTAGATCTTGACGTTGGTGTATTCGTGTGGTTACGGTTCGTCAGCCCGCGCCAGCAGAGGCTCCTCGGGGAGCGCCACGGGCGCGGTGACATGCGGCGACGTCGGATCTGCCGCCTTTTCACTGACAACGGGGACTGCTTTGAACACAGCCATGCGACGAACACGTGTCCTACGTGGACTCCTGACCGCGACCGCGGCAGCCGCTCTGGTGACGATGGTCACCGGACCCGCCCTCGCCGCTCCCTCGCCCGTCCCGGTGGCGCCCTCGGCGACGCCGGCGCCCGTGGCCGGCGCGAAGGCCAAGTCGGCGGCCACGACGGCCACCGTGACCTCCGGCGCGGCGGCCGCCGTCGCCGAGGACGACGGCCTGCCCACCGACGAGGCACAGAAGGTGCGCGCCGCCCGGGAGATCGGCATCGAGCCCGGTGAGGACTGGCTGAGCCAGTCCGACCGCAACTTCGTCTTCAAGATCTGGCAGAACTCGGCGACCTACCCGCTGATCCGCACGGCGGCCGAGCTGGCGCTGTCGGCGAGCGGCGACACCATCGACGCGGTCTGCAAGGAGTTCATCCTCAAGGGCATCTTCGACGCGAAGGTCGCCGACGACACCAAGAAGATCGCCGACGAGACCGCCGCCCGCCAGGCCCGTGACCTCAAGCGCGAGGCCTACGCCGCCGCGCGGATCACCGTCGACGCCAACGGCGAGATGCTGATCCTGCCCGAGCGCGACGTGGTCTACGAGATCTGGAAGCGGGCCGAGGGCGCCCGGGTCAAGGCCGCCGCGCTGGCCGCGTTCGACGGTGACGGCGCCGCCCACCACGAGTTCCTGGCCAACGGCGTGAAGACCGCGGCCGAGCAGGACGTGCAGGACGCCATCGAGGAGGCGAGGAAGAAGAGCGAGGAGGAGGCCGCCAAGGTCGCCCGGGCGGGCCGGATGACCGCGGCCGCGGCCGTGCTCGGTATCCTTGCCGACGCCGGCAAGCTGGCGATGTCCGACGACAACTTCGTGCGCTGGATCTGGGAGCAGGTCGACACCGACCCGCGCCGCATCGAGATCCGTGCCGCCGCGGAGAAGGCGCTGCGCAGCAGCGACCCGGCCGTCTGGTGGAACTTCATCGACTCCGAGATCCACGCCGCGAACGGCAGGGACCGCGACCGGTTGCTCGCCGAGCGCGCCGCCGCCGACCGGCAGGCCGTGCAGAGCCTGCGTACCAAGGCCACGGCCGACGGCAACGACAACCTGGTCACCGCCGCCACCCACGCCCTGCTGCGCAACGCCGACGGGGTCAGCGACTTCCTGCTGCTTGGGCAGTACCAGGTGGCGCCGGACGCCGCGAACCGCCCGGCCGGCGGCAAGCCGTGGCAGTGGACGAACGTGAGCTCCGGCAAGTGCCTCGCCGCCCAGGGTGACGCGTTCGCCAACGGCACGGCGCTCGTGCAGACCACCTGCGCCAGCACCAGCAAGCAGCGCTGGGTCGCGATGCGCGTCTACAACACCGGCGGCAGCTACCGGATCCTCAGCGCCTACGACCGCACCAAGTGCGTCGGGGTCTCCGAGGTCAGCGCCGGCGGAAGCAACAAGTTCACCCTGCGTACCTGTGACAGCAGCACCGAGCAGCGGTTCTACTACACTAAGCAGGGCGACAACTTCGTCTGGGTCAGCGAGCTCAACAACCGGGCCCTCACCATCGCGAACACCGTCGGGGCGACCGCCACGGCCGAGGCCGTGACCAACGGCACCACCCAGCAGTTCTACCCCACCAACACCGAGCTGCTCGCCGGCCAGGAGCTCTCCGAGGCGAAGGTGCTGCAGTCCTACTTCGGCCACAACCTGCGGCTGCAGGGCGACGGCAACGTGGTGGTCTCGAAGGGCCCGAAGGCCGTCTGGGCCACCGACAAGTTCGGCGCCCGCCTCGCCAACCAGCGCGACGGCAACCTGGTGCTCTACAAGGCCGACGGCACGCCGATCTGGTCGTCCAACACCTACGGCCAGGGCCCCAGCACCCTGCGGATGCAGACCGACGGCAACGTCGTGCTCTACCGCAACGACAACAACAAGCCGATCTGGTCGTCCGGCCTCTGGGACGTCGCGATCGTGGCGAGCCTGCACAACAAGTGCGTGACCGTCCCGGGCGGCAACTTCACCTCCGGCACCCAGCTGACGATGCAGACCTGCGACAAGAGCCCGTCGCAGCAGTGGATGGCCAAGGGCAACACCTTCATCAGCATGAACAACCTGTGCATCGACCTGAAGGGCACCGGCAAGACCGACGGCACGGCCGTGCAGGCCTACACCTGCAACGGAACCGCCGCGCAGAATTTCGTCGCCTACACCGACGACAGCCTGCGCGTCCCGGCCGTCGGCAAGTGCCTCGACATTCCGCAAAGCAACAAGGCCGACGGCGTGAAGTTGCAGATCTGGACGTGCAACAACACCGTCGCCCAGAAGTGGACCACGCAGCAGACGTACAATTAATAAGGTTCTAAAATGATCGGCCGCCGCGCGATTTCCCTCGTGCGGCGGCCGTTTCCCTCGGCCCGGAAAACGTGCAGGTGAACGCCGCCGGGATCGAATCCGCCGAAGCCGGACAGGGCGTTTCAAGGCCTCGTCGGACAGGGCTCCTCGTCCTCCCCGACTGCGAAGCAGAGCCGATCCACCGTCGAGTGCATGCCGTGCATGATGATCCGCCGGCCGCGGCGAGGAAGCGGGCGGCTGTTGCCTCGACTGCTGCTTCCTGGAACGGAACCGCCGGGTCGAAGAACTGCGGTTGTTGTGGATCCCACTGCCCGGGTTGCATGCCGCCTCCCCATCTCGGTTCTCCGATGGTAGAGGGGACGGCTCCGCTGGGCGGTCACCAAAAGGTGACCCGGTCACCGGAAAGTGCGTTCTTCCCAGGTCAGCTCCGGTCTCTTACGGTTTCCCGGTAACCGGAAGAGAGCACGGAGGTAAGTGTCATGGCGGTAACCCTGGTGAACCCGAGCGGGCTGCCGGAGATCCCGATCTACCGGCAGGTGTCGGTGGCGACCGGCTCGAAGCTCATCCACGTGGCGGGCCAGGTCGCCTGGGACGGCGGCGACCTCGCCACCCAGGTCGAACAGTGCTATCTCAACGTGGGCACCGCCCTGGAGGGTGTCGGCGCCACCTTCGCCGACGTGGTGAAGCTGACCATGCACGTGGTCGATTGGCAGCCCGAGAAGATGGCCCAAGTCCTGGACGGGATCAGCCGCGCCGCGGTGAAGCTCGGCATCACCCCGGCCGCGCCGGCGTCGCTGTTCGGCATTGTGGCGCTGGACGTGCCGGAGCATCTGGTCGAACTGGAGGCCGTCGCCGTCCTGGACTAGCCGGCCGTACTATTCTGCCGCCGGGTCCCGGAACCGCCGGCGGGACGCCTCGATGTGGCCGAGGTGCCGCTGCGTCCAGCCGCACATGCCGTCGACCACCTGGCGCAACCCCTCCCCCGCGTCGGTGAGGGTGTACTCGACACGTGGCGGGATGGTGGGGTGGACGGTCCGCTCCACCAACCCGTTGCGTTCGAGCATCCGCAGATTCTGGGTGAGCATCTTGTGGCTGATGCCGCCGATCTCGTCGCGCAGTTCGCTGAAGCGCAAGGTGCCCTGCCCCAGGAACTCGATGATCAGGAAGGCCCACTTGTTGGCGACGTCGGAGAAGATCTCCCGGGCCAGGGAGTCGGCTCTCGCCAGGTCGGCTTCCGGGGGAAGCGCGCTGATCTGTTGGCGGGTGCCCATGGAGTGGTCTCCTTCAGTTCCTCAGTAACCGGAAGAGAGTATCGTCAGCCGCGTGAGTCGGCGGGCGCAAATTGAAGGAGCCGTCGATGCCCTTTACGACGCCTTCGCCGGATACCCGCTGCGGGACTGGACCGATCCGTGCCCGCACTGCCACACCGCCGATGACGAGCGGGTGCTGCGGCGCGCGCCGCTGCGCGAACTGACCGCGGACGATCTGCCTCGCTACACGATGGATGCGATGACGGTGTGGGGTGACGTCGGCGACTTCAAGCACTTCCTCCCGCGCATCATGGAGATCGCGGTCGGTGAGGGATTCGGCTGGCCCGACGTCGAGATCGTCTACGGGCGCATCGCCTATGGTTTCTGGACGAGTTGGCCGGCCGCCGAGCAAACCGCGATCCGGCGGCTGGTGATGGCGCACTGGCATGCCGTACTGGCCGCGGACGTGGATCTGTTCGAGTGCGACACGGTGCTGACCTGCATCATGCTGATCGAGGACGACCTGACGCCGTACCTGAGGTATTGGGAGCAGTCCGATGACCCCGTGCCCCTGCTCAATCTGGCTGAGTACGCCGCGCAGGTGGGCCGCATCCGCGCCGGCGAACGCCAGTGGAACGCCTATCTCGACGGTTCAAAAGGGCCCGCGCAGGTGCTGGCCTGGCTCGGCAGCGATGACCTCACCGAACGGCTGACCGCGCGCCGCGGCACCCCGCCGGTGCGGTCCGCGCTGGAGCAGGTGCTGCGGGCGATCCACTCCGCGGACCGGCGGCGGTGAGCCGGCGCTATCGCGGCACGCCGCTGCGAGCCGGTCGCAGATGGTCCACGTCGTGGTCTCGCCGCCGACCGCCGTGGCCGTGCAGCCGGTTCCGCCGACGAGCACGCCGAGCAGCATCAAGTGCGGAAGAGCGAGGAGCCACCACTTGATGAGTACGAGGCCACGCGACAGCCGTTCCGGATAGGCGATGTCGAGCGTCGCCGGATGGTCGGGCTCCGCCGCGAGCCGGAACGGCGGATACCGATCGGTGGCCAGCGCGCTTTGACATCCTCTCCGTCCTTCAAAGGACGGAGATTCCCTCCACGCTGCGCGTGGACCGCGCGGCGTCCGGGTGGGTTACCGCTTCAACGCGCTGTGCCGGGACGAGTCCCGGTCTTATCTGCGCTCCACGGTCGTTTCGGCTCTCCGCCTGCCCGACGGCGAGCACATTCTTAGCCGCGTTCACGTCCCGGTCGTGGACTACCCCGCAAGGGCAGTCCCACGACCGGACGTCAAGTGCCATCTTGGCAGCTATTCGGCCACATGCCGAGCACATCCGGGTGGACGGGAAGAACCGATCGACCCGGGCGAAGGTGCGCCCGTACCGGACGGCCTTGTACTCCAGCATGGCGGTGAAGCTGGCCCAGCCCGCGTCGTGCACAGACTTGGCGAGCCGGGTCCGGCCGAGACCGGCGACGCACAGGTCCTCGACGTACACCGCTTGGTTCTCGCGGATGATCGTCGTGGACAGCTTGTGCTGCCAGTCCCGCCGGGTATCGGCCACCTTGGCATGCGCCTTGGCGACCTCTGTCACCGCTTTCTTGCGGTTGTTGCTGCCCCGCTGCTTGCGGGACAGGGCCTGCTGCAGCCGCTTGAGCTTGCGGGCGGCACGGCGCAGGAACTTCGGCGCGGTCACCTTCATACCGTCCGACAGCACGGCAAAATGGGTCAGTCCCAGATCTATACCGACTTCCGAGTCCAGCTCGGGAAGCGGTTCGCCGGTGGTCGTGACCACGAACGAGACGAAGTACCGCCCGGCCGCGTCCTTGATGATCGTCACTGACGACGGCTCGGACGGTAGGGCGCGTGACCAGCGGACCGGCAGGTCGCCGATCTTCGGCAGCCGCAGACAGCCGTTGTCGAGGACCTTGAACCTGCTGTTCTTGGTGAACCGGATCGCCTGCCGGTTGTCCTTGCGCGACCGGAATCGCGGCGGTGCCACCTTGCGGCCCTTACGCTTACCGGAGATCGAGGCGAAAAAGTTGCGGTATGCGGTGTTCAGATCCGCCAGAGCCTGCTGGAGCACGACCGCCGACACCTCACCCAGCCACGCCCGTTCCGGGGTCAGTTTCGCCTCGGTGATCAGACGCCGGGACAGCTCCCCGTCGCAGATGTACTCCTCCCCCGCCTCGCGGGCCTGCCGGCGCAGACGCAGCCCATCGTTGAACACCACCCGCGCGCACCCGAACGCCCTGGCCAGCGCGATCTGCTGACCGGGCGTCGGATAGACGCGGAACTGGTAACGCAGCTGCACGACAAGCACTGTGCCATGGGGGTATGACAAGAACCGACCGCATCCGGGCTGGCAGGCACTGAGTGCTCGCGATGATGGCCTCGACGGTGGCGGTGAGATCCGCCTGGGCGGTCCGCTGGTCCGGGCCCTCGCCGAGGATGTCGACGATGCGCGCGAGCGGCACCCCCGCCTGTGCCAGCCATCGGACGCGGATCAGCCGGGCCACGTGGCTCAGGTCGTAGTCACGCCGCCCGTGCCTGGCCGCCGGGATCGGGACCAGGCCGAGGCGGTGGTAGTGGCGGATGGTGCGGACCGTGGTCCCGGCAAGCTCGGCCAGCTCCTTGACCTGCATACCGCCAGTGTGGACCGTGATGTTACGTCGCAGTCAACGCCGAACTCACCGGGTCAACAGCACCTTGAGCGCGCCGGTGCGTGCCGGGTCGGCGAAGACGTCGTAGGCGCGCATGATCTCGTCGAGCGGCAGCCGGTGGGTCACCAGGGCGGAGACGTCGAGTTGTCCGGCGACGAGCATGTCGAGCAGATCCGGGGTGGAGTAGGTGTCCACCAGTCCCGTGGTGATGGTCAGGTTGCGAATCCACAGCTCTTCCAGGTGCAGGGTGGCCGGTTTGCCGTGTACGCCGATGTTGGCGACGCGACCGCCGGGACGCACCATCGAGGTGCACAGCTCGAAGGTCTGCGGCAGGCCGACGGCTTCCATCACGACGTCGGCGCCGAGGCCGTCGGTGAGCGCCCGGATCGTGCCGAGCGCCACGCGCTCGGGGGTGAGAGTGACGTCGGCGCCCAGATTCTTGGCGGCCTGCAGCCGGCTCTCGGCCTTGTCGATCGCGACGATGTGCGCGGGCGAGAACAGCCTCGCGGTGAGGATCGCGGCGAGGCCGATCGGGCCGGCACCGACCACCACGACGGTGTCGCCGGGACGCACGCCGCCGTTGAGGACGCCGACCTCGTAGGCGGTGGGCAGGATGTCGGCGAGCATGACCGCCTGCTCGCTGCTCACCCGCGGCGGAAGCCGGTAGGTGGACAGGTCGGCGAACGGGATGCGCGCGTACTCGGCCTGCACGCCGTTGACGGTGTGGCCGAGGATCCATCCGCCGCCGGCGCGGCATTGACCGTAGGCGCTCTCCCGGCAGAAGCGGCAGCTGCCGCAGGCCGAGATGCAGGAGGCCAGCACCCGGTCGCCGACGCTCAGGCCGGTGACGGCGGCGCCGATCTCCACGACGGTGCCGACGGCCTCGTGGCCGAGCACCCGGCCGGGTTCGACCTCGGGCACGTCACCGCCGAGGATGTGCAGGTCGGTGCCGCAGATCGTGGCGGCGTCGACGCGGATGACCGCGTCCCGCGGGTCACGCACCGTGGCGTCGGGGATGTCGGTCCAGCTGCGGTGGCCCGAGCCGCCGTAGACGAGTCCTTTCACTGTTGCCTCCTTCGTCGTTGAAGGGTTGCCGGGGACGCCGATTGCGGCCATCCGGGTGGGACGAGCAGCACGGGGCACTGCCGGTGGGTGCCGGAGACGGCCCCGCCGAGGACGTAGAGCGTCTCGACGAACCAGCCTTTGTCGCCACGCCCGCCGACCAGCAGGCGTGCTCGGCGCGATGCTCGTTCCGCCGTGTACGCGATATCGGCCTCGGTGATGAGCAGGTGCTGCACCGCGACGTCCGGCCAGAGTGCCTGCCAGCCGCTGAGCGACGAGGTGAGCGAACGGTTGGTCGCCCGGCGGTCGGCGTCGGAGGCGCAGACGTGGGTGGCGACCAGCGGCGAACCGGTGCGCGCGGCTGCTTCGAAGGCGCAGCCCGCGGTGGGACTGCGCCGCCCGGAGGCGGCCAGCACGACCGGGCCGCGCTGGATCGCCGGCCCGCGGCAGACCAGCAGCGGGCAGGCACTGTGGTGCGCCAGGTACGCCGCGGTCGATCCCCAGCCGTGACCCAGTGCGACCTCGTCGCGGTGGCGGATCACGAGCAGGCAGGCCTGCATGGATTGGCGTAGCAGAGCCTCGGCGGCGTTCTCGTCCGCCAGTTCGGTGTGCAGCGGCAGGTCGGGATGCTGGGTACGGATGCGGCGGGCGGCCAGGTCGAGCAGGTGGTGGCCGTCGTCCGGATCGGGGCGCATCATGCGATGTCGCTGCGACTCACCGTGCCGCCCCGGCCATGCGTGCACAACCGTCAGCGGCACCTGTCGATGCGCTGCTTCGGCGGCGGCGACATCCACGATATCCAGTCCGGCCGGCACTCCATCGACGCCGACCACGACGGGCAGCTTCTCCTCTACCGACACGACACTGTACATGACTTCACGCTAGGTGACCGAACAGTCACGACAGCAGGGCCATTGGACCCTGTCTGCGGCCCTTCGACGGGCGTGCCATGGGAGGAGGAGGTCCACACCATGAACAAGAAGATCATCGTCGGGTACGACGGATCGTCGGCCTCCCACGCCGCGATGACGTGGGCGCTGGACGAGGCAACCCGCACCGCGAACCCCGTGGAACTCGTCTACGTCGACGAGTACCCGATCTGGCAACCCGCGGCGAGCATGGTCCCGTCGCCGGGCGGGCGCCCGCAGTCCTACACCGGTGAGGTCATCGAGCCGATGCTCGAGCGAGCGGCCACCGCGGCGGCGCAGAGTCACCCGCTCGTGACCGTGACGACCGCGATCGTGCCGGCCTATGTCGTCCCCGCCCTGGTGGAACGCTCCGCCCGGGCATCCCTGGTGGTGCTCGGCGGCGACGGGCGCGCCGCCGCCGCGGTCAGCGGTCGCGCCCACTGCCCGGTCGTGGTGGTGCGCGGCGAACCGGCAGCGGCCGGGCCGGTGGTGGCCGGCGTCGACGACTCCGCGGTGGCCGCCGAGGTGCTCGCCTTCGCCGCCGAGCAGGCCGCGGCCCTCAAGGCGCCGCTGCACATCATCCGGGCGTGGAAGCCCGTTACCGGGCTGTGGGAGCAGTCCGCGATGGACGCCCACACGGTGACCGCCGCCGAACGCGAGCCGTTCGACACCATGGTCACGCTGATCCGCGACACCTACCCCGACCTCGAGGTCGAAGCCGAGGCGCTGGTGGAGAGCCCCGCCCGGGCGCTGACGCATGCCGGGGCGACGGCGCAACTCCTGGTCGTCGGCGCGCGCCGGCGAGGACCGCTGCGGGGCGCGCTGGCCGGTTCGGTAAGCCGGCACCTGCTGCGCCACGCCGGCTGCCCGGTCGCCGTGGTGCCCGACCGCATCGGACGGATCTAAGCCCATGAACACCGGGCCGCACGACATGACAGCCCTTCCCGACCTGCTGCACGAGCAGTCCCGGGGCGGCCCGGTGCGCGAGCGACGCCCGGTCTACGTCGATCTGCTCCCGCCGTGCAACGCCGGATGCCCCGCCGGGGAGAACATCCAGGCGTGGCTGGCCCTGGCGCAGGCGGGATCCTACGAGCAGGCCTGGCGGGCGCTGGTCGCCGACAATCCGCTGCCGGCGGTGTGCGGCCGGGTGTGCTATCACCCCTGCGAAGCCGCCTGCAACCGGGCACAGCTGGACAGCCCGGTCGCGATCCACAGCGTGGAACGCTTCCTCGGCGACCTCGCGCTGCACCGGCGATGGGCGTTCGCCCCACCGCCCGAGCCGTCCGGACGGCGGGTGCTGATCGTCGGCGCCGGCCCGTCCGGGCTCTCCGCCGCCTACCACCTGGCCCGGCTCGGTCACCACGTGGAGATCCACGACGCGGGCGCCGACCCCGGCGGCATGATGCGGTACGGCATTCCGGCCTACCGGCTGCCGCGCGACGTGCTGGCCGCGGAGATAGCCCGCATCGCCGCCCTCGGCGTGGTGATCGAGACCGGGCATCCGGTGCGGGATCTGGAGGCGGAGCGCCGGGCCGGCCGGTTCGACGCGGTCTTCGTCGCCGTCGGGGCCCACCTGTCACACCGGGTCGACATCCCCGCTCGCGAGGCCGGGCGCATCATCGACGCGGTCGGCCTGCTGCGCAGCGTGAGCTCCGGCGAACGGCCCGTCCTCGGGCGGCGGGTCGCGGTGTACGGCGGCGGCAACACCGCGATGGACGCGGCCCGTGTCGCCCGGCGGCTCGGCGCCGACGAGGCCCTGATCGTCTACCGGCGAACCCGGGAGCAGATGCCCGCACACGCCGAGGAGGCGCAGGAGGCCGAACGCGAAGGCGTGAAGATCAACTGGCTGCGCACGGTGCAGGCCTTCGACGGCCCGGAACTGACCGTCGAGGTGATGGAACTCGGCGCGGACGGCCGTCCGGTGCCGACCGGACGCACCGAAACGCTCGCCGCCGACACCCTGCTGCTCGCCCTGGGACAGCGCGCCGACACCGCCTTCCTCAGCGGGATACCAGGAGTCGCATTCGGCCCCGGCGGCACGGTCGTGGTGTCGCCGTCGTTCATGACCGGCTGCCCCGGGCTCTTTGCCGGTGGGGACATGATCCCCGCGGAACGAACCGTCACCGTCGGGGTGGGACATGGACGCAAGGCCGCCCGACACATCGACGCCTACCTGCGCGGCGTCCGAAAGACGGCACCGGACAAACATCCGGTCGCAGCGTTCGACCTGCTGCACCCCTGGTACTTCGCCGACGCCGGACGCCGGGCCGAACCCGAACGCGACCTCGCCCGCCGCGTCACCGACTTCACCGAAGTGGTCGGCGGCCTCGACGAGGCAGCCGCCCGGTTCGAGGCTCAGCGCTGCCTGTCGTGCGGCAACTGCTTCGAATGCGACGGCTGCCTGGGCGCGTGCCCGCACGATGCGGTGATCAAACTGGGCCCGGGCGACCGGTACCGGTTCGACTACGACCGGTGCACGGGCTGCGGCACCTGCTTCGCCCAATGTCCGGTGCACGCCATCGAGATGCTGCCGGAGGTGCCCCGATGACCCCCGCCACGCCGAACCGGGCCACGATGGACGGCAACGAGGCCGCCGTGTCGGTCGCTTACCGGCTCAACGAGATCTGCTGCATCTACCCGATCACCCCGTCCTCGCCGATGGCCGAGCTCGCCGACCAGTGGTCGGTGGCCGGGCGGCGCAACCTGTGGGGAACGGTGCCGGTCGTGGTGGAGATGCAGAGCGAGGGCGGCGCGGCGGGCGCTCTGCACGGCGCCCTGCAGAGCGGCGCGCTGACCACGACGTTCACCGCCTCCCAGGGCCTGCTGCTGATGATCCCGAACATGTACAAGATCGCCGGAGAGCTGACGCCCGCGGTGCTGCACGTGGCGGCCCGCTCCCTCGCCACCCAGGGATTGTCGATCTTCGGGGACCACGCGGACGTGATGGCCGCCCGGGCCACCGGCTTCGCCATGCTCGCGTCCGCCTCGGTGCAGGAGGCCCACGACTTCGCGCTGATCGCCCAGGCGGCGACGCTGCACAGCCGGGTGCCGTTCGTGCACTTCTTCGACGGGTTCCGCACCTCGCACGAGCTGAACACCATCGAGACCCTCGACGACGACGATCTCCGTGCCCTGATACCGGCCGACCTGGTCCGGGCACACCGGGCCCGGTCGCTGTCGCCGGAACGCCCGGTGATCCGGGGCACCGCACAGAACCCGGACGTCTACTTCCAGAGCCGCGAGACGGTCAACCCGTACCACGCCGCCGTGCCCGCGGCGGTGCAACAGGCGATGGATCTGCTCGCCGCGCGCACCGGCCGCGGATACGGCATCGTCGACTACTGCGGCGCGCCGGACGCCGACAAGGTCATCGTCATCATGGGCTCGGGAGCGCAGACCGCGGCACGGACCGTCGCCTACCTCAACGCCCGGGGCGAACACGCCGGTGTCCTGCAGGTCCGGCTGTTCCGGCCGTTCCCGGTCACCGCGTTCGCCGCCGCGCTGCCGTCCACCGCCCGCCGGATCGCCGTGCTGGACCGCACCAAGGAGCCCGGCTCGGCCGGTGAACCGCTGTTCCTCGACGTGGTCGCGGCGCTGGCCGCCTCGGGCCGGCCGATGCTCGCCGTGATCGGCGGCCGGTACGGCCTCGGCTCCAAGGAGTTCACCCCGGGCATGGTCGCCGCCGTGCTGTCCGAACTGGGGCGCGAGCGGCCCCGGCAGCACTTCACCGTCGGCATCAACGACGACGTGACCGGCAGCAGCCTGCCCTGCCACGACCTGGACATCGAGGAGCCCGGCACGACCCGGGCGGTGTTCTTCGGGATCGCCTCGGACGGGACGGTCGGCGCCAACAAGAACACCATCAAGATCCTCGCGGCCGAATCCGGCACCCACGCGCAGGGCTACTTCGTCTACGACTCCAAGAAGTCCGGCGGTCTGACCGTCTCCCACCTGCGGTTTGGCCCCTCCCCCATTCACGCGCCGTACCTGATCGGCCAGGCCGGATTCGTCGCCTGCCATCACGCCGGGCTGCTCGACCGCGTCGACGTGCTGGGCCGGGCCGCCCCCGGCGCCACGGTGCTGCTGAACACCGCGGCCGACGACGTGTGGGATTCGCTGTCGCGCCCCGTGCAGGACCAGGTCATCGCCAAAGGGCTGCGCCTGCACGCCATCGACGCCGACCGCGTCGCCGCCGACGCCGGGCTGCCGGGCCGCAGCAACACGATCCTGCAGACCTGCTTCTTCGCCCTCTCCGGGGTGTTGCCGCCGGACGAGGCGGTTCGGCGGATCAAGCAGGCGATCGACAAGACATATGCCAAGCGCGGACCGGGGGTCGTGGCCCGCAACCACGCCGCCGTGGACGCCGCACTCGACCAGCTGCGGCCGGTCCCCGTACCCCCGGCAGCAGGCACCGGCCGGGAGCCGCCGCCGCTCGTCCCGGCCGGTGCCCCCCGCTTCGTCCGCGAGGTCACCGCCGCGATGATGTCCGGCCGCGGCGACGAGTTACCGGTCAGCGCCCTGCCGGTGGACGGCACCTACCCCGGCGGCACCACCGCCTACGAGAAACGCAACCTCGCCGACCTGGTCGCCACCTGGGATCCGCAGATCTGCATCCAGTGCGGCAACTGCGCGTTCGTGTGCCCGCACAGCGTCATCCGCTCGAAGCTCTACGACCTCAAAGAGCTGGCCGGCGCGCCGGACGGGTTCGCCACGGCGCCGCTGAACGCACGCGGGCTGCCCGACGCCGGCTACACCCTGCAGGTCTATCTCGAGGACTGCACCGGCTGCGGGCTGTGCGTGCAGGCCTGCCCGGTCACCGGCGCGATCGACCTGCGCCCGCGGGAACCGCAGCTGGCGGCAGGGCGGGAGAACATCACATTCTTCGAAGAGCTTCCGTACGCCGACCGCTCGCGCGTGGATTTCGGGACCGTCCGCGGCGCCCAGTTCCTTCAGCCGCTGTTCGAGTTCTCCCTGGCCTGCACCGGCTGCGGGGAGACGCCGTACCTGAAGGTGCTGTCCCAGCTGTTCGGTGACCGGCTGATGGTCGCCAACGCCACCGGCTGCTCCTCCATCTACGGCGGCAACCTGCCCACCACGCCGTGGACCCGCAACGCCCAGGGACGGGGCCCGGCCTGGTCCAACTCGCTGTTCGAGGACGACGCCGAATTCGGCCTCGGCTTCCGGCTCGCCGCCGACCTGCACTGCGGCCTGGCCCGGACCCGACTCGGCGAACTGCGTGACCGGCTCGGCCCGGACCTGGTCGACGCGACACTGACGGCGCCGCAGCGCACCGAATCGGAGTTCGCCGCCCAGCGCTCGCGTCTCGCCGAACTCGCCGGGCGGCTGGCGGCGCTGCCGGACGCCGACCCGGCCGTCGCCGATCTGCGCAGCGTCCTCGACCATCTGGTGCGGCGCAGCGTCTGGATCGTCGGCGGTGACGGGTGGGCGTACGACATCGGCGCGGCCGGCCTCGACCACGTGCTGGCCAGCGGCTGCGACGTCAACGTGCTGGTCCTCGACACCGAGGTGTACTCCAACACCGGCGGGCAGAAGTCCAAGGCGACCCCGTTGTCGGCGGTGGCCCGGTTCGCTGCGGGCGGCAAGACCACCCCGAAGAAGGATCTGGCATTGCAGGCGATCGCGTACGGCAACGTCTACGTCGCCCGCATCGCGATGGGCGCCGACCCGCAGCAGACCCTGCAGGCGCTGCGCGAGGCCGAGGCGTACGACGGCCCTTCGCTGGTCATCGCGTACGCGCACTGCATCGCCCACGGCATCGAGATGCGCGACGGGCTCGGCCAGCAGCAACTGGCCGTGCAGACCGGCTACTGGCCGCTGATGCGCTACGACCCGGTGCTGCGCGCCGCCGGCGCCAACCCGTTCCTGCTCGACTCGCCCCGGCCCACCCGGCCGCTGTCCGACTTCACCGGCCGCGAGTTGCGGTTCCGGCAGCTGCGCGACAGCGACCCGGCCGAGGCGGACCGGCTCGCCCGGCTCGCGCAGCAGGCCACCGACCAGCGGTGGCGGGTGTACGAGGAGATGGCGGCCCACGGGCCGGAGCGGTTCCCCGCCGACGCCCGCCCGGCTCGGCCGGTCACCGGCGATCCGCGGCACGCCGGCCCGCCGCCGTGATCTCCGCCGCCACGCCGCGCGCCCACGCCCGGATCCGCGGTGGGTTGCGGAAGTCGCCGGCGTGGCCCTCCTGCGCCATCCGCCGGGCCAGGAACCCGAGCCAGCCGTGTGCCTCCGCGCTCATCCGGCCGCCGAACGTCACGTGCTCGCGGGCCCCGAGCAGTCGCACGGCCACCGCGGCCTGGTGGTTGGGCGGCAGGTCGGTGTCGTCGGCGGTGTGGTCGAGCGGGCCGCTGCTGAACAGCCAGACCGGACGGCCCGCGAACCCGCCGGCGAAGCGCTGGGCGAACGCGCGGGCATCGGTGTGCCAGCCGCCCGCATACATCGCCGCACCGAGCACGAGCGCTTCGTACCCGCCGACGTCGTCGACGTCGGCGGCCGCCAGCACCCGGGTCTCGAGCCCGGCCGCGCGCAGCTCCTCAGCGATCCAGCCGGCGATCTCGGCGGTGGAACCGCCGCTCGTCGCATACGCCACCAGTACCGTCATGCCGCTTCCTCCTCCGGTCGCAGCGGATACGCGGACCGGAGCAGCTTCGCGCGGCGGTGACGCCGGCGACCAGTGCCGTTCGGCCCCACCTGTCAGCACCCTGTACCGGAAGGAGCTCACCATGACCACGGCACCCAGGATCCCGGAAGCACCGGCGCACGCCCGCCCGGCCCGGGCGACCGCCCTCGCCGGGTTGTGCCTGACCCTGGCCGGCGCCGGCATCCTGATGGGCAGCATCACCGCCGAAGCCCTCTTCGACGGCGCCTATTCCACCCACGCGGACACGCTGAGCCACCTCGGCGCCTCGGAACCGCCGGACAGCGTCGTCACCCAGCCGTCCGCAACCATCTTCGACGTCACCATGCTGGTCACCGGGGCGCTGATCCTGACCGGCGCGTGGCTGATGCTGCGGGCGTCCGGGCCGAAAGCGGCGGGCGTGTGCACCGCGCTGCTCGGCACCGGCGTGCTGGGCGTGGGCTTCTTCCCGCTCACCCGTCCCGGCCCGCACACCGTGTTCGCGCTGACCGCGTTCGTCGCCGGCGGGCTCGCGGTGATCCTGTCGGCGCGCGGCACCGGACAGCCGTTCCGCGCGCTGTGGACCACCCTCGGGACGATCTCGCTGGTGGCCATCGCCCTCGGAATCTTCTTCCTCGACTGGGCACCGGTGGCGCGGCTGGGCGAGGGCGGCATCGAACGGTGGAACGCGTACCCGATCGTGCTGTGGCTGGTCGCCTACGGCAGCTACCTGATCGCAACCGCCCGCGGACGGGAGTCGATAAACATCGATGAGTGACCTAGGCTTCCGGGAGCGCTCCCAGTCGTCTAGTCCGAAGGTGTGCCGATGAGGCGTTCCGCCGCTCTGTTGTCCACCGCCGCGCTGGTCGCCGGCGTCGCCGCCGCTCCGGGCGCCGCACCCGCCGGGGCGCATCCGCCCCGATGCGGCGGCTATGTCGGGCTGACCTTCGACGACGGCCCGGCGGCCGGCACCACCCGGGCGCTGCTCATGGCGCTGCAGCGGGCCGGGCTGCGGGCCACCATGTTCAACACGGGTAAGAACGTCGAGGCCGATCCCGATCTGGCGCGGGCACAGCTGGCCGCCGGGATGTGGATCGGCAACCACAGCTGGGATCATCCGTTCATGACGCAGCTGACCCCGGACGAGCAGGCGTCGCAGATCTCGCGTACCCAGGACGTCATCCGCCGCGTCACCGGCGTGGTGCCCGACCTGTTCCGGCCGCCCTACCTGGACACCGACGACGCGCTGCGGGCGGTGCAGCGGCAATTCGGGCTGACCGAGATCAACACGGATGTGGACTCCCGGGACTGGGACGACGCGAGCGTCGACGACATCGTGGCGAGCGTCGGGCGGATGCAGGCCGGCGACGTCATCCTGATGCACGACTGGCCGGCCAACACCATCGCCGCGATCCCGCGGATCGCCGAGGACCTGCGCCGGCGCGGCCTGTGCGCCGGCCGGATCTCGCCGGTCACCGGGCGCGCCGTCGCACCGGACCACCGGGCCCTGGGCGCCGCGCACACCGCGGGCCGGGTCGAGGACCGCGGCGCGGCCGTCCGCTACACCTGGCCCGGCGTCTATTTCGAGGGCCGCTTCCGGGGCACCAGCGTCGGCATCGCCCTCGACGACGCGGTGAACGACTACGAGATCCAGGTCGACGGCGGCGCCTCGGTGAATCTGGTGCGGCCGGGCCGTACCACGCATTGGATCAACGGCCTGACGGCCGAAAATCACAGCGTACGGGTCGCCAAGCGCACCGAGAGCCCGTGGGCGGCCGGCCAGTTCGGCGGGTTCGTCGCCGGGCCCGGAGGCACGCTGCTGGGCAGGCCGGCCCCGCGTAGCCGGCAGATCGAGTTCATCGGCGACTCGTGGACCGCCGGATACGGCAACACGTCGACCGAGCGGGACTGCACCGGCAACGGCGGCGTCGACCGCAACAGCAACGCGAACCAGTCGTTCGGGGCGCTCACCGCCCGGACGCTGGACGCCGACTACCAGATCAACGCGTGGTCCGGGCGGGGCATGGTCCGCAACTACAACGGCGGCGACCCGGGCACCGACTTCCGCACCTGGTACGACCGCACCCTGCAGGCCGCCGGCGACGAGCCGTGGCGGCCGCGCGGATGGAGGCCGCAGGTCGTCGTGGTCGGGCTGGGCATCAACGACTTCTCCACCCCGCTCAACCCCGGCGAACGGTGGACGGACGAGGCCGCGCTGGCGGCGGACTTCCGTGCCGCGTACCACGGGTTCCTCGACAAGCTCCGGGACAGGTACGGCCCGCGCACCCGGATCGTGCTGACGTACCCGTCGCTGGGGAACACCACGGCACTGGCCGACGCGGTCGAGCAGGTCGTCGCGGAGCGGGCGGACCGGCGGGTGCGGTCGCTGCACTACGACAACGCGGCTCTCGGCCTCGACCTGCTCGGCTGTGACTGGCACCCGTCGGCCCGCGACCACGAGTTGCTCGCCGGGGCGCTCACGCCGGTCCTGCGGAACTTGATCTGACCGGGAGTTGCTGCGCCGCCACTCTCAGGCCGGCCGCCCAGCCCGGGGCCCGGCCGTGCGGCGGCAACCGCACGGCGTGCACCGGGTGGCCGCTGGCGGACAGGGCCCAGGCGATCAGTGAGTTGGAGTTCCACATGTCGCCGGTGCCCTGCTCGTCGCGGCCCCAGGTGGCGCACGGGAAGTCCGGCAGCAGCCGCAACAGCCGCTCGGTGCGTTCCGCGTCGACGGCCAGGTTCTGCGGGCTGGCGACCGCGTACGCCAGATCCGGGATCCGGCCGTCGCGCCAGCATCGCACTTCGTACCGGAACAGCCGCGAGTGGCCGAGCAGCCGAAGACCGACGGGTCCTTCGGCGACCACACCGCGGCCGTCCGCCGCGTTGCCCCAGACAGGGGCCATCTCCACCGTGTACGTGCGGTCGTCCGCCCGTACACGGAGCGCAGAGTGATACAGCTCGTACCCGGTCACCGCCCGGTAGAGACGGCCGGCGCGGCGGACCGGCCACGGGCCGCCGGCGCCCAGCGGCAACCAGTAGAGATCGACGTGGCCGGTAGATCGCGGGCTGGTCATCGGCGGAAGTGGTGCTGCCGGGCGTGGGTGGCGGCCTCGACGGTCGCGGCAGCGGCGAGGACCGCCACCCATCGTGTCGTCCACGGTCCACGAAGTCATCGTGGCCTCCTCTCCTCCACCCGACGGTAGGAGCCGCAGGAGCCACCCAGCAGAGGCTAAGGACCCGTAGCCGTCCGTCCGCCCGGCGCAGCTCAGCAGATCCGGGGCAGCTGCTCACCGGCGAGCAGGTCGAGCACCCGTCGCGAGCCCATCGCGGTGCGGACCACGACCGGACCGCCGTCGGTCACCACGCCGATGCGGACCGCGCCCGCGCCTTCGGGGTGGGCGCGCATCGCGGTCAGCACCGTGTCCGCGTGCCCGGGTGCGACGAACGCGACGAGGCAGCCCTCGTTCGCCACGTACGCCGGGTCCAGGCCGAGCAGCTCACAGGCGGCCCGGACCGGCTCGGGCACCGGCAGCGCCCGCTCCTCGATCTCCATACCGACACCGGACGCCGCGGCGATCTCGTTGAGCGCCGAGGCCAGCCCGCCGCGGGTGGGGTCGCGCAGCGCGTGCACGCCGTCGCCGGCCGCGGTCAGCATCGTCGCGACCAAACGGTGCAGGGGCCGGGTGTCGGAGGCGACGTCCGCCTCGAAGCCGAGTCCTTCGCGAGTGCTGAGCACGGTGACGCCGTGGCATCCGATCGGCCCGGACAGCAGGATCACGTCGCCCGGGCGGGCCCCGGCAGCCGTGGGGGCCGGGCCGGGCAGGCGCCGGCCCAGGCCGGTGCTGACGACGAAGAGCCGGTCGGCGGCGCCCCGGCCCACCACCTTGGTGTCGCCGGTGACCACCGGCACCCCGGCCGCGTGGGCGGCGGCACCGACCGCGGTGGCCACCCGCCGCAGCACGTCGAGCGGCAGCCCCTCCTCCACGACGTAGGCGATGCTCAACGCCACCGGCATCGCCGCCCGCATGGCGAGGTCGTTGACGGTGCCGTGCACGGCGAGCGCGCCGATGTCGCCGCCGGGGAAGAACAGCGGGTCGACCACGTACGCGTCGGTGCTGATCGCCAGTTCGCACTCGCCCACCGCGAGTACCGCGGCGTCCTCGAGCGGGCCGCCGGGCGCGGCCGCCCCGAGCGCCGGCACCAGCAACCGGGTGATCAGGTCGGCGGAGAGCCGGCCGCCGGAGCCGTGCCCGAGCAGCACCCGCTCGGTCTCGGGCAGCGGCGCCGGGCACACGGCGGCGGCGGGATCGGCGGGGTTCATGACGGGCCTCCCGGTTGCGGCGCCCGGCGGCGCCCGGCGGTGAAGTAGGCGGCGCAGGTCCCCTCGGCCGACACCATGGGCGCGCCCAGCGGGGTGCGCGGCGTGCACGCGGTCGCGTACGCGGTGCAGTCGGTGGGTAGTCTCGCGCCGGTCAGGATCTGGCCGGCGATGCAGGCCGGGTGTTCCCGGGTGGTCAACCGGCCCACGTCGAAGCGTTGTCGCGCGTCGAACGCGGCGAACTCGTCAGTCAGGGTGAGCCCGCTGCCGGCTATGGTGCCGATGCCGCGCCAGGCCCGGTCGGTGACCCGGAAGACTCGCCGGATCACGTCCTGAGCGCTGGTGTTGCCGTCCCGGCGCACCGCCCGGGCGTACTGGTTCTGCACCTCGTGGCGGCCCTGCTCCAGCTGCCGGACCGTCATCAGGATGCCTTCCAGCAGGTCCAGCGGTTCGAAGCCGGTCACCACGATCGGCACCCGGTGAGCGGCGGCGAGTGGCTCGTACTCGGTCCAGCCCATCACCGCGCAGACGTGCCCGGCGGCGAGGAAACCCTGCACCTCGCAGCCGGGGGCGCGCAGCACGGCGGTGATCGCCGGCGGGACCAGGACGTGGCTGACCAGCACGCTGAAGTTCGTCAGACCGAGCGTGCCGGCGTGCAGCACCGCCATGGCGTTGGCGGGGGCCGTGGTCTCGAATCCGACGGCCAGGAAGACCACCTGCCGGTCGGGGTGCCGCTGGGCCAGGGCCACGGCGTCCATCGGCGAGTAGACCACCCGTACGTCCGCGCCGCGGGCCCGCAGCGCCAGCAGGTCGGTGCGGGATCCGGGCACGCGCAGCATGTCGCCGAAGCTGGTCAGGATGACGCCGGGCAGCGCGGCGATCGCCATGGCCCGGTCGAGGACCTCGAGCGGGGTGACGCAGACCGGGCAGCCCGGACCGTGGATCATGCGGATGCCGCCGGGCAGCAGTTCGTCGATGCCCTGCCGCACGATGGTGTGGGTCTGCCCGCCGCACACCTCCATCAGCGTCCACGCCCGGGTGGTGACCCGGCGCAGCTCGGCCAGCAGCGCCCGGGCCAGGTCCGGATCGCGGTACTCGTCGAGGTACCTCATCGGCCGAGTTCCTGATCGAGCAGGTCACCCATGGCCCGCAGCACCTGCAGGGTGCGCCGCGCCTCGGCGGCGTCGACGACACTGATCGCGAACCCGACGTGGACGATCACGTAGTCGCCGGGACCGGCCTGCGGGGTGTACGCGAGGCAGACCCGCTTGCGGACACCGCCGAAGTCGACGGTGCCCATCCGCAGGCCGTCCTCGTCGGCGACGTCGGTCACCAGGCCGGGAATGCCCAGACACATGTCAGCCTCCTCGGCCGAGCCGGGCCGCGGCGATCACCGCTTGGCCGTAGCCGATCCCGCCGTCCCCGGCGGGCACCTCCCGGTTGAGCAGCCCGGTCAGGCCCACCGCGCGCAGCGCGGCGGGTAGCTCGCCGGCCAGGATCCGGTTCTGCAGGCAGCCGCCGGACAGGCAGACCGTGGTCACGCCGGTGCGTTCCGCGGCCCGGGCGCACAGCTCCACGGTCACGGCGATCACCGCCCGGTGCACGGCGGCGGCGAGCTGTTCGGCCGGTTCCCCGTCCGCGCTGCGGCGCAGCAGCTCGCCGAGGGTGCCGGACCAGTCGTAGACCCAGAGCCCACCGACCCGGGTGAGCCGCCAGGGCAGCGGCGCGGCAGGGCTGCCGGCGCGGTGCGCCGCCGTCTCCAGCAGGACCGCGGCCTCGCCCTCGTACCCGGCGTCGTCGCAGAGGCCGAGCAGGGCGGCGGCCGCGTCGAAGAGCCGGCCCGCGCTGGACGCGTGCGGGCTGCGTACCCCACGCGCGATCATCCGGCGGATCAGCGCCTGCTCCACGGCCGGGATCCGGGCGAGCATCGCCGGCAGCGGGCCGGGCGGCAACGGGAACTCTCCGCCGTACAGGTAGCCCAGGGCCATCCGGGCCGGCCGGCGCACCGCGGCCTCGCCGCCGGGCAGCGGTGCGGTGCCGAACCGGCCCAGCCGCCGGAATCCGGCCCAGTCGGCCAGCAGGAGTTCCCCACCCCAGAGCCGGCCGTCGTCGCCGAGCCCGAGCCCGTCGTAGGCGATGCCGAGGAACGGCGCCTCGATGCCGTGCTCGGCGGCGCAGGACACCACATGCGCGTGATGGTGCTGCACCCCCATGCGGCGCGCGGATGGCGCCACCCGGGCGGCATACGCGGTGGACAGGTAGTCGGGGTGCAGGTCGTGGGCGACCACGTCGGCCTCGAACCGGTGCAGGTGGCTGAGCTGCGCGACGGTCGCCTCGAAGGCGGCGAGGGTGTCCGCGTCGGCGAGGTCGCCGCCGTGCGGGCCGAGCAGGACCCGGCCGCCGCGGGCCAGCGCGAAGGTGTGCTTGAGCTGGGCGCCTACGGCCAGGATGGGGCGTGGCGTGGCGACCGGCAGCGGCAGCGTCCCCGGGGCGAAGCCGCGCGCCCGGCGGATCATGCGCCGGCGCCCGGCGGTCACCTGGACCACCGAGTCGTCGTAGCGGGCTCGGATGGGCCGGTCGTGGCGCAGGAACCCGTCGGCGATCCCGGCCAGCCGCCGGGTGGCGTCGTCGTCGTCGATCGCGATCGGCTCGTCGGCCCGGTTGCCGCTGGTCACGATGAGCGGCCGGCCCAGGGATCGCAGCAGCAGATGGTGCAGCGGGGTGGACGGCAGGAACAGCCCGGCCCGGTCGAGGCCGGGGGCGACCTCGGACGCCAGGTCCGCGCCCGGCCGGATGGGCAGCAGCACGATCGGCCGCGCCGGGCAGGTCAGGGCCGCGAGCTCGGCCGCACCGAGGTCGGCGACCAGCCGGGCACCGGCGATGTCGAGCACCATGACGGCGAACGGCTTACGCGGCCGCCGCTTGCGGTGCCGCAGCCGCCGCACGGCGGCCTCGTCCGTGGCGTCACAGACGAGCTGGTAGCCGCCGAGGGCCTTGACCGCGATGATCAGGCCGACGGAGACGGCGCCGGACGCAGCCAGCAGGGCCTGCTCGCCGTCCGCGCACCGGTTGCCGGCCGTCCAGATCAGGTGCGGGCCGCAGGCGGCACAGGCGACGGGTTCGGCGTGGAAGCGCCGATCGGCCGGATCCCGGTATTCGGCGACACAGCGGCGGCAGAGCGGGAAGCCGGCCATCGCGGTGCGGACCCGGTCGTAGGGCAGCTCGTCCACGATGGTGGCGCGGGGCCCGCAGGCGGTGCAGTTGAGGAACGGGTAACGGTATCGCCGGTCCGCCGGGGTGAACAGCTCCCGGAGGCAGTCGTCGCAGGTGGCGAGGTCGGCGGGCAACCCGGCGAAGTCCGCGGCGGTGTCGGTGCCGCTGCTGGCGACGATCCGGAAGCCGGGGTCCGGCGGCACCGCGGCGGGCAGGAGGACGATCTCGTCCAGTTCCGCGGCCGGTGGAGCCTGCTCCCGCAGCAACGCCACCAGCCGGGTGACCGTCTCCGGTGAGCCGGCCACCTCGATCAGCACGTCGCCACCGACGTTGCGGACGGCACCGCGCAGCCCCAGCCCGGTCGCCAGGCGGTGCACGAACGGCCGGAACCCGACACCCTGCACGGTGCCGTGCACCCGGACCTGCCAGGCCTGCGGCGTGTCGACGACGGTCATGACCCGGTCACCAGCGTGCAGATTCGGTCGGCGACCGGATCGATCGCGGCGGCGACGGGCGCGCTGAGCCCGGCGCCGACCTGAAAGCACCCGCCGAAGGTGACCAGGACGACAAGGCGCTGCGGCATGCAGTCCAAGGCCTGGGCCAGGGCGATGGTGGCGTTCAGGCCGATGCCGTGCCCGGACGCGGCGGCGGGGTCCGGCCGCAGGCCGTCCGGCAGGGTGACCTCCTGCCATCGACCGATCTGACCGTCCTGCCCGGGGGCGACGTCGACCACGACCGCGAGTCCGGCGCCGGACCAGGCGTCCAGCATCCGGGTCGGCTCGCCGTCGTTGACGCGTAGCCGGACCCCGGCGAGCCGGTCGTCGTGGGCGGCGCGGAACGCGAGTTCGGCGACGACCGCGACACCGAAGCCGTCGTCGTGGCGGTACTCGTTGCCTACTCCGATCACCACTGGTGCGCCCATGTCAGCTCCGGTCCATGCGCAGGTCGAGGAAGTGGGTGGCGCACGAAATGCACGGGTCGTAGTTGCGGATCGCCTGCTCGCACGCGGCGGTGAGCTGCTCGTCGCCGAGATCCAGGCGGGCGGTGACGAACCGGGTGAGGTCGTCCTCGATCGCGGCCTGGTTCTGCGCGGTGGGTGGCACGATTCGGGCCGAGGTGATCAACCCGTCGGCGTCGAGCGCGTAGCGGTGAAACAGGGTGCCGCGCGGCGCCTCGGTCGCGCCCCGCCCCACACCGGCGCGGGGTGGCACCGCGACGGCGGGCTCCGGCGGCGGCTCGTAGGCGTCGATCAGGCGGATCGCCTCCTCCACGGCGTACACCGTCTCCACCGCGCGGACCACGATGCTGCGGTACGGGTTGCGGCACTCGCCACCCAGCCCGGCGTCGCGTGCGGCTTGCGCGGCCAGCGGCGACAGCAGGCGGTGGTTGAGGGTGTACCGGGCGGCAGGCCCGGTGACGTACCGGCCGCGCCCGGCGAGCCGGGCATGCAGCGCCGTGGAATGCGGCACCTGCTCCTCGATGACGTGCTGCTCGAACTGGCCGGCGCCGAAGCCGAGGCCGCCGGTGGTGACGACGGTTCCCGACTCGATGGCGTACTGATCGGGGTCGGTCAGCGCCAGCATCTCGTGGTCGTGATGGAAGTCCGGGAAGTCGAAACCGGCCACCCACCGTACGGTCTCCAGGGCCTGATCGAGCGCGTGCCGCAGCCGTTCGCGGACCGGGGTGAAGGCGGCGGGTGCCGGCGCGTGGTAGAAACCGCCGACCCGCACGTTGATCGGGTGGATGGCCCGGCCGCCGATCACCTCGACCAGGTCGTTGCCGGCCTTCTTCAGGGACAGGCCGCGTTCGACGAGATCACGGCGGTCCTGTGCGAGCGCCAGGGCGCTGCCGTAGCCGAGGAAGTCCGGCGCGTGCAGCAGGTAGATGTGCAGGGTGTGGCTTTCGATCCACTCGCCGCAGTACAGCAGCCGGCGCAGGGCGGTGACGGCGGGCGGCACGGTGACGCCGCAGGCGTCCTCGACGGCCGCGCACGCGCTCATCTGATACGCCACCGGGCAGATGCCGCAGATGCGGGCGGTGATGTCGGGGGGTTCGGTGTGGCGGCGTCCACGCAGGAACGCCTCGAAGAAGCGCGGCGGTTCGTAGATCTCCAGCCGCACGTCTTCGACGGCGCCGCCGCGGACCCGCACGTGCATCGCGCCCTCCCCTTCGACCCGGGCGAGCGCGGGCACGTGGACGAGACGTTCGTAGCGGTGGCTCATGACCGTTCACCCGCCGTCGTCTCGAAGGCGGTGACGTTGAAGGTCCGATACATCCGGGCGATGTCGTCCGTGGCCGTGCCGGCGGCGCGCAGCAGGGCGGCCTCGGCGGCGCCGTTCGGTGTCTCGGCCGGACCGAAGCAGCCGAAGCAGCCGCGCCGGAACGCCGGGCAGATCGCCCCGCAGCCGGCCCGGGTCACCGGTCCCAGGCAAGGTTCGCCGTAGGCGACCACGACGCACACGTTGTTGCGGCGTTTGCACTCGAAGCAGACACTGTGGCCGGGCAGGTCGGGCCGCCGCCCGGCGAGCAGCGCATCGATCGTCTCCAGCAGTTGGTCCTTGGCGATGGGGCAGCCGTGCAGCTCGTAGTCGACGTTCACATGAGCGGCGATCGGCGTGGAGGTGGCCAGCGTGTCGATGTATTCCGGGCGGGCGTAGACGACGGAGGCGAACTCGGCGACGTCGGCGTGGTCGCGCAGGGCCTGGATGCCACCGGCGGTGGCGCAGGCGCCGATGCAGACCAGCACCCGCGACTGCTCGCGGATCCTGCGGATGCGCGCCGCGTCGGCGGCCGTGGTGATCGACCCTTCGACCAGGGAGATGTCATAGGGGCCGGGCAGCGCGTCACTCGAGGCCTCCAGGAAGTGCGCTATCCGGATCCGGCCGGCGACGGTGAGCAGCTCGTCCTCGCAGTCGAGCAGGGTCAGCTGGCAGCCGTCACAGGACGCGAACTTCCAGACGGCGAGCGTGGGTGTCCTGGTGTCCATCACAACTCCGGCACGGTGAGCAGGGATTCGGCGACCGGATAGGCGACGACCGGGCCGTCGCGGCAGACGAGCAGCGGCCCGAGCTGGCAGTGGCCGCACCAGCCCGCGCCGCAGCGCATGTTGCGCTCCAGCGACATCTGGATCCGCTCGGCGGGCACGCCGCGGTCGATCAGGGCGCGTGCGGTGAATCGCATCATCGGTTCGGGCCCACAGACGTACGCCACCGCCACCGCCGGATCGACCCGGGCGCCCGGCACGAGGGTGGTGACCAGGCCGACGTGCCCGGCCCAATCGCCGGACGGCCGGTCCACGATCACCTCTACCTGGCCGTGCCGGCTCCACCGGCGCAGTTCGTCGGGGTAGAGCAGCTCGCCCGGCTGCCGGGCGCCGGCCAGCACGCAGAGCCGCCCGACGACGGCCCGGTCGGCCAGCAGCCGCCGCACGACCGGCCGCAGCGGGGCCAGGCCGATACCGCCGGCGATGACCAGCACGTCGTGGCCGGCGGCGGCCGCGGTGTCCCAGGTGGTGCCGAACGGCCCGCGGACGCCGACGAGATCGCCCGGAGCGCTGTCGTGTAGCGCCCGCGAGACCGCCCCGACGGCACGGATGGTGTGCTGCGGGCGGTTGCCGTGGCTGCCGCTCACCGAGATCGGGATCTCACCGATCCCGTACGCGGTGAGCATGGCGAACTGTCCCGGCCGGAACACCGGGAGCGGCTCGGCGATCGGCGCCAGTTCGACGGTGACCGTGTCGGCGGTATCCGCGCGGCGGCTCACCACCCGGTGCGGGATCGGGATCGCCGGGTTCACGGACGGCCCCACAGGTCGAGCAGCCGCAGCCGGGCGGTACGCAGCCGGTCGCCGAGCACCGGGACGATCCGGCTCAGGATCGCGTAGCCGAACTCCGGGTCCCTGGCGCAGCGTTCCCGGACCGCCTCCGCACCGAATTCGATGGCCTGCACGGGACCCCGGGCCACCGCGCCGAACTGCCACCGGTACGGCGGGAACAGCCAGGACCAGCCCAATACGGTGCCCGGCCCGATGGTTTCGAACACCTGTGCGCCTCTACCGGGCACGTGCAGGTCCAAGGCGACGGTGCCGTCCTCGATCAGCCAGAACCGGTTCGCCGGATCACTTTCGGAGAAGATCCGGTAGTCATCCGGATAGTGCATCGCGATCGCGTGCTCGGCGAGCTCGGTCAGCAGCGCCGGCCGCAGCCCGGCCAGGAACGGGTGCGTCATGGTTCCGCTGTTCATGACGGGTCACCTCCGTCGTGGTGCGCCGACAGCGCGGCGGCTTCCCGGGTGATGTCGATGCCGGCCGGGCACCAGGCGATGCATCGACCGCAGCCCACGCAGCCGGAGGTTCCGAACTGCTCGTGCCAGGTGCCGAGCTTGTGGCTGATCCACTGCCGGTACCGGCTCTCGCCACTGGCCCGTACCGCACCGCCGTGCAGGTAGGAGAAGCCGACGCTGAAGCAGGAGTCCCAGTGCCGCCACCGTTCGGTGTGCTCACCGGTCAGATCGGTGACGTCCTCGGTGGTCGTACAGAAGCAGGTGGGACAGACCATGGTGCAGTTGCCGCAGGTCAGGCAGCGGGAGGCGACGTCCTGCCAGTGCGGGGACTCCCGGCTTCCCGCGATCAGCGCGGGCAGCGGCTCGTCCGGCATGGCGCGGCTCATCGCGGCGGCGGCCTGCCGCACCGCCGCGGTCGCCGCGGCGACGTCCGCGGCCCCGGCCGGCTCTCCCGGCACGGCCGCCAGCAGGTCCGCGCCGGCCGGCGAGCCGGACCGGGCCAGGAATCGGTGGCCGCCGTCGAGCAGTTCGGTGAGCGCCACATCGAAGCCGCCGGTCGCGGCCGGTCCGGTCCCCATCGAGGTGCAGAAGCAGGTGGCCCCGGGTTCGGTGCACTCTGCCGTGATCACGAGAGTGCCGTCGCGGCGGGCGGTGTAGACGGGTTCCGGATGCCGGCCCTGCGCGAGGACCCGGTCCAGGACGCCGAGCGCGGCGACGTCGCAGGGATGCACGCCGAGGAACGCGAAAGTTTTCGCGGCCGGTTCCGGCCCGGTGGTGGTCATCCCCTCGGGGGTACGGTCGGCCGCCCAGAGCCGGGCTCGTGGCGGGTGCAGGAAGTCTTTGATCGACTGCGGTCCCGCGCAATGCGCGAAGACCGCGCGGTCGTCGCGCCGCCGGAGCCGGTAGCGACCCGCTTCGGTGTCCGCGCTCCAGCCGTACGGCAGGTCGTCCGCCGAGGCGAGTTCGGCGAGCTGGACGGCGCCGTCGCGCAGCGCGGGGCCGACGACGGTGTAGCCGCGCTCGTGCAGTACGTCGACGAGCGCGCCGAGACCGGACACGTCGATGAGCCGCGCGGTGTCGCCGGATTCCATGGCACCTCCTCATGCCGTCCATCCGTGCTGCGAGACGCCGCCCGGCCGCAGTCGCAGAGCCCCGGCCGGAGGGGGTCAGCTCCGGCCGGGGATGCCCGGCCCTGCCGGCAACCACAGGACCGGTGGCCCCTGGGGTCTGGCGGAGACAGCACCGGACCGATCGACGTTCACCTCTTCATTCCACCGTGCGCCCGGCTGCTCACGCCGCACAGGGCCGAAAGTCCCGCCACCCCGGCGGCAGCCTCGCCGTGCCTGACCCGTTCGGGACCTCCGGCCCTGTCCGGCGGGCCGCGGGGACGGCTACCAACGAAAGGAGGCATCGGGACCGCGACGGAGGGTGAGGATCGGAAATGTCCGGGTACGTGTACGACTTCATCGAGGGCGGCAAGGATCTCAAGGACCTGCTCGGCGGCAAGGGCGCCAACCTCGCCGAGATGACCAGGATGGGCTTGCCGGTTCCGCCCGGCTTCACCATCACCACCGAGGCGTGCCGGGCGTATCTGAAGACCGGCGCCATGCCGGACGGCCTGCTCACCGAGGTCGAGGATCACTTGCGGCTGATCGAGACGCGGATGGGCAAGACCTTCGGCGACCCGCAGGATCCGCTGCTGCTGTCGGTGCGCTCCGGCGGGAAGTTCTCGATGCCGGGGATGATGGAGACGATCCTGGATATCGGCCTCAACGACACCAGCGTGCTGGGGCTGGCGCAGCGCAGCGACGACGAGCGGTTCGCCTGGGATTCCTACCGTCGGCTGATCCAGATGTTCGGCAGGACCGTGTTCGGGGTGCCGTCCGAGGCGTTCGACGCGGAGCAGGGCGACGGCGAGGACCTCGTCCGGGCGTACCAGAAGGTCTTCGAGACGCACACGGGCCGCGCCTTCCCGCAAAGCCCGCACGAGCAGCTGCTCCTGGCGATCGGCGCGGTGTTCCGGTCCTGGAACTCGCCGCGGGCCGTGCTCTACCGCCGGCAGGAGCGCATCCCGCAGGACGCGGGCACCGCCGTGAACGTGATGGCGATGGTCTTCGGCAACCGTGGCGCGGACTCCGGGACCGGCGTGGCGTTCACCCGGGACCCGGCCACCGGCCGGCGCGGCGTCTACGGCGACTATCTGCGCGACGCGCAGGGCGAGGACGTGGTGGCGGGCATCCGCAACACGGTCGGCCTGCACGAGCTCGCCGACATCGATCCGCGCTCCTACCAGCAGCTGCTGTCGGTGATGCAGCGGCTGGAGCAGCGCTACCGGGATCTGTGCGACATCGAGTTCACCATCGAGAACGGCACGCTGTGGATGCTGCAGACCCGGGTCGGCAAGCGGACCCCGGCAGCCGCGTTCGTGATCGCCGCGCAATTGGTGGACGAGGGCACCATCACCCTCGACGAGGCGTTGCAGCGGGTCACCGGCGAGCAGCTCGCTCAGTTGATGTTCCCGAGCTTCGACCTCACGGCGGCGCCGCGGCCGCTGACCACCGGCGTGCCGGCATCACCCGGGGCGGCCACCGGCGCGGTCGTGTTCGACTCCGCCGCCGCGGCCGCCGCCGACGGGCCGGTCGTCCTGGTGCGCCGCGAGACCAACCCGGACGACCTGCCCGGCATGATCGCCGCGCAGGCGATCCTCACCAGCCGCGGCGGCAAGACGTCGCACGCCGCGGTGGTGGCGCGAGGCATGGGCAAGACGTGCGTGTGCGGCGCCGACGAGCTGGAGATCGGTACCGACTCGCTGACCGTGAACGGTCAGGTGATCTTTGAGGGGGACGTCGTCTCGGTCGACGGGACGAGCGGGCACGTCTACCTCGGCGAGGTCCCGGTGCGCCCCTCCCCCGTGGTCCGGTTCTTCGAAGGTGAGCTGACCGCGCACGACGATCCGCTGCTCTCCGCCGTGCAGCGGCTGATGATCCACGCCGGTCACGTCGCCCGCATGGGCGTGCACGCCAACGCCGACACCGCCGCGGACGCCGCGCGGGCCCGCCGGTTCGGCGCGACCGGGATCGGTCTGTGCCGTACCGAGCACATGTTCCTCGGCGAACGCCGGGTGCTCGTCGAACGGTTGATACTCGGGGACCACGACGACGCCCTCGCCGAGCTGCTGCCGCTGCAGCGCGCCGACTTCACCGAGCTGCTCGCGGCGATGGACGGCCTTCCGGTGACGATCCGGCTGATCGACCCGCCGCTGCACGAGTTCCTGCCGTCGCTGGAGGAACTGACCGCCCGGGTGGCCCGCGCCGAGGCGCTCGGTGAGAATCCGGGCCACGACGGCGAGCTGCTCCAGGCGGTGCGGCGCATGCACGAGGCCAATCCGATGCTCGGTCTGCGCGGCGTACGCCTGGGCCTGGTGGTTCCCGGCCTGTTCGCGATGCAGGTGCGGGCCATCGCCGAGGCCGCGGCGGCGCGGGTCGCCGCGGGCGGCGACCCCCGGCCGGAGATCATGGTTCCGCTGGTCGCGTCGGTCCGGGAGCTTGATTTCGTACGGGCGGAGTCGGCGGCGATCCTCGCCACCGTCGAAGGAGCGCCGCCGATCCGGATCGGCACCATGATCGAGGTGCCCCGGGCCGCGCTGACCGCCGCGGAGATCGCCTCGGCGGCCGACTTCTTCTCCTTCGGCACGAACGACCTCACCCAGATGACCTGGGGGTTCTCCCGCGACGACGTGGAGGGCGCGTTCTTCGGCCGCTACCTCGAGCTCGGTGTCTTCGGGGCCTCGCCGTTCGAGACGCTCGACGTGAGCGGCGTGGGTGAGCTGGTCCGCATCGCCGTGGAACGCGGCCGGCGGGCCCGTCCCGGGCTGACCGCCGGCGTGTGCGGCGAGCACGGCGGCGACCCCGCCTCGGTGCGGTTCTTCGCCGGCGCCGGGCTCGACTACGTGTCCTGCTCGCCGTACCGGGTGCCGGTCGCGCGGCTCGAAGCCGGCCGGGCCGCCCTGTCACCGCAATCTCATGATTCAGCCGTTTGAGGAGGAGCCATGCGAACCCCCACCATCGTCGTCGCCACCGACGGCGCCCCGTCGGGCGAATCCACTGTGCGGTGGGCGGCCCGTGAAGCCGAAAGCCGCGGCATTCGGCTCCGCGTCGTGCACGTGCTCGAGTGGGACATGAACAATGCCCGCTACGACTACTACGGCCAGCACTTCGAGGCGGCACGCAGGCTTGCCGAGACCGTCACCGCCACCGCCGCCGACGTCGCCCGCACGGCCGCCCCCGGCGCCGAGATCACCATGGCGACGCTGATCGGCCACCCCACCGCGCGGCTGCTCGAGGCGGCCAGAGGCGCGGAGTTGCTGGTCGTCGGAAGCCGCGGCCACGGCGGTTTCGCCGACATGCTGCTCGGTTCGGTGAGCCAGCGCATCGCCACCCACGCCCCGTGCCCGGTGGTCGTCGTCCGCGGACGCCCCGATCCCGGCGGCCCGATCGCGGTCGGCGTCGACGATTCCGAGGCCTCCGCGCACGTGCTGGACACCGCCTTCGGCATGGCGGCCGGCCACGGCAGCGACCTCGTGGTGATCCACGCCTACCTGCCGGCCGTCCCGCTGTACTACCAGGACGTCCCCGCGAACACCATCAACACACCGGGGCAGGACGACGCCGAGCGCGATCGGGTCGAGGAGCAACTCGCCCCGTGGCGGGCGAAGTACCCGCAGGTCAGAGTCGAAACCCTGCTGTCGCACGACAGTGCCGCGAGCGTGCTCACCGGGGTGTCGCACGGTACCCGGATGATCGTGGTCGGCACGCGCGGCCACGGCGTCGTCGCCGGCACCCTGCTCGGCTCCACCGGCCTGCAGCTGCTGCACCACGCGGACTGCCCGGTCTACCTCGACCGGCCCCGCAAGGAAGGAGACCTGTCATGAGCATGCGGCTGCGCCTCTCGCACTGCGGCCTGAGCGCCGGCAAACGCGCCCGGCTGCACCGGCTGCTCTACAAGCACGGGCTCGGCAACGGCACCGCGCTGTTCCTGCCCTACGACCAAGGGCTGGAGCACGGGCCGCGGGACTTCTTCGCGGACCCGATCGCCGGCGACCCCCGCTACATCGTGAAGCTGGCACTCGAGGGCGGCTTCAACGGCATCGCCATCCAGGTCGGGCTCGCCGAGAAGTTCTACTGGGACTACGCCGGCGAGGTGCCGTTGATCCTCAAGCTCAACGGCAAGACCGACATCCCGTCCGACGAGCGCGCGCTGTCACCGGTGCACGCCTCCGTCGAAGACGCCGTCCGGCTCGGCGCCGACGCCGTCGGATACACCCTCTATGTGGGTTCGCCGGCGCAGGAGGCGGACTTCGCGCAGTTCCGCACCGTCCGCCAGGACGCGCAGCGACTCGGCATGCCGCTGATCGTCTGGGCGTACCCGCGCGGCGCGGCGATCGAGCAGAAGGGCGGAAAGGATTCGTTCTACGCCGTGCACTATGCCGCGCGGGTAGCCAGCGAACTCGGCGCGGACATGGTCAAAGTCAACTTCCCGCATCCGGAGAAGCACACCGCGGTGCCGGACGCGTACACCGGCGACTTCACCAGCCAGCAGGCGATCGAGGCCGTGGTCCGCGCCGCCAACCGTACGATGCTCCTGGTCTCCGGCGGCAGCCGCAGCGGCGACGACGCGATGCTGCAGAAGGCATACGAGTCGATGTCGGCCGGAGCGACCGGACTGATCTTCGGTCGCAACGTGTGGCAGCGGGACCACGACGAGTCCCTGCGGTTCGTCGCCCGGCTGCGGGACGTCCTCGCCAAATATCCGACCGAGTAGGACCGGCGGCGAGACTCCTCCGTGGATCAGGCCTTGCGCCTCTCCCCCACGGTCGGGAACTGCTCCACGGTGGAGACATGCGAAACCGGGAACACCTGCTGTTCGCCGCCACCACGCTGCTGTTGCTGGCGGGACTCGCCCTCTCCGCGGCCGGTGGACCGGCCGCGGAGTTGTGGATCATCGCAACCGCGCTGGGCCTTATCGCCTCGACGCGGACGCTGATCGCCGCGGCACGCCGGCGCGAGGCCGGCGTCGACGTGATCGCCTGGCTGGCGCTGGCCGGCGCGTTGTGGATCGGGGAACCGCTGGCCGGGGCGGTCATCGCGGTCATGCTGGCGAGTGGCGCCCTGCTGGAGGCCCGCGCCGCGGAACGGGCCCGGCGCGCATTGACCGCGCTGGTGTCGCGGGCGCCGAGGACCGCCCGCCGGGAAACGCCGGCCGGGGTGACCGAAGTACCGGTCGCCGCGGTGCGCGCCGGCGACCACCTCGTGGTCGGCGCCGGAGAGATCCTCCCGGTCGACGGCCGGCTGGCCGGCCCGGCGGTGCTGGACGAGTCGGCGCTGACCGGCGAGCCGGTGCCGGCCGAGCACCGGGCCGGCGAGGACGTCCGCAGCGGCGTCGTCAACGCCGGCCAGGCGCTGCGGATGACCGCGACGGCGACCGCGGAGAACTCGACGTACGCCGGGCTGGTCCGCCTGGTCGAGCAGGCGCAGGCACAGAGCGCGCCGTTCGTGCGGATCGCCGACCGTGTCGCGGTGGCCTTCGTACCCTTGACCCTGCTCCTCGCCGGTCTGGCGTGGGCGCTCGCCGGCGATCCGGCACGGGCCGTGGCGGTGCTGGTCGTGGCGACCCCCTGCCCCCTGCTGCTGGCCGCGCCGATCGCCGTCATGTCGGGTATCTCGCGGGCCGCTCGCGCCGGGGTCGTCGTCAAGGGCGGTGGCGCCCTGGAAAGCCTCGCAGCCGGCCGGGTGGTGCTCTTCGACAAGACCGGGACGCTGACCGCCGGCCGGCCGGTGCTCACCGATGTGGTGGTCCCCGTCGCCGGACCGGTGGACGCGAGCGAGGCTCTGCGCCTGGCCGCGAGCCTGGACCAGAGCTCGGCACACATTCTGGCCTCCGCGCTGGTGACGGCCGCCCGCGATCGTGATCTGCGGCTGGTGACGCCGCGGCAGGTCCGGGAACGTCACGGCCACGGCATCGAGGGTGTCGCCGGTGACCGGCGGGTGCGGCTGGGCAAGGCCGAGGCCGTCGTCGCCGGGCGGATGCCCACCTGGATGCGGCATGCCCGCAGGCGGGCCGCCCTCGACGGGTCGCTGACCGTTTTCGCCACCGTCGACGACGAGCCGGCCGCTGTGTTCCTGCTGGAGGATCCGGTACGGCCGCAGGCACCCCGCATGATACGAGCGTTACGGGCGGCCGGGATGGCACGGCTGGTCCTGCTGACCGGAGATCACGTGGAGGCGGCCGAGGCCGTGGGACGGATCGTCGGCGTCGACGCGGTGCACGCCGACTGTGATCCGGGCGAGAAGCTCGCCCGGGTCCGGGCCGAGCAGCGCCATGCACCGACGATCATGGTGGGTGACGGGATCAACGACGCTCCCGCGCTGGCCGCCGCCGGTGTCGGGGTCGCGCTGGCCGCCCGCGGGGCCACCGCATCGTCGGAGGCGGCCGACGTGGTGCTCATCGTCGATCGTGTCGACGCTCTGGCCGATGCGATCCTGACCGCTCGCCGCTGCCGGCGTATCGCCTGGTGGGCCGTCACCGCCGGGATGGGGATGTCGCTGGCCGCGATGATCGTGGCGGCGGCCGGGTACCTGAGCCCGGTGGCCGGCGCGTTGCTGCAGGAAGGCATCGACGTGGCCGCCATCGCGATCGCTCTGACGGCTCTGGTGCCGGGCCGCTCACACACCGTGCGGCTCCCGGACGCCGACGTCACCACACTGCGGCGGCTGTACGCCGAGCATCAGGACGTACGAGCCGTGGTCGAGCAGGTTCGCACCGTCGCCGACGCGCTCGACCGGCCGCCGTACGACCTGCGCCCGGCCCAGGCGCTGCTCGACGACCTCGAGGCACGGCTGCTGGCACACGAGCGGGCGGAGGAGGCAGAACTGCTGCCGATCATGGCCCGCGCCCTCGGCGGGGTCGAGGCGACCAGCGCGCTGAGCCGCACCCACGCGGAGATCGAACACCAGGTCGGGCGCCTGCGCCGGGAAGTACGAGATCTGGGATCCGAGGCGGAGCCGGAAGACGCCACGGACGTGCGCCGGCTGCTCTACGGGCTGTACGCGATCCTGCGGCTGCATAACGCCCAGGAGGAAGAGGGCATCTTCAGCCTCGCCCCGGAACCCACCAGGTCGTGAGTCCGCGGCGGCGGCCGGTCGGGACGGGCCGGAAGGCCCGGCCGATGCCTCCGGTCGCCTCATCCACCACGGCGCCGGCCCGCCTACCGTCGATGGTGCGGCCCTCAACGCCGATCCGTCAGGAAGTCGCCATGGACACTCTCACCCCACCGTGCACCGACGTCACCGCCGACGAGCTGATCGCCGCTATCCGTACCTCCCCGCGAGGGCCCCGCGTCGGCGCGTTCTTCGACTTCGACGGCACCCTGGTGCAGGGCTACACCGCGGACGCTCTGTTCCACGATCAAATCCGCCGCGGTCATCTCTGCGGTCTGCACCTCGCACGCTGCGTGCTCGCCGCCGGCCACAGCCTGCTGAGCGGCGATCCGCACCGGCTGGGCCGTGCCGGGTTTCCCGCCCTGCGCGGCCGTACCGTGGCGTCGGTGACGCTCGAGGCGCAGCAGCTGTTCGCCTCGAGGATCGCCGGGCAGATCCGGCCGGAGGTCCGCGACATCGTGCGCGCCCATCGGCGGCAGGGACACACCGTCGTGGTGGCCTCCGCGGCGACCCGCCTGCAGATCGAGCCGGCCGCGAACGACCTCGGCATCGCGCATCTGCTCTGCACCGAACTCGAGGACGACGACGGTGTCCTGACCGGTCGCAGCCCCACCGGCATGCTGTGGGGAGACCCGAAAGCCGCGGCGATCCGGCGGTTCTCCCGCGAATCCGGGATCGATCTGCGACGCAGCTTCGCGTACGGCAACGGGCGGGAGGACATCGCGTTCCTGTCCGCGGTCGGCCGGCCGTATGCGACGAACCCGCACCCGATGCTGCGCCGCGCCGCGCAGGACAACGCCTGGAGCGTGCTGGCCCTGCGGGAGCCGCCGTCGGCGGGCCTCGGCGCCGCACTCGGCACGATCGGTGCTCTCATCGGTGTCAACGGTGCGCTCGGCGCGGGCGTCACCTACGGCTGGCTCACCGGTGACCGGCGCCGCGGCAGCAATCTCGGCATCGGGCTGGCCGCCGACCTCGGTCTTGCCCTGGCCGGCGTGAGACTCCGGGTGACCGGCGCGGAGAACCTCGAGACAGCACGTCCCGCGGTCTTCGTCGCCAACCACCAGAGCACCCTGGACGTCCTCGTACTCGGCGCGTTGCTGCGGCACGACTTCACCGCGGTGGCCAAGCAGGAGGCCCGCCTCGATCCCCGGATGCTGATGATCAGCGCCTTCCTGGAGCCCGCGTGGATCGACCGCTCCGACATCCGCAGCGCACGACGCACGCTCGACCAGGCGGCGCAGCGGATCCGCGCCGGCACCTCCGTACTCGTCCTGCCGGAGGGAACACGCATGCCGACCCCGACCCTGGGCCGGTTCAAGAAGGGCGCCTTCCACCTCGCGATGCAGGCCGGCGTGCCGATCGTGCCGATCGTGCTGCGCAACACCGGAGAGCTGGCCTGGCGGCGCTCGCTGGCCGTCACCCCGGGCACGGTCGACGTCGTGGTGCTGGACCCGATCGAGACCACCGGCTGGACCGCCGCGCAACTGGGTGAGCGGGTCGCCGAACTGCGAGGCCGGTTCGCGGACACCCTGGAGAACTGGCCGGAAGGCGGCGCAGGACGACACGTCCCGGCAGCGCCGCCAGCAGTGCGGGACGGCGCCGGCACCACCGGCGCGCGTCCGCGGAGGCGGGACGCGTGCTACGCCGGCGCCGCGCCCACGCCGGCGAGCCACGCGCGCAGGCGCCGGGGGTCCGCGACAGCACTGCGGTAGCCGAGGTATCCGTCCGGCCGGGCCACCCGCACGTCTGGTCCCGGCCGGTCGGTCAGCCGGTGCGCGTGCACGCGGCTCGACAGCAGCGTCCCGCCGTCGGCGTCACGGTCGAGAAGCAGATGCAGCCCCGGCCCGGCGATCAGGTCGTGCAGCAAAGCGGGCCCGCCCGCGCAGGTCACCGTGGCCTGCGGCAACCGGGCGCCGGCACGGACGCCGCGATGTGGGACGGGCGGGTCGTCACAGGCCACCAGACCTGCTGGATAAACAGCGTCGAGCTGCGACAACACCCGGGCCGCGGCGGCGAGCGGCCAGCGGGCGTGCAGAGCGCAGGGCACCATCGGCGCCAGGAGGGGACCGATGGTGCCTCGCAGCCAGCCGGCCAGCGGGCCGGTCGAAGCCTCGCCCCAGAACAGCAGGTGCGTCAACGCCGATATCTGGCGTGCGATCGGGCGGCGCTCGCGCTGATAGGAGTCGAGCAACTCGTCCGGGCGCGCAGCGGCCGGTGCGAACGCCAGCTTCCAGCCCAGGTTCGCGGCGTCCTGCAGCCCGGTGTTCATGCCCTGCCCGCCCGCCGGGGAGTGGGTGTGGGCGGCGTCTCCGGCGAGCAGCACGCGACCGTGCCGGTATGCGCCGGCGAGCCGGCGTTGTATCCGGATCCGGGTCGACCAGATCGGCTGCGTCACGGTGATCGCAAACCCGGCGGCGGCGATGAGCGCCCGCAGCTCCTCCGCCGGCACGGGCGGGCCGCAGTGCCCGGGCGGCGCCGGCCCCGGCTGTGCCGGTCGGGTCGCGAGCAGCCGCCACGGCGCGCGCTCACCCGCGGCGAACAGGAACAGCAACCCGTCACGTCCGATCATGACGTGCAGTGCGCCGGGTGTCAGGTCACCGTCCAGCCGCAGATCGGCGAGCACGACCTCGACCGGGTAGTCGGCACCCCGCCAGGCGATGCCCAGACGGCGCCGGACCGTGCTGTCCGCACCGTCGCATCCGGCCAGGAATCGGCAGGTGACGCGTTCGCCGCCATGGTCACGGCGCAGGGTCACCACCGGGTCGTGATCTGGGGCATCGGTCGCTTCCACGCCTGCCAGCTCGGTTCCGCGTTCCACGTCGACGCCACGTCCGGCGAGCGCCCGGGTCAGCACCGCCTCGACATCCGCCTGGCGCAGCACGGCCAGGTACGGGTATGCCGTGTCGTCCCAGCCGAACCCGCCCAGCGTGACCGGCACCACCCGGGGGCCGATCCGGAGCCGGGCGTGGGGCGTGACGTCGGCCCGGTCCAGCAGCTCGCCGGTGATGCCGAGTGGACGCAGCACCTCGAGGGTGCGGGCGTGCACGAGCAGTGCCCGGGAGGGGCGGAAGGCCGCCGGGCGCCGTTCCACGATCCGCACCGAGGCGCCGTGGTCGTGGGCGTACAACGCCAGGGCCAGGCCGGTCGGGCCGGCCCCGGCCACCAGAAGATCCGGCCGATCGGTCACGGCAGCACCACCACCGGACGCCACCAGTCGGCAGGGTTCGGCGACGACCGCCCGCCCAGCAGTCCGGGGTCGGCCAGCAGGTCTCGCAGGCGCAGTCCCGGCACCACGCGGTACCCGATCGATCCCGGGACGCTGACCAGCTGGAGCACCCGCCACAGTGCCCGGGCGTAGTCCTCGGCCCGGCCGGGACCGTCCCATTCGTAGACTCCCCGGTAGCAGCCGTTCTCGTCGTGGGCCATCCACAACTTCGACACCAGCCCGGGGAAGCCGGCGAACAGCGGCGTGTTGAGCAGGCTCTCGGCCCTAAACCAGCGGTGCCCGCGGCCGCGGACCAGCCGCAGCCGGAACCCGACGACCAGCACGCAGGGGTCGCGGGACGCCACCGGACGCAGCGCGGTCTCGCGATAGACCCAGGACTCGGTGCCGTCGCCGAAGCGCAGCCGCATCCCCCGGTGCGACACCGGCAACGTGATGCGGCCGCTCGCGAGCAACCGCGCCGACGTGATCACGCACCGCGCCACCGCGCGCGCCGCAACGCCGACAGGTAACGGGCGCTGTTCGTCGACGGCCATGCCGATCAGCTGCTCAGGTGGACCGGACGGTGCGTGATGTCCTCGATGTCGGCGGCCGTGGCGTCGAGCAACTGGTAGGCCAGGTCGGCGAGCGCCCGCGCGGTGGCCAGCTCGTCGCCGATCTCCGGAACCTCACGGTCGCGCGGCGCCCGCCGGGACGTGCCCTCACCCCGCAGCTGCGGGCGGGCGTCGGTCCGCAGGATCGCCACCGCATGCGTACGCCGTTCGTCCTCGTGCTCGCTGATACTCACCTCGACGTTCCAGGTCCGGGTGTGGATCATGGTGCACCTCCTCGACGGTCTCCCCTCACTGGACCGCGCGCCGGCGCCCTCGTCCAGTGCCGTTGGCCGTGCCGGGCGGCGGGACCTTCGGCCCCCCAGGTGGGGAAGACCGGCACAGGACCGGCCGCCGGGCGCGGCGGATAGTCGGTGGTGGATATCGACTGAAGGAGGAGACCATGACCACCATCGGCCGCGGTGCGGCCCAGAACCTCGAGCAGGCGCCCGCGCCCGGCTCGATGCTCACCACCACGGCGGCCCGCTCTCTCGCGGTCCTGCGCATCTCACTCGGATTCGTCTTCCTGTGGGCGTTCCTCGACAAGACCTTCGGCTTCGGGTACGCGACCCCCTCCGAGCGCGCCTGGCTCAACGGCGGCTCCCCCACCAAGGGCTTCCTGTCCCACATCGAGGTCGGCCCGTTCCAGGGCTTCTTCAACGACATCGCCGGTCAGGCCTGGGCCGACTGGCTGTTCATGCTCGGCCTGCTCGGCATCGGCGTCGCCCTGATCCTCGGGATCGGCATGCGCATCGCCGCCGCGGCCGCGACCGTCATGATGCTGCTGATGTGGCTCGCCGAGTTCCCGCTCGACAAGACCACCGCCGCCGGCGAGCCGTCCGGCTCCACCAACCCGATCGTCGACTACCACATCATCTACGCCCTCGGCGCGATCGTCACCGCGCTCACCTACGCCGGGCACACGTGGGGTCTCGGCCGGCAGTGGGCCAAGCTCTCCTTCGTCCAGCGCAACCGCTGGCTGATCTGACCCTCCCCACCCCGCCGCCCCGGACGAGACCGTCCGGGGCGGCCGGTCGTCCCCCGCCCTGGGGCAGGACGGCCCTGCCGGCGCCCGCCCCGGCGGCGCTGTGCTGGGAGCGAAAGGAGGCGTCATGAACTCCTATCCGTTGCGCGTCGAGGCGCGCCGTGACGAACCTCTGAGCCGTGGGCTCTGGCTGGTGAAATGGCTCCTGCTCATCCCCCACTACGTCGTTCTCGCCGTGCTCTGGACCGGGCTGGTCGTGCTCACCCTCGCGGCCTACCTGGCGGTGCTGGTCACCGGTCGCTACCCCCGGTCCATCGAGGCCTACAATTTGGGCGTGCTGCGCTGGACGTGGCGGGTCGGCTTCTACGGCTACGGCGCGCTCGGCACCGACCGGTACCCGCCGTTCACCCTGGCCGACGTCGCCGACTACCCCGCCCGCCTGCAGCTGGACGAGCCGTCCCGGCCGCCCCGATGGCTGCCGCTGGTGGCCTGGCTGTTCGCCATCCCGCACCTGTTCGTGCTGGCGGCTCTGGCCGGTGCGGTGACCTGGACCTACGGCGACAACGACGGCCGATCCGCGATGGGCGTCGTGGCGGCCGCGATCGTCGTGGTGGGCGGTGCCCTGCTGTTCACCGGCCGCTACCCGGCCGGGCTGTTCGACCTCGTCGTCGGCGTGATCCGCTGGAACCTGCGGGTGGCGGCGTACTTGATGCTGCTGACCCCGCGCTACCCGCCGCTGCGCCTGGATCAGGGCGGCACCGAACCCGGTGACCTACCCGACGACCATCCGCGGCCGGCCGGCCCGGGGCGCTCGCGGTCCGCCGCCGGCCCGGTGACCGCGCTGATCGCCGGCGTCGTGCTGCTGTTGCCCGCGCTCGGCGCCGGCGTCGCCGGCGGCGGCCTGCTCGCCCTGAACGCCGACCGCGATGACGACGGCTTCGTCGCCAGCCGGCTCGTGAACTTCAGCAGCTCCACCGCCGCCATCACGGCGGAGGACGTGAAGGTGTACGACGCGGACCGGTGGGTCCGCGACCTCGCCGGCATCGACCAGATACGCATCACCACGACCGCCACCGGCAACCGGCCGGTCTTCGTGGGTATCGGCCCCCGCGCCGCGGTGGACCGCTGGCTGTCCGCCACCACCCACGACCGGATCACCGGCGTGACCGGGCGGCACGTCACCTATCAACGCGAATCCGGCTCCATGCAGGTGCTGCCCAACCCGGCCGGCCAGGACTTCTGGCTCGCGTCGGCATTCGGGCCGCGGAGCGCCACCCTGACCTGGACGGTCAGTGAGGGTGATTTCACCGTGGTGCTCGCCAACCTCGGCGGCGCCCCCGGCGTCTCCGCCGACGTGCGCGCCGCGATGCAGATCGCGGACGTCACCAGCTTCGGGGTCACGCTGCTGATCACCGGCGGCGTCCTGCTGGTGATCGCGCTGACCCTGATCATCGTCGGTGGTGTCGGACTCGGACGCCGGCACGGTGGCCCGCCGACCGGCCCAGGCCCGGACAGCGGACCACCCGAGCACGCCCCACCGCCGGACCGGCAACCCGTGACGGTCACCTGACATCCGCTCACCGCGGCGGCCCGGGACCTACGGCCCGGGCCGCCGGGACCTGCCGCCCTGCCGTACCGCATCGACGAGGATGACGATCGAAGCAGGAACGGCGAAGGGAGGGGCATCATGCGGACCCCGTACATCGTCGTCGCCGTCGACGGCGGCGAGTCCGGTCTGGCGGCGGCACGCTGGGCCGCAGGTGAGGCGCGGCGGCGCGACCTGCCACTGCGGATCGTCCACGTCCTGGACTGGGAGTGGCGGACCGCCCGGTACGACTTCGGTGGCCGGCAGTTCGAGACCGCCCGGCGTATCGCCGACAACGTGGTCCGCAACGGGGCCCGGGTCGCGGACATCATCGCACCGGGGCTGAGCGTGGACACCGACGTGCCGATCGGAAACCCCGTCGCCCAGTTGATCGCGGTGTCGGAGAACGCCGGCCTGCTCGTGCTCGGCTGCCGCGGCCTGGGCGGTTTCGCCGGGCTGCGGCTCGGCTCGGTCAGCCACCGTGTCGCGACCCATGCGACCTGCCCGGTCGTCGTGATCCGCGGCGACGCGAAACCCGAGGACGCGCCGGTGGCCGCCGGGGTGGACGACTCCGCGTCCGCCGACACCGTGCTGCAGGCGGCGTTCGCCGCCGCCGAGGCGCGCCGCACCCCGCTCGTGGCGGTCCGGTCCTACCGGCCCGAGCCGCCCCTCTACGCCGGGAAGATGCCCCCGCCCGGCGGCGCCGACCCGGCGCGGGCCGCCGCCGAGCAGAAACGCCTCGACGACCAACTGGCGCCCTGGCGGACGAAGCACCCGGCGGTGGCCGTGGAGTCCCGGGTGACGCACGAGACCGCCGCCGCCGCGCTCACCGCGCTCTCCGAGCTCGCCCAACTGGTCGTGGTCGGCAGTCACGGTCACGGTGTGATCACCGGAACCCTGCTCGGGTCGACCGGGCTGCAGCTGCTGCACCACGCCGACTGCCCGGTGCTGATCGTGCGGTCACCGGGACGGTGAGGCAGCAGGGTCGTAAGCCTCTACGGTCACGCCGGGTTTGCGGCCTACCGTGGAGGCCACCGACCGGGAGGTGAGCCATGGGCACCTCATCGTCACCTCTGGTGATCGCCGGAGTGAGCGGGTCACGGTCCAGCCGGCGCGCCGTGCGGATCGCCGCCGAGGAAGCGGCCGTGCATGGGTACTCGCTACGTCTGCTGCACGCCTTCAACTGGCTTCCGGCACTGACCGGCACGCCGCAGACCTCCCCCGCCCGGCTGCTGGAGCAGGCTGCCGAGCAGGCGGCCGACGCCGCACCGCTCCTCACGGTCGACACCGAACTCGTGGAAGGCCCTCCGCTACAGGGCCTGCTGCGCCGGTCCCGCGGTGCGGTGCTCATGGTCGTCGGCGACGGTGACCTCGAGTCGCACGTCTGCCTTCCCCGTGACACCCTGCCGATCCAGCTCGCCGCACGCGCCACCGTCTCCGTCATGGTCACCCGCGCGTCACCCGTTCGCGACGGCCCCGTGCTGGCCGGTGTCAGCGGCGCCGACAACGCCGAGGCCGCGCTGGACGTCGCGTTCGACATGGCAGCGCACCGGCGCACCGGATTGATCGTGATGCACGCCTGGCAGGATCCGGGCGACCCTCGCGACGTGGCGGTCGGCACCCTGGTCGAGGCCCGGGTCCAGAAGTACGGGATACCCGCGCAGATGCGCCTCGTCGAGGGCGACCCGATCGAGGTCATGCGCCGCGAGTCCGGCACCGCCGGTCTGATCGTGGTGGGCGCTCGCGGGCGGCGACCGTACCGAGGTCTGCTCGGGTCGGTCACGCAGACGCTGCTGCACCACGGCAGCGCCCCCGTCGTGGTGGTCCGCGGGGTGCCGTGGGTGCCGGAGGTCCCGGACAGTGGAGCCTTACGGGACGTGCGCGTACACCCGGCCGCCGCCTAGCGTCGACGGTATGGGGAGGCGTTCGGGCCGGAGAACACCCCGCGCAGTGGGACGGGTCGCGGGGCGGGTTCACACCGGTCGTGTCGCCGCCCGGGTGCCGCCGCTCGAGAACGCCCGCACCGACATCGCGCCGCTCGGCGAGCTGCCGCCACCGGTCTTCGCCGATCCCGGCGGCACCCGTCACCGGAGACTGCGGCGCCTCTCCTACACCGTCGCCATCACCCTTTTCGTGCTGCTGCTGGCCTTCTGGTTCAGCCAGCTCGGTGACGGGATCCTCGGATGAGCGTCTACCCGGGCACCCGGCCCACCGAGCAGGCACCCGCGGCGCCCCGCCGGCGGCTGCTGCCCCGCGCTCTGGTCGTGTTCGTGCTGCTCGCGGCGCTCGTCAACATGCTGATGGTGGAGGCCTCCATCCCGTCGCTGTACATCCCGGACAGCGCGCCCCGGGGAGTCCGCCCGTACGACGCGGTGCCCGCCGTCGTGCACGTGGGCGGCCCGATCATCGATCTCACCGGCCCCGAGCCGGCCACCTACCGGGCGCCGCCGAAGACCATCGCGCTGACCTTCGACGACGGACCGGACCCGGCGTGGACCCCGCAGATCCTCGACGTGTTGCGGCACCACCAGGCCCACGCCACCTTCTTCGTCCTCGGGTCCCGCGTGGTCCGCAACACCGATCTCACCCGGCGGATCACCGACGAGGGCCACGAGATCGGTGTGCACACCTTCACCCACCCCCGTCTGACGGCGTTGCCGGCCTGGCGGCAAGGCTTCGAGCTCAGCACCACCCGGTCGGTGGTCGCCTACGCGACCGGGCGCGCCAGCACCCTGTACCGGCCGCCGTACTCCTCGACGAACGACGCGCTGGACAACACCGACGTGGCCGCCCTCCGCGACACCGGCCTCGACGGCCTGCTGACCGTGCTCAGCGATCTGGACAGTGAGGACTGGCGGCGCCCCGGCGCCGACACGATCATCCGGCGGGCCACCCCGCGCGGTGACGCCGGCGCAGTCGTGCTGATGCACGACGCCGGCGGTGACCGCTCGCAGACGATCGCCGCCCTGGACCGGCTGATCCCGCAGCTCCAGCAACGCGGCTACCGCTTCGTCACGGTCTCGGAGACACTGCGGGGCCGCGGTCCGGTGACCGACCCGCCGGCCACCACGGCGCAGACCCTGCGTGGTGGCGCGGCCGTCGCGATGGTCGGGATCGCCGATGTCACGCTGCGGCTGCTCTGGCTGCTGCTGCTCATCGCCGGGGTGCTGTTCGCCGCCCGTACCCTCATGGTTCTGATCTTGGCGGTGCAGCACGCGCACCGGCGACGCACACCGTCCTGGAGCTGGGGACCACCGGTCACCGACCCGGTGAGCATCATCGTGCCGGCGTTCAACGAAGCCACCACGATCGCACCGGCCGTGCGCTCCCTCGCGCTGTCGGCCCACCCGGGCGTCGAGGTCATCGTCATCGACGACGCCTCCACCGACGGCACCGCCCAGGTCGTTGAAGATCAAAAGCTGGGCAATGTACGCGTGATCAGCGTCCCCTCCGGAGGCAAGGCCAGCGCCCTCAACACCGGCACGGGTTTCGCCCACCACGACCTGATCGTCATGGTGGACGCCGACACCGTAGTGGAACCGGACGCGATCCACCGGCTGGTGCAGCCGTTCGCCGACCCCCGCGTCGGAGCGGTCTCCGGAAACGTCAAGGTCGGTAACCGGCACGGGCTGCTGGGCCGGTGGCAGCACATCGAGTACGTGATCGGCTTCAACCTCGACCGGCGGCTCTACGACACCCTCGGGTGCATCCCCACCGTCCCCGGCGCGCTCGGCGCGTTCCGCCGCACCGCCCTGCACGACGCGGGTGGTCTGCACACCGACACCCTCGCCGAGGACACCGACCTCACCATCGCCGTGCACCGCGCCGGATGGCGGGTGGTGTTCGAGGACGCGGCCCGCGCCTGGACCGAGGCGCCCACCGGTCTGCGGCAGCTGTGGCGGCAACGGTACCGGTGGAGCTTCGGCACGATGCAGGCGCTGTGGAAGCACCGCCGAGCCGTGCTCACCGGCAAGCCCCCCGGCCTGCCCTTCGTGGTGTTCTTCACGGTGCTGCTGCCGCTGCTCGCGCCGCTCATCGACATCATGACCGTCTACGGGGCGGTCTTCCTCGACCGCCCGGAGGCCGTCTGGGGATGGCTGGCCATGATGGCCGCGCAGACGGTGACCGCCGTGGTGGCGTTCCGCCTCGACCACGAGCCGGCGACCCCGCTGTGGACGCTGCCGCTGCAGCAGGTGTTCTACCGCCAGCTGATGTATCTCGTGCTCATCCATTCCGCCCTGACCGCCTTCTCCGGACAACGCCTGCACTGGCAGAAGCTGCGCCGTACCGGGGAGGTCGCCGTACCGATGAAGTGAGGTCGTCATGGGACACCAATCGGGAGAGCTGATCGGCGGCCGGTACCGCCTCGACGACCGGATCGCCTCCGGTGGCATGGGCGAGGTGTGGCGCGCGACCGACACCACCCTGGGCCGCGACGTCGCCGTCAAGACCATGCACGCCGACCGGGCGGCCGACCCGCAGTTCCAGACCCGGTTCCGGCACGAGGCACAGGCCATGGCCGCGCTGCACCATCCGGGCATCGCTGACGTGTACGACTACGGCCAGGAGCCGGACCAGGACGCCTACCTGGTGATGGCGCGGGTGGACGGGGTGCCGCTGGACCGCAGGATCGGTGAACAGGGCCGGCTCTCGCCCGCCGAAACCCTGTCGATCGTCTCGCAGGCGGGACGGGCCCTGCAGGCCGTGCACGGTGCCGGCATCGTGCACCGCGACGTCAAACCCGGCAATCTGATCATTCAGCCGGACGGCGCCGTCGTCCTGGTGGACTTCGGCATCTCCCGGTCGGCACGCTCCGAGGCCCGCACCGCCGCGGGCGAGGTCGTCGGGACCGCGAACTACATCGCGCCGGAGCAGGTCTCGCAGAGCCCGGTCGGCCCGGCCGCCGACGTGTACGCCCTGGGCGCCGTGGCATACCACTGCCTCGCCGGGCATCCGCCGTTCCTGGGCGGGACGGCGGTGGCCGTGGCCCTGCAGCACCTGCGCGACCAGCCGCCCGCCCTGCCCGCGGACGTGCCTCCGCAGGTCCGGGACCTGGTCTTCACAGCTCTCGCCAAGGACCCGCAGCAACGCTTCGCGTCGGCGGCGGCCATGGCCGCGGCCGCCGATCGGCTCGCCGGTGCGGCGCCGGCGGAGTCCGCCACGATGCTGATCACGCCGGCGGCCACGACCGTGCGGGCGAGCTCGGCAGCGCCCGCGGACCAGCCCGCCGCGCGCGGCCGACCGGCACTCATCGCCGTGCTGGCCGCCCTGCTGGTGCTGATCGGGGCGGGCAGTGTCCTGGCCTTCGCCGACCCGTTCGACTGGTTCCCCGCCACCCCGGTGCCGTCCACCTCGGTGCCGTCCGCCTCGGTTCCCGCCGAACCGTCCGCGACCCCACCAGCCCGCCCACCGCAGAACGGCGGCGCGGGCGGGCAGACCAGCCGGCCGGCGACCACCACGGCTCCCCCCAGCTCGCCCACCCCGGACGGCAGTTCCCCCGTACCGGTGACCAGCTCACCCACGCCGGCGAGCAGCTCCCCGCCGCCGCCCGCGTCACCCTCCAAGGAGGTCAGCAGTGAACCCCCGGCAAGCAGCCCCAGCTCCACGGCCCCGCGGGCCGGAGCGTAGCCGCGTCCGCATCGAGGTCGTCCGGGACGTCACCAGCGAGCTCGTCGACGCCCTCGGCAGGCTGGTGCCCCAGCTGTCCAGGACCGCGGCGCCCGTCACCGCAGCGACGGTGCGGGCCGTCGCCGGCCGGCCGGGCAATCACCTGCTGATAGCGCGTGCCGGCGGCGCGATCGTCGGCACCCTCACCCTCGTCGTGTTCCCGATACCCACCGGGGTGCGGGCCTGGATCGAGGACGTCGTCGTCGATGAGGCCGCTCGTGGCCACGGCGCCGGCACCGCCCTGATCCAGCGGGCCGTCCGGATCGCGCACGACGCCGGGGCACGGACCGTCGACCTCACGTCGCGGCCATCCCGCCCCGCGGCCAACCACCTTTACGAACGTCTGGGATTCCGGGTCCGCGACTCTCATCTCTACCGCCTCGCACGCCAGGAGGACTGACATGAACACCACCGAGAAGACCCGGCCGCCGGTGGCGGCGCGCCGCACCGGCTACGGCGTCGCCGCGGCGCTCGCCGTGGTCATGCTCTATCTGATCAACGGCGCTCCCGGCTGGGACGCGGTGCCGTTCCTGACCGCGGACACCGCCGGCGTCATCCCGCTGGTCAACCTCTCCCTCATCGTGGGTCTGGTCGTCGATCTCACCGAGCTGGTGGCCGACCCGCCCTGGCTCGTCGCGCTCGGCGGCATCCTCTCCACGGCCGCCGGGTTGCCGGCGCTGATCGCCCTGTGGCGGGTCTTTCCGTTCGACTTCGGCACCGCGGCGTTCGACTGGGCGCTGCTGACCCGCGTGGTGCTCGTCGTGGGTGTCGCCGGCAGTGTCATCGGGTTGATCGCGCAGAGCGTGCGGCTGGCAGGCGCCCTGCACGGCCGGCCGGTGGCACACGCCCGCCCCGCCGATCGATGACGGTACGGGGCCGGTGGGTGCACCCACCGGCCCCGGCCACCTGCGGCGCGTCATCCGGCCAGGAACACCGGGCAGTGCCCGTGGTGCAGCACGAAACGACCCACCGGGCCGAGCCGGTGACGTCCGGCTGCCCGGCCGATCACGAGCGCGGCGGCCCGGGTGGAGGCCTCGACCAGCTCGGCCGCCGGGTCACCGACCACGGTACGACGCAGCACGGCGACACCACCGATCCGCTCCGAGCGGTCCGGCACACCGGCGGGCTCATCGGTGACGTGCAGCAGGACCACCGTGCAGCCGCGGATGCGCGCCTCGCACAGCGCGAATGACGTCGCCTCGGCCGAGGTTCCCGAGCCGTCGATGCCGACGATCAACGGCCGTCCGGCCGGCTCCGGCCCTGCCACCGCGTCGGACACCCCCACGACCAGCACCGGTCCGGGATGCCGATCCGCGACACGATCCGCGACGCTGTGCCGGAGCACACCCGCGAGCGGCCCGTGCCGGTGACCGACCACGATCAAATCGGTGCCGGCGGCAGCCGACAGCAGCACTTCACTGGCGCCCATACCCACCGTGATGCGGGTGGTGACGGCCAGTTCCGGCGCCCGCTCCCGCACCCGCCGGGTGAGGCGGCGCAGCAGCTGGGAGTCCCGCGGCGGTGTTCCGGCATGAGCGATCAGCAGGGCGTGCCCCCGCAAGCCGGCCTCGATCGCCGCGTGGTCCACGGCGACATGATCCCCCGCCGTGTCGTCGACACCCACCACCACCGTGCCGGGCACCGTGGCGGGCTCGGCAGGGCCGGCCGCCGGCACGGCGGTGTAAGGGTCGGTGTAGGAGAACGAGCCGAGGTAACGGTTGATCACCTCGCCGTATGCCGTGCTCCGGCGCGAGGCACCTGCCTGGTGTCGCGCCTCCTGCTCCACCTCGAACTTGCCGAGCTCGCTCATGGCAGCCTCCCGAGCCCCTCTGCGCGATCCGCGCCGGGAACGAGAACGGCACCCCGGAAACCAGCGGGGCGCCGGCGACGCTGCCGACGCTCCTCACCTCCATGACACCGCGATCCACCCCGCCCGGACAGTGCTGACCGGACCGGATCGCGGGCCATCAGCCCCTGCTCAGCACTTTCGGGACCACCGGCCCTGCCCGCTCCCCCGCCCGACGGCACACACTGACGGCACACGATCAATCACAACGAGGTGATCGCCATGACCAACGCGGTGATGCACTGGGAGATCGGTGGGCGGGACCTGCCCGCACTGCGCGAGTTCTACGCCAAGACATTCGGCTGGACCATCGACGACGCCGGCGAGGACTACTGTCTGGTCGAACCGGTCGGCGGGGGAACCGGCGGCGGGCTGATGCAGACGCCGCCGGGGATGCCGGCGTACGTCACCATCTACATCGACGTCACGGATCTGACCGCGACACTGCACACGATCATCGAGAGCGGCGGTACCCTGCTCAAGCCGCCCACCCGGATCAACGACTCCCTCACGTTCGCGCTCTTCCAGGATCCGGCGGGCAACACCGTCGGGCTGCTGCAGGGCGCGCCGCTGATCGGCAGCTGAACCGGCGCGGCACACGGGTGCGCGGCCCGGAGGCCGTGCACCCGCTGACCGTTCATCGGGAGGATTCCACCGTCGCCAACGACCCGTTGAACCCCTTCTGCTCGGCCGCCGTCGCCTGTCCCGGCCGGCTCACCCGGTCGAAGAAGCGGAGCAACTCGACCGGGAACGGCATGACCAGCGTGCTGTTCTTCTCCGCCGCCACATCCACGACCGTCTGCAACAGCCGCAACTGCAACGCACCCGGAGTCGCCGCCATGGCCTGAGCCGCATCGGCCAGCCGCCGGGACGCCTGGTACTCCCCGTCAGCGGCGATCACCCGCGCCCGGCGTTCCCGTTCCGCCTCGGCCTGTCGCGACATCGACCGTTTCATCGAGTCCGGCAGCGCCACGTCCTTGACCTCCACCCGCTCGATCAGCACCCCCCAGGGCTTCTCGGTCGGGGCGTCGATCGCCGCCTTGAGCTCCGCGTTGATCCGCTCCCGGTCGCCGAGCACCGTGTCCAGGTCGGCCCGGCCGATGACCGAGCGCATCGACGTCTGCGCCACCTGCAACACCGCCGCACCGTACGCCCGCACGTTGACCAGCACCCGGATCGGGTCGAGGACCCGGTAGTAGACCACCGCGTCCACCGTCAACGTGACGTTGTCCCGGGTGATCGAACCCTGCGCGGGAACTGGCATCACGACGGTCTGCATGGACACCTTCACCATGCGATCCACCAGCGGGATGATGAACCGCAGGCCCGGCTCGCGAGGCGGCTCCAACACCCGCCCGAACCGGAAGACCACTCCACGCTGGTACTGCTGAACGACCTGCAGGCTGAGCCACAGCAGCACCAGCACGACGACGGCGACGCCCGCGACGATCCACCAGGTCTCCATGATTCACGCTCCTTCGACCGGTGGCAGACCGGGCAGCCGCCCGGCTCATTCCAGCTTCGATCCGCGACCTCCGGCGCCGGCAGGGTATTTCGGCCCGGTTCCTCAACCCCGGCAGGGGTTGCGTCGTGCCACGTCCAGCAGGTGCACGACCTGGTCATCGCTGACCGGGCGGAAGTCCTTGTAGAACCGGCCGACGGCTCCGAAGTCGGTGGGCTGCCGCAGGCACACCACTCGGTCGGCCACCTCGGCGAAGGCACCCGTCGCCTCCTGCGGCGCGACCGGCACCGCCACGATCACCTTGCCCGCCCCCAGCGCCCGGGCGACCCGGCAGGCGACCCGGGCCGTCGCGCCCGTGGCGATCCCATCGTCGACCACGACCGCGGTCCTCGCGTGCAGCGCGATCCGGGGCCGGTCACCACGCAACGCCTTCACCCGATGCTCGAGCTCGACCCAGGCGTGGGCCTGCGTGGCGGCCACCACCTGGGGGTCGATACGGCTGGAGTCCAGAAGGCCCTGGTTGACGATGGTGGCACCGTCCTCGCCGACCGCACCCATGGCCACCTCAGGCTGCCATGGAACACCGACCTTGCGAACAACGATCACCTCCAGTGGGAGGTCGAGAAGCCGGGCCACCTCGAACGCCACGACGACACCGCCACGGGGCAGTCCCAGCACGACAGCGTCGCTGCCGCGCAGATCCGCCAGCACGTGACCGAGCAGCCGACCGGCCTCCCGCCGATCACGAAACATCACGCACCTCCGGTCAGCCGTTGATCGCCGCAGGCTCCGGCATCGACTCCGCCGCCGAGCTGTCCGGTTCCTGCCGCGGGACGGCCTGGCCGGTGCCGACGTCGAAGAAGTACGCCGCATCAAGATCCACTGCGAGCCGGACGGGCCGGCCGATCACCAGGTCAGCGTGTTGCTTGACCTTGGCAGTCCAGAGCCGGGAGCCGGTGGTGTCGTCCACCGCGACCGGCACCTCGACGTCACCGGGGTGCGCAGCGGCCGTACCGCCGCTGGGCGCCTCGAACAACACGTGTTTCTCGTCGCCGAGCGCCTCCACGCCCAGCGGAACAACCTGGATCACCGCGGCCGAGTCCCGGCCGGCCAGCGAGAACGCCGACGGGCGCAGGCCGACCACCACGGACTCGTCCAGGTACGCGGTCAGGCCCGGATAGCGGCGCAACGCCCCGGCCATCGGGAATTCGGAACCGTCCAGGGCGATGGCGACCGGGTCACCGGGACGCAGGTGGACAGTCGCGAAGTTCATGCTGGGTGAACCCATGAAACCGGCGACGAACCGGTTGGCCGGCTTCAGGTACAGCTCCTCCGGCCTACCGACCTGTTGCAGCCGGCCGTTGTCGATCACGGCGATACGATCGCCGAGCGTCATGGCCTCCACCTGATCATGGGTGACATAGACGGTGGTGATCCGGTATCGCCGGTGCAGCCGGGCCAGCTCGGCGCGCATCGATACCCGCAGCTTGGCGTCGAGGTTCGACAGCGGCTCGTCGAGCAGGAAGACCCGTGGTTTGCGGACCAACGCCCGGCCCATGGCGACCCGCTGGCGCTGGCCACCCGAAAGCGCCTTGGGCTTACGGTCCAGCAGATCGTGCAGGCCGAGCAGGTGCGCGGTGTCGGTGACCTGAGCGCGCAGCTCTACGGGATCAACGTGCCGCAGCTTGAGGGCGAAGGCCATGTTCTCCTGCACCGTCATGTGCGGATAGAGCGCGTAGTTCTGGAACACCATGGCGATGTCGCGTTCCTTGGGCGCCCAGTCGGTCACCCGCTCACCGTCGATGAACACGTTCCCCGCGCTGATCTCCTCCAGCCCGGCGATCATCCGCAACACCGTCGATTTACCGCAACCCGACGGCCCGACGAGTACCAGGAACTCGCCGTCGCCGATGGTGAGACTGAGGTCGTCGACAGCCGTGGTCTTACCGGAGAACACCTTCGTGAGGTGGTCCAGCCGCACGACGGACATGCCGCCTCCTCCCCTCAGGCAGTCCGGCAGGTCCGACGCCCTTCCTCGCGAATCGCACGGGCCGCGTGTCACCTTCGAGCGTGGGCAGGCGCACCCACGATCGACCAGGGTCGATCGGCCCGGATCGAGGAGGTGACGTCCAGGCCGGTACGGCGCACACCGAAGGCAAGGGCCTGTCGGCCCTGGACGGCTGAGTCCGAACGCCCCACCCTGAGGGCAGTCAGGCGACACGAAGGCGTGATCACGATGGCGACCGATGCGTTCATCGACGATCCCGAGGACGCCGACACGCTGGCATCCGACGGCGGAATCGTCACCATCCGGCCGGTCCGGCCGGGCGACCGGGCAGCGCTGGCCGCCCTGTACGCCGGTGCGTCCCGGCGCAACCTGTGGCTACGGTTCTTCATCGTGCCGGGCCGGGCGACCCTGACCGCCGAACTGGACTCATTGTGCCGGCCGGAGACCGGCGACCGCCTGTCGGTGGTCGCCCTGGACGGCCCCGCCCTGATCGGTGTGGCATCCTGCGCCCGTCTCGACCCCGGCAGCCGGATGGCCGAGATCGCGCTCTTCGTCGCCGACGATCAGCACGGCCGCGGGATCGGCACACTCCTGCTCGAGTTCCTGGCCGCTCGGGCGCGCCGCGCCGGCATCACCGAGTTCGTCGGGTCCACGCTGCGCGCCAACACCGGCGCCCAGCGTCTCATCCAGGACTTCCATGCCCACGCGCGGACCAAGGCCGGCGCCGGGCTGGTCCGCCTGGACGTCGATCTCACCGACCAACCGGCATTCGACGAGGCCGTCGACGCCCGGGAGCGGGTCGCCGAGCGCGCCTCCCTGCGCTCACTGCTGGCCCCGGAATCGGTCGTGGTGGTCGGCGCCGGCCGGCACCACGGCGGTGTCGGCCACGAGGTGCTGTGCGCGCTGCGAGACTACGGTTTCCCCGGCCGCCTGTACGCCGTCAACCCGCACGGCATGCCGGTCTGCGGCATTCACGCCCATCGTCACCTGGCCGACCTTCCCGAGGCGCCGGACCTCGCGGTGATCGCGGTGGCGGCCGACCTGGTGCCCGGTATCCTCGACGCGGCCGGGCGGCGTGGCGTGCGCAGCGCCGTCGTGCTCAGCAAGGGATTCGGCGCCGCGAGAGCCGTCAATCGCCGCCGCCGCGCCGAAGTCCTCAAGATCGCCCGGGAACACGGGATGCGGCTGCTGGGCCCGGCCACCGTCGGCCTGATCAGCACGGATCCCCGTATCCGGCTCAATGCCTGCATGTCCCCGGTGCGACCACCGGTCGGCGGCCTCGCCATGGCGTCGCAGTCCGGCGCCGTCGGCATCGCGATGCTGGCGGCGGCGACCGAGAGCGGATGCGGGGTGTCGACCTTCGTGGCCCTGGGGGAGAAACTCGACGTCAGCAGCAACGACTTGATCGCGTACTGGTACGACGACCCACGCACCCGGGCGGTGGCCCTGCACCTGGAGTCCTTCGGCAATCCGCGCAAGTTCGCCCGCACGGTCCGCGCCCTCAGCCTGCGCAAACCCGTTCTCGCACTGGAGAGCGGGCGGTCCCGCGCCGGACGGGCCGGCTCCCGCGAGACGGTCGAGGCCCTGTTCACCCAGGCCGGCGTCATCCGCACCACCGGCATGGAGGAGGTGCTGGACACGGCGCGGATGCTCATCGATCAGCCGCTGCCGGCGGGACGCCGGATGGCGATCGTCGGCAACGGTGGCGGGTTGAACGTGCTCGCCGCCGACAGCGCCGAGGCACTCGGTTTCACCGTGTCGCCGCTGACCCGCGCGACGCGCCGCGAGCTTCCCCGCGGCCGCGACAACCCGGTGGACCTCGGGATGGACGCCGGCGCGGCGGCGATCGCCTCAGCAGCCGAGATCGTCGCGAACAGCGGCGAGGCCGACATCCTCCTGCTGATCATCGTGGCGACCAGGGCCAACGTCCCGGCGGGCATCGTCAAGGCACTCGGCGACGTCGTCGACGACCATCCCGACCTCACGATCGCGGCGGTCGTCACCGGAAGCGTCGACGATCTCCACCTCTTCGGCGGGAGAGGCGCGCCGGTCTTCACGGCGCCGGATCGCGCGATCCGGGCCCTGGCGTACGCTCACCAGTACGCGGCCTGGCGCCGGCAACCGCTCGGGCGCCGGCCACACCTGGCCGGTATCGATCGGAGATGCGCCCAGGCCGGGATCGATCAGGCCCTCGCCGCCGGCGACGACGTCCTTCCCCGCGACGCCGTACACGGCATTCTGAACGCCTACGGCATCAGCGTCGCGCCCACGACGTCCGCCGCCCCCGCCCTGACGATGACCGCCGGGATCCGGCACGACCCGCTGTTCGGCTCGGTGGTACGGCTCGCGTTGCGAGGCACCCCGGCCGGCCTGCTCGACGGTCACAGTCTGCGACTCGTACCGCTGACCGATCTCGACGCCCGGCGGATGTGGAGCGATCTGCGCGCCGCACGCCTGCTGACCGGCCGCCGCGACGGTCCGCCGGTGGACACGGCCGCCCTGGAGGAACTACTGCTGCGGCTGAGCCTGCTCGCCGAGAACCACCCGGAGATCGCCGAGGTGGAATTGACGCCGGCGCCGACCGGCCCGGGCGGGATCACGGTCACCGGCGCATCCCTGCGTCTCACACGCGCCGCGGCGGATTCCGACCCCTCGGTGCGCAGGCTCTCCGCGGCAGCCCGCGGCTGAGTGCAGGGAGAACAGGACTTCGGACCCTGTCCGCGTCAGCCGTGGTTTCTAACCTTGAGGTATCCCGCGGAGGTGACGCGATGTCCGTGATCCGCACACAGCAGTTGCACGAACTGGCCCGTCTGCACGATCCCGGCGGCATCCTGTCGGTGTACGTGACTGCCGACCCCCAAGCGGAGACTGCGGTGCCGGCACCCTGGCAGGTGAGCATCCCGCACCTGCTGGCAGAACTGGGCCGCACGCCGCCGGACGCGGCACTGCGACAACGCCTGTCCACGCTGCGACCGGAGCTGAACCGGCTGCTGGACGCCGCGGCGCCGGGCCGCGGGCGTGCCCTGTTCGCCGGGATACAGGGCGGCGGCGTGCGCCTGTTCCAGCTTCAGTGGCCGCTCGGCAACGGCGTCCGGCTCGGGCAGTCCGCGTACCTGCGCCCGCTCGCCACCGCGTACAGTGCGGGATCCCCGGCCGGCATCGTCGCGGTCACCGGCCACGGTGTCCGGCTGATCGACCACCGGGTCGGTGTCGCTGAGGAGATCAGCGCACTGCCGTACCCATCGCTGGTCTCGCCCGGGGTCGCCGCCGGCACCCGCCCGGGCCGCCGCAGCGGCACGCACCGCGATCTCGAGGACCGGCGGGCCTCCGCCCACCTCGAACGGTTCCTGGCCGAGAGCGCCGGCACGCTGATCCACCACTGCGCCCGGACAGATTGGGAGCATCTGCTGGTCACCGGCGACGGCGACCTGGTCGCCGCCTTCGTCGCCGGGCTGCCGCCTCTGCCCCACACCCGCGTGGTGACCGCCGGACACGTCATCGCCGCGGGGCTGGCGCCGTCGCGGATCGCCGCATCGACCGCCGCCGACCTGAACGCGGCCCGCGATCAGACCCACGCCCGGCTCGCCCGGCAGGCCTGCGACATGGCCTACGCCGGTGGCGCGGCGACCACCGGTCCGGCGGACACCCTGCGCGCCGCGCGGCAGGGCCGGGTACGCCGCCTGCTGCTGGACGCGGCGAGCGGAGGTGCCGCCGACGAGATGATCGAACACACGCTGCGCGGCGACGGTGACGTCACCCTGGCCGCCGGCGAGGCAGCCCGCGTCCTCGGCGCGAGTGGCGGAGTCGCGGCCCTGCTGCGGCCGTGACACCCGGATGTCCGCAGGCAGGCCGAAGGACCCTGTCCGGGGCAGGCCGGCACTGCCAGCATGGACGGTGCGGGACGGCAGACCGGCAGGTCGTCGACTGAGGCGAGGAAGGTGGCCGCGATGCGGCAGACCATCCGGCTCGGCAGGATCCACGGGATCCCCGTGGGCGTGCACTGGTCTGTGCTGCTGATCCTGGCGTTTCTCATCGACGGGCTTGCGGTCACCCTGCTGCCCACCGCAGTACCCGGTTATCCCGTGGCCGCGTACTGGCTGACCGCCGCCTGGATCGCGGTGCTGCTCCTCATCGCCCTGACCGGTCATGAGCTCGCGCACGCCCTGACCGCGCAGCGCTTCGGCATCGGGGTCGACTCGATCACCCTGTGGGCGCTCGGCGGGGTATCCGTGATCGACGATACGAGGCGGCGGCCTCGTACCGAAATGCTCGTGGCCCTGGCTGGCCCGGCGTTCAGCCTGGCCTTGGCCGCGATGTTCGCGGCGATGTCGTTCCCGGCACGGCTGCTGAGTTCCGATCTGCTTCCCTTCGGGTTCGCCTGGCTCGCCGGCGCCAACGTCGTGCTGGCGCTGTTCAACTCTCTGCCGGGCGCACCGCTCGACGGCGGGCGGATTCTCGCGGCGGCTCTGTGGTGGCTCCGGGGCGACCGCGTCGCGGCCCAGCGGATCGCCGCGTGGAGTGGCATGGTCCTGGGCCTCGCGCTGAGCGGCCTCGGCCTGATTCTGCTCCTCGGCTCCGCGACGACGACAGGCCTCTGGTTCGTGCTGCTCGGCTGGTACCTCGTCGTCGCCGCCCGCAGTGAGCAGAACGGCACCGAGCTGGCCGCACTGCTGCACGACGTCCGGGCAGGCGACGCCATGAGCGCACCTGCCGTGTGCGGCTACACCGGGCACACGGTGGCCGAGTTCGCCGCGGGTACGGCACGGTTCTGCCCCCACCGTGCCTACCCGGTCATCGACATCGACGGCCTTCTTGCCGGCATGGTCACCACCGCTGGCCTGGCGGCGGTGCCGGCGGAGCTGCGCAGCACGACCCGGCTCACCCGCATCATGATTCCGGCGGCGCGCCTGGCGTGCGCCGAGCCGGACGCGCCGGTGCTGGACGTCATCAGCGATATGAACAACCGTCTCCGGACCCTGGTGATCGTCGACCAGGGCCGGCCCTGCGGCGTCCTCACCGCAGGTGACATCGCCCGCGTGGCGGGTGTGACCCGGCTCGGCGTGCTTCCGGCGGAACGGCGCAGCGCCGATCCCGCCGCGTGACCTCATCTTTGCGGAGGGCATCGTGGGAACCGCGATCCAGACCTGGCAACTGAGCAAGACCTACCGCTCCCGGGCGGCCCTCGCGCCGATGGACCTCATCGTGCCCGACGACGTCGTCTTCGGCTATCTCGGCCCGAACGGGGCCGGCAAGACCACCACGATCCGGCTGTTCGCCGGCCTGCTGCGGCCCACCGGCGGGCGCGCGGCGGTCGGTGGGTTCGACGTGGTCCGGGAACGCGAGCAGGCGCAACGGCAGATCGGCTATCTGCCGGGAGATTTCACCGCCTATCCCCGGCTCACCGCGGCGGCGTATCTCGAGCATCTCGGTCATCTGCGCGGCGGCCCGGACCGGGCTCGCACCCGGTCGCTCGCCGACCGGCTGGACCTGGACCTGGGCGTACGCATCGGTGCGATGTCGCACGGCACGCGGCAGAAGGTCGGCATCGTGCAGGCGTTCATGCACTCACCCGCCCTGCTCGTCCTGGACGAGCCCACGGCCGGCCTCGACCCCCTGGTGCAGCGGGAGTTCCTCACGCTGGTCCGCGAGGCACGGGAGCAGGGCCGCACGGTGTTCCTGTCCTCCCACAACCTGTACGAGGTCGAGGCCGTCGCCGACATGGTCGGCATACTCGTGCGGGGCAGGCTCGCGCTGGTCGAGGCGGTCGAGAAGCTCAAGGCTCAGGCGGTACGCCGCATCGATCTCACCTTCGTCGGATCCCCACCGGACGCGATGTTGCACCGGATCCCCGCCGTCCGTGATGTCACCGTGGTCGGCAGAACCGCCCACCTGGTCGTCGAGGGGCACACCACACAACTGCTCAACGCGGCGTCGCCGTACGGGATCGAGCAGATCGTCACGCACGAACCGGACCTCGAGGACGTCTTCCTCAGCTACTTCGACACCCGGGAGTGATCGCGATGCGCTCCGTTCTCATCAAGGCTCTGTACGACCAGCGGCGTGCCCTGATCGGCTGGGGCGTCGGCCTGACTCTGATGGTTCTGCTCGAGACGGCGCTGTGGCCGTCGATCGGCAGGATGCCGGAGCTGGGGCAGTTCCTGGACAGCTACCCGGAGGCGATGCGGAAGCTGTTCAACATGGAGGAGTTCGGCACCGGCACCGGCTTCGTCAACGCGGAACTGTTCAGCGCGCTCGTTCCCGTGCTATTCCTCACGTACGCGATCGGACGCGGCGCGCGGGCCATCGCCGGCGAGGAGGAGGCCGGCACCCTGGACGTGCTGCTGGTGACCCCGGTGACCACCACCGGCCTGCTGCTTCAGCAGACCGGGGCCCTACTGGCAGGGCTGCTGATCCTCGGCGCCGTGCTGTACGCGGCGATCGTCCTCGGCTCGCTGCTGTTCGGCCTCGGCATCGGCCTGGTGCCGCTGCTGTCCGCGACGGTGGCCACGGTGCTGCTCGCCTGGGAGTTCGGGTGCCTCGCCCTGGCCGTCGGCGCGGTGACCGGGCGGCGTCCGGTCGCGATCGGCGTCGGCGCGGCGGCCGCGGTCGCCGGCTATCTGCTCTACGTCGCGGGCAAGCTGGTCCAGGCGATCGATCCCTGGCAGTCGCTGTCCCCGTTCGAGCAGGCCATGAGCGGCGGCCCGATCGGGGCGGGCTTCCGGCCGGCCTACCTGCTCATGCCCGCGGTGGCGCTGTTGTTCGTCGCGGCGGCGATGCCCCGGTTCGCCCGGCGCGACATCGCGGTCGCCCATTGAGACCCCTGTTCCCGCAGGCCGCGGGAACAGCATCGGAAAGGGATGACGACATGGCCGGCACGGTGGCAGTCACCGGTGCGGACGGATTCATCGGCTCGCACCTCACCGAAGGGCTGGTCGCGAACGGATACCGGGTCCGCGCGATGGTCCGCCACAACGCCTTCGACAGCGAGGGCTGGCTGGACACGCTCCCCCCGGATGTGCTGGCCGAGGTGGAGATCCTCGCCGGGGATGTCGAGGATCCGGCCGGCGTGGCACGGCTGGTGCGCGGTGCGCACACCGTCTATCACCTGGCCGCGCTGACCGCGATCTCGTACTCCTACCTGGCGCCGCGGTCCTACCTGAACACCAACGTCCTGGGCACCCTCAACGTCCTGGAAGCGGTGCGCGCCGAACGATGCGAGCGACTGATCCACACCTCGAGCAGCGAGATCTACGGCACCGCGCAGGGCGTCCCGATCACCGAGAGCCATCCCGTGCAGGCCCCGTCGCCGTACGCAGCGTCCAAAGTCGCCGCCGACAAACTGGTCGAGAGCTATCACCTCAGTTTCGGAGTGCCGGCCGTGACGCTGCGGCCGTTCAACACCTTCGGCCCGCGCCAGCCCGCGCGAGCCCTCATCCCGTCCGTGATCGCCCAGCTGCTGGCCGGCGCGAGCGAGATCCGCCTCGGCGCCACCGCGCCCACCCGCGACTTCACCTTCGTGGCCGACATCGTCGCCGCCTTCCTCGCCGTCGGCGCCGCCCCCGCGACGACCGTGATCGGCGAGACGTTCAACGCCGGGTCCGGACAGGAGATCTCGATCGGTGACCTGGCGGCCCGCGCCGGCGAGCTCGCCGGCCGCCGGGTGCCGGTGCTCCTGGAGAGCCGCCGCGTCCACCCGCCACGCTCGCAGGCCCGGCGCCTGGTCTGCGACAGCACCAGACTGCGTGACCACACCGGCTGGCGGCCCCGGTACAGCCTCGACGACGGCCTCAAGACGACCGTCGCCTGGTTCCTCGATCCGGACAATCTGGCCCGGTACCACCTCGCCCGATCCCCCCGGTGAACGGCACGGCGACCTACGGGACCTCCGGCCCTGGCGGATTCCCGCCGGGGTCATGAGACTGACGGCCATGGCCTCCCGCGGCGGCAACCCGGACCGCGACGCACCCGCAGGACGGAGCGCGGCGCTCAGCCGCTGGGCGTCCGGCCGCAGCCTCTACCTGGATGATCTGAAGGTCATCCTGGTGGCGGCGGTGATCGGCGGGCACGCCCTGATCGGCTACTCGGCGTTCGACTGGTGGTCCTACTCCGACGTCCGCGAGGTTACCCTGTCGCCGGTCACGGTCGGTGTCCTCATGGCGGTGGCGGTCCCGTTCGGCATGATCGTGATTCCGCTGCTGTTCCTGATCGCCGGCCTTCTCACCCCGCCGTCACTGCGCCGGCACGGCGTCGCCGGATACGCCCGGAGCCGCCTGCTCCGGCTCGGCGTGCCCTTCGCGGTGTTCGCGCTGCTGCTGTGGCCGTACCTGGAGTACGCGTTGTTCCGGCTGGCCGGCCATGTCGACGTCTCCTATCCGGCGTATCTGCGCGTGGTGGGCACCCTGGACACCGGCGTCCTGTGGTTCATCGGCGCCCTGCTGATGTTCTCCCTGGCCTATGCCGCGGGTGTGACGATCGGCCGGGGCCGGCGATGGCCGGGGCCGGGCGAGGCCCGCGCCCGAGATCTGCTCACCCTCACCGCCGCCGTGGTGGTGGTGACGTTCCTGCTCCGGCTCGTGCTGCCCTACGAGACGGACAGCCCATACATCGATGTCAATCTATGGGAATGGCCTCTCTGCGCCGCGCTGTTCGGGCTGGGGGTCGCCATGTCCCGGCACGGGTGGGCGACCACGGTGCCGGACCGGCTACGCCGGCGGTGCCGGGCGGTGACACTCGCGGCCGCCGTGGCGGCAGGGACCTTCCTGGGCGTGGTGCTCGCCACCGGGATTACCGAGGACCAACTCGCGGGCGGGTGGCGCTGGCCCGCACTGCTGTTCGTCGCCGGCGAGACCGTGATCGCCGTGTTCGGGCCGGTGTGGCTGCTGGCGGCGGCCCAGACCCATCTGGGCCGCCGGCCGCGCCGCTGGGGACCGGCCGTCGCGCGCAGTGCCTACGGCGCCTTCATGGTGCAGGGGCTGGTGCTGTTCGCGCTGGCCGTCACGCTCCGGGCGGCGCCGGCGCCGGCCGAGGTCAAGGCGTTGGTGGTGGCGGTGGCAGGGATCGCCGGGTCGTACGGCCTCAGCTGGTTGCTGATCAGCCGGGTGCCGCTCGCCGCCCGGCTCCTCTGACCCGCCGGGAGGCTCCTGGACCAGCGGCCGGCGCGGGAGCGGCTCGGCGTCCTGGATGTCGGCGAGCAGGCGTAGACCGCGGACGGCGCCCGATCGACGGTCACCGCGAGGTCGAAGCGTCCACTCTGGGCGTGCTCCCCCGCCACGCACCTCCTAGGTTCCGGCCACGATCCGGACCCCCGGGGCCGGCGAAGACCACGCTGACGTGGCCGTCCTCGAACCAGCGCACGTAGTACGGGGGCCGCCCGTCGGCGTGCACGAGCGTCGTGACGACGCCGACCCGCCGGTGTTCCCCGACCGGTCCGCCGTCGATGATGACGTGGTCTCCGACCCTGGCTCTCATGATCGGGCCTCCCCGGTGCCGTCCCTGCGGGCCGGGCGGGCGCGCACCGCGCGCCCGCCGTCCGCCCGTTCATGCCGTGCGGAAGAGCTGGGACCCTTTCGCCCTGCTCACCAGCAGGACGGACATGGTTCCGTACCGGCTGATGCCGATGACCCGAACCTCGCGGTCGACGGCCGGTCGCGGGTACACCGTGACCCGGCCCTTGCTCCAGCGGAACGGCACACCGAAGTCGCCGCCACCGGCGGGATTCACGTTCCACGCCGTGCCACCGGCCTCACCACGGTCGTTGATGACCTCGGCGAAGATGGACTGTCCCGGCACCGGCAGAACGGTCATCCGGTGGTGTCGCCAGAGCACCGCCCGGTTGCCGTGGCCGGTGGCGAACTGCACCCTTCCGGCGACCACACCGTGCCGGTTGATGGCGGTTGCGTCGCCGGAAGTCGCCGCGGTGCCGCGCAGCAGGTCGGTCATCCGGCCGTGCTGCCACAGGAACGGGTGGTCCATGAACGAATCCTTGGTCTGGCTGTCGCCGGCAACCTGGCCGCGGTCGTTGATCGCGACCGCCTCGCTGCGTGCGCCGCCCAGGGTGCCCAGCCACCGCAACCGGCCGTGCTGCCACAGCACCGCCTTCGCGTTCCAGGTGCCCTTCGGCGTCACGACGCCGATGGCCTGACCGTGGTTGTTCACCGCGACACCTTCGCTCCGCGCACCGGCGGGCTGGGCCAGCAGGGTCAGCCGCCCGCGCTGCCAGAGGAAGGCGCGAGAGGAGCCGTCGTCGTAGAAGGCGGTGCCGACCACCTGGCCGCGGTTGTTGACCGACGCCACGTAGTAGCGGGTGCCGGCCGGATTCCAGCGGTAGGTGACCTTGCCCTTGTGCCACCGGAACATGCCGCCCCGGCCGCGATTCATCTCCCCGGCGATGTAGCGGTTGTCGCTGATCGCCCACGCCGACGCGTCGGGGACCCGCAGCGCGATGGGATTGCGCCGGCCCTGCCACCAGACGGCGGCCTGCCACGTGCCCGCGCGGTTCTGGGTGCTGCCGGCCAGGTCGCCACGGGCGTTGGCCTGCCCGGCCGTCGATTCGCGGCCACCCAGCGTGCGCAGGGCGATGAGGCGGCCGGTCGCGGCCTGCGGGGCTGCCGTCTGCGGGACCGCCGTCTGCGGTGCGGCCGCCGCTGCCGCGGGTGCGGGTGCGGCGACGGCGATGCTCAGCAACGCCGCCGACAACACGGTGGAGATTCGATTTCGTACGCGCATGTCCTCCTCCTCGGCCGCGCGGGGTCACCCGGGCGAGCTCAGGGCAGGCCGACGTGACCGGCGCGCATCTTCCACAGGTAGTACTTCTCGAAGGCGAGCTTGAAGGCGTGGTTCTGCGGCCCGGGGACCAGCACGCCGTGCTTGCGCGGCGGCAGCATCCGGTCGGCGAGGATGAGGACGCCGTTGTTCCCCGCGTCCATCACGCAGACGGCGGGGATCTCGCCGAAGCTCTTGTGGGCGGCGGGCGCCCCGCCCATCACCTGGGCCGCGATGTTGCGGGCGGCGACGTGTGCCATCTGCTCGGTGGGCAGGCCGGTCTTCGGCACGCCGACCGGGGTGGGCGTGGTCCACGGGGCCTGCACGGCGGCCGCCAGGCCGACAGCGTAGACGTCGTCCCAGAGCAGGGTCTGGTAGGTGTCGCGCACCTCGACGAAGCCGGCCGGGTTGGTCAGGCCCGGGGTCGCGGTGAGGAACTCCTGCCCGGCGAACGGCGGCACGATCATCGCGAACGAGAACGGGATCTTGCTGCCGTCCGTGGTGACCACCGCGCCGTCGTCGACCGCCGCGATGGCGGTGTTCGTCCGGGCCGCGATGTTCTCCTTCTTGAGGAACATGCCGAGCAGTTGCTCACCGTGCGGCAGCCCGCCGATGCCGAAGTGGCCGAGGAACGGCTCCGCCGTCACGTACGTGATCCTGGTCTGCTTCTTCAGGCCCGCCCTCCGCAACTGGTACGCCGTGTTGAAGAGGAATTCGTAGGCGGCGCCGAAGCAGCTCGCGCCCTGGGTCGCGCCGATCACGACCTCGCCCGGATCCTCGCGGAACCGCCGCCACGCCTCGCCGGTGCGGATCGCGCCGTCCAGCGAGGTGATCGTGTGCGAGTTCTCCGCGAGACCGTCGACGGCGTCGAGGCTCTCCCGCGCTCCCGTGGCGATCAGCAGGTGATCGTACGGATGGACGCGGCCCGACGCGGTGCGCACGGTGTGCGCCCGCGGATCGATCAGGGTGGCCGCGTCCCGGCGGAACTCCACGCCGGCCGCCTCCAGGGTCGGCCCCACCGGGAAGGTGATGCCGGCACGGTCGCGTTTGCCGAACGGCAGCCAGATCAGCGACGGGCTGAACAGGAAATGGTCGCGATCGCCGAGCACCGTCACGTCGGCCAGCTCGCGCAGTTCGCGTTTCACAGCGATCGCGCCGGTCAACCCGCCGAAGTTCGCACCGAGAACCAGGATTTTCGCGCGCATGACGCCTCCGATCTCCGGGCCTCACGCGCAACGGTAGGACGCACGATCGGGCGACGAACAGGGCCACAGGTCCTGCCGTGACCGGCCTCCGCGGGTACATGATGGACCGGTGAGCGGGGACCCGGGTTACGCGGTGCGGCCGTGGCAGGTGCCCGAGACCCGCCTCGACCCCGATCTGCTGGCCCGATCCGAATCGATCTTCGCGCTCTCCAACGGCTATCTCGGCCTGCGCGGCAACCTCGACGAGGGCGATCCGCACGCCGTGCCGGGCACCTACCTGAACTCGTTCTACGAACTGCGGCCGCTGCCGTACGCGGAGGGCGGGTACGGCTACCCGGAGTCCGGGCAGACGGTCGTGAACGTCACCAACGGCAAGGTGATCCGCCTGCTGGTGGACGACGAGCCGTTCGACGTCCGCGACGGGCGCCTGGTGCACCACGAGCGGGTGCTCGACCTGCGCGACGGGGTGCTGCGACGCGACGTGACGTGGGAGTCGGCGGCCGGGCGCACGGTCCGGGTGCGCTCCACCCGGCTGGTGTCATTCGTGCAACGCTCGATCGCCGCGATCGCGTACGAGGTGGAGCCGCTGGACGCCCCGGCCCGGGTGATCGTCCAGTCCGAGCTGGTGGCGAACGAGGCGCTGCCGGGGCCGCTGCGTGATCCGCGGGTGTCCGCGGTGCTCCGGGCGCCGCTGCAGGCCGAAGAGCATCACGCATCGGGGACCGGGGCGGTGCTGGTGCACGTCACCCGGGAGAGTGGCCTGCGGGTGGCCGCCGCCATGGACCACCTGGTGCAGGGGCCGGCCGGGCTGCGGTGGGACTGTGAGTCGGATCCGGACCTGGCCCGGCTGACGGTCGTCTGCCGGTTGGCGCCCGGACAACGGCTGCGGCTGGTCAAGTTCGTGGCGTACGGCTGGTCGAGCCGGCGGTCGCCGCCGGCTCTCCGCGATCAGGTCGCGGCGGCGATCGAGGGTGCCCGGCTGGAGGGCTGGGACGGCCTGCTGCGCTCGCAGCGGGCCTACCTCGACGAGTTCTGGGACGGCGCGGACATCGAGGTGGACGGTGACGCCGAGGTGCAACAGGCGGCCCGGTTCGCCATGTTCCACGTGCTGCAGGCCGGCGCCCGCGCCGACCGGCGGCCGATCCCGGCCAAAGGGCTGACCGGCCCCGGCTACGACGGACATGCCTTCTGGGACACCGAACGGTTCGTGCTCCCGGTGCTCACCTACGTGCAGCCCGCCGCCGCGGCCGGCGCCCTGCGCTGGCGGCACGCCACCCTCGATCCGGCGCGCGAGCGGGCGGTCACGCTCGGGTGGGCGGGTGCGGCGTTCCCGTGGCGCACCATTCGCGGGCAGGAGTGCTCCGGGTACTGGCCGGCCGGCACCGCGGCGGTGCACCTGGCCGCCGACATCGCCGACGCCGTGGTCCGCTACGTCAACGCGACCGGTGACGAGGCGTTCGACCGGGACACCGGCGTCGAACTGCTGGTGGAGACCGCACGGTTGTGGGCGTCGTTCGGTCACCACGACCGGGACGGCGTCTTCCACCTGCACGGCGTCACCGGCCCGGACGAGTACACGGCGGTCGCGGACGACAACGTCTACACCAACCTGATGGCCCGGCGGAACCTGATGGCCGCCGCGGCCGCGGCGGCACGCCATCCGGACCGTGCCGCCGCTCTCGCGGTCGGCGAGGCCGAGACCCGGGCGTGGCGGGCCGCGGCGGCGGCCATGTGCATTCCGTACGACGACAAGCTCGGCGTACACCCGCAGGTCCGCGGGTTCACTCTGATGAAGGAGTGGAACTTCGCCGGGACCGGTCCCACCGACTACCCGCTCATGCTGCACTTCCCCTACCTGGAGCTGTACCGCACCCAGGTGGTCAAGCAGGCGGACCTGGTGCTCGCCATGCACTGGTGCGGTGACGAGTTCACCGCCGGCGACAAGGCGCGCAACTTCGCCTACTACGAGCCGCGTACGGTCCGCGACTCCTCGCTGTCGGCGTGCACCCAGGCGGTGCTCGCCGCCGAGCTGGGCCATCTGGACCTCGCGCACGACTACATCGGTGAGGCCGTGCTGATGGATCTGCACGACCTGCACCGCAACACCCGTGACGGGGTGCACATCGCGTCACTGGCCGGGGCGTGGCTCGCACTGGTGGCCGGGCTTGGCGGGATGCGCGACCACGGCGGCCGGCTCTCCTTCACGCCCCGGCTGCCCGACCGGATCCACCGGCTCGCGTTCTCCCTGCTGTGGCGGGGGACGCGCCTGCACGTCACGGTCCGCCCGCACGAGGCCGTCTACTCGCTCGCCGGCGACGACCGTGGCGCCGCGCTGCGGCTCTGGCACTACGACGAGCCGCTGACCGTCACCACGGCGGCGCCGGTGACCCGGCCGCTGCGCGAGACCGCCCCCGCGCCGGAGGCACCGGTTCAGCCGCCGGGCCGCAGCCCGGCGCGCCGTCGGGACCTTCGCCCCTGACCGGACCGGCTTCCCGGGCGCACGCTGAGGGGATACAGCGTGGTTGGGGGTAGCCATGAGCACCCGGGGAACGGTTCTGGTCGGCACGGACGGCTCGGTCACGGCGCAGGAGGCGGTGCGCTGGGCGGCGGTGGAGGCGCAGCGCCGCGAGGTCACCCTGACCGTCCTGTACGCGTACGAGGACGAATGGCCGACCATGCCCGGCATGCTCCCGCAACGGACGGTCGAAGCCGCACGCGACCACGCCGAGGTGGTGGTGAGCGGCGCGCGGCTCGCCGTACAGCAGATCGCGCCGGGGCTCACCGTGCACACCGAGGCGATTCCCGGTGACCCGGCGGCCGTGCTCGTGCGTCAGGCCGGCACGGCCGGGTTGATGGTGGTGGGGCACCGTGGCGACGGCGGATTCACCAGTCTGATGCTGGGCTCGGTGGGCCACAGCGTCGCCGCCCACGCGTCCTGCCCGGTGGCCGTGGTCCGCGGCCGGTCGATGGCGGCGAGCGGGCCGGTTGCGGTGAGCGCCGACGGCGCGCCCGGCAGCGACACGGCGATCGAGTCCGCGTTCGCCGAGGCCAACGCCCGCGGCGCGGCAGTGCTGGCGGTCCGCGCCTACCGGGAGCCGATGCCGCCGGTGACGCCGGGACTGCCGACACTGCGGCTGGTGTCTCCGGCCGAGCACGAGAAGTCTCTCACTGACGAGCTCGAGGCCCGGCTGGCGCCGTGGCGCCGGGAGTTCCCGGCCGTGCCGGTCGGCACGGTGATCAGCGCCGGAAGTGTGGCCCGGCTGCTGGTCGGCGCCTCGCACCAGGCACAGCTCGTGGTGGTCAGCCACTACGGGCCGGCGTGGTCGCAACTTCTTCACCACGCAGATTGCCCGGTGCTGATAGTTCGCAAGTGACCAGCGAAGGAGCCATCCGATGTCACCGACCGCCGCCGAGATCTGGGATGCCGTAGCCCGGTGCTCGTTCGCCGTCATCAGCCATGTGACCCCCTCCGGCGCTCCCCGATCGAGCGGCGTCGTCTACACCGTCTCCGGCGATCGGATGTACGTCGTGGTGGCCGAGAGCAGCTGGAAGGCCCGGCACATCCGTGACGAGGGGCTGATCGCCGTCACCGTCCCGGTGCGCCGCGGCGGACTGCTGTCGCTGCTCACGCCGATACCGCCGGCGACGGTCAGTTTCCCGGCCGTGGCGACGATCCATCCCGCGGCCCTGCTCGACGACATCCCGCGCCTCGCCACCCTGGTGCCGCCGCAACGGCGCTCCGGCTGCGCGGTCCTGGAGATCCGGCCGAACGGCCACTTCGTGACGTACGGCATCGGCGTGCCGTTGCTGCGAATGCGGGACCCGCAGCGGTCCCGGGCCCGGGTGCCGGTCCGGACAGGCCCGGCCGCGGCACACGGACCGGTGAAGGAGCCGTGATGGCGCCGATACCCGCCCCCGCGGTCCTCCGCCCCGCCCCGCCGGAGCCGGTGGCCGTAGCCGAGTCGCGCCGGCAGGCCCGGCTGCTGGCCATCGCGCACGCCGGCACCGCACCCGATCTCTCAGCGACCGCGGAGCAGGTACGTGATGCCCTGCGCCGCCGCTGGGACGCGACCCTCGCCGGGTTGCGGCCGTACCGCGGCGAGGTCCTGCGCCGGGAATCCGTGACCGAAGTAGAGCAGCGGGCACACCGGTTCCTGGCCGGGCGCGCAGCGCTGTTCGCCGCCCGCATCGATCGTGGACGACCCGACGACCTGATCGCGGAGCTCGCGGCCCGGGCGATGGATCTCGAGCGTCGCGGCGGGGATCGGGCGGCCGGACAGTTCCTCGACTGGTACGCGCGGTTCGGCGGCGACCCCGTCCCGGCGGCGCTGCTGCACCTTCACCTCGCCTACCAGGGTCTCGCCCGGGTCCGGGCGGGGTGTCTGCGTCATGCCCGGGGTGACCGATCGGCAGCCGCGGACGTCACCGCGTTCACCGATCTGACGCTGCGACATCTACGGACGGGAACGGTGCGCCTCATCCTGGTGGGCGGCCCGTCCGGCGCCGGCCGGTCGCTTGCCGCCGGACGGCTTGCGGACGAACTGGGCGCCGTCGTGCTCAGCAGCGACCGGATCCGCCGGGAGATCGCCGGGCTCGACCCGCACATCAGCGTCGGTGCGGCGTACCGCGAGGGAATCCACACCACCGAGTGGACCGAGCGCACCTACGCGGAGCTGCTGTGGCGGGCCGATCACCTGCTCCGGCGCGCGGAGACGGTGGTCCTGGACGCTTCGTGGCGGCGGCGACGCCATCGCCTGGCGGCGCGGGCGATCGGGGCCGCCACCTACACCGCGCTGACGGAGTTGTGCTGCGCCACCGCGCCGGGGGCGGCAGACGACGACTGGCCCGAAGCGCACGTTATCGAGGCGGAGACCGGCGACGGCGGGCTGCGGCAGGCGATGCGCGTCGTCACGGTCGTGCCGGCTACCGGTGAGCACGGAAGAGCACAGCGATGGACGACCGACTAGTTCCGGCGGTGGACCGGCTCGGCGCCCGGCCGGTTTTGCAGCGTCTCGGCGTCCTCCACGAGCCGGAAGGCCCGCTGCCCTCCGACACCGCCGAGGTCGCCGCGGTGCTGGCCGACCCGGGCTTCGCAGCGCAGCTCGACGTGCTCGCCGCAACCCTCGGCCGCGACCCGGGCCAGGTGCGCCGCGAGGCAGCCGGTCATCTGCGCGAGATGGGAGCCACCCACACCCGGCGCGCCACCCATGACTGGGCGCGGTTCAGCCACTGGCTGGCCCGGGCACACGACCTGATCCTCGACCCCGGGCAGGCGCAGCGGCTGCGGGCGCTGGATCGCAAGCAGTCGCTGCTCTTCCCGTTCTCGCACCGCTCGTATCTTGACGGGGTCACGGTGCCGGCAGCGATCTCGCAAAACGGCATCTCGCCGGCGTTCGTGCTGGCCGGCGCGAATCTCGACGTCTTCCCGTTCAACCATCTGCTGCGCCGCTCGGGCTTCGTCTACGTCCGGCGGTCCACGGCCGACCTGCCGGTCTACCGGCTCGCCCTGCGGTGCTACATCGCCCGGCTCATCCGCAACCGGCGCAATCTGTGCTGGTCCATCGAGGGTGGCCGGACCCGCACCGGCAAGCTACGGCCACCCTCGTACGGGGTGCTGCGCTACGTCGTCGACGCGCTCGGCGCCACCACCGGCGAGCAGGCGCTGATCGTCCCGGTGTCGGTGGTGTACGAACAGTTGCACGAGGTCCCGCTGATGACCGGCGAGGCACGGGGCGGCAGCAAGCGCCCGGAGGATCTGCGCTGGCTGTGGGCGTTCGGGCGGTCGCAGCGGGAGCGTTTCGGCCGGGCGTACCTGGAGTTCGGCGAACCGGTCTCGCTGCGCGAGCGGCTGGATCAGCTGCGCGACGAGACGCGGGTGGTGGAACGGATCGCCCTGGAGACCTGCCACCGCATCAACCGGGCCACGCCGGTGACCGGCACGGCCGTGGTGTGCCTGGCGCTGCTGGCCGCCGATCGTGCGCTGACCCTGGACGAGGTGCTGGACACGGTGGCCCCACTGGCCCGGTATCTCGCCCGGCGGGGACGGCCGGTGGCCGGCGCCGCGGATCTGACCCACCGGGCGACCATCCACCGTACCCTTGATGATCTTGATCGGTCCGGGGTCCTGACCGGCTACGCCGCCGGAACCGAAGCGGTCTGGGGCATCGCGCCGGGCCAACATCTGGTCGCCGCGTTCTACCGCAACACCGCGGTGCACGTGCTGGTGAACCGGGCGATCGGCGAGCTGGCCCTGACCGCCGCGATCGAGCACGACGACGGGCTGGCGACCGCCTCCCGAGAGGCGCTGCGCCTGCGTGACCTGCTGAAATTCGACTTCTTCTTCCCGGCCCGGACGCAGTTCGCGCACGAGATGGCCGCCGAGCTCGCGCTCGCCGACGAGACCGGCGGTGGCGAGTTGCACGAGTTCACCGCGGCCGACGCCCGGCGCTGGCTCAACGGCGGCACGCCGCTCGTCGCGCACCTGGTGCTGCGGCCGTTCCTGGACGCCTACCACGTGGTGGCGGATCGGCTGGCGGCCGCGGAGGACGACGAGCCGTTCGACGACGCACGGTTCCTCGACGAATGCCTGCGGGTGGGACGCCAGTGGGCGCTGCAGCGGCGCCTGGCCAGCGAGGAGTCGGTGTCGCTGGAGCTGTTCAAGCCGGCGCTGCAGCTGGCCCGGCACCGCGGTCTGGTCACCCCGGGCGGCCCGGCGCCGGCTCATCGCCGGTCGGCCTTCCTGGACGAGGTACGCACAATCCTGCGCCGCCTCGACACGATCGCTCAGCTGGCCCGGGCGCAGAAAGGATGATCAGCCCACCGGGATGGGACTTTGCACCCTGGCCCGCCGATATCGACGCGCATGACGATGGCAGGGACGGCACAGGTGCGGAAAGGGGCTGTGATGACACCGAACACCCCGGCCGGGGCTCCGGCAGTGGACGCGCTCACCTCGGACGGCGGCGTCGTGTCGATCCGGCCCATCGTGCCGGCGGACCGGGCCGCGGTCACCGCCCTGTACGCGAACGCCTCCGGGGAGAACCTGCGGCTGCGGTTCTTCGCCCGGCCCGGATCGGGCACACTCACCGCCGAGGCCGACCGGCTGTGCTTCCCGGACCCCCGGCACACCATCGCGATCCTGGCCCACGAGGGTGATGACCTGGTCGGGGTCGCTTCCTGTGAGCGGCTCGGCGAGGAGCCGCGGGCCGAGTTCGCCGTCTTCGTCGCGGACCGGCACCACGGCCGCGGCATCGGGACGCTGCTGCTGGAGCATCTCAGTGTCCGCGCCCGTCACCAGGGCATCACCGAACTGATCGGCGAGGTGCTGCCCGGCAACCGCGACATGCTGCGGGTGGCACGGGACCTGAGTTCCCGGGCGGACAGCCACTTCGACCGCGGCGTCGTCGACGTGAGCCTGCGGCTGGGCGACGACGAGCAGACGTTCGACGCGGTGGACCGGCGCGACCGCATCGCCGAGCGGGCCTCCCTGCGGCCGCTGCTGTGCCCGGACTCGGTGGCGGTCGCCGGAGCCGGGCGGCTCCCCGGCGGGGTGGGCCACGAGACCCTGCGGGCGCTGCGGGAGTTCGGCTTCCCCGGGGCGCTCTACGCCGTCAACCGGACCGGCACCCCGATCTGCGGGGCGCCCGGCTACCGCAGCCTGCGGGATCTGCCCTCCCCGGTCGATCTGCTGGTGATCGCCGTCCCGGCCGATCAGGTCCCCGCCGTCCTCGCCGACGGCGCCGCCACGGGCGTCCGCGCCGCCGTCATCCTGAGCGCGGGATTCGGCGAGACCGGCCCGGCCGGGCAGCGCCGCCAGGACGACCTGGTGCGGCTGGCCCGATCGCACGGCATCCGGCTGGCCGGCCCGAACTGCATCGGCGTGATCAACACCGATCCCGCCGTGCGCCTGAACGCGAGTTTTGCCCCGGCGTCCCCGCCGCCCGGCGGCCTGGCCGTCGCGACCCAGTCCGGCGCGGTCGCGGTCGCCGTGATGGAGCATGCGGGTCGTACCGGCTGCGGCGTCTCCACCCTGGTCTCCCTGGGCAACAAGGCGGACGTCAGCGGCAACGACCTGATCGCCTACTGGCACGACGACCCGGCCACCCGCGCTGTCGCGCTGTACCTCGAGTCGTTCGGCAACCCGCGCAAGTTCGCGCGCACCGTGCGGCAACTCGCCCGCCGCAAGCCGGTTCTGGCCATCAAGAGCGGCCGTTCCGACGCCGGGCGGCGGGCCGGCGCCTCGCACACGGCGGCCGCCGCCGCGCCGGCCGCCACGGTGGACACCCTGTTCGCTCAGGCGGGGGTGATCCGCACCGAGGCCCTCGGCGAGATGCTGGACGCGGCCCGCCTGCTCACCGGGCAACCGCTGCCGGCCGGGTCCCGGCTGGCCGTCGTCGGCAACGCGGGCGGGCTCAACGTGCTCGCCGCCGACGCGGCCGAGGCCCGCGGTCTGCGGGTTCCGCCGCTCGCCGACGACGTGCGGCGACGCGTCAGCGCCCAGGCGGCGAGCGGGGACAACCCCATCGACCTCGGCGCCGGCGCGACACCGGAGGCGTTCGCCGCCGCCGTCGCCGCGGTCGCCGACGGCGATGCCGCCGACATGCTGCTGCTCGTGCTCGTCGGCACCCGCGCCAACCGTCCGGCCGAGATCCTGGCCGCCGTAGCGCCGGTGCTCGACCGCCACCCGGGTCTCCCGGTCGCCGCCGTGCTGACCGGGGTCCGTCCGACGTGCCGGATCGGCTCCCGTGACCTGCCGGTCTACGAATTCCCCGAGCAGGCGGTCCGGGCGCTGGCGCACGCGTCGTCGTACGCGGCCTGGCGGCGGGAACCCCCGGGGCGGCACGCCGATCCGGACGGCATCGACCCGGCCGCGGCCGGCGAGGCGATCGCCACCGCCATGTCCGCGACGGACGGCTGGCAGCCGTACGAGCGGACCGCCGAGATCCTGGCGACCTACGGCATCACGATTCTACCCGCCACCTCGGCCGCCGACGCCGGCGCCGCGGTCCGCGCTGCCGCCCGGGCCGGGTACCCGGTCGTGCTCAAATCCGCCGACCCGCAGCTGGTGCACAAGAGCGACACCGGCGGGGTACGCGTCGGCCTGGCCGGCGCGGACCAGGTCCGATCCGCGTTCGCCGGGGTCGCCGCGGCCGGCCGGCCCGGATATGGCGTGCTCGTCCAGCACCAGCGTCATGCCCCGGTGGAACTGGTGGCCGGGCTGGTGCACGACCCGCTCTTCGGCTCCCTGGTGCTGCTCGGCCTCGGCGGGGTGCACACCGACCTGCTCGGCGACCGGTCCCTGCGGCTGGTGCCGATGACCGATCTCGACGCCGGCCGGATGTGGCGTTCGCTGCGCGGCGCGCCCCTGCTCACCGGGTACCGCGGCGGCCCGCCCGTGGACACCGCCGCGCTGGAGGACCTGCTGCTGCGGCTGAGCCGGCTCGCCGAGGACCACCCGCAGGTCGCCGAGCTGGACCTCAACCCGGTGCTCGCCGGCCCGGACGGTCTCGTGGCCGTCGACGCGAAGCTGCGGCTGGCCCCGGTGGGCCCGGAACCCGACCCGGTGCTGCGGGGCCTTCGGCCGGCCTCGGGCCGGTGAGCTCCCCGCGTACGAAAGAAGATCTGACCGCGACGCGGCGCGGCCGGGACCGGAAGTCCCGGCCGCGCCGTCAGGGTGGTTGATCATCGATGGGCGAGCCGGTCCATCTCGGCGCGGATGGCCTCCTCGGACGGCTCGGAGCCGACCAGCACGTCCCAGGCGTGGAAGATCACCCCGATGCCCCAGCCGAACAGCGGGAACATCGGCCAGAAGAACCCGTCCGGGGTGGTCAGCCACCAGATCACGATCAGGAACGCGTTGGACAGCACGTAGGCCAGCACGTGGGCCCCGAGCTCGCGGCGTTTGCGCAGGCGGGTGACCGCCACCTCACGCAGGCCATCCGGCCTCTCCGGTGATGCCGTCATCGCTCTCTCCTTTCGGCGATGGACGTCCGGACACCTTCACTGTCGCGCGGCGGCATGGCCCGGCACAGGGCCGGAAGGCCCCCGGCGCGGGTCCGCGGGACCGGCCCAGCCGCGAACCGCGTGCCCGGTGACCGCCGCCATCGTGACCGCCATCAGCAGGCCACCGGCCACCCCGATCGCCACGATCAGCGGCAGCGGCTGTCCCGGCTGCCACAACGGGGTGCTGAACAGCGTGAAGACGATGAGCCCGGCCAACCAGGCGGCGGCGCTGTACGCGATCCACCGCCCGGCGCGCGGGACGCGGCCGCGCAGCACCGTCCACTGCGCGACCCCGATCGTGTTGAGCAGCACCAGCGCGAGCAGCCCGGCCACGGGGATCAGCACGGCCGGCGGCCAGCCGGTCCAGACGTCGCTGAACGTCGACGGTAGCAACCCGGCCGCGTACGCGAGGACCGCTGCCGCCGCGGTGCGAACCACCCATCGGCGGCAGGGGAAGCCGCGGAGAACACGGCGCAGCACCACTGCCTGGCCCCAGCCGAGCATCAGCCCCTCCACGGCGCCCGCGGCCAGCAGCGCCGGCACCGACACGGACACCGACGCGCCGGCGGTGAGGGCGCCGGCCACGGCCGGGACCGCGAAACCGATCATCTCCGCCGCCGTCACGGTCACCACCCAGCGCTGCCACAGTGTCATGACGGCCTCAGCCCAGCTCCTTCTTGAGGACCTTGCCGGCGCCGCTGAGCGGCAGGCTGTCGCGGAACTCGATCAGGCGCGGATATTTGTACGCGGCGAGGCGCTCCCGGCAGTACCCGATGATCTCCTCCGGGTCCGGCGCCGGACCCGGTCGCGGCACCACGAAGGCCTTGACCTCCTCGCCGAGCCGGGGGTCGGCGACGCCGACGACGGCGGCCATCAGCACGCCGGGGTGCCGGTGCAGCACCTCCTCCACCTCGCGGGGGTAGACGTTGTACCCGCCCCGGATGATCAGCTCCTTCTTGCGGTCGACGATGAACAGGTAGCCGTCGTCGTCGAAGTATCCGAGGTCGCCGGTGTGGAACCAGCCACCGGCGAACGCCTCCGCGGTGGCCTGCGGCCGGTCATGGTAGCCGCGCATGGTGTGGTAGCCGCGGGTGACCACCTCCCCGACGTTGCCGGCCCCCGGAGGCAGCCGCCGCCCGTCCGGGTCCCAGATCTGCACCTCGACTCCCCAGACCGGGCGTCCCACGCTGTAGGCGCGCCGGTCCTGCGGACTCACGTTGAACGTGATGGTGGCCGCGGTCTCGGTCATGCCGTATCCCTCGAGGATGGGCACGCCGAAGCGTTCCTCGAACGCGTCCAGGGTCTGGGCGGGGATCGCGTCGCCACCGGAGATGCAGACCCGCAGGGACGACGTGTCGTAGCGGTCGTCGTGCGGCTGGGCGAGCAGGGCGGTGAACATGGTGGGCACGCCGTCGAAGATGGTGGCGCGGTCGCGGGTCACGGCGGTCAGCACGGCGTGCGGCGTGAACCGGGGCACCAGCGACAGCGCGGCGCCGAAGCGGACACCCACGTTCATGGTGCTCGACATGCCGAAGACGTGGAACAGCGGCAGCGCCGTGATCACCACGTCGTCGGATCTGATGTCGAACAGCCGGCCCGGGATGTCGGCGTTGAGGTAGAGCTGCAGATTCGTCAGTTCGGCGCCTTTCGGCAGGCCGGTGGTGCCAGAGGTGTAGACGATGGCGGCGATGTCCCCACCGTCGCGGTCGGCCAGCGGCCAGGTCTGCTCGCACGGGACGGTCAGCTCGGTGAACGGCTGTGCCGCGGTGCCGTCCACCGGGCCGACGCTGTAGATGCCGGTGAGCCCGGCCTCGGCGGCGCCTTTCGCGGCCTCCTCCAGCGCCCCGCTCCAGGTGATCAGCAGCCGGGACTGGGAGTCGGTCAGCTGGTAGGCGATCTCCGGCGCGCGCAGCAGCACGTTGAGGGGGACCACCACGGCGCCGGCCTTGAGGATGCCGAAGTAGGCGATCGGGAATTGCGGGATGTTGGGCAGGTGCAGGGCCACCCGGTCACCGGGCTGCACGCCCCGGCGGGTGAGGGCGGCGGCGACCGCGTCGGACAGCGTGTCCAGGTCGCGGTAGCTGATCGTGCCGCCGTCGTACATGATCGCCGGTCGCTCGGGCTCGGCGGTGGCGGACTCGCGCAGGATCACTGCCAGGTTCAGCATGGTCGGCTCCCCTCAGGGTGCGGCTGATTCAGCGGTGGCTTTCCGCTTCGTCGTGGCCGGCTTGCGGCGGCGAGGCGAAGGTGCGGGCACGGCCGGGCGGGCGAAGGCGCGCAGGGTGACCAGCTCGGCGTGCAGGTCCTCGGCGATGGCCGCCGTCTCCGGCACCGAGGCGAAGTCGGTGGTGACGCCGAACGCGGCCTGCCCGGCATAGGTGAACGCGGCGACGCCGATGCGCAGCCGCTCCCCGATCGGCACGTAGGGCAGGATTTCCCGGACCGGCCGGCCGAGGATGTAGAGCTGCTCGTGTGGTCCGGGAACGTTGGTGGTTACCGCCGTGATCGCCTGATTGGGCAGTCGCAGCGCGCTTCGGACGATCATGGAGACGGCGGCGAACGGCTCCCGCTCGGCCAGCTCGACCAGGCCGGCCACGGCTTCCACCTCGTGGGCGGCGCGCAGGGCGAGGACGCGTTCGTGCACGGCACGCAGCCGCTGGACCGGATCGTCGACCTCGACGGGCAGCAGGACCAGCAGCGAGGCGAGCCGGTTGTCCAGCACGCCCTCCTGGTCGCGGGCGCGCATGCTGACCGGGACCAGGGTGCGCAGCGGGTGTTCGGCGGGGTCCTCGCCACGGGCCTGCAGCAGGCGGCGCAACGCCCCGGCGACCGCGGCGAGGTAGACGTCGTTGACGGTCACCTCGTGGGCACGGGCCGTGGTGACCAGGTCGGCGATCGGGATGCGGGTGACGGCGTAGCGGCGGGACCGGCCGACCGGCCCGCGCAACGAGGTGGGCACGGCCGGCACGAACGCCCCGGCCAGGGTGCCGAGGCCGCTCGCCAGCCGGCCGGCGGTCCCGGCGGCCGCCGCGTAGTCGCGTACCGCGCCGAGCACGACCCGGGCCTGGTCGAACGGCATCCGGACCAGCCGGCCGAGCGCGTCGAGGGTGAGATCCAGGGTGTCCGCGGCGCGGGCCGGCCGCCACTCGTCCGGAACGGGCGGCTGCGGCTCCGGGCTGGTGTCGCAGATCAGGCGGTAGAGCTCGTTGCCGGAGATGCCGTCCATCATGCAGTGGTGCACCTTGGACAACAGCGCCCAGCGGCCGCCCGGGAGCCCTTCGACGAGCCAGTCCTCCCACAGGGGATGCTCGCGGTCCAGGCGCTGGCTCATCACCCGGCCGATGAGGTTGGCCAGCTCGGTGTCGCCACCCGGCGCCGGCAGCGCGGTGCGGCGGAGATGGAAGTCGAGATCGAACTCCGGGTCGTCGACCCAGACCGGCCGGCCGAGGTTGAACGGGATCCGCCGCACCCTCTGCCGGTACCGCGGGACGAGTGGCAGGCGCCCCCTGATCGTCGCGGCGAACTCGTCCTGGCTCGGCGCGGGGCCGTCCAGCACCGCCACCGAGCAGATCGCGAGCGACGCGTGGGCGTCCTGATCCTCGGCGTCCAGGAAGGACGCGTCCAACGAGCTCAGATAATCCACGGCACACCTCTTCCGGTCACGGATGGTCACACCACTCTCACGGTCCCGGCTGATGGCGCCGCCCGGCAGGGCCGGACGTCCCGTCGGGACTGCCAATTCGTGGCACCATGGACTGGTCGGCTCACGGGTGGTGGCAGATGACGGTCAAGAAGGTGGCGCTGGTGCTCGGCGCCGGTGGGACACTGGGCGCGGCGTGGATGATCGGCGGGCTGGCCGCGTTGCAGGAGCGGCTCGGGCGACCGCTCGGCGAACTGGACACCATCGTGGGCACCAGCGCCGGCAGCATCCTGGCGGCCGCGTTGCGGCACGGATTCACACCCGGCGATCTGCTCGCTCATCAGCTCGGTCAGCCTCACCCCGCGGTGCCGGGGACGGACGAGTTCGAACGTGACTCCGGGTTCCTGCCCCCGCCCCCGCGGCTGCGCCTGGGCTCGGCGCGGATGCTCGCGACCGCCGCGCTGGCGCCGCACAGCGTGCACCCCCGGGTGCTGGCCTCGGCGGTGCTGCCGCAGGGCCGCTCCGAGCACGCGGCGCTCCGGCGATACGTCCAGGCGCTGGTGCGTGACGATCCGGGCCGGTGGCCCGTGCCGCATCGCACGTGGATCGTGGGCGTTGACTACGAGTCGGGCCGGCGGGTGGTCTTCGGCCGCGCCGGCAGCCCGGCGGTGTCGCTGCCCGACGCGGTGGTGGCGTCCTGCTCCATCCCCGGCTGGCACCAGCCGGCGGTGATCGGCGACCGCCGGTACGTCGACGGCGGCGTCCGCTCCGCGACCTCGGTCGATGTGCTGCACCGCGAGGAGCATGACGAGATCTACGTGCTGGCGCCGATGGCCAGTCATCGGCCGGACCGCCCGTGGCATCCGGCCGCGCGGGCCGAGCGGCTGGTGCGGCAGATCTTCACGGCTCAGCTGGATCGGGAGGTCCGCAAGGTGTCCCGCGCCGGGGCCCGGGTCACTGTCCTCACTCCCGGGCCGGAGGATCTCGCGGCGATCGGCCCGAACCTCATGGACGCCCGGCGGCGGCACGACGTGCTGCGGACCGCGCAGGCGAGCATGCCGGCGGCGCTGCGGGCGGCGGCGTGAGCGGCCGCACACCGTCGGCCCTCGGAGAGATCATACGGCGGCAGCGGGAACTGGCCGAGTTGCCGATGCGGCAGCTGGCGTCGATGGTCGGCATCTCGATCCCGTACCTGTCGCAGATCGAGCGTGGCCTGCGCGCACCGTCGGAGAAGGTGCTGCACGCGATCGCGGGGTCGTTGCGGACCACCGCCGACGCGCTGATGGCGGAAGCGGGGCCGGAGCAGGGCGGGGCGCCGACGGTTCTGCAAGCGATCGCCGCCGACCCGGATCTGACCGCGCGGCAGCGACAAGCGCTGGCCGAGGTGTACGCGTCGATGACCGAGGTGACGATCGCGCGGCGGCACCGCGAACGGCCCGGGGTATGAGCCCGGGCCGTCATCGCAGCGTCACCGCAGCAGTTGGCGCGCGGTTCTGACATAGGCCGCGCCGACGTCCTCGATGAGCCCGGCGCTCACGGTGAGCGCGTTCTTGGCCCACGGGTACGGCGTGATCTTCGCTGCGTCCTTCTCGAACGCCACGAAGCTCGCGACGCCGCGCTCGTAGACGTTCACGGCCAGACCGCCGATCTCACGGCCGATCCGCTCGGCGTGCTCGCGCCGCGCCGCAGCGGGCGGTGTCTTGGCCGCCTTGGCCGGTTCGGCCGGCTTGGCGGGCCGGTTGGTCGTGGTGGTCATCGCAACCTCCCTTCTCCGTCTCCACTTAGCACGTTAGCTGTTCATTGCTAAATCGAGCAGGGCCTTTGGACCTGCATCAGCTCACGGAGGGCGCGGGGCTTCCCGGGGATGGGCTGCCGGGCGGCGGGCTGCTGGGCGGCGGGCTGCTGGGCGGCGGGCTGCTCGGAGACGCGGTGGGCGACGGCGCCTCCGGAGAAGAGCTGGGACTGATGTCCGGCTCCGGCGACGTCACGGACGGCGACGGCGGCGCCTCCGGTGACCTGCTGATCGCCGGTGCGGGATGAAGCCGGGGCGGTTCCACCACACCCGTTCCGGGCGCCGACAACAGCGACAGCACCGCCAGAACCGCCGCGCCGAGACCGGCGATGACCACCCCGGCGGTCGTTCCCGCCAGCATCGCCCGGCGGTCGCGCTGCCACTCCGAGCGGCGTCGCGCGGCGAGCTCCGGCGGCAGCATGGCACGCTGCGCGGCGATGCTGTGGTAGGGCGCCGCGGCCAGACCCAGGGTGGGTACCACGAGCAATCCGGCCAGCAGCGGGCCGCTGAGGGTGTCCCAGCGGCTCAACGAGGCGACGATGGCCGCCAGGCCGAGTCCGGCCAGGGTGGTCTCCGCGGCGTTGGCCCGCAACGCCTTGCCGAACGTCTCGTACTCCCCCGTCTTCGGGGTGCGCAGAAACTCGGCCCGGCGGGCGAACAGGCCTTGCACGGATGCGCGGGCCACCACGACCGCGGTGGACTGCCAGACGAGGAAGGCGCCGATGGCGTCACGCCAGGTGGCGCCGGTCTCGTGCCGCAGCAGCGCCACCGCCCGCAGCAGGCCCAGCAGGATCAGCACCGGCACGGTCGCTACCACGAAGACGGTGAGCCGGCGGAACAACTGGTCGCCGCCGAGGGCGAGGTTGACCGCACCGGCCAGCAGGAAGCCGAAGAAGACCAGCCCCAGCAGGTCGCCGTACCATTGCAGGGCACCGGACAGATAGGCCCAGCGCTGTCCGGGTGTCAGCCGGTTGTGGGCGGTCCGCGGCCCGGGCAGCAGCGACCGGATGTGCATCCGCATGATCTGGATGCCCCCGAAGCACCAGCGGTAGCGCTGGCTCTTGAGCGCCTCGAAGGTCAGCGGCATCACGCCACGGCCCATGGACGCGTCCACGTGCAGCCCGGACCAGCCGGCGCGCAGCAGCCGCAGCGACAGCTCGGCGTCCTCGGTGATGCACCACTCGTCCCAGCCGCCGACCTCGCGCAGCGCCGCCAGCCTGATCAGCCCCATCGTGCCGGCGAAGATGGCGCCATCGCGCTCGTTGCGCGACGGCTGCGACACCGCGAAGAAATATCGGTACGAGTAGTAGAGCCGGCGCAGGTAGGGCACGGTGTGCCAGGACCGGTAGTCCTGCGGCGCCTGGATGAACCCGATCGCCGGGTCGTCGAAGAGCGGCACGCACCGGCGCAGGAACTCCCGGTCGATGTGATAGTCGGAGTCGACCACCCCGATGAGCTCGGTCCTCGGGTCGATCAACTCACCGAACGCGTAGTTGAGGGCCCCGGACTTGTAACCGGGCCAGTCCGCGAGATGGATGAACTTCACCCGGTTCCGGCCGCACCAGGCCTGCACCGGCCGCCACAGCGCCTCGTCGGCGGTGTTGTCGTCGATGGCGATGAGCTCGTAGTTCGGGTAGTCGAGGTGCCTGATGTGCTCGAGCGTTTCGATGACCATGTCCGGGGGTTCGTTGTGCGCGGGAACGTGCAGGCTCACGAAGGGCAGGTCGGCGGCGGGCCGGCCGGCACTCAGCCGGGCCAGCTCCAGGGAACGGTCCACAGTGATGCGCCGGCGCCACTGTTCGGTGCCGAGGGCGTCGCACAGTTCCCACAGGTACGCCGCCGCCATCAGCGTGGCGACCAGTTCGAACAGGCACAGCAGCAGGCCCCCGGCGGTACCCCAGCGGCCGAGCCCGCTGTCCAGGGTCCATCGGGTAACGAACATCAGGTAGCCGGCGTACAGGAACGTGTTGGCGGCCCAGGCGACGTGGCCCCGGGCCGCCCAGCGGCGAGTGGCCGGCAGCCAGAGCAGACTCCACAGGACGAACAGGCCGGCGCTGTTCCTGGTCCAAGCCGGATCGGTGCCCAGCAGATGGAGCACCGCGATCATCGGGGCGGTCACGGCCACGGTCGCGGCCACGGCGTACAGCAGCCGCCGGACGGCCGGGCCGGCGCGCGGGCGCGGCGACAGGAACAACGCCAGCGTGGTCAGCGGCGCGGCGACGAGACCGGCCACCAGCACTGCCGCATACATCGAGACCACCTCCCGAACGGGTCTTCCGGCCCTGAACACCGCCACCGCGGCGGACGACGATGAAGGTCCTGGAGTGGACGGAGGCCCCGCCATGCGCGCACACATCGGCGACCGGATCGTCATCGAGTCACTGCACCTCGAGATCCCTCCACGGATCGGCGTCATCGTGGGTGTCGCACGCCCCGGCGGGCGCCCGCCCTACCAGGTACGGTGGCTGAGCAACGGACACGTCACCTTGATCATCCCTGGCCCGGACGCACGGATCGAACCGCTGCCACGGCCTCCGGAAGAGGCCGGATAGCGGTCAGGAAGACGACTCGGGCGGTTCGATGTCCGGAACGGACATCGGATGCCGTTCGTCGTCGCGCTGCGCCAGCCGGGACAGCGCCGCGCGGTACTGCGCCCGGGTGATGGAGCCGTCGACGAGTTGCCCCACCAGCACGCCCTCCAGCGTGGCCGGTGCGACCCTGCCGTCTACTGCTGGGATGCTCTCCTGCTCCGCCGGCCCGCCTTTCAGCACCGGCCATACGAGCAGGGCACCGGCGAGGATCAGACCGATCACGATGAGAACCACGTAGAGCATCGCAACCACCTCCGTCGATTCCAGCCTCGACCCGCAGCTCGTTTGATCGGCAGAGACGAAGGTCCCGGCCGGCCAGGACCTCAGAGCGCCGGGGTCCACTGCCGCACGACGCCGGCGATCTCCTTGACGATCACCGGCTGGAGCGCGGCCGGCAGATCGTGGCCCATTCCGGGGTAGACGACCAGCTTCGCGCCGGGAACGGCTTTGGCGGTGGCCCGTCCCCCGGAGAGCCGCACCAGCGGATCGGCGGCGCCGTGCACGACCAGGGCCGGCAGGCGCAGGCCGCGCAGACCGGGTCGCCGGTCCTGAGCCGAGACGATGGCGGACAACTGGCGGCGCACGCCGTTCGGGTCGTGGGCACGGTCGAAACTGTGCCGGGCCGCGTCGCGGATCCACTCCTCGTCATGCGGGTAGCCGGGCGAGCCGATGGCCCGGAACACTCGTACCATCTGCCGGGCGGCGGCCTCCCGGTCATGGACCGGGAGATTCGCCAGCGCGGCCATGGCCCGCGGGTGGGGCCGGCCGATGCGCGGTGACGGCGTGGAGGACAACGAGGTGAGGGTGCGGACCCGGCCGGGGTGCCGGATCGCCAGGGTTTGGGCGATCATGCCACCGAGCGACACCCCCACCACGTGCGCGTTCGGCCAGCCCAGATCGTCGAGAACCGCCACCGCGTCGTCGGCCATGTCGGCGAGGGTGTAACCGTTCCAGCGCCGGGTCAGGAAGACCAGGGGCGAGGGCAGGCCCAGCTCGGTCAGGTGCGTCGAAGCGCCGACGTCACGATTGTCGAAGCGGGCGACCCGGAAGCCGTGCTCGGTCAGCAGGTCACGGAACCGCGGCGGCCAGAAGACCATCTGCAGTCCCAGCCCCATGATCAGCAACAGGGGGATGCCGTCGTCCGGGCCTTCCACGTTCCAGGCGATCCGGATCCGTCCGCGTCGTGCCGTGCCGTCGGGCCTCATCGGTCACTCCTTGGCAGCGAACTGCCTGGTCAGGTCGACGAGCCTGTTGGTGTAGCCCCATTCGTTGTCGTACCAGCCGAAGACCTTCGCCAGCCGGTCCTGCGCCTGGGTCAGGCCCGCGTCGAAGACGCAGGATGCCGGATCGCCGACGATGTCGGCCGAGACCAGCGGCGCCTCGGTGTAGCGGATGATGCCGTGCATCGGCCGACCCGGGACGCTCTGGGCCGCGACGGCCTCGTTGATCTGCGCCGGCGTCACCGGAACCGTGAAACGCAGGGTGAGGTCGCTGATCGAGCCGTCGACGACCGGGACGCGCAACGCCACACCGTCGAGGCGGCCGGCGAGCTCGGGCAGTACCAGGCCCACCGCTTTGGCCGCCCCGGTGCTGGTCGGGATGATGTTGACACCCGCGGCGCGGGCCCGGCGCGGGTCCTTGTGCGGCGCGTCCAGCACGTTCTGGTCGTTGGTGTAGGCGTGCACCGTCGTCAGGTAACCGCTGTCGACGCCGAAGGCCTCGTGCAGCACCTTCAGCAGCGGAGCCACGCAGTTGGTCGTGCACGACGCGGCGGAGATGATCTGGTGCCGGGCCGGCTCGTAGCTGTCACTGTTGACGCCGGGCACCAGGGTGGCGTCGACGTCCTTGCCGGGGGCGGAGATGAGCACACGCGCCGCGCCGGCCTTGAGGTGCAGGGCCGCGTCGTCGCGCCGGCGCAGCTTGCCCGTCGCCTCGATCACCAGGTCCACGCCGAGTTCCCCCCAGGGCAGCGTGTCGGGATTGCGCTGGGCGAACACCGGGATGCTGTGCCAGCCGACATTGAGGGTGTCATCGGCGTACCCCACCGGGAGGTCGAGGCGGCCGAAGGTGGAGTCGTACTCCAGCAGATGCGCGAGGGTGGCGGTGTCGTACAGGTCGTTGATCGCGACCACCTGCAGCTTCTGGTTGGCCATGTCCTTGGCCAGTATCCGGCGCAGGTAGTTGCGGCCGATCCGGCCGAAGCCGTTGATCGCCACGCGGTAGGTCATGGTTCCTCCCATCCTTGTCCCTTCAGCCTCACCTGCACGACTGGGCGCCGGACAGGGTCAAACGGCCCTACGGACATGCCCCGATGCGGGACCGGCGGCCCTGTCGGCTGACCGGCGATCGCGGCCCAATGGAGGAGAGGGAGGAGGAGCCATGAACGCCAACACCAACCACGTGATCGTCGTCGGCGTGGACGGCTCGGAGGGCGGGCGACGGGCTCTGCTGTGGGCGGTCGAGGAGGCCCGTCTGCGCGACAGCGCCGTCCAGGCGGTTCTGGCATGGTCCTGGGACGGCATGGAGTTCAGCCCGATCTCCGCCATGTCCGCGGAGGAGGAGCGCCGGCACGCCGCAGAGCTTCTGGATCAGCAGATCGCCGCCGTGCGTGAGCGACTCGACGCGCCGCCGCCCGTCGCCGCCGAACTGGTCGAGGGCCGCCCTGCCGACGCTCTGGCCGCCGCGGCGCACCCGGCCGATCTGCTGGTGCTGGGCAGTCACGGGCACAGCCGGATCCGGCATACCGTGCTGGGCTCGGTGAGCGCGGACTGTGTGCGCAAGGCGACCTGCCCGGTGGTCGTCATCCCGGTGCCGGCCGACCACGACGTACCGATCTCCGCCCTGCCGGTCGACCGGCCTCGTCCGCGCCCTACGAGTTGACCATGTCCACCACCACCCGCACCCGCGCCGTGCACCGGGGAACGCCGGCGGGGTCCGCGGCGCCGACGCGTGCGCTGGTGTCGACGGCACCGGCACAGATCCGCGCTGGGGTGCCGGAGCACAGCGGCAGAGGCTGCTGTGTCGGCACCACCTCACCGGGCCGGCTGGTGGATGCGCTCGCGATCTGAGAGGTGCGGCGATGAACCGTCTAGCGGCCGGGCCCGGCCTGACCAGCGCCGAAGCCGCCGTACGACTGGCCGGGGACGGCCCGAACGTGGTGGCCGCTCCCCCACGCCGTGGCGTGGCCGGCCGGGTGACCCGTCAACTGGCCGATCCAATGATCGTGCTGCTGCTGGCCGGGGCGGTGGTGACGGCGGCGCTCGGCGACCTGCCGGACACGGTGATCATTCTGCTGGTGGTGTCGGTCAACACGGTGATCGGTGTGGTCCAGGAAGTGCGCGCGGACCGTGCCATCGCCGCCCTGAATCAGATGGCGGCGCCGGTGGCGCGGGTCCTGCGCGACGGCCGTGACCAGCTGGTCCCGGCCGCGGAGCTGGTGCGCGGCGACTACGTGCGGCTCGAGGCGGGCGACGTCGTCCCCGCGGATCTGCGACTGGCCGAGACGCAGCAGGCGGCGTTCGACGAGTCGTCGCTGACCGGCGAATCCGTCGCGGTCCACCGCTCGGTCGCCGAGACCGCCGGTGCCGGCACGGTGCTGGTCGCCGGGCGGGCTGCCGGGACCGTGCTGCGCACCGGGACCGCCAGCGCGCTCGGCCGGATCTCCGAGCTGGTGGCGCGCACCCGGCCCGGGCCGACCCCGCTGCAGCGGCGCATCGCGGCACTGGGCCGGATCCTCGGCGTGAGCGCGGTCCTGGTGTCGGCCCTGGTCTTCGCCCTGGGTCTGCTCGCCGGGCAGCCCCTCGTCCGCATGGCGATCACCGCGGTGAGCCTGGTCGTCGCGGCGGTACCGGAAAGCCTCCCGGCCGTGGTGACCCTCGCCCTGGCGCTGGGCGCCCGCCGGATGGCCCGCACCAAGGCCATCCCCCGCCGGCTGCACGCGGTGGAGACCCTCGGGTCGGTCACCGTGATCGCCTCGGACAAGACCGGCACCCTCACCGAGAATCGGATGACCGTGCAACAGGCGGTCACCCCCGACGGCGCCCGCTACACGGTGACCGGGTCCGGATACGACCCCGCCGGTGAGGTGTGCCGTGCCGGTGGTGGCGTGACCGGGGCCGAGCTGCGCGAACTCGCCCGCGGCGGCGCGCTGTGCAACGACGCGAGCCTACTGGCCCCGGACGGCGACCGGGCCGGCTGGGCGGCCGCCGGTGATCCGATGGAGGCCGCCCTGCTCACCTTCGCCGCCCGGTGCGGCCTGGATGCCGACGCCGAACGGGCCGCCGCCGCCCGCGTCGCGGAGCGCCCCTTCGATCAGGCCGGCCGCCGGATGCACACCGTGCACCGGCTGCCGTCCGGCGAGCATCTGGTGGTCTGCAAGGGCGCTCCGGAAAGTCTGCTCGACCCGGTGACGGACGCCGCGCTGCTGGCCGCCGCGACCGACCTGGCCGCCGACGGGCTGCGGGTGCTCGCGACCGCGACCGCGACCGTGCCGGGCCTGCCGGACCTGGACGCTCTGCCGGCGTTGCGCCCCGCCGGGCTGGTGGGTATCGGCGACCCCCTGCGGGACACCGCCGCGGACACCGCCGCGGCGTTCGAGCGGTGCGGCGTACGCCTGGTCCTGATCACGGGTGACCACCCGCGGACCGCCACCGCCATCGGACGAGAGCTCGGCATCCTGAGCGCCGGCGCGATGGCGCCGGAGGGCCGGGTGTGGGCGCGCGTGCAGCCGGAGCAGAAGCTCGACATCATCGCGGACCTGCAGCAGCGCGGCGAGGTGGTCGCCATGACCGGTGACGGCGTCAACGACGCGCCGGCGCTGCGGCGCGCCGACATCGGCGTCGCCATGGGCAGCGGCACCGAGGTCGCCCGTCAGGCCGCCGAACTGGTGCTGGTCGACGACAACCTCGGTACGGTGGCGGCCGCGATCGGTGAGGGCCGCCGGGTGTACGACAACATCCGCCGGTTCCTGCGGTACGCGCTCTCCGGCGGGCTGGCCGAACTGGTCGTGATGCTGGCCGGTCCGCTGCTGGGCATGCCGCTGGCGCTGCTGCCCGCACAGCTGCTCTGGATCAACCTGCTCACCCACGGCGTGCCCGGCGTCGCGATCGGCGCCGAACCGGCCGAATCCGATGTGCTCGACCGCCCCCCGCGCTCCCCGCAGGAGTCCGTGCTCGGCGGTGGCCTGCTGCGCAGCGTCATCACGGGTGCCGGTCTGCTCGCCGCGACCACCCTGGTCGCCGGCGTGGTGGCGCACCGGGCCGGCCTGCCGTGGCAGTCGGTGATGTTCCTGGTGCTCGGCCTGGCGCAGCTCGGCGTCGCCCTCGCGGTGCGAGCGGCGCCGGCGCCGGGCACTGCCCGCAACACGTCGCTGCTCGCCGCGGTGGCGCTGTGCGCACTGCTTCAGGTCGCCGGGGTGCTGTTCGGGCCGCTGCGGGCGCTGCTGGGCACCGAGCCGCTGACCGCCACGACGATGCTGGCCTGTGTCGGGGCCGCAACACTGCCCGGTCTGCTGCTGCGCCTGCGCCGGGCCGGCGGATCCGTTCGTGAGACACCGAGTAGGGAGGCCGAGTGATGATCACCAGAGGAATCCGTGTCCTGGATCCCACGACCGGCGCGCTGATCCGGGTGTGCCCCGGACCGTATCCGGCCGGAGGCTGCCCGCTGGCCGGACCGGACGGCGTCGTGCCGTGTGCCGGTTTCCTGGTCACCGTCGACAGCACCGGCAACCATCATTGGCCGTTGCGGATCCCGGCCGGCTACCGGCACTGTGACGTGCCCTGGAACGAGCGCGCCCGCGACTATCTGCGCACGGCGGAGACCTGCCGGCGGCGCTGGGATGCCGGGCTGTCCAAGGAGATCACCCGGGTGCGGACGCTGGCCGCCGCCCACGACCCTCGGTACCGCCGGATGAGTGACCACGAGATGCGCGCCACCGCACTGTGGCGGTGGCGGCTGTCGGCGGCGGGGCAGGCCCTGCGGCGTTCGGAGCAGAAGGCGCAAGAGAGGGCCGACACCTACCTGACGTTCCTGCGGTCCCGGCATGGCGACGATGTCCCGGTCCCGTGACGCCGAGGACCTCTGCCCGGTCAGCCGGCGAGGAAGACCGGGCAGAACGCCCGCACCGGCAGCACATGCGCCGCCGGGCCGAGCAGCGATCCGGAGATCATGCTGTGCCGGTGCCGGCCCACGACGACGGCGGCGGCCCGCTTCGATTCCTCGATCAGCGCATTCACCGGATCACCGGAGAGGATTCGGTGACGTACCGGCACGCCGTCCCGCGACTCCAGGCGCCGGGCCAGGTCCATCCGATCGCCCACGATGTGCAGCAGGGTGACGTCGCAGCCGCGGACCCGGGCTTCGGCGAGGGCGAAGTCCACCGCGGCTTGCGAGGGCGTCGAGCCGTCGACGGCCGCGACGAGGGGCCGTGAGCCGAACTCCGGGCCGGCCGGCCAGCCGGGCATCCGGACCACCAGGACCGGACCGGGATGGGCGCGGCCGACCCGGTCGGCGACGCTGCGGCCGATCGCGCTGACCGTCGCGCCGTGCCGGTGCCCCACCACCACCAGGTCGGCGTCGGCTGCCTGAGCCAGCAGGATCTGCGCCGGATGGGCGCCGGTGGCGAGCCGGCTGCTCACCACGACCTGCGGGGCACTCGCGTGCACCCGGTCGGTGAGCCGTTCCAGCAGCTCGGCGCCGGCGTCACCGGCCCCGGTACGCCGGACCGTGACCAGCCGTATCCCCCACCCGTGCAGGTCGGCCTCGATGGCGGCATGATCGAGCGCGACGCAGCTGATCGCCGAATCGTCCACGCCGACCAGCACCGTTCCGCCGGTGGCGGCCAACGGCGACGGCCGGCGCCCGGCTTCCGGTCGTGCCATCACGACCGCGTACGGGTCCGGGTAGCCGGACGCGCCGAGGTATCGGTTGATCGCGGCACCGAAGCGGTTGTGGGGCTGCGCCCGTCCCCCGCCCCGGCGGGCGGTGGTCCCGATCCGGAACTGGTTGAGGTCATTCATGGCGGCCTCCCGCGATGCCTCTCCCTCTATGCCACCACCTCACCCGTGGCTGCGACAGTGCCGTTCGGCCCGCCCGCGCCCGCCGGCGGGCACAGCCGCACGGCGGCGACCCCGGGCACGGTACGGGCCAGCGCAGTGACCACGGCCCGCTGCTGCTCGTTGGGGAAGGTGCCGGTGACTGTGACGACGCCGGACTCCGCGGTCGCCGTCCACAGGTCACGGCGGCCGGCGTAGTCGTCCAGGCGGCGCTGCACGTCGGCGGTGACGGTGTCGTTGGTGCGGACCACGGCCTTGAGGATGTCGCGGCGGCTGATGATGCCGACCACGACGCCGCCCTCCTCCACCACCGGCAGGCTGCGCACGTCGTGGTCCAGCATCAGCTGCGCCACGTCGGCGATGTCGGCGCCGGGGCTGGTGGTCACCGGGAATTCGGACATCACCTCGAGCACGACGGCCGGGCGGTGCAGCGGCTCGGTGTCGGGGTGGCCGGTCTCATCGGTGTCGGGTTCGGCGGGAACCCGGTGCCACAGCAGGTCGCTCTCGCCGACCATGCCGGTCAGCCGGCCTGCCGCGTCCAGCACCGGCAGGGCGGTGATCGCGTGGGTGGTCATGAGGTCGGCCGCGCGCTCCACAGGGTCGTCGTGCATGACGACGCGGACGTTGGTGGTCATGATGTCACGGGCTCGCATGACTATTCCTTTCCCGGGGTTGGATGATGGCGGTGCCGCGCCCGGTACCACTCGTCGGCGGCCCAGACCAGCAGCGGGAACGGCGCGAGGAACAGCAGTTCGGCGATGCCGAGGCCGGTGGTGCCGAAGAGGGCCTGCAGCGGCGGCAGGTAGATCACGGCGGCGGCGAAGAGCAGTTCGAAGGCGATGCCGCCGAGCAGCAGCCGGTTGCTGAGCACGCCGATCGAGCGCAGTGACGCGTGGTCGGTGCGGGCGGCGAACGCGGTGCCGATCTGACAGGCGACGATGCCGGCGAAGGTCATCGTGGTGGCCCGCGCGTATCGGACGCCAGTGACGGCCTGCCCGGGTTGCCAGCCGGCGCGCCACAGCGTCCCGAAGAAGCCGGCCATGACCAGCACGGCAGAGGTGATCCCCAGGACCGCCCAGGCGCGCCACAGCAACCGCCGGTCGATCACACCGGCCTTCGGTGACCGTGGCGGCCGATCCATCAGGCCGGGCTCGGCGCGTTCGCGGCCGAGGGCGAGCGCCGGCAGCGTTTCGGTGCCCAAGTCGATCGCGAGGATCTGCAGCACGGTCAGCGGCAGGGGCACGGCCCCGCCGGACAGCGCGAAGATCAGGAACGGTACGACCTCCGGCACGGCGTGCGCGAAGATGTAGAGCACGAACTTGCGGACGTTGTCGTAGACGCGCCGGCCGGAGTCGATCGCCCGGACGATCGTCGCGAAGTTGTCGTCGGTGAGCACCATGGTGGCCGCCTCGCGGGCCACGTCGGTGCCGGAACGGCCCATCGCGACGCCGATGTCGGCCCGGCGCAAAGCCGGGGCGTCGTTGACGCCGTCGCCGGTCATCGCCACGATGTGGCCTTCCGAACGCAGCGCCTCGCAGATGCGCAGCTTGCCCTCCGGCGACGACCGGGCGAAGACGATCTCCTCGTGGCCGCCGAGCAGCCGGTCCAGTTCGGCGTCGCCCATCGCGTCCAGTTCGGCGCCGGTGACGACCCGCGGATCGGCGCCGCCGATCCCGACCTGGGCGGCGATCTCCGCGGCCGTCGGCCCGTAGTCGCCGGTGATGACGTGCACGATGATCCCGGCCCGGTGGGCGGCGGTGACCGCGGCCGGCACGGCCTCCCGCGGCGGATCCACCATCGCCACCAGGCCGAGCAGGGACAGGTCCTGCTCGGCAGCGCCGCGTCCGGTGGCCAGCAGGTGCGCGTCGGCGACGCGCCGCGCCACGGCGAGCACCCGCAGGCCGGTGGTGGCGTACCGGTCGACGGCGGCGCTCACCTCGGCGCGGGCCTCGTCGGTGAGGTCCACGAAGCGGCCGCCGGCATCCATGATCCGGGTGCACAGGCTCAGCACCGACTCGGGCGCGCCCTTGGTGAAGAGATGGCACCCCGCCACGGTGGACATCCGCTTGCTGCGCGGGTCGAAGGTGTACAGCGCGGTGCGGGCGGCGTCGCGGTCGGACTCGGGCACCGGTACGCCCAGGGTGGCCGCGAGGCGCAGCAGAGCGAGTTCGGTCGGGTCGCCGGTGCCGGCCAGGTGGGCGGTGGTGCAGGTGGCGGCCGCGGTGGCCAGTTCGTGGGCCCGGCCGTCGTGGACGGCGTCGCCGACCTCACGGTCACCGCCGGTCAGCCAGAGCCGGGTGACCCTCATCCGGTTCTCGGTCAGCGTACCGGTCTTGTCGGTGCAGATCACCGTCGTCGAGCCGAGCGTCTCCACGGCGGAGAGCCGCTTCACGACGGCGCCGGCACGCGCCAGCTCGCGTACGCCGGCGGCCAGCGCAAGGGTGATGGTGGGCAGCAGTCCCTCCGGGACGTTGGCCACGATCAGGCCGATCGAGAAGGTGATGGCGGCGGCCCAGCCGAGTCCGGCGAGCACCCCGATCGGCAGGAATGCGGCGCCGGCAGCGACCGCGACGGCGGCGATGATCCAGGTGGCTCTGCGGACCTGCCGCTCCAGCGGGCTGGGATCGGTGTGCCCCCGCTGGGACAGTGCGGCGATCCGGCCGATCTCGGTGCGCATGCCGGTGTGGGTGATCACCGCGCGGGCCTGTCCCGCCGTACAGGAGGTGCCGCTGAACACGAGCTCGCGGGCTTGCAGCAGCGGCCCGGGAACGACCTCGGTGTCGGGGGTCCGTACCACCGGCACGGATTCGCCGGTGAGGGCGGACAGATCGACCGCGACGCTGCCGTCGACCAGGCGCGCGTCGGCGCAGATCCGGTCGCCCTCGGCGATCTCGATGACATCACCCGGCACGAGGTCCCGGGCCGGCGCCTCGACGAGCACGCCGTCGCGCAGGACATGTGCGGACAACGGCAGGAAGGCGGCGAGCGCCTCGACAGCCCGTTCGGCCTGTCGTTCCTGGGCGAACGCGAAGGCGGCGTTGAGCAGGATCACCACGATCACCGCGGCGGCCAGGGCCGGGCTGTGGCCGGCCCAGGCGAGGACGGCCGCGACCATCAGCAGCACCGCGAGGGGCTGGGTGAACTGGGCGAGCAGTCGGCGTGGCCAGGTTCGGCCGTGTTTGCGGGACAGTTCGTTGGGTCCGTACACCGTGAGCCGGCGGGCCGCCTCCCGTGAGCGAAGCCCGTCCGGGGTGGAGCGCAGATGCCGGAAGAGTTCCGTGGGCGGCTGGCGTTCGTCGACTTCGGCCGGAGCCGTCATCGTCTGAGCCATAAGTTCAGCGTCGGCCCGGGACGGATGGCCCGGACAGGGCCGGACGTCCCGGCCGGCGGGGTCCACCGGCCGGGACGCTCTTGCGGTCACTTCTTCGTGACGGCGATCTGCCGTCCTTCCGGCTGCGGCTCGGTCAACGGCACCACGATCTCCAGGATTCCCTTGTCGTAGGTCGCGGTGATCGCGGTCTCGTCGGCGTTGGCCGGCAGCCGCACCGAGCGGTGCAGCATGCCGTACCGGAACTCGGTACGGCCGGCGCCGGACGTCTCCTCACGCCGCTCCGCGTTCACGGTCAACACCCCGTTCAGGGCGCTGACCTGCACGTCCTTCTCCGGGTCCAGGCCCGGCAGCTCGGCGCGCACCACGTACTCCTTGTCGGTGATCCGGTCCTCGACGCGGATCGCCGGCAGCGGACGCGGAAAGTCGACTTCCAGCCAGTCGCTCATGTCCCCGAACAGCCGGGGCAACAACGCGCTCATTCCGATCCTCCTTTCCGGCTCTCCTTCCATCGCATCGCGGCGGGACCGGATCGGTCAGGGCCGAACGGCCGTTGTTGCGGTGCACGCTCATCGACCGGCGAGCACGGCTCCGCTATGCGATGAAGATCGCGGGCAGCGGGTCGGCCTCCTTGCGGTCGTCGAAGTCGTAGGAGACGTGATCGGTGACGTCGACGACCCCGGGTACCTGACGCATCAGCCGGACGAGCAGCACCGCGGTGGACCAGCGTTCCACCTTTCCACTGAGCGTGACGATGCCGCCCTCGACCTCGGTCTCGAGATGGGCGTTGTCCTCGCCGAGCAGGACCTCGCGGGCGGCCGCGCGGGCGTCGGTGCGGATGTCGTCGTCGGAGCGCAGGTGTTCCTTGAGCAGGTCGCCGCGGGTGACGATGCCGGCCAGCCGGCCCTCGTCGTCCACGACCGGCAATTGTTTGACGCCGGCCTCGTCCATGGCGCGCGCGGCGCCGGCGACGCTCGTCGTGGTCAGGGCGACGACGGCGGGCGCGGTCATCAGCTCGGCAGCGGTCTGCCCGGCCGCCTTGTGCAGGCGGGCCCGACGACGGCGGGCGTACCAGTGCGGCTGCTCCTCACCCGCATATTCGATCTTGAGGAGCAGATCGGATTCGGTGACCACGCCCAGCACCTGCCGATCGCCGCCGATCACCGGCACCGCGTTGATGTGGTTGTCGGCCACCAGGGCGACCAGGTCCCGGTAGGGGGTTTGCGGGCCGGCGGCGAGGACGTCGCCGGTCATCACGTCGGTGACATGCCAGGTCTTCATGACGATACCTCCACCTCGACGCTAGAAGACCACGCACACGTCGAGGAGGGTCCATGGTCCCGTTCCGCCCGGGCGACCCATCCCTTTCCCGGGACTCGCGCATTACGCTCACACCGTGGCCGAGCACACTCCCTCACTCGGGCTGCGGCCGCTGTCACGGGTCCGTCTCGACGAGTTGCTGCAGGAGATGCAGAATCGGGTGGGCGACATCGTCGCCAGCCGGGAACGGTTGCGCGCCCTGCTCGACGCGGCCGTCCGGATCGGAACCGATCTCGACCTGCGCAGCACCCTGCAGCGGATCGTCGAGGCGGCCTGCACGCTCGCCGGGGCCCGTTACGGTGCGCTCGGCATCCTCTCCCCCGCCCGTGACGGTCTTTCCGACTTCATCACGCACGGCATCGACCCGGCCGCCCACGCGAGGATCGGCGACCTGCCGGAGGGCCGCGGCGTGCTCGGGCTGCTGATCACGCAGCCGCACCCGGTTCGGCTGCCCGACATCATCAACCACCCCCATTCGTACGGATTTCCGCCGCACCACCCGCCGATGCACAGCTTCCTCGGCGTCCCCGTCCGCACCCACGATCAGATCTTCGGCAACCTCTACCTGGCCGAGAAGCAGGGCGCCGACCAGTTCAGCGAGGACGACGAGGAGATCGTGACGGCCCTCGCCGCCGCGGCCGGGGTGGCGATCGACAACGCCCGCCTCTACGAGATCGCCCAGCGCCGCGAGCGGTGGCTGGCGGCGTCCGCGGAGATCACCGGCCTGCTGCTGGGAACGGTACGGCGTACCGAAGCACTCGGACTGATCGCCCGCCGCGCCCGGGAGGTGATCGAGGCGGAACTGGTGCTCGTGCTCCTCTACGACGAGGCCGCCGCCCGCTGGACGATCGAGGTCGCCGACGGCGCCGATCCCGCGTGCGCCGCGATGGCGGGCGCACACCTTCCGGCCGACGCCGAGGAGGCCGACCGATTCGGACGGGAGAGCTCGCGCCGTATCCCGGACCTGCGTGCCGCGGCGGCATGGCCCGGCCCGGTTCCGGCGCGTCCGGCCCTGGCCGTCCCGCTGAACGTCTCCGACAGCCTGCAGGGCGTGCTCACCGTGGTCGCGCCGGCCGGCCGGGTGACGGCCGAGGAGGACGCCACGCTGTTGTCCACGTTCGCCGGGCAGGCGGCGCTCGCCCTGACACGGGTCCGGGCGCAGGAGGAACGCCGGCAGCTCGCGGTGCTGGCGGACCGCGAGCGCATCGCCCGGGACCTGCACGACGTCGTCATCCAGCGTCTGTTCGCCACCGGCATGCAGCTGCAGGGTGTCGCGGGGCAGACAATGAAACCCGACGTGGCGAAGCGGATCAACGCGGCCGTCGACGAACTCGACGAGACCATCCGCGACATCCGCCGATCGATCTTCGAACTGCGAACGGTTCTCGGTCCGTCGTTGCGTGCGGAACTGCGCCGTGCCGTCGAGGCCGCCGGCGGCGCGGCGGGCTTCGATCCGGTGGTGCGGACGTCCGGCCCGGTCGACAGCGCGGTGCCCGAGGAGATCGCGGCCGATCTGCTGGCGGTGCTGAGTGAGGCGCTGTCCAACGTGGGACGGCATGCCCAGGCCACGCGGGTGACGGTGACCGTCACCGCGACCGGGGGCGCGGTCACCCTCACCGTCCAGGACGACGGCAGAGGCACCGACCCGGCGGCGGCACGCGGTGGGCTGGTGAACATGGCAGCCCGGGCTGAGGACCGGGGAGGCCGGTTCGAGATCCGGACGCCGCCCTCGGGCCCCGGCACCGAACTGGTGTGGCAGGTACCCCTCGGTGATCCCGCCGGGTCAGGCGATGCCGAGGGGTGACACGGCGCCTTCCAGCCAGTTGTCGTCGTAGTCGAACGCGACACGGTCGGTGACCGCCGCAACCCCGGGTATCTGCCGTGCCGCCGCCACGGCACGCTCCGCGGTGGAGCGTCGGTCGACCCGGCCGGTCAGGGTGAGCACGCCGTCGACGACGCGGGCCTTCACCGAGCCGGCGATGCTCAGCGCCTGCAGGACGCCGGAGTCGACGTCCGTGCGGATGTCGTCGTCCGCACGCAGATGCACCCGCAGCAGGTCGGCGCGCGACACGATCCCGACCAGACGGCCGAGGTCGTCGGTCACCGGAAGGTGCTTGACCTGCTCACGTTCCATGATCCGGGCGGCGGACGGAATGCTGGTGCCGCGCAGGGCCGTGACCGCGGGCGTGCTCATCAGCTCGGCGGCGGTACCCGCGGCCGCCTTGCCCCGCTGGTCGCGGCGGCGACGGCCTTCGAACAAGCGGGGCTGGTCGTCCTCGGCGTATTCGATCTTGCGGAGCAGGTCGGCTTCGGAGACCACACCCGTCACCCGGCGGAAATCGTCGATCACCGGCACGGCGCCGACGCGCCGTTCGATGATCAGGTCGACGAGCTGCCGATAGGTGGCGGCCGGGGCGGCCGTCACCACCTCGGTGGTCATCACGTCGTCAACATGCCAGATCTTCATGACGGCTCCTCCCGGTCGACGCCTCACGGTCCGACGTTAGGGACGCCGTCTCCTGCCGGTCAGGGCCGAAGGTCCCGTTCCGGAGCCTTGTCAGTGCCGGGCATTCCGCAGCATGCGAAGGCTCTGCTCGTATTCCTCGGCGTCGATCTGCCCGCCGGCGAACCGGTCGGCCAGAATCTGCTCGGCCCGCTCCTGACCCTGGTCACGGCGCCGGTGCACCGGCCAGACGGCCAGCACCCCGAGGGCAGCGATCGCCAGGAGGAGCAAGAGGACGAAGAGCACCGAACCGGAGCCCATGAACATCGGCGACGGGTAGTCGTACATCATGACCGGCCTCCTTCCTGCCACCGCTCATGCTCCGGCGCCCCGGGCGACGGCGGCAGAGTCGCAAGACCCGTACCCATGCTCGTTCTCTCCCCGGATCCGGGCCCTTCGTCCCTGGGCACGGACGTGACCGAGGTGTCATCGTCGGGGTTCTGCCCGGGGACGATCCGGCATGGAGGTGGCCCGATGAGCAGATATGAAGCCTCGGCACCGACTTCCGGCCCGCACGGCGATGACCGGCCGGCGCAGAGCATCGGCTCACCGTGGGATCCGCTGTACCGGACCGGGGCCGTCTGCGCGACGCTCGCGGTCCTGTCGTACGCCGTCGCGTTGATCATCGTGGTCGTCGCCGAAGCGCCGCCCACCTCGGGCGGCGCCGAGGTGCTGGCATTCGTCGCCGCGCACCGAACGATCTACATCGTCCGTCAAGTGCTGTGGTTGCTGCCCAGCGTGCTCCTGATGGTGGTCTTCCTCGCCCTCGCCGTGGCGCTGCGGAACCGCGGCAGAAGCTTCGCCGCCGTCGCCGGCCTCATCACCATCTCGTCGTGGGCGATGTCGCTCGCCTGGCCGACCACCGGCGACGGATCACCGGCCATGGTGCTGCTCAGCGACAGGTACGCCGCCGCGACCACCGCCGGTGAGCAAGCGCCCTTCGTCGGCGGCGCGGAGGTCCTGCTCGCCCTCAACGACGTGCCCGCCGTGATCGGGGTACTGCAGACCTTCGGCATCCTGCTGATCTCGTTGCTGATGCGCCGCGGGCCGTTCGCCGCAGGACTCGCCTGGCTCGGCATCGCGACCGGCACGATCGGGATGGTCGCGGAGCTGCTGCGCCCGGTGCTCGGCTGGGCCTACGCCGTGTACGGCCTGCTGCTGTTCGGCTGGCTCATCGGGATCGCCGGCGCGCTGTGGCGGCATCCCCGCCGCCATGCCCCGGCGCGTGAAGCACCCTGACTCACTCGTGTCGCCGTAGGGCTGAGGTCCCGGCACGTGAGGTCTTCGGCCGCTTCCGGTCCCGGTGCGGGCTGCCGAGGCTGAGAGCATGGCGACCATCGAGGTACGCAACCTGGTCCGTGCCTATGGAGCGGTGAGAGCCGTCGACGGGATCAGCTTCTCCGTCGGTGACGGCGAGATCTTCGCCCTGCTCGGGCCCAACGGCGCCGGCAAGACCACCACCGTGGAGATCCTGGAGGGGTACCGCTCGCGCGACGCAGGCACCGTACGGGTGCTCGGGTGTGATCCCGCGACCGGCGGAGCGGGGTTCCGGGCGCGCATCGGCGTGGTTCTGCAGTCGGCCGGGTTCGAGGAGGAGTTCACGGTGCGCGAGCTGGTCCGGCTCCAGGCCGGGCTCTTCCCGCGCGGCCACGACGCCGACGAGCTGATCGACCTGGTCGGGCTCGGCGACAAGCGCACCACCCGGGTCAAGGCGCTCTCCGGCGGTCAGCGACGGCGGCTGGATCTGGCGCTCGGGCTGGCCGGCGCGCCGGAGCTGCTCTTCCTCGACGAGCCGACGACCGGGTTCGACCCGGCCGCCCGGCACCACGCCTGGGATCTGATCGCCCGGCTGCGCGGACTCGGCACGACGATCCTGCTGACCACCCACTACATGGACGAGGCGCAGCAGCTCGCCGACCGGGTCGCCGTGATGAGCGCGGGAAAGCTGATCGCCGACGGCTCACCGGAGCAGTTGCGCGCCGCGAGCGACCTGCCCACCGTGATCAGCTTCGCGCTGCCTGCCGACCGGGCCATGGCGGCGCTGCCGCGGCTGAGTGCGCCGCTGACGGTGACCGGGCGGCGGGTCACCCTGCTGTCCCGCACGCCGGTCACCGACGCCTCACTGCTCACCGGGTGGGCGATCCAGCACCGGGCCGGCCTGGCCGACCTGGCGGTCGTGCCGCCCACCCTCGAAGAGGTGTACCTGGCCATGACCGGGGAGGGACGTGATGACCGCCCGCACTGAGATCAGGGAATCCCGCGTCGGCGGGCGTCACCCCGTACCGTTGCGGGTCCTCACCGGACATGCCCTGCGCGCCTTCGTCCGCAATCCGGTGGCGGCGTTCTTCACCCTGGCGTTCCCGCTCGCGTTCCTCGTCATCGTCGCGTCGATCGTCGGAGATCAGGACGCCGGCAACGGGATTCCGGTGGCGCAGTACCTGGTGTCGCCGTTCGCCGTCTTCGGCGTGGCGCAGGCCTCGTTCGTGCTCATCGCCATCGACACCGCGCGGCTGCGCGACAGCGGTGTGCTGCTGCGGCTGCGTGCCACCCCGATTCCGCCGTGGACCGTCCTGTCCGCCCGGATCGGGGCGTCGCTGGTCATCTCCGGCGCCGGCGTGGCGCTGCTCACGGCGGTGGGGGTGCTCGGCTACGACGTGCGAATCGTGGGGCGGAAGGTGCCGGCTCTGCTGGTCACCCTGCTCGCCGGCATCGGGTGCTGTGCCGCGCTCGGGGTGGCGCTGGCCTCGCTGTGCCGCACGGTGGCGGTGGCGCAGGCGCTGTCCCAGGGCCTGCTGATCAGCCTGGCGTTCATCTCGGACGTGTTCATCGTCGGCGCCGACCTGCCGCGCGGGCTCGAGCTGATCAGCACGGCGCTGCCGCTCAAGCACTTCGCGCAGGCCATGTCCGCGACGTTCGAGCCGGGGCCCGGGTACGGCTTCTCCCCCGTCCACTTGGCCGTCCTGGCCGCCTGGGCGGTCGCGGGAGCGGTCGTCGCCCGTACGCAATTTTCCTGGCAGCCGGACGTGCGCACGCCGCCCGCGCCACCGCCCCCGGACGGCGCGTCAGCGCCGGGCGTGCTCTCCCCGCCCGCACCGCGGGCCGGCCGCTCACCACTGCTCATAGTGTCCGGTCAGATCGGATACGCCGTCCTCGGACTGCGCCGGGACCCGCTGTCGGTCTTCTTCTCGGTGGTGTTCCCGGCGCTGCTGCTGGCGCTGTTCCCCACGGTGTTCGGCGACGCGCCGGTGTCCGGAACGCCGATGGCGCACTATCTGTTCGCCGGCATGATCACCTACGCCACGGCGGTGGCCGCCTACGTCGACGTGCCGGAGGGGGTGGTCGGCGCCCGCGCGGCCGGGGTGCTCAAGCGGCTGCGCGGCACTCCCCTGCCCCTGCGCGGCTACTTCGCCGGGCGGGTGTCCGCAGCGCTGATCGTCGCCCTGATCGCCACCGCGATGCTCGCGGTCGTCGGTCTCGGCTTCCTCGGCGTACGCCTGGACGCGGCCCGCCTGCCCGCGCTGCTGCTGGCGATCGCCGCCGGTTCGGTGTGCTTCGCGGCGCTGGGTCTGGCCGTCGCGGCGCTGATGCCGTCCGCACATTCCATCGTGGCCGTCACGCTGGGCACGCTGCTGCCGCTCTGCTTCGTCTCCGGCGTCTTCGTGGTCGGCGACCGGCCGCTGCCCGGCTGGCTCACCACGGTCGCGGACCTGCTCCCGCTGCGCCATCTGATGCGCGCGGTGCTCGCCGCCACCGAACCGGCTGCCGCCGGCTACGGATTCACGGCCGGGCATCTGGCCGTGCTCGCCGGCTGGGCGGCCGCTGCCCTGCTGGTGGTGTGGCGCCGCCGTGCGGCACTGGCCGGTTCGGGCCCTCACTGACGGGACTATCGCCTCTGTCTGCCGGCCCGGGCCGAGCGTGCCATGGAGAGAGATTGGAGGGCCGTACCGTGCACAAGAAGATCATCGTCGGGTACGACGGCTCGTCCTGCGCCCGTACCGCGCTGGATTGGGCACTGCGGGAGGCCTCCCGCACCGCGGAAGCCGTCGAACTGGTCCACGCCGACGAGCGGCCGGCCTCGGCGCCCGCGCAGGTTCCGGAGCTCCGGCCGGACAGCCACGCCGAGCAGGTGATCAACGCCGCTCTGCAGAGCGCCCTGACGCACGCGGCCCGGTACCAGCCGATGATCGACGTGACCGCGACCACGGTAGCCGGTCACGCCGCGACGGTGCTGGTCGAGCGGTCCCGGCAGGCCCGGCTCATCGTGCTCGGCGCCCGCGGACACAGCGCCGTCACCGGCCTGCTCGGCTCGGTGAGCGCCGCCGTCTCCGCTCACGCGCACTGCCCGGTCGTGGTGGTCCGGGGCGAATCATCTGCATCCGCGCCGGTCGTCGCCGGCGTCGACGGCTCTCCCGCCGCCGCGGCGGTGCTCACCGTCGCCGCCGCGCAGGCGGCCCGGCGCAAGGTACCGCTGCGTGTGATCCGTGCCTGGAAGCCGGTGACCGGGCTGTGGGAGGAGACAGCCATGAACACCCACACGGTGACCGACGCCGAGCGGCAGCCGTTCGACTCACTGGTCGCCGTGATCCGGGACGCGTTCCCCGATCTGGAGATCGACGCCGAGGCCGTCGTGGAACATCCGGCGGCGGCGCTGACGGCAGCGAGTGCGACCGCGCAGCTGGTGGTGGCCGGCAGCCGGGGGCACGGGGCGGTGCGCGGCCTGCTGATCGGGTCGGTCAGCCAGCACCTGCTGCGCCATTCCGCATGCACCGTCGTGGTCGTTCACGGCGGTGCCGAAGACCCTCTGACCCAGGGCTCGTGTACGGGTCCGGGCAACGACCCACCGAAAGGACAGTCATGAGAGCACACGTCGGCGACCGCATCGTGGTGGAGGGCGTGCACCTCGGCGATGAGCGTCGCATCGGCATCATCACCGTCGTGGGCCACGACGACGGTGGCCCGCCCTACCACGTGCACTGGTTGGACAACGGCCGTACCACCCTGTTCTACCCCGGCCCCGAGTCCCACATCGTGCCGGGACACGGCAGCCCGCAGAGCGCGGTGCCATGAGGACGACCGCCGGAGCTGTTGGATTGCCCATCGTGGCGCTCGCCTGCTCAGCGGGTGGCCTGCCCGCGCTGCAGCAGATCACGTCCGGACTGGCCACCGACTCGCCGGCCGCGTTCATCGTGCTACGCCATCAGGACCCGCGATACGGCGACCATCTCGCGGGCATCCTGCAACGACGCACACGGATGCCGGTCGCGTTCGCCCACGACGGTGACGTGCTGGTCCCCGGACGGATTCTCGTGGCGCCGCCCGGCTATCACACCCTGGTGAGCCGTGACTTCACCGTCGTGCTCGTCCGCTCGGGTGATCGGCCGCCCTACCGGCCCTCCGCGGATTTGCTCTTCACCAGCATGGCGATAGCCGCAGCCGGCAAGGCGATCGCGGTGGTGCTGTCCGGCTACGGCAACGACGGCGCAACGGGCGCGGCGGTCATCCATCACCTCGGTGGAACGGTCATTGCCGGCGACAAGTCGACCTCACCGGTCTTCGCCATGCCGAACGCGGCGATCAGCCGGGACGAGATCGTGGACCACGTGGTGCCGGTCAACACCATCGCCCGTCTCCTGACCACGCTTTTCGCCTCGGGACCGTCCGAGTCGGTGGCAGCGGCGGCACCGCGCTGACGAAAAAATCGGAACAGGAGTGCTATTTCAGGAGGTTGGTCATGAGATCAATCGGAAGCGCTGTGATGGCGTTGTCGATCGCCGTGTTCGGGTCGGTCGCCGCGACGGCACAGCCCGCCGGCGCCACCGGCCCGCGGACCGAGCGGGTCAGCGTCGGCAACCACGGACAGCAGGCCGCCGGTCGCAGCTTCATGTTCGCGCTCAGTGGCAACGGACGCTACGTCGCGTTCGACTCGTCGGCCGCGAACCTGGTCCGCGGCGACACCAACGGCGCCGACGACGTGTTCCTGCGCGACCGCTGGGCGCAGACCACCCGCCGGGTCAGCGTCGCGTCGAGCGGCACCCAGGGGGATCTGAACAGCTCGGGCCCGTCGATCAGCAGCGACGGGCGCTGGATCACGTTCGTCTCGGACGCCACCAACCTGGTGCCGGGCGACACCAACGAGTCCTCCGACCTGTTCCTGCACGACGTGCTGACGGGTACCACCCGCCGGATCGCCTACATCGAGCCGTTCGGTGACCGCGACCGGCCGCTGTGGAACGGCGCCATCAGCGCGGACGGGCGCAGTGTCGTGCTCTCCGCGGCGGATCCGCTGCTGCCGCAGGACACCAACGAGCAGGAGGACATCTACGTCATCGACCTGCCGGACGGAAAAATCAGCATGATCACCCCGCCGGAGGCGAACGGCTCCAGCTACTGGCAGGACGTCAGCGCGACCGGCCGGTACATCGCGTTCGCGTCCTGGGCCGGCAACCTCGTGCCCGGCGACACCAACGACACGCTCGACATCTTCCGGTACGACCGGGCCACCGGCGTCACCGTCCGGGTCAGCCTGACCGCCGAGGGCCGGCAGATCGCCGGACGCAGCGACGGACCGTCGATCACCGCGGACGGGCGTTATGTGGCCTTCACCTCGGAGGATCCCGACATCGTGCCGGGCGACACCCACCCGGGCGCCGACGTGTTCCTGCGCGACCTGCGACGCGGCACCACCACCATGGTCAGCGTCACTCCGGCGGGCACTCCGGGCAACGACACCAGCAGTTCGGCGGACATCAGCCCGGACGGCCGTCAGCTCGTGTTCGGATCCGGGGCGACCGATCTCGTGGCCGGCGACACCAACTCCTGGTACGACGTCTTCGTGCGGGATCTGCGAACCGGCCGGACCTCCCTGGTCAGCGTGTCGACCACCGGCACGCAGGGCGACTTCGGCGGCGAGAACGGCGCCATCAGCACCGACGGCCGGCACGTGGCGTTCACCTCCGGCTCGTCCGACCTCGTGCCGGGCGACACCAACGACAACCTCGACGTGTTCGTCCGCGATTTCTGAGCGACATGCGAGCCGGTCGGCGCTACCGGGCGACTGGCCCTCCGTGTGATGTGCTGGAAAGGTGGAACGGTGCCCACACCTGAGGAGTTCTTCGGCGGCGAACCCACCGGATTGGCGATCTACCGGGCAGTCCGTGAGGTCGTCGAGTCCCTGGGCGCCGCCGAGGTGAGGGTCGGGAAGTCGCAGATCGCGTTCCGCAGGCGCAAAGGGTTCGCCTACGTCTGGCGGCCGGGGAAGTACCTCAAGTCCGACGTTCCGGCGGTTCTGTCGTTCGGCTTGCCGTCCGAGTTGCACTCACCGCGATTCAAAGAGGTGGCGCACCCCGCAGCCCGGGTATGGATGCATCACCTCGAGTTGCGGGAACCGGGTCAGGTCGACGCCGAGGTGCGCCGCTGGCTCGCCGAAGCCTTCGCGAAGGCCGCCTGAACCGGCCGTGCCGTCAGCGGCCGGCCTTGGTCCGGGAGAGCAGGAAGTCGGTGACGGCCGGGGCGAAGTCCGGACCCCACCGGGGCACATGGTCGCCGCCCTCGATCGTCCACGCCTGCACGGTCGACGCTCCCTCACATCCGCGCTGGTAGATCCGTACCGACGTCTCGGCGCCCGGCAGGCCGGGGACGAGGTCGAGCCGGGCGCCGTCACGGCCGAGTTCGGAACACCGGTCGTAGCCCACCCACTGGGCGACCGTGGTGTCCGCCGAGGGATAGGGGACGCCGTTGATGTCGCCACCGGCGAACGCGACGGTTTCATCGGCGCTGCTGTGAATGGCGAGCACGCTCACCGGTCCGGACGGTTCGCACCGCGCGGCGTCGTTCCAGCCGGCCCCGTTGAGGGAGACGATCGCGGCGATCTGGTCGGCGTGATCACAGGCCATCCGGAACGTCATGAAACCGCCGTTGGAATGGCCGATCAGGTAGACCCGGGCAGGATCGATGCGGTAGCGGGCCTGCATAGTGGTGATCAGCTCACTGAGATGGCGCGAGTCGTCGGGCGCACGGCTGGAGAACGCGCAACACGCGTCGGTGGCGTTCCAGAAGCGATCACCGGCGGCGTCGGCCGACCCGTCCGGATAGGCGTAGACGAATCCCGTCCGCTGCGACTCGGGGATGAGCCGAAGATACGTCTCCAGCTCCTTCGCGTCGGAGGTGTAACCGTGCAACGCCACGACCAGGGGCGCGGGCCGGGCCGGATCGTAGGAGTCCGGGACGTAGACGGTGACATCCCGCCCGCCGACCTGCGCCGTGCCGCCGCCGATCGACGGCAGGGCCGGGGACGGCTCGGTCGGCGCCTTCGGAGCACCACAGGCGACCGTCATCATGACCACCGCCGCGGCGGCCATGACGCGGGCGAACCGTTGCGTCATCGCACCTCCCGGGGCCGGGATGAGCATCCAAGAGTATCGCTGAAGTCACCTTCCTCAGGAACGGCGGCCCGGTCACCGTCTACGGAGCCCGCGCCTATGACGCCTCCCTCGAATTCCACGAGGAAGCGCTCAAGCGCGACAACGCCGCGTAAGCCGGCTCCGTACCGCGTCGGCGCCCCCGAACCTCGGCCCGCGCGGTCAGTAGACTCGCCGCATGAGTCGACCGGGTGTATCGCTGGCCGTGGGTGCGCTGGTCACCGCCGTGCTGGCGGCCGCGGCCGCGTTCGGGCCGCTGCCGTACGTCGTGGAGCAGCCCGGGCCGGCCGTCGACGTGCTCGGCTCCTACGACGGCGAGACGGTGATCGCGGTGACCGGGGCCGACGTGTCCGCGTCCGCCGGGAAACTGCTGCTCACCACGGTGCGGGTGCAGACCGAGGTGACGCTCGGCGACGCGGTCCGGGGGTGGTTCGACGACGACCGGGCGGTGGTTCCCCGCTCCGTCGTCTACCCGGACGGGCAGACCGGCGAGGAGACCGACGCGCGCAATGCCGAGCTCTTCCGGGGATCGCAGACCAGCGCCGTGGCCGTCGCCCTTCGTACCCTGAAGAATCAGCCCGCTGAGCAGCCCGGCATCTCCTTCGGCGTGGACGAGATCGGTGGTCCCAGCGCGGGCCTGATGTTCACGCTCGGCATCATCGACAAGCTCACCCCGCAGGACCTGACCGGCGGGCGGATCATCGCGGGCACCGGCGCGGTCGGCGACACCGGCGCGGTGAATCCGATCGGCGGCATCCCGCAGAAACTGCGCGGCGCCGAGGCGGCCGGGGCGCAACTGTTCCTGGTGCCCGAGGGCAACTGTACGGAGGCACTGCGCAACGTCCGGCCGGGGTTGACGATGGCCCGGGTCGCCACGGTCGAGGAGGCGCTGACCGCGGTCGCGACGTTCACCGGCGGAGGCGTGCCGGAGCCCTGCTAAGGAACGAGCAGCACCTTACCGATCGCGGCCCGTGACTCGAGATAGCGATGGGCCTCGGCCACGTCGGCGAGGGCGAACACCCGGGCGATCCGGGGCCGGACCGTGCCGTCGGCGATCCAGGAGAACAGCTCGGCCGCGCGCTTGCGCCGCTCCACCGGGGTGGTGAGCACGTTCCACAGGTCTCCCCCGGTGAGCGTCAGGGAACGGTCCATCAGCAGCGACGGCGGCACCGCGGGCGGTTCACCGCCCGCCATCCCGAAGTAGACGACCCGCCCCCGGTCGCGGGTGGCGGCCAGGCTCTCCAGGATCGTGGTGCCGACGCTGTCGAAGACGACATCCGCGCCGTGCCGCGCGATCGCGCGGACCCGCTCGACCCAGCCGGTGCGGCCGATCGCGGCGTCGGCGCCCGCGTCGAGGGCGGCCTGCTGCTTCTCCGCGGTCGACGCGACGCCGATCACCCGCCCGCCGCGCCGTTTGATCATCTGGGTGAGCAGCAGCCCGACGCCGCCGCCCGCGGCGTGCACCACACACCAGTCGCCCGGCCGCACCGGATGGCTGTCGTGGACCAGGTAGTGCGCGGTCAATCCCTGCAGGAGCACGCTCGCGGCGGTCCGCGCCGTGACCGTCTCCGGCAGTGGGATGAGCCTGCCGATCTCGACGGCGACGCGTTCGGCGTTGGAGTTCGGGTTGTCGCACCACGCCACCCGCCGGCCGGCCGCGAAGCCCGCCGCGGCACCAGCCGGCCCGGGGTCGGCGATCGTGCCGGCGCCCTCCATGCCGGGAATCCACGGCGCCGGGCCGGCCGGGGTGAAGCGGCCCTCGCGCCGGTAGACGTCGGCGTAGTTGAGCCCGGCCGCCTCCAGCCGGACGATCACCCGGCCCGCGTCCGGGATCGGGTCGTCGGTGTCCTGCCAGCGCAGGACATCCGGGGTGCCGAAGGCGGTGTACTGCACGGCTTTCACGGTGCCTCCTGTCCTGGTGCGAGAACGTCAGGAAGCGATGTCACCACGAATCCTGGCCAGAGGGCAGCCGTAGCCGGCCACGATGGGCGCCGGCTCCTCGATGACGAGCAGGACGCCGGAGGCCGCGCCGGGCTCGTCGGAGGGCGCGGGCGGGTTGGCACCGCTGGCCACGGCGATCGCCAGCAGTGCCGGCACCACGACCAGGGACAGCTTCGAGAGAGTCATGCTCGCCGGTCCGTTCCGGGCTGTTGTCCCACCGGCCGGGCAGGCCCGCCCGGCCGGTGGTGGTCGAGTTGATCGAGCTGAGGTTAGACAGGCGTAGCGAAAGAGGACCGAAAGGCGACCTCAGAACGCGATGAGCGCCTTCAGGATCTCGCGGTCGTCCATGGCGCGGTAGGCGTCCGGGACCTCGTCGAGGGTGACCGTGCGGTCGAAGACCTTGCCGGGATCGACGGTGCCGTCGAGGATGGCGGGCAGCAGCTCGGCGATGTAGGCGCGGACCGGCGCCGGACCGCCGTTGAGGGTGATGTTGCGGCCGAACAGGCTGGCGAACCCGACCGGCGCCTCCTCGTACTGCGGGACGCCGACCCTGCTGATCACGCCGCCGCCGCGGACGACGCCGACGGCCTGGTCGTAGGCGGGCCGGTGGCCGACCGCCTCGAGGACCTTGTGGGCGCCGCCGCCGGTGAGCTCGCGCACGAGAGCGATGCCCTCGTCGCCGCGCTCGGCCACGACATCGGTCGCCCCGAATTCACGACCCAGATCGGTACGGGTCTTGTGCCGGCCCATCAGGATGATCCGCTCGGCGCCGAGCTGCCGAGCCGACAGCACGGCGAGCAGCCCGACCGCCCCGTCGCCGATCACCGCGACGGTGTCGCCGGCGGTCACCTTCGCCATCTTGGCGGCGTGGTAGCCGGTGCCGTACACGTCGGCCAGGGTCAGCAGCGAGGGCAGCAGGGCGGTGTCGACGCCGGCCGGCAGCTTGTAGAGGGTGCCGTCGGCGAGCGGCACCCGGATCAGCTCGGCCTGGGCGGCGCTGAAGAATCCGGCCTCCGGGTGCGAACAGGCGGTCTGGAACCCGGCCCGGCAGAACTCGCAGGTGTCGTCCTGGTACGAGAACGACGCGACGACCAGGTCACCGGCCCGCACGGAGGAGACCTGCGGGCCGGTCTCCTCGACGACGCCGAGGAACTCGTGGCCCATCGGCATGCCCCGCTCCTGCTCGGGCAGGCCGTGGTAGGGGTGCAGGTCGCTGCCGCAGACGCAGGCCCGCACGATCCGTACGATCGCGTCGGTCGGCTTCCGCACGGCCGGGTCGGCGACGGTCTCGACGCGGACGTCGCCGGCACGGTACATCAGGGTGGCGCGCATTTTTCGATCTCCTGGGTGACGCGGGGTGGTGCGTGCCTTCCATGAAAGCGCCCGCCGGCCGCGGGTACGAGGCACTGATGAGGCAGGTACCGGCAGGGCACCCCTCGCCGGCGTCACCGGCCGGCGCCGGACTGCCCGCCTCCCACCAGCTCCAGCAGCTCGGCGGAGAGGGCCGCCAGGTGCGCGGCGGTCTGCCGGGTCTGCACCGCGCTGCTCTCGGTATCCCGCGACATCCGGGCGGTGTCCGAAGCGGCGACGTTGACCTGCTCGACGGCGGTGGTCTGCTGCTTCGTGGACAGCTCGATCTCGCGGGTGGCGTCGTTGGTGGTGGCGACGAGCCCGGCGATCGTCCGGAACGCCGTGGTGGCGTCGTCGAAGGTGCGGGAGCCTGCGTCGACCGCCTTCGCGCCGGTCTCGGTCGCCATCACGGTGGTGTCGACCGCGCCCCGCACGTCGTCGATGAGCGCGCGGATCTCCTTGGCCGAGGCCGCGGTGCGGTCGGCGAGCTTGCGGATCTCCTCGGCCACGACGGTGAACCGGCGGCCCTGCTCGCCGGCGCCGGTCGCCTCGATCGTGGCGTTGATGGCGAGGATGTTGGTCTGCTCGGCCAGTTCCGCGACGAGCCCGACGACCGCGCCGATCTGCTGGGACTTGTCGCCGAGCGCGACCATGTGCCGCACGATCTGGTCGACCTGGTCGCGGATGAGCGCGATCGAGGCGCGGGTCTGGTTGATCGTGGCGTCGCCTCGCAGCGCCGCCGACTCGGTGTCCTGGGCGGTGCGGGAGACGCGCTGGGCGTTGTCCGCGATCTGCCGTGAGGTGATCAGCAGTTCGCTGATCGTCGTATTGATCTCGGTGGTCGCGGTGGCCTGGTCACGGCCGCCCTCGGCCTGCTGGGTGGCGGCGACCTCCAGTTGCGCGGACGAGCTCTGGATGTGCCCGACCGCGGCGCCGATCTGCCGGCGCAGGGCCCGGTTGAGCCGGTGGGCGATCGCGGCGCCGCAGCCGAACGCGAGCACGCCCAGGGCGACGATGGCGGCGATGGCCTGGTCGGCGCGGTCGGCGGCGTGCTCGTTGAGGCCCTCGACGTCGGCGCGCAGGCGGACGACCAGGGCGGTGTTGGCGTCCTGCACGGCCTGCCGGGCGGTGATCAGCTCACCGGTGAGGAGCTGGGCGATCTGGGTGAGGTCACGCATCGACCGCCGCCGGTCCAGCAACGGCGTCAGCACCGCCGTGTACCGCTCCTCCGCCGCGGCGACGTCGTCGAGCAGCCGCCGCACCCGCGGGTCGTCGAGGGTGTCGCGAAGCCGGGCCACCTGGTCGAGGAAGTCCCCGCGATCCCGCAGGGACTGGTCCAGGTCGGCCCGGCTGCCGGTGATCAGGTAGCCGCGGGCGCTGGCGCCGCGGCTCTCCATGGCCGTGTTCAGCCGCTGCGCGCCGAGCAGGCTGCCGGTCGACGCGACGACCGCGGTGTTGTTGCCACGCACCACGAAGATCAACGCCGCGATCGAGGTGATCGCCATGATCAGGGTGAGCAGCAGCGTGAGGACGAACCCGGCCGTGAGCTTGGAGCCGAACGAGAGCCGGCTCAGATCGCGACCGAAAAGGCGCATGTAAACATCTTATACCGATTCACCCGATTCGAGGGCCGACAGCACGAACGAGAACCGGGCGACGTGGTCCCCCCAGTACCGGAACGCGCTCAGATCGGGCAGCTCCACGAGTTCCGCGCTGCCCCGGGCGGCCCGGACCAGACCGGACCACTCGGCCCGCTCCCTCTCGTCGAGCCGCGCGCTCACGGCGTTCTGCCACCGGCCGTCCTTCTCCTTCGGCTCGAAGCCGTCCAGGAACCGCGCCCAGGTCGTGCCGGCGGGCAGATCGCGCAGCATCTCGCCGAGGCGGTGCGGGTACGCGGTGAGCAGCCCCAGCAGCACCGCGGCGGCCTGGTACTGGCCCGGCTCCGCGGCGTTGCCGAGGAAGCGGGACACTCCTCCCGGTCCTCGGGGGCCGGTGCGGCCAGGCTGTCGACGAGGGAGCCGAACGTGTCCGGTGTCATGGCCGGGAGCACGAACGGGATGTTGAAGATCTTCGACGACCACGACGAACAGGTCGAGGGCGAGCAGCAGATGCACCGCCTGCAGCACCTCGACGACCTGTTCCGGCGAGCAACGATCGAGGTCGTCGATGTAGAGCACGATGCGGTCGACGGGCCGGCGCGCGTCGTCGTCCGGCGTGCTCCGCCAGTCGTCCATGAGCTTGATGAGCTGCTGGAAGTCCCTGCGGATCGTCGAGATGAGCCCGAGCCGGCTGCGGTAGTCGCCGCTCGCGGCGCGTTCGCTGAGGAACCGGTACAACCGCTGGCCCGGGTTGACGTCGACGAGCTCGCGGCCGAGCTCGCCGGCGCGGGCCAGCACCTCGTCGAGCTGGGCCTCGATCACCTTGCGGCGGGCGTCGGCCCGGCGGACGGCGTCGATCTCCGCGGCGAACCCCTCCTCGGCGTTCCGCTCGATCCGGGCGTTGATCCGGGCGGCCTCGGCGCCGATCGTCCGCAACGCGGCCCCGGCCCGGCGACCGGCGGCAGCGGCGACGGCGGCGCCCGCCACCAGGGTCGCCACGCCCGCGCCGCCGAGCCATCTCGTCCCGATGCTGCACCCGGCCACCGTCCGGGCCGGTCCTTCTGTCGCGCACCGGATTGACGGCGCACAGGCGCGGTCCTAAGCCGGAGCAATGGAGCCCGACCTCTTCGTACGCCGCCACACCGACTTCGTCCTGTGGCGCCCCCGGATCACCACGCCGCCGCCCCGCCTGGTGATCGGCACGTTCACCGCCGGCAATCCGCCCGGCCTGGCGGGCCGCAACGAGATCCCGCTGCTGCCCGACGGCGACCTCTGGTCGATCCCGGCCACCGACTGCGGCCTGACCGACGGCACGGTCTACCACTACTGGTTCGAGATCACCGACAGCTGCCCCTACGGCCACGGCGGCCGCCTGCTGCGCACCGACCCGTTCGCCACCACCGTGGACTGGCGGCTGCTGTCACCCCGGCTCGCCCCGCCCTATCACGGCGACGACCGCTGGCCCGCCGCCGTCCTGAAGTGGCGCGACGGCGAGCTGCGGACCTGCGACCCGGACGGCGCCGAGCCGCCGCCGGTGCGTCCCGGCCGGAACCTGCCGCCGAACCACCGGACCGTCTACTACAAGCTGCCCACCACCTGGGCGCGGAGGTCGGCCGAAGGCGGCGTGGAGCTCGCTGTCGGCTCCTTCGCCGACGTGCTCGCGCTGGTCGACGCCGACGCCGCGCCGGTGAATCTGCGGGGTGTCGCCGCGCTCGAGCCGGGCCGCGCGCACCTGCGGGAGTTGGGCGTCACCACGCTGGAGCTCACGCCGGCCGCGGACACCTGGGTGACCCGCGAATGGGGCTACTCGACGAGCCACTACACCGCCCCCGACCACGACCTCGGGCTCACCGGCCAGTCGACGTCGCCGGCCGCCCAGCGCACCCTCGCCGACCTGGTGAACGGCTGCCACGACGCGGGCATCCGGTTCGGCTACGACGCGGTGATGGCGTTCGCCCAGCGCGATCCCTACCGTGAGATCAACTTCTTGGACTTCCACGTGCGGCACGACGCCGGCGATCCGGAGGAGCAGGGCCGCGACGGCTTCGGCGGCGACCTGTTCAAATACAACTTCCGGACCGACGGTTACGACCCGGTGGAGGGCAAGGAGGGTCCGCTGCGGCCGGCCCGCCAGTTCCACAAGACCGCCATCGCCCACTGGATCCTGCAGCACGGTGTCGACTCCATCAGGATCGACAGCGTCAACAACGTCGGCAGCTGGGACTTCATAGAGCAATTCACCGGGTACGCCCGGAGCCTGCACCGGCAGCGAACGCCGGACGCGAGCGAGGACCGTTTCCTGGTGGTCGGCGAGGAGTTGGCCGTACCCGTGGATCTCGTGCGACAGAACCGGCTGGACGCCCTCTGGAACGAGCGCTTCCTCTATCTGCTGCGCAGCGCGCTGCTCGGCCGCGCCGAGGAACAGACCGGCTCGTTCGAGGAGACGGTCCGCCAGATGATCGACTGCCGGCGGCTGGGTTTCACCGACGGCAGCCAGGCGGTCCTCTACGCCACCTCCCACGACGTGCAGGGCCTGCACAAGGAACGCCTCTTCCGGTTCTTCAACAACAACGGCGTGTGGCAGACCGAGCAGCGCATCAAGCTCGCCTTCGTCTGCCTGCTCACCGCCGTCGGCATCCCGATGATCCTGGCCGGCGAGGAGTTCGCCGACGACCACGACCTGCCGATCCGCCACCCCGAGAAACAGACCGACCCGGTCAACTACGACCGCCTCGCCGACCCGTGGCGCCGCCGCGTCTTCGACCACGTGGCCCGCCTGGTGCGCCTGCGCCATGAGGCCGAAGCCCTCTCCGTCAACGACACCCGTTTCCTGCACACCGACTTCACCGGCGGCCGCCGCGTCCTGGTCTGGCAGCGCGGCCGCTCCGCCGACACCCCGGTCGTCGTGATCGCCAACTTCTCCGACTGGAGCCAGGGCCCGGGCGACGAGTACGTGGTGCCGGGCTGGCCCGCGACGCCGCCGGGGCAGCGATGGCGCGAGGTCACCCAGGATCGTGTGGTGCCGCCGGAGTGGGCCGGGCGCGAGTGGCTGCCCCGTTGGGCAGCGATGGTCTACACCCTGGAACCGGCCTGATTCACCGTCGCCGCCACCGGCGCAACCTCCTGCGGCGCCGCGGTGCCGCCGTCCCGGAGGAGGTCGCCGATGCGCTGGTCGCCGGCTCGGCCTGGGTATCGAGGGACGGTGGCTTCGCCGAGGGCTGGGCCGGCTGCGCCTGCGGGTCCTTGCTGGGCAGCCGTTCCAGGATCTGTTGCGCCCGATCGTCGGCGACGCGGGTGACGAGCTGCTGGGCGATGCCGAACAGCACGGCGTACGCGAGGATCTGGCGCTGGCTGTCCAGCTCGCTCAGGCCGGGCACGAACTCGCCGGCCAGCAGCAGCATCCCGATGATGGCGCAGAGCGCGCCGGTCGGGACCTTGAGGATCGCCAGCGCGGTGGCCGTCGCGTACGGGGTCGAGGTGCCGCGCAGGTTGCGGATCGCGACGATGGCGCCGAGCAGGCCGCCGACCGCGCCCAGCCCGGCGACGATGGTGATGTCGGCCGAGGACGGCGGCCTCGGCACGTCCGCGCCGGCGAGGGTCTCGCCGCTGGGGCAGACGGTGGGCAGCACCGTCGTGGCGTCCGGCGGGCCCGCGCCGGTGACGTCCGGCATGAAGCACAGCGGGATCGACGCGGGGAAGAGCGCCACCATGGTGATCAGGACCCCGGTGGCCAGGGCGATCGCCGCCGCGGTGAGCAGGACGATGTTGCGGAAGTCCCGGAGCCGCACGTACTCCTCGTCGGAGCCCTCGTACGCCGTCTCCATGGCCTGCTTCATCGCCGCCCGGTATTCCGGCTCGGGTGCCGCCTTCATCAGGCGTTGCTCGGCGTCCATCCGGCGCGGGTCGTTGCGGTCGAGCACCATCTGCAGGCGTGTCGTGACGTCCGGCACCAGGGCGTCGAGCTCGGGCTTGGTGAGCAGGTCGACGAGGAACACCTTGGCGGCGTGCAGGTTGCGGTACGCCCGGTCCACGGAGGTTCCCCGCCACTTGTCACGCCAGCGCCGCCGGCGGCGGGCGCCGGCACGCCGGCAGGCGTGGTGGGTGTGCCGGAGGTGAGCCTCGACGGCGCTCGCGCTCGCCGTCTCGGCGCCGGTCAGCGTGCGGGCTCGCGCCACGGTCACCCGGTGCAGCATCCGGTCGGCGTCGACGGAGGCCTGCACCGCCCACTGCTCGGGCCACAGGTCCTCGTGCGCGGCGGGCTGGTTCATCGGACCTCCCGATCTCCCCCACGCGCCCCGCCGGGGCACCGGCGGGCGCCCCTCCAGCACACCGCCCGCGAGGACCGGGCGTCTGTTCGGCTGCCGACCGGCGCCGTGTCGGCTTTCAGCCGGCCGGGGCGGGCAGCGTCTTGACGTAGTACACCAGCGTCCACGTCCAGGCCGGCCGATGCTCCCGGCCGGTCTCCCGGTAGCCCAGCGAGCGGTAGAACGCCATGGCCGCCGGCTGATTGGTGGCCGTGTCCAGATGCAGGAACCCGAGGCCGTCACCGGCCGCGCGCCTCTCCAACGCGGTCATCAGCTGCCGCCCGATGCCGCGCCGCCGGGCCGCCGGATGCACCCGCACGCGCAGCACCTCGGCGCCGCCGGCGGTATCCGGCCGGTAGCCGCCCATCCCGACGATGTGACCGTCCAGCTCGGCCACGAGGAACTCTCCGCCCACATCGAGGAAGCAGGCGCCGACGTCGGCGAGATCGGGGAATGCGGCCGGCGCCTCGGTCGCGGCCGGCAGCGGGATGGGGACGGCGGGATCGGCCGTCTCGCCGATGTTCGGCAGGGCGTTCAACGCCCAGAGCACCCCGGTGTCGGCCTCACCGAATCTGCGTACGATCACCACGCCACCGACCCTGCCCGGCGCCGGCACCGGCGCCAACCGGATTTCCCGGTGATCACGGGCAGTGCCGCCCCGGCTCGCCGAACGGGTCGACGGGGTGCTGTTCGTGGTCACCGTCGCGCGGCGGCCCGCCCGTCCGGTTCCGGCTCGCCGCCGACAGGGTCGCCCCGCAGGAGCCGGACCGCGCGATCGGCGACGGCCGCGTCCACCTGCACGTCGTAACCATCGGCACGGATCTGACCGGGCACCGTGACCGAACGGCGGCCGCGCGTCAGCCCGTACCCGAGAAGCCCGGACGACGCACCGAGAACCGCGCCCATGACCGTCGACCACAGACTGACCCAGCCGTCGCCGGTCGCCGGCTCCAGCAGGCCGGCGCCGGACAGCAGACTCCCCACCAGCACACCGACGACGGCGCCGAGCAGCCCGCCCCGCCCCGCCACGTCCCGCGCCGACAGCCGGCCGGTGATCCGCCCCGGCTCCCGCAGCCCCCGGGCCACGACGACGACCTCGTCCTCCCGCAGCCCGCCGTCGGTCAGCCGCGAAGCCGCCCGCTGCGCGGTGCCGTGATCGGTCGCCGTCGCGACGACGCGCCGGATGGTGCCGAGGTCCGATGCCATGGGTACGCTCCTCACGTCCGCCGTTGCCGTGCATCCGACGGTGACGCGCGGATTTCCCGGCGAGCATGCGGCGGGATGACGAGTCCGTGACAATGTCACCCCATGAAGTACACCGTCTCCATCGAGATCGCCCTCCCCCACGATCGGGTGGCCCGGAAGCTCGCCGACCCGGCACTCCTGCCGCAGTGGCTGCGCGGGCTGGTGGTGCACGAGCCGCTGAACGGGGTGCACGGCCAGGTCGGCACCACGTCCCGCGTCGTGCTGCGGACCGGGCAGCAGGAGATGGAGGGCACCGAGACCATCACCCGCCGGGAACCGGCCGACCTGCACGACATCCCGGCCGATGTCGTCGTCCACTACGAGCGCGAACTCGTCGCCGACGGCATGTGGAGCGCCGCCCGGGAGCGGCTTAGCTCGGTGGGGCCGGAGACGACGCTCTGGGAGAGCGAGAACGAATACCGGTTCAGCGGTCTGCCGATGCGGCTGGTCGGGCTGTTGATGCCGGGCGCCTTCCGGAAGCAGTCACTGCGGCACATGCGCGACTTCAAGGCGTTCGCGGAGCAGGGTACGGACGTGCGGGAGCAGTCGCCGTGATCCATCACCAGGGCTTGGTGGTCACGCCGTCCAGTTCACGGATCGCGGTCCGGTTCTCGGTCGCCAGGATCGTCAGCATCCGCTCGGCCTCGTCGAGGCCGGCGTACTTGCCGACCGAAGCGGACTCGGCCACGAACGGCGACTCCAGCCATAGCCCGCCGTGCTCCCACCGCATCTGCACGATGCCGGCTTCGTGCACGGCGGACAGCCACGATCCCGTGCGGGTGGGCAGCCGCCGCAGGACGGCGAGCATCTCGGGCAGGCTCATCGGCCGTCCGGCGATCTGCTGCGGGCCGGTCGGCAGGCACTGGTAGGTGACCTCCATCAGCCCCGGCTCGCCGGGAACCTCGCCGTCGCCCTCCCCGCTCAGAAGCCGCAGACCCTCGAAACGGCCGGTCTCGCGACCGTCATCGCTGATCAGGCGATGCTTCTCCCGCCGGATCGTCATCGTCCGCTCGCCGTCGTCGACCCGCACGCTCGTGCCGGCGGGCAGCCAGGGCAGCTCGAGCGCGGCGAGCGCACCCACCGGCATCGGCGGGAAGACCATGTGCCGGTCCGGAACGAACCGCACCTCCACGATGCGGCCGGGCTCGGCACCCACCGGATAGGCGGCCATCCGGCCGTACCGGCGTTTCGCCCAGCGCAGCCGGACATGGATGCGCTGCGCGGCGTCACCGGTCCAGTCCACCTCCAGGCCTTCGCCACGCAGCGCGGCCACGACCTCCTCGCCGACCTGCGCGGCGCCGGCCCGCTCGTCGAAAGTGCCGTACGCCAGCCACAGGGTCCCGCCCTGAGCCGCCCGTTCGGCATCCTGACCGTGATAGAAGACGTATCCGCGAGCCGGCCCGCCGTCGCCGATCTCGTCGCCGATCTCGCTGCTCCCGCACGACTGGCAGCACGCGAAGTCCTCCCGGGCCACGATCCCCGCCCGGTCGAGCGCACGGAACGCGTCCGTGAGGCGATCGCTGTCGGTCCGCGCGGGCCACCCCGCCTGGGCTTCGAGGTGCGCGGCAAGCTCGCGCGGCACGACGTCCCAGGCCAATGCGTACGACTCGGCGGGCTCAGCCTCGTCGTGCAGGTACTCCGCGGTGCCGGACACGATCATTCCGCACGTCATGAGGCCGCGGGCCACCTCAGCGCGGGCATATTCGGTCGCGGACCGCCGAAGATCATCAAGCTGCATCGCGGCAAGATACCAACGCTCCCGCCGCCCGGCCGGCCCGCTGCGAGCCGGCCACAGCAACGGCGCACCATGAACGCATGCCGTTCCATCCGCCGCGCGTCCGAGCCGACCCCGATCCCCGGTTCGACCCCTATCGCGAGCGCGCCGGCGCTCTCTCCCACGACGGTGAGCCGTTCGGCGTTCTCCACCTGCGCTTCGAGACCTACTGGCGGATCCTCGGCGGGCACCTCTGGTGGCGTCGCTGGTCGGAGCCGCGGGAACAGGTGGACGGCTACATCGCGCTGGCCCATGGCGGATTCGATGACTTCACGCAGGACACCGAAACCATCGCCGGCGAGCTGGAACTCTGGAGCCGCGGGCTGTTCCGCTATCGCGGGCTGCTCCTCACCGTCGCATGGCTCGATGACGAAGCGTCCCGCCTCGCTCGGGGGCCCGGCTAAATCGGTTGCCGCTCCGCCGATGTGTGGCACCGTGTGGATCACCGCCCCCGACCGTGAGGCCATGGTGACGATCTACTTCTACGGCGCCGGCGAGGTCCCGTACGGATGCTTCTCGAACTTCTCCGCGCACGGCTTCGACCTCGACGGGGACTGGTGGCCGACGTCCGAGCACTACTTCCAGGCCCAGAAGTTCGCGGGCACCCGGCACGCCGACCTGATCCGCCGGGCGGCCAATCCGTTGCGCGCCGCCCAATGGGGCCGCGACCGGTCCCGGCCGCTGCGCCGCGACTGGGAGCGGGTCAAGGACGACGTGATGCGCCGGGCCGTCGCGGCGAAGTTCACCGCCCACGCCGACATCCGCGCCGTCCTGCTCGGCACCGGCGACGCGGAGATCGTCGAGAACACCGGCACCGACCACTACTGGGGGCGAGGCCGGACCGGCACCGGCAGGAACATGCTCGGCCGGATCCTGATGCGCACCCGCACCCAGCTACGTGGGGGTCTTCACCGCCGATGAACCCCACCGCGATGCCGTCGGCTGAAGTGGACGTCACCCTGGACCTGGTCCGCCGGCTCGTCGGCGACCAGATGCCCGACCTGGCCGGCCGTGAGCCCCGGATGCTCGCGCACGGCTGGGACAACGTCATGGTGAGCATCGGCGACGACCTCGTGGCCCGGCTGCCCCGGCGGGCGGTCGCCGTGAAGCTCCTCCTGAACGAGCAGCGCTGGCTGCCCCGGCTGGCGCCGCGGCTTCCCCTGCCGGTCCCGGTGCCCGTCCGCATCGGCCGGCCGGGGCACGGCTATCCGTGGCCCTGGAGTGTGGTCCCGCGCCTGGCCGGCGACATCGCCGCCCGCACCCCACCGGCCGACCACGACCAGGCGGCCGTCACCCTGGCGACGTTCCTGGCGGCGCTGCACGTGCCCGCACCGCCCGACGCACCACGAAACCCGGTCCGCGGCGTACCCCTGGCCCATCGCGCCGATACGTTCGCCACCAACCTGGACCGGCTCGGCGCCTCTGTCGACGGCCGCCTCATCACTCACATGTTCCAAGCAGCGGCCGCGGCAGCTCCATGGGACCGGACACCGGTCTGGCTGCACGGCGACCTGCACCCCGCGAACATCCTCACCGACGGCGGCCGGATCAGCGCCGTCATCGACTTCGGCGACCTCACCGCCGGCGACCCGGCCACCGACCTCGCCGTCTGCTGGATGCTCCTGCCCGCCGGCAGCCGAGCGACGTTCGCCGACGCCTATGGCGCCGACGGAGGGCTGTGGATCCGTGCCCGCGCCTGGGCTCTCGTCCTGGCGATCGCGTTCCTCGCCCACTCCGCCGACAACCCGCGGATAGCGGCCATCGGCCGGCGCACCCTGACGGCGGTGCTCGACAGCGAAACCTGAACACCTCGCCCGAGCAGCGACCGGCGTCGAGCACCGTGGGCAGGGCGGCGAAGTCCGCTCCGCGGCGATGAACGGGAAGACGTTCACGGAGTCTTCTTTGCAAGCGAAAATCTCATCGAGAGCGCCCTCCCCGTTTGTCGTGCCGGCGCCGCCCTGAACAATGGGCGGCGGCCCCGCCGTACGAGGAAAGGTCTTGATCATGGGTTGGAACACCTCGGTGCTCTTCCGTCAGAACGTGACGGCGGACGAGGCTGTGGACGACCTCGCCATCACAGATTTCAGCGGCGAACTGGTCGGCGCCGACCAGGCTACAAGCGCTCTCAAGCCCGACGCCCTCTATGCCGCCGAGTCGGGTGGCTGGGTGCAGGTCTGGAATCCGATGATGGATGTGGTCATGGGGTGGGAGCCGACCGACCAGACCGACGCTTTGGTGGTCTTCTTCAGCAGCGTTTCGAGCACATACGGCTTCACGCTGTTCACGAATGGCGAACGCACCCGGCACTACGTCTACGCCGACGGTGTGGCCGTCGAGGACGAGGGAACGCCATTGCCGGTCGAGGCCGAGACTGCTCTGCCGTCCTGGGGTCCGGATGAGGACTTCCTCTGGTCGATCATCACGGCGGTCACCGGTCTGCGGTACGACGAGAAGCTGCAGTACCGCGTCTACCCGCTGTGACGGCGTATGCGACGGGCTACCGAGCCGGGTCGATTGTTGCGAGCCCTGCCCCGCGGCGGCGTGAACTGACCGGATCACGACTGACGGAACCAGCAGCGAATATGGGGGGCTGGGTCGCCTTTGGCGCTGCCTTCGGCGTCGTCGGGAGCGAGTGCATCTCGAGCACTCGTCAGGTCAGCCGGCCAGGAGCGCATGGTCAAGAGCCCGACAACGGCAACCAGACCTAACCGGGCGTCGCCAACCGGAAGCTGTGCTCACCCGCGTGCCGGTTCGGCAGCAGGCAGTCGTCGTGATCGGACTGGGACAGGCACACGTCGAGCGGCAGGATCTCGTGCCGGCCGCCGCCCCACCGCAGCCACCACCACTCGTCGCCCTGCTCGGCGGCGAGGACGAACGCGATGTGGCCGCCCTCGTGGCCCGACGCCAGTTCGCAGTGGACGGCGCGCAACGGCGGGCCGGCGCGGTACCGCTGGGCCAGGAGCGTGGAGAACTGGGAGTCCGTCACTTCGGCGGCGCTGTCACATCGGGACAACGTGCTCGTCCCGCGGTCGATCACTGACACAACAGGCAACCTATTTCACGATCACAAGGGCGGGTCAGGAGGCGACCGTACCTCCCTTCCCGGGCTGCCGCACTTCGGCGCGCTCACAGCAGTCCCAGCCTTCGGGCCGCGACGACGGCCTCGCGGCGGCGGCTCGCGCCGAGCTTGCGGTAGATCGAGCGGAGATGCGCCTTGACCGTGTTCACCGAGATGTTCAGGTCGCCGGCGATCTCGGCGGCGGTCAGCACGGTCGGCATGTACTGCAGGACGTCGGTCTCCCGCTCGCTGAGGGTCTCGGCGGAGGCGGTGGCCGCGACGACCGGCAACTCCCCGGTGATCTCGGTGAGGGCATCCCCCTGCGACCGGCCCGCCGAGACCGGCGAGACCGGCTGCCGGCCGGCCAGGACCAGCAGCCGATCGGCGCCGAAGCGGCGGAACGGCAGCCGCAGACCGTCCGGTTCGGCCGCGGCGAGTGCCCGGGTCATCGCCTCACCGGCCCGGCCGCTGCGGCCACGCGCCTCGGCGGCGAGGGCGGTGAGCAGCCAGGCGTAGACCACGGCGACCCGGTCCGGGCCCTCCCGGACCGCGGCGAGCAGGCGTTCGGCCTCGGTACGGCGGCCGGTCGCCTGGTAGGCCATGGCCAGCCGCACCTGCTCGGCCGGGTGCAGCTCGCGCCGGTCGGCGTAGCGGGCGACCACCGGCCGCGGGTCCTCGAGGGCCAGGTCGATGTCGCTCTGCGCCACCCCGACGATGCGCCGCAGCATCGGCGCGTCCAGGTGCGGCGCGGTCTCCCCGGCCAGTTTGTCGAGCTCGGTCTGCGCCGCGTGGGGTGCGCCGCGCTCGACCAGGAACGAGGCCCGCACCGCACCGGTCAGCACGAAGATCGCGGCCTCCGGCTGGTCGCCCGACGCGTGCAGGGTACGCCGCAGCGCCTCGTCGGCCTCGACGTCGTCGCCCCGCAGCATGGCGATCACCGCCTGGGTCAGGTGGGCGGCCGCGGTCGAGGTCTGGTCCGGTGCGGCGATCCGGCCCGCCACGGCGAGCGCCGCGCCGGCGTGCTGCCCGGCCTCGTGCAGCGATCCGCGCAGCACGCTGAGCATGGCGAGGTGACCGAGCGCGCTGACCTCGACCCACGGGATGTCCGCGGCCCGGGCGCCGGTGACGGCCGCCCACAGATGGCGGTCGGCGTGGTCGAACCGCTGCGACCAGAGCAGGCCGATGCCCTTGTCGTTGAGCGCGATGGCCCGGTATTTCGGCATCGCCGGCACCTGGTCCCAGCGCAGCCGGCCGAGTTCGGCGAGCACCCGGGTGGCCACCCTCGCCAGCCGGGGCATGTCGCCGTGCCAGCGGGTCGTGATGGTCGCCTCGAGCACGTCCAGCGCCATCGCGACGACCCGGCGCCGGCCGGCGTCGCGGTGGGTGAGCAGCTGGCGGGCCCGCTGGACGCGCTGGCTCACGCCGCTGACGTCGCCGAGCCCGTAGGTCAGCAGGGCGTCGCAGAGGACCAGTTCGGCACTGCCGCCCAGCAGGTCCCGCGGGATGGCGCCGAGCACGTCGAGCAGCTCGCTCCGGCCGGCCGAGTAGAACAGCGGCATGCCGTGGTCGGCGACGAGCCGGCCGACCATCGTCCAGTCGCCGGCGGTGGCGGCGTGGCGCAGCGCCGACAGCGGGCTGCCCTGCCGGGCGTGCCAGCGCGCGGCGAGCAGGTGCAGCCGGGCCGGGTCGTCGCCCTGTTCGAGGCCGAGCCGCTGCCGCAGCGCCGCCTGGAACTGACGGTGGTACTGGAACCAGCCGCCGGGCCCGATCCGGGTCAGGAAGAGGTTGGCGCGGGCCAGCTGTTCCAGCTGGATCCGCCCGTGTGCCCGGCCGGTCAGCGAGTCGGCCAGGCCGCCGCAGATCCGGTCGGGCACGCTGGTGTAGAGCAGGAACTCGCGCATCGGCGCCGGCAGCGCGGCCAGCACCTCGCGGGCCAGATAGTCGGCGGCCGCCTCGTCCGGGTCGGTGCCGGGCGGCGCGTCCACGGCCAGCCGCAGCCCGGCCGCCCAGCCCTCGGTGGCCTGCATCAGCGCGGCGAGTACCGCACCCGGCACCGGCCCGCCTCGTGCCGCGAGCAATTCGGCCGCCTCACCGGCCCGGAACGCCAGATCGTGCGCCCTGATCTCGGTCAGCTCCCCGGCCGCCCGCAGCCGATGCAAAGGCAATTCAGGATCCGTACGAGTGATGAGCACGAGCCGCAGCCGCGGGGGCGGATCGCGCAGCAGCCCGGCCAGATCTTCGAGGACGCCCGGTTCGGTGATCTCCTGCAGGTCGTCGAGGACGATCACCAGCGGACCGGGGAACGTGCCGAGGCCGGCGGTCATCCGGCGCAGCACGTGCGGCCCGTCGATCCCGCGCACCGTGCCGCGGTTCGGCAGCACCTGGCCGGGCCGCAGGGCGCCACCGGCGCGCAACGCCCGGATCAGATCCGCCCAGAACAGATAGCGGTCGTTGTGTCCCCGACGCAGGGACAGCCACGCCAGCGGCCCCCGCGCCGTCCTCGACCGCGCCCACGTCGCGGCCAGCACGGTCTTGCCCCAGCCCGGCCCGGCGCAGAGCACCGTCACCGCCCGCTCGGTGGCGGCGTCCAGCGCCCCGGTCAGCCGAGGCCGCCGGATCACCCGCTGCGGCATCGCCGGCCACGTCGCCCCCGCGTCGTCCCCCGGTCCCGGCGACGCGCTGCCTGTCTTCTCAAGCATGCCGACTCCCGGCGATCGCCCCGTTGTGATCTCTCCGTCCAGGCTCGCCGCAACACTGGGCATACGCATCGTTCGATTCGGGTGATCCGCCGTCACCGACCTGCGTCAGCGCTCACACTTCGCGCGCTTCAGCGACGAGTGGGGAGCGCGACCGACCGCCGCCGGCGACCTCGGCGGCGCGGCCGAGCACGTCGTCGAGCATGGCCGCGGTCAGCCGGCCGGTCCGGGTGTTCTGCGGGCTCGGGTGGTAGCAACCGAGCAGGATCCGGCCGTCGCCGGCCGGGTGCTCGCGCCCATGACCGAACGGCGGCCGGGGCCGCAGACCGGCCCAGGCCGCGGCGGCGTTCCAAGCGAGTGCGCCCAGGCAGACGATCACGCGTACGCCGGTGAGCAGTTCCAACTCCGCGTCCAGGTAGCGGGCGCACTCGCGGCGCTCCCCGGCGGTGGTCCGGTCCCGGGGAGGCGCGCAGCGCACCGCCGACGCCATCCACGCCCGGTCCAGGCGCAGCCCGTCGCCCCGGTGCGTCGAGGACGCCTGGTTGGCGAGACCGGCGCGGTGCATCGCGGCGATCAGCCAGTCGGCGGTGGCGTTGCCGGTGAACGCCCGGCCGGTGCGATTCCCGCCGTGCGCCGACGTGGCCATGCCGAGCACGTAGATCCGGGCGTCCGGGTCCCCGAAGCCGGGCACCGGCCGCGCCCAGTAGTCCTGCCCGGCGAAGGCCGGCCTGGGGTGCGCGGCCGCGTGCTCGCGGTGGGCGACCAGGCGCGGGCACCTCCGGCAGCCGGTCACGTGCTGCTCGAGGATCGCCAGGCTCCGCGCGGACATCCGGTCAACCGTAGCCGGTGCGGCCGCCTCGAACGGGTCCGTGCAGGCGGGAGCACATGACTCTTGCACTCGCCACGGTCGAGTGCTAAATACGGAAAGTGAGACGAGGCCTCGGTGAAGGAGCACCGAAGGAGGAGGGACCATGCTTCTGCGTACCGACCCGTTCCGTGAGCTCGACCGGGTTTTCGAGCAGTTCACCGGCACCAGCAGCCGGCCCGCGGCGATGCACGTCGACGCCGAGCGGGACGGCGACACCTTCTACGTCTACTTCGATCTTCCCGGCGTCGACCCCGGCTCGATCGACGTGACCGTCGAGCGCAACGTCCTGCAGGTTCAGGCGCAGCGGCAGCGCCGCACCCGGGACGACGTCGAGCCGGTGATCAGCGAACGGCCGATGGGCGTGTTCAGCCGCCAGCTGTTCCTGGCCGACACGCTCGACACCGACCGGCTCGAGGCGCTCTACGACAACGGCGTGCTGACCCTGCGCATCCCGATCGCCGAGCGGGCCAAGCCGCGCCGGATCGCCATCGGCACCGGGGATTCCGCCCCGAAACAGATCAAGGCCTGAGCGTACGGTGGCCCGGCGCCTCCACGGGCGCCGGGCACCGATGCTCAGTAGTGGGCCAGCACCTCGCGGACCTGGTGCCCGAGCGCCCGCCCCACCTCGGCCAGCTCCTCGGCCGTCAGGTGTCCGCCTCGGCCTCCTGCCCCGGGAAGAGCTCGCCGAGCACGGCCCGGGCCTGCTCGACAGCGGCGGTGTCCGGGACCCACTGCGGATCGGCCGGGATCAGCCGGATCAGGTGCGTACTCATGCGGCGTCCGTCATCGATCAGGCCGTCGTGCCGCCCGCGGCCGGGAGCCGCACCTCGAACCGGCAGCCGGGACCGACGTTGCCGACCCGTACCCGGCCGCCGTGCGCCTCCACCAGGCCGCGCACGATCGCCAGGCCGAGCCCGCCCCCGCCCGCGCCCTGCGGGGTGCGCGCCCGGGTGCCCCGGAACGCCACGTCGAAGACCCGGGGCAGGTCGTCGTCGGGGATGCCGCCGCAGCTGTCCGAGACCGCGAGCCACACGTCCCGGCCGTCCCGGCCCGCCTCGATCCGGACGACACCGTTCGCCGGGGTGTACCGCAGCGCGTTGGTGAGCAGGTTGTCCACCACCCGGTTCAGCTCGGCGGCCCCGGCGGTCACCACCGGCCACCCGCGGTCGGCGGCCAGCACGCTGATGCCCCGGTCGGCGGCGAGCGGCGCGACGGCGGCCACCGCGTCCGAGACCACGTCGCCCAGCGGCAGCCGGGCCGGGGACAGCCGCAGCGCGCCGGCGTGGATGCGGGACAGCTCGAACAGGTCGTCGACCAGGCCGCTCATCCGATCGGTCTCGGCCCGGATCCGGCGGTGGTACTCGGCCACCCCGGCCGGGTCGGCGACCACCCCGTCCTGCAATGCCTCGATCATCGCGCGCAGCCCGGCCAGCGGCGTCCGCAGGTCGTGCGACACCCAGGCGACCAGGTCACGGCGACCGGCCTCCATCCGCCGTTCCCGCTCCCGCGCCTGCGCCGCCCACATCGCCGCGGCCGCCAGCCGCCGCCCGAAGATCGTGCCGACGGCCAGGCTGACCGCCGCGGACGCGGCCACGGTGACGAGCACGACCTGCAGATCGTGGCCGGACAGGAACATCGCGCGAGCCACCGTGACCACGCCGGCCACGACCGCGGCCACCGTGATCGCCAGCAGCACGCACACGTGCACGGTGATCGACCGGCCGCGCAGCAGGCGCATCAGGCCGGCGCCGAGCAGCCCGACGACCGCGCCGGCGGTCAGCGCGTAGAGCCCGATCAGCAGGATGTCACGCATCGGCGGCCGGCTCGTAGCGGTAGCCGACGCCCCAGACGGTGAGCAGCCGCGCCGGCGCCGCCGGATCGGCCTCGATCTTCTCCCGCAGCCGGCGCACGTGCACGGTGACAGTGGACTGGTCGCCGAACTGCCAGCCCCAGACCCGGTCGAGCAGCTCCGCCCGGGACCACACCCGGACCGGGTGGCGCAGCAGGAACTCCAGCAGATCGAACTCGCGGACGGTCAGCGCCAGCGGACGCCCGGCCAGCTCCGCGACCCGCCGTCCGCCGTCGGCCACCAGGTCGCCGTCGCGCAGCACGGCCGGCAGCGGCGCCGGGGCGGGCGCGGTGCGGCGCAGCACCGACCGGACCCGCAGGGTCAGCTCACGTGGGCTGAACGGCTTGGTCACGTAGTCGTCCGCGCCGACCTCGAGGCCGAGCACCCGGTCGTTCTCCTCGCCCAGGGCGGTCAGCATGACGACCGGCAGCCCGGGCTCCTCACGCCGCAGCCGCCGGCACACCTCGAGGCCGTCGATGCCGCCGAGCATCAGGTCGAGCACCACCAGGTCGGGGCGTTCGGCGCTGACGGCGGCGAGCGCGGCGAGACCGTCGGTGGCCAGCCGCACCCGGCAGCCGTCCTGCTCGAGGTAGCGGCGCACGACGTCGCTGACCGTCGGGTCGTCGTCGACGACCAGCACCTGGTGTGTCACTCCGGCAGGCTACCGAGACGGGCGCCGCCGGCGCCCCGCCCGCCATCTTTCGATTCCCTTACGGCAGGCGAGGCCGGTCACGCTCACCGCCACCACGATCAGGAGCAGGCCCATTCCGTACGGGCGGGGCAGCACCGAGGGATCGCCGGGATCGCGGCCGAATCCGAGCGCCAGGGGCGCGCCGACCAGCAGGACGGCCAGGTCGACGAGCAGCACCAGCCGGACCGTGGATCGCCATCCGGGCGACACGGTCCGGCGGATCAGCGAACCCGTGAGCAGGATCAGCGGCATCAGCACCAGGTCGTGCAGGAGCAGCACCGCCAGGGCGAACACGAGCATGCCGAGCGGGTCGGCGTCGAGGTCGGCGAGGGCGCCGCTCACCCCGTACCCGATGATCAGCGCACCCGAAACGATCAGAGCGACCCTCATCCGGTCCTCCGCACGTCGATCCGGGCGACCCATTTGGTCTGCAGCACGCCGGGCCGGTTCGGGGCGATCAGCCGGGCCGGATAGCCGTGGTCGAGCGCGAGCGGCTCGCCGCCGAGCCGTAGCGCGATCAGCGTGCGGTCGTCGGCCAGGTGCGGACTCGCCACCGTGGACGTCCGATAACGGCCACCGACCTGCAACGACGCGACGACCGCGTCGCATTCAGCCGGATCGGCGCCGAGCAGACCGGCGAGATCCCGCAACCGGACGCCGGACCAGCTGCCGACGGAACTCCACCCCTCGACGCAGGCGATCGGCAGCACCGCCGTGTGCTGCGGCAGCGCCGCCAGGTCGGACAGACTCAACTCCAGTGATTGACCGAATCCGGTCACCGACAGCCGGTAGCCCGGATGCAGCGCGGCGTCCCGGACACCGGCGGCCGCCGCGGTGCGGTTCACCGGGAGGCCCTGCGGTCCGGTGCCGGGACGACGGGGTGCCAGCAGCGAGACGGCGGCCAGCGGCGTGACCGTCTGTCCCACCGTGGCCAGCGTGATCACCCCGGCGGCGGCGCCCGCGGCTCCCAGCACGTGCCGGCGGCTCCGCCCGGCCCGATCGGCCGGCTGCGGATCGGGCCGCTGCTGGTGGAGGGCGCCGCGGATCGCCGGTAGCTGCACGCCCACGTGCACGAGCAGCGCGCCGGCCAGCAGCCAGGCCGTCCAGTAGTGGGCGGCGGTGAAGAAGAACGGCATCACGGCGTACCAGCGCGCCAGGTTCAGCACGCCGCTCACCACCTGGAACAGGGCCGCGCCCACCAGGACGGCGACCGCGGCGCGCTCGGCGGCGTGTGCCGGGTGGCGTACCGGCGGCCAGCGGAACAGCCGCGGGTAGACCGACCACAGCTTCGCGCCGAGCAGCGGCACGCTCGCGAGGCCGGTCGCCACGTGCACGCCCTGGGTGAGCCGGTAGAGGCCGGCCGGCCCGACGGGCCACCGGAACCAGCCGGGCGGGTGCTGGATCAGGTGGCTCAGCACGCCGGTGAGGAAGCAGACCGTGAACGCCGCGCCGAGGGCGAGGCCGAGCGCCGTGGTGAGCCGTACCGAGCGCAGCGGGGAGGGGAAGGCGTCCGGGGCGAGGGGGCCGCGGCGCAGGCGGGCGGGCGGGGCCGGGAGCGGCTCGGTCAGCCAGGTCAGGAGCCGGCGCGCCCGGCCGTCAGGGTGGCGAACCATCGGCCTGCCTCCGTCCAGGTGTCGTCGATCCGCAGGCCCGCGTGCCCGGCCAGCGGCGTGAGGTCGTCGGCGGCGACCCGGGCCCACCGCAGCGCCGCACCGCCGTTGTAACCGTCGCCGCTCCGACTCCGCCCGTTCTCCGACCGGCCGGTGACGCGCTGCGCGGAAGCCGTCCCGGCCGTGTCGTCGCCGAGACGCACGGACGCCGGACCGGCCGTGTCGTCGCCGAGACGCACGGTGGCCGGGCCGGACCAGGAGCCGGTGCCGGGTGGTTCCAGTTCGGTGTGGATGCGGCCGTGCGGCGCCAGCAGTTCGCGGCAGCGGCGCAGCAGGGCGACCGGGTCACCGCCGATGCCGACGTTGCCGTCGGCGAGCAGCACGTCCTCCCAGCGGCCGTGCCCCGGCAACGGCGCGAACACGTCGCGGCGCAGGGCCAGCGCGCCCCGGGCCCGGGCCAGCCGTACCGCGGCCGCGCTCACGTCCACGCCCAGCGCCGCCCGGCCGCGCCGCAGCAGCGCACCGGCGAGCCGGCCCGGCCCGCAGCCGACGTCGAGGGTCACGCCGGTACACCGGTCGAGCAGCCCGTCGTCGCCGGGACGCCGGTCCCGGCACCATCCGGCCGCGTCGACCAGGTGCTCCCGGCCGTCCGCCGCCCGGAGCACCAGCATCCCTCCCCCGCCGGCCGCCACCCGCGCCAGAACCTGTTCGTACACATCGAGGGCGGCCCGCTCGTCCGGCGGGCAGACCACGGCGGGCGCGGTCATGCGCGCACCCCGGCGCGGGGCAGGTGGCGGGCGACCGCGGCCGGGAACCGGTGCCCGGGTGGGCAGAGCGCTGCAACCTCGATCGCGTCGGCGGCGGTGTCGACGTCGCGCAGCCGGTTCAGCAGCATCGGCCGTACCCCGCGGCCCCGCAACGCCGCGAGCGTCAGCTTCCCGGTCTGCTCCGTCGACATCGGCACCGTGGTCAGCACCGCGGCGGCCGCCGGGTCCGGCAGGCCCAGCGCCCACCAGCCGCCGTCCTCGGCCGGACCGAGCACCGGTTCGCCGGCCGCCAGCAGGTCCGCCGCCTCACCCAGCATGCCCGCGGTCACCTGCGGGGTGTCCATGCCGATGAGCAGCGCCGGAGCACCGGGCAGGGCACAGTCGGCGTACGCGTTCGCGAGCCGCTCCCCCAGACCGCCGCCGCGCTGGGGCGTCCGCGCCCAGCCGGGCGGCGCCGGATGATCGCCGTCGACCACCAGCGTGTGCCGTACCCCCGGGACCGTGCCGGCCACCCGCAGGGTGTCGGCCAGCGCGGCCGCCGCGACGGCCGCGGCCTGTTCCGGCGCGCAGGGCGGGCAGAGCCGGGTCTTCACCCGGCCCGGAACCGGTGACTTCGCCATGACCAGCAGCTGGATCATCGGGCCAGCACCGCCCGCATGTCGTGGATGGCGCGCAGCGTGCCGCGAACCGTACCGGTGACCTTCGAGCGGGTACCGGCGGCGCGGGGCGCGTAGGCGACGTCCACCTCGGTCACCCGCCACCCGGCCCGGGCGGCGCCGAGCAGCAGCTCCAGCGGATACCCGAACCGCCGGTCGCGCAGGTCGAGGGCGAGCAGCGCGTCGCGGCGGGCGGCCCGGATCGGGGCGATGTCGTGCACCGGCAGCCCGGTGTCGCCGCGCAGCCTGCGGGCGAGGACCGCGTTGCCGAGCCGGGCGTGCAGCGGCCAGGCTCGCGCCGCCGTGGGCCGGCGGCGCCCGCAGACCAGGTCGGCGTCGCCGGCACGGACCGGGTCGGCGAGCCGCGGCAGCTGCGCCGGGTCGAAGGAGCCGTCGGCGTCCATCACGCACACGACGCCGTCGGCCGGATCGGCGGCGAGGATCCCGGCGTGCACGGCGGCGCCGTAGCCGCGCTCCGGCACGCCGACGACGCGCACACCGCGCCGGCGGGCCAGCTCGGCGGAACCGTCGGTGGAGCCGTTGTCGGCCAGGATCGGCCGGTATCCGGCCGGCATCCGGTCCAGCAGCCACGGCAGCGCCGCGGACTCGTTCAGGCAGGGCAACACCACATCCGTCATGTCCGGCAAGTTATCCCTGCTCAGCGCCGCGAGATCTTACGAAGTGAGGACGTCGGCGGCAGTCCTTACGAACCGCTGACGGATCGGCGCGGACCCTGTCGGCGGGCCCTCCGGCGGGCCTACGGTCGCCGGCGTGACGCACATTCTCGTGACCGGTGGCGCCGGTTTCATCGGCACCCACGTGACCACCGCCCTGCTCGCCGCGGGCCATGACGTCTCGGTGCTGGACTGCGGCCATCCGTACGCGCACGCCGAGCCGCCCGGGGTTCCGGACGGGGTCCGGCTGCACCGCGCCGACCTGCGGGACCGGACCGCGGCCGGGGAGGCGCTGCGGGGTGTGGACGCGGTGGTGCACCAGGCCGCCCTGGTCGGGCTCGGATCCGGTCCCGGCGACCTGCCCGAGTACGTCGGCTGCAACGACCTGGGCACCGCCGTGCTGCTCGCGGCCATGTCCGAGGCCGGTGTGCGGCGGCTGGTGCTGGCCAGCTCGATGGTGGTGTACGGCGAGGGCAGGTACCTCTGCGCCCGGCACGGTCCGGTGCGGCCGGCGCCGCGCGAGCCGGGCGACCTGGCGGCCGGCCGTTTCGAGCCGGGGTGCCCGCACTGCGCGAGCCCGCTCACCGCCGGGCTCGTCGACGAGGAGACGCCGGTCGATCCGCGCAGCGTCTATGCGGCGACCAAGGTCGCCCAGGAACATCTGGCGTCGGCCTGGCAGCGCGAGTCCGGCGCCGCGGTGGCCGCGCTGCGCTACCACAACGTGTACGGGCCGGGCATGCCCCGGGACACCCCGTACAGCGGGGTCGCGGCGATCTTCCGGTCCGCTCTGGAGGCCGGCCGGGCGCCGCAGGTCTTCGAGGACGGCGGCCAGACGCGCGACTTCGTGCACGTCGGCGACGTGGCGGCGGCCAACGTGGCGGCTCTCGGTGTGGGGCGGGGCTTCCACCCGTACAACATCGCCTCGGGCCGGCCCACCACCGTGGGTGAGATGGCCGGGTTGCTCGCCGACGCGTTCGGCGGGCCGCGCCCGCGGGTGACCGGGCGGTTCCGGCTCGGCGACGTGCGGCACGTGGTGGCCGCCCCGGACCGGGCCGCGGCGGAACTCGGCTTCCGGGCGGGCATCTCCCCGGCCGACGGCCTGCGGGAGTTCGCGTGCGCACCCCTGCGCGCCTGAAGCGGCGCCCGAGTCCCGGCCGGCCGGCGCCGCTGTCCTGGCCGGTCCGGAAATCCTGGCGGGCGCCACGATCCTGGCGGGCGCCACGGTCCTGGCAGGCAGCGCGGTCCTGGCAGGCAGCGCGGTCCTGGCAGGCAGCGCGGTCCTGGCAGGCAGCGCGGTCCTGGCCGGCGTCGCGGGCCGATCGGTGGACGTTGCTGCTGGTGCTCACGCTCGTGGCCGCGGCGGCGCTGACCGCCGCGCTGCTGGGCCTGGCCGGACACTCGGTGCACGCCTCCGCGGCGCCGTTGTTCGGGCACGTGCTCCCGCACGCCGGCCCGGGCACCCCGGCCGCGCTCGCGGTCGCCGCCGCCGTGATCCGGTGGGGGCCGGCGCTGGCCGGCCGCCTGCCGTGGCGGCGGCTCCTGCTCGCCGGCTGGGCCGCCTCGGTGGCCTGGGCGTTCGCCCTCGCCCTGGTGGACGGCTGGCATCGCGGTGTGACCGGCCGGCTGACCACCCGGTTCGAGTACCTCAGCGAGGTACCCGGCGTCACCGACGTCGCGGCCATGCTGCGCGGCTTCACCGCCCGCATCCTCGACGGCACCGCCGACCCGTGGACGACGCACGTGGCCGGGCACCCGCCCGGCGCCCTGCTGGTCTTCGTCGGCCTGGACCGGGCCGGGCTCGGCGGCGGCGCCTGGGCGGCCGTGGCCTGTGTGCTGACCGGCTGCACGGTCACCGTGTCGATAGCGGTCACGCTGCGGGCGCTCGGCGACGAGGCGGCGGCCCGGGCGGCGCTGCCGTTCCTGGTGTTGTTCCCGGGCGCGGTGTGGATCGCGGTCTCCGCCGACGGGCTGTTCGCCGGGGTGGCCGCGGCCTCGCTCGCCCTGCTGGCGGCCGGACTGTCCCGGCGCTCACCGTGGATGGTCACCGCGAGCGGCGCCGGACTCGCCTGCTGCGCGTACCTGTCCTACGGCCTGGTCCTGCTGGCCCTGCCCGCTGCCGCGATCCTGGTGGTCCTGCGCCCGCGGATGCGGTCGTTGCTCGGCGCGGTGGCCGGCGGCGCCGCCGTGGTGGCGGCGATGACGGCGCTCGGATTCGCCTGGTGGGACGGCTACCACCTGGTCAAGCAGCGCTACTACCAGGGGCTGGCGAGCGAACGCCCGTACCCGTACTGGATCTGGGCGAACCTGGCCGCACTGGCGCTCTGTGCCGGACCCGCCGCCGGGGTGATCCTGCGCCGCGCCGCGGCGCGGGTCCGGAGCGTCCACCGGCCCGCGGTGGCGATGTGCCTGGCCGCCGCCCTGGCGATGGCGGCGGCCGACCTGTCCGGGTTGAGCAAGGCCGAGGTGGAGCGGATCTGGCTGCCGTTCGCGGTCTGGCTGCCGGCCGCGGCCGCGCTGCTGCCCGCCGGCGATCGCCGCGGCTGGCTGGCGGTGCAGGCCGGTACCGCGCTGCTGGTCAACCACCTCGTGCTGACCGGATGGTGACGGCTCAATCAACGCATAAACCGACGCAACCTGTTTCGGCGCTTTCCTCATGGGTACGTCACGGGCACGCTCAACGAAGGAGAACATCGTGACCACCGTGACCGAGTCCGTGGACGTGAACGTGCCGATCCGTACGGCGTACGATCAGTGGACTCAGTTCGAGACCTTCCCGCAGTTCATGGACGGCGTCGAGTCGATCACCCAGACCGACGACACGCACACCCACTGGGTGACCAAGGTCGCCGGCCAGACCCGCGAGTTCGACGCCGAGATCACCGAGCAGCACCCGGACGAGCGCGTCGCGTGGGCGAGCACCGGCGGCGACACCAAGCACGCCGGCGTCGTCACGTTCCACCGCCTCGCCGACGCCGAGACCCGGGTGACCATCCAGCTCGACTGGGAGCCCGAGGGCTTCGCCGAGAAGGTCGGCAGCGCCGTCGGCGTCGACAGCCACCAGGTGAAGGCCGACGCCAAGCGGTTCAAGGAGTTCATCGAGAACCGCGGTGGCGCGACCGGCGCGTGGCGCGGCGACGTCGAGCGCCCCGGCGCCTGACCATCTGTGGACCGGCCGGGGTGGCATGACGCCGCCCCGGCCGTTTCCGATACGCCATGACCGAAGGGGACTCCATCCGCCACCTGCCGCACGCCGCACTGGGTGGGCAGACCGTCGCCGCCGCGGAGTTCCGGCGCGGCGGCGAGGCCCCGGCGTTCTGGCGGTGCCCGCACTGCCGGCCCGCACCCACGATCGATCGCGACGGTCCGTCATGAACCGGATGACCGGGGCCGACCTCGAGGCCGGCGTCGCGGAACTGACCCGCCGCGAACCCCGCTTCGCCGCCGTGGTTCGCCGGCACGGATCCCCGCCGCTGTGGGACCGCCAACCCGGCTTCGCGACGCTGCTGCACATCATGCTGGAACAGCAGGTGTCGCTCGCGTCGGCCCACGCCACCTTCCACCGGCTCGAAGCGCTCACCGGCACCCTGACCGCCGAGAACGTGCTCCGCCTCGACGACGGCATGCTCCGCTCGGCCGGTTTGAGCAGGCAGAAGGCACGCTACGCCCGAGCCGTCGCCACCGCGGTCGCCGACGGCGCCCTCGACCTGGACGGTTTGGCCACACTCGACGACGAGAGCGTCGACACCGCCTTGCGTACGATCGTCGGCATCGGCCCCTGGACCGCGGCGATCTACCGGCTCTCGGCGCTCGGCCGCCCCGACGCCTGGCCCGCCGCCGACCTGGCCGTCATCACCGCCATCGCCGACCTGTGGCGGCTGCCCACCCCTCCCGCACCGGCCGACACCGTCGTCCGCGCCGAGGCATGGCGCCCATGGCGAGCGGTCGCCGCCCGCCTGCTCTGGCAGCACTACCTGGGCGAACGAGCCTCCCCCGACCACAACGCGCAACCAGCCACCGCGCCGCCGACAGCACCCCCAACCCCGATCTTGTGAATCCGCGCAGCACCGCCCCGCAGACATTCACAAGATCGCCGCAGCCAGGCCCGGCCAGCGCAGCCAGCCCCGCCCCCAACCGCGATCTTGTGAAACCGTGCAGCACCGCCCCCGCAGACATTCACAAGATCGCGGCAGCCAGGCCACATCGCGACAGCCGGCCCGGCCAGTCCAGCCAGCCGCGGCCCCCAACCGCGACCTTGTGAATCCATGCAGCACCACCCCCGCAGACACTCACAAGATCGCGACAACCCGGCCCAGCCAGCCCAACCAGCCCCGCCCCCAACCGCGACCTTGTGAATCCATGCAGCACCACCCCGGCAGACATTCACAAGATCGCCGCAGCCAGGCCACATCGCGACAGCCGGCCCGGCCAGTCCAGCCAACCGCGGCCCCCAACCGCGACCTTGTGAAACCGCGCAGCACCGCCCCCGCAGACATTCACAAGATCGCCGCAGCCAGGCCACATCGCGACAGCCGGCCCGGCCAGTCCAGCCAACCGCGGCCCCCACCCCCGATCTTGTGAAACCGCGCAGCACCGCCCCCGCATACATTCACAAGATCGCCGCAGCCCCGGCCACGTCGCGACAGCCGGGCCACATCCCGTCAGTCCAGCCAGCCTCGGTAGAGGCGGCCGTCCGACGACTCGTTCCAGGCGGCCAGCCACGCCCGCCGGATCCGCGCCGGCGCCCACGGCGAGTCCCGCAGCTCGAGCGGGATCAACGGGTCGTCGCGGATGGCGCGTTCGAGGGCTTCGGCGAGGCGCAACTGCTGCACCAGCGGATCGGCGGCCGGCTCGGCGATCACCGGTTCCACGGCCGCGTACCCGCCGGCGATCGGCCCCGCCGGCCACAACCGTTCGGCGACGGCGAGCGGCGCGGTCACGCCGCGTACGTCCAGTTCGCGGGCGGTCGCGCGGATCAACTGCGCGGGCTCGTCGAGCATGCCGGTCAGGTCGTGCGGGCTGACGTAGAGGCCGGGGGTGAGCGGGGCGGCCCCGGCGTCGAGGAGGCGGCGGCGCAGGGTGTCGCGTACCGATCGTTCGTCCTCCTGGACGCTGAAGGCCAGCAGCCGCCAGCAGCCGTCCCAGGGCGCCTCCCCGGCGTCCTGGGCGAACGCCAGGCGCAGGCCGAGCCGGTCGCGGAGCAGGCGCTCCCGTCCGCGGCCGGTCAGGGCGAGGCTGCCACCGCGCCCGCGCCCGGTTTGGATCACCTCGCCGGCGGCGGCCATCCGGCGGATCGCGAGGCGCAGAGGCTGGTCGCCGACGCCGGCCGCGTTGGCGGTGTCGTAGACGAGTCCGAGCCCGACCTCACCCTCGAACGGCAGAAAAGCCTCGATCACCGTACGCGGCGCCGGGACGACGCCGATCACGACGCGACCGGCCGGCGCATCGTGCGGTAGCGCCGGAAGCCGTAGAGCTCGCCGAGCACGCCCATCGAGCCCTCGCCGACCACCCGGTAGCCGAGCCGCCGGTAGAGGGCCTCGGCGCGCGGGTTGGTGTCGACCACCGACAGCTGCACCTCCCGGTCGCCGCGGGTGGCGGCGTGCGCCTGCGCGGCCGCGAGCAGCGCCGACCCGATCCCTCGGCCGCGGTGACGGGCGTCGACGCAGACGCCGTCGAGGACGAGGACGCCGCCGGCTTCGCTGCGGCCGAGTGGGGCGAGGGCTGCCGAGACCCGCAGCGACGTACGCACACCGAACCGTTCGCGCAGTTCACGCCAGGAGAAGGCGACGGCGCCGTGCCCGCCCTCGTGGAACCCACAGACACCGGCGACCTCACCGCCGACCCGGGCGACGAGCATCCGGTCGGCGCGCAGCACCCCGGTCACGAAAGCCTGACCGCTCGCGTCGTCGGGGAAGCCGGCGCGCAGCTTGCGGCGGAACGCCGCCCAGTACAGCGCGCCGACGCGCGGTCGTTCGGCGGTGGTGAATCCCAGCCCGATCATGAAGTTGAAACTATCACCTACGCTACGGACGTGAACAGAGCGATAGTTTGCGCGATCGTGGCGGTCGTGATGGTGACGGGCGTGGCGGTGGCCGGCAACGACTACCGGATCTCCGAGGAGCGGGTGAGCGTCGGCGACCTCGACGCGGTGCTGGTCCGGCCCCGGGACGGCGAGGCGGCGGGGCTGGTGGTCATGGTGCACGGCGACGGGCCGGTGGAGGCGACCCACGACGGGCTCTACCGGCCGTGGTTCGAGGCCGCCGCCGACGCCGGGTTCGCGACGCTGTCCTGGAGCAAACCGCCGAACTGGCTCGCGCAGACCATGGACGACCGGGCCCGGGAAGCCGGCGCGGCGATCGACTGGGCGCGCGGGCGGGCCGGCGTGCCCACCGGCGCCGTCGTGCTGTGGGGCGCCAGCCAGGCCGGCTGGGTGCTGCCGAAGATCGCGGCGGCCCGCGACGACCTGGCCGGGATCGTCGCGGTCAGCCCGGCGATCAACTGGCTGCGGCAGGGACGATTCCACCTGCTCGAAGGCCTGAGCGAGGCGAGCGACGAGGAGCGGGAGCGGGCCATCGCGATCAGCGACCGGACGCGGCGGCTGCTCGCCGACGACGCCGACTACGCGACCTATCGCGCCACGTCCGGCGACCCCGCGCCGATGGACGCCGCCCGCTGGGAGTTCGTGAAGCTCAACTTCCGCTCCGACGCCACGGCCGACCTGGAGGCCTCACGCGGGCGGCACCTCCCGGTGCTGCTCATGCTCGGCGACCACGACCGCAACGTGGACGTCACCGAGACGGCCGCCACCTACCGCCGCATCCTCGGCGACGACGTGCGCATCGCCCGGTTCGACGCCGCGCACTCGATGGCCCGGCCGGTCATGGAGGACTCCGCGGTGGCCGGGTTCGGCACCGCGGTGCTGTGGCCGAGGGCGCTCCTCGCCGGCGGGGTGCTCGACGAGTACCGCACGTTCCTGGAGCGGCTGTCCCCTCGTACCCGAGAAGGCTCTTGATCTTTAGCGCCCTAGACCTCCGGCTCCCAGGCGATGAGCTGGTCGAAGATGCCCGGATCGCCCTCGACCCGCAGCTGCTCCGCCGTGATCCGGCCGTAGAAGAACTTGACCAGCTCGTCGGCGGTGCCCCAGGCCGCGACGCCGGCCGGCTCCGAGCCCTCGCCCGGGTGGCGGGCGACGCGGGCGCCGTCGGCGGAGAGCCACACCCGCCAGGAACGGCCCTCGGTGGCGTGGTAGTCGACGATCGCCGGCTTGTGCGGCCACGCGCCCGTCGTGGCGCAGCAGGTGGTCAGGAACTCGTCGACCCCGTCGAGCGCCACCTCGGCGGGGAGCGGCTGCGGGGCGCCCACCGCGACCTGGGCGTCGTAGGTGTGCACGGCGAGCTGCTGGAGCTGGTGCCGGGCGACGGCGCCGCTGGTCCGCGGCGACTGCGACGCGCCCCACCACGTCCAGCATTCGCGGTCGGGTCCGGCCTCGCGCAGCGCGTCCAGCAGCTCCCGCACCGACGCGGCGAACCAGGCCGGCACGTCCCCGCGATCCTGGGGGACCTCCGGCACGGTCACTGCGGCGGGGCCCTCGGCCGGTCCGGCGGCGACCGTGGCGGCCCACCGGTAGCGGCCCTCCACCAGGTGCTGCACCAGGTCGAGGAGCGTCCACTCCGGGCAGGTCGGCACCCGCACGTCGAGGCTGGGCGCCGCGGCGACGACGGCCTGGAAGGCGGTCGCCCGGTCGTCCATCAGGCGCAGCAGGTCGGCGTACTCCAAGGTCTTCTCCACCGTGGGTTTGTATCACCACGCATCGACGGGCGACAGCGGATTAACTCCGGTGACCGCGCGTTCACTTCCCGCTGATGTGACGTAAGCAATTGTTGACTTATGTCGCGACCTGCCCCTTTACTAGTAAGCGAACGTTTACATCTCACAGCGGGGACACCATGACCCAAACGACCAACGAGCGCCCGGCCGGCGGCGGCCTGCTCGTGCTCTACCTCGCGCTCGGCGGCCTCGCGTTCGCCTGCCTGCAGTCGCTCGTCTCGCCGGCGCTCTCCACGATCGGCCACGAACTCGGCGCCAGCACCGCCGACACCAGCTGGGTCGTCACCGCGTACCTGCTGTCCGCCTCGGTGCTCACCCCGATCCTCGGCCGCCTCGGCGACATGGTCGGCAAGCGCAAGGTGCTCATCGGCGTGCTCGCCGCGCTGGCCGCCGGCACCCTGGTGGCCGCGCTCGCCACCAACCTGACCGTGCTCATCGTGGCCCGCGTCCTGCAGGGCGCCTCCGGCGCGATCCTGCCGCTCTCGCTCGGCATGGTCCGCGACGAGCTGCCCCGCAAGCGGGTGCCCACCACGGTCGCCGTGCTCTCCGCGATCAGCGGCATCGGCGCCGGCATCGGCATCGTCGCGGCCGGCCCGATCGTCGAGCACCTCTCCTGGCACTGGCTGTTCTGGCTGCCCCTCGCGCTCGTCGTGATCGCGCTGTTCGGCGCCGTCTTCGGGATGAAGGAGTCGCCGGTCCGCACGCCCGGCAAGCTCGACTGGCTCGGCGCGATCGTCCTGTCGGTCACCCTGGTGGCGCTGCTCATGGGCATCAGCAAGGGCCAGGCCTGGGGCTGGGGCGACGCCAAGACGATCGGCCTGCTCGCGCTCGGCGTCGTCGGCCTGCTCGCCTTCGTCCTGATCGAGCTGCGGGTCACCGAGGCGCTGGTCGACATGCGGCTCATGCGCAACCGCGCCGTCTGGGCCACCGACCTGGTCGCCCTGGTCATGGGCTTCGCGATGTTCGGCGCCTTCCTGGTCATCCCGATGCTGCTGCAGCTGCCGCCGGCGCTCGGCTACGGCTTCGGCAAGCCGGTCTCCCAGATCGGCCTCTACCTGCTGCCCACGGTCATCGGCCTGATCCTGTTCGGCGTCGTCGCCGGCGTCCTGGTCCGCAGGTTCGGCCCGAAGCTGCCCATGGTCCTCGGCGCCGGCCTGGTCACCGTCGCCTTCGCCATCCCGGCCATCGCCCACGACCAGATCTGGCACCTGCTGCTCTCCGGCTCGCTGACCGGCGCCGGCATCGGCCTCTCCTTCGCGGCCATGTCCAACGCCATCATCGAGGCCGTCCCGGCCACCCAGACCGGCCAGGCCACCAGCGTCAACGCCATCGCCCGCACCATCGGCAGCAGCATCGGCACCGCCGTCATCGCGGCGATCATCAGCGCCAAGGTGAGCCCGCAGGGCATCCCCACCGACGACGCGTTCACGATCGCCTTCTGGACCTGCTCCGGCATCGCCGTCCTCGCCATCGTCGCGGCCCTCGCCGTGCCGTCCGCCCGCCGCCGCCACGAGCAGTCGGTCGCCGCGGGCGTCGACGATCTGCCGCCCGAGCCGATCGAGCTGCACCTGCCACATCGCGCCCACTCCTGACACCCGCGTCGGGTCCGGCCAGGCGTTCCGCCTGCGCTTGATTCGGCGTACGAAGATGAGCGTCCGAACCCACCGGCCGGGACCGGAGCCGACAGTCGGCTCAGGTCCCGGCCGTCGCCATCCGGGCCGCGGGCACACCCCGCCCGCAGTGCCGGCAAGCACCGCGCCGGCGTAGGTGATAGGTCACGGTGGCGACGCCGAGCGCCACACCCCAGAGCACCCACGGCACGCTGACCAGGCGCAACCCCCACCCGTCGCCGACCGCCGGATCCCACAGCATCATCAGCCCGGCCGGGATCAGCACCACCGCGACCAGGGACGCCGGGACGACGGCGAGGGCCGGCGGCACCGGCCGGCCCGCCCTCCACCGGATCCATCGCGGATAGACCTCGCCCCACCGGCTGACCAGGCCGTGCGTGAGCACGCCGCCGGCCACCGACGCGACGGCCAATCCCAGCCCGATCTCGAGCATGCCGGGCGTCTCCCGCATCATCGTGAGGAAGTCCCGGTCGATCCCGAGCGGGTACCCGACGTACCAGGCCAGCCGGGTGATCTCGTAGGGCAGCGGCGCGAGGCACGCGACCACGACGGCCCACCGACCCCAGTGCAGCAGCGTCCGCCGGGACGGCCCGTCGCCGCCCGGACCGTGCCGGCGACCGCAGTGCTCGCACCGCTCCCTCCGCCGGCGCTGGTACGCCAGGGTGGCCGCGGCCCACAGCAGGCCACCGGCGAACAGGATGATCAGGTTGATCCGGTGCCAGTACAGGATGTCGCCGATGCCGTCCTGCGGCCCGGGCACCCCGGTCACCGCGAACACCATCAGCAGCGGAGCGAAGGCGACCACGGCGATCAGGGTGTAGTCCGGGATGATCAGCGTGAGGGCGGCCGCCGTGAGCCAGCCGAACGTGATCATGGCGGTGGCCGTGCGGCGGGAGCCCGCGCCCCGGGCCATCGTCAGCGCTACACCGGCCGCGGCCAGGCCGAGCACCGCCATGATCGGCGCCCCGGTCGCCGCCTCGGTGCCCTCCAGGATCGAACCCGACCGGCGGTCGTCGGCGATCGGCGCGAACGGGAACCCGTCGCCGCCGGCCGTCCAGTACAGACCGAGCATCGCGTACATCAGCGACCAGCCGGCCGCCGCGTATCCCACCCAGGACGGCCAGCGCCGCCAGACCCATCGAGACATGGCACTCCCCCGTACGACATGCGGCGCAGGTGCGCCGCGTCCCCCTCAGCCTCGATGCGGACCGCCCGGCGCGGCCATCTGCCGAAACGGCGAGGTGTGGCGGGCCGGCCGCCGCGTCCTCCACCGATCGGCGTACGGCGATGCCCGCCTACGATCGGGGCATGACGCGACGGGACCTCGGCTGGATCAGCATGGCGGCCGGCGCCGCCGCGCTCGGTGCGGCGTTCCTGGTCGACATGGACGGCCCGCCGTACCTGTTCATGCTGGTCGTCACCGTGCTGGCAGTCCTCGCCGCGGCCGCGGTGCGCTGGGCGCCGCGCCGGCAGATCGCGCCGGCCGCCGGATCGGCCGCCGCGGCGATGGCGCTGATCGTCTGGTCGTTCACCGGCGGCATGCCCGCGGCCCAGCGGGTCGCCGCGGCGGCGTTCTGGACGACACCCGCCGTGGCCGCGCTCGTCGTCGGCGGCTACCCGCGCCTGATGCTGCACCGGCGGGCCGCGGCCGTCGCGGAGGCCCGCCGCGCCCAGCGCCTGCAGGTGGCCCGCGACCTGCACGACTTCGTGGCCCACGACATCAGCGGGATCGTGGCGCAGGCCCAGGCGGCCCGGTTCGTCGCCGGCAGCCGGCCCGAGGCGGCCGGGCCGGCGCTGGAGCGGATCGAGGCGGCGGGCCTGGCCGCGCTGGAGACGATGGACCGGATGGTCGGCATGCTGCACGAGCCCGACGCCGGCACGGTGCGGCCCCTGCCCACCCTCGACGGGCTGCCCGGCCTGGTCGACCGGTTCCGTGCGGCGGGCCGGCTCGACGTCCGCCTCGACGTTCGGCTCTCGCAGGGCGACCGGCTCGGGCGAGACGACCGGCTCGTGCAGGACGACCGGCTCGGGGAGGTGCCCCGGGACAGTGCCGCCGTGGCCTATCGGGTCGTGGTCGAGGCGCTCACGAACGTGCGCCGGCACGCCCCGGCCGCCCGCCGGGTCGACGTGTCGGTGATTGGCGACGCCACCCGGGTCGAGGTGCGGGTCCGCAACGACACCGGGCCGGTGACGGCCCGGCAGCGCCCCGGCGGCGAGGGCGGGCACGGGCTGTCCGGGCTGCGCGAGCAGGTCGCCGCCCGGGGCGGCACCCTCGCGGCCGGACCGTGCGGCGATGGCTGGGAAGTCGTCGCCGTGATCCCCGGGGCGCCGGCATGAACCCGACCCGGGTGCTGCTCGCCGACGACCATCCCGACGTACGCAGCGGGTTTCGCCTTGTCCTGGACTCGCAGCCGGACATCACGGTGGCGGGCGAGGCCGCCGACGGCACCACGGCCCTGGCGCTGGCCCGCACGCTGCGGCCGGACGTCGTGCTCACCGACATCCGGATGCCCGGCGTCGACGGGCTCGAACTGACCCGCCGGCTCACCGAGGACGGCCTGCGGGTGATCGTGGTGACCACCTTCGACCTCGACGAGTACGTCGACGCGGCACTGCGCCACGGCGCCAGCGGCTTCCTGCTCAAACGCTCCGGCCCGGCGCTGCTGGTCGAGGGCGTCCGGGCGGCGATGGCCGGCGACGCCCTGATCAGCCCGCAGATCACGGTCCGCATGCTGCGCGCCATGGCGAAGCCCGACCGGCCCCCGATTCACAACCCTCTCACCCCGAGAGAGACCGAGATCGTACGACTGGTGGCGCGCGGCCTGACCAACGCCCAGATCGGCGCCGCCCTGTTCATCTCGGCCGGCACCGCGAAGACCCACATCGCCAACATCCAGGCGAAACTCGAACTCGGCAACCGCGTCGGCATCGCCGCCTGGGCCTGGCGCACCGGCCTGGCCGACCCGCACGCCTTCTGATCAATCCTGCGGCTCCGCCTCCAGCCAGGCCTCGCCCACGCACCCCTCCTCGTAGTCCCACCAGCCGTCCCGGGAACCGTCGCGCAGCAGCCGCTTCACCGCCGCCAGATCGGCGCCGGGCGGCACGTCGAGCGCCACCAACCCGAACTGCTGAAGGCCCTCACCCTCGACCCCGAGCGGCGTGAACAGGTCGAGCACCCGCTGCCGCGACCCACCGAGCGCCCCCTCCGCGAACGGGATGATCCGGATCGTGCAGTGTCCCGACCACTCCAGCCGCTCGCCGGCCGTCCACTGACCGTCCTCATCCCGGCGTACCCGGAACAGATCACCGCTGGCCGCGTTCCGCACGAACCACGGGGTGTTCTCCAGCCGGACCGTGTCCGCCGTGACCGGCGCCGCCCACAGCCCTTCCCGGCCCACCGGCGGCCAGCCGTCCGCATCCTGGTCCAGCACGAACACGACCTTCACGAGCCGCCGGTCCGGGCCGTTCCCCGATTCCACCTCATTCACGGCGCCAGCATGCCCGACCAGGGTTCGGACGTCGGTGCTCCCCCGCCCACGGTCTCCGGTCACGCGGGCCGGGACGGTAGGTGGCGATCCACTGCTCCACATCCGCAGCCAGCCAGATCCTGCCCTGAACCAGGTCGGCAACCGGCGCCGGGAAGGTGGCCCGTCTGCTCAGGACATGGGCGCGCTGCCGGCTGATGCCACCCAGCCGGGCCCCGATCTCCCGGATGCCCATGAGCGCGATGGGCTCTTGATCCATGCTCATGGCCGTGTTGTCTCCTTCTCCCTGCCGCCGAACGGGCGCTCGGCACCGTCGACACCGACGACGCGGCGCAGAAGAGCAGTGACCAGAATCCGGAGTGGGTGTACTGGCTGAGCCTGACGCAGCTGAAGAGGAGTCCGCGTAGACGCCGCAGCTCACGATGCGAGCTCGGCCCTCCACTCGGGATGGTCGAAGTAGAACCTGGTCGCCTGGTAGGCCGGCACCGCGTTCGCGCCGAGCCAGGAACTTGGCACCACCAGGAACGGCAGGGCCTGGCCCTCGAACGCCTGGAGGCGGCCGGTGTGGCGGCGCACGCGGGTGCCGGCAGCAGGCAGCGCCTTCACGGTGATCCAGGGGTCGGAGGCGTCGCGGGCCTGGACGTCGACGACCGCGTCCCAGGGAAGGAAGTGCTCGAGGACCAGGGAACGGTGGTAGATCCCGGTGGGGGTCAGCACGAGCGTGCCGGGCGCCAGGCGCAGCAGGACGACGAGAAACCAGCCGAGGAAGACGGCGAACGGGAAGGCCACGATCGCCGGCGGGCGGGCGGCCAGGAGGACGGTCCCGGCCAGCGTGACGGTCAGCAGGTAGTAGGGCAGCCGGGCGTACGAGAAGGCACGGCCCTTCTCTCCCTGGTCGGTGACGCCGGTGACGTGACCGTTTCCGGCGGGGCGGGGGCGCCACAGACCCGTGATGCCGATGGCGGCGACGTGCCCGGCGACGACGGCCGTCAGGCCGTACCCGGAAGCTTCCGCGAAATCACCGGCCGGCACTGCCACGGCGAGGAGGACGCTGACCAGGCCGAGAAAGACCGAGGCGAGCACGCGGACGGCGGACCGGCGCGGCTTCGGCCATCCGAGGGGCGGATCAGGGTACGGGTGCATGCGCCTCCGCCTTCGTGAGACCGAACCACCTATCGGGATCTACGCCGGCATCGTCGCAGTGGTTCATCGGGGTACGGTCGGGCGATGCCCGTCGAACTGCGCCCCGCCACCGAGCACGACGCCGACGCGATCGCGGTGATCTGGGAGGCGGGGTGGCGCGACGGTCATCTCGGCCACGTGCCCGCCGAGCTGGCCGCCCTGCGTACCCCCGAGACTTTCAAGGCTCGAACCACGGAACGCATCGCTCAGACGACCGTGGCCGAGGTCGGCGGCCGGGTCGCCGGGTTCGTCATGGTCGTCGGCGACGAGGTGGAGCAGGTCTACGTCGACGCCGGCCATCGTGGCAGCGGCGTCGCCGGCATCCTGCTCGCCGCGGCGGAGCGCCAGGTCGCCGACGCCGGGCACCCGACGGCGTGGCTGGCCGTAATTCCCGGCAACGCGCGGGCCCGCCGCTTCTACGAACGCCGCGGCTGGGTCGACGACGGTGGTTTCGGCTATGAGGCCGCCCACGCCGGCGGCTCCGTGACGGTGCCGTGCCGGCGCTACCTCAAGGAGGTCCCGTAACGGTCAGAGCAGGCCGGCGAGCCGGTACAGCACGAGTGACCCGGCGACCGCGACGTTGAGGCTCGACCCGGTGCCCACCATCGGGATCTCCACGGCGCTGTCCAGCAGGTCGAGCGCCTCGTCCGGGATGCCGGTGGCCTCGTGGCCGAGCACCATGACGGTCCGGCGCCGGGCGGCGGGCAGGTCGGCGAGCCGGATCGCTTCGTCGGCCAGTTCGACGCCGACGATCACGGTGCCGGCGCGGCGTTCCCCGGCGAGCCAGTCGAGCGGGCTGCGGATCCGGTGCACGCAGGCGGGTTGCCGCAGCGTGTTGCCGCGGGCGAGCGCCTCGTCCACCCATCCGAACGGCGGCACCGCGAGGCAGGCCCCGACGGCGTCGCAGGTGCGCAACAGCGTGCCGAGGTTGGCGCCGTGCATCGGCCACAGCGGCGCCGCGACGAGATGTCCCCAGCATCGGTGCCGGCGAGGACGACGTGTTGCCCGGATCTCGGTGGGTTTCCGGGTTCGGATCGAGGCTTTCACCGTACGAGGGGAGAGCCGCTCCGGCAGTCAGGAGTCATGTGAGAGCGTGCTTCGCGGCGCACGCGGGCCATCGTCGAGGTGTTCGGCGGCCAGGATACCGGACCGTCAGTTGATCGGCTCGCCCTCTTTGACCACCCCGGGTCCCCTGGTCAGGTCGCACAGGGCGCTCACCTGCGTCTTCGTGACGTCGGCTGTCTCCGGGACGGTGTTCTTCTGCGACATCGCGGTGATCGGCGAGGTGGTGCCGCCGACCTGGCAGGCGCTCTGCTTGGTCTGCCCGTCGATGTTGCCGCCGACGAGCTTGCCGGCCGTGTCGCGCCAGGCGAAGGTGATGCCGCGGGACAGCAGGTCGGTGCAGTTCGGGCTCTCCGTGGTGAACGCGACGAGCGCCGAGCCGTCCGGTTCGCGGCCGCTGCCGTCCGGGGAGACGGTGGCCGGGATCGGGGCGAGGCCGTCGGCGGCGTCTCCGGGCGGCAGCCAGCCGGTGACGGCGGGCTCGATCGTGACGGTGTCGACGGTCGCCTTCTCGTCCACGACCAGGGTGTCCCCGATCGCCGCCTTCTCGCCGGGCGCCAGCAGCGGAACCTCGATCATCTTGTATTTCGCCTGCTCGCCGGAGACGACGGAGGTGCCGGACGCGTCCAGGGCGTCGAAGACCACACGGGTACGGTAGGCGACCTGATCGCCGGTGTTCTCCAGCACCGCCCCGATGCTCACCCGCGCGAACGAGGTGGCGTTGCGCGCGAAGTCGGCCTTCACCACGGTGTATCCCTGTTCGGCGACCTTCACGGCGGTGGTGTCCGGCGCCGCCCCGGCCGCCGGTGGCGTGGCAAGCTCGCAGGCGGCGGCGTCCGGGTCGCCGTCGCCGTCGCCGGAGTCGCAGCCGGAGATCGCGAGGGCCAGCAGGATCACGCCTGCGATGGTTCCGCGAGATGTACGCCGCACAGCCGCTCCCCTATTCCTCGCCGTAGTGCTTGCTGGACAGTGCCACGAGTTTCGCGTACTGGTCGCGGATCAGCTCGCCGGCCGCTTCCCCGGCCGCCGCCGCGAACTGCCACTCGTCGAGCGCGCGCAGCGTTCCCGGGCGGATGCCGACCTCCCAGCCGCGCATGCCGACCGACCGGATCGTGACGTCGCCGTACGCGGACGAGCCGTAGACCACCAGCTCGTCGCGTTCGGCCCGCCACTGCCGGTCGCGTTCCCCGGCCGGCGGGTCGTCGCCGGCCGCGTCGGTGCCGGTGACGTCGCCGTAGATCCGCCAGTATTCGCGGGTCCGGGCCACCCACAGCCTGCCGGCCAGCGCCTCGAGGCGGCGTTCCAGCTCGGTCTCGTCGGTGAACTGCCGGTAGGCGCCGTCGCGGAAGGTCAGGGACAGGCCGTCCCGGCCGTACAGTTCGGCGGTGATCCCACCGTCGGGTGTGGACACGGCGATGTGCATGGTGTCGACGCGGTCGGCCAGTTCTCCCATGGTGGCGTCACCCCTCCGCCGTGCCGAGGCCGAGGACGTCGTCGCGGATCGTCGCCGCGGTGGCGTCGGCCAGCCCCGGCCGCGGCGCGATGATCCGGTCCGGGTTCTGGTGCAGCACGCCGAGGGCGTTGTCCATGGCGTCCCGGATGACCGTCTCGGCCGCGACGATCTGCGCGCTCAGCTTCGCCAGCGCGTCCCGGATGCCGTTGACGATCTCGCCGGCGTTGCGGCCGCTGAACGTCACCTTCTCCTTGTCGGCCATCGGCACCGCGGCGCCCGAGGCGAACGCCTCACCGACGATGGTCAGCCCGATCGCCAGGCCGCCGGTGGAGACCGACGCGCCGACCGCGAAGATCGAACCGGCGACGGTCAGCAGGAACGCGACGTCCTTCGGGTTGCAGTCGAGCATCGAGTCCAGCGACGCCTGCGCCTGATGCGCCAGGTCGTCGACGTTCTTACGGGCCTCACGCCACAGCGCGTGCTCCGCCTCGATCCCGCCCTTGAGCGCGATCACCAGCGCGAACTGGTTCGAGGTGATCGAGTCCCACTTCGACAGGTAGTCGCTCTTGAACTTGTGCCCGGCCTCGCCGTACCAATCCTTGACCAGGCCTTTGACGTCGTCCATCAGGCCCAGGTCGGGGTTGGTGAGCACACTCGCCGCGTTGTACGGCAGCTCGCCCTTCTCGTGGTTGAGCGTGGTCGCGGCCTGCGCCAGGACGTCGCGCAGCGGGATGAACGCCTCCGGGTCGGGCATGCCCAGGAACGGCGTGAACAGGTCGGCCACGCCGGAGAACTTCGCGGCGGTCAGATCGGCGGCCGAGCGCACCACCTCGTCGTCCATGAACGAGTCCCAGAACCGGTTCTCATCGGAGTCGTACCCGAAGCCCCGCTGCCGCATATCCATGATCACTGCGGAGCGTTCGAGCTGGATCGCGTGCTGGGCGAGTTGGTCGTAGCTCATGACGTGACCCCGTGCGCGTGGTCGAGCCCCTGCTTGAGCTCCTCGAAGTGCCGGGCCGCTATCGCGTCGGTCTTGCCGTACTCGTCGGCCGCCATGATCAGCGCATCCCCGGTGTCCTCCATGTTCACCGCCGTCGTCGCGATCACCTCGATGATCGCGTCCCGCAGCGCCTCCCAGGAGCCGAGCGCCGGCCCGGACGAGCCACCCAGATCCGGGTGCCGCGCGAACACCCCGGTCATGCCGTAGGTGCGCACCAGCGCCGCGCCGGCGCCCCGGAACTCGACGGCCAGCGCCTTCATCTTGAACCGGCCCGCGTCGTAGAGATCGACGAGGTCCGCGCCGAGCTCCTCACCCGAATGTGGCATGACCAGCCCTTCCCCTCGTGGCGTGTCATCACCGTATACGCGCCGCCGTCCGATGTGGTTCGGTCCTCATCGCGACAGTTCGCCCGGTGGAGGTGCCGGAGGGCGTGGCGTCGCCGTGGATGATGGGCCGATGCTGTTGCTGTTTCCCGCTGACGTGTTGCGCCCCCGCCGCCCGGACGAGCACTTCGCCGACGAGGCGGCGGCCGCCCGCGCGGCCGGGCACCACGTCGCCCTGGTCGACCACGACGCGCTCACCGGGGGCGGTACGCCGGAGAGCGCGGTCGCCCGGGTGCCCGCAGGAACGGACGCCGTGTATCGCGGCTGGATGATGAGCAGCGAGCAGTACGCGGCGATGGCCGGCGCCCTCGCCGCGCGGGACGTCACCCTGCGCACCAGCCCGGAGCAGTACCGCCGGGCGCACGAGCTGCCCGGCTGGTACGACACGATGCGGCCGCACACGCCCGAATCGGTGTGGGGCGCCGACTTCTCCGCCGTCCGCGCGGAACTGGGGACCGGCCCGGCGGTGCTGCGTGACTGGACCAAGTCGATGAAGCACTACTGGCACGAGGCCGCCTACATCCCGGACGTCGCCGACGCCGAGGCGGCCTCGGCGGTGGCGGCCCGGTTCCGGGAGCTGCGCGGCGACGACTTCACCGGCGGTTTCGTCCTGCGCCGCTTCGAGACGTTCACCGGCGCGGAGGCCCGCACCTGGTGGGTCGGCGGCGAGTGCCGGCTGATCACCGCGCACCCGGACACCGACGGCGACCTGCCGCCCGCCGGCCTCGACGTCACCCCGTTCGCCGCGGCCATCCGGGCGTTGCGGCTGCCGTTCGTGACCGCCGACCTCACCCGCCACGAGGACGGCCGGTGGCGCGTCGTCGAGGTGGGCGACGGCCAGGTCAGCGACCGCCCCCGCGGCACCGACGCGGCCGAGTTCATCGCGGCCCTGGCCTCCTGAACCTCACACCGGCCTGAGAGAGGGTGAACAGGCCTTGACGGTTCGCTCCAAGGCGCCACCTGACAAAGGTCAAAGAGCGCTCTTCGCGGCGGTGACGATGACGTCGGCGACGACGTCGGGCTGCGTCAGAAAGAGAGCGTGGCTGGCGGAGACGTTGGTGATCTCCGCGCCGATGCGCCGGGCCATGTGCTGCAGCATCGCCTGGTCGAACGCCCGGTCCTCGGTGGCGATGACGGCCCAGGTCGGCTTGTCGTGCCACGCCGCGTTCTTCACCGGCGTCGCGAACACCGCCATGTTGATCGGCACCTGCGAGTCGCGCAGGAATGCGGCGTCGGCGTCGCTGGTGTCGGCCGCGAACCCGGCCTTGAACTTGTCGCGGTTGATGAGGCCGAACCCGTCCTCGGCGACGTCGATGACGAAGTCCGGTGTCGGCGCGAATCCCTCGTACTGTTGCGCGGTCGTCTCGCCGGCATCGGGCGCCAGTGCCGACACGTAGACCAGGCCGGCGGCCTTCGGATGCACGCCGGCCTCGGTGATGACCGTGCCACCCCACGAGTGGCCGACCAGGATCGCCGGGCCGTCCTGAAGATCGAGCGCCCGCGTGGTGGCGGCGACGTCGTCCTCCAGCGAGGTGAGCGGGTTCTGCACGATCGTGACCCGGTAGCCCTGGGCGGTCAGCCGGTCATGGACGCCGCGCCAGCCGGAACCGTCGGCGAACGCGCCGTGGACCAGCACGACATTTCGAATACTGCTCATGATCCTCGTCCCCCTATGCCGAAGTTCTGTGTTCTGCATGCAATATATTGCACACAGCCGACGGTATTCAAGACATCTGTCGATGGGATGCCGGCCGGAAGATGAGAGGCTTACTCCTCCGACAGACCGAAATCTGTGCGCGGGTCCAGGCTCATCCAGTTGTCGCGCGCCGCCGCTGCCGCGCCCTCGACATCGCGGGCCGCGCACAGTTCGATGATCCGGTCGTGCAGGGCCACCGAGCCACGGGCGCTCACCGACGAGAAGCGCAGGCGCTCCAGCCTCCGCAGCACCGGCGTGAACTGCTCCAGCACCGACCGGACCGCCGGGTTGGCGGCCGCGGCCACCGTGATCCCGTGGAAGTCGTCGTCGGCGGCGATCGCCGCGTCGACGTCCTCGGCCTTCAGCGCCGCCGCGAAGCGCGCGTTGGCATCCTGCATCGCCGCGATCTCGTCGTCCGTCAGCACCGGCACCGCCTCACGCACGGCGAGCTCGTGCATCGCCGCGGTGACCGTCTGCGCCGACCGCGCCGCGCGGACGTCGAGCGGGCTGACCATCGTGTAGCGGCCCGGTTTGGTCTGCACGAGACCGGACTCCTCGAGCTTGGCCAGCGCCTCACGCACCGGGGTGCGGCTGACCCCGAGCCACTGGGCGAGCTCGATGTCGTTGAGCCGCTCCCCCGGCTGCAGCGTGCCGTCCACGATCGCGTCGCGGATCGACTGGTACGCGTTCTCGCGCAGCAGCGATCGGGCGATGACACCTGTACGCGGCGGGATCGGCATGCAACATATTCCACACCGCATGACGGATACCGGTCAAACGCGCGCTTTCCGACGGCGGCGGGCCCGTGAACGTGAGAATCCTCTTTCCTGATAACGGTCTGGGAACATGCTGAATGAAGACCGATAGGCACCTTTTGGGTCGGGTAATAACCGTTTCACCAGCCCCCCGGAAGGAGAGAACCATGGCCCTGAGCACTCACACCCACACCGACGACGTCCCGGCGAAGAACCTGCGCCTGCGCGGTGAGGAGACCAAGCCGTCCTACAAGACGACCGAGCTGATCGTCTATGTGCTGGCGGTCATCGGCGTGCTGATCGCCTCCAACGCGGTCGGCGACGGCTCGGCGAACAACGGCGCCGACTACTTCGCGGCCGACAAGGCGTGGTGGTACATCACCCTGCTGACCATCGGCTACATGATCAGCCGGGGCCTCGCGAAGGCCGGCAGCCGCAGCAGCGACGCCGACCCGCGCACCCACAACCACCACCACTGACATGGTTCTCGCGGGCGCGGCCGGCCGGGCCGCGCCCGCCGCCATTCCAGACCGAACGTTCTGGCCGCTACGATGGCGGAATGACGCGTGGGGCCACCTCTGAAGCCCGGGAGCGGCTCCTCGCCACGGCGACCAGGATCTTCTACGCCGACGGCATCCACGCCGTCGGCGTCGACCGGATCATCGCCGAGGCGAAGGTGACCCGGGCGACCTTCTACCGGCACTTCCCGAGCAAGGACGACCTCGTGGTCGCCTACCTGCAACAGGTGCACCAGATGGACCGCGGCGCCGTCACCGCGGCCCTCGCCGCCAGCGCCACGGCGACCGACTCGCTGCTGGCCATCGCCGGCGCCGTCGCCGCGAACATCCGGTCCCCCGGCTTCCGCGGCTGCGCCTTCCTCAACGCCGCCGCCGAGTTCCCCGACGCCGGCCACCCGGTGCACGCGCAGATCATCGCGCACCGGCAGTGGTTCCTCGACACCCTCACCACGCTGATGGCCCAGGTCGCCGAGGACTCCTCGGACGCCGCCGCGCGCCACTTCGTCATGCTGCGCGACGGCGCCATGGCGGCCGGCTGCCTCTTCGACCCCGACCTGGTCACCGAGACCTTCCTGCGCGGCGTCGAGGGCCTGGTGCGCATCCACGGCGAGCGCGAGCCGGCCACCGCCGGCTGAGAAGACGGCTGAGAAGACGGCTCAGTTCCACTCGACGCCGGGCTCGCGCAGCGCGTCCAGCGCCGGCCGCTGGAAGGTGCCGGCCGTCAGCTCGACGCCGCCCTCGTTACCCTCCTGGCCCTCCTGAACGATGACGACCAGGCCGGGAGCGACGTGCAGCGACGCGGCCGGGCCGAGGAAGGCGGGCCGGGCCAGCGGGACCTCGGTCAGCCGCTGCGCGAGCCGCTTCCACTGTGCGTCCGTGAGCTCGGCGCTCGCCCGGTAGGGCGCCGCCATCACGGCCTCGGCCAGGGTGAACTGCAGCAGGAAACCGCTCAGCGGCTCTTCGTCCGGGTCGCCGTCGTCGTGGACTTCCGGGTCGTCCTCGTCCGGGTCGACGACCCTCACCCACACGCCCTGGTTCTCGGCGGCGACGATCACACCGCCCTCGTCCTCGTCGTACTCCAGGTCGTGCGGCCGGTAGATCTCGTTGTGCACGCCGAACATCAGCGGTTCCCGCGCCGCGAGCCGATAAAAGACCTGCAAGGGTACGGGGAGAGGAGTCGCCGCCTCGGGTTCCTCGGTGCCGGCCGGCGCCATGTCGGCGTACCAGCCCTCGGCGAACGCCCGCAGCGCGCCGACCTTGTCGTGCGGCAGCATCGTCAGCCAGCCGAGGTCCGGCAGCCGCCGCTCGCGGTCCGGGCGCAGCAGGTCCAGCAGCGGGAACGGCAGCGGCTCCTCGAGCACCAGGTCAAGGTCGTCACCGTCGCGGCGCACGACTCCGCCGCTGCGGCCGAGCGGGACACAGTCGCCGCCGGCGAGCCGCGCGTAGAGCAGCCACGGCAGGCCGGCACGGTCGAACCAGGAGACGACCGGGTCCGGGAACGGCCCGCGCAGCTCGACCGTGCGCCGATCGGCCAGCCGCGTTCCGGCCGGCCGATCCCCCGCGTCCAGGACGATGATCAGGGCACGGCCGCCGGCGGCGTACACGGATGGTCCTGATCTTTGGATCTTCGCTCCTTCACCCGCGGCACGGAGCACCTCGTCCTCGGTGAACAGCGTCCATTCCTCGCCCATCTCAAGATCATAATTGGCGGCGGCCATAGGCCTCGAGCAGGCGCAACCACACCTCGCTGACCGTCGGGAACGCCGGGACCGCATGCCAGAGCCGGTCGATCGGGACCTCGCCGGCGATCGCGACGGTCGCGGCGTGCAGCAACTCGGCGACGTCCGGGCCCACCACGGTGAAACCGACGACCACCCGGCGGTCCTCGTCGACCACCATCCGGGCGTGACCCCGGTAGTCCTCGGCGTGCAGCGCCGCACCCGCGACCGCTGCCAGGTCGTGGTCGACGACCCGGGTCCGCAGCCCCGCCGCCTCCGCCGCCGCGGCGGTCAGTCCGGCCGACGCCACCTCCGGATCGGTGAACACGACCCGCGGCACCGCCCGCTCGTCGGCCGTGACCGCGTGCCGGCCCCACGCGCGAGTCTCGACCGGCTCGCCCTTCGCCCGCGCCACGATCGCGTCGCCGAGCGCCCGCGCCTGGTACTTGCCCTGATGGGTGAGCAGAGCCCGCCGGTTCACGTCGCCCGCGGCGTAGAGCCACTCCCCCGCTCCGGTCACGTGCAGGGCGTCGTCGACCGTCAGCCAGGAGCCCGGCTTCAACCCGACGGCGTCCAGGCCGATGTCCTGGGTGTTCGGTGCCCGGCCGATCGCGACCAGCACCTCGTCGGCCTCGACCTGCCCGCCGCCGGCCAGCGTGAGGTGCACCGTCCCGGTCCCGTCGCGGCGCACGGCCACCGCCTCGACACCGATCCGTACGTCGACGCCGGCGTCGCGCAGCGCCTCGGTGACCAGCTCCCCGGCGAACGGCTCCGCCGCCGGCAGCACGCCGTCGCGGGCCAGCACCGTGACCGTGGAGCCGAGGCTCGCGTACGCGGTCGCCATCTCGGCGGCCACCACGCCGCCGCCGATCACGGCGAGCCGGCCGGGGACCGCGCTCGCGGCGGCCGCCTCCCGGCTGGTCCACGGCTTCGCCTCGCGCAGGCCCTCGATCTCGGGAAGGAGCGCGCCGGTGCCGGTCGCGACGACGACCGCGTGCCGGGCGGTGAGCACCGTCGTGACCCCGTCGGCGCCGGTCACCGCGACGGTCCGCTCCCCGCTGATCCGGCCGTGCCCCCGGACCAGCGCGATCCCGGCCGACTCCAGCCAGGACACCTGGCCGTCGTCCCTCCACTGTGCGGCGAACGCATCCCGGCGGCGCAGCACGGCCGACACGTCCAGATCGCCGGTGACCGCCTCGCGGGAACCGGGCACCCGGCGGGCCGCCCGCAGCGCGCCCCCGCTGCGGAGCAGGGCCTTGGTCGGCATGCACGCCCAGTAGGAGCATTCGCCGCCGACCAGTTCGCGCTCGACGACGGCGGCGGTCAGGCCGCCCCGCACCAGGCGGTCGGCGACGTTCTCCCCGACCGGGCCGGCGCCGATGATGACGACGTCGTAGGTGGTGCTGGTGTCCGGCATGTCAGTGACCCTTCGCCGCGCTGTGGCTCGTCTCGGCGGCGCTGTGGCTCGTTTTCGCGGCGCTGCCGGCGCTTCCCGCGGCACTGCCCGCGCTTCCCGCGGCGCTGCCCGCGCTTCCCGCGGCACTGCCTGCACTCCTCGCGGCGCTGCCGGCGCTTCCCGCGGCGCTGCCGGCGCTTCGCGCGCTCCTCGCGGCGCTTCCCAGGCGGATGGCGGAGACGAGGAAGAAGACGGCGCCGGGGATGGCGTAGCCGACCGCGTTCGTCAGCGCGGGCTCGGCCGCCGAGGCGGCCGCGTAGAACGAGGAGCCGGCCAGCACCGACAGCCCGCCGCTGAAGATCATCGGCCACTGCCCGCCCATCCTGCGGCGGGTCACCGCCACGGCCAGCTGAACCAGGCCGGCCACGATCGCCCAGGCGCCCCACACCCGCAGCATCGCCGGGATGCCGGAGGCGCCGGCCACGGCCAGGCCGATCGCGGCGAGCGAGCTGACCGCGACGTTCACGTAGAGGAGGACGGGCGAGCCGGTGGCGCGCGACGACCGGGCGTCGACGATCGCGGCGGCCACGTCGGCCAGCGGATAGATCACGAAGAGCACGGTGGTGAGCCCGGTGAGCTCGCCGGCCGCCGCGAACGTCACGCCGGCCCAGGCGAAGGCGAAGACGGCCCGCGCGAAGTACAGCCGCCGCAGGGCGGCCGCCGCCGTCGAGATGCCGGAGGTGGTCATGGTGATGCTCCCGTTTGGTAGAACGATCGTTCTGTCTTGCATCACGATGACGGGTCGCTCGTCGCAAGTCAAGACCGAACGTTCTACCTACCGCTGCCCCGGCCGGGTCGCTACCGCAACCGGCAGGTCAGGTTGAGCATGTTGCCGTCGGGGTCGTGGACGTGCGCCACCCGCTGCCCCCACGGCATGTCGTTGGGCTGCCCCGGCACGGCGCCGCCGGCCGCCTCGACGACGGGCAGCAGCGCGTCGACGTCCTCGACCTCGGCGCTCAGGATGATGCGTACCGGTGCGCCGATCTCGGTCTTCTCCTCGTGCACGAGGCCGAGCGTGGTCGCGCCGATCCGCAGTTCGACATAGAAAGCGGGGCCCTCCTCGGGGACGCGCATGGCGGGGGTCGCGCCGAGCACCTTCTCGTAGAAGGCGCGCAGCCGGGGCAGGTCGGGGGTGCTGACGATGGGCTGAATCGAGGTCATACCGACGTGGACCGCCCGGCGGCCGGGAACTCATCGGTGCCGGAAACAATTGCGGTGACGGCGATGGCCGCCGTCGCGAGAATGGCGGCGTGGACGGGATCGAGATCGTCATCGCACATCGGGCCCGCGCCACCCTGCGCGCCGGCGACGTCTTCCTGAAGATCGACACCGATCAGGCGCGCATCGACGTCGAGGTCGCGGCGATCGCCCTGGCGCCGATCCCGACGCCGCGGGTGCTGTGGCGCCGGCCGCCCGTGCTGGCGCTCGCCGCCGTACCCGGCAGGGCGCTCGGCCGCCTCGGCCGGCCGTCCACCGCGTCGCCGGCGGCGTGGGCCGCGGCGGGCGCCGCCGTCCGCAAGCTGGCGCGCTGGTCGCTGCGCGCCCTGCTGGCGATCCGCTGGCTGTCCGAGCACGGCTTCGACCCGGCCGCGCCGGGCTGCGAGATCGACGTCCTGAAGGACCGGATGTGAGCGGGCTGCCGGATCGAGGTCCTCAAGGCCCGGATGGGTCCGCGCCGCGAACCGGGTGGGCGGCGCTCGCGCGGTGGGGTGACGACGCCGTACGCATCGAGCCGCTCACCGGCGGGGCCGCCAACGACGTGTGGCTCGTGCGCGTCGGCGGGCGTCTCGCGGTCGGCCGGCTCGGCACCCGGAGCGACGCCGACCTGGCCTGGGAGACCGGGCTCCTGCGGTACCTCGGCCGCGCCGGCCTGACCGTGCCGGCGCCGATCCCGGCCGCCGACGGCCGGCTCTTCGCCGACGGCCTGGTGGTGATGACCCACCTCGAGGGCGGGCCACCGGAGTCCCCGGCCGACTGGCGTCGCGTGGCCGGCACCCTGCGCGAGCTGCACCGGCTGACCCGGGACTGGCCGCAGCGCCCGGGCTGGCGGTCGTCTGCCGACCTGCTGCACGCCGAGACCGGGACGAGGGTCGACCTGCGCGCGATGCCCCGGGAGGGCGTCGCCCGGTGCCGGGCGGCATGGGCGCGGCTCGCCGGGCGGCACGGGCTCGACCTCACCGGGCGGCATGGGCGCGACCTCACCGGGCGGCACGGGCGCGGCCTCACCGGGCGCGAGACCAGCGTCGTGCACGGCGACCCCAATCCGGGCAACGTGCTCATGACCGCGGATCGTGTCGCGCTGATCGACTGGGACGAGGCGCACGTCGACGACCCCCTCCTCGACCTGCTGCTGCCCGGCAACGCGGCCGGCCTCGACGACGGCATCCACGACATCGCCGCGCAGGCGTCGGCGGCCTGGGAGGCCGCGGTCTGCTGGGGCGACGAGTACGCCGTGAGGCGGCTCGCCGAAGTCAGGGCGTAGAACGATCGGGCACCCTCGGTCACCGAACGGATCAACACTTGTGTAAGTTTCGATGTCCTGGCCGCCGCGGTCTTGGGGCGCGAGACCACCGGCGGCCGTTCCACTTCTACGGGGAGTCGTTCGTGGGCTATCGCCATCTCAGTTCCATCCTCGCGGTGACCGTCGCGGTCACCGCCTCCGGCCTGGTCGCGCCGCGCCCGGCAGTGGCCAGTCTCGCCGCGCCGTACCAGAACCCGGCCGGCCGGATGCCGCTCGGCCCGGACAGCCTGGTCACCACGGTCGGGGCGGTGCAGACGCCGGTTCCGGGGGTGACCTACCGCAAGTTCTCGCAGGGCTACGCCTCGTCCCGGTACGGCATCGCCCTGAACTATCCGAACGCCCAGAACCTGACCCGGGACGCCCAGGCCGCGCTGGACTACCAGGCGGCCCTGAGGGCGGCCGGGATCGAGACGACGAAGTCCACCTACGACCCGCCCCTGCCGGCCGACATCGGCTACCGGGCGCCGGCCGACGTCACCCTCTTCCACGGCCTGCACCTCACCGAGACGTTCGCCGACCGCAAGGCGGCGGAGACGAAGCTGGCGGCGCTCGCGAAGATCACGGTGAACGGCAAGGCCCTCAGCGGCACCGTCCAGCACCAGGCGTTCCGGCAGGAGACGACGACCGGGCCGTGGGAGGTGCGCGTCGTGGTCGTGGAGCCGGACGCCGCGGTGACCGTGGGCGGCGCGCACGGCCCCGATCTGGCGAGCGGGGAGACGGTGCGGGCGATCGCGAAGCACGCCGGGGCGTTCGCCGCGATCAACGCGAGCGAGTTCGACATCAACAGCGTGAACAACAAGGACTTCAACGGCTTCGACGGCGATCCGCTCGGCATCTACGTGCAGGGCAACAACCTGCTCAGCGAGGCGCAGAACGGGCGCACCGCGCTGCTGCTGGGCGGCGCGGCGGGCAAGCCGCGGATCACCGAGCTGACCAGCTCCACCAAGGTCACGGCGCCGGACGGGGCGCAGTGGGTGATCGACGGCATCCACCGCAAACCCGGGAAGATCATCAACTGTGGCGGGGTCGGCGACCTGCGGCCCGACGGCACGGCCGGCGACGGGGTCTGGCGGTACGAGGCCTGCACCGACGCCGACGAGATCGTGATCTTCCGGCCCGAGTGGGGGACGACCACGCCGACCGGCCCGGCCGGCAGCGTGGACGTGGTGGTCGACGGCAACTGGGTGGCCAAGCAGGTGCGCAGCCCGGCCGGCGGCCCGATCCCGGCCGGTTCCCGGGTGATGCAGGGCATCGGCGCCGGCGCGCAGTGGCTGCGCGACCGCACCGTGATCGGCCAGAAGTTCCAGCCCGGCACGCAGATCCTCGACCCGCAGGGCCGGATGGTCACCGGCCCGGACTTCACCGCGATCAACGGCGGCCCGGCACTGGTCCGCGACGGCGAGATCTGGATGAACTCGGGCGCGAACGGCTGGAAGACCAGCGAGGGCTACTTCGCCCCCGCCTTCCACTCCGACCGGCACCCGCGGACCATGGTCGGCATCACGGCCGCCGGCCAGCTGCTCATGGTGGTGGTCGACGGCCGGCGACCGGGCATCAGCGTCGGCGTCACCATTCCCGAAGCCGCCGCGGTGATGAAGTGGCTGGGCGCGGCCGACGCGATGATGTTCGGCATGGGCGGCGACAGCACCCTGATCATCAACGACACGCTCTACAACCGGCCCACCGACGACTGGGGCAACGAGGCGATCATCGAGCGCCGGGTCGGCAACGCCATCGTGATCAACAAGAACTAGTCAGTCGATGCGTACCGTGACGGCGTGCCAACCGGTCGCGCCGTCCGGTGCCGTCGGCGCCGGGGTGGCGGTCTGGGTCTGCCCGTTGCGGTCGGTGGCCCGCACCCGCAACCGGTGCTCCCCCGGCGTCGCCTGCCACGGGTAGCTCCACTGCCGCCAGGTGTCCGCGGACACCGTCGCGGCCAGCGTCGCCTCCCGCCACGGCTCGTCGTCGATCTGGACCTCGACCTTCGCGATACCGGTGTGCTGGGCCCACGCCACCCCGCCGACGACGACAGTGCCGGCCGCTCTCTTCGTACCCTTGCGCGGGGTGTCGATCCGGGACTGCAGCTTGATCGGACCCTGCGCCGACCAGCCGCGCGGCACCCAGTACGCGTCGAAGTCGGCGAACCGGGTCAGCTCGATCTCGGTGATCCACTTGCAGGCGCTCACGTAGCCGTACAGGCCCGGCACCACCATCCGTACCGGGAAGCCGTGCGCCACCGGCAGCGGCTCGCCGTTCATCCCGACGGCGAGCAGCGCGTCCCGGCCGTCGCGCAGGACCGCCGTGGGCGTGCCGCAGGTCCAGCCGTCCGCCGAGCGCTGCACCACCTGGTCGGCGCCGGGCAGCGGATCCGCCTCGTCCAGCAGTTCCCTGATCGGCGTGCCGAGCCACAGCGCGTTGCCGATCAGGTCGCCGCCGACCTCGTTGGAGACGCACGCCAGCGTCACGTAGCGCTCGATCATCGGCCGTCGCAGCAGCTGCTCCCAGGTGATCGTGATCGGGTTGCGGACCATGCCGTGGATGCGCAGCTCCCACGTCGACGGGTCGATCTGGGGCGGGTACAGCGCCGTGTCGATGCGATAGAAGTCGGCGTTCGGTGACACGTAGGGCGTCACGTCCGCCACCTGCACCCCCGCCGGCAGCGGTGGTGGCGACTGCCGGGGCGCCGGCAGCACCACGGCGTCGCGGGCCTGCTGGACGGCCTGCCGCGAGGTCAGCAGCCGCCCGGCCGCCCCACCGGCGACGGCCAGCCCGGCCGCCAGCCCGACACCTTTCAGGAATCGCCGCCGACCGTCCTCTTCGGCAGGCCTTGCGCCGAGTCCCAGCAGCCGGTGCAGCACCCACACGGCCAGCGCGGCTCCGGCGACGCTCGGCAGCCAGGCCATCGGCCCCGCGTCGTGCCGGGTCATCGCCGCGACGGCGCCGATCATTCCGAAGAGCGCGATACCCGCCACCCCGATCCACCACCGGCGTGCGGCCAACACCCCGATCGCGTACGCGTAACCCGTGAGCAGGATGAGCGTCCCCACGATCAGGGCCGTCTTGTCGTGGATGCCGAAGACGCGTACCGCGGCGTCCTTGACCGGCCCCGGCACCGTGTCGACCACGACGCCGCCCACGGCCAGCAGCGGCGCCGACAACGGCCCGGTCACCACGGCCACGATCTCGGCGACGCCCAGCGCCACCGCGGCGGCCGCCACACCGGACAGCCCGGCCCGCACAGAAGTGTTCACGCGCCCATACTGCTACCCCGGCACCCGAAACGCGGACTTGCCCCTGACGTCAACGTCAGGTTCTAGGGTCGGCGGCATGCAGATCTCCGGAGCAGTCGCCCTCGTCACCGGCGCCAATCGCGGCCTCGGCAAGCACTTCGCCGAGCAGCTTCTCGCCCGCGGCGCCAAGGTCTACGCCACCGCCCGCCGCCCCGGGCTCGTCGACATCCCCGGCGCCACGGTGCTGCCGCTGGACATCACCGACCCGGCCTCGATCGCCGCCGCCGCGGCCGCGGCCCCCGACGTCACCCTGCTGGTCAACAACGCCGGCGTGGACACCGTCACCGGACTGGTCACCGGCGACCTCGACCGCATCCGGCTGGAGCTGGACACCCACTTCTGGGGCACCCTCGGCATGATCCGGGCCTTCGCACCCCGGCTGGCCGGCGGCGCGATCCTCAACGTCCTCTCCGCGATGTCATGGTTCAACTACCCGGGCCACACCGCCTACGGGGTCGCGAAGGCCGCCGAGTGGAACCTCACGAACGGCGTACGCCTCGAACTGGCCGCCCAGAAGACCCTGGTCACCGCCCTGCACCTGGGTGCCGCCGACACCGATCTGAGCGACTACGACGGCCCCAAGGGCGACCCGGCCGTGCTCGTCCGCGCCGGCCTCGACGGGCTCGAGCAGGACCGCATCGAGGTGATCGCCGACGACTGGACCGCCCATGTGAAGGCGTCCCTGGCCGGCGACCCCGCCGCCTTCTACCGCTGACCTCGCCCGGAAACTCATCGCCGATCGGCCGCTTTTGGTAGTCATGAGAACATGACCCGACTCGCGGCCCTGACGATGCTGGTCACGGCGATGCTGGTCACGGCGCTGTCCGTGCTCCTTCCCGCCCCCGCCGGCGCAGCTCCCGCAGGGGTCGAGGGCGGTGTCTCCCCGCGGAACCTCACGCTGCCGGCCGCCGGGGACCCGGTCGAGGAGATCCTGGCCCCGGTGCTGTTCGCCGACGAGGAGGGCTGGGCGAACAGCGTCACGCTCACCTTCGACACCTCGAAGGTGGGCGTGGCCGCCGTGGAGATCGACGCCGCGCAGGCCGGCGGGACGTGCTCGGCAGGCCCGGTCGTGCGGTGCGTGCTGCCCGGCCCGCACCGGGTCTTCGAACGCCCCGACGACGACGCCACCTGGGGTTTCGCGACCACTACCGTGATCATGCTGACCCTCACGCCGGAGCCGGGCGCCGCGGTCGGCGACGCCGGCACCCTGTCCGTCGCGACGGCCGTCGACGGCGGCGCCGCGACCACCGAGACCGCGACCGTGCGGATCGGCGAGGGCGTCGACCTCACGGCCGTGGACGGCGCGCCGCTGACGGTGGCCCCGGGCGGCGCTGCCACGCTGCGGCCCGCGGTCCGCAACACCGGCACCACGGCGGTCGGCGGGCTGACCGCCGTGATCAGCAGCGAGCCGGGAGCGCTCGCCGGCACGAACTTCGGCAACTGCACGTACGGCTGGTCCATCGCCTGCACCTTCGACACGACGCTGACGCCGGGCGGCACCTACCGGGTTTCCGCGCCGTTCACGGTCGAGGCGCCCGGCGACGCGGCCGCGGGAAGCGAGACCTCGCTGGCCGTGCAGTGGCTGACCGCCGCCGAATGGGAGGACCAGCGGATCCCGCTCCCCCAGGACCGGACCGGCACCGGGCCCGCGCTGGAGCTCGAGGAGGTGGCCGCGTCGGCTGCCGGCGTCCCGCAGGCCGACACCGACCAGGACGACAACGGCACGTACACGACCGTGACCGTGACCGGCGAGCGGCGCACCGACGTGGTCGCCACCGGCGCGAGCATCCCCGGCACGCCCGGCGAGCACACGATCGAGGTGGGGTTCGGCAACTCCGGTCCCGGCACCCTGCGCTACCCGCCCTTCACGAACAACGCCTCCTACACCCGCGTCACCCTGCCCACGCCGCTCACCGTCGTCCGCTCCGACGACCGCTGCCGGCTGCTCTCCGACGACGAGACCTCGCGGGAGTTCACCGAATTCGACTGCTCGCTGCGGACGACGACGCTGCCCCCCGATCAGCAGGTGAAATTCACCTTCACCGTACGAGGGGCCGAAGCGGTCCACGGCGAGCAGGGCTCGGTGCAGGTCGAGCTGTTCGGCGACGAGGACGGCATCGACCGCGATCCCGGCAACAACGAGGCGGCGATCACGGTGACCGCGGCCGGCGCCGAACTCCCCATCACCGGCACGAGCGCCGGCGCCACGGCGAGCATCGGCCTGGGCCTGCTGTTCGCCGGGGCCGCCGCCGTCGCGGTGCGCCGCCGCCGTGATGGCAGACTCGGCGCATGACTTCTCCCCCGGCGCGGCGCGCCCTGGTCACCGGGGCGTCCCGGGGTATCGGCCGGGCCGTCGCGGTGGCCCTCGCGGCGCGCGGCGACCGGGTCGCCGTCCACTACGCCAGTGACCGCGCCGCCGCCGAGCAGACCGTTGCGCTGCTCGGCGGCGACGGCCACGCCGTGGTCGGCGGCGACGTCGGCGATCCCGGGCAGGCCGCCGAGGTGGTGCGGCAGGCGGTGGCCGCGCTCGGCGGCGTCGAGATCCTGGTGAACAACGCCGCGGTGGCGCCGGCCCCGGACAACCGGCACGCGATCGCCGAGGTGTCCTACGCCGGCTGGCAGGACAGCTGGCGCCGCATGATCGACGTCGACCTGATCGGCGCGGCCAACGTGACGTACTGCGTGGCCCGGCACCTGATCGACCGCGGCGCGCCGGGCAGCATCGTCAACGTCGGCTCGCGCGGCGCGTTCCGTGGCGAGCCGGAGTTCCCCGCGTACGGCGCCGCGAAGGCCGGGCTGCACGCGTTCGGCCAATCGATGGCGACGGCGCTGGCCCCGTACGGAATCGGGGTCTGCTCGATCGCACCCGGCTTCATCGGCACCGACCGGCAAGCCGCCAGACTCGCCGGCGCCGGCGGCGAGGCCGTCCGCGCCCAGAGCCCGTTCGGCCGGGTCGGCACCCCGGAGGAGGTGGCCGCCGCCGTCGCCTACCTCACCTCCGCCGAGGCGGTCTGGGCCTCCGGCGCGATCCTGGACCTCAACGGCGCCTCCCACCTGCGCACCTGAGGTCCCGTCAGCCGGCGACCACCCGTGCACCTGAGGGCCGTCAGCCGGCGGCCACCCGCGTCACCAGCTCGCGGTAGGCGTCCTTCATCGGCAGCTCCCGTTCCACGACTACCCGTCGGCGGCCGGTGCCCTCCCACCACAGGCCGATGCCGCGCCGCTGCCAGGCGGGCACGTCGTTGTAGTTGATCCCGTGCCGGAACAGCAGCTCGTTCTTCTCCGCGGTGCCGGCGCCCTCGATCGCGGCGGAGGCCTCCCGCCGGGACCGTCCCGCGGTGCGCAGCGTCCAGTAGCACCAGCCGTTCAGCGCCGACCGGGCCGCATCCGCCTGCCGCCAGGAGAAGTAGTCGGCCACGTCGCCGACGCCGGCGCCGAGCCAGATCCGTGAGTCGAAGTGCGCCGCCCGGCCGGCCTCCCGGGTGAAGACCGCGCTGGCCATCCCCGCCGACACCGACACGAGTTTCTCCACGGCCCGCCCGAACAGGTCGAAGCCCGGATCGAACAGCAGCGAGATCTCGTCGCTGACGGTGTACGCGTACCGCGCGCCCATCTCGGCCAGCAGCGCCTCGGCACCGTCGACGTCCACGCCCTGCCTCCTGCCTCACACACACCCACGGGCCGCCCCGGCGAGGGACGACCCGTGGATTATGCGGCCCGGCTGTCTAGCGCTGGAGGGTGAGCACTCCCGGCCGGTACGGGAGCAGCCCGTAGTCGCCGCCCGAGCTCGGCGAGCGGCCCTGGTAGAGCAGCTGCAGGTTGCAGGGGTCGATCGTCATGGTCTGGTCGGCGCTGACCCGGATCAGCTCACCGTGGCTGATGTCGTTGGTCCAGGTGGCGCCGCTGTTGGCCCTACCCGCGAACGGGTTGCTCTCGGTGGCGGCCTGCGGCGTCCACGAGCCGCCCAGGCTGGTGGCCGTGAACGAGCGGAAGTAGCGGCCCTGGCTCCCGATCGCCTCGACGATCATGAGGTACTGGTTCTGGCCCTGCACCTTGTAGACCTGCGGCGCCTCGAACAGGTTGTTCGTGGTGTCGCTCATGATCGTGGTGTAGGACGAGCCGAAGTTGCCGGGGAAGTTCCCGATCGGCATCGACGCCCGGTAGATCTTGCCGTTGTCGCCGGCGAAGAAGAGGTACATGGTGCTGCCGTCGGCGATCAGCGTGTGGTCGATCGGCCCGGTGCCGGAGCCGGTGATGCTGCCGGTGAACAGGGTCTGCGCGGCCGACCAGCCGTTCGGGTTGGTCGGGTCGCTGGAGGTGCGGTAGGAGAACGCCGGGCCGCCCCACTGGTAGGCGAGCACCCAGATGTTCTTCGGCGCGAAGTAGAACAGCGACGGCGCGACCGCCGCGAAGTTCATCCCGTTCTGGCTGGCCGAGCCCATGTCCGACCAGTTGGAGAAGACGCCGAAGTTCATCGAGCCCCACGACGTGCCGGTGTCGTGCGTGGTGGCGTAGACCAGCTGGCGGCCGTTGTAGGGCGCGTGCGTGAAGTCCTTCAGCGACACCCAGCCGGACCGGGGCTGGGCCAGCGCGCCCGTCGACGACCAGCGGTAGTTCGACGGCAGCGAGCAGGTGCCGCCGCCACCGCCGCTGGAGCCGACCTTGACGAGCTGCCACTGCTGGTTGGCGCCGTTCCAGTCGCTGTACTGCACGACGTTGGCGCCGTCGGCCGTGGACGCGCCCTGCACCTCGACGGCCTTGCCGCTGTTGCGGTTGATCAGCTGGATGTAGCCGTCCACGTCCTGGACGCTGAACTGCTGGTTGGTGGTGTTGTTGTCGGTCCACTGCACGATCGATCCGCCGTCGGCCGTCGACAGGTTGTAGACGTCGAGGACCTTGCCGGAGTGCTTCGACTTGAGCCGGTAGTAGCCGCTGCCGGAGCTGACGAACTGCCATTGCTGCTGCGCCTGGTCGTTGCGCGCCCACTGGGTGATCCGCGCGCCGTCGTTGGTGGCCAGGTTGTAGACGTCGAGCGCCTTGCCACTGTTGCGGTTGACCAGCACGTACGACGCGCTCGTGTCGATCGTCGCGGCGGCTGCCGGGGTCGCGGTCACCGCGACGGTTCCGCCGGTGACGACCAGGGCCAGAGCGACGAGCATTTTGGGTACGTGCATACGGGTGCTCCTCGGGGAACGGGTGGGGATGTGGTTGCCGTACATCAAGGGGTGGTCAGGTCGAAGCGGTTGACCACGACCGCGCCGCCCAGCTGCCGGGTGGCGTGGTTGAAGATGCCGAAGCGGTAGCCCATGAAGAACTGCCAGGCGTTGTTGAGGGTGAACGGCGGTCCCAGGGTGGTGAAGGTGCTGCCGTTCGTGCTGTAGGAGAACGTCGCGGTCCGCCCGGAGCCGGGCCGGATGTCGGCGCTGACCCGCAGCCAGATTTTTCCGCCGCTGATCGCCGCGCCGGCCGCCTCGCTGCCGGTGCCGGTGGTGGCCCAGCTGGAGTTCATGGTGAGCCCGTTGGTCATCGACACCCGGGTGGCGCCGTTCTCCTTGCGCACGCCGATCCAGGCGGAGGAGTCGCGCAGCATCGCGAGACCGGCCCGGTCGCCGTCGGCCATCTGCGAGTAGTCCAGTTCGATGGTGGCGGTCGACGACGGCCCCTGGATCCGGTGGGTGAGCGTGTTGCGGGCGTTGTAGAGGTCGTTGGTCACCGTGGCGGTGGCCAGCCGCAGCCCGTTGCCGACGCTGAACCTGCTGGTGTCGGGGTTGTGGTTCCACTCCCAGCGCGGGCCGAGCGTGCTGCCGGTGAAGGTGTCCGGCCCGATCATCGAGCGGACGGTCTTCCCGGTCGTGATGGCGGGTTTCGGGTACGTGGCGCCCCAGCGCCCGCCGGAGGTGGTGAGCACCGGCCAGTCGTTGCTCCAGGTGATCGGCGCGAGCGTCGGCACCCGGCCGCCGGGGTAGGCGTCGGTGAACGCCATGTACCACCAGTCGCCGTTCTGCGTCTGCACGATGCCGCCCTGGTGCGGCACCCCTCCCCCGGAGATCGGCCCGGGAAGATCGAGAAGGACCTGCCGGGATTCGTACGGACCCCAGGGGCTGGTCGATCGGAGCACGTACTGGCCGTTCGCCGGGCGGGTCAGCCAGATGTAGTAGTAGTTGCCGCGCTTGTACATCCGGGCGCCCTCGAGGGTGCCGATGCTCGACGGCGTGGTGTAGACGGTCTGCGCCCGCACCTGCGAGGTCAGGTCGCCGGAGAGCTGGGCCACGCTGATCGTGCCGTTGCCGTACGCCACGTACGGGGTGTCGTTGTCGAACAGCAGGCCGGCGTCGTAGTAGCAGTTGTTGATCCGGGCCTTCTTCGACCAGGCGCCGTCGACCGCCGAGGCGGTGTAGACGTAGGTGCGGTTGAACTCGGTGCAGCCCAGCCAGTAGTAGGTGCTGTTGCTGGGCCGGTAGTTGAACGCCGACGCCCAGATGCCCTTCACGTACGCCCGGCCGCCGTTGAGGTCGTAGGCGTTCGAGTCGAAGTCGAGCCGGGGCACCGAGTGGCCCGCGTACTCCCAGTTCACCAGGTCGTAGGAGCGCAGGATGGGCGCGCCGGGCGAGTAGTGCATGGTCGACGCCGAGTAGTAATAGGCGTCGCCGACCCGGATGATGTCGCCGTCGGCGAAGTCCTGCCACACCACCGGGTTGGTGAAGGTGCCGGTGGAGGGTGTGCCGCCGCCGAGCTTGACGAGCTGCCACTGCTGGTTCGCGCCGTTCCAGTCGCTGTACTGCACGACGTTGGCGCCGTCGGCCGTCGACGCGCCCTGCACCTCGACGGCCTTGCCGCTGTTCCGGTTGATCAGCTGGATGTAGCCGTCCACGTCCTGGACGCTGAACTGCTGGTTGGCCGCGTTGTTGTCGGTCCACTGCACGATGGCGCCGCCGTCGGCCGTGGAGGCCCCGGAGACGTCGAGGACCTTGCCGGAGTGCCGGGACTTGAGCCGGTAGTAGCCGCCGCCGGAGTCGACGAACTGCCACTGCTGCTGCGCCTGGTCGTTGCGCGCCCACTGGGTGATCCGCGCGCCGTCGTTCGTGGCCAGGTTGTAGACGTCGAGCGCCTTGCCGCTGTTGCGGTTCACCAGCACGTACGACGCGCTCGTGTCGATCGTCGCGGCGGACGCCGGCACGGCGGTGACGGTGAGGGTGAGCAGCGCGATCAGCGCGGCGGCGAGCAGACGGAAGGGCCTCACGCGAACCTCCACCAGTCGACGTTGAACAGGTAGCCGCTGCCGCCGGTGAACCTCAGGTACACGTCGCGGGTGCCGGTGGCGCCGCTGACCGGGCAGCTCACGGTGGTCCAGGTCTGCCAGCCGCCGGTGGCCGGGACCGTGCAGGTGCCGCCGAGGGTTCCGGTGGGGCTGCCGTACCGGACCTCGAGGCGCCCGCCCGCGGCAGCCGAGGCGACCCGCGCCGAGAACGAGGTCGCCCCGGCCCCGAAGGCGACGCCCTTGACCTTGATGTAGTCGCCGTTCTCGAGGTAGCCGACGTTCATCCCGCCGTCGCTGGAGCGTTCGGTCTCCACGCCGGAGCTCCAGGCGATGGTCTCGGCCTCCTGCCGGACGTACGGGTTCAGCGTCCCGTTCTGCGGCGCCCCGGCCGAGGTCATGGTGATCCCCGGAATGGTGCCGTCGGCGTTGTAGGTGAACTTCTCGACGGCGACCGAGCGGGTGAATCCGCCGCCGCCGGGCAGCGCGCCGTTGTGGTAGAAGAAATACGATCCGCCGTTGAAGTCGACGATTCCGGCGTGATTGGTGAAACTGCTGCCCTGGGTCGGCATGACGGTGCCGCGATAGGTCCACGGCCCGGTCGGGCCGGGCGCCGTGGAATAGGCGATGAACTCCGAGCAGCATTTGGCGGCGAACACGTTGTAGTAGAGCCCGTTGCGCTTGTAGACCCAGGGGCCCTCCTCGTAGAGGGTCGGCCGGGCCGCGTCGCCGGTGCGGGTGCCGAACCCGGCGGTGGTGAGCGGGATCCGGGTCACCGCGCCGCTGTAACTGATCATGTCGGGGTTCAGCCGCACGTACCAGAGATTGGGGTTCCCCCAGTAGAGGTAGGCCTGGCCGTCGTCGTCGATGAACACCGACGGGTCGATCTCGCCGTTCTCGGCGAGCGGCCGTCCGATCGCGTCGGTGAACGGCCCGGTCGGGCTGGTGGAGACGCCGACGCCGATGGCCTTGCGGCCGGTCGCGCGGTTGGTGACCGGGACGTACCAGTAGAACTTGCCGTTGCGGGCGACGACCTGCCCGGCCCAGGCGTCGGCGCTGGCCCAGCCGAACGTGGCGAGGCTCATCGGCGAGCCGTGATCGGTCCAGTTGACCATGTCGGCGGACGAGTACACCCGCCACTCCTTCATGGTGAACCAGGTCGAAGCGTCCTCGTCGTGGCCGGTGTAGAGGTAGACGCGGCCGTTGTGGACCAGCGGCGCCGGGTCGGCGGTGTAGATGGTCTGCACGATCGGGTTGTCGGCGTGCGCGGCCGCGGCCGGGACGGTGAGGCCGGCGCAGACCAGGGCGACGACCCCGAGAAGCCTTCTCAGCATCAGGCACGACTCCATCGCTGGTTGGCGGCGGTACCGCAGGTCCACAGCAGGACCCGGGTGCCGTTCGCGGTGAGGTTGCGGTCGACGTCCAGGCACAGACCGGAGGCGGTGCCGCGGATGGTGCCGTCGGAGCGCAGCGTCCACTGCTGGTTGGTCTGTCCGTTGCAGTCCCAGAGCTGCACCTTGGCGCCGGCGGTGGCGCCGATCGGGGCGTCGAGGCACTTGCCGAGCGCCTGCAGGCTGCTGCCGGAGAAGGTCCAGCGCTGGTTGGCGCCGCCGTTGCAGTCCCAGATGACCGGCTGGGTGCCGTTCGCGGTGACGCTGTCCGGCACGTCGAGGCAGCGTCCCGACGACGCGCTCACCAGAGTGGCGGCGCTCGGCAGCGGCGTCGTCGTGCCGCCGCTCACCCGGTAGACGACCGTGCCGTGGCCGGGAACGGTGGCGCTGATGCCGCCGGTGCTGGTGCTCGTCCCGCCGGTCCAGGCGTCCTGCAGGGTGAACGAGCTGCCGGACTTGCCGATCGCGGCGGCGGTCGTCGAGACGGTGGTGGCCGAGGTGCCCTGGTTGAAGAGCGCCACCGCGACGTCGCCGTTCGCCAGCCTCTTGGCCAGTACGCGACGCGTCCCGTCGTACGAAATCTGATTCGCCTGAAGCCCGAGCGCGTCCTGGTTGATCGCGATGAGGCGCGGGTTCTTCAGAATGGTCTGGGTGGCGCTGCTCATCGAGCGCAGGTCGTTGCCGGCGATCAGCGGCGAGGCCATCATGGCCCAGAGCGCGAAGTGGCTGCGCTGCTCGGTGTCGGTCATGCCACCGCGGCCGACCTCCATCATGTCCGGGTCGTTGAAGCTCCCCGGCCGGGCGTACGCGGCCAGCGGGACCGTGACGTCGACGATGTTCTTGACGCCCATCGGGTAGCCGTTGGTCTGCCCGGTGTCCCAGGCGTCGCTGATGTCCTCGGTGGTGCGCCACATGTTGGCGACGTCGCCCCAGTTGCGCTGCGGGCCGGTCTTCGCGTGGATGCTGTTCGGGTTGATGCTGTAGACGATCGGCCGGCCGGTGGCGGCGAGCGCGTCCCGCATCTTCGCGAACGTGGCGACCTGGTCGTTGATCGTGCCGGTCGGCGAGCACCAGTCGTACTTGAGGTAGTCGACGCCCCAGGCCGCGAACTGGCGGGCGTCCTGCACCTCGTGGCCCAGGCTGCCGGTGGCGCCGGGATAGCTGTTGAAGTACTGCGCGCAGGTCTTGTCGAGCGGCCCCTGGTAGATGCCGAACTTCAGGCCCTTGCCGTGCAGGTAGTCGCCGAGCGCCTTCATCCCGCTCGGGAATCGGGTCGGGTCGCCCTGCAGGTTGCCGGCCGAGTCGCGGTTCGGGTTGAACCAGCAGTCGTCCACCACCACGTACTGGTAGCCGAGGTCGCGCATCCCGCTGCTGACCATGGCGTCGGCCATCTGCCGGATCAGCGTCTCGTTGATGTTGCAGCCGAACGTGTTCCAGCTGTTCCAGCCCATCGGCGGGGTCCGGGCCACGCCGTTGTCCAGCGCCTGAGCCGGCGCGGACACCAGGCCGGCCAGCAGCAGCCCGGCCGCGAGCATCGTCGCAAGTCTCTTCATCATCGGCTCGTCCAGATCTGGTTGGCGGTGGTGGTGCAGGTCCGGAGCGTGGTGGTGGTGCCGTTGGCGGTTCCGCCGGCCTCCAGGCACAGGCCGGACCGGGCGTTGCGGATCGTGCCGCCGGAGGTGTAGGTCCACCGCTGGTTGTCGGCGCCGCTGCAGTCCCAGATCTGCGCCCGGGCGCCCGTGGTGGCGCCGGTCGGCGAGTCCAGGCACTTGCCCAGCGCCCGCAGGGTCTGCCCGTCGTAGGTCCACCGCTGGTTGGCGGCGCCGGAGCAGTCCCAGATGATCGGCTGAGTGCCGTTGGCGGTGGCGCCGGCCGGCAGGTCCAGGCAGCGGCCGGAAGCCGCGCCGGCCAGCGCCTGGCCGGTGCTCGGCGCCGGGTCGCCGAGCGAGCCGGGGACCGCGCGCAGGGCCGCGTACCAGGTGGCGGCCATCCTGTCGTAGCCGCCGGCGGTGGGATGGACGCCGTCGATCAGGTCGGCGGTGGTGAGCGCGGCGTGCATGTCGACCAGGTGGAAACGCGAGCCCTTGCTGCTCACGATGCCGGGCAGGGCCGCGTTGAAGGTGCGTGCCGCGGCCTCCTGCCCCGGGTTGGCCAGCGGGATCAGGGTGGCCACGAAGACGTCGGCCGACGGCGCGCCCGCCTTGATCCGGTCCAGCAGGGCGGACAGCCGGCCGGGCGCGCCGGACACGTTGTGGTTCTGCAGGATGTCGTTGGTCCCGATGTGCAGCAGCACGGTGCGCGGGGTGGTGGTGCGCAGCCAGCCGGCGACGTTCGCGTCGATCTGGTCGATGCGCCATCCGGGATGGCCCTCGTGGTCGTGGTCGCCGAGGGCGGCCGGCCCGTTGAACTGCGAGCCGACGAAGTCGGTCCGGTATCCGGCGGCGGCCGCGCGCTGCCAGAGCCCGGTCCGGTATCCGCCCGGGATCTGGGTGCCCTCGGTGATCGAGTCGCCGAGTGGCATGACCCGGGTTCCGCCGTTCGACTCCGCCGCGGCCGGACCGGGATGAAGGACGAGGACCGCCGCGACCAGAGCCGCTACGGGAAACCACCGTGGTATTCGGGGCATGGCTGAGGAGCCTCCCTGACAATCGGGGATTTCTGTTATCGCTCACACCGCATCGACTGCTGGTCGGGGATGATCCAGATCAGATGCGATAGGGGAATGGGAGCGCTAACAGCTTGATTCCGAAGGTTGCCAGGATGTTTCGGGACATTCAAGAGGGTTGTTGTGGCGACCATTCGCCGGTCGTACGCATAACGCTTTTCCCCGGCGAACTCACGCCGGGGCCGTCTCCCGGTGTCGCTGCTGCTTGGCCCGGTACATGGCGGCGTCGGCCTCGCCGAGCGCACCGGCCAGGCCGTGCTCCGGGCTGACCGACGCCCAGCCGATGGAGGCGGTGACGCCCGCGGCGTCGAGCTCGGCGTTCACCCGGGCCACGACGGCCTCGGCGCCGGCCCGCTCGCACGGGGTCAGCAGCAGGCCGAACTCGTCGCCGCCGATACGGGCGATCACGTCGGTGTCCCGCAGGGCCCGCCGGGCCGCGTTCGCGGCGGCCTGCAGGTAGGCGTCGCCGGCCGCGTGACCGAGTCCGTCGTTGACGGCCTTGAGGCCGTCGAGGTCGAGGATCGCGACGACGGTGGGATCGGCGAGGCGCTGATGGCGTTCCTGGGCCCGCTCGACGGCCCGCTGCCAGGCCCGCCGGTTGGGCAGTCCGGTGAGCTCGTCGGTGTCGGCGTTGAGCTGCTCGCGCAGCAGCGCGTCGGCGGAGCGGTCCTGGGTGCGGTCGGCCGCGAGCGCCGTGGTCAGCATCCGGCCGAGGAGCACGAGCAGGCGTTCGGCGCCGGCCATCCGCGGGTCCTCGGTGTGGGTCTGCGGGTCGAGCCCGCAGATGGCGCCGAACAGGCTGCCGTCGCTTTCCACGATCGGCGCCCCGGCGTAGGTGCCGATGTCGATGCGCTCGTTGATGCGGGCGCCGGCGTAGAGCGGGTCGGCCCGGGCGTCCCGGGCCACGGCGGGCGCCCGGCCGGCGGCCATGTGCACGCAGAAGCTGTCCTGCCACGGGTGACTCTGCCCCTGACGCAGCCCGTAGCCGTTGTCGGCGTCGAGGTAGAGGTAGGTCTGCCGGCCGTTCTCGACCCGGGTGACCGCCCAGAACGCCAGCGGCATCTCCTCGTGCAGGTATTCCAGGACCAGGTGGGCGGCCTGGGCGAAGACCCCGGACACGGGTACGGGGTCCGCAGGCGTGGGCCTCGCCACCGGCGCGGTCCCGGCCTCGACCGGCGGCGCCTCCGGCTGTGGCTGCGACTGCGGGCCGGACTGCGGATGGGGCTGGGACTGCGGCCGGGGCTGGGACTGCGGCTGCGGCTGCGGCTGCGGGGAGTCGGGCAGGGCCGCGGCCTCGGCCGGCAGCGTGAACGTGAAGCGGGACCCGGCGCCGTCCGGATGGGCGGCGGCGCCGATCGTGCCGCCGTGCCGCTCCACGATGCGTTTGCAGATGCCCAGGCCGAGCCCGGTGCCCGCGTAGCCGCCGTCGGTATGGGCGCGGTGGAAGTCGCCGAAGATGCTGCCGTGCTGCCCCTCCGGGATGCCGATCCCGTTGTCGTCGATCGTCATGGTGACCATGTCGCCGACACGGTCGCTGCCGATCCGCAGCCGCGGGGTGACACCGGCGGCGGTGTACTTGACAGCGTTGCTGATCAGGTTCTCCAGCAGCTGCCGGATCAGGACCGGGTCGGCGTAGACCGGCCGCAGCTCGCCGATCTCGAACACCGGCACCGGCCGGCCGGTGCTCTCGGCCTGGTCGATCCGGCCGGCCGCGATGTCCCGCACCATCTCGCCGACGTCGACCGTCGCCGGCGAGATGGCCGCGTCCCGGGCCGTGGTGTAGGCGAGCAGGTCGTTGATCAGGTTCCGCATGCGGGCGGCGGCCCGGCTGATCCGGCCGATCCCGGTGGCGGCCGGGGATCCGGCGGGCGCGCCGGCGCCGGCGGTGTCGCCGAGCGCCTCGGCCCAGCCCTCGATGGTGGTCAGCGGGTTGAGCAGGTCGTGGGCCACCACGCCGGCGAAGGAGGCGAGCTCGCCGCGGTGACGGCGCTCGGCGGTGACGTCGTGCAGCACGGTCACGGCGCACCGCGTCCCGTCCAGGTCCAGCGGCAACGCGCGGGAGCTGGCGTTCAGGATGCGGCCCTCGGGCAGGTCCGGGTTGCGGATCAGGATGTCCATGTCCCGCACGTCCTCGCCGGCGAGGGCACGCCGGTACGGCATCTCGTCCGGTCGCAGCGGCGTGCCGTCCGGGTGGAACATGCCGTAGAAGTCCGGTTGCGCCATCCGGTCCGACCGGCCGGCCACCCCGCCGACCAGCTCGCGCAGGGCGGGGTTGCGCAGCAGGAAGCGGCCCTGCTCGTCGACGACGGTCAGGCCCTCGTTCATCGTATCGACGATGGCGCCCATCAGCTTGGCCTGCCGGTCGGCGCTCTGCTGCGCCCCGCGCAGGTCGCGGACCAGCTCCGTCCGCTCGTCGCGGCCGAGGGCCAGCGCCAGCCCGGCCACCGCGATCATCCCGACGAACAGCTGGGCCACCAGCGCCCGGGCCGGATGCGAGTCGATCTGGGCGAACACGCCGCGCCCGGCCAGGGTGAACAGCACCGCGACCGACCCGAACACGAGATCGTGCAGCACCACGAAGACGGTGTGCAGCCGCGTCGCGGCCCACACCGTCATGCCGATCACGGCGAACGCCAGCGGCAGATGGGTGTTGACGCCGAAGACCACCGTGTACGAGGCCGCCGAGAGCACCAGCACGGCCACGTACTCGAGCCGGCGGGATGTGTCCAGGCCCGCCCAGGTCCGCCGCGAGAGCACCTTTCCGGCGCCGGTCCGGTGCTCGCGCAGCAGATGCCCCAGCCGCAGGCCCACCGCGGCGATGAGCAGGATGCTCACCGTGTTGCGGGTCAGCCAGACGGCCGTGGCCGACCACGAGTAGCTGCCGGTGACCGCCCACACCCCGGTCGGGCCGATCAGCGCGCCGCCGGCGGTGGCCAGGAACGCCGCGGACACCAGCCGCCACAGCTCGCTGATCCGGGCCAGCGGCCGCTCGCCGCCGCACCCCCACAGGTGCGGCGTCCAGCGCCGCATCAGGACGGCGAACAGCCCGGCCTGCAGCACGTTCGCGACCACGAACCAGGTCGCGAGCACGGCCGGGGCGCCGGTGGCGACGTTCACCGCGACGGTCACGACGGTCAGCGCCAGCACGTCCAGGGCGCGCCACGGCGAGGCGTACCGGACCAGGAACCACAGCGCCGACACCCCGGCCGCCGGCCACACCAGGCTCAGGTTGGTGTCGTCCATGACCGTCAGCCGGCCGGCGTACGTGGCTGCCAGGTACAGCGCCGTGAAGCCGGCCGTGCGCCACACCGGCGAGCGACCACCCACAGCACTCAACCCCACTTCCGTACGATCGGCACCATCGGTGACCCGCTGAGCCGGGTCCTCAGCTCCGCGTGCGGGCAGCCGATCAGCAACCGGTCACCCACGACGCACGAGGGAGCCTCGGGATGCCGCGAACCCACGACACCGGAACAGCAGCCGTCACCATCGACGCGGTGCTGGCCGGGCGCCTCGTCCGCCCGCTGTTCCAGCCGATCGTGGAGCTGTCCACCCGTACCGTTGTGGGGTTGGAAGGTCTTGCCCGCGGGCCGGCCGGAAGTGATCTGGAGTTCCCGGATCGGCTGTTCGCCGCGGCCGGCGCCGCGGGTGTCCTCGGCGAGCTGGACATGCTGTGTTTCGAGCGTGCCCTGGAAGGCGCCATGGCCGCGCCGGTAGCCCCGCCGCTGCTGTTCGCCAACGGCGAACCGGCCGTGATGGATCAGCCGCTGTCGCCCAGGTTGCTGGAGCTGCTCGCGAGCGGGCCGTCGTTCCGCACCATCCTCGAGTACACCGAGCGCGCGCTGCCCGCCGTGCCCGGCAGCCTGCTGCGCCTGGCCGGTCAGATCCAGCTGTTCGGCAACGCGGTAGCCCTCGACGACGTCGGCGTGGACCCGATGTCGCTGGCGTTCCTGCCGGTCCTCGAACCCGAAGTGATCAAGCTCGACATGAGCCTGATCCGGGATCCGCACGCGGCGCACACCCGCACGGTCGCCGCCGTGGTCCACGCCGAGGCGCAGCGGACCGGCGCCCTGGTCATCGCCGAGGGGATCGAGACCGAGGACGACCTGGTCACCGCCCGCGACCTGGGCGCGCACTGGGGGCAGGGCTGGCTGTTCGGCCGGCCGGGTCCGCTCGACACCGTGCGGCACCCCTACAACCCGGAGGCCGCCGCCGCCCTGCGCCGTCCCCGGCCCGGCTTCCACCAGCCCGCCGGGACACCGTTCGAGATCGCCGCGGCGCGGGCGCCGCGGCGGGAGGCGACGCGCGAGGCCGTCGTGGCGGAGCTGGCCCGGGTACGCGACATCGCCGCGCGCGACGACGCCACGGTGGTCGTCGCCTCCTGCTCCGAGACGATCGCCGCCCGGCTCGGCGTCCCGCTGTACGAGCTCGCCGGCCGCGCCCGCTCCACGATCATCCTGGACCGCCCGGTCGACGGCGAGCTCGCCGTCGCGATCATCGGCGCCGGCCACGGATACGCCGCGACCCTCGCCGGCGCCGACCTGGTCACCACCGGCGACCTCCCCACGGTCGCCGCCGTCGCCCGGGTGCTGCTGAACCGGCACACGCGCGGCTGAGGAAAGCGGGCACGGTACCCTTTCCGGCCGGAAACACCGTACGGAGGGAGCCGCCACGATGACCGACGAGACGCCCGGCAGCGCACGCCCGGGTGGCACCGTCTACGGGCGTGGCGGCGTCGACGCGCGCCCGGCGCGGCCGGCCGGGCCGCCCCGCGCCCTCACCGCGATCGCCGGGGCCGGGATCGTCGCCGTGATCGGGCTGGCCTTCGTGGCGTGGAACAGCACCGGCGGCAAGGCCGAGACACCCGCCGCGATCCCGGTGCCGGCCTCGGCGGCCGTCTCCTCCCCCTCGCCCTCCGCTTCCCCTTCCCCCGAGGCTCCGCCCACGCTGGCCGCCGGATCGTGGCTGGTGTCCCCGCACGGCGAGCCGGGCGCCTACCTGACCGTCGCCGGCGACTTCGCCACCGTGTCCGCCGAGCCCGCGGCGCTGACCGTGGTGACCGGGCTCGCCGACGACACCTGCTTCTCGTTCCGCACCGGCGACGACCGCTACCTGCGGCACTTCGACTACCGGCTGCGGTTCGCCACGGCCGGCGACTCCGACCTGTTCCGCGCCGACGCCACCTTCTGCCGGGAGGACGGCGCCGAGCCGGGCGCGTTCCTGCTGCGCTCGAAGAACTACCCGCAGCACCTGCTGCACCGCCGCGACGACGGCACCCTCTACATCGACGAGCCGACCGGCGACGCCGCCGCCTTCACCTTCACGGTCCAGCCGGCCGGCTGAGGCCGCTCAGGTCGTGCTGAAGCGCCGCAGCAGCAGCTCGAGGCGCCGCGGGTGGCCGTCGCGGGGCAGCCGGCCGCCGCGGGTCAGCGTCACCAGCCCGTGCAGGCTCGCCCAGAAGACCTCGGTCTCGGCGTCCAGGTCGTCGGAGCCGATCACGGGCCGCAGCGCCTCGCGCAGCTCGCGGAACCCCTCCCGGAGCGGGGCCGGGGTCTCCGGGCTGGCGAAGGTGAGGTCGACCGCGCCGGTGAACATGGTCTCGTAGAGCACCGGCTGCTCCTCGGCGAACCGCACGTAGGCGGCGGCCACCGCGGCCGGCCCGCCGGACGACCCGGCCCGGGCCTCCCGCAGCGCCGCGGCCAGCTCGGCGAAGCCCTCCAGCGCCACCGCCGCCATGATGGCGTCCTTGCCCTTGAAGTGGCTGTAGAGCACCGGCTGGCTGTATTCGATCTGCTCGGCCAGCCGGCGCGTGGTGACCGCGTCCCAGCCCTCGGCCTCGGCGAACTCCCGGGCGGCCCGCACGATCAGCCGTTCCCGGTCCTGGCGTTCGCGCTCCCGGCGCTCTCGAATCGACATGGCAGGGATTCTAGCGGCGCTAGGCATCCTGTCGATGTCATGCTAGCTTCGCTTTCATATCTAGCAGCGCTAGCAACAGGAGTCGTCGTGATCACTGCCCTCGCCTACGGGCTTGCCATCGTGCTCAACCTCTTCATCGTCTTCATCGGCGCCCGGTTCCTGCTGAGCCCGGCGCAGGCCGCGGCCGGCTACGGCGTCCCGTCCGAGCCGAGCGCCTACCTGACCGTCAAGGGCGTCCGCGACCTCACCTACGGGCTCGTCGGCCTGGCGCTGCTCGCCTTCGCCGGAGCGCAGGCCGAGGCGTGGTTCATGCTCGTGGTCGCGATCGCCCCGCTCGGCGACACGCTCATCGTGCTGCGCCACCACGGCAGCCGGGCCATCGCCTTCGGCGTCCACCTCGCCACGGCGGTCGTCGTCCTGATCAGCGCCGCCCTGCTGTTCGCCGCCTGACAGTCCGTCGACAGCGGGCGCCGGCCGCCGCCACCATGACGGACATGACGACGATGACGCGGCTCCACACCGACGCCGACGGATGGGCGCGGTTCCAGGACGTACCCCTCGAGTTCCTCCCGGCGGACCCGCCGCCGGACGTCATGAGCGTGTCGGCGCCGCTGCCCGCCGCGGCCGTGCTGTTCGGACGGGGACCCGCCGGCGGCAGCCATCCGGAGCAGCCCGAACACCGCCGGCAGCTGATCGTCGGCATCGCCGGCACCGTCGAGATCACCGCCACCGGCGAGACGCGCACCTTCGGGCCGGGCGACGTCCTGCTGGTCGAGGACACCACCGGCCGGGGCCACTCGAGCCGGTCCGCGACCGGCTTCACGGCCGCGGTCGTGGTGCTCGCCTGAAGTTTCACACCGAATTCACGACGGTCTCTCTAGTTTGATCACCACGCGGGGCCGGAGCCTCGCGCTGCGTAGTCAACCATGGGGGAACGAATGTCTGTCGTACACACGAGGTGGATGGCGCGGCTCGGCGTGATCGCGCTGGCGGTGACGGGTGCCGGGGTGATCGCGGCGCCGGGCGCCCAGGCGGCGTCCGCCGGTTCGGCCCGGATCATCTGGGAGCGCGACGAGCAGGTGGTGCTGGTGAAGGCGGCCACCGGCAAGGCGAACAGGGTCGTCGTCAGCACCGCGAAACACGGCGTCGTCGTCGACGACAAGTACCGGATCAAGGCCGGTAGGGGCTGCAAGGCGATCAAGGGCGACCGGACGAAGGTCTACTGCGGCGTCGGTGAGTACACCCAGCGGGTCCGGGTCTACACGTACGACCGGAACGACACCGTCACCAACAAGACCCGGCTCGTCCTGGCCGCCTACGGCGGAACCGGCAACGACACGCTCACCGGCGGCCCGGCCGGCGACTTCCTGCACGGCGAGTCCGGCCGCGACACCCTGCACGGCCGCGGCGGCGCCGACTACCTGGTCGGCAACTCCGGCAACGACAGGATCCACGGCGGCGCCGGTGGCGACCGGCTCTTCGGCTACGCCGGCGACGACCGGCTCTACGGCGGCGCCGGCCGGGATGCGCTGAGCGGGGACCAGGGCCGCGACAAGCTCTACGGCGGCACCGGCGACGACATCCTGTCCGGCGACGACTTCGGCAAGCAGGCCGCCGACCTGCTCGACGGCGGCGCCGACGGCACCCCCGGCGGCGATTGGTGCCAGGCCTGGGGCGCCGACGTCAAGAAGGCCTGCGAGCGCTGACCGCAGAGCACTTCTAGATCCAATTCAAGAGCTTTCGGTACGGCCGGAATAGCCTAGGCTTTCCGGCCGGCCACCGAATACGATGTTCTCCCGTATCGACTTCGATCGTGACCAGCTCGAAGGCCGGGGACGCAGCATGAGCGCTAGGGTGCAGCCGGCCGCCACCGAGTCGAGAAAGGTGGTGACCGTCCTCTTTTCCGATGTGGCCGGGTCGACGGCCATCGGGGAAAAGCTTGATCCGGAATCGCTCCGCCGTTTGATGACCCATTACTTCGAAGAAATGAGCGCCGTCGTCGAACGGCACGGCGGGATCACCGAGAAGTTCATCGGCGACGCCCTCATGGCGGTGTTCGGCGTGCCGAAGCTCCACGAGGACGACGCCCTCCGGGCGGTGCGGGCCGCCGTCGAGATGCGCGACGCCCTCGATCAGCTGAACCACGAGTTCCAGCGGCTCTGGGGTGTGCAGATCGCGGCGCGGACCGGGGTGAACACCGGCGAGGTCGTCGCCGGGGACGCGTCGCTGCGCGAGGCGTTCGTGGCGGGCGACGCCGTGAACGTGGCCGCGCGGCTGGAGCAGGCGGCCGCGGCCGGGCAGATCCTGATCGGCGAGTCGACGTACCGCCTGGTCCGCGACGCCGTGACGGTGACCGCGGTGCCCGACGTGGTCGCCAAGGGCAAGACCGCGCCGCTGCGGGCCCTGAGCCTGACCGCCATCATCCCGGACGTGCCGGGGTGGCGACGCCGGCTGGACACTCCGCTGGTGGGCCGGGAGCAGGAGCTGGCGGCGCTCGAGGAGGCCGGCCGCTGGACCGTCCGCCACCGCGGCTGCAAACTCGTCACCGTGCTGGGCGCGGCCGGGGTCGGGAAGTCCCGGCTGGCCGGCGAGTTCCTGAGCAGGTTCGCCGGCGAGGCGCGCGTGGTCACCGGGCACTGCCTGTCGTACGGCGAGGGCATCACGTTCTGGCCGGTAGCCGAGGTGGTGCGCAACGCCACCGGTATCAGCGGCACCGCGTCACCGGACCAGATCCGGCCGAAGATCGCCGAGCTGCTCGGCGGCAGCGAGCACCGGCAGCTGATCTGCGAGCGGATGGCGGCGCTGCTCGGCATGCCGGGCACCACGCCGGGGATCCAGGAGACGTTCTGGGCGGTCCGCCGGTTCCTCGAGGCGCTGGCCGCGGAACGCCCGCTCGTGGTGGTGTTCGACGACATCCAGTGGGGCGAGCCGACCTTCCTCGACCTGCTGGAATACCTGGTCGACTGGATCCACGGCGTCCCGGTGCTACTGCTCTGCCTGGCCCGCGGCGACCTGCTGGACACCCGCGGCGCGTGGATGGCGGGCAAGCCGGACGCGTCGATGATCATGCTGCATCCGCTGACCACGCCGCAGATCGAAGGGCTGGTCGGCAACCTGCTCGACGGCACCTGGCCACCCGACGCGACGTCGGCCCGGCTGGTGGAGACGGCCGAGGGCAATCCGCTGTTCGCCGAGGAGATGCTGCGCATGCTGGTCGACGAGGGCCGGCTGCGCCGGGTGAACGACCACTGGTCGACCGCCGGGCACGACTCCGCCATGGCGGTGCCGCCGACGATCCACGCCCTGCTCACGGCCCGGCTCGACCGGCTCGATCCGCGCGAGCGCGCCGTCGTCGACCGAGCCTCGGTGGTCGGCCTGCGGTTCTCCTGGCGGGCCGTCGCCGAGCTCTCCCCCGTCGACCAGCGCGCCGGGGTGGGCGGGTGCCTGCAGTCGCTGACCCGCAAGGAGCTGATCCACCCCGACCTGGCGGCGCACAGCGACGACGACTGCTTCCGGTTCGCCCACATCCTCATCCGGGACGCGGCCTACCGGCAGATCCCCAAGGCGGTCCGGACCGACCTGCACGAGCGGCTGGCCGGGTGGATGGCCGAGCGGTTCGGCGAGCGCTCCGGAGAGTACGAGGAGATCGTCGGCTACCACTTCGAGCAGGCCTACCGGGGCCTGGCCGACCTGGGGCCGGCCGGTGAGCGGGCCACCGCGCTGGGCCGGCGCGCGGCGGGACCGCTGGCCTCGGCCGGCCGCCGGGCGTTCGCCCGCGGGGACATGCCGGCGGCGAGCAACCTGCTGTTCCGGGTCGCCGGGCTGCTGCCGATGAAACACCCGCAGCGGCTGCGGCTGCTGCCGATGCTGGGCAAGGCGCTGCGCGAGACCGGCCGGCTCGGGTGGGCCGACGACGTGCTCACCGAGGGCATCGAGCTGGGCGGCGCGGCCGGGGACCGGCGGGTCGAGTCGCTCGCCCGCATCGAGCGGGCCTCGCTGCGCGACTACACCAACCCGTCGGGCGAACCCGACGAGCTGCGCCGGGTCGCCGAGCACAGCATCGGCGTCTTCGCGGAACTCGACGACCACGCCGGGCTGGCGCAGGCCGGCAGCCTGCTCGCCGAGGCGCACTGGACGCACGGGGAGTTCGCCGCGATGGAGGAGGTCCTCGAACGGGCCCTGCGGCACGCCCAGCTGGCGAACGACGTGCGCGGCCGGTCCTTCCTGCTGACCTCGCTGGCCCGGGCGGCCCTGCTCGGGCCGGCGCCGGTGGAGGCGGCGCTGCGCCGGTGCGAGGAGATCATGACGGAGGCCGGCGACGACCGCGTGCTGATCGCGGCGGTGCTGCCCCCGGCCGCCGGCCTGCACGCGCTGCGCGGCGACTTCGACCGGGCCCGCTCGATGCACCGCCGTGCCCGGGCCGATTTCACCGAGTTCGGCATGACCTCGGCGCTCGCCGCCCTGCCGCTCTACTCCGGCCCGATCGAGCTGCTGGCCGGGGACGCGCCGGCCGCCGAGCGGGAGCTGCGCCGCGGCTACGAGCTGCTCACCGGCATGGGCGACCGCAGCCGGTACTCGACGGTCGCCGCGTTCCTGGCCCAGGCGCTGTACGCGCAGGACCGGTTCGGCGAGGCCAACGAGCAGGCCCTGTCGGCCGCCGCGACGGCCACGGCCGACGACTTCTACACCCAGACGGTGTGGCGCGGCACCCGCGCGCTGATCCTGGCCCACGCCGGCGACGCGGAGCAGGCGCTCGCGCTGGCCCGGCACGCGGTCGCGCTCACCCAGAACACCGATTCGCTGAACCTCGCCGGCGACGCGCTGCTGGTGCTCGCCGAGGTGCTGGTTGCCGCCGGGCACCGGGACGACGCGGCAGTTTACGCCCGGGAGGCCCTGCGCCGGTACCGCGACAAGGGCAATGCGGTCTCCTCCCGCCGGGCGGAGGATATCGCGAGCCTTGACCGGAACCGACCACCGGCGTAGCGTCCTTAAGCTATCCAAATACTTCAATTCCAGAGGTCATCATGAGTGACGCGGAATCAAACGTACGAATCAATATCAGCCCGCAACAAGCCAGGGAGTTGCTGGACGGGCTGGCCGGCGACGACGATTTCCGGAAGCGGGTCGCCGCGAATCCGGTCGCCGAACTCCGCCGTTTCGGGATCACCGTTCCGGCGGATCTCGTGCCGGAGAATGTCGAGCTGCCCTCCCCCGCGGAGATCCGGCAATTGAACAGCTCGATAAACGCCGAACAGTCGTCGCAGCTCGATCCGACCACCCCATTGATCAAATTCGGCCCGCTCGTGCCCGCGCTGGCGTGGGTCGCGAAGATGCCGAGCTGACGGCGGGTGCCGCGCTTCCGGCGGACCGGGTACGTGTTCCTCCGCTGCGAGGACCGTTCGCTGATCGACGTCGCGGCGCTGCTGCGCGGCCGGGCCGAGCTGGCGACGCATCCCCAGATCACGGCCGTCTCGGCCCTCACCGCCGTCGAGCGTGCGATCTCCCGTACCCAACTGGATCTGATCCTGTCCCTGCCCGCGCGATCGTGGACGCGGCGGGACGCGGACGACGCCGAAGCCCTCCGCCGGCTCGCCACCGACGGCCTGGTGCTCAGCGACGAACCCGACGACCACCTGAGCGAGCTGCGCCGCCGCGACGAGACGCTGACGGCCGGGCAGTGGGACGTGCACGCCGCGCTCTACCACTTCCTGACGCAGTGGCGCGACGTCGACGCCGGCGGATCCCCTGCCGAGGCCGACCCCACCGGCGCGCTGATCGGCGCCCACGGGCCGCCTCCCCCGCACTTCGCCCCCGCCGCCCGCCCCCTCGCCGTCACGGAGCTGGCTCTGGAGGAGCGCCGCGGCGGCCTGTGGGACACCCTGGCCCGGCGGCGCACCACCCGCGTCTTCACCCCCGAGCCGCTGACCGCCGGGGAGCTCTCGCTCGTGCTGCGCTACACGGCGGGCTGCCGCGGCTACAGCCGGATCGCCGAGGACGCCGTGATCCTCAGCAAGACCAGCCCGTCCGGCGGCGCCATGCACCCGACCGAGCTGTACGTGCTCGCCCGCCGCGTCGACGGCGTCGAGCCGGGCCTGCACCACTACGACGCCGGACGGCACACGCTGGAGCTGCTCTCCCGGCACACCCCGGACGCGATCGGCAGCCTCGCCCTCGAACTCTCCGCGGGCCAGGCCTTCACCCGGGACGCGGCCGCGCTGTTCCTGGTCACGACGCGCTTCTCCCGCAACTTCTGGAAATACCGGCAGCACCGGCGGGCGTACGCCGTGCTGCTCATGGACGCGGCCCACCTCGGCCAGACGTTTTCCCTGGTCTGCGCGGAACTCGGCCTCGGCGCGTTCGTGACCGCCGCCGTGAACGGGGCCAACATCGAGGAACGGCTCGGCCTCGATCCGTACAGCGAGGGGGCGCTGGCGCTGTGGGGGTGCGGCCGGCCGGGCCCGGGACCCGACGGCCCGGTCTTCGAGCCCTACATCCCCCGCACGACGACGATCTGAGTCAGTCTCCCCGCAGGGGTGACCGGTCACCGACGAGCCAGAGATGCCCGTACGGATCGAAGAAGCCCCCTTGCCGGTGCTTCCCCCACGGCGCCTCATGATCGCGCACCGGATCGTGGTATTCCGCCCCGGCCGCCGCGGCCGCCTCGGCGAACGCGTCCGGGTCGTCCACGAACACCTCGACCCGCACCGTCGTGGAACCCAGCGCGCCGGGCGTCTCCCAGCGGTTGTTCGCCGGCTCGGCCAGGAAGATCGGCGCGCCGCCCACCTCCAGGCCGATCACCGAGCCGAGGTTCCACAGCTCGGTGGCGCCGAGGGCGCGCTGGTACCAGGCGGAGGCGGCGGGAGCGTCCGGCACCGCGAGCATCAGGGAGATGGCGGTCACGAGCCGGACGATACGCGCGGGGACGGCCTGCCCGCAGCCCCGTGCTCGCCGAGGAAGTCGAGCAGCAGCGCGCCGATCTCGTCCGGGGCGTCGAGCTGCAACCAGTGCCCGGCGCCATCCACCCGCTCGTACCGCCACGGCCCGGTCACGTACTGCGACGACCCCGTCATCCCCTCCTCGATCAGCGCGAAGTCGCCGCTGCTCCACACCCCCATGGCCGGCACCGTGATCGGAGGCAGCGGCGGCCGCGGTCCGACCGGGGACTCCGGCGGCAGGATCGCCCGGTAGAGGGCGAGGCTGGCTCACCCGGCCACTGCGGCGAGCAGTTCGGCCCGGGACGGGCCGGGCAGCGGATAGCGCGGGGCGCCCATGCCGAGCGCCACCACCCGGTCGGCGACGCCGGGACCGCCGAACACCTCGTCCGGGGTGGCGATGAACGCCGTGAGCGAGGTGTACCCGCGGGCCAGGTCCGGGTCGGCGAGGCTCGCCGCGAACAGGGCCTTCGCCATCGACCACCGCGGGTCGTCGGGCTGGTAGGACCGGCCCTCGGCGTCCGCGGCCATCTCGGCGAGCCGGTGCCGGTCCTGCCAGACGGTTCCCCGGTGCAGCGGCTCGACGACCTGGGTGCTCACCTCGTCGAAGCGGCGGGCGACCTTGTCGTGGTCGGCCGGGTCGACCTCGCGCAGCAGGTCGCGCAGCAGCACCGCGTGGATCATCGCCATCGAGGCGCCGCGGCCGACCGACGGGTTGGTGCAGGCCCAGGCGTCACCGACGGCGACCACGCCGGTCGCGACCGGCTCGCCGCCGGCGACCAGGCGCCGGTACCGGTCCTCGATGCCGGCCATCACGTCGACGCCGGAGATCGGCTCGCCGTCCGCCCAGTGCGCGACCATCGGGTAGCGGGCCACGGCCGCGTGCCAGCGGTCCGGTTCGCGCAGGCCCCGCAGCTCCCGGTCGCGGCTCGCGGTGGCCAGCACCACGCTCCACGTGCCGTTGTCGCCGGGCAGCGTGATCGCCGACAGCGAGTCGTGGTTGTGCAGCAGGTTGCCCTTCGCCACCGGCAGCTCGCCGGTGCCCGACCGGAAGTGCCGGCAGTGGTAGACGAACCCGGAGTCGTCGCGTTCCTCGGCCGGGGCCCGGGCGCCCGCCGCCTGCAGCCAGGACGACAGCGCCGACCGCCGACCGCCGCAGTCCACCACCAGGTCGGCCGGGATCGCCGTGCCGCCGGCGGTCAGCACGCCGGTGACCCGCGGCACCCGCGCGCCGCCGTCCGTGGTCAGGCCGGTGACCGCGACACCGCGCCGGATCGTCACCCCGGCGTTCCCGGCGGCGGCCGACAGCACCGCCTCCAGCACCGGCCGCCGGGCGGTCACGGTGTCGAACCGCTCGTCGCCGGGCCGGATCGGGCCGCGCCGGTCGGCCGGCAGCATCGCGATCAGGTTGAGCTCGCCGGCGCCGGCCTTCCGCAGCGCGTCGCCGGCCTCCGGCAGGTGCTCGCGCACCAGGTGCCACCAGCGCGGCAGCATGAAGTGCGGCAGCCGGAACTGGTTGACGCCGCGCCGCTGCCAGTCGTTCCAGGCCGTCTCGGTGTCGGCGGGCGGCGGCGGCCCGGCCGGGTCGCGCTCCACGACCACCACCTCGTGCCGGTCGCCTGCCAGGAGCATCGCCGTGGTCAGGCCGGCCAGCCCCGCACCGAGTACCAGAATCCGTGCCATGTCGTCCCTCCATCGATGTGCCGATGGCGGCATCGTGGTCCGGACGGCTGCCCACTTCCCAGGTCAGTCGGTGCCCAATTCCCGCTCGACCGGGGCGGTGCCGATCTCGACGGCCCAGAGCAGCTCGGTCACCTGCTCGACCGCCCGCGCCAGGTGCCGGCGGTAGGTGCTGAACGGCAGCCCGAGGACCTCCGCGGCGGCCTCCTGGCTCGGGGCGGCCCGCACGAACGTCCGGTTCAGCACGGCCCGCGACTGCTCGCCCTTCGGCGTCCCGGCGAGCCGGCCGATCGCCGCCTCGACGCTGGCGCGCACCTCCCCGGCGCTCGTGCCGAGCCGGCTGCCGGCGAGCGGGCACGCGGCGAGCCGGTCCGGGCGGTGCAGATCGTGCAGCACCCGGCGGACCGCGTCACCGAACGCCGCCCGGCTCAGCGGCAGCGGGCGCAGCGCCGAGTCCGGCGGCGGCCCGGTGCCGCCCTGGTGCTCGCGCTCGCTCATCATCGCGAGCCAGTCCTCGACCGGGAAACGGCGCCAATCCATTCCGTACGCGACGTGCCGCCTGCCGCCGGCCGTCACCTCGACGAGCGGCCGGAACCCGAGGTAGCCGAAGAACGGCCCCCAGTGCTCCGGTTCGACCGACACCACGAACGACCAGGCGAGCGGTTCGGTGCACCAGGTGATGATGGAGGTGACGGTGCCGGCCAGCTGCGCGTACATGTCCCGCTGGCCGTCGCGCACCCCGGCCCAGAACCGGCCGATGTCGACCCGCTCGCCGGGGCGCGTGGGTGCGGTGCTTCCGACGTACTCCAAGATCTTTTTAATGACGGGATCCCGGTTCTCCATCGGAGAACCACAGGGGCAGAAGATTCCGTACGTGAAACCGACGATCCCGTCGCCGGTGCGCACCACGTTCACATGATCGGGTTCGTCGGCGAGCCAGCCCTCGGCCAGCACGGCGCTCTCCCGGCCCTCGGTCCGCTCGATCAGCTCCAGGACCGTGGCGTGCTCCTCGGGCACGGCCGGCAGCACCACGGCCGTGCCCTGGCTGCGCAGGGTGAAGTAGGTGTCGGTGAGCGGGCTGCGGCGATGCAGATAGGCCAGCTGCTGGGCGAGCATCTGCCGGTCCACGCCGGTGGTGGACCGCACCCCGGCCACCGCATGGTCGTGCACGATCCGATGCAGTTCCCGGTAGCGCTCCGGCGACCGCCGCTCGAACTCCGCCTCCAGGATCTCCCGGGTCAGATCGTGCGGGGTCAGCCCGGCCGGCCGGCACTGCACGAACGGCCGCCGCCGCAGCCACTGCCACACCTCGGGCGCGTCCGCGCCGACCGTGCGGCGCAGCAGGTCCTCGGTCGTGAGCCAGGCCCGCGCGCAGGTCGCCAGCCCGGTCATGTGCGCCTCCGACGGCGCGTCGCGCAGCAGCGACTCGAGCAGCACCGAGATCAGATCCGGCACCTCGGCCAGGCTCGCCGGCACCGCCCCACCGCCGGCGACGTCGGCCAGCAGCGCCAGCGTCAGCGGGTGGCCGCGGCCCAGCGCCAGCAGCCGCTGCCGGGCCGTCCCGGTCACACCGGCCCGGGCCAGCAGATCCGCGCTGTCGCCGGCGTCGAGGTGCTCGACCCGGTGCACGGCGACCACCTCCCGCCAGCCCGGGTCGACGCGCCAGGCGGCCGGCGGCGGCTCCCGGCCGGCGAAGACCACGACGCCGTCGGCCGGCAACGCCGGGACGAATGCGCGGCGCAGCCAGACGTCGATGACCCCCAGGTATTCGTACGAATCGACGAGCAGGATCCCGGCTTCCATGGCCGGCACGGCCCGGGCGAATCCGTCCGGTGAGGGGTCGATCTCCCGGCCGTCCAGCAGCACCGGATCCCGCCCGGCCGCCCGGGCCCGCGCCGCCATCTCCAGCAGCAGCGTCGTCTTGCCGATCCCGCCGGCGCCGTGCACGAACAGCACCCGCCGCGGCGACCGCCCGCTCAGCGCGTCGTCGAAGGCCCGCAACTCCGCACGCCGGCCGACGAAGTCCCGCCGCCGCGCCCGCTCGATGACGTCCCCGAGGACGTTAGCCGCCACCGGCCCAGTGTCGACCTCTCCGGCCGTGGCGGGCCAGCACCCGTCAGCGGCCCGACACTCCCCACGCCCCCGAACCCGAACTCAACACACACCGCGAAACCACCCCGCGCGTGTTGAATACGGGCGCGATCCGAACCCGAACTCAACACGCAAAGCTAGGTCGCTCTTAGGTGCGGCCTGGAGTCCCGATCAGCTCGGCGAAGTCGCCAGCCGTGCCCCGGAAGGCGTTGGCGTCGCCGCCCCGCGGAACGCAGATCGTGGTGCCGTCCCGGTCCCTCTCCGGCCGGCCACGACGCGCGCGAACCGATCACGGTCTGGTCACCGAACTGCCAGAAGACCGCGATGTCTCCGGCGTCGCGGCGGTGACGCCCGGATGCTCGAGATCCGTCTGCGGGAGGAACGCCGGATCGGTGCGCCATGGCCGGAACGCCTCGTCAAGGGTCGCCTGGAAGATCGGTCATGACACGACGCTGTCAGGCGACCGCGCCGGTCCGCCGCGATCCGGGATGATCGTCTACCGTCCGTGGCCGGGGAATCAGGCCTTGAGGGAGCCGACCGCCTCGTCGACAGTGGCATAGGTGGGGAACTCCGACGTGAGCCGCATCGTCTCGAGGACCGTGCGCAGGAAGGTCGAGGGCCCGGCGAGCACCAGCTCTCCCGACCGGGTCCGGGCCGCGTTCCGGCCGCGCACCAGCGCGCCGACGCCCGTCGAGTCCACCACCCCGGCGTCGCTGAGGTCGACGACGACGCCGGGCCGCGCCGACACCGCCTCCTCGAGGACCGCCCACAGCTCCACCGCCGTGTCGAGGTCGACGTCACCGGACACGCGGACCACCGCCACCGACGGCTCCAACGTCAACGACACGTGCTCACCGGTCGCCATCTGCCCGCTCCCGCCTCTCGTCCACCGCATCAGCCTTACGCTAGCCGCGCGACGGAGGCCGGTCGCGTCACCTCCCGCCCCGCTGTGATCCGGAACGCCCTTCCGGCGTGACAGCGGGGTCCCGGTCGGGCAGGCCGGCGGCGGGATGCCGGTCGGGCAGGCGGGCGGCGGGGTGCCGGGTCGGCAGGCGGACGGTGAAGGTGGTGACGGCCTCGTCGGGTTCGCTCACCGCGATGGTGCCGCCGTGCTGGTCGACGATGGCGCGGGCCAGGGTGAGGCCGAGGCCGGAGCCGGGCACGCCCTGATGCGCGGCCGCGCCGCCGCGGAAGAACAGGTCGAACAGGTGGGCACGTTCGTCGCCGGGGATCGGCGCGCCGGTGTTGGACACGGCCAGCGAGGTGGTCCGGTCGTCGGCGTGCACCTGGACGCCGACGACGCTGCCGGCGCCGGCCCAGGTCAAGGCGTTGGCGAGGAGTTCGTCGACGACCTGGCGCAGCCGGTCGGGGTCGCCGTCGAGCGGGACCGTGTCGGGGGTGTTGACCTCGATGACGACAGGAATATCCGTTTCATCCCGTGCGGCGTCGACGGCGGCGTGCACCACGGCGGCGAGATCGGCTCGCTGGATGTCCAGGTCGGCCCGGCCGGAGCGCATCCCGGCGACGTCGAGCAGCTTCAGGACGATGGTGTGCAGTTTGGCGGAGTTGCGCCTCACCACCTCGAGCATCTCCCGGTGCTCGCCGGTCAGGCCCGGTTCGTCGAGCATCATCTCGGCGTAGGCCTGCATGCTGGTCAGCGGGGTGCGCAGTTCATGCCCGACCAGCGCGATGTAGTCGTCGCGGGTGCGGTCGAGCTCGGCGACGAGGCGTTCGGCGCGGCGGCGTTCCAGCATTTCGCCGATGTGGGCGGAGATGCCGACGAGCACGGCGGTCCACACGTCGTCGGCAGCCTCGGTGGTCCCGCCGTAGCAGACCAGGACGCCCAGCACCGTGGAGCCGCTGGGAATCGGAACGGCGAGAGCGGCGCCGCCCCGGTCCTCGGCCCAGACGGGTTGGGTGGTCTGCCACGCCCGTCCGGGCAGGCCCTGGCCGTACGACAGCGGTTCGGGGAGGCCCGCGGGCGGGTTCCGGCCGGCCTCGGTCCATCTGGCCATCCGCCGGAGCACACCGGCCACCTCGTCGACGTCCCAGAACTCGGTGGCCGCCCATCCGATCATGCCGCCGATCACCCGGACGGCCTCGTGTATCAGCTCGTCCGCCGGGTCGGGCCGGGACAGCAGGTCGGCGACCGTGAACTCGCATTCCCGGAGCCGGGCCGCGCGGCGGTGCACGGTCACGTCGTGCATGGCGACGACCGCGGCCAGCCCGGGGCGGCCGGTGACCGGACGGCCGTTCACCCGGAAGATCCGCTGCGGCTTCCCGGGCGGGCGCACCACGACCTCGACGTCGCGCACCCGCTCCCCCGCCAGCGCCCGCACCAGCGGCTGTTCCTCCCCGGCCATCGGGCTGCCGTCCGGGTGGTGCAGGTGCAGCCGCCGGGGCCACTGTGCCACCGGCACCCCGTCGAGCCGGTCACCCACCAGCCGGCGGGCCGCCTCGTTGGTGAGGACCGGACGGCCGTCGCCGTCGCAGCCGACCACTGCCACGTCCAGGCTGTCGACCACCGCGGTCAGGGTCTGCTTGTCCTGCTCCAGCCGGCGCCGATCGAACACCGCGGCCTCCAGCAGCGCGCCGGCGCGTTTGTCCCGCATGTAGGCGGTGACGTCCTCGGTGCGGTGCACGATCCATCGGATCTCGCCGTCCGGGCCGAGGATGGGCGCGTTCACCGGCGCCCAGTACCGCGTGGCGAACCCGCCGGTGACCTGGGGGATGTCGTACTTCTGGATCGCCATGACGTCGGTGACGCGCTCGCGCAGCACCCGGCGCAGCGAGGCGCCCCACGCCGCCGGGCCGCCACCGTCCGGATCGTCCGGGTTGTCGGGGAACGCCTCGTCGAACGGCCGGCCGACGAGATCGTCCCGGGACCGCATCGTCGCCGCCAGGTAGGCGTCGTTCGCCTCGACGAACCTCAGGTCCGGGTCGAGGACGACCACCGGTGTCGGTGTGCCGCGGAACAGCGCCTCGTAGTCCAGCCGATCGGACGAATCGCCCATAAAGCCACTTTATCCGTACTCGTCGCATCGGGCAGGTGTTACCGCCCGCTCCTGCCGGCAGGCGTCCAGGCCGATCTGCACGACCCGGGCGAGTCCTTCCCGATCCAGCACGACCAGCCCGGACTCCTCCACGCGCACGAGGCCGATCGCCGCCATCTCCGCGACGCAGCGTTGGGCTCTCCTCCGGCGCCGTTCGTCGAAGAGGGCGTCGAGGTCGACGTCCTCCCTGGTCAGGAGCTCGTGGGCCAGCCTCCTGCCGACCGTGCGCAGCGCCTCCGGCACGAAGCCCCGGGTGGTCAGGTGCCAGGCGAGGCCGCCCGGGCACCGATAGACGGTGACGACGCCGCCGTGCGCTTCCCGATCGCCGGCGGCCGCGGCGAGCGCCGACGCCTCGTCGCGGTAACGCTTCTTGCCGCACCGGCAGTTGTAGCGCCGGCCGGGCATCAGGCGACCAGCCTTCGCAGCGCCAGGCGGGCGAGCGGGAGGTAGAGCAGCACCACCGGCATCGGCCCGCCGACGGTCAGCCCCGTCCGCGTTCCCTCCTTCGTCGCCTCGACGGTGTGCCGCAGCCGCAGCCGGATTCCGGCCATCGAGACGGACCAGGACCACATCCGTACGGGGCCCGAAGCGACCACGTCCAGCACGGCGAAACCGGCCCGCAGACCCCCGGCGGCGCGCACGACGCCGGCGGTCCGCGGTCGCAGTTCCTCGTGCGGGTAGGTGACCGACCGGATCTGCGGCGACCACTCCGGCCACCGGTGCGGGCGCACATAGCGGTCCCACACCTCGTCCGCCGGGCACGGCCCGGTCACTGCCACCCGCATGAACCGTCCTCAGGACCTAGGCGACGTCGATCGCGTCGAGCTCCGCGAACCCGGTGCTCTTCCCGTACGAAATGATGTTGTTCCCGCTCTTGAGGGTGACGACGCGTTCGGTGGTCTGCCAATTGTCCCAGCCGGTGAAGGGGTAATCGACGGTGCCGGACGCGACGCCGTTGACGGTCAGGCTGTGGCTCGCCGCGCCGGAGTCGGTGCCGTTGGCGAAGCGGGTGAAGAGGCGGTAGTCGCCGGCGCGCGGCACGTAGACCGTGAACGACACCCGGCTGTCGGCGAAGTCGATGCCGCCGACCACCACACCGTTGCTCGCGCCGCCCGCCGCATACCGGGCGTTCGCGCGGGCGAAGTCGGCGTCCTCGGCCTCGTACCGGATCTTGGCGCCTTCGACGATGGGCCGGCTGCCCTGCCAGTGGAGCCGCTGCGAGTACACGGCCCGGTAGGTGAAATCGGCGTTCCAGCCGTGGAAGAGGATCCGGTCCCTGCCGTCCGGCCCGGTCACGACGTCCTGGCCGCCGGGTCCCCGGACGGCTCCGGCGAACGCGTCGGTGGTCATCAAGGGCGCAGGAGCCTTCGTGTACGGGCCGCGCAGGCTCGGCGCCGTCGCATAGCTGCTGACGTAGCTGCCGTTGCCGAAGAAGTTCGCCGAGTAGAACAGCACGTACGTGCCCGCCCGCTTGACCAGCGTCGGCGCCTCGACGAGGGTGCCCTCGAACGGCTTGTTCTGCTTGATCAACTGGATCTCGGCGCCGATGCGCCGCAACCCGTCGGCGCTGACCTGCTGCAGGCGCAGCCAGGTGTCCTGGGCGCAGCAGTTGCCGTCGTTCTTCCACAGGATGTAGCGGCGCCCGTTCTCGGTGTACGAGGACGCGTCGATCGCGCCACCGATCTCCGGGGTGCAGACCAGCGCGGTGTCGTGGGGCGTGAACGGCCCGCCCGGCGTGGTGGCGGTCGCCGCGCCGATGCACTGCTTGCCGGACGCGCGGTCGTGCGCCGTGTACCACATGACGAAGCTGCGCGGCCCGGCCTGGAACACCTCCGGCGCCCAGACGCCGTGGTCGTCGGGCCCGCCGGGCGGGAACGACCAGTCCGGGTCGGCCCACGCGCCGAGCTGCGGCAGCGCGTCGGTCTGCTGCACCTGCCAGGTGACCAGGTCGGTGGAGGTGGCCCACTGGATGTTGCGGCCCGCGCTGTTGGTGGCGTAGGCGTAGTAGGTGCGGCCGGCCTTCATGACGTCCGGGTCGGCGAAGTTCTGGTCGATGACCGGGACGATCGGCGAGGGCGCGGCGGTTTTCTCCGTGGTCGCCGGGGCGGCTGGTGCCGCTGAGGTGGCGGCCTGGGAAGGGCCGACGGGCAGGCTCGCGGCCAGGGTGAGCGTTGCGGCGACGGCGGTCACCGAGCGAAGGATCATGTCATCTCCACGGGGGTCGATGGATTCCCAAGCACGATCATGCCCCGGATTCGATGATCGATACTGATGTGGTGCTTCCCGCTTTTGAACTCGCCGTCCAGGACATCCACGGCCTGTCGGTGGCCGCCCGCCTCCCCGTCGACCGGATCGAGCTGTGCGCCGCGCTCGCGGTCGGCGGCCTGACCCCGTCGCTCGGCCTGGTCGAGGCCGCCGCCGGCACGCCCGGCATCCCGCCGGTGCACGTCCTCGTGCGCCCGCGGCCGGGCGGTTTCGACTACGACGCCGAGGAGTGCGATCTGATCGTCCGCGACGTGCGCCACGTGCTGTCGGCGGGCGCGCACGGCGTCGTGATCGGCGGCGTCCGCGGCGACCGGATCGACACCGACCTGCTGAAACGGATCATCGAAGAGGCCGGCGGCGCCGACGTCACCTTCCACCGGGCCTTCGACACGCTCCCCGATCCGGCATCGGCGCTCGACCTTCTGGCCACGTCGGGGGTACGGCGGGTGCTCACCTCGGCCGGCGCCGACGCCGTGGGCCACGCGTTGCCGGCCCTGGCCTCCCTGGTCCGCGCGGCCGCGGGTGGCATCGAGATCATGGCGGGCGGCGGCGTCCACCCCGAACTCGTCCCCGACCTGGTCGCCACCGGCGTCGCCGCGATACACGCCTCCGCGAAACGCACGGTCGCCGACACCGTGACGGTGGGCCTCGGCACCGCCGCCCCGGCCGGCGCCCCCACCCGCGAGACCACCGACGAGGCCCAGGTCGAGCGGATCCTGGCGGCGCTGGGCCGCTGACCCCGGGTCCGGCATCCGACATCGACGCGGGTCCGGGACCGGTGTCTTACTGAGGGGATGGACTGGTCCGGCTGGGACACCGCCCTGAAGGTGCTGCGCGATCCGCTGACCGCGCTCTTCGCCGGCGTCTTCCTTGCCCTCCTCGCCGCCCGCGCGCTGCGCCTGCTGGTCCGCTGGACCCTGATCATCGCGGCGCTGGGGCTGTTCGTCTGGGCACTGATCCGCTACGAGGCGGTCCGGGACGTCACGGTCACCGGGCTCGGCGTCGGGCTCAAGGCGCTGCTGGCGCTCTTCTGCCTGATCGCGGTGGTCGCGGTCGCGGCGATCGTCGCGGTCGTGGTGATGTATCTGCACGCCGAGGCGGCGGGCCGGCCCCGCGACCGCGGCACCCCGCTGCGGCACCCCGCCCCGGAGCCGGACGGCATCGAGGTGGATCCGGGTGACGCCGGCGCGGCCACCGAGTTGGTACGGGCCGCCGAGCAGGTGAACCGGCTGTCGGAGCGGCTCATGGCGATCCTGGAGCGGGTCTTCGAGGGCGCCACCGACACCGACCGGGCCCCGCAGGCCGCCGGGATCCTGCTGCGCGGCTACTTCACCGGCCTGCGCCCCTGGCAGCCGGAGATCCGCCGGATCCACCACGACGGCGACCTGCTGCTGCGCCGGCTCGCCACCACCCTGCCCGGCATCGCCGACCAGGACCGCCGCACCCTGATCGCCATGTCCCGGGAGCCGGTGTGGCTGCCGGACCGGCACTACTGGCAGGAGCTGGCCGACGACGTGCCGGTGCCGTACTTCGCGGTCCGGGTGCTGTGCCTGAACCGCCGGTGGCGGGAGGTCGCGACCGTGCTGTTCAAGACCTACTACGCGGGCTGCCTGATCGCGGAGTACGCCGAGTCCGCCTGATGGCCGGAAAACGCGGGCCTCTAACGGGGAACCCCCGGCGTGTGCGCGAAGAAAAATGCGCAAATCGGCTCTAACGTTCTCGAAACGGCCAGATCACGAGGCCGTTCCGTCACACGAAAGGGAGTCGATCCATGAAGAAGACCACCGTGAAGCGCCCGTACGAGGCCCCCACCGCGAAGGCGCTCGGTGAGTTCCGGACCGAGACCGGCCTGCTCGGGCGGCACGGCAACGACCGCCTCATCCTCTCCAAGAACTGACGTTCGACCCGTCCTCATGTCAAACGTGATCGACATGCTGGGAAACGGCGAGTCCTTCTTCGTGGTCCTTCCGGACCACGACGGGGGCCTCGCCGTGGCCCGGCGTCTGAACTCCCCCGGCATCCGTACCGTCGCGCACGCGTCCGGGCGGCCCTGGCTCGTCGGCCGCTGGCCCGATGACCAGGTCACCGTGGCGCGGGCCGGCACCGCCCGGCTCGCCGTGATCGGCACCTGCGCGACCACCGAACTCGAACTGACCCGCTGCGCCGGGCGGCTCACCGGCGTCACCGGGCTCGACACCTTCGCCGCGGCGCTGAGCGGCAGCTTCCACCTGGTGGCCGCCGTCGACGGCCGGCTGCGGGTCCAGGGCAGCGCCTCCGGGCTGCGGCTCGTCCACCACGCCGTGATCGGCGGCGTCCGGGTGGCCGCCGACCGGGCCGACGTGCTGGCCGCGCTGCTCGGGGCGGCGGTGGACGATCGGCAGGTCGCCGTCCGGCTGCTCTGGCCCACACCGCACCCGCTGCTGGACACGCCGATGTGGCACGGCGTGCACGGCGTCCCGGCGGGCCGCTACCTGCTGGTGCACCGCGACGGCCGGGACGTCGACCTGCCGCAGTGGTGGGAGCCGCCGGAGCCGGTACGGTCGCTGGCCGAGGGCGCCCCGCTGGTCCGCGACGCCCTCGCCGACGCGGTGCGCGCCCGCACCGCCGCCGGCGGCTCGGTCAGCTGCGACCTGTCCGGCGGCCTCGACTCGACCTCCCTGGCCTTCCTGGCCGCTTCCGTCGGCAGCACCCCAACCGGCAGCGGCGGCGCGGCGGGCGGTGGCCGGCTTCGGCTCATCGCCAACACCTGGCCCGGGCTGGACCCGGCCGACGACGACCTGGTGTGGGCGCGGCGGGCGGCGGCCCGGCTGCCCGGCGTCGAGCACGTGGTCTGGCGGGCCGAGGAGTCGCCGCTGGTCTACGAGGGTCTGCTGGACATCGACGACCCCCTGGACGAGCCCACCATCGGGATGATGGACCGGGCCCGCGTCCTCAGCCACCTGCCCCGCCTCGCCGCGGCCGGCAGCCGGCTGCACCTGACCGGCATCGGCGGGGACCACGTCGCCTGGTGCTCGGAGGCCTACTACCACCGGCTGCTGCGCCGGGCCCCGCTCACGGCGATCGGGCAGCTGCGCGGGTTCCGGGCCCTGTTCGACTGGCGGCTGCGCCCGATGCTGGCCGCGCTCGCCGACGGCCGGCCGTACCGCCGCTGGCTCGCCGACGCCGCCCGGGACCTGCGCGAGCCGATGCAGCCGCCGGTCGCCGGCACGCTCGGTTGGAACGCCGCGCCACGGCTGTTCCCGTGGGTCACCTCGTACGCGGCGGGTCTGGCAGCGGACGCGCTGCGCGAGGCGGCCATCACGGCGCGGCCGATCAGCGACGACCGGGGCCTGCACACCGACCTCGAGCAGATCCGGACCACCGCCCGGATCCTGCGGCAGTGGGAGCAGATGAGCGCCCGGATCGGCCTGCCGATGGCCTCGCCGTTCCTCGACGACCGGGTGATCGCCGCCTGCCTGTCGGTGCGCCCGCAGGAGCGGGTCACCCCGTGGCGGTACAAGCCGCTGCTCGTCGAAGCCATGCGCGGGATCGTGCCGGACGAGTGCCTGGCCCGGACCACCAAGGCGCAGGCCGCCCTCGACGCGGCACGGGGACTGCGGGAGAACCGGGCTCCGCTCATCGCGATGTGGCAGGAGTCCCGGCTCGCCGGGATGGGCCTGGTGGACCGTGACCACCTGATCGGGCTGACCGACCGGGGCGACGACCCGGCACTGCGTCACGCCGTCCTGTATTCGACCATCGGCTGCGAAGTGTGGCTGCGCGGGCGCCCGCCCGGCGCCGCACCGGAGAGGAGCCTCGGCGATGTCGCTTCGGCTGCACCCTGACCTGACCACGGCGTCCACCGACTACGGCACGGTCCTGCTCGACGGCCGGGCCGGCCGGTACTGGCAGCTCAACCCGACCGCCTCGGTGATCGTGCAGGTCATCGCGGACGGCGGGGACCGCACGCTGGCCGTCGACGTGCTCTGCGGCCAGTTCGACGTGGACGCCGAGCACGCGGAGCGCGACGTCGACGCGTTGGTCGCCGAGCTCACTGCGGCGGGCCTGGTGATCGGCTCATGAGCACCCCGGCCGCGCTGACCCGGCCGGCGCGGCCGGGGACCCCCGGCCGGCGGCTGATGGCACGCTCCGCCGTCCTGGCCGCGCACGGGCTGGCGACGCTGCCGCCGGCCCGGCTCCGGGCGGTGCTGGCCGTGCTGCGCCGGGGCGCCGGGCCGGCCACGTACGCCGAGGCCGAGGCGGCCCGGAACCTGGTGCTCGCGGTCAGCCTGCGCTGCCTGGGCCCGAAGGGCTGCCTGCCCCGCTCGCTCGCCACCGTCCTGCTGTGCCCGGCCGCCGGGCGCTGGCCCACGTGGTGCGTCGGCGTCCGGGTGGCGCCGCCGTTCGCCGCGCACAGCTGGGTGGAGGCGGAGGGCCGGATGGTCGGCGAGCCGATGCCGGCCGGCTATCTGGCGACGCTGTTCACCCTGCCCCCGCATGTTCGCTGAGTCCGCCCGCGGTCTGCTCGGTCTCGTCGCCGGGCACCGCCGCCGGATCGCGGTGGCGGTGGCGCTCACCCTCGGCGGGTCGGCGCTGGGCCTGGCCCAGCCGCTGCTGGTCCGGGAGATCGTCGAGGCCACCGGCGCCGGCCGTCCGCTCGCCGTCCTGGTGACGGTGCTGGTGGCGCTCTTCGCGGCGCAGGCCGTGGTCCAGGCGGTCGCGAGCTACCTGCTGGCCCGGGCCGGGGAGCACATCGTGCTCGGGATCCGGCTCAACCTCATCCACCACCTGCTGCGGCTGTCCATGCCGTGCCACGACCGGTACCGGACCGGGGATCTGATCTCCCGGGCCGGCACCGACAGCTTCGCCCTGCGCCGGGTCGTCGCCGACGGCTGCGCCGACGCGGTGACCGGTGTGGCCGGGCTGGCCGGCGCCGTGGCCGTGCTGATCTGGCTCGACCCGGTGCTGTTCCTCGTCGTCGCGGTGCTGGTCGCGACCGGCCTGACCACGCTGGTGCCGGTGATGCGCGGCCTCGGGGCGGCCGCGCACGCCGGTCAGCAGGCCGTCGGCGAGATGGCGGGCGACCTGGACCGGGCGCTGTCGGCGCTGCGCACGGTCCGGGCGAGCGGCGCCGAGCAGCGCGAGGCCGAGCGGATCGGGGCCCGCGCCCGCACGGCCTTCGAGCAGGGACTGCGCACGGCACGCCTGAACGCCGCGGTCGGGCCGGCCGGCCACCTCGCCGTGGACGGCTCGTTCCTGACCGTGTTGCTCGTCGGCGGCGTACGGGTCAGCACCGGGCAGAGCACGCTGGCCGATCTGGTCGCTTTCCTGCTCTACATCACCTACCTGGCGGTGCCGATCAGCTCGGTCTTCCAGGCGCTGAGCGCGGTGCAGGAGAGCGGCGGCGCGCTGCGCCGGATCAACGAGGTCCTGGCGCTGCCGGTGGAGGCCGACACGCCCCCGCCGGTGATCGCCGCCCGCCGTCCCGAGCCGGCGCCGATGCTCGAGTTCCGCGACGTGAGGTTCGGCTACGACCCCGGCCGGCCGGTGCTGCGCGGCGTCTCGTTCCGGCTGCCCGAACGCGGGCACATCGCGCTGGTCGGCGGCTCCGGCGCCGGCAAGTCCACGATCTTCGCCCTGGCCGAGCGGTTCTACGACCCGGACAGCGGCGAGATCCTGCTCGGCGGCGCCGACGTCCGCACCCTGCGCCGATCCGCGTGCCGGGCCATGATCGGCCTGGTCGAGCAGCACTCCCCGGTGTTCCACGGCACCCTGCGCGAGAACCTCACCTATGCCGCGCCGGACGCCCCGGACCACGAGATCGACCGGGTGCTGCGCCTGGCCAACCTCGACGACCTCGTCCGCCGGCTGCCGGACGGCACGGACAGCCCGCTCGGCGACCGCGGCGTGCGGCTCTCCGGCGGGCAGCGCCAGCGCATCGCCGTGGCCCGCGCGCTGCTCACCCGGCCCGCGCTGCTGCTCATGGACGAGCCGACGGCCCACCTCGACCCGGACAACGAGCAGGCACTGCGGCGCGCCGTCGCGCAGGTGGCCCGGCACTGCGCGCTGCTCGTGGCGGCGCACCGCTTCTCCACGGTGCGCGACGCCGACCAGGTCGTCGTCCTCGACGAGGGCCGGGTCGTCGCGGTCGGCGACCACGAGGAGCTGCTGACCCGCAGCCCCTACTACCGCCGGCTGGCTAGGGCCGGGGCGCGGGGGTAGACCGCAGCCGGGAGGTGGTCGCGTACTGCAGCAGCGGCCGGTAGACGCGGATCGAGTCGGTGAGGCTGCCGAAGTGCGAGCCGGCGTTGCCGTCGAGGTAGGTGGCCGGGATCGTCACCTCCTCGATCGGCCGGCCGCGTCCCACCGCGTCGAGCAGGACGTTCATCTCGTACTCGAAGCGCTCCCCCGGAATCGTGCGCAGGTGCTCGATCGAGTCCGCCGGGAAGGCTCGCAGGCCGGTCTGGGTGTCCGACACGTCGTGGCCGGTCGCGGCCCGGAACAGCGCCCGGGTGAGCGTGTTGCCGAACCGGCTGCGCGGCGGCATGTCCTCGAACGACCGGACGCCCAGCACGACGGCGCCGCGTCCGGTGCGGGCGGCGATGCGGCCGATGTCGCCGGCGTGGTGCTGACCGTCCGGGTCGGCGCAGATCACGTCGGTTCCCGGGTGCTCCGTCACGGCGTACCCAAGACCGGTTTTGATCGCAACGCCCTTGCCCTGATTGACCTGATGCCGCAGCACGGCACAGCCGAGCCGGCGGAGAACGCCGAGGGCCGTGTCCGCATCCGGGCCGCTGCCGTCGTCCACCACGACGATCCGGGCCGGCGCGAAGCCCTCGGCGAGCAACGCGGTCACCAGATCGTGCAGGGAGGGCTGGGGCCGGAACACCGGCAGCAGCACGACGGGCTTCTCTTCCACACGATCCCCCAATGTCGACATCCGGTCGGCCGCTTCATACCCCGCCGGCGCGACGGTCACGCTGCCCCTACCCCCGATCGGGTGGTCAGCACCAGTGACCTGCCCGGACGGGCTCGGCAGAGTCGGCTCATGACATCGATTCGCTTCATCGCCGCCGCGCTCTGCGGCGCGCTGCTGGCGGGTGCGGCCCCGGCGCCGGTCTCCGCGGGCGGCATCCTTCTCTCCGCCACGACGGTGGCCCGGTTCGACGCCGGACAGGTGGCCGGCTATCTCGACGGTCACGACCTGGACTCCTCGAAGGTCCGCTTCGGCGTCGACGCGTCCCGGATCGTCTACCGGACCGTCGATCCGGCCGGCCGGCCCACCACCGCGAGTGCCCTCGTGGTGCTGCCCCGCCGGGCGCAGCGCACCCTTCCGCAGGCCACCTGGTTGCACGGCACGACGGCCTACCGCGGCTCGGTCGCCTCGGTCGCCGACGGCAGCGACCGGGCCGCGGCGCTGCTGTTCGCCTCGGCCGGTTTCCTCACCACGGCTCCGGATTACCTCGGCCTGGGCGTCGGTCCGGGATTCCATCCGTACGCGCACGCCGCCTCGACGGTCACCGCCTCCGTCGACGCGCTGCGGGCCGCCCGGGAGTTCGCGGCCCGGCACGGTCATGACCCGGCGCCGCGCGTCTTCGTCACCGGCCATTCGCAGGGCGGGCACGCCACCATGGCGCTCGGCCGGGCCCTGCAGCGGGGCGCCGATCCCCGCCTGCGGCTCGGCGGGCTCGCCCCGATCGCCGCGCCGCTGCGCCCGAGCACGCTGATCGCCGACGCGGTGGACGGCGAGATCGCGAACGGGGTCGCCTACCTCGCCTACTGGACGGTCGCCTGGAACCGCATACACGGCTGGTACGGCGCCCCGGCCGAGGCGTTCCGGGACCCGTCCGTGGAGGCGCTCTTCGACGGCGACCACCGCAACGAGGACATCTTCCCCCGGCTGCCCGCCACGGTGGCCGACCTGTTCACCCCGGCCCAGCTCGACCGGGTACGCCACCCCTCCGGCGCAATCCGCGCCGCCCTGGCCGAGGCCGACGCGTTCTGCGACTGGCGCCCCCGCGTGCCGGTCACCCTCTACGCCTCCGGCGGCGACCGCGACGTGCCGATCGCCAACTCGGCCGGCTGCCGCGATCGGCTGCGCGGCCACGGCGCCCGCGCCGCGCTGGTCGACCTCGGCGCCGGCGTCGACCACGGGATGGCGCCCGAACTGGCCCTGCCCCGCATCCTGACCGATTTCCTCCACTCCTGACCCGAATGGTCACGATCGATGGACGTGTGATTTGATGATCGCGAGGCCGGACATCTCCCCCCGTGGATGTCCGGCCTCCCTTCAGGATCGCCGGCATGCCTCTGCTGTGGCGCGACGACGGGGCCGGCAGCTTTGAGGAGACGCCGGAGATCCTCCGCCGGCGGAGTCCGCCCGGTGGGGCGCTCGCGGTGCCGGCGACGGGCCGGTCAGTTCGCCGAGGAAGGCGTTCGGGTCGTACGGCCGCGCCGCGCCGGCCGCCCGCCACGGCCGCGCCCTCACCCCCGGCGAGTCCCCTCGCCGCAGCGCTCCCCGGTGAGATCGTCGCCGTGAGCGACGCCCGGGGGCGCGTGCTCGCCGCGCCGATCCACGCCCGCACGCCCGTACCCGCCTTCGACACCGCGGCGATGGACGGATACGCCGTCGCCGGATCGGGCCCGTGGACCATCACCCGGCAGATCGCCGGCCGTCCCGCCACCCCGCTGCCGGTGGTCGCCGTCACCGGCAGCGCCGCCCTGATGAAGGGCGGCGTCCGGATCGTGCCGGTACGCCACCACGGGGAGGCCGCCCGGATCGTCGCGGTGAAGGGCTCCGCCGGCCTGCGGGCGGCGGCCGTGGCCGACGCTCTCGCCGTGCTGCCCGGCGACTGGGCCGATGACCGGCCCGCCGCGCTGCTGACCATTCCATGACCCGCCGCGGCGGTCCCACGACCTGCCTCGACGGTCCCAAAGCCCGCCCGGCGGTTCCACGACCCGCACCGGCGGTCCCACGACCTGCCGCGGCGGTGACCGGCGGTGCGCCGGCGCGGCGGTGACCGGCGGTCACCGGCGGTGCGCCGGCGCGGCCACCGTCAGCGAGTGGCCGGCGGGCCGAACAGCAGGGTCACCGCGCCCGGCGCGTGGACGAACTCGTCGACGATCGGGAGCCCGCACCGGCGGGCCGCGGCGGCGGTGCGGCCGTACATCTCGGTGTTCCAGATGATGACGGCGACGACTCCGCCGTCGGTCAGGCTGTCCCCGCACCGGCGGACCAGGCGGGCGGCCGCCCGCAGCGGCAGGTAGTAGATCACCTCGCGGAGCAGGATCAGGTCGTAGCGGCCGGTGATCGGGTAGGACACCACGTCGGCGACGTCGTAGGCGCTGTCGGGGCGCCCGAGGGCCCGGGCCCGCGCGATCGCGTCCGGGCTGATGTCGACACCGTGGTAGAGCGCGTAGCCGCCGGCCTCCAGATGCAGGTTCTGGGTCGTGCCGCAGCCCAGATCCAGGATCCTGCCGCCGTCGGCGAACTTGGTGATCAGCGTGTTGGGCAGGTCGTCCTGGCTGGTGTCGAGGAAGTCCCAGCGCCCCGCGGCGTACTCCGAGTCCCAGAGCCGGCGCCGGACCGTGGCCGGCGCCCATCGCTTGACGGTCCGGACCGCGGTGAGGACGATACGGCGCCGCAGAGGCGGCGTCTGCGGGGCCGTCATCGCACCGCCCCATTTTCCGAACTATTCGCCATGCGGCATCCTCCCCCGTTGTGGAATCCCATTCGCATCGACGCTAACGAATCGTGGAAATGCGGGCAACGACGCTTGGACGGGTCACTAGAACCGCAATTCGAGAGGAAGTATCACGCCGGCCGCGGTGGCGCCCCACGGCATCTCCTGCCGGCGCAACCCCAGCAGCAGGGCGAGCGGCCCGGACCGGTGGTGGGGATCGTCGAGGCGGTGCCAGGGGATCTCCACCCGGATCACGTCCCGCCCTTCCTCGCGGTGGGCCGAGGCGGTGGCATCCCGGCCGGCGCCGCCCGCCGGCAGGTCGGCGATCGAGTAGTCGTCGAACTGCACCGGCTGATCCGGGCCGTGGAAGAACACCTCCCACCGGTGATCGCCGAAGTTGCACGAGACGGCGGTCATCCAGCCCGGCTCCGCGGCGGAGACGGACAGCTCGATACTCAGCGCGTGCCGGCCGGCGGACAACTCCACATGGCCGGTGAGAGGCTGGCCGGGCCGCGATCGGTGGATGACACGCGGAGCCCGCGCCCCGCCGTCGCCGGGCACGGCGACCGTCACCGCGGGCCCGCCCACCGGCACCGTCAGCGCGGCCGTGCCCAGCCGGCGCAGGACGTCCAGCGGGCCCTCCCGCCGCACGACCAGCTCGCCGGGGTGCCAGCCCAGGTCCGTCAGGAACCCCTCGACACCGTCCCACCACAGGTCGACCGGGAGTACGGCGGGCCGCTGGAAGGTGCCGAGCGCCGCGGCGAACGGGTCGTGGCCGAGCAGGTCCAGCGAGGCGGCCCGGAGGAAGCCGACGATGTCGGCGCTGCGGGTCACGTCGATCAGCGCGCGCAGGACGGCCGGATCGAACCCCGGCAGCGCGCACATCCGGCGCACGCTCGCCAGCTCGTCGAGGCGAATGGTCCCGGCGGGGAGCGGGAACACCGTCCGGACGTAGTCGCCGAACAGGTGCGCGGCCTGGATCAGCACGGCGGCCTCGGGGCGCAGGACGGCGATGCCGGGGGGCAGCAGGGCGGTGCCGTCGGGCGCGGTGACCGGAGCCGACGGCACCAGGTGCGGGGCGAGGTCGGTGAACCGCACGTGGTGGTGGGGCAGCGCCACCTCGTGGGCCCAGGCTCCCGGATGAGCCGCCGGATCGACGGCGCCCGCCGGCAGCGGGGACCAGTGCGGGACCGGGAAGTAGGAGTGGATCTCGATCATGCCGTGGTCCGGCGCGACCATCCGGGCGTACTCGTCGAGCACCTCGGTGGGACCCTGCACCGCGAAGCCGAGCCCCCGCGCCACCCGGGCCAGGGCCGCCGGGTCGTCCGGGACGACGTCGAGGTCGCCGCTGTAGCGCACCGCGTCGGGATCCCCGGTCAGGGCCATCAGCGTGAACCCCTTGAGCGGGATGAGGGGCTGCGTGCCGCCGTCCTCGCGCAGGGCGGCCGCCAGCCGCCGCGTCAGCTCGGCGCGGCGGCGCACCTGCGTACGGATGTCGCGGATCCGCTCCTCCGCCCGGCGTGCCAACCCGGGGTGGCGCCGGCCGTGCTCGCTGTCCCGGATCCGGGTCCAGAAGCGGCCGTCGAGCCGGTGCGCGTGCAGGGCCGTGAACAACTCGTCCGGATCGACGGCGCCCAGATCGGGTGTCACGTCGTCGCGGCCGGCGGCCCAGAGCAGCGAACTCACCTTCGGGTCGTCGATGGCGCGCGGGGGCGGTGCCGTCACTGTCATCCCGTGGTCCCCTTTACCTCGTCCGAGCGGGCGTCACCGAGCGGCCACGCTAACAGCGGACGGGGCCCGGCCGGCGGTCATCGGCGGGCCGCCACGGGGGATCTGGATGGTCGTCTAATCATCGGCCCATCCGCGCGTCGCCGGCGGATGCCCGCGCGCGATGTGGATAGGTTGCGTTCGATGCGCGCGCCCGTTCCGGGCGGCGGCGCGGACGTGACGATGAAGGGACAGCGCCGGGATGCACGACGACGACCGATGGTTCGGCCGGTTCCGGGAAGTACCGGTGGCGGTGTCGGCCGGGGTGCTGGTCAATGCGGTCTTCACCGGCCTGGTGACGGTCACCCTGCCGCTGGAGCTGGCCGGGCAGGGCGCGAGCAAGGGGCAGATCGCCGCCTTCTTCATCATCGGGGCGCTCACGGCCGCGACCCTGGTGCTCACGGTCGGGCCGGTGGTGCGCCGGATCGGCGTACCCCGATGGAGCTTGACCCTGTGCGCGGTGGTCTCCGCCGGAGGGCTCGTCGTGGTCGCCGCCGGCGGACCGGCATGGCGGCTCCATCCCGCGGCGGCGCTGGTGATGACCATGAGCTTGACGTATCCGCTCTACGTCGCCGTGGCGAGCAACCTGGCCGGCGCGTCCGCGGCGCGGATCGTCGCCGTCCTGCGGACGATCTTCGTGGCCGGGTATCTGGGCGGGCTGGGGGTGTTCTCGCTCGCCGCGGCGGCGGAACAGGCGTTCGGCCCGGTGGCCGCACCGATCCGGTGGGCGATCGGGCTGGCCCTCGGCGCCGCCCTGGTCGCTCAGCTGCCCCGGCCCGCGGCAGCCGGTGGCGCCGCCGCGGCGGACGGGAGCGCGGCGGCCGGCGCCGCGCGGACCACGAAGCTCGTCGTTCTCGCGGCCGCGCTGGCGGTGCTGCTCATGCGGGCCGCCGACAGCCTGCGGCAGGTGTACCTGCCGTTGTACGCGCTCGGCGAGGACATCCCCCAGCCGCTGATCTCCACCCTGTTCGCCGTCACCGTCGCGGTCGAGGTGCTCGTGCTGGCGCCGCTGAGTTCGATCAGCGACCGTTTCGGGAGCCGGTGGACGCTGCTCGGTGTCTGCGTCACCGGCGTGTTGTCCTTCGCGACGGTGGCCCTGGGCGGCGGCTATCCGATGCTGGTGTTCTCCCAGGCGTTGTACGCGGTCTTCGCCGCCGGTTTCCAGAGCATCGGCATGGTGCTGCTGGGCGACTCCCTGAGGTCGGGGTTGAGCGGCGGAGCCGGCGCCTACACCGCGGTGATCCAGGTCGGCGCCACCGTCGGCATCGTCGCCCCACTGGTCGTTCCCGGCTACAGCGTCGCGGTGTTCTGGATCGCGGTCCTGTTCTGCCTGGGGGCGGCCGCGTTGCTGCTGGCGGATCCCCTGCTGCGCGGCCGGCGGCGGCGCCCGGCCCACGACCACGCGCACTGATCGGCTCAGCGTCCGGAGAACAGGATCCGGTCGCCCTCCACGGCCGCCCGGACACCGGTGAGGTCGGCGACCCAGCCGTCGCTGAGCGGCACCGCGGGCGCCCCGCCACCGACCTGGATCCGGTGTGCCCCGGCGCGCGCCGCCGCGAGCAGCCCGACCTCGGCGTCCTCGAAGACCACGCAGTGCCGCGGCAGCACACCGAGCTTCTCCGCGGCCAGCAGATAGCCCTGGGGGTCGGGCTTGCCGGCCAGCACGTCGTCAGCGGTGATCATCAAATCCGGGACCGGCAACCCGGCCGCCTCGATGCGTGCCCGGGCGATGCCGGCGGCGCCGGAGGTCACCACGGCCCACGAGCCCGGCTCGAGCACGTTCAGGAGGTCGGCGGCGCCCGGCACGGCACGCACCTTCGGCAGTGCCGCGACGTCGAGTTCCGCGATGCGGTCCAGCTCCGGGCCCGGGTCGGTGCCCGGCAGGGCCAGCGCCAGGATGTCGGTGTCGCGCCGGCCGTGCGACAACGCGATGACATGGTCCGGGTCGAGGCCCCGTTCCACCGCCCAGGTCCGCATGCACCAATCGATCGCCGCCATGGAGTCGACGAGCACGCCGTCGAGGTCGAATAGGGCGGCGGTAACGGGTCCGATGGTCCACCTGGCCAATGTCGCTCCCGTGTGTCTGCTGTTTCGGATAGGCGCCGGGCAATTCCGGTGACCCGGTCACGGTATCGCCGGAAGGAATTGTGAAACGACATCTCAGCACCCATATTGAACGGTTCACTAAGGCTGGCTTCACCTCGATTCCGGCGCCCCTGAATCGTGTTATGTTCCGTCACCGAATGCTTTCATCGGCAGGAAGGATCGGGAGATGCGCCAGAACGGTGGCACGCCGGTATTCGTGATCCCCCACTACTGCCGGTCGGCCGCCTCCTGGGACCATCTGCACGCCACCGTCGACAGCCTGCTGCGGCAGAGCGACCCCGGCTGGCACGCCGTGGTGGCCGACGACGCGTCGCCCGGACCGGACGTCCAGCACGGCCTCGAGAGGATCCGCGCGATCGACCCGGAACGCATCACGGTCATCCGCGCCGGGAGCCGGGGCGGGCCGGGCGCCCGGCGCAACGACGGCGTGCGGTGGGCGGCGCGGCGGGGCGCCCCGTTCGTGCTCTTCCAGGACTCCGACGACCTGGCGCATCCGGAGCGGCTGCGGCGCACCCGGCGCCTGCTCGACGAACGGCCGGACATCGACATGGTGTACTCCAGTTTCTCGGTCATCGACGAGACCGGCACCGTCGTACCGAGGCGGGAGCTCACCCCCTCGGTGCAGGAGATCCTGGAGTCGCACGAGAATCCCCTGCAGGGGCCGGCGGCGTGGATCCCGATCGGCGTCGAACGCGGTTACACGACGCTGACCTCGACGGTGTCGGTGCGGACCGCGCTGGCAGCCCAGCACCCGTTCCCCGCCACCCATGTCGCCGAGGACGACCACGCCTGGTTCCGGCTGCTGGCCGCGGGCGACGGCCTCGGCTTCCTGCCGGACACCGAGGCCGCCTACCGGATCCCCCGCGCCGGCCAGGGCTCGGCGAGCCGGGACGAGCACGGATCCTCGTTCTATTGGGCGTCCGCCCTGATGGCGGCCGACGGCTTCAGCCGGGCCCTGGCCATCGCGGAACGACGCGGGACGGTCGACGCCGCCGAGAGCGAGTCCCTGCGGCGGCGCTTCCACGACCGCCTGGCGGTGACGATGCACCGGGAGGGTGTCACGGAACTGGCCGCGGCGCTGCGCGCCCTCACGCTGCCCTGAGCGCCCGGCCGGCACCGGGCGTCAGGCCAGTTGGAAGACCATGACGCCGGCGACCACGGCGCACGCCGCCGCGACCCGTCCCGGCGTCACCCGCTCCCGGAAGACGACCGCGCCGATGACCAGGCTCACCACCACGCCGGTCTCGCGGAGCGCGGCGACGGCGGCCAGCGGCGCCATCGACTGCACCACGATGACGGCGCCGTAGCTGAGGGTCGAGATGACGCCCGCGCCCATCCCGGTTCGCCACTGCACGGCGACGGCATCGAGCAACCCGCGTCCGCGCAGCAGCAGCGCCCACCCGATCGCGACCGGCCCGAGCCCGGCGAACAGCCAGGCCGCATAGCCGAGAGGATCGCCGGACAGGCGCACCCCGACACCGTCCAGGATCGTGTACGCCGCGATCGACACCCCGGTCGCCAGCGCCGTCCACGGCCCGCGTGGCCCGCTGCGGGCGGCCGGCACGGCCAGCGCGAGCAGCCCCGCGGTGATCGCGGCCAGGCCGAGCAGCTGCGACCCGCCGAACCGCTCCCCGATCACCGCGATGGCGACGGACCCGCTGAACAGCACGGCGCTGCCGCGTGCCAGCGGATACATCTGCGAGAAGTCGCCGACCCGGTAGGAGGCCGCCAGCAGCGACAGATAGACGACGTGGACGATGATCGAGGCGCCGAGCCAGGGCCACGACGCCGGCGCCGGCGCCGTGACGAAGCCGAGGCACACCAGGCCGATGACCGCCTGGCCGGCGCCGATCAGCGCGAACCCGGCGTACGGATCGGAGGTCGCCTTCGCCAGCGCGTTCCAGGCGGCGTGCAGCGCGCCGGCCGCCAGCACCGTGACGAACGGCAGCCACCCGGTCAGGCGGCGCTCTCCGCGGGCTCGCCGCTCACAACGCCTCCCGCACGATGGCGCGCAGGCGCCCTTCGTCGATCTCCGGGATCGGATCGTTGTCAAGGTTGCCGGACACGGCGGCCAGGATCGCGTCGACGTGCCCGTCCCCGATGCCCGACGCGCGGAGGCCTCCCGTCACCCCGACGGCGCCACGGAACCGGTCCACGAGGTCGTGCACGTCGCCACCGCCGAGCCGCGCCGCGATCTCGGCGAACCGCTCGCCCGCGTGCGGCCGGGCGTGCCGCAGCCATACCGGGTACAGCGCGGCGAGGCCCCGTCCGTGGGAGATCGGCACGCCGAGCCCGCCCATCGCCTGCTGCAGCCGGTGCGGCAGGCAGGTGCTGGCGTTGGCGACGACGATGCCACCGAGAAGCGCGGCGAAGGCCAGGTCGTCGCGGGTCGCCGGATCGTCCGGCGTGCGCAGGATCGCGTCCCGGCGACGTGCCAGCAGCTCCAGCGCACGGCCGGCGCACCAGCGGGTGAAGTCGTCGGACCGGCGTGCCACGTACCCCTCGACGGCGTGCGCCAGGGCGTCGAAGGCGGTGTCCGCGGCGACCGCGGCGGGCACCGATCGGGCGAGCAGCGGGTCGACCAGCGCGAGGCGGGGGAAGAGGTCGTCACCGCGGATGCCGGACTTGAGGCCCCGGCGCGGGTCGGTGAGGATCGCCCCCCGGGTCATCTCGGCGCCACTGCCGGCCGTGGTGGGCACGGCCACCACCGGCACCGGGCCGGGAATCCGGTCCAGCGTCCGGCCCACGAGCGGGCCGACCGGGCCGAGCCGCATCCCGGCGGCGACCGCCTTCGCGGTGTCGATGGCGCTGCCCCCACCGATTCCGATGATCACGTCGCAGCCGGCCCGCAGCGCCGCCTCGACCGCGAGGTCCGCCTCGGTGGCGGTGGGCTCGGGCAGCACCGCGTCGAAGACGGTGGCGGTGATGCCGGCGTCGGCCAGGCTCTTGAGCGCGCCGTCGAGGATGCCGTGCCGGCGTACCGCTCCGCGTCCGCACACCAGCAGCGCCGACGTGCCGAACGGCTGGGTCCGCCGCCCGAGTTCGCCGAGCCGGCCGCGCCCGAAGACCACGCTGGTCGGCAGATCCAAGTTGATGATCATGTGTTGTCCTCGTGCGTCGTGGTGGCACGCAGCTCGTCGATGACGGGGGTGCTGCCGTGGGCCAGGTAGTGCAGTGCCGATCCGCCGCCGGTCGAGGTGGGTCCGTCCCACGGCAGTTCCCGGACCGTGTCGCCGCCCATCAGCAGGGTCTCCGCCCCGGGGCGGCCGACGACGTCGAGGACGGCCTCGCTCGCGGTGCGGTGCCCGTCGAGGTACCGCGACGGTGTCCCGGCGACCACGCAGCGGGCGCCGGCGGCGGCGTGCCCGGCGAGGATGTCACGCCAACGCGGCGGCACCTCGAAGTCGACGATCGCGTGTCCGGCCGGCACGCCGTGCTCGACCGGCACCGCGATGCCGGGGCCGTATCCGGTCCGCCCGCGGCGGGCCACGATGACCCGTTCCGGCAGCACCACCGTGGCCGTGCCGTCGCTGAGCGCCCGGTGCGCGGCCCGCAGGCACCGCTGCGGCTGCTCGCCCAGGTCCGAGTCGGCCACGTCCACGCCACGGGCCCGCAGGATCGTGGTGAGCACCACCCCGCCCGGGACGACCACGTCGTAGCGGCGGCTGAGCGCGGCGAGACCCACCAGCGTCTTCTCCGGCTTGAGCCCGCCGAGTACGGCGATGGACCGGCGCCCGGCCGGGTTCGCCCACGGTTCCAGCCGTGCCAGTTCGCCGAGCACGCCGTCGGTCAGCCAGCCGGGCCGGTACCGCAGGATGCCGGTGCTGGAGGCGTGCGAGCGGTGGGCCTTGCTGAATCCGCCCACCGCCACCAGGTCACCGAGCGCCGCGAACCGGCGGGCCAGCGCGGGATCGCCGGCTTCCTCCCCGGCATGCCACCGGGTGTTGCCGAAGACGACGGCGGTGCCCTCCGGCATGGCGCCGGCGATGGCCGCGGCGTCCGGTGTGTCGTTGTCCGGCAGGTACCCGACCGGGCGGCCGAGCCGATCGGCGAGGTAGCCGGCGACGTGGTCGAGATGTCGCGCCGACCCGTCCCGATGCCGGCCCTGATGCGACAGGATCGCCACCCGGGCGCCCGCCGACAGCAGCCGTGCCAGATCCGCCAGCTCGACGTCGATCCGGCCGGTGCTGGTCAGGCTCTCGTCGACGTTGAACCCGGCGCAGTAGATCCAGCGTTCGCCGTGGCGGATCGGACGGTCGCGCAGCAGCGGCACCCCGGCCGGGGCGACGGTGTCAGAGCGCATACGCGCTGATTCCGGCGGTCTCGGCCAGCCCGGCCATGACGTTCATGTTCTGGATGGCGGACCCCGCCGCGCCCTTGACCAGGTTGTCGGTCACGGCGATCACCTTCGTGATGCCGCGTGCCGGGTCGTGGTCCAGGCCGATGTGGCAGAAGTTGGAGCCGATCACCGCGGCGAGGCTGGGATACAGCCCGTACTCCTTGTCGTTGAGCTTCCCCCTTCGCGGTGTCGTGACGATGTGTACGAAGTGCTCCTTGTCGTGCCCGGCGCCGTAGAACTCCAGGTAGCGGTCGAGCAGCCGGTCCCGGTCGAGAGGCGTCCGCGTCCGCAGGTTGACCTGCAGGTGGATGCCGCGGGCGAAGGTTCCGTGGGTGGTGTTGATGTCGACCTCGACCGGGTTGCCGGCCAGCGCGCCGAAGTGGTGCTCCAGCTCCGGGCCGTGCCGGTGGCCCTGGAGGCTGTAGGCCAGCGGCGAGGTCGCCATCTCGGCGTGCATGATCTCGCGCCGCGGCTTGCTGCCGGCCCCGCTCGTGCCGTTGAGGGCGTGCACGGCGATCGGCCGGTCCGCGTCGACGAGATCGGCCTGCAGCAGCGGGGCGCTCGCCAGGATCGCGGTGATCGCGTAGCAGCCCGGATTCGCCACCAGCCGGGCGCCGCGGATCTTCTCCCGGTTCAGCTCGGTCACCCCGTACACGGCCTCCGCCGCCAGATCGGGAGCGGCGTGCGGGCGGCCGTACGTGCTCTCGTAGAGAGCCAGGTCGCCGAAGCGGAAGTCGGCGCTCACGTCGATCACCCGGGCGCCGTGGTCGAGGAAGTGGCGGGCGCCGTTCATCGCCTCACCGGACGGCGTGCAGAAGAACACCACGTCGATCTCGGCGGCGCGCTCCCTGACCTGCTCGAGGGTGTGGAACCGCAGTCCGGACGCCGCCAGGTTCGGGTGGACCTCGCCGAACGGGTCGCCGGTGCGGGCGCCGGGGATCACCGTGGCCACGTCGGGATGGCCGAGCAGCAGGCGGCACAGCTCTCCCCCGGTGTATCCGCTCGCGCCGAGGACGGCCGCGGTCAGTCGTGCGCCGGTCATCGCTGTTCTCCTGTCGTCGTACGAAGCATCACCTTGCCGACCTGGCCACCGTTGCCGTCGAGGGCCCGCATCGCCGCGTCGGCCTCGGCCAAGGTGAACCGGTGGGTGATCAGGGGCGCCGGGTCGACAGTGCCGTCGGCCAGCCAGCCGATCACGTCGGCGAAGTCACGCGGGGTGGACAGCGCCGAGAAGCGGACGGTCAGCTCCCGGGAGACGAACGGGTTGAGATCGATCTCCTGGGGCCGTTCGAAGTAGCTGACGACCACCACCGTGCCGCCGGGCCGGGTCACGGCGCAGGCGTCGCGGAGGACGCCCGGATGCCCGGAGGCCACGAACGTCACGAACGGCGCGTGACCGAGCCGGCCGGCGATCGCCGACACCGGATCCTCGCGGCCGGCGTCGACGTACCCGGCCGCGCCGAGGCGAGTGGCGATCCGGCCCTTCGGCTCGCCGCGGTCCACGCACACGACCGGCCCGAGACCGGCGGCGCGCGCGGCGATCAGGCAGGACATCCCGATCGACCCGGAACCGAGGACGGCCACGCCCGGGTGCGCGGGGGTGCCGGCCAGCCGGACCGCGTGCAACCCGATCGACAGGGGCTCGGCCAGGGCGCCCTTCTCCGCCGCCAGCCCCGGCGGGAGCCGGAACGTCATGTTCTGCCGCAGGATGACGTAGTCGGCGAACGATCCCTGCCAGCCGTCGTGCGAGAGATTGCTGCGGTCCGAGCACAGATGCGGTTCGGCCCGCCGGCATGCCGCGCAGCTGTCGCACGGCGAGAACGCCGCCGCGCAGACGCTGTCGCCGGCGGCGAGGCCGGTGACACCCGGACCGGTGGCGACGACCGTGCCGGCCAGCTCGTGGCCCAGGGTGATCGGCGCCTTCTTGTACGGGTGGGTGCCGCGGTAGGTGGCCAGGTCGGAACCGCAGATCCCGGACGCGGCGACCCGCACGAGGAGTTCGCCCGGCCCCGGCACGGGGATCTCGACCTCGCGCAGCTCGATCCGTCCGGCGCGGGTCAGCACCGCCGCCGACATGGTGGCGCTCATCAGCAGACCCGGTTCGCGGCGTCGCCGCCGCCGAGCGCGATGCGCAGGTTGTCGACGACCAGACGCCCGATGGCCCGCTGGGCGTCCAGCGACATCCCGCCCAGGTGCGGGGTGAGCACCACGTTGTCGAGGGCGGCGAGTTTCGTCGCGCCGCCCTCGGCCTTGAACACGTCCAGGGCGGCGCCGGCGATGGTGCCGTCGGACAGGGCCGACACGAGATCGTCCTCGTCGACCACGCCGCCGCGCGACACGTTCACCAGCACCGCGGTGCGCTTCATCAGGGCCAGCTGCGGTGCGGCGATCAGACCTCGGCTCCGCTCGTCCAGCGGCAGGGCCAGGCACACCACGTCCGCCCGGGTCAGCAGGTCCGGCAGCGGCATCAGCGTGACCCCGCGGTCCGCCTCCCGGCTGCGCCGTTGCGGGTCCATGCGTACGGCGGTGGCGATGGTGCGCATCGAGAGGCCCTGGGCGAGCTCGGCGACCCGGGAGCCGATGGCGCCGAGCCCGACGATGCCCATCGTGCGTCCGCGCAGTTCCCAGCCGCCGAGCTCGGACTTGCGCCACTGTCCTTCGCGCAGGAAGCGATCGGCCCGGGTGATGTTGCGGGCGAGCGCCAGCAGCAGGCCGAGGACCAGTTCCGCCACGGCGTTCGCCGAGCCGCCCGGGACGTTGAACACCTGCACTCCGGCCGCGCGGGCCGCCGCCAGATCGATGTTGTCGGTGCCGGAGCCGGCGCGGGCGATGACCTTCAGACGCCGGGCCCCGGCCAGCGCCGGGCCGGGCAGGCCGACCCCGCTGCGCAGGATCACCGCGTCGGCGTCGCGGATCGCGGCCGCCACCTCCGCCTGCGCCAGGCCGATCCGCACCTCCACGTCGTACCGGCTGCGCAGGACGGCCAGAGCCTCGTCGTCGATCGGGTCGAGTAGCACCACGCGAGTGGTGGAGACCCTGTCGGGGGTCGTACGCAACGTCTCTCCTCTGCTCGGCCGGTGACCGCGGCGGCCGGTCGGCCCCTTCTGCATTGTCGAGACGGTCACGCACCGATTCCAGGTCGTCCGGCGCCCCTTAGAGAACCGTCTAGGAGCGGCGCCGGCGGCAGCATTAGAGGCGCTTCTAAGGGCCTTCCCGCCTTCGGCGGAAAGGCCCGATGCCCGTGCCATGCTTCGGTCCTGCCCGGCCCACGCGAGAGCTGAAGGGAATCCCATGCTGCAGGAGCCCACCGTGCCACCGGCCGCGTCCACGCTGCTCAACCCCGGACCGGTGAACGTGCACGCGGACGTCCGGGAGGCGCTGACCTATCCGGACATCTGTCACCGCGAGGCCGAGGTCGCCGCCCTGATGCGCCGCGTCCGGCGCAATCTGACCGTGCTGGCCGGCGGTGGCGAGGACGACGACACCGTGCTGCTGACCGGTTCCGGAACCGCCGCTCTGGAGGCGGCCGTGTCCTCGATCGTGCCGGCCGGCGGCCGGATCCTCATCCTCGACAACGGCAACTACGGCGAGCGGCTCTATCGGATCGCCGCGGTCAACCGCATCGCGCACACCCGGCTCGAGTTCGGATGGAACGAGCCGATCGACGTGACCCGGGTGGACCGGGCGCTCGCCGCCGATCCGGCGATCACTCACGTCGCGATGGTGCAGCACGAGACCAGCACCGGCATGCTCAACCCGGTCCGCGAGGTCGGCGCCGTCGTCGCCCGGCACGGCAGGTCGCTGGTGGTGGACGCGATCAGCAGCCTGGGCTGCGAGGAGTTCGATCTGCACGCCGATCATGTCGACTGGTGCGTCGGCACCGCGAACAAGTGCCTGGAGGGGCTGCCCGGGATCAGTTTCGTGACCGCGCCGAAGGCGCGGTTGCGCGCGCTGTCCACCGTCGAGCCGCGCAGCTACTACCTGGACCTGTACGGCCACTACATCTCGCAGGAGGAGCGTGACGCGCCGCTGTTCACGCCGGCCGTGCAGGTGCTGTACGCCTTCGACCGGGCGGTGGACCGCGCCTTGGACGAGACCGTCGCCGGCCGGTCCGCGCGCTACGCGGGCCTGGCCCGGCAGCTGCGCGACGGCCTGCGGTCCCGCGGCCTGCGGCTGCTGCTGGAGCCGGAGCACTTCAGCAACAGCGTCACCAACGTCCACCTGCCCGGCGGCGTCGCCTACGCCGACCTGCACGACGGGCTCAAGGCCGAGGGCTTCACCGTCTACGGCGTGCAGGCGCAGCTCGGTGAGGTGTTCCGGGTCGCCAACATGGGCCAGGTCGACGCGGAGCGCATCGACGCCTTCCTCGGCGCCCTGGACCGGGTGCTGGCGAAACTGGGCTACTCCCCCGCGCCCGTCCGGGTCTGAGCGCAGCGGTGGCGCCGGCCCGCGGGCCGGCGCCACCCACGGCGGTCAGGGCTGCAGGCGCTGAGCCTGCCAGCCGCCGTCCGACAGCTCGTACGCGAGCCGCCGGTGCAGCCGGTCCGGGCTGCCGTGCCAGAACTCGATGCGGTGCGGAATCAGGCGGTAGCCGCCCCACCCGGCGGGACGCGGCACGGGAGCGTCGCCGGCGGCCAGCTCCTCCGCCCGGTCCCGCAGCTCCTGCGGATCGTTCAGCGGACGACTCTGCTGCGAGGCCGCGGTGGTGGCCTGCGCGGCCCGCGGCCGGGCGTGGAAGAGCTGGTCCGACTCCTCGTCGCTGATCTGCTCGATCGGACCGTCGACGGTGATCTGCTGCAGCGTCTCCCGCCAGTAGAAGGTCATGGCGCCCCACGGTGTGGCGGCGAAGTCGCGTCCCTTGCGGCTGCCGCGGTGCGATCCGAACAGCAGGCCACGGTCGCTGACGCCCTTGAGCAGGATCATCCGGCTGGACGGACGGCCGTCGGCGTCGGCCGAGGAGAGGCTCACCACCTTGGGCTCGCGGACCTGGCGCTCGGCGGCGGACTCCAGCCACGCGGTCAGCAGCGCCACCGGGTCGGCCGGCGGGGCGTCGAACTCCGGCAGCTCCAGGCTTGCGTCACCGCTGAGGGTCTGGGCGTGTGCGGTCATGTGTCCTTCCTCTGTTTCTCGTCCGTGCCCGGGGAACGGGCATCGATCACGGGTACGGGAACCAGCCCGGCAGCGCCAGCGCGGTCTGCGGGTCTTCCGATTCACGGACCCAGCCGGGCTCGCCGGGTGTCCGGCCGAGCAGCCAGGCGAGCAGGTCGTGGTCGCGCGTCGCCACGACGTGCTGGGCCGCCGCGTCGCCGGGCACGACCTTCGGATCGCCGGTGGCGTCCACCAGCCAGCTCTGCCGCGTGGTCGCCCCGCGGAGCAGCCAGGTCTGCGCCGGCGGCGCCGCCGCGCGTCGCGGAAGACCGGCGACGACGCCGGGCAGCACGGCGGTGACGTAGTCGTCCGGCCAGTCGGCCGGGCCGTAGCCGATCCCCAGGTCGGCGTGGTGGACCTCGACCTCGGTCCAGCGCGACAGCACCGCGGCGCCGAGCGGGCGCTCGCCGCCGGACGACCGGGTCGGTCGCTGCCAGACGTCCTCGCCCAGTGAGCTCCAGCGCTCGTCGAGGGCTCCCACCGCGTCGGCGAGCTCGCCGGACAGCGCGGAGGCCGGCCGCGTGGCGGCCGCTTCGATCTCCCGGGCCCGGCCCTCCGATCCGCCCGGATACGGATCCACCAGGTCGCCGCGCTCGGCGGCTTCGGTGACCCGGATCAGGCCGCGGGCGTGGGCGGCGAGATGACCGACGACGTGCGCCCGGGTCCAGCCGGCCAGCGACGACGGGCGGCGTATCCGCTCGTCGGTGAGTTCCCGGACGCCGGCCAGCAGGCGGTCCGTCGACCGGCGCAGGGCGGCCAGCTGTGACGGCACGACGATCATGTCCATACCCTTCCATGGATGGTGACGCGGTGGGGCGTCCGGTACGCCGGGTCAGTGTAGTTTTCCGGCGTAACGCCGGTTTCCCCCGACCGGCTCCGCACGCCCGGTGAATTTACCGGCGGACCGGTCCGGAATACGCGGGCGGCCGGAACATTAGTCGGTCGTCCAACACCGCCAACTAGTGCCTCTTCTAATCGGCGGGAACGGGCCCGCATTCACCTTGCCGGATAACGGCGTCGCTCGATAACTTTTCCAGCGTCCGCATCCCGCGGATCCCCCTTTCCCTTTCCGCGTTGGAGGAAACGTGTCCGGCAGCAGCGACGTGACAACGGCGGCCGCACTCGCCACCCGCGCCACCACCCGGCTCCGTGATTCACTGATGCAGCCGGAACTCACCTTTCTCATGGAGGCGCACGACGGCCTGTCCGCCCGCATCGCCGCAGGTGAGGGCTTCCAGGCGCTCTGGGCTTCGGGTCTGTCGATCTCGACTGCACTGGGTGTGCGCGACAGCAATGAGGCGTCCTGGACCCAAATGCTCGACGTCGTGGAATACATGGCGGAGGCCACCGACGCCCCCATCGTCGTCGACGGCGATTCAGGACATGGGAACTTCAACTCGGCACGACGTTTCAGCCGTAAGGCCGAACGCGTCGGGGCGGCCGGCGTGTGCTTCGAGGACAAACTGTTCCCGAAGATGAACTCCTTTGTCGGAAGCGACCATGATCTCGTTCCGGCGGAGGATTTCTGCGCGAAGATCGCGGCCGCCAAGGACGCCCAGACCGATCCGGACTTCCTGGTGATCGCGCGCACCGAGGCGCTGATCGCCGGCCTCGGCCAGGACGAGGCTCTGGAGCGGGCGGAGGCCTACCGCAAGGCCGGCGCCGACGCCGTGTTCATCCACTCCCGGAAGAAGACGTTCGACGAGATCGGCGCGTTCGCCCGGGAGTGGGCCGGCCGGGCGCCGCTCGTGATCGCGCCCACCACCTACGCCGCCACCACGACCGACGAATTCCAGCAGGCCGGCATCTCCGCGGTCATCTGGGCGAACCACAGCATGCGTGCCGCCTTCCACGCGATCCGGGACACCTGCCGGCAGATCCTGCACGGCCGCTCGGTGAACGGTCTCGACCGGCTGGCCACCCTGCCCGAGGTCTTCGGTCTCCTGGACTACGACGAGCTGGACCGCTCGGAACGCCAGTACTACGGCCAGCCGGCCAACTAGGAGAGCGCATGCGACCCCTTCGCCTGGCCATCGTCGGTGGTGGCCCGAGCGCCACCTATGTCATGGAGCGGCTCGCCGCGACCGCCCCCACGCGACCCGCCGGGACGCCCCTGGTGATCGACGTCTTCGACCTGTCCGGCCGGTTCGGGGACGGGCAGGTCCACAGCGCCGAGCAACCCGTGACGAGCTTCCTGAACCGCATCGTCGGGCAGGTCTCGTTCGCGGCCGATCCGACCGTCACCGACGCCGGACCGCTGCTGGACCCGGCACTGCGTCCGACGCTGTACGAATGGTGCCGGCTCAAGTTCGCCGAGACCGGTGACCCGGTCTTCGACGTCACGCCGGAGAGCTGGCCGAAACGCTACGTCCACGGGCTGGCGCTGCGGGAGAGCTTCAGCCGGTACGTCGAGCTGCTGCGCGGCGCCGGCGTCACCGTGAACCTGCGGCACGCCGAGGTGACCGACGTCGAGAAGCACGACGACGCCTACCGGTTGCGGCTGTCGACCGGCGATCCTGTCGCCGCCGACCATGTCCTGTTCCTGACCGGCCACTCGGCCAACGACCCGCGGCGGTTCCCCCGCACCCGCCCGCTGGCCGAGTTCGCCGACCGCCACCCGGTGACGTTCGTGTCGGCGGCCTATCCGCTGGAGCGGCACCTGACCGACCAGGTCGTCACCACCGAGACCACGGTCGGATGCATCGGCATGGGCCTGACCGGCATCGACGTCATCCTGCATCTCACCGAGGGACGCGGGGGCCGCTTCGCCGACATCGGCGGCGGCCGCCTGCGCTACGAGCCGTCCGGCCGCGAGCCACGCTCGATCGCGGTCTTCAGCGAGGCCGGGCTGCTGACCTTCGCACGGCCGTACAACGCCAAGGAGCGGGATCCGCAACGGCTCGAGCACCGCGGGCTGTTCCTCACCGAGGAGACGGTCGACGTGCTGCGGGACGCCGTCGGCACCCCCTGCTCCGTTCCCGGCGCCGGCGTGCGCAACCAGCTCGACTTCGAAGCGCACCTGCTCCCGGTCGTGCTCCTGGAGATGGGGCACCTCTACTACCGCACCCTGCTCGGACCCGGCTTCGCCGATCACCTCGAGCAGCGGGTCCGGCCGGCGTTCGAGCGCTTCGCGCACGGCCGCGACGCCACCTACGCGCGGGAGGACCCGGAACGGCTGCTCGCGCACGTCGACGCGGTCGTCGACACGGCGCAGGACCTGGTGGACGGCGTCTGCACGGCCAAGCTGAGCTGGGCGGCCGCCGAACTGGGCGCGGCCGCCGACGGATGGCAGCTGGAACCCGCACTGCGTCAGTACCTCAGCGTCGTCTTCGGCGCCGACGCCGCGCACGAGGCGATCCAGCGGCTGCGGTCCGCGCGCCGGCCGATCGACGTGGTGTCGGGCCGGCTGTCGCCGTGGCGGCACGCCGGACGGCTGCGCGACAACCGGTTCTCCTGGCCGGCGACGATCGACCCGCTCGGCACGGCGGAGGCCGGCTCGGCGCAGGAGTACCGGGCCGCGCTGCTGGACTTCATCGACCGGGACCACCTGTTCGCCGCGCAGGGCAACGTCGCCAACCCCGCCAAGGCGGCCGCCGACGGTGTCTGGCGGGACCTGCGCCCGGTGCTGGCGCACGCGGTGGACTTCGGTGGGCTCACGGCCGCGTCGCACCGCCGCTTCCTCGACATCTATCTGCGTCACCACAACCGGCTGTGCAACGGGGCCGCGCTGGAGGTCATGGAGAAGATCCGCGCGGTGATCGAATGCGGTCTGGTCGACGCCGCGGCCGGGCCCCGGGCCCGGGTCGCCGCCGACGAGGCGAGCGGCCGGTTCCGTGTTCACGGGCCTCGCACCGGCGCCGACATCCCGGTGGACGTGCTCGTCGACGCCCGGGTCCACGCGTTCGACCCGGAGCGGGACACCCTGCCGCTGTATCCGAACCTGCTGCGCCGCGGCATCGTCCGCAAGTGGCGCAACCCGGCGGTGGACGGGCCGGACTTCGAGCCCGGCGGGCTCGACCTCGATTCCCGGTTCCACCCGGTCGGCGCGGACGGCCGTGCCGACCCGCGGCTGACGTTCCTCGGCCCGCCCAGCGAGGGCGTCATGTTCTTCCAGCTCGGCGCTCTGCGCCCCAACCAGGATCACCACGTCATGCAGGACGTGCTGACCTGGCTCGGCGACTTCTGGCGGAGCGCGCAGAGCTCCGCCGACGTCCGGCACGCCGCCGCGGTGGCGTCGCCGGCCTGACCCGATCACGAGGCGCCGCCCCGGCCCGGGGGCGGCGCCTCACCATTCAGCCTGGAGGACAGATGCTCTTCGCCGTAGTGGGCACCGACGGAGCCGGCAAGTCCACCGTCACGCGCCTCGTATCGGAGGCGCTGGAGAGCGACGGGCAGTCCGTCGCTCACATCGATCGCTGGCACATCGTCGACAACCCGCTGTATCCGGCCACCCGGTTCATGCGCCCCGACGTACCCGACACCCGGTTGTGCGTCGCCGAGATGCCGAACCCGGCCCGGTTCCTGTTCCTGGTCTGGTCCATCGGCATGGCCCTGCTCGGCCGCAAGACCGCGTCCGGTGACGCCGGCCGGCACACCGAGATGCTGGACGGCTACTGGATGAAGCACGCCGCCAGCGAGATCGTCTACGGGCTCGACCGCGTCTGGGTGGAGAACGTCGTGTCGGCGCTGCCGGTCCCGGACGTGACCATCTATCTGCGCATCACGCCGGAGGCCGCCTGGCAGCGCAAGGCGGGTGACGTCGTGCCCTACGAATGCGGGATGGACGAGTCGTGCTCGCGGGACCGTTTCCTGCGTCATCAGCACGCCATCCAGGTTCTTCTCGACGCCTGGGCCGCGCGCCACGGCTGGATGGTCGTCGACGCGGACCGGCCCCTGGCCGATGTGGTGACGCAGGTTCAGGGGGCGATCCGCGCCGCGTCCCGGCCGGCGGCCTCAGCGGGACCGGGCGATCCTGGTGTACGGCTTGACGGGAGCCCAGCGCACCACGGGGTCCAGTAGGAACCGGAGGTCTCCCGCTCCCGGATCGCCCTTCAGGATGAGGCACTCGGCGCCGGCCCCCGCCAGCGCGCCGAGTGCCCTCACCTTGCCGGCCATCGCCCCACTGGTGTCGTGCGGAGCCGCCGGCCACAGGAATCCGGCCACCGCGTCGAGGTCGTCCGGATCGAGATACGGGATGCTGCGGCTGCCGCCCGGGCCGTCGGCCAGCACACCGGGCACGTCGGTGAGCACCGCGACCCGGACATGCCGGCCCGCCCGCGGCCCGCCCAGGAATATTCCGGGCACCCGATCGCTGCCGAAGATCTCCAATCGGCCACTCGGCGTCAACACACAATCACCGGAGAGCACCGGCAGGGCGCCGGCGCGCAGCAACTCGTCGATGACCGTCGTCTGCGGAACGACGACGTCGTCCTGAAGCGCGCAGATCGCGCCCACTTGAACCGGGAAACATCGAACGCCCCGGGACCGGAGCGCCTCGATCCACGCCCATTTCACCGTGAACGTGGCGAACGTCAGATCCAGCGACGCGAAAGGGTCGCCGGGCTCCAGATGCCGGACGGCCCCGTGGCCGATGGCGCCGCCACCGGCGACGAGCGCGACCCGGCCGGGCGCCGCACGCCACAGGTCCGCCACCTGATCGGCGTAACGACCGAGTTCGTCGGTGTCCAGGTGGCCGGCCCGATCCTTCTGGGAAACGAGACTGCCGCCGATCTTGACAATGACGAATTGAGGGGCCGACGCACTGCCGGGAACGTATTCAGCAGCGATTCCATCCGGAACTTTTGGCCACGTAGTGGTCATGAAATTCCTCATCTCCGATTTTGGTCGTCGGCTAGGATGCTAACCGCGCACGACCCCTATCGGAGCACCGCGACTAATGCGTTGGACTCCCGACTAATTGTCATTTCTATTCAACCGGCTTGTAGCCCGGATCCGATTCGGATCGGCAACAGGCCGTTCTCGTACGCCGTCGCCACCAGGGCGGTGCGATTCGGAACCCGATACTTGCTCAGCAGCCGGCTCAGGTGGTAGCTCACCGCCTGCTTGCTGTAGTGCAGCTCGTCGGCGATCTCCGAGGACGACTGGCCGTAGGCGAGCCGGCGGAGGATCTCGCGCTCCAGCCGGGACACGTCGTCCTCGTCACCGGCCACCCGCGATTCGTCGGCCCCCGCCCCCGGCTCCAGCAGCGAGGCGATCACGTCGTGGACCACCATCAGGGAGTACTTGGACATCCGGAGGGCCCGCACCGCGTCCAGGTTGCGCTCGACCGAGGCGACCTGCCGCTCGGTCATCGCCACCACGGCCCGCGTGAGGTCGATCATCGCCGAGCGGGGCAGCCCCATCTCGGCGAGCCTGCGGGCGGCCGACTTGAGCTCGGCGCGCGTCGGCTCGTCCAGGGACCGGCCGGTCAGGCAGCACCGGCGAAGCTGCGGCCAGACGCGGCGGAACACGCCCGAAATGACGTAGCCGGCTTCGTCCACTGTGTTCTGCGGAATCGACCGGAGGGCGACGGTGCGTACCGCGGTCAAGTACAGGTGGTCTACATGGGTGGATGCCGGACGGCGCAGCCGGACACGGTGAGTCAAGATCTAGCCCCCGTTTATCGAAAGATCAACATCGCGTCCACGCCGACGCCCACGGGCGACAGGGCGAGATCGAAAGCGATCTACGCCCGCCCAACCAGCACGACTTTAGCCGCTGACGGCGCGTACGCCAGAGCCGCATGGTTCCGAAAGTTTTAGAACTCGCAACATCCGGGCGTTGACTAGCCACGCAGCCTTCACCTGCGGGCCACCCGATTAGGTGATCGACTAAACCAGGACGCGCCATGGACCGAACACACGTTCGACCGTCTACTGTCGAGAGACGACGAACGGGAGGTCGCGGCATGTCCGTCTCGAGCATCATCGACGTCACGTCCGCCGGCGAACTGCGCGCCATCCTCGGCACACCGCAACAGCGTGTCGCCGAGAAGGACCGCCCTCGCCTGCACGAACTCGATCGGCGATGGCTCGCCGCATCCCCGCTGTGCCTGCTGGCCTCGTCGAATGCCGACGGCAGATGCGACATCTCCCCCAAGGGTGACCCGCCGGGCTTCGCCGTCGTGCTCGACGACACCACCATCGCGATCCCCGAACGACCGGGAAACCGGCGCGGCGACACGCTGTTCAACATCATCGGCAACCCCTACCTGGGAGCGCTGTTCCTCATCCCCGGGCGCGGCGACGCCCTGCGGCTCGACGGACGGGCGCGCATCGTCCGCGAGGCGCCCTTCTTCGACCGGATGACCCTGCGTGGCCACCGCCCCGCCCTGGCCATCGTGATCGAGATCGAGCACGTCTTCTATCACTGCGCGCGTGCGCTGCTGCGGTCCGCGGTCTGGGAGGAGCAGACCTGGGCACCGGACGCCGTCCCGCCGCGCGCGGTGATCGCCAAGGCGGTCGAGCGGCAGAACGAGTCGCTCGCCGACCTCGAGGAGTACTACGGCGAGCGCTACAGGGACACGCTGTACTGAAAGATCTGGGTGGCGGTCGCAAGTTTCAGCGCGGGTGGTCACGATCGGCCGCGGTGTGGTTTGATGATCGTGAGGCCGGACATCTTCCCCCGTGGATGTCCGGCCTCCTTCGTCAGCAGGTCCGCCGGTACGCGAGCTCCGGGATGTACTGCGACCACTCCTCGGCGGTGAGGCCGCGGCCGGTCATGGCGCAGGCGTACGCGTCGGGCTCGGACAGCAGTTCCCGGGGCACCGTGTAGTCCCAGAGCGTGACCGAACGGGTGCCGCCGGCCGCGAGGGTGCGCCCGTCCGGGCTGAACGCCAGGTCGGCGGTCCTGAGCTGGGCGTGCGCGAGCGTGGCGAAGCGGACCGGGGTGGTCCGGTCGGTGACGTCCCAGAGCCGTGCCTCGCCGATCCCGCCGGTCGCCAGGGTGCGGCCGTCCGGGCTGAAGCCCACCCAGCTCGCCGTGTTGTCGGTGGACTGGACGACGGTGACCCGGGTCGGATGCTCCGGATCGGCGACGTCCCAGAGCGCCACCTTCCCGCCGAAGCCGAGACCGGCGGCGAGGGTGCGGCCGTCCGGGCTGAACGCCACCGACATCACGGTCTCGCCGAGGGACGGCTGCGCCAGCAGTCGCGGCGCGGCCCGGTCGGCGAGGCCGTAGAGCGACACGTTGTAACCGGCGGCGACGGCCATGACCTGGCCGTCCGCGCTGAACGCGACAGAGTCGAGGATGCCGCGGTCGGCGACGGCGGCGAGGCGGGCCGGGCGGGACCGGTTGGTCGTGTCGAACAGCGTCGTCGTGCCGTCCGCGCGGCCGACCGCGAGGGTGTGGCCGTCCGGGCTGAACCGGATCGCGTACACCAGGGCCTTGTCGTCGTCGATCGTCGCGAGGGTCTCCCCGCTCGTGTCCAGCAGCCGCACCACGTGGTCGAGGCCGGCGACGGCCAGGGTGCGGCCGTCCGAGGTGGCGTCCATGAGCTGGATCCACCCGGTCGCCAGCGGCTTCGCGGCGCCCTCGACCGGATGGGCGGGATCGGTCAGATCCCAGGACACCGCGGTTCCCGGCGCGTCCGCGGCGAGCAGGGTGCGGCCGTCCGGGCCGAACGCCACCCCGATCACGTCGGCGGGCGCCGGCCGGATCATGGCGGCGACCGCGTCCCGGGCGAAGGCGCCCTTGGCCCGCCACAGCGTGGCCGACCGGCGTTCGCCCGCGGTGATCAGCGTCTTGCCGTCCCGGGTCAGCGCGACGGCCCTGGTCGATCCGTCGCGGCCGGTCACCGTGGTGAACCGGCCCCGCGGCACCGCCTGTCCCGGCACCGCGCCGAGCGTGAAGTTCGTCAGCGTCGTCGTGCCGCCCGAGTCGCTGAGGGCCAGCACGAGACCGTCGGCGCTGAACGCCATCCGGGTCGGGGTGGCGTCGCCGACCGCCGCCTCGGCCGAGATGCCACGCTTCGGCACGGCCGGGTTCCGCAGATCCCAGGGGGCCATCCAGCCGTACTCCTCCTCGACCGCCACCACGGCGAACTTCGGGTTGGCCGCGATGGCGCCGCCGGCCTTGGCGCCGGGGAGCGCGGCGAGCCGGACCGGGTGGGACCGATCGGCCAGGTTCCACACGACGGTCTCCGCGCCGCCGGTCACCGCGGTCTGCCCGTCCGGGGTGAACACCAGCGAGGACGCCGCCGGCACGGTGCTGAGCAGGCCACTCGTCAGGTCCCACAGGGTCGTTTCGGTGTTCCGGTTCGAGGTGGCGACGGTTCGCCCGTCCGGGCTGAACGACACCGCGAGGATCCCTGCTTCATCGTGGAGGGGCTTCATTCGTACGATGGAAGCCGGGTCTTCGATGTTGAGAAGTGTCGCCTCAGCGCCTCCGTCGGAGATCGCGAGGATCCGCCCGTCGGCGCTGGTCGCGAGCGTTTTGTCGCTCGTGCCGGTGGCCGGAAGCCGGGTGAGCCGGACCGGTTTCGCCGGATCCGCCACGTTCCACAGCGACACCGTCCCGCCCGCCTCGGCGGTGGCGAGCAGCCCGTTCGCGACGGCGACCACATCGGTCACGCCGCTGAGCGCGCCCGCGTAGTTCGTCGCCATGACCAGGTGGCCGAGCTGGTCCGCGGTCGCCGCGTCGGCGTGCAGGTGGTGCGCGGCCACGCCGAGCATGAGCGCCTTCTTCGGGTCGTCCGCGATCATGGCGCGGGCGCGGGCCACGAGGCGCTGGTTGGCCACGGTCCGCCGCTGCAGATCGGCCGCCTCACGCTCGCGGCGGGCCTCCGCGGCGGCCTCCTCGGCCAGCAGCTGCTGCTCGCGGGCGATCCGCTCCTGGCGCTTGCGCTCCTCGGTCGCCCGCTCGGCCAGCTCCTGGTGGTGCTTCGCGAGTCGCTCCTGTTCGCGGGCGCGGTCCTCGGCCCGGTCGGCGAGCTCCTGCTGGCGCCCGGCGTTCTCCTTCTGCTTCTCCGCCTCGTTCTCGTAGTGCTCGGCGTTCTCCTTCTGCCGCCGCGCGTCCTCCTCTTTCCGGCGCGCGTCCTCCTCGAACCGCCGGGCGTCCTCCTCGGCCCGCCGGGCGTTCTCCCTCTGGCGGCGGGCGTCCTCCTCGTGGCGGCGGGCGTCCTCCTGCTGCCGGCGCGCGTCCTCCTTGGCGCGGCGGGCGTTCTCCTGCTGGCGGCGGGCGATCTGCTTCTGCCGTTCCGCGTTCTCCTGCTGGCCGGCCGCGTCCGCCGCCGCCTCGTCGGCCAGCGCCCGCTGCTCCGCGGCGAGCCGTTCCTGCCGCTCGGTCTCCGCCGCGGCGCTCTCCGCCCGCTGCTCCTGGGCCGCGGCGTTCTCCTGCTGCCGCAGCGACTCCCGGGTGGCCCGCTCGGCGCTGCCCCGCTGCTCCGCGGCGATCCGCTCCTGCCGCAGCGCCTCCACGGCCGACGCGTTGGCCCGGCCGGCGGCGCGCATCGCCAGGACCCCGGTCATCGACGCCACCAGCACGAGCACCAGCACCGCCGCGGTGGCCGCCGACCACAGCCGGCGGGCGCGCCGGTGCTGGCGGACGTCCTCGCTCTCCAGCTCGTCCTTGCTGACGCCGTGCATCGGCGCGGCAAGCTGCGCGATCGAGTCCCGGAACCGGGCGTGCCGCAGCGTCAGGTGCAGGTCGTCGCGGGCCCACCGCAGGTCCAGGTAGAGCGGCTCCTCGGCGAACACCCCGCGCAGCGCGGCCGGCACCGCCGTGGAGTCCTCGGTGAAGTCGCCGCGCCGCTCGTCCCAGTGCCACTCGCCGTCGGTCAGCACCGGCAGGATCCGCTGCGGCGACTTCGTCGCGACCCAGTGCTCGATCTCCTTGTTCACCCACGGCGAGCGGGCCGCCTCCGGGGAGGCCAGCAGCACGAAATACTGCGAGCCGTCGAGCGCCGTCTGGATCGACGACCACAGCCCCGGCGTCACCGCCAGCCCGGTCTGGTCCCTGAAGATCCACAGTGCCCGGCGCCGGTGCCACGGCCGCGCCAGCCGGTGCAGGCCACGCTGCACGGCGGGCGCGAGACGCCCGTCGGCGGCGTGGCTGTACGAGATGAACCCATCGAAAGGCATGGCCCGGTCCCCGTGGTCGGAATCATCGGCGGCGACCGATTCTGCACGCCGGGACCGGCTCAGTCCAGGCCGGTGTAGGTCCAGTGCAGCGTCGTGCGGCCGGTCTCCCGGCCGTCGTCGTGCACGGTGCGGGTGACGCTGACGCCGAAGCCGCCGTTCCGGCCCGGGCGGCGCGGGCCGGTCGTCGACACCACCTTCCGGTCGCCGGTGTGGCCGTACAGGGCGACCGTCACCGACGTACCCGTGGTCGCCACCCGGATGACCACGGGCGCCTCCGTGTCGTTGCGGATCACCTGGTCGATGTGGCCCCAGTCGAGGGTCGCCTCCCGGCCCGGCGGGTAGCGCGAGATGTACTTGCTGTGCGGCTGATGCTCCAGCACCGGCAGGCCGGCGAACCAGGCGGCGTTGAACAGCGTCGTCGAGAACTGCGAGACGCCGCCCCCGAGTTGGTCCTCCAGCTCGCCCGCGACGATCGCCGGCGCCGCGACGAAGCCCCGCTCCCGGGTCCGCTCGCCCACCTTCGCGTTCAGCGAGAACGTGGTACCGGGCGCGATCACCGTGCCGTCCACCATCGCGGCGATCAGATGGATGTTGGTGACCCGCGGCTCGCAGCAGGCGTGCCGGGTCGTGAAGGTGCCGATCAGCTGATCCACACCGGACAGACCGGCCGGTTCGGTGCCGGGCGGCGCCGGCGTGCGCGGGATCGTCGCCTCGGTGCGGCCGCCGCCGATCGCGGTCCGCAGCACCGGCGCGGCGGCCGCCGAGTCGAGCGTCCAGCCGGCCGTCCCCTCGCTCCGGTCGACCCCGCGCGAGGACGCCGTGAACGACGCGTCGCCCTTCGCTTCGAGCCGCGGCTTCGGCGCGGCGAGCTTCACCGTCGCCGGGCGGGCCGCCCGGTCGTGGGCCGCGAGAGCCGCGCCGAGCTTCGCCGGGTCGATGCGGACCGCCGCCGGGATCGTGCTGTCCGTCGCCGCGAACGCGGCTCGCACGGTCGCCTCGGCGTCGAGCGTGATGCCGGCCGCCGCCGGATCGAGCCGGAACGTCTCGCCGGTTCCGCCGATCCGGACGGTGACCGGCTGCCCGATCCGCGCCCGCACCGAGGACTCGACCGCGGCCCGTACCTCGCTCTCCTCGAGCCCACCGGCCGGGACCCCGGCGATCGTCCGTCCCGCGGGCGTCAGCCGCGGCCGCCGCTCGGTCGCACAGGCCGCCGCCACGGCGACGACGGCGGTCAGGACGACGGCCACCGTCGTTACGATCACGGGTCGCCGGGGCGCGACGGCGTATGTCGTGCCGGTCATAGGGGTTGTGCTCCTTCAGGCGTGTTGATCACGCCATTGCAGCAAGCGGAGGCGCCGCACACCATGAAGAAGTCACGCAGTTCTGCTGTTCTGCTCACTCGACGAGGTTCAGGCCGCGACAGGCGAGGACGAACGCATCCACCACGTGGTGCTCGTCCTCCGCGGTCGCTTCCATCAGCTCCTCGATGAGCCGGCTCCAGGCACCGGCAGCCGGATACTCCTCCATGGTTCGGATCAACTCGGTCAGGTCGAGACCGGTCTCCGCGGGCTCGATGACCAGACGCGGAATCGGGTCGGGCAGCTGCCCGATGATCCATTGCGCACTCGCCAGCTCGGTCATGACGGGGATCGCCATCAGCCGCTCGACGAGATCCTGGACGTCACTGCGACTCAATGCCACGGCATGAGCACCAGGGGCACGAGGTGCCGCCTGCCGGTCGAAGCCGGGATGGCAGGCGTTGAACGCCAGCCACGGTTTCGAACTGTAGGAGGAGCCGTTGAATTCGTCGGTGACCGGTCTCTGACCCGGCGTACGGGGGCGAACCACGTCGATGACCGATGCGGCGGTCAGATGGACCGGGCACGAGTCGTCGACCTTCGCGACGCCTTCCCGCAGCACCTCGGCCAGAGCCGTGCTGAACCGCAGTCGGTATGCCGGCTCGTTGGGCGCGGCCCCGGCGAGAGCCGCGACGTTCTTGGAACCGTGTTTCGCCCGCGCGATCAGGGCGGTCGCCGCCATCGGCAGCGCCTCGCCCGCATGGCAGGTGTCCACGATGACGGCCAGGCTCTCCACCCCGGGCTCGAAGATCGCCTCGTTGAGCAGTTGGCTGACGTTCACGGACTTGCGCAGAACGTCGGGTTCCGAGCCCTGGCACATGAAGTACAGGGCGTTGTCGTCGCCGGTGAAGCCGTGCCCGAGGAACGCGAGGATCAGCGTCGCCGACGAATCCCGGGCACGCTCGATCGCGTGACGGACAGCTGCTTCGACATCGCGTGGTGTCAGTTCTCCTTCGGGAGACGGCTGCGGGTGATCGTCGACGGCGTCGGTGCAGAAACCGAGGCGAGGATCCAGCAGCACCTCACGCAGGTTCCGGGCCGCCTCGTCCAGGTTCTCCAGCCGGCCCATGGGCTCGCACTGCGACGCGACGACGAGCGCCAACCGGTTCATGGGGCCTTCATGGCCTCGGCCACCGGGCCGGCGACGTCGGCGTGGGCGAGGTACTTGATCGCGTCGTGCACCCACAGACCGTCGGAGTCGACCCGGTTGCTGACCGGCAGGACACCGGAGCTGCTGGGACGGACGCGCCTCTCGAGGATCGGGTTGACCGCGATGATGTCGTCACGGTCCCAGAAGTTCAGCCACCGTCCGACGCACTCGGGCGTCCGGGGCGGGCGCGGACGGACCCGGGGCCATACCGCCGAGCGCATCCCGAGAGGCGAGCCGACCGTCACCAGCAGCGGAATCGCCGTGCTCGTCTCGTGCAGGGCTTCCAGGGTGACGACCGAACCCAGCGAGTGCGCGACCACCACCGCCGGCCGGTCGTCGACGGTGTCCAGCAACATCTGCCGGATCCGCACGTCCAGCGCCGCCCCGTCGCGTGGCTCACCGCGGCCGAGATAGCGGGCGACCTGCTGGAAGTCCCAGACCATGGCCTTCGCCGTGAGCCACTGACCCGCGCGGCGCATCGGCGGCACCGCCAGCAGAGTGGTGGCCGCGTTGATCAGGGTGTTCACCGGCGCGCCGACGCCCTGCGGCTGATCGGGCGGATCGAGCCGGGCCGCCACGTCGTCGAGGATGACCCGTTCCCGCGGCGCGGCTTCCTCTCTCCGGGCGGCGACGATCTCGCGGAAGAACTCCGTGGCGATCTCCTGCTCGTCCGGCGGCAGTGTGAGATCGGCTCCCTGGGACTGGTCATCGCGCGTGAACAACGATCCGTACGACACGAACTCCACGTCATGGACGCCGTCGCGCAGGGCCGTGGCGAAGTCACCGTGTCCGGCCCGGGTGGCGCCGTCGGCAAGAGCGTCCACCCAGATGTCCCGGAACTTCGCAGCCTCCCGCGGTTTCCCGATGCCGTGGGTCAGGATCAACCTCGCCATGACACCACCGTCACTTCCGCTCGTCGATGTCGATCGTCTGGCGCAGCTTGAAGAGGGTCGCCGCCGAGTAGAGCCCCTTGCGCAGGGTGGCGTTCGGATAGATGAGCGACCGCGGGCCGACCACGACGCCCGGGTTCAGTACGGCGTTGCACCCAACCTCGACGTCGTCACCGAGAACGGCGCCGAGTTTGCTCAACCCGGTGTCCACCTGCTTTCCACCCGCCGGAATGAGGATGCTCCTGCGCCGGCCGTCCGGCTGCCGGCCACCCACGATCGGAAGGTTGCTCAGCTTGGTGCCGGCGCCCAGATTGACCCGGCGGCCGAGGATGCTGTCACCCACGTAGGCGAAGTGCGGCGCCTTCGCCCCCGGCAGGAACAGCGCGTTCTTGGCCTCGCTGGCGTGCCCCAGCAGGCTCCCGTCGAGGAAGACGCAGGCCTCACGCACGTAGGCGCCGTGCCGGATGGTCACCCCCGGACCGATGTAGGCCGGGCCTTTGACGTAGACGCCCGGCTCGATGGTCGCGTTCTCCGCGATGTAGACCGGCCCGTCGTCGACGACCGCCGTCCGGGCGACCGAGCCCTTGATGATCCTCTGGGACCCGAGCAGGGTGTCCACCAGCTCGGGCAGACTGCCGAGGATCTCCCAGACGGTGGCGAAGTCACCGAGCGGCCGACCCACGTCGATGCCCGCGACATCGAAGAAATTAGCGGGGTGAAACATCGCGCTCCTTTCGATTGTGGCCGACCCACGACTGCACGGCCTGCTCGGCCGCGTGCACGACGACGCGCCGCGGATCCTCGTCGGGTCGGCCGGTGACCAGCTCGTGCACGAAGGTGGCCATGAAGCGGCCCTTCGAGCCGATCCCGTGGGGCGGGGGCGCGCCCTGCCCCGCCACCTCGAACACTTCGCCGCCGAATAGAACGTGCGCCAGCGCCGTGCCGTCGCCAGCCCGGCTGCGGACCACGACGATCTGCGGCGGGGTGCGCTGACGAGCGAAGTAGGTCAGCGCCGCCGCGGGCCCGTTGCGCCGGTCCACCACGAGGCCGCACGCGGACATGAGCTCGCACAGTTCGGCGTCGGTGCACAGGTAGACGTCGACGAGCTGTTCCTCGAAGGCGAGTTGCAGCGCGGCGTTGGCGCTGGGATTCGCCTTCGCCTTGAAGCGTCCGTGCTCCAGGCAGACCAGCAACTTGTAGGGGAATCGCGCCAGCGTCTCGCGGAGATCGACGCAGAGTCCGGTGCGGAAGAAGCCGGCGATGTAGAGCACGCCACCCCGCTGCGCCCGCCGGCCGATGTGGTGCTTGATGTCGGACCAGCTCAGCCGGGCCACCACGCCGGTGTGGGTGAACGTCGTATGGAACTGCCCCTCGTCCTGGATGAGGTGCAGGGAGACCCCGCTCTGCCCGCCGCGATCGATTCGGGGGCGCCGGCCTCGGATCCAGGGTTCGCGCCGGATGATGGCCCGCAGCTGGTCGGACTTGCCCAGCCGGGTGTAGAGGCGGCTCTTGATCCCGGCACGCCGGTACAGCTCCTGGCCGAAGTGCAGAGCCGAGCCACCGCAGCCGACCACCGGAGTGTCCAGGTCGTAGAACTCGTTGTCCTCGAGCTTCGAAACCCGGACCGGGCGGATGCTGATGTCCAGATAGACCCCGCCGACCACCAGAAAGGGCGGTTTTCCCAGCTTGCGGAGTTCGCTGATGCGCCATGCCGCCGAGTAACGACTCCGCGGCCAGCCACTGTCCCGGCGCCAGTCGGGGACCAGGGTGTCGGCGACGGGTCGCAGCGCATCCCGCATCCGCGGCGACGGGCTGAACCACCGGTACAGGGTACTGATCGCCTGGGCCCGGTTGATCCACAGCGCGGTGGCGGACGCTCCGAGGAGCACCAGGAGCGTTATTCCGACGGGAGAGAGAATCGAGGAAGCGTCCATCACTTCCCTATCCACTGGAAGGGTTCGCCGGCGATGACGGCTTGACCGCGCGTCGAGAGCCGGGAGTCACGATCATCCTATCTGGAGTACCCAGGATGGATGACATCCATCGTTCCACCGATAGTCATCTGGTCGACGCGTGCTGGCGGATTCGCCCCGCTGCTGCTCCAATGAGCAGATGCCGCCGAGGACAACTCCGACCGGGGCCCCTGAGCCGACCACTGTGCCTCCTCCTGGCCTGGGCTACCGGTCGACGCCCCACCTGCGTGGCCCGTCGGCCGCGGTGGTGCTGTCATCCCTGATCGCCGGTGTCGTGATCGGCATCCTCGCGATGATGCTCGGCGCCACGCTCGTCGCCGGCGTGGGCATCCCGTCCGGCGCCGCCGGCACCCTCGTCGTTGCCGTCATCTCGGTGGCCTGCGCCTCCGCCGGCACCTGGTGGACGCAGACGACCCTCTTGCGGCGGTTGCCGGCACGCCGGCGCTGAAGCGCGGGCGCGATGCCTCGCCGCTGTCAGGCACTTTCGATCAGGGTGCTGACCAGGCGATCGGTGTCGGCCGGGGTGATGTGCAGGTGCGGGGATATCCGGATGGCGTCGCCGCGGCGGGCCACGAAGCAGTGCGCGGCCTTGAGCGCGGCGGCCGCCCGGTCCGCGCCGCCGCCGGGGACGCGGACGCCGAGCAGGTGCGGGCCCCGCGGTTCGGTGACGCCGAGGCCGGCGGCGGTCAGCCGGCCGGCGATGTCGCCGGTGATCGTGGCGAGGGTGGCGGCGATCCGGGCCGGGTCCCAGGCGAGGATCTGCTCGAGGGCGGCGATCGCCATCGGGGTCAGCTCGAAGAGGGTCCGGGCGCCCTGGTCGTAGCGGCGGGCGCCGGGCAGATAGTCGTCGCGGTAGTCGACGAGCCGGGCGAAGTCGTCCGAGCCGGCCCGCAGGATCCAGTTCTCCTCCAGCGGCCGTCCGTCCCGGTGCTGCTCGGCCACCCACAGATAGCCGCGCCCGAACGGTCCGAGCAGCCACTTGTAGCCCACCGAGATCACGAAGTCGGGCCGTACCACCGCGACGTCGAGCGGCATCACGCCCAGCGATTGGCTGGCGTCGATGACGAGAGAAGAGCCGACCTCATGGGTACGGGCGGAGACCCGCGCCAGGTCGACCACACCTCCGTCGGTCCAGTGCACGTTCGGCACCGACACGATGCCGATCCGCTCGTCGAGGGCGGCCAGCACGGCGTCCGTCCACGTCTGGCCGGGCTCGCGGGTCACGGTGCGGATCTCCGCGCCGGTGCGGCGCCAGGTGTAGATCCCGGACGGATACTCGTCGGCCAGGACCAGGATCCCCTTGCCGGCCGCCAGGGGCAGGTTGGCCGCCGCGACCGCGAATCCGTAGCTGGTCGCCGGCACCAGCGCGATCCCCTCGGCGTCCCCGGCCACCAGCCTCGCCGCGAGCGCCCGCAACCTCTCCACGTCGTCGAACCAGCCGGCCTCGGCGATTCCCCACGGCCGGGCGCGCCGCCGCAGCGCCGAGTCCCCCGCCTCCCGGACCGCGTGCAGCATCGGCGACAGGCTGGCCGCGTTGAAGTACGCGACCTCGTCCGGGACGTCGAACAGCTCCCGCTGAACCCCCCACGTATCGACCATGCCGGATGGTAACCCCGGCCCCGCGGCTCCCCGGCCCGCCGTGTTCTGATCGGTACATGATCTTCGACGTCGCACGTGCCCGGTCCGGCTATCCCGCCCTCGCGGAGGGTTTCGTCCAGCTCGACGGGGCGGGCGGCACCCAACCGGCCGCCGCGGTCATCGACGCGATCGCCGGCGTGATGCGCACCGCCGTGTCGAACCGCGGCACCGCCCACGAACCGGCCCGCCGCTCCGGCGAGATCGTCGCGGCGGCGCGGTCCGCGGTGGCCGACCTCGTCGGCGGCGTACCCGAGGGGGTGGTCTTCGGGCCGAGCGCCACCGCGCTGACCTACCTGGTGGCCCGCACCCTCGCGCGGGGCTGGGAACCGGGCGACGAGGTGGTGCTGTCCCGGCTCGACCACGACGCGAACGTGCGTCCGTGGGTGCAGACCGGCGCGACCGTGCGGTGGGCCGAGGTCGATCCGTCGACCGGTGAGCTCGACCCGCGGCAATACCGGGAACTGGTCGGTCCCCGTACCCGTGTGGTCGCTCTGACCGCGGCCAGTAACGTCGCCGGAACCATGCCGGCGGTGCGCGAGATCGCTGATCTCGCGCACGCCGCGGGTGCGCTCGTCTACGTCGACGGCGTGCACGCCACCGCGCACCGCCCGACCGACATCGCCGCGCTGGGCGCCGACTTCTACGTGACCAGCGCGTACAAATGGTCGGGACCGCACTATGCCGCGGTCGTGGCCGCGCCCGCGCTGTGGGAGACCCTGCACCCGGTCAAGCTGATCCCCTCCCCCGCCCGCGTCCCGGACCGCTTCGAGCAGGGCACGCTCAGCTTCGAACTGCTCGCCGGCATCACCGCGGCCGTCGAGCACCTGGCGTCTCTCGTTCCCGGGGAAGGTGACCGCCGGTCCCGGCTGCTGGCGAGCATGGCGGCGGTTGCCGAGTACGAGGACCGGCTGCTCGACCGCCTGCTCACCGGACTGTCCACGATCGACACGATCACGGTGCTCCCGGCGCCGGCCGGCCGCTGCCCCACCGTCTCCTTCCGCGTCGCCGGCCAGACCCCCGCCGCGACCGCGCAGGCCCTCGGCGCCCAGGGCATCTGCGTCTCGCACGGCGACTACTACGCCGTCGAATACTTCACCGCGGCGGGCCTGCGCGACTCCGGCGGGGCGGTGCGCGCGAGCCTCTACCACTACAACACCGAGGCCGAAGTGGACCGCCTGCTGGGGGCGCTCGGCGGATCCTGATTGGTATTTCGAGGGGTTGGGTACAGGTGGGTCGGCGGGAGAGACCCGCCGACGAAACGGAGCACAGTCATGCTGGTACTCGGACTCATCCTCTTGCTGTTGGGCATCCTGCTGAAGGTGTCGATCCTCTACACGATCGGCATCATCCTGTTGGTGGTCGGCGCGGTGCTCTGGATCCTCGGTGCGGTCGGCCGCCCGGTCGGTGGTCGAAAAGTCTGGTTCTAGCTTCTCCCTCCCCCTGGCTTTCCTGCGACTGGCTTTTCTGCGACGACAAGGGCGGCCCGCTCATCGGCGGGCGGCCCTTTCGCGTTTCTTCAGCAGGTTCGCGACGGCCGGTTCCAGCTCGGGATACTCGAAGCCGAAGCCGGCGTCCTGCAGCCGGCGCGGGACGCAGTGCCGGCCGGACAGCGCCAGCATCGGGTCGGCGCGCAGCACGACCGAGCCGAGCCGGACCAGCGGCGCGGGCGCCGGCAGGCCGACGGTTCGCCCCATCGTGCGGCGCAGCGTCGCCATCAGGTCGGCGTTGCGGACCGGATGCGGCGCGGTGGCGTGCACGACGCCACTCAGGGCCGGGTCGTCGAGGCAGCGGCGGACGATCGCGCACATGTCGTCGATGTGCAACCAGCTGATCCATTGGCGACCGGTGCCCATCGTGCCTCCGAGGCCCCAGCGTACGAATCCCGTCAGCCGATCGAACGCCGGCGTGCCGGGGTCGAACACGATGCCGGTCCGCAGCGTCACCCGGCGCCCCGCCGCGATCCCCGCCGCGGCCTCCTCCCACGCTCGCGCCACCCCGGCCATCTGCGGCGGCCCCGCGGCCGGCGGCGCGCTCTCGTCGAGCACCGCCTCCCCGGCGTCGCCGTAGATCGCCAGCGTGCTCATCTGCACGAGCACCGGAACCGGCCGATCGAGCCCGGCGCTCGCCGCGGCGAGCGCCCTGGTGGGTTCGGTGCGCGAGCGGGTGAGCAGCGCGACGCCGGCCGGCGTGGGCCGCCGGAAGACCAGCTCACCACAGAGATTGACGACGGCAGCACCCACAAGCTCGGCGGCCCAGCCCCCGACGGTCCGCCCGTCCCAGTGCACCTGCCGCCCCCACTCGACCCGCCGCACCGACCGGCTCAGGATCACCACCTCGTCGCCGCGCCCCACCAGGTCCCGGGCGATCCGCTGCCCGAGCGACCCCGAGCCACCCGCGATCACCACCTTCATCGAGCCCACCTCCCCCTCCCGGCGACTTGAGCAGTCGCTCAAGACGGAGGCTACGCGCTCTTGAGCGATCGCTCAAGAGCGCAGATCGGCCTGGTCCGGCGCTGGTACGAGACCGCGGCGGCGACGAGCGCCCAGCCGTACCCGCCGAAGGCGAGCGACGCGGCCCCACCCAGTCCCAGCACGCCGTACTCGGTGAAGAAGGCGTAGACGAGGCTGCCGGTGCCGCACAGCGCCAGGGTCGGCGCGACGCCACCCATCGACCATGCTCGAAGTCTCGGCGACCCCAGCCGTGCTACGGCTGAGCGAGCACGCGGCCTTTGACTTTCCGTCTTGGAATGTGATTGGCTTTCCGTCATGGAAAACGATGCCGCCGCCCAGCTCGCCGCCATCACCGACGCCCGCGCCGCGGTGGCGGACCGGCTGGTCACGCCGTGGTGGTACCACCCGGTGCTGGGCCTCGCGGCCGCTGGCTACGTGGTCGGCTACAGCTTCGGCGGGACCGTGGTGCGGCTGGTCACCGTGGTGCTGTTTGTGGGGGTGGCGTTCGCGCTCGTCAGCGCCTACAAGCGGAAGACCGGCGTGTGGGTGTCCGGGCTCAACGCCGGCCGGGCGAGCCGGTGGGCGATCGCCATGGGCGTGGTGCTGGGTGTCGTCGCGGTGGCCGGGCTGGTCGTCGGGATGTACACCGATCTGCGGTGGCCGGTGTGGTGCCTGGCCGGCGTCACGTTCGTGGCGACCGTCCTGCTCGGCCGGCGGTTCGACGCGGCGCTGCGCGCGCAGCTGCGGGCCGGCGCGTGACCGAACCGCTCCCGGCTGCGGACCGGCGCGGGACCGAACCGTTCGACGAGACCATTCACGCCCCGAACCGGCTGCGGATCTGCGCCTTCCTAGACGCCATGAACAGCGCCGAGTTCAGCGTGCTGCGCGACATGCTGGGCGTGGCTGACTCCGTACTCAGCAAGCACTTGAAGGTCTTGCAGGACGCCGGCTATGCGAGCGTGGCGAAACCGACCGGCCGCGGCCGGGTGAAGACGTGGGTGAGCCTCACGCCGGCCGGGAAGAAGGCGTACGCCCGGCATGTGGCGGCGCTGCGCGCCCTCTTCGACGGCTGACCCTCAGGTTCCAGTTCGGGCAGCCGATTGCAGCGGCCGTGAGCACAGAGACGCTGCTGCACAGCGGCCGGCAGGCGCTCGACGCCGGGCACTTCGCGACGGCGCGGGTGATGGCCGAGGAGGCGGTCCGGACCGCGGGTGACGATTTCGCGCTGGCCGGTGCGCTGACCCTGCTCGCGGCGGCCCTGCACCGCACCGATGCGTACGCGGAAGGGCTCGCTACCGGCACCCGGGCGCTGCGTCTCTGGCATGAGCTGGGCGACCAGCGCGGCGAGTCGCTGACGCGCTCGACGCTCAGCCGGATCCTGGTCCTCGCCGGTGACATGGACGAGGCGCTCGGCGAGGCGATGGCCGCGCTCGAACTGGCCGACCTCGCCGCCGACCTGGACGCCCGCCGGGTGGCGCTGACCGCGGTCGGCATCGTCCACCTGTCGCTGCGCAAGCACGAGAGCGCGATGCAGTACACCGAGCGCGCCGCCGAGACGGCCCGGCTCGACGGTGCGGTCACGGCGCACGGGAACCTGATCGACACGATCGGCTGTGTCTTCCTGAGCATGGCGTACGAGGCCCGGGAGCGCGGCGACTCAGCGGCCGCGACCGCCTACGCGACCCGGGCCGCCGAGGAGTGCCGGCGCGCCGCGGAGATCGCCCGCGGGGCCGGGCACCGCTACTACGAGGGGACCGCGACCGGCAACCTGGCCGAGGCCCTCGCGGTGGCCGGGCGGCCGGAGGAGGCACTCGCCGTCATGGAGTCGTTCCGGGTCGACCCGGCCGTCGACGTGATCTCCATGGTGACCCAGTACCTGGACTGTCACGGCTGCATCTGCGCGGCGCTGGGCCGCTACGACGAGGCGATCGCGCTCTACACCGAGGCGCTGCGGCTGGCGGCCGGCGACAACACCGCGATGTGGTACTGCGAGCACCTCGCCGAGGTCTGCGAGCGGGCGGGTGACCTGCGCGCCGCCCTCGACTACCACAAGCGCTTCCACGCCCTGTTCAAGCAGGTCGCGTCGGAGAACGCCCAGCGCAGCGCGGACGTCGCGGCGATCCGGCTGGAGACGGCGCAGGCGATCAGCCGGGCCGAGGAGCTGCTGCAGCAGAGCCTCGAGGATCCGCTCACCGGGCTGGCGAACCGCCGGTTCCTGGACCATATGCTGGTGGCGGGGCAGCCGGGCCTGGCCGTTGCGATGATCGACGTGGACCACTTCAAGTCGGTGAACGACCGTTTCTCGCACCAGGCCGGGGACGAGGTTCTGCGGCGGCTCGGCGATCTGCTGCGTACCGCGTGCCGGCCGGGCGACACGGCGGCCCGGTACGGCGGCGAGGAGTTCGCGGTGCTGATCGGCGGTGACGCCGGGGAGTTCGCCGATCGGATCCGGGCGCGCGTCGAGGCGTACCCCTGGGCTGAGGTTCATCCGGAACTGGCGATCACGGTGAGCATCGGCGTCGCGGAGAGCACCGAGGCGGCCGGGCCGGAGGCGCTGCTCGCGCTCGCCGACAGCCGGCTCTACGCGGCGAAGCGGGGTGGGCGCAACCGGGTGGTGAGCCGGTCCTGAGATCCGGGCGTGCGAAGATCTGATCATGAGTACGGGCGTCGCCGTGGTCTTCCTCGCCGTCGTCGCGGGGCGGTTCCTGCTGCCGCTGCTCATCCCGTACTTCCCGCTGCCGGCCGTGATCGCCTGCCTCGTGCTCGACGGCGTCGACCAGACGATCTTCCAGGCGTTCGGGTACGACCCGCCCGGCTACCAGTCCTACGACAAGGCGATGGACGTCTACTACCTGGCCATCGCCTACCTGTCGACGCTGCGCAACTGGACGAGCGAGGCCGCCTTCAGGATCTCCCGGTTCCTGTTCTTCTACCGGCTCGCCGGGGCTCTCCTGTTCGAGCTGACGCAGGCGCGCTGGCTCCTGCTGGTGTTCCCCAACGTCTTCGAGTACTTCTTCATCGCGTACGAGACCATCCGGTCCCGCTGGTCGCCGGTCACCCTGCTCACCACCTGGTGGCTCAGCGTCGCCGGGGTGATCTGGGTGGTCGTGAAGCTGCCCCAGGAGTGGTGGCTGCACGTGGCCCGGCTCGACCTCACCGACGAGATCGCCGCCCACCACTGGATTCTCGGGCTGATCGTGGCCCTGCTGGCCGGCCTCGCGATCACGTTCCAGCGGCTGATCCGGCCACGTCTGCGCCCGGTCGACTGGGACTGGCGCATCCGCCCCGAGCCGCTGCCGGAACAGATGGACGAGCCTCATGAGCAGAGCGCCTGGCGTACGAAGAACGACGCGGTCTGGTCCTGGAACACTTTCGAGAAAGCGCTGCTGCTCGGCCTGATCTGCTGCGTCTTCGCGCAGATGCTCCCCGATTTCACGGGGACCACGACCGAGCTGTTCATCGGCGTCGGCATCACCGTCGTCCTGAACGCGGCCATCTCCCTGGCGATGGCCCGGCGCAGCTGGACCATCCGATCCACGGCGCTCGCCTTCGTCGCCCGGCTGCTGCTCAACATCGTCCTGGCGAGCGTCGCGAACCGGCTGCTCGGCCGGCAGCTCGACGGCTACGACACGCTGTTCTTCCTCATCATGATCTCGCTGATCACCACGCTGCACGACCGCTGGCGGCCGGTGCACGGATACCGCGTCATGACCGCACCTGCCGGCGCTGGACCAGCCAGCCGGTAGTGGCGAGCGCCAGCCAGACGACGGTCGTGAGCGCCGCCTCCACCTCGCTCGCCGGATCACGCAGGAAACCCAGCGGGTCCGGGAACGCCCGGGCCAGGCCGCTGAGCACGAGCGCCGCGCCGCCCAGGGCGCAGACCACCGCGAGCGCGCCCCACCGGAACCGCTGCGTCACCAGGCCGCCGATGAACCCGGCCGCCGCCACGAACAGGATCAGCAGGACCACGCTGCCGCCCTCGGGCTGCAGCAGCCCGAACACCTTCGCCCCGATCACCGCGCCGGCCAGCCCGCCGACGAAGAACAGCCCGGCCCGGAAGACGAACCGCGCCAGCAGCAGCGCCACCAGCCCCACCGCGACCGCGACGACCAGCGCCGTCAGGAACGAGGCGCCGAACGGCTCGGTGATCAGCCAGCCGATCGCCAGTCCCGACCCGAACACCGCCAGGTTCAGCGACCGCACGCCGGCGAAGCACAGCAACACCCCGATGAGCAGCACCCCGAGACCCGACGTATTCACGGCTCTCAGGGTCCGCGATCGCGGTGGGCGGCCGCTTCCCTCGCCGGGGATGATTCGCGGCGCACGGGTCAGGCGTCGCCGAGGAGGGCGAGCGGGTACGGCGGCGGGGGCGGGCCGGCACTCACACCGGTGCGGGGCGGGATCGGCCACCCCGGAATGATCGACATGTCGCCGGTGAGTTCGAGGGCGGTGATCGTGGCCAAGTCCTGGGTGGCCTGCACGAAGCCCTCCACCCACATCAGCGTGATGGACGTCGTGCCGTTCCGGCGGTCGAAGAGGGTCCCCGACGTGTTCGGCGCGGTATGCGGATCGTCGCCGTGGGCGAGCCTGTTCCGGACCGCCTTCGCGTCGCGCAGGTAGGCGCTCAGTTGCGGCTCCTGGATGGTTCGCCACAGCCAGCGCCCGCCGCGACCGGGCTCGGGCTGCGATCGCACGCGAGCCCGCCACCGATGAGTCACGTCCGGAACGCCGAGATGCCGAGCGCACCGCTCCCGGATGCGCTCCACAGTGGCGGGAGTGCCCTGCCGGGGTCCTCCGTGGGCGCTGATCAGCTCGTTGAAGAACATCTCGAACGGCGCGTACGCCCGCAGGAACGCGCCGTACCTCATGCTCCGGAACTGAGGGTTTCTTCTGGCCGCGTCCTTGTCGGACCGGTGGATGGCGATCAAGTCCACCGGATCCGACAAACCAGATGCCAGGTTGTCCAGTGCGCCCCGAACCGCTCCCGCGTCCACCACGGCATGAGCGTACTGAACCGCCGCGCCGGCCTCGACTGTCGAGCCGGCCGGCGAGGCGAAGGCGACCGTCGACTACGTGAGCCGCGTCCTCGAGCGGGAGCGCGGCATCGTGATCGCCTCTCCCCCGCTGGAGGCGACCGCCTTCCAGGTCGAGAACGTCCGGTGGGCGTACGTCTTCTACGAGAACGGCCTGTCCGTCAACCGCGGCTCCTACTTCGTGATCAAGCAGGAGCACTGAAGTCCACCCTGGCGGGGTGAGGCCGGGGCCGATGTGGCGCCGTTAGCTTCGGGCTCGATGAGAGCGGCCGGAGCGAGGAGCGTCATGAGTCCACACGAGGTGTTGCCCTTCCCACCGACGCCGTCGGCCAGCACCGCGGGCCGCACGGTGCAGGAGTCCACCTACGAGCGCCGGGCCGAGCCGCGCCGGCTGGCGGAGGACGCTCCGAACATCGTCGTCATCCTGATCGACGACGCCGGGCCGGCGCTGCCGGACACGTTCGGCGGCGAGGTGCGCACCGACACGCTGACCCGCATCCACCGGGAGGGCATCGGGTACAACCGGTTCCACACCACGGCGATGTGCTCGCCGACCCGGGCGTCGCTGCTGACCGGGCGCAACCATCACCGGATCGGGAACGGGCAGATCGCCGAGCTCGCCAACGACTGGGACGGCTACGCCGGCGAGATCCCGAAGAGCAGCGCGCTCGGCGCCGAGGTGCTGCGCCAGTACGGCTATTCCACGGCGGCGTTCGGCAAGTGGCACAACACGCCCGCGGTCGAGACCACCCCGGCCGGCCCGTTCCACAACTGGCCGTCGAACATCGGCTTCGAGTACTTCTACGGCTTCCTCGCCGGCGAGGCCTCGCAGTACGAGCCGAACCTGGTGCGCAACACCGACACGGTGCTGCCGCCGAGGACCCCCGAGCAGGGATATCACCTCAGTGAGGATCTCGCCGACGACGCGATCGGCTGGCTGCGCAAGCACCGGGCGTTCCGGCCGGACAAGCCGTTCTTCCTGTACTGGGCGACCGGCTGCCTGCACGGCCCGCACCACATCATGAAGGAGTGGGCCGACCGGTACGCGGGGCGGTTCGACGACGGCTGGGACGCCTACCGGGAGCGGGCGCACGCCCGCGCGGCCGAGAAGGGCTGGATCCCGCCGCACGCCGAGCTGACGCCGCGCGATCCGAGCCTGCCGGCCTGGGACGACATCCCGGAAGCGGAGCGCCCGTTCCAGCGGCGGCTCATGGAGGTGGCGGCCGGCTTCGCCGAGCACGCCGACGTTCAGGCCGGCCGGCTCGTCGACGAGCTGGAGAGCCTCGGGTACGCCGACAACACGCTGATCTTCTACATCTGGGGCGACAACGGCTCGAGTGGTGAGGGGCAGAACGGCACGATCAGCGAACTGCTCGCCCAGAACGCCATCCCCACCACGATCGACATGCACCTCAGGGCGCTCGACGAGCTGGGCGGCCTCGACGTCCTCGGTTCGCCGAAGGTCGACAACCAGTACCACGCCGGCTGGGCGTGGGCGGGCAGCGCCCCGTACAAGGGCATGAAGCTTCTCGCCTCCCATCTGGGAGGCACCCGCAATCCGATGGCGGTGCGCTGGCCGGCGCGGATCACCCCGGATCCGGCGCCGCGCAGCCAGTTCCACCACTGCAACGACATCGTGCCGACCATCTACGAGCTGGTCGGCATCACGCCACCCCGGACGGTCGGCGGCGTCCCCCAGGATCCGATCGACGGCGTGAGCCTCGCCTACACCTTCGACGAGCCGGACGCTCCCGGGCGGCTGCGGACCCAGTATTTCGAGATCATGGGCAGCCGGGCGATCTACCACGACGGCTGGATGGCCTCGGCGTTCGGGCCGCGCGCGCCGTGGATCCCCGGGCTGCCGGAGGGCATCGCCGACTGGACGCCGGACCGCGACCGCTGGGAGCTCTACCACCTGGACGAGGACTGGACGCAGGCGCACGATCTGGCCGAGGCGATGCCGGAGAAGCTGGCGCAGCTCAAGGAGGTCTTCGCGATCGAGGCGGCCCGCAACAGCGTCTACCCGGTCGGCGGCGGGCTGTGGGTGCCGATCTTCCATCCCGAGCTGCGGATCTCCACCCCGTACCGGGAGTGGAACTTCACCGGCGCGATCACCCGGATGCCGGAGTTCTGCGCGCCGGCGCTGGGCAACCGATCCAATCTGATCACCATCGAGGCGGAGATCCCGATCGACGCCCAAGGAGTTCTGTACGCCCTGGGCGGCGCCGGCGGCGGTCTGACATGCTTCATCGACGACGGCTACCTCTGCTACGAATACAACCTCTTCATCCTCATGCGCACCAGGATCCGCTCATCCCGCCGGCTCGACCCGGGCCCGGCCACCATCGAGATCGAGACCAGCGTCCTCGAGCCGCGCCCGGCCGGCCCGCTGGCGATCTCGCTGACCGTCGACGGCGAGAAGTTCGGCGCCGGGCAGGTCCCGGTCAGCGCCCCGCTGCTGTTCACCGCGAACGACTGCCTCGACATCGGCCGGTGCCTGGGCGGCCCGGTCTCGCTCGACTACTACGACCGCGCCCCGTTCCCCTTCACCGGCCGCATCGACAACGTCAACGTCCGCTACACGACCTGAGAGGCTCGTAGGGCGGGCGCACCAGCGGGTGTCATCCGGAAAGAGATTGATCCGGTTGGTGCTTTTCGTACCCTCCGGTGCCATGATGGGCCGGGGTGCTTCCCATCGGGGGGAAGGGTACGGCGAACAAGTGGTGACCTTCGAGGACAGGACAGACGCGGAACCGGATCGGATCACCGTGGCGTTCGCCGGTGACTGCGATCTCGCCTCCCGCGATCGGCTCACCGCGATGCTGCTGGACGCGGTGGACCGGGCGCCGACGGTTCTGGTCGACATGTCGGCTGTCGAGTTCCTCGACTCCAGCGGCGTGCACGCCCTCGTGACGGCCCACCGCGCGGCCGAGCTGCGCGGCCGGCGGGTGTACGTGGCCGGCGCTACCGGCGCGACCGCTGTCGTGCTCGAGATGACCGGGCTCGACGTGCTGATGCGCGCCCCCACCGAGAGTCCCGGCGAGCGCCGTCATGGCTGAGTCACCCGCGGAAGCCGACAGCATGTCCTACGCCGACCACGGTGACCTGCGCGTGGTCCGCGGCTTCGTGGCCGAGCGCGCCGGGCGGCTGGGCCTGCCGGCGGCCCGCATCGACCTGCTCGTGCTCGCGGTCAGCGAGCTGACCACCAACACGCTGATGCACACCGACGGCGGCGGGCTGGTCCGGGTCTGGGCCGAGAAGGGCAACGTGATCTGCGACGTGACGGACAGCGGTGGCCCGCGGACGTTCGGCCGGTCGATGCCGCCGGCGCAGACGATCGGCGGCCGGGGACTCGCCATCGTGGAACGGATCTGCGACTCGGTGAAGAGCATCGCGGTGCCGGGCGGAACCCTCGTACGCATCTGCCTGGCTCTTTAAACAGTGGCCTGGAGCAGGATCGTGGTGCCGAGGGCGCCGGACTCGATGGTCAGGCGCTCGCATCCCTGCCGCGCGAACCAGAGGCCCCGGCCGCTGACGGCCCGCGGCGGCGGACGGCGGGTCTCATGATCGGCGGGCAGGCCGGGCCCCTGGTCGGTGACCCGGCAGTAGAGGCGGCTCGCCGTGCGCCAGAGCTCGAGACGGCCGTGGCCGCCGCCGTGCCGCACCGCGTTCGTGGTGATCTCGTTGACCGCGACGACGAACCGGTACAGGGCCAGGTCGGTCAGGCCGCTGTCCTGCGCGCTGCGTTCCACCTGGTGACGGAGCTCGACCAGGCCGTTGCCGCCGAAGTCGCGGCGCAGCAGGTGGCGCCCGTCCATCACGGGCTCCGGCCGGCGACGAGGACGCAGGTGTCGTCGTCGGGGTTGGCGCGGCGCAGCCGGGTGAGGAAGGCCTCCATGGGCTCCGGCTCCCCGGCCGCGAGGATGCGGTCGAGCAGGGCGGCCACCTGGGCGACGCCGTCCCGCAGGCTGCGCGACCGGTGCTCGACGAGCCCGTCGGTGTAGAGCACCAGCAGATCATCCGGTTCCAGCGTGCAGGTGGCGGTGGCGTAGGTGGCCCGGCGGGAGGCGCCGAGCAGCGGGCCCTCCGGGCGGGGCAGCTCGGCGGTGGCGCCGCGGCGGGCCAGCAGCGGCGCCGGATGACCGGCCTGCGCCCAGGTCAGCCGGCGGGTGTCCGGCTCGTAGCGGGCCACCACGCCGGTGGCCGTGGCGATGGTGGCGCCCGGCCCGGCCAGGAAGATCAGCTGGTTGAGGTGGGTGAGCAGGCTCGCCGGGTCGCCGGTCGTGGTCACCGCCAGCGCGGCCAGGCCGTGCCGCAGCGTCGCCATCGTGGTGGCCGCGTGCAGGCCGTGCCCGGCGACGTCGCCGATGGCGAGGATGATGCTGCCGTCCCCGCAGGCGGCGGCGTGGTACCAGTCGCCGCCGACCCGGCTGGCCTGCTCGGCCGGCAGGTATCGCACGCCGACCCGCAGGCCGGGCAGCTCGATCGGGGCGTCCGGGATGGGGATGACGATCTGCTGGAGCTGGGTGGCCACCCGGTGCTCGGTGGCGAGGCTCTGCCGGTGCTCGCGGAGCTGCTCCTCGACCTCGGCGAGCTTGCGGCGGCTGGTCTCCCGGACGGTGACGTCCTGGATGATGCCGTAGATCTTGACGGGCCGGCCGTCGGTGTCGCGGACCGCGTCGATCACCGCGCGCAGCCATTTCACCCTGCCGTTGATGACGGCCCGGGTGGTGACGTCGACGGTCTCGCCGCGGCCGAACGCCTCGGCGGCGTGCCGGCGGTGCGCCTCGTCCTCGGGCAGCCCGAGCGCGTCCGACTCCTCCCGCGGCATCGGGCCGTCCGCGGGATCGCGCTCGTAGATCCGGTACAGGCCGTCGGACCAGACCGTGGCGTCGGTGACCAGGTCCCACTCGCCCCAGCCGAGCAGGCCCAGCCGCTCGGTCTGCGCGATCCGGTCGGCGAGCCGGCCCGGCTCGTCCTGCCGGACCCAGGTGTTGAGCAGGCCCGCCCCGACCGGCTGGACGTGCACGGTCAGCACGTGCTCGGTGGCGTGGCCGTCGTCGTGGTGCACGTACGACACCGGCGCGACGGTGCGGGCCTGGCCGTCGGCCACGGCGTCGGACCAGGCCCGCCAGACCGGGCCGCCGACGATCTCCGGGTAGACCGTGCTGACCCGGTCGCCGACCAGCTGCGCGCCGGTGCGCCCGGCCAGGTCCACCATCGACGGGCTGACCGCCGCGAACCGGTAGTCGACGACCCGGCCGTCGTCGTCGCGCTGCGGGCTGACCACGATGTGCCGGCCCGGCAGCACGTCGAGCATCTGCTGCGCGACCGCTGCCCAGCCCGGTAGATCGATCACGTCGTGCGGAGGCGCCGGCCGCCGGGGCTCCGGCTCGGGCCGTTCCTCCGACCGGGTGGTGAACAGCCCGGCCGTGGTCAGCGGCAGCCCGGTCTCGAGGGCGGCGATCACCGAGGCGGCGACCGTGCCGACGTCGGAGCCCTGCTGCGTCGCGAGCAGGCGCATGTGGGAGTGCGCGTCGTCGATCCGGCAGCCGCTGCGCCCGGCGAGCAGCCCGGCCGCCCGCTCGCACACGATCTCCGGGCTGAGCCGAGCCTTCTCGATCTTCGCGCCCAGCTCGGCCAGCCGTTGTGCGTACCCGCGGTTGCCGTCCATCGGCGTGCTCAGCCCGGTGCTCCGGAGACGTTGAACAATTCCAGCAGCCCGCTGATCCGCAGCTGGTCGTAGACCTTGTCGCCGGGGTTCACGACGGCGAACCGGGCCGCGACCTCCTCCGCCGACTGCAGGCCCTGGACCAGCACGCCGACCCCGGACGAGTCCAGGAAGCCGACCCCGGCCACGTCGATGCGGACCGCGGGCGGCCGGTGCCCGGCCACCGCCTCCCGGATCACGGCGGCCACCGTCCCGGCGTTGGTGAAGTCGAGTTCCCCACACAACGTCAGGACCAGCGTGCCATCGGCCTCCTCGCCGAGCGACACGGCCTGCATCGGCTTCCCCCTTCGGGTGTGGCTCGGCTCCGACGCTACGCCCGGGCCGCCCGCGCCGGTATCCCCCGCAGGCGCGCACTACGACTCTGTCCCGCCGGGGTGGTGCGCCCCGAAACTGGTAGCGGTATCGGTGTCGAGGGAAAGGAGGCACGGCGTGAAAGCCCACATCGGTGACCACATCGTGGTCGAGGGGACCCACATCGGCGACCAGCGGCGGATCGGTGTCATCACGGAGATCGAGCACGCCGACGGCAGCCCGCCGTACCGGGTGCGCTGGCTCAACGACGGGCACAGCACCCTGATCTTTCCCGGTCCGGAGTCGAGGATCGAGCCCGGCCAGGAGGCCTGAGCCGCCGTCGTGGGCCGGATCCACCGGACCCGGCCCACGACCGCCGCCCGGTCAGAGGGTCAGGACCACGGTGGAGATGCTGCGTGCCGGAACGTTCACGCTCACCCGTCCCCCGCTGACGCTCGCCGGCCGGCTCGCCGCGTCGGCGTTGATCGAGGTGACGTAGTGCTCGGCGCGACTGACGGCCTGCGGCGCTTGGATCACCGCGCCGTCGACGGCGTTCGTGGAGCGGTTCAGAACCACCAGGGTGATCTTCCCGCCGCCCAGGTAGGCGGTCACCTCCAGCGGTGCGGCCTTGGTGCTCCTGGTCAGGGCGACGCGCTGATAGCCGGGGCGGACGTACTTCGCGTACTGCGCGAACGCGTAGCCGCGTTTGAGCGGGACGCCTGCGGCGGTTCCGTACGCGGCCTCGCCGTCACCGATGAACGAGTAGTACCGCTTGCCGTACCACCAGATGTAGGCACTCCAGTTCGACTCCATCGACCGGTGCACCGTGCGCATGACGTCGTCGAGCGTCTCGTCCCACACCGCCTGGTTCGCGGGGTCACCCCAGATCCTCGCGCCGCTGCCGTCGGCCTCGTGGAAGTTCCACTCGGTCATCCACACCGGTTTGCCGTTCTGCTCGGCCAGCGGATACGCCTTGAGCCGTCCCGCGGCCTCGGTACCGTAGAGGTGACCGCCGATGTAGCCGACGGTGTTGCGCGCCGCGGCGTCGTGGAGAGCCGGATCGGTGTATCCGTAGTTCAGGTTCACCGCCTCGGCGACCATCAGCTTCGTGTTCTGCACCTTCGCGCCCTGGTCGCGGAGGAAGTCACGCAGCTCGGCGCCGCTCCAGTCCATCGAGTCGTAGTCCGGGTGCCAGTCCGGTTCGTTCTGCACCGAGGTGACGTCGATGGGCACGCCCTGGCCGCGCATGTACTGCACGTAGGCGTTCAGGTGACCGGCGTAGTCGTCGTAGAACTCCGGCTTCAGCTTGCCGCCGTTGATCCGGCTGTTGTTCGTCTTCCACGCCGCGGGAGCGGTCCACGGGGAGGCGAGGATCTTCACCCCCGATCCGTACGATTTGGCGGTCTTCAACGCGTTGACCTGCGTGGACCATTCGCCGGCGACCGGGGAGACGCCGGTCCGGACGATCGACAGGCCGAGCTGGCCCGCGCCGAGCCCGACGAGCGTCCGCGTCTCGGCCGCCGACCAGGCGCTCCCCCAGATCGACACGGCGGCCCCGAAGCCGTCGACCGTCTGATAGCGGGACGCGCTGTTCACCGTGATGTCCGGCGGCGTGCCCGGCGTGCTGCTCGGCGAGGTGGACGGTGTGCCGCTCGGCGAGGTGACCGGCCCTCGGCGCCGAATCCGCCCGGCCACTGCGACGACACGGCGTACTTCACCGCGCAGCCCGCGGCCGCGGCGCCGGCGGGGAGGGCGACGGCGGCCGCCGCCGTGGCGAGGAGGACCGCGCCGGCCGAGATCGGTCTTCGCATGCCGGTCTCCTCAGCCCGCGGTGCAGGACGGGGTGGCGGTGGGCCCGGTGCCGGTGCCCTGGAAGCCGAACTCGGTGGAGCCGCCGGCCGCGATCCGTCCGTTGTAGTCGACGTTGCGGAAGGTGACCTGCCCGCTGGTCCCGGTGGTGGCGGCGTTCCAGGTGTTGGTGACGGCGCCACCGGCGGGCACGGTCACGCCGACGCTCCAGCCGGTGACCGGGCTCGATCCGGCGGTGACCCGGACGGTCGCGGTGTAGCCGCCGTTCCAGGCGTTCAGCGTGAGCCGCGCGGTGCAACCGCCGGGAGCCGGCGGGTTCGAGGTGGTGGGCGAGGTGGGTGCCGTCGGTCCCGCCGCGTTCAGGGCGTCGAGTACGGCGGTGTACGCCGCCTTCCGGTTGCCGTTCGCGTCGAACAGCAGCGGGTTCTGCCCGGTACGCCAGGAGTCGGAGTCGCGGACACCCCAGACGGTGATGCCGGTGCAGCGGGCCACGGCGAGGCAGGCGCGGGTGACCGCGGCGAAGATGTTCGCCTGGTTGCCGCCCTGCTGCACGTCGAGCTCGGTGATCTGCACGTCGACGCCGAGGTCGGCGAACCGCTGGATGTTCTGCTGGTAGGTCGGATCCAGCGTGGTGCCCAGGTGCGACTGCAGGCCGACGCAGTCGATCGGGACGCCGCGGGCCTTGAAGTCGCGGACCATGTTGTAGATGCCCGTCGACTTCGCGTTGACGCCGTCGGTGTTGTAGTCGTTGTAGCAGAGCTTCGCGCCGGGGTCGGCGGCCCGGGCGGCGCGGAAGGCGGCCTCGATCCAGTCGTTGCCGGTGCGCTGCAGGTTGGAGTCGCGGCGGCCGCCGCTGCCGCCGTCCGCGAACGCCTCGTTCACCACGTCCCAGGAGTGGATCTTCCCGCGGAAGTGGGTGGCGACCTGGGTGACGTGGTTGATCGCGGCGCTGCGCAGGGCGGTTCCGGACAGGCCCTGCGCCCAGGAGGGCTGCTGGGCGTGCCAGAGCAGGGCGTGGCCGCGTACGCTCATGCCTCTGCTCTGGGCGTGGCTGACCAGCCGGTCACCGTTGGTGTAGGTGAAGCGCCCCTGCTGCGGTTCGGTGGCGTCCCACTTCATGTCGTTCTCGGGCACGAGCGAGGTGAACTCGCGGTTCAGGATCGTCATGTACGGGGTGTCGGAGAACTTGAACGCCGAGGTGGCGACGCCGAAGTAGCGGCCGGTCTGGGCGGCGGAGGCGCCGAGCGTGGTGGCCGCCTCGGCGGAACCGGTGACGGCGGCGCTCGCCGCGGCGACGACGCTCACGACGGCCGCCGACAGCAGGGCGAGGCGACCCTTTCGGGGAATGGGCATGGCTGAGGGACCTTTCCGGGGGACGGCGGTCTTTTCCCGGACCCTACGGGAGCGCTCCCATGGGCTCAATGAAAGCCGATCCCGACCATTTGAGAGGGGATCGGATAACGCATTCTCCAACCGCGCCGACATTGTCGCCGGCCGAACGCATCACCAGGACCCGGCGGGGTATCAACCGGGCGACCCCACGGCGACAGGAGGCAGCGCCATGCCCGACAAATCCGATGAAGGCGACACGGCCCGCGGTTTCGGCGGCAGCACGGACCAGCACGTCACCGGCGCCGAGGAGACCGGCGACTTCATCACCGACGAGGAGCCGCGCACGCTCGCGCCGGCACACGGCAGCAGCAACGCCGGCATCAACGCCACCGGCGCCAACCGGGCACAGCAGGACACCGACGACTGATGGCGTCCGACGAGCGGGTGGTGCTGATCACGGGCGCGTCGAGCGGGATCGGCCGCGCCACCGCGAGGGCGTTCGCCGAGGGAGGCGCCCGTCTCGTCCTCGCCTCCCGCGGCGAGGAGGCGCTCGCCGCGGTGGCGAAGGAGTGCCGGGACCGCGGCGCCGACGTGCTGACCGTGCCCACCGACATCACCGATCCGGCGGCGGTCGACCGGCTGGCCCGCTCGGCGACGCAGCGGTTCGGGCGCATCGACGTCTGGGTCGAGGCCGCCGCGGTCGGTGTCGCCGGTCCCCTCGGCTCCGAATCGGTGGACGAGCTGCGCCGCCTGGTCGACACCAACGTCTTCGGCACGACGCTCTGCGCCCGCACCGCCCTGACCACCTTCCGGGCGCAGGACCACGGCACCCTCATCCTGATGGGGTCGCTGCTGTCGCTGTTCCCGAATGCGCAGATCCCGCTCTACTCGATGAGCAAGTTCGCGATCCGCGGCCTGGCGCTCAGCCTTCAGCAGTCGGTGGCCGGCCATCCCCGGATCCGGATCTCCTTGATGATGCCCGGGCCGGTCGACACGCCCTTCTTCCAGCGGGCGGCCAACCATTCGGGATTCCGACTTCGAGCAATTCCCCCCGCGTACGCATCCCAGCGCCTCGCCGCCGGAATCCTGGCTCTCGCCCGCCGCCCGCGCCGGCAGGCGACCGTCGGATTCGTCTCGCACCTCATGCTGGCCGGTCACCGCCTCGCACCCCGCACCGCCGAGGCGCTGGTCGGCCGGTGGGGTGCCGCGACCGTGACCGGCCCGGAACCGGCCGCCCCCACGTCGGGGTCGCTCTTCGAGCCGCCCGCCACCGCGGCGGTCACCGGCGGTTACCGCCGTGGCCGTCTCCGCCGCCGCCTCGGCGACTGGCTGGGCGAGGCCCGGTCCCGCGCGAACCGCCCGGCCGCCCGGTGATCGCCGGTCCTGGGCGCCGTCCGGCCGATTCGTGAAAAATCCCGTCCGTTTGCCGTCGGGCAGGACGGGAAGCCGGGACGTCCCCGCGGAGAGGACGTCCCCATGCCGACGTACGGACAACAGTGCACCCGCTCGTGAACCCGGCCGGCGAGGCCGCGCCCCCGGCCGGGCGGGTGATGTGCCCGGACAGCGTCGGGCGCACCCTGCTCGAGATGGCGGTGCCGCCGGACGAGCGCCGGGGTGACGGCCTCGCCCGCGTACCCGTCCTCGGCCGGCGCGGCGAGCTACCGGAGGAACTGCGCCGGGCCGCCCTCGCCGCCGACGCCGCCGAGGACGCGCTGCCGGAGACGCAGGTGGGACAGGTGGACGCCGAGGCGGTCGCCCGGTGGATCACCGGCCACCATCGGTCGCCGTCCTATCCGGCCGTGGTGCTCGGATCGCCGCACGGCGCGGCCCTGCACCTGGCGGCGGCCCTCGGCGCCGCCTGGCTCCCGGCGTCGTTCACGGTCACCGTGCCGTGGCCGGGCGGCTCGCCGGAGAACTGGCAGGCGGCGCGGGAGTACGGGACCCGGCTCGCGCAACGGCTGATGGCGGGCAACCCCGGCGTCAGCGTGCGGCAGGTGCACGACCCGGTGCTGCGCGGCTCGCTGTGCGGTGCGACGGTGTCGCTGCACGTGCGGTGGTGCACGCTGCCCGGCGCATACCGGTCTTTCCTGCGCGAACGGCTCGTCCCCGGCGGCGCCTCCATCCTGGTGCGCGACCTGCGCACCTGGCCCATGCTCGGCGGCCCGCCCGGATACACCTTCCAGATCGGTACGCCGACCAGCGGCTGGACGGCGAACGACCACCGCGGCGACAGCGACGCCTTCATCCGGCTGCTGCACACGATCGGCGGCGCGGACTGGACGGACCCGCCGGAGGGCCGGCCCCTGCACTACGCCGAGACCAGCGGCGAGCCGGACCTCGAACCGGAACTCCTCGAGTTCGCGGCGAAGACCGGGACGGCCGGGCACCGGATGCTCTACAACGATCCGCAGGCGTTCAGCGCCGCCGTCGCCGACCTCTACCGCAGCCGGCTGCGGCCCCGGCACGGCGACGGGCACGCGCTGGTGACGGCCGGCCGGATGATCGACCCGTGGCAGGTGCTCGACGCCGGGCTGGTGCCGTACTGGTGTGAGTCGTCGTCCCGGGCGGCCGCCGAGGCGGCCGAGCTGTGGCTGGCCGGCAACCCGCCGTTCGAGCGGGTCAGCGTGCTGCCCGATCCATCCGGGACACGCCACGGCCGGCTGGCCTCGTCGGCGCACTGGCGGTCGATCGCCAGGTTCGGCCGCGGCGGTGGCATGGTGGACGGTCTCGTCGCCGGCCGCTATCCGATGCTGCCGGCCGCGGCCGGGCACGCGAGCCGATTCGTACGGCAGGCCGCCCCGGCCTCGCCCCGACCGGATCCGATCCCGGTCGCCGCATGCGTGCGGCACCTCGCGCGCGGCTCGCTACCCGGCTTGGTGGTCGCCTGACGAACGCCGGGCCGCGCAGCCCGGCAAGCGCCGAGCCGGGTGGTTTCACCGGCGCCGGCGTGGGGAACGCACGCCGGCCGGCAGAGGGCGGCAAGCCCGGGATGGGAGACGAATGGCTCGGCGCGACCTGATCGTGATCGGCGGCTCGGCGGGGGTGCACACCGCGCTGAGCAATCTGCTGTCCCGGCTGCCCACCGACCTGCCGGCCGCCGTCCTGGTGGTCACCCACCTGATGCCCGGGGTCCGCAGCACGCTCGCGCAGATGCTCGGCAAGGACTGCGCAATGCCGGTCAGCGCCGCCACCGACGGCGAGCGGATCCGGCCCGGGCACGTGTACGTGGCGGTGCCGGACCGTCATCTCGTCATCGCCGACGACGACCGGCTGCGGCTCACCGCCGGGCCGCGGGAGAACCGGGCACGGCCTGCCGTCGACGCGCTGTTCCGGGCCGCCGCCCGATGGTGCGGTCCCCGGGTGGTCGGGGTCGTGCTCTCCGGCAGCCTCGACGACGGGGCAGCGGGGCTGGCCGCCATCGTCGAACACGGCGGGGCCGCGCTGGTCCAGGACCCGGACGAGGCCCGGTTCCCGGGCATGCCGCAGGCCGCCCTGGCCGCCGTTCCGCCGGCCGTGACGGCCCCGGCCGCCGGCCTCGCCCGGCTCATCGCCGAGATGGCCGGCCGGCCGGTCCAGAACGGCGGGTCGTCGGATGCCGCACTCATCTGGGAGACGGACATGATCGTCGAGGGCCGTGCCGGCGGGTCGCCGGGCAAGCCGGTAGCGCTGGGCTGCCCGGAGTGCGGTGGCGGCATGTACGAGATCCGTACCGGGAAGGCCGTGCACTACGCGTGCCACGTCGGCCATTCCTGGTCCCCGCAGTCGTTCATCGCGGCCAGCGACAACGGCATCGAGGAGGCGCTGTGGACGGCGGTCAGCGCCATGCAGGAGAAGGTCACCATGCTGCGGAGCCTCGCCGCGAACGCCGAGGAGGCCGGTGAACAGGATGCCGGCCGGGCCTACCAGGAGGAGGCCGATCGGGTTTGCCGGGACGCCGACCTGATCCGCACCAGCATCCTCGGCAGCGATCCGGCCGGCGGGTAGCGGCCGGGTCCCCGTACCGAAGAAGGCTTCCTGAAGCGGTAAGGTCGGAATCCGAAGGCCTTCAAAAACGAGGGACGACACCGACCCGCGCCCGTTGGAGCCTTTCATGCCACAGTCCGACCATTCGCTGCCCCGCCTGGCGATCGACGACGCCGAACCCGCCGAGGACGGCTCGGTGCCCGTCATCCTGGCCGGTGAGTTCGACCGCGACGAGACCGGCCGCTTCGAGACCCACATCGCCGGCCTGGTCCGGCAGCACGCGCCGGCGCCGATCCGCATCGACGCCACCGCGGTGAGCTTCCTCGACTCGGCCGGCATCAACGCGCTGCTCGTCTGCCGGGACCTCGCCGAGCGGGCCGGTTCCGCGCTGTCGATCCCGGTGGCGAGCCCGGTCGTGTTCCAGGTCCTGCAGATCACCGAACTGCTGAGCCTGTTCCACGTCGGCGAACCGGAGCGGCAGGCCTCGTGATCAGGCCGGTGAGTCCGGGGCCGGCATCGGCGTGGGCGGTCATCCCCCGGCGTGGGAGAGGGCGAAGGCGGTGAGGAAACCGGCCACGGTGACCAGGCCGATGAGCAGGTGGGCGTCCTCGAAGGCCTCCGGGATCATGGTGTCGGCGACCATCGCGAGGATCGCGCCGCCGGCCAGCGCGGTGATGCCGGCCAGGACGGCCGCCGGGGCGCCGCCGAGCAGGGTGTAGCCGGCGACCGCGGCGAGGCCGCTGACCAGGGCGATTCCGGTCCACAGCCCGAAGACGTAGCGGGGGCCGCGGCCGGCGTTGCGCATCCCGGCCGCGCTGGACAGGCCCTCGGGCACGTTGCTGATGAAGACGGCGGCGACCGTGACGACACCGACCGAGCCGCCGCCGAGCAGGCCCGCGCCGATCACGATGGACTCCGGGATGCCGTCGAGGAGGGCGCCCAGCGCGATGGCCGTGCCGGAGCCGGACTGCTCCTGCTCGGACGGCTGCTGGCCGCCGGAGCGTTTGCGGTGCCGGGCGCCGCGCCGGGCCAGCAACACGTTGCAGCCGGTGTAGACCACCGCGCCGGCGACCGCGCCGGTCACCGTGGGCAGCAGGCCGGCCTGCTCGTGGGCCTCGCCGAGCAGTTCGAACGCGACGGCGGAGAGCAGCACGCCGGCGCCGAAGCCCATCACCGTGGCGACCACGCGCCGGGGCACCCGCACCAGGTAGCCGGCGGTGGCGCCGACGAGCAGGGCCGAGCCGGCCAGCAGACCCCATCCACCGGCTTGCAGCCATTCCGGCATCGCGAACCGTCCTCACCGCGTACTGATCAAGGGTCTCGGAATGCCCGGGAGCCGCTGCGGGAAACGTGCGCGTCAATGTCGTGGTTTGGTCGCGAATCGCAGGCGGACGACGGTGCGGCCGGGTTCGGCGATCGTGGTGACGTCGTCGCAGAGCATCTCGACGATGGCCAGCCCGCGCCCGCGCTCGGCGTCCGGGGCCGGCATGGCGCGCGGGAACGACGGCACGGCCCCGCCGTCGGCGACGTCGCAGAACACCGCGGCGTGCTCGGCCCAGACCCGGACCTGACCGCCCCCGGTGGTGTGCTGGAGCGTGTTGGTGACCAGTTCGCTGACCGCGATCGCCAGGGCCTCGATCGAGCCGGGGTCCAGACCGGACGCCTCCGCCTGCTCGCGGACGAAAGCCCGCACCGACGGCAGGTCGCCGGCCTCGCCGTAGGGCATCACCGCGGGGTTGCTCATGGCGTCCCAGGCGTGGCGGGTGGCCGCAGCAGCTTCAGCACCCCGGTCATCTCCAGCACCATGGCGACCGTGCCGGTGGCGTTGACGACCCACACGGTCCCGTCGCGCCGGGTCGCCGCCTGCCGGGCCGAGATGAGCGCGTGCAGGCCGCTGGAGTCGAGGAAGCGCACGGCCGCCAGGTCGACGACCACCTCCGGCGCGCTGCGCACGGCCGCCTGCAGCGAGTCGGTCATCTCGTCGCGGTGGCGCAGGTCGACGTCCCCGGCCACGGACACGACGATCCGCCCCGCCTGCGGGGCCGTGCTGATCTGGAAGTCCGTCATGGCACCTTCCTCTACGCCCCTGCCAGCATCTTCGGCTCCGGTGACGGGTGTCAACCGCCTCGGCGGGTGACCTGGGCGCCGTCGCCGGCCGCCGCCGCGGTGAACCGGACACAGAGGATCACCGTGTCGTCACCGAGGGTCTGCTCGCTGATCATGTGGCGCATGAGGTGGGACCGCAGCGTGTGGGCGTCGCCGGCGCCGTGCCGGCCGGCCTCGTCGGCGAGCCGGCGCATCGACGTGGCGATGTGCTGACCCTGCCGTTCCACCAGGCCGTCGGTGTACCAGACGACCACGGCCCGGTCGGCGACGACGCGTTCGCCGTGCTGCCGGCCGGTCTCACCGACGCCGAGTGGCATCGAGCGCCCGTCCCAGAGGTACTGCGCGTCGTTGCCGGTGAGCAGCAGCGGCGGCGGGTGCCCCGCGCAGGCGAACCGCAGCAGCCGGGTCGCCGGGTCGTAGTCGGCGAACCCGACGGTGGTCATCATCGAGTCGGGGATGACCGCGCCGGCCCGGTCCAGTTCCTCGAGGACCCCGGCCGGATCCCCGGCGGTCTGCGCGGCGAACCGCAGCGCCGACTGGAGGCGGGCCATCGCGGCGGCCGCCGTCACGTGATGGCCGACCACGTCGCCGACGGCGAACCCGATCCGGCCGCCGGGCAGGGCGAACACGTCGTACCAGTCGCCGCCCACCTGGTGGGCCAGGTCGGCCGGCCGGTAGTCGGCGCTGACCTGGACGCCGGCGAGGCCGTCGGTCGCGACGGCCGGCAGCAGCGCCCGCTGCAGCTGGTGGGCGGCACTGATCTCCCGCTCGTAGCTCTGCGCCCGGCGCAGGGCCTGCCCGCTCAGGCCCGCCAGCGCGTCGGCGAACGCCAGCACGTCCGCGTCGACCCGGTGCTCCCGGTGGAAGCCGAACGCCAGCGCCCCGAGCGGCCGGCCGCCGTCGCCGCGGATCGGCACGCAGACGCTGCTGAGGATGCTGAGCGTCCGGTGGTCGTGGGCCAGGTGCGGGAAGTCGGCCTCGAGCTGCTGCCGGGTCTGGTGGATCACCGGGCGGCGGTCCCGGATCGCGGCGGTGTACGGCGTGTCCGCGTCCAGCGCCACCCGCAGGTTCACCGGCCGGACCGGGGTGGTCCACAGCACGATCCCGCCGCCGTCGGCCGCCACGATCGCGGCGCTGCCCTGGTCGGCGATCAGCCCGATGCCCTCCCGGACGATGGCCTGGGCGATCGCGTCCGAGGTGGCCGCCTTCGCCAGATCCGTGGTGAGCACCTGCAACGCGTGCAGCCGCAGCCGCGCCGCCCGCTCCACCGAGGTGGTGCGGCGGGCGAGGTCGCGCTCGGCCACCCCGACCGAGAGCAGCAGCGCCCCGAGGATCGAGGTGACCAGGAAGATCTGCAGCGTCAGTGTCCGCCACTGATCGGAGGTCTCCGCCGCCGCCCACGGGCCGTGACCGGTACTGGTCATCAGGTTCGCCGTCACGGTGGTCGCCAGCGCCGCGGTCATGGTGATCGGCAACGGCTGGGTGAACGCCAGCGCGAACAGCACCGGGATCGGCAGGTAGAACAGCGGCACGTGCTGCGGCCAGAAGCCGGCCACCGTGGCGACCACCGTGAGCGCCACCCACAGCAGACGTCGCGCGCCGATCGGACGGCTGTGCGGCCGGTACCGCCAGGCCAGCACGCAGCCCGCCACCACCAGCACGCCGGTGGCATCCCCGGCCCAGAACGACACGACCGACTGCGGCCACGGCAGACCGATACTGATCGTCAGCATCGTCGCGCCGATCAGCGCGCCGACCGCCGGTCCGGCCCCGGCCCCCGAGATCAGGAACGCGGTCAGGTGACGCCTCTTCAAAAGATCCACATCACCGGGTACGGAGTGACGCAGCAGCACCGCGCCGACGAGCGGCTCGGCCGTGTTCGCCAGCGCGAAGCCCCACACCCAGCGGGATGACATGCCATGCGTCACGTCCACCACGACCTCGGTGACCGCGACCGCCAGCAGGATCCACGGCCACCGTCCGCGCGGGTTGAGCACCAGCGCCGACAGCGTGACGCCGGCCGGCAGGAACAGCACGACGACCGACGGCGCGCCGAAGCCGAGGAAGGCCAGCGAGGCGCCCGCCGCGTACAGGACCACCACGATGGCGAGTACCTGCCACAGCGGGGCCGAACGGGTCCTGCGCGCCATCGTGGACTCCTCCGCCGGAGGACTACGCACCCGACGCTACGGGACTTCCGGGGCTCCGGACATCGGCGATCCGGTGCGGGGTACCGCGCGCAGGTTGTAGAGGTAGCGCCCGTCCCGCAGGAACGCGATCAGCGGGTGCACGCCGTCCTCCTTCTGCACGGCGACGAACCGCTCCCCGCCGGCGTGGACGAAGCGGGCCGTCCGGGACGGCTCCCCCGGCGGGCTCACGGTGATCTCCAGCCCGGCGTCGTCCGCCGTCACCTCGAAGACGCCCTGCGGCGCCGCGTAGGTACCGGCGCAGACCTCCGGCCGGAACGGCGCCGGCGTCTCCGGCGGCAGCACCCGCGACGGCAGGCGGAGCCCGGCCGCCGACGCGAGGATCTGCGCCAGCACCTCGTCGAGGAACGCCCCGGCGTGCCCGCCGTTCGCGCCGGCCGCGATCACCAGGCCGCAGTCCGGCACGATCCGCCAGGCCGCGGTCTGCCCCGGCGTGCCGCCGTCGTGGCCGACCACCCGGCGGCCGTCCCAGTCGAAGAGCATCAGCCCGAGACCCCACGCCGCCGGGTACCGCTCCCCCAGCCGCGGCAGCGTGACCTGCGGCCGGCACATCGCCGCGAACGTCCCGGCCGGCAGCACCCGCGTCCCGTCCGCGGCCACGCCGTCGGCGAGCAGCATCCGCCCGAACCGGACCAGGTCGCGCGGCGCGGCGGCCGGCGTGGACCCGGCCGGCGCGTTCGACTGCGGAAGCTCCCGCCGGGGCGCCGGCCGCAGCGGCTCGCCGACGTGCCCCACCGCGGCCCGGAACATGATCGCCTCCTCGGCGTAGAGCGCCATGTGCTCCGCGCCGAGCGGCTCGATCAGCAGCTCGCGCATGGCCGCCTCCCAGGTGCCGCCGCGCAGCCGGGCGACCAGGGCGCCGAGCGCGCAGAAGCCGGCGTTGTTGTACGAGAACAGCTCCCCGGGCGCGCTGACCTGCCGGGCGTTCTCCCGCATGAACGCGACCAGCTTCAGCACCGCGTCGTCGCCGCGCCCGGTGTCCTCGAACAGGTCCCCGTCGAAACCGCCGGTGTGCGTCAGCAGATGCCGTACGGTGATCCGCTCCGAGGCGGCGGCGTCCAGCACCCCGAACTCCGGCAGATAGCGCCGCACCGGCTCGTCGAGGCCGGCCAGGCCCTCCCCGGCGAGCTGCATGACCAGGGCGCTGGTCCACACCTTGGTGACCGACCCGATCTGGAACAGGCTGTCGGTCGTCGCGGCCACCCCGGTGGTCAGGTTGATCACCCCGGTGGCGGCCTCGGCCAGGTCGTCGCCCATCCCGGCCGCCACGGCGGCGCCGGGCACGCCGTGCCGCGCGGCGGCTCCGTCGATCCACTGCTGAAGATCAGGAAGAAAGGTCACATCGACGACCGTACCGATGCTCCGCTCAGACCTTCCGCAGCAGCGCGTCGTAGACCTCGCCGAAACGCAGCCGCCGCTCCGCGTAGTACGCCGCGGACGACGGGCTCGGCTCGTACACGGCCCCCACGCCCCTCCCCGCCCGCGGGACGTCCGGCGCGAGCACGTCGAGCGCCAGCAGCGCCGTCCCCCGCTGGGTGGCGCGCCGCCGGGTCACGTGCGTGACCGGCCTGCTGAGCACGTCGGCCAGGATCTGCAGCCATTCCGGCTGGTCGTTGCTGACCCGGCCGGACGCGGCGACCTCGACCACCTGCGGGGCGGCCGGATGCAGCTCGTCGGCGACCCGGGCGTAGGTCAACGCGACACCCTCGACGATCCCCCGGAACAGGGTGTCGGCGTCGGTGGCCGCGGACGCCCCGGCGAACACGGCGCGGGCCTGTCCGTTCCAGCCCGGTGCGCGTTCCCCGGTGAGGTACGGCAGCACCAGCGGCGTGGCCTCGCTCGGCGGCGCGGTGAGCACGGCGCCGAGGGCCGGGCTGAGCCGCAGCGTCGCCTGCGCCCAGCTGACCGCGCGGCCGACGTCGTTGATCGCCCCGCCGAGCAGGGTGCGGCCGGCGTCGACCCGGTAGTTCCAGAGTCCGAAGGGCAGCGGGTCGGCGGGCCCGCCGAGCAGCACCCGCAGCGCGCCGCTGGTCGCGGTCGCCGCGGTGAGGACTGTCGCGTCGGTGGCGCCGGCGCCGATGTTGCTGGCGTAGCCGTCGGTGATCACCGGGAACCAGGCGGCCCGGGCCAGGGCGGGCCACCGGGCGGGCGCGGGCGAGAGTACGGGCTGCGCCATGTCCCGGGGCGGGGACAGCCGGTCCGGGCCGATGCCGGCGGCGGCGAGCAGCTCGGCGTCGTACTCGCCGGTGCGCCGGTCGAGCAGGCCGGTCCACGCCACCGTGGACGTGCCGGCCAGCGGCTGCCCGATCAGCCGCTGCCAGACGTACTCGCCCAGCGACCACCAGCGGGCGGCCGGCACGCCGGCGAGCAGGCGCAGGCGCGGCGCGTGGTAGCTGGTGTGCAGCCGGGTGCCGGTGCGCTGCTGCACCGCGCGCTCGTCGAGCTCCTCGCGCAGCGCGGTGACCTGCCCGGCGCTGCGCGAGTCGGCGTAGGTGAGGCACGGGGTGAGCGGGCGCCCGGCCGGGTCGACGCCGATCAGCGAGGCGGCGAAGGTGTCCATCGCGACGCCGGCGATGCGGGTGCCGAGCCGCGGGTCGGCGGTGACGGCGTCGAGGACCTGCCCGACCTCGGCGGTGACCTGCTCCGGGTCGATGATCGAGGTGCCGTCCGGGGCGACCGTGAAGGCGTGCGGCACCTTGTGCTGCAGGCCGCGGACCCGGCGGCCGGCGGCGTCGTGCACACCGCCGCGGGTGGCGGTGGAGCCGATGTCCAGCGCGAGAACGAGAGGATCCAGGGCCCCGTCGAGGGCGACGTCGTCATCGGTCCGGGTCATCGTCCTGCCATTCCCCGCGGACGGCCGGAGCTAACCGACCACGACGCGACCGGTGCCGGTCCGCTTCGCCCGGTACATCGCCAGGTCGGCGTCGCGCAGCAGGTCGTCCGCCGTGACCTGGCGGGCCGCGCCCGCCGCGATGCCGATGCTGGCGCCGACGCACACCGACCGGCCGGCGATGCGGAACGGCTCGGCGACGCTGTGCACGATGCGTTCGGCGACCGTTCGGGCGTCCTCGGCGGAGACGTCCTCCATGAGCACGGCGAACTCGTCGCCGCCGAGCCGGCCGGCGACGTCACCGGTGCGCAGCTGCCCGCGGATGCGGTCGCTCACCGCGGCGAGCAGCTCGTCGCCCGCGTGGTGGCCGAGGGTGTCGTTCACCGACTTGAACCGGTCGAGGTCGATGAACAGGGTCACGACGGTGTCCACCCGGCCGTCGTTCAGGGCCTGGTCGAGGCGTTCGGCGAAGAGCTTGCGGTTGGGCAGGCCGGTGATCGGGTCGCGGTACGCCTCGCGCACCGCCTCGACGGTCCGGGCGTCGGTGAGCGCCATGCTGATCTGCTGCCCGAACGCGGTGATCACATCGATGCCGGCATCGACGCCGGCCGGCCCCAGAGCGACCAGGCTGCCGGCGACGTCCCCGCCGGCGTGCACCGGCGTGGCCACCAGCAGATCGCCGGCCGGGATCCGGCGCCGCACCGTGTCCCCCTCGGCGATCGCGGCGGCGGCCGGAGCCAGCGCCGAACCCGGCGACGGCCAGTGCAGCTGGGACGCGACGATGAGCTCGCCGGCCGACGACGGGTCGCACAGCACCAGCGCCACCGGCACCCCGCCGAGCAGCCCCGACGCCCCCTCGGTGATGGCGTCGAGGACGGACTGCAGCGGTTCCCGCCGGGAGATCGAGCGCTGCACCGCGAGCAGCGTCTCGAGCAGCGCCTGCCGGGCCCGTTCGGTGGCCAGGATCCGCAGGTTGCGCAGCGCCAGCCCGAGCACCTGGGCCATGCCGTGCAGCATCTGCCGTTCCTCGGCGCCGAAGTCGTCGTCGAGGCGGGCCGCCACGAGGCCGCCGTCGATGCCGCTGGCCAGCGCCGCGTACACGACATCGACCTCGCCCAGCAGCGGCAGCTCGACGGTCGGCGCGCCGGCGGCGGCCGGCAGCCACAGCGCGGCCGGGCTCTCGCCGGGCAGGCCGGTGAGCCCCCGGACGACGGCCTCGCCGGCCATCACGACCGCGCCGGCGTCGGCGTCCAGGGCCTCCAGGGCGCTCCGCACCGCGACCCGCACCGCCGCCTGCTCGTCCTCCGCGGCGCTGACCGCCGCGAAGAACTCGGTGAGCTGGTGGATCGACCAGTGCAGGGGCACCGTCAGGCGACCGCTAGCGTCACGACGGTCAGGTAGTGCATGCCGCGGGCGCCGCGGGTGCGCGCGAACTCCCCGTACGTGTAGAAGCCCGCCATCGGCACCCCGGGGACGGTCCGCTCCATCGCGGCGATCTCCTGCTCGACGCCGCCGGGGCCGAGCCGGGCCCGGCGGATGCCGCAGTCGAACACGAGCAGGCCTGCGGCATCGGCGCCGTCGATCCCCTCGATGGCCTGCCGGCACGACTCGGCGCCGGCCGCGACCAGCGCCTCCTCGTCGGTGGCCATCTCCCACACCAGCGCGCCCTGCGGCACGTCGGCGATGAAAACGAGCGAGCCGTCCTCCAGGTCGGCGGCGTGCGCGGTGCGGATGTCCTCCCCGGTACGCCGGGACAGGCCGAGCGGTTTCGCGAAGGCGGCGTCCTGGAACGCCTGCGGGTCGGCGGCGAGCGACCGGTCGGCGCCGATGCGCTGCAGGTAGGCGTCGAGGGCCGGGGCGTCGTCGAGTTCGTACAGCCGGCCGCCGTCGCTGTGCGTCACGATCATCGGCTCGCCCTGCTTCTGCCAGCCGTGCGCGATCCCGACACCGATCTTGGCGTCCGAGCCGAGGCTCACCCCGACGACGGCGTCGCTGAGCACCTCGACGCCGTTCCGGTCGCCGTGGAACTGATAGGTGCGGGTGAACGTCATGTCGTCGCCGGCGCACCCGCCGACCAGCGGCACCACGGCGCTGACCACCGAGTAGGCGCCGCGCACCACCTCGTGCTGGGCGCCGGTGAGCCCGTCGCAGAGCAGCAGGCCGGCCCGGTGCTCCTTGGTGAGGCCGGCCATCCCGGCGGCGGCGTCGGCGCCGGCCTCCTGCGGGCGCGCCGCGGCGTTGCGGCCGACGGCGGTGCGCACCTCCAGGCCCGGGCCGCCGAGCGCGGTCACGACGACGCCGGCCCGCGCGGCGTCCGGTCCGAGGGCGATCGCGCCGGTGGTCGTGCAGCCGACGATGGCGGTGTGCTCGCCAGCCTCGCCGCGGACGCCGTCCAGCAGTTGCCCGTAGTCGTACCGGGTCGAGGCGAAGACGATCAGCAGAGCCGGATCGCGGCCGCCGACCGCCTGCGCCGCTGCCGTCTTGCCGGCGGTCCCGGCGTCGTCGCTCGCGCTGTGCCCCACGCCCATCCAGCGCGACGCCTCACCGTCCCGACTGTGCATATCCGTCCCATCGGCAGCCGTCCGGAGCTGCTGAGGGCGGGTCACTCCGAGGCTCGCCGCCGTCACCAGCACCAGAGCGGCGATCGGGACCGGCCCGAGACGCTGGTCCAGGATCAGCAGCCCGGCGATCGCGGCGGCCGCCGGCTGCAGGCTCATCAGCACCCCGAACACCCGCGTCGGCAGCCGGCGCAGCGCGATCAGCTCGAGCGCGTAGGGCACCACCGACGACAGCACCGCCACCGCGACCAGACCCGCCACCAGCCACGGATGACGCCACACCCGCACCGTCACTTCGGCGCCGACCGGCAGCACCAGCAGCGCACCGACGGCGAAGGAGACCATCAAACCCCCGAGGCCGGGTACGACCTTCCCGACGCGCGCGCTGCACACGATGTACCCGGCGCCGCACGCCCCGGCCGACAGAGCCAGCAGCAGTCCCGCGAGCGGAACATCGTGCCCGGCCCGCACGCCGAGCAGCACCACGCCGGTTCCCGCCGTCAGCGCCCAGAGCAGGTCCGCGGGCCGGCGGCTCTGCGCCAGCGACAGCAGCAGCGGCCCGGCGAACGACGCGGTGACGACGACACCCTGCGGCGCGATGGACAGGGCCAGGTAGGCGAGCATGTTGAGCCCGGCGGAGAAGACGCCGAGCAGCACGGTGGCCCGCCACGCCGCGGCCGTCCAGGACCACACCGCCGGGCGGGCCACGACCGCGAGGACCATCGCCGCGATCGCGAGCCGGGCGAGGAGCACCCCGGGAGGATCAAGAGCTTCGAACAGGGTACGGGCGACCGCCCCGCCCGTCTGGGCGCACACGACCGACAGCACCACGAGCAGCGGCGTCGTCCTCATCGCCTTCGACGGTAGGGACGCAGCCGGATCCGGTGGAACAACCCCGCACCGGCGGCGGCCGTCGTTACGGTCGATCACGAGACCACGCCTGACGGGGGAACGGCGCTGCTCAGACCACCTATCGAGCCGAAACGGGCCGTCCCGACCGGCGACCTGCTGGAGCCGCACACCCGTGGCACACCCCAGTACGAGGTGAAGTTCGACGGCTGGCGCTGCCTCGCGTTCACGGCCGGCCCGATCCACCTTCAGTCCCGGCACGGCAAGGACCTCACCCGGCACTTCCCGGACGTCCGCGCCGGCCTCGACGCCGCCCTGCTGCCGGACGCGGTCCTCGACGGCGAGCTGATCGTCTTCGACCCGGCCCGGGGCCGCACGTCGTTCGGGGCCCTGCAGGACCGGGTCCGTACCGGCCGGCGGCCCCTCGCGGTCTCCTACGTCGTGTTCGACCTGCTCCAGCTCGACGGCATCGAGCTGCTGGACCGGCCCCTGCTGGAGCGCCGCATGCTGCTCGAGGAACTGCTCGACGGTGTACCCGTCCCGGTCCTCTGCCCGGCCACCCGCGACCCGGACGAGGCCCGCCGCTGGTTCGACGACTACGCCGTGACCGGCGCCGAAGGCATCATGATCAAGGACCTGTCCAGCCGCTACCGGCCCACCGGACCCGGCTGGTGGAAGTGGAAGCGGCGCACCACCACCGAGGCGATCATCGCGGGCGTGCAGGGTGTCCCGGAGACGCTGCTGCTGGGCCGGCGCTCACCGTCCGGCCGGCTGCACTACGTCGGCCGCACCGTGCCGCTGAGCGCCGGCCAGGCCGCGGCGCTGCGGCCCCGGCTCACCCCGGCCGGCCCGGACCACCCGTGGCCCCGCCCGCTCCCCCGCTCCTGGTCCGGCGGCTTCGACCAGGCCCCGGCCGACTACGTCCCGGTGCTGCCCGACCTGATCGCCGAGATCGCCGCCGACGCCGCCCACGACCACGGCCGCTGGCGCCACCCGGTCCGCTTCCTGCGCCTGCGCGACGACCTCGGCCCGGCGCACCTGCCGCTGTGGACCCCGGAGCCGGCGGCTCAGCGCCCGGCGTCGTAGGCGCGGCGGGCCTCGCCGACCTCGCCGAGGTGGGTGTCGGCCCAGGTGGCGAGGTGTGCGAAGAGCGGGCCGAGGCTGGCGCCCAGCGCGGTGATCTCGTACTCGACGCGGGGCGGCACCTCGGCGTGGTACGTCCGGGCGACCAGGCCGTCGCGTTCGAGCTGCCGCAGCCGCTGGGTGAGCACCTTCGGCGTGATGGTCGGCAGCCGGCGTTCCAGCTCGACGAACCGCTGCCGGCCGTATTCGTTCAGCGCCCACAGGATCGGCGTGGTCCACCGGCTGAACACGATGTCGACCACCGGCCCGACCGGGCACGCCAGCTCGGGATTCGACGATCTTCGCACTGTGGCCCCCGTCACGAATCCATTACTTTCCTCTAGGTACCTACTATCCCCAGGCTACTAACGTCCTCCCCGGCCGCGCGAACGACGCGGCCGAACGGGGGAACAGACATGTTCGTCGTGACAGGCGCAACCGGGAACGTCGGCCGTACCCTTGTCGCGGTCCTGGCTTCGAGAGGCGCCGCGGTGACCGCGGTGTCGAGAGGACGGCGGCCCGTCGCGGTGCCGGAAGGAGTCCGCCACCACCGCGCCGACCTGACGATCCCGGACAGCCTCGGCCCGGCACTCACCGGCGCCGAAGCGCTGTTCCTGCTGGTGGAGGGCGCCGGGGCCGATCTCGACACGCCCGCGATCCTGCGTGCCGCCACCGCCGCCGGGGTGAAACGGATCGTCCTCCAGTCGTCGCAGGCGGCCGGCACCCGGCCCGGCTCGGTGTCGCACACGCCGCTCGCGGCCATCGAGGACCTGGTCCGCCGGTCCGGCCTCGGCTGGACGATCCTGCGGCCCGGCGGCTTCGCCTCGAACGCCCTCGCCTGGGCCGAGCCGATCCGCGCCCACCGGGCCGTGGCCGCGCCGTTCGCCGACATCGGCCTGCCGGTGATCGACCCGGACGACATCGCCGAGGTGGCCGCCGCCGTCCTGCTGCACGACGGCTACGACGGCCGCACGCTGGAGCTGACCGGCCCGGAGCTGAGCACGCCCCGCCGGCGGGCCGCCGACCTGGCCGCCGCCCTCGGCGAGCCGATCGCCTTCGCCGAGCAGACACCCGAGCAGGCCCGCGAGCAGATGACGCGCTTCATGCCGCCGCCGGTGGTCGAGGGCACCCTCGCGATCCTCGGCACCCCGACCGCCCGCGAACAGCGCATCAGCCCGGACGTCGCCGCCGTGCTGGGCCGCCCGCCGCGCCCGTTCGCCGCGTGGGCGGCCCGCAATGCCGCCGCATTCCGTTGATAAGAATCGTCGATATAAATGGTCGGACCGATGGAGATCCGGAATAGCCGATCATCCGGGTTCCGATGACCATCCGGATATGTCCGGTGTCAAATAGCTTGCTCTGCGGAAACGCGCCCAGGAATGCGGATCGAGAATTCCAGGATGGAAGACCGGGCGCTCGCAAGGCTCCGCACCCTGGCCGTCATGGCGCTGGTGGCCGTGCTGGCGGGCGCCGTCGTGGCGCTGACGCCACTGCTCGCCGGCGCGATGCGGACGCAGCGCACCGACGTCGACGTGGTGAATCTCCGGGATCTGCGGAATATCGACGACGGCACGCTGCTCCGGGAATTGGACGACGCCCGCAAATCCGCCGGGGTATTGCTCGTGATCCCGCCGGACGGACGCTTCACCGGGCAGCCGTTCGAATGCCCGAGAGACCGGTTGCCGGAATCCTGCCGGGTGATCGACACCTTCGACCGGCAGGTGGTGCTGGCCGATCCGGGCGTCGCCGGCGAGCTGCTGGACGACCTCTACGGCGCGGGTGCGGCGGACGACGACCACGACGGCTATGTGCGGTCCGGCCGGCAACCGCTGGGCGGCGTGTTCGGGTGGGGCGCGGCCATGAAGGTGGGGTTGGGGATGAGCGTCGTCGCTGCGGCTGCCTTCTTCGTGCTGCTGTGGGCCGGGCCGCGCCTGTTCAAGGTGGGCCCGAGCGGGCCGGAGCCGTACCCGGTGCCGCCGCCCGGCCGGCCGGGCGGCGGGTATCCGCCGGTCACCGGGCCGCCGCCGGTGCAGCGCCGGGCCCCGGCCATCCCGCAGCCGCGGCCGCCGTCGACCCCGCCGGCGCGCGGGCCGTCGCCGCCGCCGGCCGAGCCGCTGGCGAACGACGTCTTCCCGCCCTCCGGCGCCCGGGTCGTCGCCCGCACCCACTTCGGCGCGTACGGCGGCTACGTCGACGCCGCTGGGGTGCTGCTCTGGGCCAGCCTGGCCGAGCCGGTCGGCCGGGCCTACCCGGGCCAGCCGCTGACCGTGGTCGGCCCGGACCACGGCCGGCAGAGCCTTGTCGTCTCGCATCACGTCATCGAGGAGGTGCGGCCGTGACGGTCGACGCCCTGCCGGTCCGCCAGGCCCGCAATCGGACCCTGATCACCCTGGTTCTCGACACGTCCTCGTCGATGCGGCAGACCGGCGCGATCGACGAGCTCAACGACGCGCTGCGCAAGTGGTGCGAGGAGCTGCGCGGCAACGACTCGCTGCAGATGTCCGGGGAGATCGCGATGATCACCTTCGGGAAGGACCACGTGCAGGCCGTCGACCCGAGCGGCCGGGTCAGCGGCAGCACGCCGCATCCCTACGTACCCTTGCGCGATTTTGATCCTCCGCGGCTGGAGGCCGATGGCGTGACGCCGATGGTGGAGGCGATCCAGTACGCCCTCGAAGTGCTCAGCATCCGGCGCAACGAGCTGACGAGCGAGGGGGTCGGGCTGGCCTACCGGCCGATGCTGCATCTGATCACGGACGGGGTGCCGACCGATCCGCACGGCAACCGCACCGACCGGTGGCGCGACGTGGCCGCGATGCTGCGTCAGCACGAGGCCGGCAAGCACCTGCTGTTCTTCGCGCTCGGCGTGCGCGGCGCCGACCAGGAGGTGCTCACCGGGCTCGCCCCGAAGGCCTGGTACCTGCTGGAGGACACCGACTTCAGCAAGGTGCTGCGGCTGGTGTCGACGAGCATCGGCTCGGCGCAGGCGGAGTCGCGGGACGCGCCCGCCGAGGTCATCTACGAGAAGTTCCAGCACGACAACCGCAAGAACGAGGAGATGCGGCGCTGGCTCGAGCGGGAAGGCGCGGCCGACGATGGCTGACAGCCGGATGGAGCGCGGCTGGCGGGTCGTCTCGGCGTCGGTCGCCGGGCCGAACCACGCCAGCGTCGGCGTCGAGAACCAGGACAGCATGCGCACCGGCGTGGTCGGCGACGCGCTGCACCTGCTCGCGGTCGCCGACGGCGCCGGTTCCCAGCCGCGGGCCGCGCACGGCTCCCGGCTGTCCATGGAGGCCGCCCGGGACGCCGCCAACCGGGTGTTCGCGGCCGCCCCGCGCACGCTGGGCGAATGGCGGCGGGCCACCGAGCTGTTCGCCGGCGAGTGCCTCGCGCAGTTCGACGAGCACGTCGAGCGGGCCCTCACGCCGCTGCGCGCCCGGCCGACCGCGACCGGGGCGAACACGGCGGCCCGCGCCGAGTTCGCGACCACGCTGCTGGCGGTGGTGGCCGACCCGCCGTACTTCGCCTACGTCTGCGTCGGCGACGGCTTCCTCGTCGCCGAGCGCGCGCCGGGCGGATCCCACCTGGTGCTGTCGCCGCCGTCGGGACGGCAGACGGCCAGCGAGACGGTGTTCATGACCTCGCCCGGCCGCGACGCCGACCTGCGCTGCGGGGTGCTCGTCGACCCGGCGGTGGTCGGCCTCGCGCTCTGCACCGACGGGCTGATCGACGGCATGCTCGACGTGGCCGCCGGGCCGGACGGCGTGCGGCTGCTGACCGCGCCGGCCGACTTCGACGCGTACTTCGCGGCGTTCCGCGCCCCCGGCGTGGACGGCACCGAGCTGAGCCGCAAGCTGCAGTCCCGGGAGTTCGCGGCCTCCTCCGGCGACGACAAGACGATGGTGCTGGCGGTGCGGCGGTGACCACGCTCAGCCTGCACACCACGTCCGGCCGCAAGGTGCAGATCCTGGTCGACCAGGAGATCGGCAGCGGCGCCGAGGGAGCGATCTACCCGGTCGCCGACTCCCCGCACGTCTGCGCCAAGATCTACACCGATTTCGACCGGGCCGCGGCGCTCGGCGAGCGGATGGACGCGCTCACCCGGATGCCGCCGGTGACCTGGGGCGGCGATTGCCCGGAGCACCTGCACACCGCCTGGCCCCGCGCCTCGCTGCGGGACGGGCACGGCGACCTGCGCGGCGTCGTGATGCCCCGGATCGAGGGCACCCCGCTGCTGCGGCTGCGCGATCCGCTGCGCCGGGTGGAGATCCTCGACGAGCCGACCTGGCGGACCACGTTCGCGATCGCCGCCCGGGCCGGCCGGCTCTTCGACATGCTGCACTCGGCCGGCGTGGTGGTCGGCGACGTGAGCCCGTCGAACGTGCTGGTCGACCGGCACGGCCACGTCACGCTGCTGGACTGCGACGGCGTGCAGTTCACCGACCCGCTGACCGGCACCCTGTACCGCGGCGAGAAGTTCACCCCGGAGTACGCCGCTCCGGAGGTGCTCCGCGGCACCGGCCTGACCCGCGAGCACGACCTGTTCGGGCTCGGCGTGATGGTCTGCGAGCTGCTGATGGAGGGCGAGCACCCGTTCGGCGGGGTCTCCACCGAGCGGCCGCCGTCACTGAGCGTCGAGGAGAACATCAAACGGCAGAACAACCGGGTGACCCGGGCCGAGCGGCTGGTGGCCTCGCCGGACGCGCTGACCGCGGAGATCCTGCCGGCCCGCATCCACGACCTCATCCGCGGCTGCTTCGAGGACGGATTCCTCGACCCGGCGCGCCGCCCCGGTGGTCAGGCCTGGGCGCACGAGCTCGATCAGGCCGGGTACGAACTGATGGGGTGCCGCTACAACCCCCGGCACGCCTACCACCGGTCGGCGCCGTCGTGCATCTGGTGCGCCCGGATCCTGGCGGGCTACGGCGATCAGTTCCCGCCGCCGCCGGGGTGGGTGACGGCGCCGCCGCCCGTCATGGCCTCCGTACCCTCCGAGGCCGCGGCCTATCCCGCGCCACCGGCGCCCGTCTCTCCTTCTCCGGCGCGCTCCTTCGCGGTCCCGACCTGGGCCTATGCGCTGATCGCGCTGGTCGTGGTGCTGATCTGCGCGGCGGTGCTCTCGTGACGTCGCTCCGGGTCGCCGCAACCCACCCCCGCTGCACGGTCCTCGGGCCGGGGACCCGGTTCGCGATCTGGGTGCAGGGCTGCCCGCTGCGCTGCCGCGAGTGCGTCAGCCCGCAGTGGATCCCGACGGCCGGCGGCGCCGACACCCCGGTCGACGAGCTGGCCGGCCGGGTCGCGGAGGAGGCCGCCGACGGCCTGACGATCTCCGGTGGGGAGCCGTTCGCGCAGGCCGAGGCCGTCGCCCGGCTGATCGAGCGGGTCCGGGAACGCCGTGACCTGTCGGTGCTCTGCTACACCGGCTTCACCCTGGAGCGGCTGCGCCGGCACGCCACGGTGGCGCAGGAGCGGCTGCTCGGGCTGCTGGACCTGCTCATCGACGGTCCGTACCTGGTGGAACGGCACGCCGACCTGCTCTGGCGAGGGTCTGCCAACCAGCGGATCCATCTTCTCAGCGACCGGCATGCCGGCCTCGCCGTGGACGGGGCCGGGGTGGGCCTGCAGTTCGAGATCGGCGCGGCCGGCTCGCTGACCTGGCTCGGGGTGCCGCCGACGCCCGGTTTCCGAGGGAAATTGGAAAAGGCGCTCGGGATGGCGGCTCCATGAGCAGCTCCCCCAAGTACAGCTTCGCCCAGCTCGGCAAGCAGGTGCACGAGCGGCTCCGGCGTGAGCGGGCCGACCGCCGGCGGCAGCGGGACGAGGCGATCGACCAGCAGCGCAGGAAGGCGATGGCCCGGCGCCGGGCCGCCGCCGCGGAACGGCAGCGGGAGCTGACCGGCCGGGCCGCGGCCATCCCGGACGTCCGCGCCGCCCTCGCCGACGTGCTGCCCCAGATCGACCGGGCGCCCACCGAGACCGCCCTCGCGGCCGCCGAGGACCGCCTCGACGACGCGGAGCTGCGCATCGCCCGGCACCGCGCCCAGGCCGGCCGCGACGACCGGGTCGCCGTGCTCACCGCCCAGCTCGCCGAGTTCGGCACCGAGCGGCTGCGCCTCGACCCGGCCGGCGCCGCCGTGGTGGAGACGGCGCTGGCCCGCCTGCGCACCCACGAGCAGCCCGCCCCCGGCGCCGTGGACGAGGTCGAGACCACCGTGCGTCAGCACCTGCAGCGCGCCCTCGCCGAGCGCCGTGAGCAGGAGAGCAGGCGGCGCACCGCGGTCGCGCGCATCGACGAGCTGGACGCCCGGCTGGCGGCGCTGCGCCATGATGCGCACGAGGCACGGGTACGAGTCCAGGACGGCGACCGGGCCGCCGACGCCCTCGGTGTGCTGCGCAAGCAGATCGCGGCCGGCGACGTCGCCGACGTGCTGCGGCTCAGCGTGCGGCTGCGGGAGCGGATCGACGCGAGCGAGGCGGCCCTGGACGCCACCATCGACCAGATCGGTCAGCGCCGGGCGATCCTCAGCTCGCTGATCACCGCGCTGCCCGACGTCGGCTTCGCGGTGGACCGCGCCAGCCTCACCCAGAACACCGACGGCGCGGTGGCGCTGCGCGCGCGGCGGACCAGCGGCGACACCATGGCCGTCGTGGTCGAGCCGCACGACGGCGAGCACCGCGTGCTGTTCGACTCCGACCGGCTGGTCCGCGAGCAGCGCCGGGGCCGCGGCGACGCGGCCTGCGCCCAGCTGGTCGAGGTGATCGACGAACTGCAGTCCCGGGCCGTGCGCGACGGCGTCGTGCTCGGCACGGTCGGCTGGGACGGCCAGGAGCGGCCCGGTGTCGTGGTCCGGCGCCAGTCCGCCGAACAGGTCAAGCAGCAGAAGGGGCAGCCATGGGCACGCTGAGCGCACCCCGCGGCGCCCCCTGGCTGGTCCGCGCCTACCACGAGCTGCAGCGCCGCCGGCACCTGGTGATCCACGGCAACGTCGACGACCTGGTCCGCTGGCACGACCGGTACCAGCCGTTCACCGACACGCTGACGGACTTCCTCGCGGTCGCCGGGTTCGACGTGATCGTCCGGTACAACATGGTCGACGGCCTGACCTACCACGACGACGCGAGCCGCGACTTCGTCCGCCACCAGCTCAGCGACAACACCCGGCCGCCGCGGGCCCGGCCCCGGCGCGACGGCGTCATCACCTCGGCCGACCTGCTCGAACAGCAGCTGCTGGCGGCCGGGCAGGCGCAGCCCCGTACCCCGGTCGACGTGCTGGCGCTGACGTTGCGGCTGATGTCGCAGCCGGAACGGCCGTGCGTGGTCGTCATCGAGTCGGCCGACCTGATCGTCGGGCCGGCCGCCGAGCTCAGCGCCGACCGGGTGACGCAACTGGCGTACGTGCGCCGGCTGCTCGCCTCGGGCGCCGCCGCCCCGCCCGGCGAGCAGCGCCACCACAACACCGTCGTCTTCGTGGTCCGCGACCTCGGCGAGCTGCCGGCCTGGCTGCGCCGCGACAACCCGCACGTCGCCACGGTCCTGGCCGACCGGCCCGGGATCGCCGAGCGGGCCGCGTTCCTGCGCGAGAACCTGTCCGCCTACCACCAGGCCGACGTGCTCACCGCCGAGGCGCGCGACAACGCCGTACGCGTGCTGGCGAACCTGACCGACGGCATGACCATCGTCGACATCGGGGCGCTCAGCGTCACCTCGCAGGTCGCGCTGATCCCGCCGTCGATGCCGCGCCGGCTGGTGGCCCGGCACCGGTTCGGGCTGCGCGACGACCCGTGGGAGCAGCTCGACCTCGCGAAGATCACGTCGGCGGAGGAGCTGCTGTCGCGCCGGGTCATCGGTCAGCTGCCGGCCGTCCGCGCGGTCACCGACGTGCTCGTGAACGCCCGCGTCGGCCTCGACTTCGTCTCCGACGGCCAGCAGGCCGGCACCCGCCCGAAGGGCGTCTTCTTCTTCGTCGGCCCGACCGGCGTCGGCAAGACCGAGCTGGCCAAGGCCCTCGCCGAGCTGGTCTTCGACGACGAGTCCGCGCTGCGCCGCTTCGACATGAGCGAGTACAGCGAGGAGCACGCCAGCGAGCGGCTCACCGGGGCGCCGCCCGGGTTCGTCGGCCACGACCACGGCGGCACGCTCACCAACTGGGTGCTCGACCGGCCGTTCAGCGTGCTGCTGTTCGACGAGATCGACAAGGCGCACGAGAAGATCCTGGACAAGTTCCTGCAGATCATCGACGACGGCCGGCTGACCGACGGGCAGGGCCGCACCGCGTACTTCACCCACTCGCTCGTCATCTTCACGTCCAACATCGGCGCCGGCGACCTGCGGCGCACGTTCAGCGATCCGGCCATGTCGTACGAGGCGATCAAGGAGCACTTCAACCAGGCCGTCGCCGACTTCTTCACCACCCGGCTGCGCCGCCCGGAGCTGCTCGGCCGGCTCGGCAGCGGCATCGTCGTGTTCGACCTGCTGCGGGAGAACGTGATCGTCGACATCTGCGACAAGTTCCTCGACCAGATCGTGACGGCGGCCCAGGCCCGCGGCTACGACCTCGCCTTCGACCGGGCCGCGATCGGCCGCGCCGTCGTCGACGAGGTCACCCGGCACGGCGCCGCCCTCGGCGCCCGGCAGATCCGCAGCCCGCTGCTCGAGCAGTGGGTCCGGATCCCGCTCAACCGCTGGATCCTGGAACACCAGCCGCCGCCCGGCACCCGGATCTTCGTGCACCGCACCGACACGTCCCCGCCGTTCGTGATCGACGCGCTGAGCGGCTCGTCATGACCACCCCGCCACCCGCGTCCGACCTCGACGACTTCGCCACCCTGCTGGCCGAGGTCGGCTACTACGAGAATCTCGACCGCCTGGACCGGGACGACTTCGATCGGTACGTGCGTGCCGAAGCCGGACTGGAGGACATCATCAGCGCCGAGGCGGCCCGGCGGCAGAAGGAGTTCGGCTTCGACGCGGCCGGCACCCTGCTCGGTCAGTTCGTCGCGCTGAACACCACCCAGCGCGGCATCGCCGAACGGGAACTGGCCCGCACCGGCCTCGACGAGGACTACCGGCGGCAGCTCACCTACGTGCGGGCCGCCGCGGCCGGCAACGTGCTGCTCGCCGAGGGCCAGCAGCACGTCAACCGCGCCGAGCGCCGCCGCCTCGCCGGGGACTTCGAAGTGGCCCGGGACCGGCTCGCCGAGGCGAAGCGGTGCTTCCGGCAGCTCGCCGACAGCGACCTGCCGCTGCAGCCGGTCGGCCAGCTGCGCTGGACGCTGGCCGAGAGCACCCGGCAGATGCTGGCCGGGCTCGCGCAGATGCGCACCGGCGACTTCAAGGGCGCCTACCAGAGCTTCGACCGCACCCACGTGGCCCTCGACGAGCTGCTCGCCGACGTCGAGCAGCAGCACGGCCGCGCCCCCGACCGGATCGACGCCACCTTCGAGGACCTGCGCCAGGACCTCGCCGACGGCATCCGCTACGTGCAGGCCGTGCAGAGCTTCAACGAGACCCTGCGCGACGCCCAGAACGGCTACTACGGCGACGCCGTGGTCTCCGGCCGGGACGCGGTCGGCTACTTCCAGCGCATCGTCGACGAGGCCGTGGCCCGCCGCACGTCCCGCAACGCCCAGGCGCTGCACGAGACCGAGCTGGCCCGGGTCAACGGCTGGCTCAGCTGGGTGAACGCCGAGCTCGCCGTCGACGAGTGCCGGTGGACCGCCTGCCGCGAGCACGTCCGGGCCGCCCGCGGCCACTGGAACCGGGCCGCCCGGCTGGCCGCCCGCAACGCCTACCTCGGCATCGTCACCCAGCGCTCCGACGACGGCAACACCGACCTGCTGCTGCAGAACACGCTGCGGCGCTGCGACCGCGAACTGGCCTTCCGCAAGGAGATCGACGGGCTCAACGCGAGGCTCGCCGGCATCAACCAGATCACCGTAGGAGTCAACGCCATGCCATCCAACTACAACTTCAACGCCCCGGTCAGCTCCAACATCATCGGCGACAAGGCCCGCATCGAGAACGCCGCCGCCCAGCAGAACGCCGGCACCGACCTCCACGACCTCGCCACCCAGCTGATGGAGCTGCGCAACGCCCTCGGCGAGACGGCCCGCTCCCCGCAGGAACACGAGAGCGTCGCCGCGGTCGCCGCCGCCCAGGAGGCCGCGAGCCGCAACGACGAGGAGGGCGTGCGCCGCCACCTGGCCCGGGCCGGCCGGTGGGCGCTCGGCATCGCCGAGCAGCTGGGCATAGCCGCCGCGAGCGCCGCCATCAAGATGGCGATCGGCGGCTGACCCCGGCCACGATCAGCAGAAACGCCGTCATCGTGACGGCCGCGACCAGGGCCGGCATCGGCTGCGGCATCGCGAGTGAGGGCGTGATCAGGTCCCAGCCGAACAGGCCCGGATCGCTGCTCACGCGGTACGGCAGCTCGGTCGCCGCGATCCCGGAGTCGATGGCCGGCAGCGCGACGACGGCCAGCAGGACCGCCCCCGCCGCGGCCGGCCGGCGCCCGTCGCGAACCAGCACCGCCGCCAGGCCGGCCGCGGCCAGGCCGAGAACGACCGCCGGCAGGACGGCACCGGCCGTGAAGGCGAGATAGTCAGGACCGATTCCGATCACCCGGAACAGCGCGTAGCCGACGATCGGCACGGCCGCCGCCAGGACCGCGGCACCGACGCGGCCACCCTTCGCGCTTCGCGCGGTGACCAGCAGCAGCACGACCGCGACCAGCGGCGCCCACCAGGCGGCGACGGCCGACGCGAACCCCGAGGTTACATCGCCGGCGTCGCCCGGCGTCAGCACCTGCCACCCGTACCCATGGGGGTTGGGCTCCGCAGGAAGCGTCCGGACCGCATCGACCAGCAGAACCCCCAGGGCGGCCGGCACCGCCCAGCGCGGCGCGGGAAGCCCTCGCAGCACCGCGGAGGCGAGCAGCGCCGCCCAAGCCGCAAGTTCCGCGAACCGCCACACCGGGTCGGCGAGCAGCACCCCCAGGGCGTGGGTGGCGGCGAACAGCACGGCGACGGCGAGGAGAAGGCGGGGCACGATCGCCTATTCTTCGATGTCGTGGCCGACGCGTACACCGTTTTCTGGGCGAGCCATCTCACCGCCGCCGCCCGGACCCCGATCGAGGCCGGTGTGCCACTGACCGTCCTCTTCGGCGGCGTGCACCAGTCGATGCCGAGCTTCACCAGGGCGAAGGTGACCGCCGGCGACCTCGTCTACCCGATCGCCGTGCACGCCGGGACGGTCTTCGTGCTCGGCCGCATGCGGGTCGCGGACCTGAGCACGTCCCCGCACGAGCACATGGACGCCAACCCGCACTGGCGTTTCCTCGCCGGCACCTGCATGACCGAGGCGGTCACCGGCACCGGCGGCACCGTGCTCCGCCTGGACGCCGCCATGCCGGTCGACACCCTGCGCCGCCTCACCTACCGCTCTCAGCGCGGCACCCGCACGGTCAAACACCTCGGCGACGACGGCCGGCTGCTGCGACCGTTGAGCCTGCGCGGCATCTACCGCCTCGACGCCCCCTGCGTCGCCGACCTCGACGCCGTCCTGGCCCAGCCCTCGTCGTCGCTGACCTGCGCTCCCCGCAGCAGGCGCCAGGAGAGGGACGCCGTGACCAAGGCCGCCGGCGACGCCGCCTTCTGGCGTGCCTTCAGCAACTGAGCAGTTCCCGGAGCCGACCGCGCCTCGGCCATCGGCCGGGCATCGGGCGGGTCATTCCGTCTTCGAGGCCTCGACCTCCGCGTCCGGCACCACCGGCGGGAGATCCTCCTCGCGGGTGCTGCCCCACTCCCCCGCGGCCTGCGGCGCCGCCGACTCGCCGACGTGCTGGCCGCCGTCGTCCTCGTCCGGGATGTTCTCCTGCGTGGTCATGACCCGCTCCTTCCGCCAAACCTGCATCCTCGCAGTCCAGGCCGCTGCTCCGGGTGGAAACGGCGCGGGTCGGGCTCGCTACAGCATCGAGTCGATGACATAGATCGTTGCGTTCGTGGTGACGATGTTCCCGCACAGGACCGTGGCTCGCCCATTCAGCGTCAGCCGGCCACCGTCCGCGGTGGCCGTGATGTCGCTGCCGGCGATCGACCGGTGTGTTCCGAGCAACTGCTGCGGATCGAGGCGCTCGCGGAGAACGTGCCTTTCGATCAGTTTCTTCATTTCCTCGGGACTGTCGTAGAGAGCATCCGGCATGCTGCCGAAAGCAACCTCGGAGGGAATGATGATCGTCAGGCTCGCGGCCTCATCGAGCTCTTCTCTCAGTCCGTTCCTGTTCAGCGCGTACGACATCGACGGCATCCCGAGATTGGTGGCGATCGCGGAGCCGGCGGGCTGGGTCGCCATCTCCGCCAGCCTCGCGGGATGTCCGGCGTCGAGGGGAAGCGCTGCGCAGTCGCCGATCACCGGGGGACGCGAGACCGACGGACTCGGCCCCGGAGAAAGATCCGTTGATGTCGCCCAGCACCCTTGCAACGCGGCCACGGCCACCACGGCAGGGACCAGCATCCGGGGACGCATCACTCGGTTTCGACGGCCAGCACGAGAAGGTTCTCGCGCACTTTTTTCAGCAGGTCGATCAGCGTATCCTGTTCGTCTTTCGCCATTCCTGCCGTCGCCGTCTGGGCGAGGGTCCGCCAGGCCGCTTCGATCTGCGCGATGCCGGCCCGGCCCTTGCCGGTCAGGACGATCCGGGTGGCACGCCGATCACCCGGCACGGCCTCCCGGGTGAACCAGTCGCCCTGCTCCAGGCGGTTGAGGCTGCGGGTCACCGTCGGCTGTTCCACCCCGAGGCGAGCGGCGATCTCGGAGACCGTCATGCCTTCGGGCTCCTGACCCAGCATCCACAGCAGGACGTCCTGGCCCGGGTGGAGGGTCAGCCCGGCCAGCACGCCGGCCTGCGCGCTCCGGTACAGCTTGGCCACCTTGACCAGGGCCTTGTTGGTCGCCAGCACATCCGAGAGCTCCACCAGCGAAGTGTACGGGTTGACGTGCCGCCGCCCGCCAGTACATAGTCGGCTAACTGATAGCCGACTATGGAGATGATGATGGACACCGGTCTGTCGAAGAAGGTCGCCCTCGTCACCGGCGCTTCCGGCGCCATCGGGCGGGCCACCGCGCTGCATCTGGCTGCCGAGGGCGCCGCGGTCGCCGTGTCGTGGCACGCCAACGAGGACGGCGCCAGGAACGTCGTCGACACCATCACGCGAGCAGGCGGCCGAGCCTGCGCCGTCCGGCTGGATCATGGCGATCCCGGCGCCGCGCGGCATGTCGTCGACGAGGTCACCGAACGCCTCGGGCCGGTCTCCGTCCTGGTCGCCAACGCCGTACAGTGGCCGTCCTTCGACGCCGACGAGATCGGCGGGCTCACCACGTCGCTGGCCGTCAACACCATCGGTCCGGCGGCCCTGATCGACGCGGCCCTGCCGGGCATGCGCGCCGCCCGCTGGGGCCGCATCGTCGCCGTGTCGACCGATATCGTCGAGCAACCCATGGCGGGACCGCTCGCGTACGCGACGGCGAAGGGCGCCCTCGAGACCGCCGCCCGGGTGCTCGCCGTGCGCGAAGCCCGGAACGGCATCCTGACGAACGTCGTGCGCCCCGGCTTCACGCTGACCGACAAGGCTCTGAACGCTCCCTTCCTGGGACCGGAGGCGATCGCGGCGGAATCGGAGAAGACCCCGACCGGCCGCATCTGCACGCCCGAGGACGTCGCCACCGCGATCACCTATCTGGCCTCCGCGGCCAATGGGCATGTCAACGGGCAGACCCTGTCGCTGGCGGGTGGTCGCGAACTCGTGCGCTGACGGGCTCATAGGATCACCCGGATGCGAGGACTGCCGCTGGAGAAGCTCACCGCGCTCCGCCTCGGCCGCCGCCTGGCCGTCGAGGTCCCCGCCACGCGTCCGGACCGGCGCGCCTTCGTCGACATCACGCCGGGCCGGGTCGAGGAGGATGGGCGGGCTCGCCGCGAAGGCTGGACGCATCGGAGCACGGCCCGCGCGTTCCGGGTCGAGCACTGGGAGTACGACGCCGACCGGATCGACGGCTACGACTACGACATCGGCGCCGTCCTGGTGCGCAGCGGCGCCGCGGCCGACGAGTCCGAACTCCTGGCGGTCCTGCGGGACTGGCAGCTCGACCCCTCCGCCTTCCGCTACGCCTGGGACACCGCCGATCCGCGCTGACCGGCGCCCTCGCAGCGCCGCCCCAGCCGGGCGAACGCCTCCACCAACTCCGGCGGCTCCACCACGTCGAAGTCCGCGTCGAAACGGGCGAAACCCGCGGCCAGGCTCATCCACGACCACGACCCGAGGGTCAGCCGGCACCGTCCGGGACCGAGTTCCTCGAGGACGCCGTCACCGACGTACGGAAGGATCTCGGCCGCATCCAGGGCGAGAATGACGGTCCCGGTGCACGCGACGCCCCGGAATCGCGCCGTCACGAACGCGCCCACGTCACCTCCCGGCACCCGGCGCGGCGCGAATCGCGGGCCGTTGGGGGTGCGCAGGCGCAGGCGGTCGGCGCGGAAGACGCGCCAGTCGTGCCGGCCCAGGTCGTAGGCGACGAGGTACCACCGGCGGTCCCAGCTCACGACGGCGTGCGGTTCGGCGTGGCGCGGTGGCCGGTCGAGGCCGGACGTGCCGTAATCGAAGGAGACGGTCTCGCGAGCCTTGACCGCGGCACTGAGCGCGAGCAGCACGCCGCCGGGCGTGGGAGCAACCGGCCGGGGCGCGACCGCGGTGACCTCCAGGGCCTCGACGCGGCGGCGCAGCCGGGCCGGCATCACCTGACGGATCGTCGTGAGCGCGCGCCCGGCGGCGTCGTCGCCCACGGCGGCCACCTGCAGCGCGACCGTGACGGCCACGGCCTGCTCGTCGTCGAAGAGCAGCGGCGGCAGTTCGGTGCCGGCGCCGAGCCGGTAGCCGCCGTCCGGGCCCTTCGCCGCGGCGATCGGATAGCCGAGTTCGCGCAGCCTGTCGACGTCGCGGCGCACCGTGCGCAGGCTGACGCCGAGACGGTCGGCCAGCAGCGCGCCCGGCCAGTCACGGCGGGACTGCAGCAGCGACAGCAGGGCCAGGAGCCGGGAAGAGGTGGTGGTCACCCCAAGAAGGTGACACACCCTGTCACCTACTGCTGCGAGTCTGACTACCAACGAAAGGGAGAGACAACCATGAGCGTCACCACCACCGTCCACCTCAACTTCAAGGACCAGGCCCGCGAGGCGCTGGAGTTCTACCGTTCGGTCTTCGGCGGCGAGGTCGTCGCGTTCACGAATGCCCAGGCCGGGACCGTGGCGCATCCGTCCGACGCCGACCGCATCTCGTGGGGCGAGGTCCGCACCGGCAACGGCTTCCACGTGATGGCCTTCGACGTACGTGAGGAGCAGACCTACGACGCCGGCGACAATCCCTTCTTCGTCTCGGTCCGCGGCGACGACGCCGACGAGATCACCGGCTACTGGAAGGGCCTCTCCGAGGGCGCCACGATCCTGGCCGATCTGGGCCCGGCGGGCTGGTCGCCGCTCTACGGCATGCTGCGGGACCGTTTCGGCGTGATCTGGACCCTCGATATCGCGGCCGCCTAGGGTCAAGACCTTTCGGGGTACGAGGGGAAGCCCCGAACCCTTGCCGAAAACGTTTTCGTAGTTCAGGGTGGGTGTCCATAGATAACGGGCTATCCCTGTGACCTCCCCCGAAAGGTCACGGCCGGCCCGCACATCCCCGATGCGCCCGCGCCGATCCCCGTCGGCGCGGCGCGCAGACCTGGAGGGCATCCCCCATGCAGCTTCTCCATGCCCGGACACCGCGGAAATGGCTGCTCGCGGCCGTGACCGCCGTGCTGATCGTGGCGAGTCTCGTCGCGCCGCAGACGATGCAACCAGCGGAGGCGGCGGCCAAGTCGGTGTATCTGCCGGCCCGCTGGACCCAGACCGGCGAGGTGCCGTGGGCGTCGAACCGGACCCGTGAGTCGGCGAACTTCATCCTGCTCTGGGGTGAGAAGTCGGGCACGAATCCGGCCTCGGCGCCGTCGCCGTACAACTTCGACCCGAACAGCATCATCACGCAGCTGGAGAACCTCTACTCCTTCTACGTCAACACGATGCGGTTCACGCCGGAGACCGGCAAGCTCGCGCAATACAAGATCGTCGTCATCGTCACGAACACCTGGAACCGGACTGAGCTGAACGCCTGGGCCACCGGCGGGCAGGTGGACAACCAGGTCGGCGTCATCAACATCGACCCGAAGGCGGCGCTGCCCGGCTCGTGGGGACTCGCCCACGAGCTCGGTCACGTCTTCCAGTGCTACACCACGATGAACCGCCCCGGTAACGGGCTCATCGACGCGACCGCCGGCACGTTCTGGGAGACCAGCGCCGAGTTCATGGCGATGCAGGCGCTGCCGGCCACCGCGGCCGGCGACCTGACCCGCTGGCTGCGCTCGGAGAACCTGTACTACAGCTCGAGCCGGCACCACTACGGCAACTGGATGCTCGCGCAGTACATCAAGGACCGGGATGGCCTGGCGATGTTCAATCGCATCTGGAACGAGGCCGCCGGCAACGAGCACCCGCTGGAGACGTACCGAAGAACTTCCGGAATCTCGCAATCGGAACTCAATCGGCGGATGGGTGAATACGCGACGCGGACCGTCACCTACGATTTCGGCAACCGCGCCACGCTCATGCCGTTCATCACCAACGTGTACGGGGCCGGGTTCCTCAACAACGCCTACAACGGCGGCAACGTCGAGGCCGTGAACCAGAGCCTCGGCCACTACCGGATCAACACCCGGCAGGCGCCGTCCGACTACGGCTTCAACAAGATCAAGCTGGTGCCCTCGTCGGCCGGCTCCGTGATCAAGGTACGGCTCAAGGGCCACAGCGAGACCGGCGCGACCGGCTGGACGTTCGGCCTGGTCGCGAAGCGCTCCGACGGCACCGCCCGGTACTCCTCGCTCTACACCGGCGTGGACGGGCAGATCGACTTCCCGCTGCAGTCCGGCGAGTCCGAGGCGTGGCTGGTCGTCACCGGCACCCCGAACGCCGTGCCGCACTACGCCTTCCTCGACGGCTACACCAAGGCCCGCCGCTTCCCGTACGAGTTCCGGGTCTCCGGCGCCACCCCGTCCGGCTTCGAACCCGGATACGTCAAGCCGGCCGCCACGAACGGCGGCCGCTGGCACGCCAACGGCGGCGGCTGGGTGGCCGGCAACGCGAACGTCGCGTCCACCGCCTACGTCGGCCCGAAGGCGGCCGTCTTCGCCGGCACGGTCAGCGGCAACGCCCGCATCGAGGGCCTGGGCTGGGTCAACGGCGGCAGCGTCGGCGGCAACGCGGTGGTCAAGGACAACGCCATCATCCAGTCCGGCGCCAACCTCTCCGGCACCGTCGTGGTGGGCGGCGACGCGGAGTTCGCCGGCGCCTGCAGCGCGGGAACATACCTGCAATTCAGTACGTCGCGCGGCTGCGACGGCGGCGCCGGGGAGGCCGACGTCAACCCGGCGCACGGCACGTTCGCCAGCGACGAGCTGACGATCGGCGGCGCCACGACCCCGGTGGAGACCAACCTGGCCCGCACCGCGACCGCGTCGGCGTCCTACACCTCACCGTGGGAGTCGGTGGCCGCGATCAACGACGGCGCCGAGCCGGCCTCCTCGAACGACACCGCCGGCCCGCGCTGGGGCACCTGGCCCGAGTCGGGCGCGCAGTGGGCGGAGCTGACCTGGCCCGCGCCGGTGCGGGTGAGCCGGGCCCAGGTCTACCTGTTCGACGACAACGGCGGCGTCCGGCTGCCCTCGTCGTGGAAGCTGCAGTACTGGACCGGCTCGGCGTACGCCGACGTGGCCGGATCGAGCGGCTATCCGGCCGTGGCGGGCGCCTACAACACGGTCCGCTTCACCGCCGTCGACACGACGCGGCTGCGGGTGGCGCTGCAGTCCAGCGGCACCTCGTCGGTCGGGTTGCTGGAGGTGAAGGCCTTCACGTCCTGACCGGGTGGACGGGTGCGCCGCCTTCGCTACGGGAGGGCGGCCCGCCGGACGGCATACGCCCGGTGGGCCGCCACCACCGCGTCGAGGAGGAGGGCGGCCATCTCCCCGGGCGTGACCACCCGGTTCGTCGCGACCTCGTAGTCCTCGATGTCGTGGGCGTTCGCGCACACCGCCGGACTCTCGCACATGCCGGCCCCGGCCGGCGCGTCGACCTGGCCGGTGGCCGAAAAAGCGGATGAGGCCGATCGGCCCGCCGCGGGCATCCGGCAGGAGATCAACGCCGCTCGTCCGCCACCAGCTCCCGGACCGCCGGCGCCACCTCGGCGGCGAACTCCTCGATCGCCGCCGGGTCGTCGCTCGCCAGGATGAACGCGCTGATCCCGTGCTCGAGGGTCAGCCCGGCGAGATCCTCGGCCCACTGTTCGGCCGGGCCGTCCAGGAAGGACCGGCCGAGCACGCTGAACCGGCCGTTGATGTTGAGAAGCCGGCGTACGGCCCGCGGGTCCCGGCCGGCCTCGGCCGCGCTGTCGTCGATCGCCCTGTTGATCCCGGCGTAGTCGGCCGGGCCGCCGGGCAGGTAGGACAGCGACGGCAGCACGCCGTCGGCGGCCCGGCCGACCAGGCGCAGCATCCTGGGCTTGTAGGCGCCCACCCAGATGCTCATGTCGTGGGCCGGCGCCGGGCCGCGCTTGAGGCCCTCGATCTGGTAGTACGTGCCGGGCACGCCGACCGGCCCGGTCCGGCCGGTGTCCCACACCGCGCGGATCACCTCGATCGCCTCGCCGAGGGCCGCGACGGACTGGCCGGCGCTGAGCCGCCGCGCGCCCATCGCCTCGATGCCGTCCCAGAACGCGCCGGCGCCGAGGCCCAGCTCGATGCGCCCGCCGGTGAGGTGGTCCAGCGCCGCGTGGCTGCGGGCCAGCACGGCCGGTGGCCGCAGCGGCAGGCTGAGCACATTGCCGGCGAGGCGGATCTTGGAGGTCAGGGCTGCCGCGTACGAGATCAGCGTCCAGGTGTCGTGGAACCGGGGCAGGTAGGGGTGGTCCTGGAAGGTGGCCAGGTCCAGTCCGGCACGGTCGGCGACGACCGCCAGCTCGACGGCCTGCCGCACCGGCTGGGCGGTCGGGGTGATGAACGTGCCGAAGAGCAGGTCGTGTCCGTAATCGGTCATCGCGCCACCGTCCTGATGTTGAAGTTGTCCCGGAACAGGTTGTCCGGGTCGTAGCGCCGTTTGATTCCCCGCAGCCGTTCCATGGTGGCGGCCGGGAACGCGTCCGCCACCCGCTCCGGCGTGGGATCGGTCTCGAAGCTCAGGTACAGGCCGTCGAAGTGCGGCAGCAGCGTCGCCCAGGCCTCGTCGACCCGCCGTTTCGAGGACCCCATCACGGCGATCGAGAAGTTCGCGGAGCGGTGGGCATAAGCGGTCTCGGACGGGTCCACGTCGGCGACCGCGCCACCCACCGTGCGGATCTGGAACCAGTGCACCGCGCCGCTCGCGATCAGGGCGGCGGCGGCCCGCGCGAACGCCGGCGTGAGGTGCTCGATCAGCCCGGAGCGCGAGATCGGGTCGCCCTGCCCCTGGTGGTGGCCGTCGGCCGCATTCGCCATGACCGATGCGTACGGCTGTAGCGTCACGTTCTGCTGGTAGAGCGGGGACACCGCGGCGATCGGCTGCAGCGTGTCGATGATGGTCTCCGGATCGCTGCTGTCGACCATCGCCATGAGCTGCGCGAACGCCGGCTGCCCGGGCCGGCGCCCACCCATGATCAGCTGCCCGCTGAGGTCGCGCGGCGCCGCCTCGATCGCCCTGCCCCAGTCGACGAGCAGCTGTGCCGGGTCGTCGGCGGCGACCACGAGCTGGGCGAACCCGACGTCGCCGACCTCGTCCACCTCGAAGTCGAACGAGGTGACCACGCCGACGTTGGCGCCGGCACCGCGAACCGCCCAGAACAGGTCGGCGTTCTCGGTCACGGAGGCGCGCACCACCGTGCCGTCGGCGAGCACCACCTCGACGCCGCGCAGGTGGTCGATCGTGAGCCCGTGCTTGCGCGCCAGCCAGCCGATGCCGCCCGCCGTGGCGAGACCGCCGACGCCGACGCCGCCGTAGTCGCCGGAGCTGAGCGCCCAGCCGTGCGGAGCGAGGAACCGCGCGACGTCCATCCAGCGGGCGCCGGGTCCGACTCTGATCAGCCGGTGCGACGCGTCGAGGATCTCCATGCCGTCCATCGCGGCGAGGCTGATCACGATGCCGCCGTCGTTCGTCGAGCGCCCGCTGATGCCGTGGCCGGCGCTGCGGACGCCGAGCGGCACCCCGGGGTGCGCGCGGGCGAACGCGAGGGCGTCGGCCACTTCGGCCGTGGTGCGCGGGCGCAGCACGATCCCGGGCGCCCCGCCGCGCATGTAGGTGTTGCGCACCCGCGCGTAGTCGAGATCACCGGGCTCGACGGCGGTCGCGGCGAGACTGTCCGGCACGGCGTCGTAGTCGATCCCCACGCGACGCTTCGCCCGTACCGAAGGGGGTCTGAAAACGGACAACGGCCCGGCGGTCTCCCGCAAGGGCGACCAGGCGGTGAGATCGGGGAGCTCGTCGGCGCGGATCAGGAAGGTGTCCGCGCCCAGCGCCACCAGCTCGTCGCCGGAAAGCCCTGGCTCGATGATCAGAATGCGACGGACCTCGCTAGGGTCACGGCCCGCGTCTGCCGCGGCCTTTTCCAGAGATCGGTACGAGGTGAGCACGTCATCGCTGCTCAACACCGTGGCGTCGGCGACCCAGCCGTCGGCGAGACGCCCCGCCCGGCGCAGCTCCTCGGGATCGTCACCGGTCAGCCAGATCGGCACGCGATGGGCCGGCAGAGGACCGCGCTGCGCCTTCGGAACGTGGTGGCTCTCGCCCCGGTACCGCAGCGGACCCGGCTCGCCGGCGTCCAGGACGCCGCGAACGATTTCGGTCACCTCGCCGGCGTCCGCGCCCGTCAGGCCGATCTCCAGCCGGCCGCCGGAGAGCAGGTCGAGGCTGGCCGCGGCGCGCCCGATCACGGTCGGCTCGCGGTGCCCGGTATCGATCACGGCGGCCAGGCCGATGCGCTCGGTGTGGCCGGCGATCCAGGTCAGCAGGGTCCACGGGTCGGCGTGCGCCCCACCCGTGATCACTGCCAGGTCGTAGCCGAGCTCTTCGGCGCGGCGAGCCTCGGCCACCGAGGTGACCAGCGCGCCGAACCGCAGCCGATGTGTCATGGTGTCTCCATGGTTGATGTGTCAACTCGTTGATACATCAACCGGCGGCTGATCTGCAAACAGACGTAATATTCGACGGTGACCCCGGACGTCTCCACCACCTGGCAGGCCTATCAGCGCATGCGCGTGCTGCTGAACGGCCAGATCAGCCGCGAGCTGAGCCGCACCACCGGGCTGTCCGAAGCCGATTACGACATCCTGTTCTTCCTGGAGCAGTCCGCCGAGACCAGTGTCCGCTCGGTCGCCCTGCGCTGCGGCCTGGCCTGGGAGAAGTCACGTCTCTCACACCAGCTGCGCCGGATGGAACAGCGCGGCCTGATCGAGAAGTCGGCCGGCGCGATCATCCGCCTGACCGACAAGGGCCGCTCGCAGATCGCCGCGGCCCGGGACTGTCACGAGGCGGCGGTGGCCCGCTATTTCGGTGAGGTCCTCTCCCCCGAGCAGCTGGCGGCGCTGGCCGCGATCTCCGACCAGGTGGTGTCCCGGCTGCAGCAGGATCATCCGCACGCTTGACCTCGACAAGGCTTCACCTTGCATCCTTGCCTTCCATTGACGGAAGGGCATGGCCATGCGGGTGCGAGGGATCTCCTGGGTCGGCGTGAAGACCGATTCCTATCAGTCGATGCGGAACTTCTTCGCCGACGTGGCCGGGATGACACCGGACCACGAGGACGGCGACTTCACGGTGTTCGGCCTGCCCGGCGGCGACAAGCTGGAGATCTTCGGGCCGGGCGCCGCGGATCCGCCGGGGCAGTTCGCCGCCGGGAAGGTCGTGGCCGGGCTGCTCGTCGACGACATCGACGAGGCCATCGCCGAGCTGCGGGCCGCCGGAATCGCGCTGATCGGCGAGAAGCAGGGCGGCGACGGCTACTGGTGGCAGCACTTCCGCGCGCCGGACGGCACGGTCTTCGAGCTGGCGGAGGACGCCGGGCACCCCTGAGGTCAGGCGGGCAGGCGGGCCGGGACGTCGGTGACCGGCAGCAGGATCACGAACGTGGTGCCGATGCCGGGCGTCGAGTCGACGGTGATGTGGCCGCGGGCGTCGGTGACGATGCCATAGACGGTGGACAGGCCCAGGCCCGTACCCTGATCGATGGGTTTGGTCGTGAAGAACGGCTCGAAAAGGCGATCGCGGACCTCGGGCGTCATGCCCGTGCCGGTGTCGCTGACGGTGAGTTTGCCGTAGCGCCCGGGCGGGACCGGCGCGGCCATGCCGGCGGGCACCTCGATCAGGTCGGTCTCGATCACGACCATGCCGCCGCCGGGCATCGCGTCGCGGGCGTTGATCACGAGGTTCAGCAGGATCTGGTCGAGGCGGCCGCGGTTCGCGCAGACCGGGACCGTGCCGGGATGCAGCCGGCAGGTGAGTTCCACACCGGCGCCGATGCTGCGGCTGAGCAGGTCATACGCGCCGGCCACGGACTCGTTCAGGTCGACCTCCTCGACCTGGGTCGGGTCCCGCTTGGCGAACAGCAGCAGCTGGCTGGTCAGCGAACCGGCCTGGCCGGCGGCGTTGCGGATGCGCTCCAGGTCGGCGGCGCCCTGCGGGGTGACCTGGTCGGCCAGCATCTCGGCGTAGTTCCCGATGATCGCCAGCAGGTTGTTGAAGTCGTGCGCGACACCGCCGGCGAGCTGGCCGAGGCTCTCCATCCGGGCGGCGCGGGCCGACCGCTCCTTCTGCGTGATGTCGCGTTCCGTGGCGGCCGCCGCGACCACCCGGCCCTGCTGGTCCCGGATCGGCGCCACGGCGACCGAGACCAGCACCTCGCTGCCGTCCCGGCAGACCCGGCGGGTCTCGTCGAGCTGCACGGGCCTGCCGCTCGCCAGTTCGGCCAGCTTCTCGGTGAGCGCCTCGAGCCGGCCGGGCGGCAGCACCTTGCTGAACTTCGTACCGATCACCTCGGCCGCGGGATAGCCGTAGAGGTTCTCCGCACCCCGGTTCCAGGTGGTGATCGTGCCGTCGAGATCGGTCACGATGATCGCGTCCGACGACTGCTCGATGATCGCGGCGAGCATCTCCTGATGCTTCGCCGCGTCCGCGGCGCCGTCGAGCAGCCGGCGCAGGTGCCGGGCTATTCCCCAGCCGATCCCGGTGGCGGCGAGCACGACCAGCAGCCGCACCACCTGGTCGACCGAGCCGAGCAGCCCGTGCCGGGTGGAGACGGCCCCGGCGGCGGCCAGCGCGTAGCCGCCCACGGCCAGCACGGCGGGCGGGTTCGCCGAGGCCGCCGCGAGCGCCGGGCCGAGCGCCAGCATGCCGAAGGTCAGCATGTGCGCCGGCAGCACCGCCGACAGCACCGCCAGAACCGTCACCGTCGCGAACGACACCGCGATGTACGGTCCCGATCGCATGATCTTCATCAGGGCCGCCTTCCTGGTGATTTGCGGCATCCCTCCTGATACACCCTAGTCCCGGGCGTGACGAGTTCGCCGAGTTCGCCGACTCTTCAACCGCCGTACCCCTGCGGCCCCGGCCGTCCTGGTGAAACCGTCGGCACATGGTCTTCTTGATGACGGCGTCGATGGCCCTGCTCGGCGGAACGACGTGGCTCGCCCTGGAGTCGCCGGTCACCCGCCACCCCGAACGCACCCGCCGGCTGGCGGGCATCGGGGTGGCGGCGTGCCTGTCCATCGCCGCGATCGTCGTGGCGGTGTGGCTGCTGACCCTGTGGCGATGACTATCATGCGGCGGTGAATCGCAGGCTTCTCGCCGCCCTCGCGGTGATCGTCGTCGTGGCCGGGGCCGCCTGGGTCCATCTGGCCGGTGAACGCGAGGTCCGGCTGGAGATCACCGCCCGCAGCGGCACCGTGTCACGGATCCAGTGGCGGGCCGGCGGCGGCGCCGAGCAGTCGGCCGGTGGCCGGCTCCCGACACCCTGGTCGACGACCATCACGGTGAAGCGGCTCAGCGGGATCGTCACCCTCGCCGCCCTGTCCACCCGCGACGATGAAGTCACCTGCCGCATAGCCGTCGACGGCGAGCCCGCCACCGAATCGACGGCAAACGAGGCCACCGGCTGCACCGCGACGCTGAGCTGAGGGCCGCCGAGGCGTAGGAATTTCTGCCGATGTGACCGTCCATCGTGCCCCGTAGCGTCGGCACGAAGGGGGTGGTCGGCTTGTCGGAAACCCTCACCGTGCGGTTCTCGCGGCTCGCCTGCGGCGACTGTCTCGTCTGCGTACGAGGCGAACTCGACCTCGACACACGGTCGCTGTTCCTGGCGCGGATGGCACTGCTGCTCGCCGAGCACCGCCCGCGCCGGGTGCATCTCGACCTGACCGGCCTGACGTTCTGCGACTGCGCCGGCCTGCGGGCGATCCAGGCCGTCGGCCGGCTCGGGGAGGCGCGGCATCGGGTACGGGTCACCGCGGCGAGCCAGTGCGTCGACCTCATTCTGCGGTTGTGCCACATCGAACACCTTTGGGGGCACCGGCCCGCATGACCGGATTCCGCCGGACATACTGAAGGATGCCCGTCGTCATGGCCTTGCCGGAGCTGGCGGCGGAGCTGTCCGCGATCGGCGGCTCGGCGCTCAGCCCCGGCGACCGCGCCGATGCGGTGCTCGATCTGCTGCAGCGGGTGTATTCGTTCGACGCCGGATTCGTCGGGTTGTTCGATCCGCGCGTGCACCGTCAGGTGTCGCTCACCAGCCGGGGGCATACGGCGCGCGTCCGGCACTACCACGAGAGCCCGCAGCTGATCGACGACTTCGCCCGTGTCGCCCTGCTCCGGCCCCACCATCCACCGGTGCAGGTCAACGACCGGATGCCGGCGGTCGACGCGATGCGGGGGTGGCGGGAGATCATGCGACCGGAAGGCTTCCGTTCCGCGATCGGCCTGGTGCTGACCACGGCTGACGGTCGCTACCTGGGCAACATCGGCCTGCAGAGCACCGGCGGCAAGGGGCCCGGCGAGGAGCAGGTGCGGCTGCTGCACCAGGTCTCCCGGTTGATCGCCGACATCCTGGATCCGCTGCGTGCCGTCGCCGCGGTCGCCGCCCTGGTGGCGCACGCCCGTGCCGGGGTCGGGCTCACCCATGCCGCGACGACAGTGCCGGTTCCGGGCCTGCCCGGCGACGCCCTGCTGGCCGAGGGGTCGGCGGTGCTGCGGGTCACGGCCGAGCGGCTGCGCGGCGGGCCGCAGCTGTTCACGTTCCTGACCGGCGACCCCGGCGGCGGGCTCGTGCGGGTCACGGCGCTGGCTTGCCCACCGCAGCCGGCGAGCGATCTCCACGCGGTCGTCGTGCTGTCGCCGCCGCCCGATCAGCACGGTCTCACGATGCGCGAACTGGAGGTGCTCGGCCTGCTCGTGGACGGCTGCAGCAACACCGAGATCGCGGTCGCCCTGCGGATGGCGCCGCGCACCGCCGTGGCCCACCTCGAACACATCATGATCAAGCTGGCGGCGCCGTCCCGTACCTTCGCCGCGGTCCAGGCCCTGCGGCGAGGCCTCTTCATCCCCGCCGAGCTGACCCTCGGCCGGCAGCGGGCGGCCGTCCCGTGACCCGCCACGACGCGGTGTTCGCCGAGCTCGCGACCGTTGCGCACCGTCCCGGCGCCCCGCACGCCCGCGCCCGGGCCCTGCTCACCCCACTTCAAGACCTTTTCGGGTACGACGGAGTCGACATCGCCCTGCACGACCCGGAACGACGGAGTCACCAGCCGCTGGTCCGGCACGGGCACCCGCCGTCCGCCGACGATCTCGTGATCGCCCTGCGCGCCGCCGACGGCTCCCTCGTCGGCTGTCTCGCCCTGCACCTCCCCGGCCCCGTCCCCGAGGAGACGCGCGCCCTGCTCACCACCGTCGCCCCGATCGTCGCCCACGCGATCGATCCCCGGCCGTTGCTGGCGGAGGCGGCCTCGCTGATCACCGCACCGATCGCCGGAACCGTCCTCACCCGAGCCGGAAACACCGAGCCGCTGCCGAGCCTGCCCGGATCGCCGAAGATGCCCGGGCAGCCGAAGACACCCGGGCCGCCGGAGATGCCCGGGCCGCGGGAGATGCCCGGCCACCCGCTTCTCGCCCGCGGCTCCCCCACGCTCACCGAGGCCCGCGCCTGCCTGGCCGCCGGCGCCACCCACGCCACCTACCTGGCTGCGGCCGGGCACTTCTTCCAGGTCACCGTGCTGTCCACCGCGCACATCCCGCCCGGCCACCGCATCGGCCTGGTGCTGCTCTCCGCGCCCCAGGACCTGCGCGAACTGACCCACCGCGAACTCACGCTCCTCGGCCTCCGCCTCGCCGGACGGCGGGGACGGCCCGCCTTCGACTCGATCGCCACGATGAACGCCATCCGGGCCAAGCTGGGCGTCTCGAGCAGGAGAAAGGCCCTCCTGTACGCCGCGGCCCACGGCCTCTACCTCCCCGCCGGCCATTGCGGCGACCCGTGAAGGACCGGAACCGATCAGCGGCCACGGTCGAGGGGACTCCCGGCCGCGGGAGTCCGGATTGTGCTCGGCGAAGGTGCGGACGCCGGTGGGCATCGTCGCGATCGGGACGAAGGCCGACGACGCGAAGGTCAGCGGGAACACCCAGATCAGGCCGGCGGATTGGGCGGCCTCGGCGTTGCGGACCGACAGGCCGATCCACGCGCTGATCCAGGAGAAGACGTAGGAGAACGCCAGGACCAGCAGAAACGCGAGGGCCAGCCGCCACGGCTCCGGCCCGGGGCGGAAGCCGACGAGCAGGCCGACGGCGGTCATGACGGACAGCGTGAAGACGTTCATGACGAGGTCGGCGGCGGTCCGTCCGACGAGGACGGCGGAACGGGCGATCGGCAGGGAGCGCAGGCGGTCCACCACGCCGCCGCCGAGATCCTCGGTCAGTCCGATTCCGGTCACCAGGGCGCCGAAGATCGCGGTCTGCACGATGATGCCGGGCATCAGGTAGTCGACGTAGCTGACCGTGCCGGTGTCGATGGCGCCGCCGAAGATGTACCGGAAGAGCAGCACGAAGATGACCGGCTGGATGAACGAGAAGACGATGTACGTCGGGCGGCGCAGCGTCTTGCGCAGTTGCCGGCTGACGCATCGGGCCGGCTGACGCGCATCCGGTCGGCCGCGCCGGTCAGGTCGAATCGTTCGAGGATCTCGCGGGCCCGGCGGCGGGCCTCGGCGCGGGACAGCCGGTAGAGCCGGCCGACCATCTCGAGGTTCTCCCGGCCGACCATCTCGAGGTTCTCCCGGCCGGTCAGCTCCTGGTCGACGGCGGCGTACTGCCCGGCCAGCCCGATCGCCCGGCGCACCGGGAGCGGATCCGCGACGACGTCGTGGCCCATCACGCGCGCCGTGCCACGCGCCGGCGGCAGAGGTCCTCTACTTCCACCGGGAATTCCGTGTACGTATGCATGTACGTACTCCTACACGTATGCGTATACTACTGTCCAGAGGTGAGACACATGCCGAACAAGACCATCTACATCGCCGACGACGACATGCCCCTGCTGCACCGCGCCCAGGAGCTCACGGGCGGCAACCTGTCCGGGGCCATCGTCACCGCTCTCCGGCGTCTGGTGCAGATCGAAGAGGCGAAAAAGGCCGGGTACGACGAGATCACCGTGAAGGTGGGCGTCGGCAGTTCCTCGGTCAAACGATTCCTCGGCGTGGCCCTGGGCGAGTGGACGTCCTCGGGCAACGAGGGCGAGGAGACGTACTCCCTGTTCCGGACGAGCCGCGGCCGCTACGCCGTCCACCACTCCCGCTCCGAGCTGAACACCCCGGTCGGCCCGACCGCCGAACGCAGCCGCAAATGGTCCACCGGCTGGCGCGGCTGGATCGGCGACTGGTCACCCGACCAGGCCTGGATGCGCACCCCGGCGCAGGCCAGCTTCGCCGTCGTCGACACCGTCGAGGAGCTGGAGCCGCTGCTGCCGGCGGAGCTGTACGTGTATGCGCTGCAATCCATCCACGACGAGCCCGAGGTGGAGGATCTCGACATCTGACGCCGTCAGTCGTAGAAGAACAGTTCGAGATCCTCCACCGAGCCGGGCCCGGCCAGGAGGCACTCCACCTCGGCGACGGCCCGTTCCGGCGGCAATCCCCCGGCAGCCACTTGCTTCCTCCACAGGTCGCCCTGCTGGCCGATCGCAAGAAGGGCGGACAGCAGTTCCGCCATGCCGGCCGAGCCGATGAACGGCGGTCCGGCCGGGTGCCCGGCCACAGTGTGGATCTCCCATCCGCCGGCCCGGGCCGCAGCCCGGACCACCGTGGCCCACTCGGCGATCCGCTTCACGCGCACGTCCATCGGGTCCCCGGTGAACGGTGGCATCCGTCCGCCGCTCAAGGCACCGGTGGCCGCCACGATGTCCGCGATCACCCGCCGCTCCGTGGCGTTCCGGACCCAGCGGCCCTCCTGCGCCTCGTCGATCGCGGCGGACCACCACCGCCAGAACGACTCCATGCCACCCATCCCTGTTGCTCTCTGTCGGGTCGGCCGGATTCGAACCGGCGGCCCCTCGCTCCCAAGGCGAGTGCGCTACCAAGCTGCGCCACGACCCGTTCTTACAAAGACCTTCGCGGAAGCGGGAGGATTCGAACCTCCGTCGGTTGCCCGATCCGCCTTAGCAGGGCGGTGCCATAGGCCACTCGGCCACGCTTCCCGGTCAGGGAATGGAAGAAGCCGCCTTCCCGGACGGGGAGGCGGCTTCGCGTCGACGCGCGTGAAGCTCAGACGCCGATGCGCCTCCCGGTGCGGGGCTCGGAACTCCCGGGAATGCGGGCAGCCGGCCCCGGCAGCGTGCGCTGCGGTCGGAAGGCGGCGGACCAGCGGTTCATCGGGAAGCTCCTCGATCGGTGTGGTGATGACGATAGGGCGGGACCGGTGAGCGGGACAACGTATTTAAGCGGCGGGACAGCTGGCGCCCCGCGCCGGCACCGTCAGGTCGATCAGGTAGCGGTCCACCACCGCGACCGTGCAGGCGTTGCGCCGGTAGGACCCGTGCCCCCAGCCCTCGTACGTCACGAGCCGCCCGCTGCGGCCCAGCTGCGCCGCGACGTTCCGGGCCCACTCGTACCCGGATCGCGGATCGTGCCGGGCGTTGATCAGCAGCAGGGGCGTACGGGTGTGCACGCGCAGCCGGTGCGGCGGGTTCGCTACCGGTTGCGGCCAGCCCAGGCAGGTCGCGATCGCCAGCGGGCCGGCGCCGTAGCGGATGTCCGGGCCGGCCTCGGCCGCGACGCGCAGCAGGCGGGTGTACTCGCGGTGGTCGCGGACGGTGACCGGGAAGTCGGCGCAGAACGCGCCGGGGGCCGGCTGCGGGATCTTCAGCGGCTGCGATTCGCCGGCCGCGAGGGCGCGGATGGCCGCCAGGAATCCGGGCCAGTCCGGGGTGGCGAGGTAGACCACCGGCAGTGAGGCGATCTCGAAGACGGTGTTCGGCGCGTATTCGCCGGCGTCGGCCCGCTCCACGATCCCCCGCCAGGTGGAGCGGATGTCCGGGTCGCATCCGGTGCGCTCGCACCAGGCCACGAACTCGTCGAACGATTCTTGAAGAGCACGGGCTTGGGTACGCACGAAGCCCGTCACGTCGAGGCTGTGGTCGAACAGACTTTCCAGCACGACGGCGCGGACCCGGTCCGGATAGCGCTCGGCGTACTGCTGGCCGAGCAGCGTGCCGTACGAGCTGCCGTGGAAGGTGAGCCTGCGTTCGCCGAGGGCGCGGCGCAGGGCTTCCAGGTCCCGTACCGTGCTGATCGTGTCGGCGTGGTCGAAGACCGCGCTGGTCTCGCGGCACTGCTGCCAGTAGGCCCGGTTGCGGGCGATCCGCTCGTCGAAGTCGGCCTGGTCGCGCAGCAGGATCGGCGGGCCGCCGGGCGACGGCGTGCAGGACGGGGCGGCGCTGCCACCGATCGTGCGCGGGTCGAAGCTGACGATGTCGAACCGGTCGAGCTGCTCGTCGCTGAACCGGTCGCCGAGCCGGATCCGGTTGACGCCGGAGTCGCCGGGCCCGCCCGGGCCGAAGACGAGGGTGCCGGTCCGCTGCTTGCGGGCCTCGCGCCGGGCCACGGCCAGCTCGAAGGTGGGCCCGTCCGGCCGGGACCAGTCGACCGGCACGGTCAGGCCGGCGCAGCGCACCTCGGGCTGCGACTCCATCCCGGCGCACGGCCCCCAGTCGAGGGCGGGCGCGGGTGGCTTCGCGTGGGCGACGCCGGGGACGAGCGCGAACGTCAGCGCTCCGAGCAGGGCGGTGATGCGGCGACCGGGCATGGACCGGCTCCTTCCTCAAAGGACACTGACGATCCTCCGGGGAGGACACCGCGCCGGCCCATCGGGAAAGGCCCCTAAGTCTCAGTAAGCTCGCTGGCGCAGCTCAACGCTCTCGTCAAGGGGTGGCCCGTGACCCAGTACGTGCATTGGCGTGCCGGTGGAGTCAGTCTCGTGCTGGACTGCACCGGCCCGCGCCTGCCCCGGATCCTGCACTGGGGCGCCGACCTCGGCGACGCCGACCCGGACGAGTTCGCGGCGCTGGCCTTCGCGTCGATCCCGCAGCCGGTCTCCAACACCATCGACCGCCCGGTTCCGATCAGCCTGCTGCCGGAGCACGCGGCCGGCTGGCTCGGCACCCCCGGGCTGACCGGGCACCGCGACGGCGGCGCGTTCTCCACCGAGTTCACCGTCGAGCGGACCACCGAGGAGCCCGGCCGGCTCGCCGTGTCCGCCCGCGACGACGCGGCCGGCCTGGGGTTGCTGCTGGAACTGGAGATGACCGAGGACGGGCTGCTGCGCCAGCGCGCCACCGTCACCAACCGGGACCCGGCCGCGGTGTTCCAGCTCGACGGGGTGCTGCCGGTCTTCCCGGTACCGTCCGAGGCCACCGAGATCCTCGACTTCACCGGCCGCCACCTGCGCGAACGCATCCCGCAACGGCAGCCGTTCACGGTCGGCACCCGGCTCCGGGAGAACCGGCGCGGCCGCACCGGCGCCGACGCGGCGACCATCCTGGCCGCGGGCGCGGCCGGCTTCGGCTTCGCCTCCGGGGAGGTGTGGGGCGTCCATGTGGCGTGGAGCGGCAATCACCGTACGCTTGCCGAACGCACCTCGACCGGGGCGTCCCTGCTCGGCGGGGGCGAGCTCCTCCTGGCCGGAGAAGTGCGGCTGGAACCCGGTGGGTCCTATCGCAGCCCGTGGCTCTACGCCTCGTACGGATGCGGTCTTGATCGAATGTCGTCCCGCTTCCACCGCTATCTCCGCGGCCGGCCGCACCACCCGCGGACCCCGCGCCCGGTCATCCTGAACACCTGGGAGGCCGTCTACTTCCAGCACGACCTGGCGAGACTCACCGAGCTCGCGGACGTCGCGGCGCAGGTCGGGGTGGAACGCTTCGTGCTCGACGACGGCTGGTTCCGGCACCGCCGCGACGACCGTGCCGGGCTCGGCGACTGGTACGTCGACGAGACCGTCTGGCCGAAAGGCCTGCACCCGCTCGTCGACCACGTCCGCGCGCTCGGCATGGAGTTCGGCCTCTGGGTCGAACCCGAGATGATCAATGTGGATTCGGATCTCGCCCGAGCCCACCCCGACTGGATCCTGCAGACCGGCGGGCGGCTCCCCCCGGAGGCCCGCCACCAGCAGGTCCTCGACCTCGGACAGCCCGGCGCCTACGCCTACCTGCTCGAACGGCTGGACGCGCTGCTGACCGAATACGACATCGCCTACCTCAAGTGGGACCACAACCGCGACCTCATCGACGCCGGGCACTCCCCCACCGGTGCGGCCGGCGTGCACGTCCAGACCGTCGAGGTCTACCGGCTCCTCGACGAGCTGCGCGAACGCCACCCGGCCGTCGAGATCGAATCCTGTTCCTCCGGCGGCTCCCGCGTCGACCTCGGCATCCTCGAGCACACCGACCGGATCTGGACGTCGGACTGCAACGACGCCCTGGAACGGCAGGCCATCCAGCGCTGGACCGGCCTGCTCGTGCCGCCCGAACTGATCGGCGCGCACGTCGGCCCGACCGTCTCGCACACCACCGGCCGGGTGCACACCCTCGACTTCCGGGCCGGCACCGCCCTGTTCGGCCACTTCGGCATCGAATGGGACATCACCCGCGCCGACCCCGCCGACAGGGAACGCCTCGCCGCCTGGATCGCCCTCTACAAGCGGATGCGCGGCCTGCTGCACACCGGCACGGTGGTTCGCGCCGACCACCCCGACCCGTCCCTGTGGGTGCACGGCGTGGTCGCCGCCGACCGGTCCGAAGCCGTCTACGCCCTGGTCGCGACCGCCACCTCGGTCTGGTCACCGCCGGGCCGGGTACGCCTGCCCGGCCTCGACCCGGACACCGTCTACGCCATCAGCCCGCTCCCGCCCGGCGACCGGCTGCGCGAACGCATGCGGCACCCGCTGCCCTGGTGGAAGTCGGAGCTGCGGCTGCGCGGCCGCACCCTCGCCGCCACCGGCATCCAGGCGCCGGTCCAGCACCCGGAGCGCCTCGTCCTGCTGCACGTGGCCGCCGCGTGAACGTCGACCTGGTCGCGCTCATCGTCGACGACTACGACACCGCCATCGCGTTCTTCACCGGGGTGCTCGGCTTCGACCTGGTCGAGGACTCGCCGTCGCTCACCAACGACGGGCGGCCCAAGCGCTGGGTGGTCGTCCGGCCGCCCGGCGGGCAGACCGGGCTGCTGCTGGCCCGCGCCGACGGTGAGCGCCAGCGCGCCGCCGTCGGCGACCAGGCGGCCGGCCGGGTCGGGTTCTTCCTGCACGCCGACGACTTCGACGCGACCCATCAGCGGATGGTCGCGGCCGGGGTGACGTTCGTGCGGGAGCCGCGGACCGAGAGCTACGGGCGGGTCGCCGTCTTCCTCGACATCGCCGGCAACCGGTGGGACCTGCTGGGCGACTAGGTCAGAGGCCGATCGCCGCGGCGGCACGAGCGTATCGCCGGGCCTCGTCCCGCACGTCGACTCCCCCGCCGCCGGACAGGACGCGCTCGTTCGTCGTCGCCATCCGGAACAGCAGGGCGCGGGCCACCGCCGCCACCGGCACTCCTGCCGCCTCCGCCAGCGACGACGGCGCGTCGTGCCAGCAGAGCGCATCGGCCACCACGACGCCGTCGGCGTAGGGGGGCGGCCGCCAGTACGGCGAGATGTCGATGATCGCCGGAGGCAGCCCCGGGGCGAACAGGACGTTGCCCGTCAGGTCGGCGTGCACGAGCTGCGAGGGCCCGAGCGGCAGCAGTGCGCCCTCCAGCCGCCGTGCCAGGGCGGCGAACTCCGGCACGAACCGGACGGTCCGCTCCGCCCAGGCCGCCCTGTCCGCTTCCGCCCACCAGTCCCGGCGCGTGTCGAGGAAGGCCGGCCGGCCGAGATGGGCCACCGCCCGGTGGAACGCCCGGCCCGCCGCGAGGATCTCCGGCCACGTCGGCGCCGCGGAGTAGTCCGGTGCGGCGCCCCGGACCCGTCGCGTGGCCGACCATCCCCGCACGCTCCACGCGCCGTCCCGGGCACGTACCGGCGCCGCGAGCCGGAAGCCCTCGCACGCGACGCCGGCGAACGCCTCGCCCAGCCATTCGTGCAGGCCGCCACCGTCCGGCTTGAGCACCACCTCGCCCGCGGCCCACGAGCTGCCCTGCCCGCCCGTCAGCCGCCGCGCGGGTCCGCCGGCGCCGAAGGCGCGCAGGACCGCCGGTGAAGGGTGATCACGGGACACTCTGTCAGCGCTCCGACGAGGCCAGGTCGGAACCGGTCGTGGCGGCCCACGAGGCGAGCAGCGTCAGCGCCTCGGCGGTCGGGGAGGCGGGCTCGGCGGCATAGATGGTCATGGCCAGTCCCGGTTCTGCGATCAGATCCATGCTTTCGTACGAGAGCTCGAGCTCGCCCACGACATGGTGGCGGAACCTCTTCACGCCCGTGCCGTGGATGCGCACGTTGTGCGAGCCCCACCGCCGCCGGAAGTCGTCGCTGCGCGTGGAGAGCTCGCCGACCAGGTCGTGCAGGGCCTTGTCGTGCGGGTCCACGCCGGCCGCGGTGCGCAGGTTCGCCACCAACATCTCGGCGGCGAGATTCCAGTCGGGGTAGAAGCGGCGGGCCGCGGCGTCCAGGAACGTGAACCGGCCGAAGTTGGGCCGGCCGGTCGGATCGGACGCGTACACGTCGCTGTACATGGCCCGGCCCAGCAGGTTCGCGGCGATCAGGTCCTGCCGGTGATTCCCCACGATCGCCGGGGCGGTGATCGTGTCGAGGGTCCACTGCAGGCTGGGCCGCACCGTGGCCTGTTTCGCCCGGCTGCGCCGGATCAGCGCGCCGCTGCCGTTCGCCTCCTGCGCGAGCCGGATCAGGTGGGCGCGCTCGGCGTCGTCGAGCCGCAGCGCCCGGGCGACCGCCTCGAGGACGCCGGCCGAGACCCCGGCGAGCGAGCCGCGCTCCAGCTTCGCGTAGTACTCGACGCTCATCCCGGCCAGCGCCGCCACCTCGCTGCGCCGCAGCCCCGGCACCCGGCGCTGACCGGCGACCGGAAGGCCGGCCTGCTCCGGCGTGATCTTCGCGCGTCGCGAGGTGAGGAAGTCGTGCACTTCGGCTCGGTTGTTCACCCCTCGACGGTACGGCGGCCGCCGCTCCCCAGCGATGCACTGCCGGTACATCCCACAGCGGGCGGCCATGGCGTCATCGGCCGGGCATCGGGTATGCATGACACGTGCTCACCTCTGGTCATCTCCGGACCGGCGAACCGCGCCGGCTGGCCGCGCAGGTCCGGCGTTCCGGGGAACTCGCCGCCGCCTCCACCGAACTGCGGGTGCGGGCGGCTGCCGCGGTGGCCGGGGCGACGGCGCTCGTCTCGATGTCGACCGCCCACCGCGACCGTCTCCGGCGGCTGCGCGGCGTCGTCGCGGAGGTCCGCCCGGCTCCCGCCGCCCGCCCGCCGCGGCTGGTCAGCCGGGTGTTCACGCTCGCCGGGATCGGCGCGGTGCGGCAGCTGATCCGCACCGCGGCGGCCGGCGCCGGGCTCAGCCGGCGGGCCGTGCCCGACTTCGTCCTGGCGGTGCAGGAACTGATGACCAACGCGGTCCGGCACGGCGGCGGCTGGGGTTGCGTACGCCTGCACCGGGACGGCCCGGTCCTGGTGTGCGTCGTCAGTGACCGCGGTCCCGGCATGACCGGCGACCTGACCCGCATGGGCCGGCTCCCGGACACGACGACGGCGGCCGGCGGGCGGGGCCTGTTCCTGGCCGGGCAGATGACCGACAGCCTGCACCTGAAGAGCAGCCCGCGCGGCGTCATCGTCACGGTGACCATGAACCTGCCGGACGGCGGCCCGCCCCGGCCACCGGCGGTCGGCGCCGCCGCCCCGGCCATCGCTTCCGGCACGTCGTAGTCACCGGCCGACGAGTCCGCGAGGTTCCATCGTTTCCGGCACGTCGTAGTCACCGGCCGACGAGTCCGCAAGGTTCCAGCATCCTAGGAACCTAGGCTGAAATCACGGCCCGGCGAGCCGGTTCGCGTTCTCGTAGAGGTCGTCGGGGACCGGCTCCAGCCAGGTCGTCGGGTCGCTGCCGTCGGGTTTGGCCTCGAGCATCGCGAGGTGGCTCATGAAGGTGCCCGCCGTGGCGCCGTGCCAGTGCTCCTCGTCCGGCGGGCAGATCACCGTCTCGCCCGCGTGGATGCGCAGCACCGTGCCGTCGCGGACGCCGACCAGACCGACGCCCTCGGTGACGTGCAGGGTCTGGCCGACGGCGTGCGCGTGCCAGTTCGTACGGGCGCCGGGGGTGAACCGCACCAGCGCGACGGTCATCCGCGACGGGCCGGTGCCGTTGACGATCGGGGTCATGTAGACGTCGCCGGTGAAGGCCTGCGCGGGGGTCTTCACGGTCGGTCGGACGGGCAGGAGTTCCATCTCTTCCATGTAACCGCCCCGGATGGCCTCAACACCGCGGATCGCCCGCCGATGTCCACGACGTGCGGCGGGCGAATCTGTGGGGCTGGTGGGTGGCGGCGGGTGCCGCGGCGACCGCCGGCTACCACCTGCTGCCCGCCGGCGGCGAGGGACGCGACCTCGCCTACAACGTCATCGGCCTGGTGTCGGTGCTGGCGATCCTGGCCGGGGTCCGGCTGCACCGGCCGGAGCGCCCGGCGATGTGGTACTGGTTCGCCGCCGGTCAGGCTGCCTCGGTCGCCGGCGACCTGGTCTGGAACTACTACGTCTACGTGCTGCACGAGGAGCCGTACCCGTCCGTCGCCGACGTGTTCTACCTGGCCGCCTATCCCCTGCTGGTGGCCGGTCTGTGGCTGCTGGTGCGCGGGCGCGGCGGCGGGCTCACCGAGGCGGGGATCGTCGGCGTCGGCCTCGGGCTGGTGTTCTGGGTCTTCGTGCTGCACCCGATCGCCGCGGACACTGCGGTCACCGGTCTGGAACAGGCCGTCAGCACCGCGTATCCGGCCGCCGACGCGCTGCTGCTCGGCTTCTTGGCCCGGCTCTTCCTCGCCCGGGCCGGCACCGCGAGCACCCGCCTGCTCGCGGTCGCGGCCGTCCTGCTGCTGATCGCCGACGTCGGTTACTCCGTGGTCAGCCTCTACTCCGGGAGCGATGACGATCAGTTCGCCGCCGGCTGGCTTCTTTCGTACGTCGTCTGGGCCGCGGCCGCCCTGCACCCGTCGATGCGGGTCCCCCCGGAGCCGGAGTCCGCGGCCTCCCGCGGTGGGCGCGTGCAGGCCGCCGTCCTGGGCGCCAGCGCGCTGCTGGGCCCGGTCCTGCTGTTCGTGCCCGGCGTCGGCGGCAACGCGGTCGACCGGGCCGCCATCGGCGCCGGCTCGGTCATCCTGTTCCTGCTCGTCCTCGCGCGGGTGTACGGCCTGGCGCGGCGGGTGCGCGGGCAGGCGGCCGAACTCGAGCGCATCGCCATGCACGACGACCTGACCGGGCTGCCGAACCGCCGGCAGTTCGAGCAGGCGCTGGTCGCCGCCGCGGCGCACGGGCCGCCCTGGGTCGCCTTCGTCGGCCTGAACGGCCTCAAGAACATCAACGAGGAGCTCGGCCGCCCCGTCGGCGACCGGGTCCTCACCGTGCTGGCCGGCCGGATCGCGCTGGCCGGGGGCGTCGCGGCCCGCATCGGCGGCGACGAGTTCGCGGTGCTGCTGAGCAGCTCCGCGGACGCCGGCCCGGCCGCCGAGCGGCTCGCCGCGACGCTGGCCGAACCGGTCGCGGCGGGCGGCCACGAACTGCTCGTCGGCGCCGGCGTCGGCCTGGCCGAGGCCGCCGACCCGGTCGAGGTGCTGCGCCGGGCCGAGGCCGCCATGCACGCCGCCAAGGAGACCGGCGAGCCGTACCGGACGTGGACCGCCGAGCTGGACGAGCGGGCGGGCGAGCACGCCCGGGTCGGCGCCGAGCTGCGCGCCGCCCTCGACGCCGGCCAGTTCCAGGTCGTCTACCAGCCGATCGTCGCGGTGCCGGAGGGCCGGATCGCCGCCGTCGAGGCCCTGGTCCGCTGGCACCACCCGCAGCGCGGCCTGGTCAGCCCGGCCCAGTTCATCCCGGTCGCCGAGCACACCGGCCTCATCGTCGAGCTCGGCGCGTGGATCCTGCGCACCGCCTGCGAGCGGATGGCCCGGTGGCGGGCCGAGCTCGGTGCGGGCGCGCCGGACCGGGTCAGCGTCAACGTCTCCGCCCGTCAACTCGCCCGGCCGGGCTTCTCCCGTACCGTTGCTGATGCTCTGGCCCTTGCGGGACTGCCTCCGGAATGCCTCACCGTGGAGGTGACCGAGACGGCGGTGTTCGGTGGCGGGCAGGCCGTCACGACGCTGCACGAGCTGCGCGCGGCCGGCGTCCGGATCGCCCTCGACGACTTCGGGACCGGCCATTCGTCGCTCGGGCTGCTGCACACCGTGCCGGTCGACGTGCTCAAGGTCGACAAGTCGTTCGTCGACGACGTCACCGAGGCGGGCCGGCACACCGTCATCGCCCGCGCGCTGATCCAGGTCGCCGACGGGCTCGGCCTGACCGCGGTCGCCGAAGGGGTGGAGACCGCGGAACAGGCCGAGGCGCTGTATGCGCTGGGCTACCGGCTGCTGCAGGGCTACTACTTCGGCAAGCCCGCCGCCGAGCTGCCGGCCACGATCAGCCGACGGCCTCGACCCGAAAAGGCCACTGACCTGCCCGTCCGGGCGTAACGTCCGACAGGTGGGGCGGCAGCGCACTGCGAATCGTCAGAGCCGGGGATTCGGAGTCGCTCGGCGATCGGTGCTGCTCCTGGTCCTCGTCGCGGTGCTCGGGCTGGCCGGCACGGCCGCGGCCTCGCTCGGCCTGTGGCGCGGGGAGGAGCGGCTCGCCGCGCGCGCCGCCGACCAGCAGGCGGCCCGGGTCGCCGAGGCGGTCACCGACGGCGTACGCCGCTACAGCGACTACCTGACCGGCCTCGCCGCCTCGGTCGGCGCCCAGCAGACGCTCGAGGCCGAGGAGTTCGCGGCCATCGCGGCGCCGATCGACCGCACTAACCTGCCCGGGGTGACCGGGCTCGCCTACGTCGTGCCGTCGACGCCGGCGCAGATCGGCGAGGTGCAGGCGTACTGGCGGGCGCACGGCGCCGACGGCCTGGTCCTGCGCCCCGGCGAGGCCGGCGCGCGGAACGGGCAGCACCTGTTCATCGTGCTCGGCCACTCCGCCGACACGGTGCCCACGCCGGTCGGCGGCGACCTCACCGCCACCCCGGCCGCGGTCGCCGCGATGCGGGCCGCCCGGCAGAGCCGGGAACTGGTCATGAGCGCCACCCACCACCTGATCAAGGATCGGGCGCTGCCCGCGGAGAAACAGCAGGCCTCGTTCGTGATGGCGGCCGCCATCCACGCCACGGCCCCGGCCCGGGACGCCGGCTGGTTCCGGGGCTGGCTGCTGCTCGGCCTCCGTGCCGGGGACTTCCTGCGCGCGACGGTGGAGGCCGTCGCCACGCAGGCTTCCGCCGTACGGATGATGGATCCCGGCACGGACGGTGACGTGCCCCTGGTGCTCTGGAAGGCAGGCCGCGAAAGCGGCCCCGGCAGACTCGACCGGCAGGTGAGCGTCGATGTGCTGGGCCGCACGTGGGACCTGACCATCCAGCCGGCGGCGCGGCTCGTGGATCGGCGGGGGCCGGCGCCGTACGTGATCGCGCTCTACGTCGGCGGGGTGATCAGTCTTCTGCTGCTGGCGCTCACCGCGACCGTGACGACGTCGCGGGATCGCGCGGTGCGGCGGGTGCGGGAGGCCACCACGGCGCTGCGCACCGACATCGCCCGGCGTGAGGCCGTCGAGCAGCAGCTCCGGCACCGCGAGACCGAGCTGCGCGGGTTCGCCGGGATTGTCGCACACGACCTGCGGGCGCCGCTCGCGAGGATCACCGGCTATGCCGAGCTGCTCGCCGCCGACGCCGCCGACCGCCTCGCACCGGACGAGCGCGACATGCTGGGCCGGCTGCACGACGGCGCCAACCGGATGACCATGCTCATCGACGATCTGCTGGACTACGCGACCGCCGACAACACCGCCCTGCGGATGGCGCCGGTCGATCTCGGGCCATTGCTCGCGGAGATCATCCGCGATCACGCCGGCGCGGTCTTCACGGTGGGGTCGCTGCCGGTCGTGGAGGGCGATGTGGTGCTGTTGCGGCAGGTCTTCGCCAACCTCGTCGGGAACGCCGTGAAATATTGCGCTCCGGGGCGCCGGCCACGCATCGACATCTCGGCGCGCCGCGCGGGTGACCGGTGGCGGATCGAGGTGGCCGACAACGGCATCGGCGTCCCGCCCGACCAGGTGGAGGCCGTGTTCACCGCGTTCACCCGGGTCGAGGAGCACCGGCACTATCCGGGCACCGGCCTGGGTCTCGCGATCGTCCACCGGATCGTGCAGCGGCACGGCGGCGAGATCGGCGTCGAGCCGAACCCGGACGGCGGCAGCCGCTTCTGGCTCACCCTCGGCGCCGCCGCCTAGTCCTCGCTCCCCAGCACCGGCCGGAACCACCAGCTCCACGCCGCCACCGCGACGCCGAGCGCGCCGACCCAGGCGAAGTTCCAGGCCTCGAGGCGCAGCAGCGGCGCGGCCGGCACCGCCAGCGCCGCCGCGACCAGCACGTTCGCCGGCGTGAACAGCCACGTCCAGATCCGCTGCATGTTCCGCATCACCACCCACGCCGACGAACTGGGCGGACGCCGCGGCAGCCATCGTCCCGCGCGGCCGCTCCTCGTTCCCTCCGCCCAGAACCGCGGCGGCATGAGCAGGCTGTCGTAGGAATACATGGTCACCAGATAGAGGGCCAGAGCCGAGAGCAGAAGAACACAACTGATCTGTACGCCGGACTGCCCGTCGTAGGAGAACCCACCGAGCTCGGCCCGCGCCGCTGCCAACCCGTCCCACCGGTCGGCCGTCAGCAGCGCGCCCAGCAGTGCCGTGAGGACCAGGGTGAGGACGCCGCTCAGCAGCTTCGCCGACTCCATCTTGCCCTTCACCTTGTCGGTGACCGCGGCGAGCGCGGCGCTGTCGTCGGGCGTGAGGGTCCACAGAAGGTCCCCGCGCCACCCGCCCTTCCGGCGCTTCCGCTTCCTCAGACGCAGGCAGGCCACTTCGGAGTGGGTCAGCGGGATCGCGGAGCGCCCGGTGAGCCGCGCGCTCAGCCGGCTCAGCTGAGGCTGATGACCGACCAGCAGGAGGGTGTCCGTCTTCGCCAGCTCCCCGTCGATCCTCTCGTATGCGTCACCCTCCGGCAGGGGATCCAACTCCGGCCAGACACCGTGATCGCCTCGCGGCAGGGCCGGTTGCCGCGGCCTCTCATCGGCGACGATCACCTCGTTGCGCAGGCGCCGCAGCAGCACGGCCGCGGTCGCCCGGGCCTCGGGAGTGCCGGCATACCCGACGGCCGGCTTCCGGCTGCCGAGCTCCTCGGCGAGTGCCCGCCCCACGGCGTCGCTCGGAAATCGCCAGCGGTCGTCGTCGCCCCGGACCGCCACGAGCCGGCCGTCGAGGTGCCGGGCGTGCCGGCAGAGCAGGACATATCGATAGTTCCGGTCGGCCATCGCGGTCCCTCCCGGAACCAGGATGCACCCTCCGGTCAGCCGGGTGCAGCAGCCCGTGGCGGCTGCAGACGCACCACGTGAATCTCGATCCTCGGTCTCACCGCATTCCCCGCGTCAAAGACGTCCTTGAACCTCAGGCGGGCCTCACCATCACCGGAGAACTCCAGGATGCTCTGTAGCTGACCCGTTGCCATGGTCTCCACGGGAAGCAGGGGTGGATCCCCACTCGATTCACATGCGGACACCACGACCGCCAAGGCGTCCTCGAAAGTACGCCGCTCAGCGCCGGAGAGGCGCGCGAAAGCGGATCGCGCCTGGTCCGACCACACGACTCGCACCTTCCACAGCGAGTCGAACTCCTGCGCCTCGGCCACGGTTCCGCCACTGATCCGATGCCCGAGATAGTCGGGCGCCATGGCGAGGAAGCCGGCGACGGTCACCTTGTAGAAGTACGAGCCGGTCTCCTTCGCGAACTCCAGCACCAGTTCGGGGCGCGGACCGACGATCTCCCCGTGGGACTTCGCCACCCAATCGTCCTTCTCATCGTTCGAGATGAGGAGCACGGGGCGGTCGTGCTTCCCGGCCTCCACGATGAGCTGGCGCCAGAGCAGGTAGTCCCCCGCCCTTCGCTCGTCCTCGTCACCCTTCTTCGCGTCCGCGTAACCGGGCGGGATCTTCGCGGCGATCCGTCGCTCCGCCTCGGCCAGGGCGGCTTGATGGTCGGGCTTCGGCAGGGCCGGACCCACCCGGCCGTCGAAGAGACCGTCGAACGCCTTGACCACCACGTCGACGCCGGCACGGACATCGGCGAGGTCGATGTCGTATCCGCTCTCGTCGCCGAGTGATGCGCGCGCCCGTTCCGCGAGATCCTCGATCTCGGCACACAGGGCGGCACGCTTGGCGTCGTCGACCTGGTATCTGCGGGAGAAGCTCCTCACCTTGCCGCCGGCCTGAGTCAGCAGACTGCCGATGTCCGCGATGTCGTCCGCGGTCCCGGAGATTCGTTCCCGCACGACATCCAGGCGGTTGCGGTAGAACTCCCTGGCCGCCTGGTGCGTGACGAAAAGGCGATCTCTCATGTCCGACAGCAGACCGAGGAGATCACCGCGCCCTCGCGGGGTGAACCGGTAGAGATCGAGCAACGCGTTGGCGTCGAGGGTGACGAGGCCGCGCTGGAAAGCCGCCCGGCGCTGCTCCTCGCTGAGCTGGTAGTAGCCGGGAAACAGCGATCGCGGGCTCGCGCCGCCGGCGATCTCGATCGCGTCGTCATCGACCTCGGCCACAGCGCTCCCGCCCCGTCGGTCTGAATCGTCGGGTCGCCATGCTACCGGCGGCGTTCTCCACCGTGGACCGTCGCGGAAGGGGTCGGCCGTGCCCGCGTCGATGAAGGTGGGGCGCGTTCGCATCGGCGTCACCGTGACGCCGATGCGAACGCGGGAATGAGGCGGAGGCTTGTCGTCAGGGCCGCAGATCGGTACGAACGGCCCCGGTCTGCGGATCCAGGGGGTAGGACAGGTGCTGGTGCACCATCGACCATGCCGAGTCGGTGCGGCGGAACACGCGGGTGCCGCGGGACCACGTCTCGATCAGCTGCCCGTCCGGGCCCTCGGCCTGCACTCGGTTGAGGCCCCAGGCGACGGCGACGTCGTCCGCGGTGACGACCGTGAGGTCCGGCACCTGCCAGGTCACCTCACCGGTTCCTGCTTCCAGCCCGTCTTGGCAGACCTGCCGGACCTGCGCCCGGCCGATGTGTTCCAAGGGTGTGATGTGCTCGTAGGAGACGACGTCGTCGGCGATGCCGGCCATCAACCCGTCGAGGTCCTTCGCCGCCGTTCGCTCGAACCACTGTTCGTGCAGAGCCCTGATCTCCAGCTCTGCGGCCGCCCGGTCAGCCGAGTCCGCCAGCGGGAACGAGTGGTGTTCATGGGCGACGAGCCACCGGTCGGCTTCCTTGCGGAGCCCCAGGGTGATGCGCAGCCGGTGGTCGGGGCGGCGGGCGAGATCGTCGGGTGTGCCGCACCGCAACAGCACGTGCGCGAAGGCGACGTCGGCTCCGGCGGTCACGTCGGTGGTGACGATCTCGAACACGGCGCCGCCGGCGAGCCATCGGAAGAACGGCGGCCAGGCGTCCCGGTACGCGTCGATGCCGCGGACACCGTCCTGGGGCGGTGGCACGTCGAACATCACGATGTCGTCGGCGTGACCGGCAAGGACCTCCGGCAGGTCACCCGCCCGTATCGCGGCCACCCAGTGCTCGATCAGTTCGGTGATGAGTTTCTCGTCGTCTCGGTGCTGCTGCACAACCATGTGTGCCTCCTTTCACCGGTACAACCCGGTGCGGGTGGCAAATCCATCGCTGTCCGGCAGACTCCCGCCGTCATCCGGGCAGGCTCGCCGGCAGCCCGAACGCCGTGAGGTCGGCATCCAGGAACGACACGACCTCCCCGATGTGCCTGTCGCGCAGGGTCAGAACGTCGAGCCCGCCGGGAAGGTAAGCGGCCTGCTGCTCGTCCCAGCGGTACGTCCCGAAGGCGAGCTGGCCGTTCGCCGTCGTGGGCAGAAATCGCCAGCGACACCGCAGAGGACCGGCGAGCAGGAATCCGCGGATGGCCACCCGGCCGGCGAACCAGGTCGCCACCGGCGGCATCGAGTATCGCGCGTCATCGGTGAGCAGCGCGACGATGGTCTCGACATCGCCGGCCTCCCACGCTCGCGCGTACCGCCGGGCCAGGTCCCGAACCGCCTCGTCGCCCAGCTTGCGCATCGTGGCCTGCTGCGTCGCGGCGGGCAGGACCGGGTCGAGGACCGCACGCGCTCGTTGCATCGCGCTGTTGACGGCTGCCACGCTCGTGTCGAGCTGTTGCGCCACCTCACGCGCGCTGAAACCCAGCACCTCGCGCAACAACAGCACCGCACGCTGTGGACCGGACAGCCGCTGAAGAGCAGCCACGAACGACAGCTCGATGCTCTCCCGCGCCAATGCCCGCGGCTCCGGACCGAGCCGTTCGTCCGCGTAGGGCTGCAACCAGACCACCTCGGCGTCGGCCCCGGCAGCGTCGTCGAGATGGACGGGAAGCTCCCGGCGGCCCCGCCGCTCCAGCATCGACAGGCACCGGTTCGTGGCGATCCGGAACAACCACGGCCGTACCGATCCGCGTGCCTCGAATCGGCCGAGTGCTCGCCACGCCCGTTCCAGCGTCTCCTGGACAGCATCCTCAGCGTCGTGGAACGAGCCCAGCATCCGGTAGCAGTGCGCCCGAAGCTCACCACGCAACGGACCGACCAGAGCCGCGAACGCGTCCGGGTCTCCGGCTTGTGCCGCCGCCAGCAGAGTCGGCTCCGAACCCGGTACCACAGCGCTGTTCCTCCCGCAGAGGGGTCATTTACCGAATCCGCATGGTAGCCGCGCCGGTAGGACTCAGCCGCCGTGGTTCGGGCGGAACGGCTGGGGCAGGGTGCGGGCGGCCGCCGCGGCGGGCGCGGCGGGCAGGCTGTCGAACAGCGCCCGGCCGATCCTGGCGTGCGCCTCGACGGCCGGGTGGGTGGCGCCGTAGTTCTCCGGGTCGCCCAGGCCCTCGGCGAACATCGCGTAGGTGAGCAGCGGCGCCCCGTCCGCGCTGAACATGATCCCGGCCTCGTGCCGGGACTCCCCCAGCTCGTTGAAGTCGGCGCCGTACTTGGTGGCGACCCGCTCCCGCTCCTTCGACGACATGACCCGGCGCACGCCGTCGTGGTACCCGTTGAGCCACCGGGTGACGCTGAGCAGGAAGTCGCACGACTCGGGCGTGAGCAGCGTCCTGGTTCCCAGCCGCCACAGCAGGTCGTGCATCTCCCGCGGCGTCGTGGTGCCCAGGAAGAACCGGTTCGGGTTCGCCACCGGTTCGACGCGGGTGTGCACGAAACCCTTCGCCGCGAGGATCTCGTTGATCTCCAGGGCCGGCACCACCCGGCCGCACATCCGCACCGCCGTGTTGTCCGAGACCAGCAGCATCGCGGTCAGGAAGTTCGCCACGGTGATCTCGTCGCCCCACACCCGGTGCAGGTGGTAGATGCCGGAGCCGCCCAGGATGATGCTCGCCGGCAGGTCGAGCTTCGTGCCGAGCGTCAGCTCACCGCGGTCGATCTTGTCCATCACCGCGGTGGCGACCGCGAGCTTCTGCACGCTGTAGCCGTGCGTCACGTGGTCGGCGTCGTCCTCGACGATCGGTTTCGGCACGCCCCGGCGGTCGACAGCGGCGATGTGGGTGTGCCACACGCCGCCGGCCCTCCGCTTCTCCCGGGCGTACACCTTCCGGACGCTCGCCGGACCGGCCGGCGCCGCGGAGGCGGGGCTGCTCACGGCCGCTGCCGCCACGGCGCCGATACCCAGGGCCGACCGGCGGGACATGCTCGCTGACATCGCTCTCCCTCGATGAGTGATCGATCACGCGGCAACGTACACCACGCCCGCTCCTCAACAGATCGACGATGTGTGACCATTAGCCGTGAGTTCCGCCGACACGCCGCCGCTTGCGGGGGCGGATCCCGCGCTGGAGCGGTTCGCCGCGCTGGTGCGCACGGCTCTCGGCGTGCCCGGAGCGCGCGTGGATCTGCGGCCGGGAAATCTTCAAGATCAAGAGCTTGCGGGGTACGCGTCGGCGCCGCTGACCGACGCGGACGGCCGGGTCATCGGTCATCTGCGCGCGTTCGACAGCGTCCCGCGGCAGTGGAGCGATGCCGAGCTCCGGCTGCTGGCCGATCTCGCCGCGGCCTGCTCGGAGACGCTGCGGCTGCGCGCCGCCAACCGTCTCCTCGAGCAGCGCCAGGGCCGGGCCGCCGCGCAGGGGGTCTCGGCCGACGCGGCGTTCGACCGCAGCCAGCTGCTGCTGCGCGCCAGCGTCGCGCTGGCCGCCACCGGCACCGCCGAGGACGTCGTCGACGTCGTCCGCGACCTGGTCACCAGCACCCTGAACCCGGCCTACGTGGGGATCTCGATGCTCGACGCCGACGGCCGGGTGTCGCTGCAGTCGGGCCGCTCGCTGCCGCCCGGCGTCGCCGCCCGCTGGGACCTCTACGACAGCGCCGCGACCACGCCGTCCGCGCTCGCCACCCGCGGCGGCGTCCCAGTGCTGCTGCCCGACATGGCCGCGGTCCGCGCCCTGGCGCCGGACGCGGCCGGCACGTTCGTGGAGATGGGCTGGCAGTCCGCCGCGAGCGTGCCGCTGCCCGGACCCGGCAGCCCGGTCGGGGCGCTCACCTTCGTCTGGAAGCAGCCCTACGTCCTCGACGCCGCCGAGCAGGCGATCCTCGCGGCGCTGGCCGGGTACGTGGCCCAGGCCCTGCGCCGCGCCGACTACCTGTCCTCCCGGGAGAACGCCGCGAGGGTGCTGCAGACGGCGCTGCTGCCGGACCTGCCCGACGTCGCTCCGTTCGAGCTGGCCGCCCGCTACGAGCCGGCGTCCCGCGGCGAGCACGTCGGCGGTGACTGGTACGACGCCGTCACCGTCGACGAGGACCGGCTCGCCGTGGTCGTCGGCGACGTCACCGGCCACGACATGCGCGCCGCCGCCCGGATGGGCCGGCTGCGCAGCAAGCTGCGGCTGCTCCTGGTCGACCGCCACGAGTCACCGGCGGCCGTGCTGCACCGGCTCGACACCGCCGGCCAGGCCCTCCGCGACCTGATCACCGCGACCGCCGTGCTGGCCTACCTGCAGCCCGGCCCGGACGGTGCCGGCCACGTGCTGAACTGGTCGAACGCCGGTCACCCGCACCCGCTGCTGATCACCGCGGCCGGGGCGGTCCCGCTCGGCGGCCGCGATCCGCTGCTCGGGCTGCGGGCGGCCCGGCGGCGCACCGACCACGGCCGGCACCTGCCGCCCGGCTCGACCGTGCTGTTCTACACCGACGGGCTCATCGAGACCCGCGGCGCATCCCTCGACGACCGGGAGCGGCTGCTGTGGGAGACCGCCGCGGCCCGCGCCGGCGCACCCCTGCCGGACCTGCTCGATCACCTGTACGCGGTGCTGGCCGGCGACGATCACGAGGACGACGTCGCGATGATCGCCATCCGGACGCCGCCGGCGACGCGACGGTCATCGGGCTCCGACCGGGGCGAGTAGGGTGTATTGATCCAAGCGTCGCGGCGCCGGCAGGCCGAGCGCATCACCACCGACGCAAGGACACCTCGATGTCCGACATCCCGCTCTGGACGGCGGCCGTCACGGCCCGGGACGGCACGCACGTCGTCACGCTGACCGGCGAGATCGATCTGGCCGCCGCCGATCAGCTCCTCGACCTGCTCCGCGCCGAGATCGACACACCGGCGAGCGTCGTGGTCATCGCCGACCTCACGGGCGTCACCTTCCTCGACTCGGCCGGCCTGGGCGCCTTCGTCGGCGCCTACAACCACGCGGGCCTGGCCGGGCGCCGCTTCCAGCTGGTCAACCCGGGCAGGCCGGTCAAGCGGATCCTCGAGATCAGCGGCGTCTACGACGTCTTCGTCCCCTCGCAGGCCGGTGACGACGACCGCTGAGGCTCAGTGCACGACCGCGAGGGCCGGCTCCAGGTCCTCCACCGGGAGCCGGCTCGGGCGCACCACCAGGAAGCACACCAGCGACGCCGCCAGCATGCCGCCGAACACCACGACCGCCATCGCGACCGAGCCCACGCCGAGCACGCCGACCAGCGGCGCGGCCAGCGCGCCCACGCCGAACTGCACGGCGCCGAGCAGGGCCGCCGCGGTGCCGGCCGCCTCGCCGTGCCGGTTCAGGGCCAGCGCCGGGGCGTTCGGCATGGCCAGGCCGACCATGGTGAGCACCAGCCAGAGCGGCACCAGGATGCCGGCCAGGCCGCCGATCCCGGTGACCGCCAGGACCAGCAGCACCAGGCCGAAGCCGAGACCGGCCAGCAGCGCGAAGCTCATGATCTGCTGGGGCGTCCAGCGGCGCAGCAGCCGCACGTTCAACTGGGTCGCGGCGATCAGGCCGACCGCGCCGGCCGCGAACACGAGGGCGAACTGCTGCTCGCTCATGCCGTACTCGTCCTGGAAGACGAACGACGCCCCGCTCACGTAGGCGAACAGCGCGGCCATGGCGAGACCCGCGACCAGGATCAGTCCGACGTACACGCGATCCTGGAAAAGCGCTCCGTAATCACGCAGCGTGCCCACCACCCCACCGCTGCGCCGGCGGGACGCCGGCAGCGTCTCCGGCAGCACCAGCGCGGCGGCCGTCGTGATGGCGACGCCGATGACGGTGAGCACGACGAACACGCCGCGCCACGAGGTCCAGTTCAGCACCAGGCCGCCGATGGTCGGCGCCAGGATCGGCGCCACCCCGACGACCAGCATGAGCCGGGAGAAGAGCCGGGCCGCGGCCATCCCGTCGAACAGGTCGCGCACCATCGCCATCGCGACGACGGCGGCCGCGGCGGCGCCGAGACCCTGCAGCACGCGCAGCGAGCCGAGGACGGCCAGGTTCGGCGCGAACACGCAGAGCACCGAGGCGAGCACGTGCACGCCGATGCCGGCGAGCAGCGGCAGCCGCCGGCCCAGCGCGTCGGAGAGCGGCCCGACCAGCAGCTGGCCGAACGCCAGGCCGATCAGCGTTCCGGTGAGAGTGAGCTGCACGGCCGCGGCGGTCGTCGCCAGGTCGGTGGTGATCGTCGGGAGCGACGGAAGGTACATGTCGATCGTGAGGGGTCCGAGCGCGGTCAGGAAACCGAGCACGAGGACGATCCCGAAGCGACGCTGGTCCGATGTTTTCTCTGGGGCCACGCCCTCGACAAGTTGTCCCGCGCCGAGGATCTTCCGGCATCCCGCAATCCGTAACGGCGGTCACACGCGCTTGACACCAGCGGTTACGCTCAGTCACTTGGATCACATCGGCCGGCGTCTCACGGCGCCCTTCCTCATCGGCGTGCTCGCCACCCTCGGCACGCTGGCGACCTATCACGTCTTCGTCCGCACCATCTCCGGCCAGTGGCTGGACACCGCGGCCATGCTCGGCACCGACATCAGCCACCCGCGGCTCGCCGGCCTGCTCAGCCGTTCGCTGGACGCCACGAACATGCGTACCCTGCTGGTGATCTGCCTGATCGTCGCCGCGATCGGCCTGGCCCGCAGGCGCGCCGACCTGGCCGCCGGGGCGGCCGTCCTGGTGCTCGGCGCCAACATCACCACCCAGCTGCTCAAGAGCCGCCTGCCGCGCCCGGCCCTGGACGGCCTCAGCTATCCGAACTCGCTGCCGAGCGGGCACACCACGGCGGCCGCCTCGGTGGCGTTCGCCGTGGTCCTGGTCCTGCCCGAGGCCGTCCGCGGGCTCGCCGCGCTGGCCGGGTCGCTCGGCACCGCGGTCATCGCGATCGGCACGGTCTGGGCGCGCTGGCATCGCCCCAGCGACGCCATCGCCGCCCTGCTGGTCGTCCTGGCGTGGGGCGCGCTGGTCGCCTTCGCCATCCGGCTCAGACCTTCGCGTACGCCGCGAGGACCTTCGCGGACGCCGCGCCCGAGCCGGATCGGCACCCTCCCGCTCCTGGTCACCGGCGCGGTGGCGGTGCCGGTCACGGTGGCCGGCCTGCTCTTCGGCAAGACGTCGTCGGCCATGGCGACACTGCCCGAGCCGAGCCGGCTCACGTTCGTGACCGGGGCGGCCGGGATCGCGGCGGTGGTGGCGGTGTCGTTCCTGGCCTGGTTGTGGCTGACCTCGTCGGATTAGCGCCGGCTGCGCATGGCCCTCGTGACCGTCCCGGTCCGGGAGAGCCGCTCGTAGTCGGCCGACCCCATCGGCACCAGCGCCACCCGCCCCTCGCCGTCGCAGTGGATCCCCCAGCCGTACCGTTTGCCCAGGTCGCTGGCGCGCAGGCAGGGTTGCCCCGTGGCGAAGAACTTCTCCCGTGCGGCGGCCCGCTCCTCCTCCGGCAGCCCCTTCCGGTCGGCCCACACGGTGAACACCACGTCGTCGGAGGTGTGCGCGTAGGGCGCCTCGGCGATCATCCGGAACGTCCGCTCGGCGACGCTCGGCGTGGCCCGCTCCGGCGGAATCGTCGCGGCCACGGCCGTGGTGTCCTCGGCCACCTGGATGAACGTGTTCACATAGTTGGTGGAGTGCATGGCGGCCATCCTGCGGGGCGCGGAGGGAGGAAGTCTTGGAGATTCGCGACAGGCCTTCTCTCCCCGGTGGCGCCACGGACGCCGCGCGGCCCATCGGCCGCTTCGAACGCTCCGGCGTCCTCCACCCCGAGAACCTGGACCGCTACGCCGCGACCCGGCACGAACCCGACCCGGCGATCGGCGCGGTGGTCGACCACTTCTGGACCGTCGCCTGGAACCTCCCCGACGGCGAGCGCATCGAGCAGCGCATCCTCACCGACCCGGCCGTCACCCTGACCGTCGAGGCCGGCCACGTCCCGGCCGAGCTGGTGGTGACCGGCGTGCACCGCAACGCCTGGACCCGCGAGATCGCCGGCTGGGGAACCGGCTTCGCGATCCGCCTCCGCCCCGCCGGTCTCGCCGTCCTCAGCGACCTGACGCCGGCACGGATAGCCGACCGCACCTGCGCCGTCTCGCCGGCCCCCTCCCCCGCCCCTGCCGGTGCCCCCTCCCCACGCCGGATCCCGGAGGTGGTGGATCGGCGGCTGGCGGCGCTGCTCCGGGCCGTCGCCGGAGAGCCGGACACCCCCTCGCGCATCGCCCGGGCCACCGCGCTGATCACCGCCGCGATCACCGCCCGCCCGCCGACCCCGCGCCGGCTCCTCGCCAACGCCGCGATGGACGCGATCACCCGCGGCGACCCGCTGCCGGCCGGCCCCTCGCTGCGCACCGTCGAGCGCGCCCTGCGCGAGACCGTCGGCCACGGCCCGGCCTGGCTGCGCCGCCGGGTCCGGCTCCAGGAGGCGGCCCGCCGGTTCGCCAGCGACGGCGAGTCCGGGGCGGCCGCCATCGCGGCGCACCTCGGCTACGCCGACCAGTCCCACCTGATCAACGAGTTCCGCGCGGCGACCGGCCGCACCCCCGGCGAATACCTCAGGTCCCTCGCCCTCGGCAGCTGACCCCCGCGGATGCACGTCTGCGCATGTCAGCAGCCATCGATGACCGTCATCGACCCCCTGGAGACGACATCGAGCGCCGTGCTACCTTCTCGCCACCACGAAAACGAGAGTCGTTTTCATTAAGGTGATCAAGAAGGGAGACGACGCGTGAAGAGACCCCTCCTGGCCGGTCTCACCCTCGTCGCGACCACCCTCTTCGCCGCCTCCCCCGCACACGCCGCCGAGCAGGTGACCCTCGCCAAGGGTCACACCGACGCCGTGGACATCCGGTACGAGAACGGCGAACTGAAACTCAAGGTCAAGGACGACACGGTGAGCCCGGCGGTGGTACGCGACCCGGCCGACGTCACCTTCCAGGTGCTGCCCGCGGCCGAGACGACGGTTCCGGACCTGCCCACGTTCGGCTTCCTCGGCGAGCCGGGCGACCGGATCTGGATGCTGCCCCAGGTCCAGGACCCGAACCTGCTCTGGCCCGGCTGGAACACCACCGAGCTGAAGAGCGGCACCTTCGCCGGCGACAAGGTCACGCTCAGCCTGATCGGCGCGGACGGCCCCGGCGACGTGACCCTGTTCGACACCACGTCGCTGGGCGTGCCGAACATCAAGTTCCGCAGCGCCGACGGCCTGCCGGACCGGCTCGACGTGCCGGTGCACACCCACGCGCACGCCGGCTGGGTCTTCTCCGAGCAGGGCGAGTACACGTTGCGGTTCCAGGCGGACGCCACGCTCGCCGGCGGGGCGACGGTGAGCACCGGGCCGGTCGACTACCGGTTCACGGTCGGCGAGACGACGACCGGGAGTGTCCGGATCGACGGCATGGGCGACGGCGAGTACCAGCCGGGCGACACCGTCACCCTGCAGGCGGTCCAGACCCCGGTCACCGGGAACGCCACCTACCAGTGGTTCAGCCGCAAGCCCGGCGAGGACGGCTTCACCGCGATCGAGGGCGAGACCGGCGCCGCCTACCAGTTCACCGCTACCCGCGCCCTCAACGGCACCGAATACCAGGTGAAGCTCGGCGACGGCACCACCAGCGAGGGCGTCTGGCTCTGGGTGGCGCTGCCGCAGGAGGGCAGCAGCACCGCGAAGTCGATCACCGCGACCATCAACGCGTCCGAGGGCGCCCTCGTGATCAGCGTCGATCCCGGGGACCGTGCCGTGACGCTGCCGGCCGCCACGCTGTCGGCGGCGGGCGACCGCTGGGAGAGCACCGGCGCGCTGAAGCCGGTCACGGTCACCGACACCCGGGTCGCGAAGCCCGGCTGGACCGCGACCGGCCAGGTCGCGGACGGTTTCCGTACCGATGACGGCAAGACCTTCGCCGGCAGCTACCTCGGTTGGACCCCCACGATCGTCGCGCAGAGCGACGGCCAGGGTGTGATCGCCGGTCCGGTCGCCGTGCCCTACGTTCCCGGTCAGCCGGGCGTCGGTCTCGGTGACAGCGCGGCGCTCGCGGCCGCGCCGAACGGCTCGGGTCTGGGCACCGCCCGCCTCGACGCCCAGCTCAAGCTGAGCGTTCCGACGAACACGGCGGCCGGCACCTACACCGGCACGCTCACTCTCACCGCCATCTGAGAACCCCGCGGGGGGCGCGCTTCCTGCGCCCCCCGCGGCCTTCCGGAGACCCTTCATGCGTACGGCCTCAGCCGCCACTGCCATCGCCATCCTCCTGACCGCCGTCCCGGCCCAGGCGGCACCTCGAGCCGAGCCGCTGACCTGGTCGGTGACCCCTTCCGGCCCGGCCGGCCCGAACGGCCGTCCCCACCTGGACTACAAGCTCGACCCGGGCGCCGCCGTCACCGACCACGTCGCGGTCACCAACCACTCGAACCGGCCGCTCACCCTGCGCCTCTACGCCAGTGACGCCTACACCACCGCGGCCGGCGGCTTCGACCTACTGGCCGCCGACAGGCCACCGACCGGCGCGGGCCGCTGGATCACCCTGTCCCGGACCACGCTCACCCTGCCGGAGTCCTCCCGCGCGATAGTGCCGTTCACCGTGAAGGTCCCGGCGAACGCGACCCCGGGCGACCACGCGGCCGGGGTGGTCGCCTCGCTGACGGCCGCCACCACCGACGCGAGCGGCAACCAGGTCACCGTCGATCACCGTGTGGGAGCCCGCGCCTACCTGCGCGTCACCGGCCCGCTGCGGCCGGCCCTGTCCCTGACCGACGTGGTTCTGACGACCGAGACCTCCTGGAACCCACTGACCCTGCCCCGGATCACCGCCGCGGTCACGATCGCGAACACCGGAAACGTACGCCTGGCCGCCACCCCCGAAGCCCGGGTGGAGGGCCCGTTCGGCCTGGGCCGCCGAACCGCCACCGCCCCGCCGATCCCGGAGATCCTCCCCGGCGGCGCCCTGCGGACCACCATCCCCCTGAACGCGGTGCCACCCCTGCTCCGCGAACACCTCACGGTGGCCGTGACCCCCTCCCCCGCCGACGGCCGCCCCATCGACCCGGCTCCCGTCCGCGCCACCACCGACCACCACCTCTGGCTGATCCCGTGGTCCCAGCTGGCAGTCCTGGCCCTGCTCCTGGCAGCGGCCACCACCTGGCTCCTCCTCCGCCGCCGCCGGATCCGCCGCATGACCGCAGCCCTGGCCGCCGCCGAACAGCGAGGCCGCGCCCAAGCCACCCGCCCCCAGGAAGCCCGCACCCAGGAAGCCCGCACCCAGGAAGCGGGCCGTACCGAGGAAGCGGGCCGTACCGAGGAAAGCCGTGCCCAGGAAGGAACGCCATGAACAAGCCTGATCTGCGCAGAGCCGCCGCCGTCGCGGCCGCCTCGCTCGCCGTGACCTTGGGGACGGGCACCCCGGCTGTCGCCGCCGGGCCCGAGGCGGACGGCGCTGATCTCGTGTCGTTCTCGGTGGAGTCGGGGCAGCTGCGGATGAGCTTCCGCGGCGCCGGCGAGGGTGGTGAGGATCCGCAGTCGGTGCGGTTCAGCACGTCCGCCTCGCCGGCCGGGGTGGTGCCCGACGATCCGGACTTCGCGTTCCTGGGCAGGCCGGGAACCCCCGTGTGGTCGCTGCAGGACGGGTCGCCGTTCTCCACCTTCGACACGACCGCGATCGACGGCGGGCCGGTCACCCTCGAACTGGCGTCGGTGGAAGGGCCGGGGGCGTTCGCCGCCTACAGGCTGTCCGCGTGGGGGCGGCCCACCCTGCTGCTCGACAGCGACGGGCGGACCAGCACGCGACTGCCCGCCGGACAGCGGCTCGGCGGGGTGGTGTGGCTGTTCGACGCGGCCGGGGAATACCGGGTCACGCTGCGCGCGGTGGCCGGGACGTCGTCGGACGTGGCGACCTACCGCGTCGAGGTGCCGCAGGGGGATCAGTCGGGAGAAGCCGCCCCGGAAGCGGGTGCGCCGGGGGTGGGACTGCCTCGGAGGGCCGGCGCGACTGCCGGTGATGGCGGGGAGCGCGGTGCTTCCGTCGTACCGAAGAAAGGGACGGTGACCACCGCCCAGGCGGCGGCAAGCCGCAGGGTCATCGCGGACGGGCATGTGGACATGGGGCCGCAGCTCGACGGGGACGCTCTGGCGGTCAAGCTGAAGGACGACTCGACCACGCCGCCCACCTGGCGGGAGCTGGCCGACGTCGTTCTGAAGGTCACCGACAAGGCGCTGATCGACGTGCCGGCCGGGGCGGGATATGCGTTCCTGGGTACGGCCGGCGACAAGGTCTACCTGCTCCCGCAGTCGCAGCAGGCCGGGATCGTCTGGCCGGGGTGGAACACGCAGCACGCGTCGGTGGTCGAGGGCACCCGCGGGAACGTGACGTGGCGGCTCAAGGAGGTGAGCGGGCCGGGTGCGTTCAAGCTGTTCCTGACCGGGTCGTTCGGCACGCCCGAGGTCATCTTCGACTCCGCGAAGAGGCTTCCGCAGCAGCTCGGTGTCGCGCCCAACACGCATGCTCACGGGAACTGGGCTTTCACCGAGGCGGGGACGTACCGGCTCAGTGTCGAGATGAGCGCCACGACGACGGCCGGCAAGACGGTGTCGGACACGAAAGTGCTGGTCCTGGCCGTCGGCGATGCCACCCAGACCGGCGCTGACAACGGTGAGGGCGGGCCGAGCGAAAACACCGGCAAGGGCGAGGACACCGGCAAGGGCGAGGGCGCCGGCATCGGGAGCGACGGGAGCGGGGAAGGGACCGACGAGGGCAGCACCGGCGGCGGGAATCTTGCCCGGACCGGCGCGAACGTCATGTCGGTGGCCGGCGGCGGCGCCCTGCTGCTGATCGGCGGCACCACCGCGGTCATCCTGGCCCGCCGCCGCCGCGACGAGGCAGCGCCGGAATGAGACGCACGCTCGCCCTGATCCTCGTCGGCTGCCTCGCGGCCTGCTCGGCGCCGCCGGCCCTCACCGGCAGCGACGACCGGGTGCAGGTGGTGACGACCACCGGGGTCCTCGCCGATCTGGTGCGCCAGGTAGGCGGCGACCGTGTGCTCGTCGACTCGATCGTGCCGGACAACGCGGACGCGCACGCCTACGAGCCGACGCTCCGCGACGTCCGCAACATCGTCTACGCCGACCTGGCGTTCAGCAACTACCTGCTGCTCGAAGCGCAGAACGTGATCAAGACGCTGGACGCCAACCTGCCGGACGGCGTCGAGCAGATCTCGCTGGCCGAGGGCGCGACCAAGTACGCCGCCGAGATCATCCCGCTGGTCGAGGACGTCTCGCTGGACACCATCTGGCTCGGCCTGCGTGCGGCCGGCACCGGTTCCGCGTACGGGGTGACCCGCTCCTCCGACATCCGGCTCTCCGCCACGGCCGTGAGCGGGCCGGGCCGGATGATCGCGTATCTGACCGAGTCGTTCGGCAACCCGGACACGTTCCTCGACTCCGGCGACGGCTTCGACGCCGCGAACGGGTTCCGGGACGACACCATGATCCTGCCGCCGGACGCGCACACCCACATGAGCTGGGCGTTCACCGAACCGGGCATCTACCGGCTGGCCCTGCGCGCCGAACTCGCGGTCAGCGCCGGGAGCCGGCCGATCCCGATGGGCGAGCAGACCCTCACGTTCGCGGTCGGCGTCGACCCGCACCTCGGGGACGCGACGGTGCTGCGGGACGGGCACACCGACGTGACCGTCGACGTCGACAGCGGCGAGATCTACTACTACTCCGACGGTCGTCGGAACGATCCGGCCCGCACCGTCGTCGAGGTCCCGTCGAAGGCGCTGCGCGAGGTACCGGCCGGCCCGGGGCTGCGGTTCCTCGGCCGGCCGGGCACCCGGATCCACCAGCTGCCGCAGGCGGTGCTCGGGCGGCACGTGCACGGCGAGATCGACCCGCACCTGTGGCAGGACGTCGGCAACGCGCAGGCGTACGTCGAGCTGATCCGGGACAGCCTGATCGCCGCCGATCCGCGCGGTGTCCGGCAGTACCGGGTCAACGCCGACCGCTACCTCGCCGAGCTCGAGGAGCTCGATTCCTACGTACAGAAGCAAATCGATCTCATCCCGGAGACGCATCGCCATCTCGTGACCACGCACGACGCGTTCGCCTATCTCGCGAAGGCCTACGGCATGCGGGTCGCCGGTTTCGTCACGCCGAACCCCGCGGTCGAGCCGAGCCTCGCCGACCGCCGGCGCCTCACCGAGACGCTGCGCAACCTGCGCGTCAACGCGGTCTTCCTGGAGCCGTCGCTGCGCGCCCGCTCGTCGACGCTCGTCGAGGTGGCCGCCGAGCAGGACGTCCGCGTCTGTGACATCTACGGCGACGCCTTCGACGGCCGGGTGCGCGACTACGTCTCGATGATGCGCTTCAACGCCGACTCCCTCCGCCGCTGCCTCTCCTAGGACTCGACTTGATCAATCATGTGCTCGCTCTGACGCTGACCCTCGCCCTCGCGCCGGCGCCCTCTCCCGACCAGACGCTCGACGCCGGCCAGTCCGAGGCGGCCGGGCGCGCCGTGCTCGAAACCGGTCACGTCGACATCGGCCCCCGCCTGCGCGACGGGGAGTGGACCATCCAGATCCACGACGACCACGCGGTGCCGCCGGTGTGGCGGGACGCCGCCGACACGGTGCTGCGCGTGCGCGACACCGCCGAGCAGCAGATCCCGGCCGACGACGCCTACGCGTTCCTGGGCGCGCCGGCCGGATCCACCGCCCATGTGGTGCCGCAGACCGAGAAGCCGGGCGTCGTCTGGATCGGCTGGAACACCCAGGACCCGGGCGTCCTCGCGGCGATCGACCGCGGCGTCACGATGTCCCTGCGCGGGGTGCAGGGTCCCGGCGCCGTGACCGTTTTCCTCCAGTCCGGAAACCTGGGCGCGCCGCAGGTCCTGTGGAGTTCGGCGCGCCCCTATCCGCAGCCGCTCTGGGTCGAGACGAACACCCACACCCACGCCAACTGGGTGTTCACCAAGCCGGGCACGTACCTTCTCGCCGTCGACATCTCCGCCGACCTCGCCGACGGTTCCACGACATCGGCACAGACGGTGCTGCGGCTGGCCGTCGGCGACGCCACCGAGCCCGATTTCGATACGCCGTTCACGGCGCCCCTGCCGTCCGGTTCCGCTCCTGCCGCTGCCGCGGCCTCCTCTTCGGGTACGGGCTCTTCGAGTACGGGCGGAGCCCTCGTGCTGATCGCGATCGCGGCGACGGCGGCCCTGACCGTCGGCGGCCTCGTGATCCGGCAGTCCACGGTCCGTCGCCGAGCCGAGCGGGAGGCGGGCCGATGACCGCCGCTCTCCGGATGACCTCGGTCGACGCGGACCTGGGCGGACGGCCGGTGCTGCGCGGTGTCGACCTCAGCCTGCACGCCGGTGAGTTCGCGGCGCTGCTCGGCCCCAACGGCGCCGGCAAGACGACACTGATCCGCGCCGCCCTCGGGCTGATCCCGCTCCGCGCCGGCGGCATCACCTGCACCGGCGCCGGATATGTCCCTCAGCGCCACGAGTTCAGCTGGGACTTCCCGGCGAGCGTGCAGGACGCGGTGCTGTCCGGGCTGGTCCGGCGGATCGGGTTGTTCCGCCGCCCGGCGGTGGCGCACTGGCGGGCCGTCTGGGACGCCCTCGACCAGGTGCACCTGGCCGACCTGCGGAAACGGCCCGTCGGCGAGTTGTCGGGCGGCCAGCGCCAGCGGGTCCTGGTGGCCCGGGCGCTGGTGCTGCAGCCGTCGGTGCTGCTGCTCGACGAGCCGTTCACCGGGCTCGACATGCCCGCACAGGAGACGCTGACCGCCCTGTTCACCGCGATAGCGCGGGATCGTGCCGTACTCATGGCCACCCACGACCTGGCCGCCGCGGCCTACACCTGTGACCGGCTGATCCTGCTCAACCGGAGCGTCGTGGCGGCCGGGCCGTTCGCCGATCTGCGCGACCCGGAGATCTGGATGAGGACGTTCGAGGTCGGTCCGGCGAGCCACCTGCTCAAGTCCCTGTCGCTGGCCGGAGTCTGACGTGTCCCCTCTGCAGTTCCTCGCCGACCTCGCCAACCCCGACCTCGCGTTCCTGCCGAAGGCCCTCACCATCGCGGTGCTCTCCGCGATCATGTGCGGGGTCGTCGGCTGCTACGTCGTGCTGCGCGGGATGGCCTTCATCGGCGACGCCGTGGCGCACGCCGTCTTCCCCGGCCTCGCGATCGCGTTCGTCTTCTCCGGCAGCCTCGTGGTCGGCGGCACCGTCGCGGGTGTCGTGACCGCCCTGCTGGTGACCGTCTTCGCGCAGAACCGGCGGCTCAAGGAGGACTCCGTCATCGGGATCTTCTTCGTCGCCGCGTTCGCCCTCGGCATCGTGATCATCTCCCGGGCGCCCGGCTACGCCGGCTCACTGCAGCAGTTCCTGTTCGGATCGATCACCGGCATCCCGGACCGCGACCTGTACGTCGTCGGCGGCACCACCGTCGTCGTACTCATGGCGGTCTATCTCCTGCACAAGGAGTTCGTCGCGGTCACCCTGGACCGGGAGACCGCCCGGGCGCTGGGCCTGCGCGTCTTCTGGCTCGACCTGGTCCTCTACGTGCTGGTCACCCTCGCCGTGGTGATGGCCGTGCAGACGATCGGCAACATCCTCGTGCTGGCCCTGCTGGTGACCCCGGCCGCGACGGCGCGGCTGCTCACCGACCGGCTCACGGTGATGATGCTGCTCGCCCCGCTGATCGGCGCCGGATGTGCGCTGCTGGGCCTCTACCTCTCCTGGTCCTGGGACCTGCCGGTCGGCGGAACGGTCGTGCTCACCCTGACCGGCGCCTTCCTGCTCGCCCACCTGGCGGCGCCCCGGCACGGAGTCCTCCCCGCAATCGTGAAAGGAAAGTCAGCTTGATCCTCTCGTCCCCACCCCGCCGCCGGGCGCTCGTGCTCGCGGCGATGACGCTCGCGGTCGCCGCCGTGCTCGCGCCGGCCTCGACCGCCACGGCCGCCGAGGGACCCGCCCCGGAACCGCGGGACCATCGCCTCATCGCGGGCGTGCACACCGACGCCGTGTCCACCTTCCTCGACGACGGCACGCCGGCGCTCGCCTCCAAGGCCGACGTCGCCGAGGGCAACGGCACCCGCTTCGCCGCCGACGACATCCGCTTCCACCTGGCCGACGACGCGAAGGTGACGGTTCCGGCCGGCTACGAGTTCCTGGCGCCGGCCGGCGAGCAGGTGTGGATCGCCCCCGAGTCGAACCCGGGAACCGGTCGCCTCTGGCCCGGCTTCTCCACCGAGTCCGTCCCGGCCGGGGCGGTCGAGGCTGACCGGACCACCTTCACGCTGACCGGCGTCGAGGGGCCGGGCCGGTTCGAGCTCTTCACCGCGGGCGGCCTCGGCTGCGTGAAGCGGCTGTGGTCATCCGCCGGCGGGTTCGACTCCTTCACCGTCGGGCGCACCCACATGCACGCGAACTGGGCGTTCACCGCGGCGGGCACCTACCGCATCGGCGTGCAGGCGGCCGTCGTCATCGGCGGGCGGGAGCAGACGGCCCGGGCCACCTACACGTTCGTCGTCGGCGGCCTGCCCGTGGCGACCCCCACGACCACCGCGCTGTCGGCGTCGGCCACCGGTCTCGTCGCGGGCGAGGCGGTCAGCCTGACCGGCACGGTGACCCCGGCCGGCGCTCCCGGCTGGGTGGAGTTCCTCGACGGCGGCACCATCCTCGGGCACGCCGCCGTCCAGCAGGGACGGGCCACCCTCGACGTGCCCTCCCTGCCGCTGGGCAGCCGGCAGCTGACCGCGCGGTTCGTCCCCCGGGTGATCGACGACTTCGGGCGCTCCACGTCCGATCCGGTGACGATTACGGTGACCGAGCAGGCCGGCGGCGAGGTCTTCGCGATCACCGGGATGGCCGATTCCTACCAGGCCGGCCAGCAGATCGACCTGCGCTTCACCGGCATCACACTCCGCGAGGGCGACCAGGCGCGCTGGCTGATCAGGCCCGCTGGCATGACCACGAACTTCCTGGCCACGCGCGGTGAGCGGTACAGCCGGGACGCCACCGTCGCCCTCGACGGCTCCGACGTCAAGGTGCAGATCCGGGATGCGTCCAACACCGTGGTGCAGGAGACCGGCTATCGCCGGCTGTCCGTTTCCGGCCCCAATCCGGGGACCGGCGAGGTGGTCACGGTGAGTGAGTTGGCGCCGGCTTACTTCAACGGCGATTTCGTACGGGTGACCGCCGGCCACCGTCCCCTGACCGGCGGCGAGACGACCCGGTGGGTGAACCGCACCGTGCCCAGCGGCGTCGACTGGCGGATTCCGCACGAGACCGCGCTGCCCAAGGAGGAGGCGGACGGCCACGTCTTCGACACCTCGTGGCTCAACCAGTACGAGTGGGCGTACGAGATCGTCGCCGCCGACGGCACCGTCATCGGCCGCTCCCCCGCGCTCGCCACCCGGATCGACCGGCGCGAGCTGCAGCTCTCCGGCATCCGCACGGTGTACCGGGCCGGGGACACGCTGCGGGCCTCCTCCGAGCTGTATCCGGCCCGCGAGGACGTCACCCACGAGTGGAGCATCGTCGACGGCGGCACCTTCACCGCGATCCCGGGCGGCACGGCGGCGTCGCTGGAGCTGCCGGTCACGGCCGGCCTCGACGGGACCTACCTGTACCTGACCACGACCGACGCCCGCACCGGCCACTACATCGCCGGCGCGCAGCAGCAGCTGCGGGTCACCGACGCGGCGCCCGGCGAGCAACTGCTCTTCCTCGACTCGCTGTCCGGTCACTACCACCAGGGCGGCGCCGTGAGCCTGCACGCCTCGGCGGACCCCGTCGCCGGCGACTCCGACACGTACAGATGGCTCTGGAAACGCCCGGACCAGGCCGGCTTCGTCGTGATGGACGGGATCACCACGGCGAAGCACGAGGTCCGCGCGGAGCAGGCGCTGGACGGAACCCTGGTGAAGGCGGAGCTGTACTCGGCCGCGGGCACGCTGCTCGCCACCAGCGAGCCGGCGACCATCCACGTCGACGACCACGGGGCCGCGCCGCAGCAGAAGGTGACGGTGGCGAGCGAGCGGCGGGACGGATCGGTCACGCTCAGCGCCTCGGTGGCGCCGGCGTCGATGCTGTCGCGCTGGGAGTGGTACGTCGACGGGCAGCTCGTGACCGGCGAGAACGACGCCCGGCTCACCCTGCCCGCCACCGACGGCGCCACCGTCGTCGCCCGGCTGACGTTCGACGACGGCCGCGCCTACGTCGAATCCGAGCCGGTCACCCTGGAGGCACCCCTCGCGCTCGCGGTGTCCGGGATGGCGTCCTCCTACGCGTCCGGCGAGGCCGTCACGTTGCAGGCGGTGCAGACGCCGCAGGGGCCGCTCGACGCGTATCAGTGGTTCAGCCGGAAGCCCGGCGCCGACGACTACACGGCGATCGACGGGGAGACCGGGGCGTCCTACCGGTTCACCGCCAGTGAGTCCCTCGACGGGACCCGCTATCTGGTGAAACTCTCCGACGGCTCCGCCGTGGTGGCCACCAGCGCGCCGGTCATGCTCGCGGTGACGTCCGGACCGGCCGGCGGGGACGCCGCCAAGACGGTCACCGCGACGATCAGCGAGACCGAGGGCGCCCTCGTCATCAGCGTCGACGCGGCGGACCGCGACGTCACGCTGCCGGCGGCCGCGCTGAACGCCGCGGGCGACCGGTGGGAGAGCTCCGGCGCGCTCAAGCCGGTGACCGTCACCGACACCCGGTCGTCGCAGCCCGGATGGACGGCGTCCGGGCAGATGGCCGGCGGATTCCGGAGTGCCAGCGGGGAGTCGTTCAGCGGGGATCACCTCGGGTGGACGCCCGTCGTCGCCGACGGGGGTGGGTCGGGCGTGGTGGCCGGCCCGCGCGACACGAGCCTCGGCGACGGTGCCGTGCTCGCGTCCGGGTCGGGACGGGGGACGGCTCGGCTCGACGCGCAGCTGACGCTGAGCGTGCCGACGTCCACCGAGGCCGGGGTCTACACGGGTGTGTTGACGTTGACCGCGATCTGACGTCCTTCCAACGGGGGGCTTAGCACAAAAACGGCACGGCGGGCGCCGGCGTCGCCGATCCTGCGCCGATGAGGAGTTCCAAAACTCAGGCTCGGCTGCAGGCTCGGCGGCGCAACCGGCGCATCGGCCTCGGGGTCGTCGCGATCGTCGCCTTCCTCGGCGTGGTGCTCACCGCCCACCTCACCGGCGGCCGGGAATCCGACGACACCCGGGCGGCCTCGGCTCCCTTCATCCGCCGCGAACAGCACGACCCGATGGCGATCGGTGACGTGGACGCGCCCGTCGTGCTGGCGCAGTGGACCGACATGCGCTGCCCGTTCTGCGCCGTGTTCAGCAGGGAGATGCTGCCGGTGCTGCGGCGGGAGTACGTGGACACCGGCAAGGTCCGCCTCGAGGTCAACGACGTGTCGTTCTTCGGTGAGCAGTCCGCGGACGGCGCCGTCGCCGCGCGGGCCGCGGCCGAACAGGGCCGATTCTTCGAATACCTCTCCGCGCTGTATGCGAAGGCCCCCGAGAAGGGACATCCGGATCTGCCTCGCGCGACGCTCGTGTCGTTCGCACGGGAGGCCGGCGTACCCGACATCGCCCGATTCACCGCGGACCTGGACCGACCGCTGCTCCACTCGGCGGCTCAGGCCAGCAACAGCGAGGCCGCGGCGATCGGCGTCACCACCGTGCCGTTCTTCGTGGCCGGCGACAAGTCCCTCTCCGGCGCCCAGTCGATCCCGGTGTTCCGCGAGTTCCTGGACGCCGCGCTCGCCGCCGCGAGCTGATCGGTGGAACTGGGACTGCTCGGCGCCCTGGCCGGCGGCGTGCTGACGCTGCTCAGCCCGTGCTCGGCGATGCTGCTGCCGGCCTTCTTCTCGTACGCGTTCACCGGCCCGGCCCGGCTCCTCGGCCGGACCGCGGTGTTCTACCTCGGCCTGGTCACCACCCTGGTGCCGCTCGGGGTGCTGGCCGGAACCGCCGGCGCCTTCGTCACCCAGCACCGCCAGGCCTTCGTCACCGGCGCCGCCGTCGTGGTCATCCTGCTCGGTCTCGTCATGCTGGCCGGCGTCTCACTTCCGGGCCTGCCCGCCGCGGCGGCGCAGGGCACCTCGGCGGCGGCGGTATACGCGCTCGGCACCATCTACGGCCTCGCCGGAGTCTGCGCCGGGCCGCTGCTCGGAGCGGTCCTGACGGTCGCCGCGGTCGGAGGCAATGCCCTCTACGGCGGGATCGTCCTCCTCGTCTTCGCCGCCGGCATGTGCTGTCCGCTGCTGTTTCTCGCGCTGCTGTGGGGTCGGCTGCCGTTCGTGCGGCGGATGGTTCGCCCACGCGGCGTGCGGGTTGGCGGGTGGAGCAACACGTGGGCCGGTATCGCCGGTGGGGTGCTGACCGTGGCGATCGGCGTGCTGTTACTGGTCACCGATGGGACGGCGTCGCTCGGTGGGGTTCTGGGCGCTTCCGAGCAGGCGGCGGTGGAGGGGCGGGTTCGGGAGATCACCGGCGGGGTTCCGGATCTGGCGGTGGCCGGGGTCGTGGTGGGTGGTGCTGGGGTGGCGTGGCTGGTGGCGCGCAGGCGACCGGCTCGCCGGTGTCAAAAGTGATCACGCAGCCGGCTGGAGCCGATGGCAGTCAGCCTGGCGAAGCGCGTAATCGATGTGGGACGGCGGTTCTACACCTGATTCACTCGATTTCGTGGGCTCAGAGACATCCGGCTGAAGGCTAGAGCGAATCTGACGGATCATGGTCGGCTCCGGTCGGGTTTCGCACGGAGCCAGATCATGATTGAGGCGACGGTAACCGTTGCCTCGTAACGG
>NZ_JBFAAR010000003.1:0-104677 GCF_040639855.1 Actinoplanes sp. NPDC023714
CGTTACGAGGCAACGGTTACCGTCGCCTCAATCATGATCTGGCTCCGTGCGAAACCCGACCGGAGCCGACCATGATCCGTCAGATTCGCTCTAGCTCCCCACCTGTGCCAGGAAGTTCTCGACGTCCTCGCGCAGCGGGTCGGGCAGGTCCACGAACTCCAGCCCGAGCTCGGTGACCCCGTCGCGCGGCATCCGGCGGACCACCCGGGCGTCGGCCGTGCCGCGCAGCCCACCCGGCACCCCGCCGCCGTCCCCCAGATCGAAGGCCGCCCGGACCGTGTCGCCGACGGCCAGGGCAGCGCTGTTCGGAACCGTGCAGCCCACGCCGTCGGCGCTCAGGTCGACGGCCTGCCCGGTGAGCTCGCGGCCCGCCGCGTGCAGCCGGACCGTCCCGTGCACCGGCAGCCGGTCGGTGCGCCGCCGCTCCAGCCGCTCCGCCACGTCGGACAGGTCGCCGATCTGCGCCATCGTGGCGTCGACGCTCTGGTGCAGCAGCATCACGATGTCGTTCTGCCGGTCCGCGATCCCGCCCAGCTGCCGCATCGCGTCCTCGATGTCGCCGACGTCCTTGATGATCGCGGTGAGCGTCTCGCCCATCTGCGCGACGTCCGCCTCCAGCGCCGCGATCGTGCTCGTGATCTGCTCGGTCGAGTCGGCGGTCGTGTCCGCCAACCCCTTCACCTCGTCGGCGACCACGGCGAACCCGCTGCCGGCCGCCCCGGCGCGAACCGCCTCGATGGTGGCGTTCAGCGCGAGCAGCCGGGTCTGCGAGGCGATCCCGGAGATCACGCTGGCGATCCCGGCCACCTGCCGCAGGCTGGCGTTCAGGGCGGTGGCCGCCTCGTCGGCGCTGTGCGCCCGCCGGACCAGGGCCTCGGCCGCGCTGTTCGTGACGGTGACCCGTTCCTGGGTGGCGGCCGCGGCGTCCCGGGCCGCTCCCACCTGGATGACCACGTCCTCCAGCTTGCCGCCGATCACCGCGGCCGTGCCGTCGATCGCCTCCTTGGCGCGGCGGCGCAGGCGCTGGTTGAGGCGTACCTGCTCGACCTGCGAACTCTGCGCCCGCGCGTCCCGGTCGGCGCGCAGCCGTTCCAGTTCGGCGTCCCGCTCGGCGAGGGCGGCGGTCAGCTCGTCGATCCGCAGCTGTGCGTCGGGGGAGACGCTCTCGCCGCCGAATCGTGTCCGCCAGCTGGGGGTCAACCGTCCGCCTCCCATCGGGCACGTCGAGGGCATTCCCGACGCTACCCCCTCCCCCTCCCCGATCTTGTGAACTTCGCCAGGAACGGTCCCGCCGAACTCCCCAAGATCGCGGAGAGGCGGGGCTGTGGCCGGGCGGGGCGCCCTCTCCCGCCCCGATCTTGTGAAGTTCTGCAGGAACGGTGCTGTGGAGCTTCACAAGATCGGGGTGGGGTGGGGTTGTGGCCGGGCGGGGCGCCCTCTCCCGCCCCGATCTTGTGAACTTCGGCAGGAACGGTGCTGTGGGACTTCACAAGATCGCGGAGAGGGGGAGGGGCGGAGGGATTACAGCAGGGCGTCGATCTGGTCCTGGGCGGAGCGCATGCCCTCCTCCATGCCCATCTCGGCCATTCTCTCCAGCTGTTCGGCGCTGGTGAACGTGGAGACCGTGGTCATCCGCGTCCGGTCGCCGACCTGCTCGAACGTGACGACGCCGTGGGTGGTGTCCTTCGGGTCGACCGGCTCGAAGTTCTCGTCGGCGAACCCGTCGTCGAACTCGAGGCGGTGCGGCGCCTCGACCGCGGTGATCGTCCACCAGCCGCGGGACCGGGTGCCGTCCGGGCCGGTCATGTAGTAGTGCACCCGCCCGCCGGGCTTGAACTCGTACGTCTCGAAGGTCGCCGGCCAGGTCGGCGGCCCCCACCAGCGCTCCAGCTTGCGCGGATCGGCCCAGACCTGCCAGACCCGGTCGACGGCCGCCTCGAACTCGGCGACGAACGTCATGGTGAGCGCTTCCACGTTCTTGACAGAGCTGACCACCGGCATGACCGGTCTCCTCTCACTCGTCCTCGTCCAGGATGTCGGCGATCCGGCCGGCTCGTCGCCGCCAGACCTCCTCGTACGCATCGAGCAGGAGGGCCACCCGGCGCAGCGCCGTGACCTCCCCGTGCACGATCTGCTCCCGCCCGCGCCTCGTCTTGGTGACGAGGGCGGCGCGTTCCAGCACCGCGACGTGTTTCTGCACCGCGGCGAAGCTCATCGGATAGTGCCGGGCCAGCTCGGAGACCGACTGCCCGGAGTGGATGACCCTGGTCAGGATGTCGCGTCTCGTCGCGTCCGCGAGGGCGTGGAAGACGAGATCGGCGTCCTGACCTACAACCATGTGGTTGTACGTTAGTCGCGACCGGTGGCTCTGGCAACCCACTCGGTAGCGGATCGGGTGCGGCGTCCGATTTCTCTGGAACGGATGCGGCGCCGGCCGATCAACGGGGTAACACCCAGCTGATCAAGCCGACAGAGGAGTCGTCATGAGCCTGACCATCGGAACCTCGACCCCGCCCACCACCCGTGACACCCACGCCGCGTGGCTGCGCCGCCGGGAGGACGACCGTCCGTTCAACTGGGCCGAGCGCGCGACCGAGACCGACCGCCGGGAGCTTCAGCCGGCGCTGGTCTGATCGGGGAGCACCTCGACGGCGACCGGGCCGACCCGCAGCACGCCGTCGGTGAGCGGCACGCAGCGGACCCCGCCCCGGCGGCGCAGCGCCTTCCACGCGCCCGGGCCGACGGTCACGTCCATCCACGCGCATGGGTGGGCCGGACGCCGGACCCGCAGGAGCACCGGCCCGTCGCCCGAGTCGAGGCTCAGCACCGAGCCCACGAGGTCGTCGACGGGGATGCCGGCGGTGAGGATGTTCCGTCGTACCCGGGAAAGGCCCGCACCCGCGGGCAGAGACTCACCCGCCATGACTGTGACGCTCGCGTCCCGATGGGCCGGGTGGTTGAAATAGCGGTCACCCACGATGCCGAGCCCGGCCCGGAGACGGATCTCCTCGACGAGCTCCCCGGCCGGGGCGGGCGCGGGGCCGTCGGACGGGCGGCCCTCGAAGCGGTGCACGGGTGAGGCGAGCAGTTCCAGGATTCGCGGCGACGACACGCCGGAATCCTAGGAGATCACCCCAGCGTGGCGAGCGCGTCGGCCAGGGCGTCCGTGGCGTCCTGCACGTCGACCTCGCGCGCCTGCAGCGGCCCGCCGGTCTCGGTGAGCCGGGCCGCCTTGGCCCCGCCCGCATAGAACGGCGCGAACCCGAGCTCGCGGATGATCTGGCAGGCCGCCTCCCGGGCGTCCCGCTCGTCGGTGCAGACGAACTCGGCGAGCAGCGGGTCGTGGCCGCGCCGCCGGCTCAGCACGTCGGTGGAGAGGTTGTTGAACGCCTTCACCCAGTGCGCGCCGGGCGCCCACTCGATCAGCGTCTCCAGGCCGCTCTTGGCGCCGGCGTGCTCCATCAGCCGGTCGGACGCCTCGCCGGGCGGGCCGTTGACGGCGGCGGCGATCAGCACCGGGTCCTTGGTGCTCGCGCCGGTCAGGTAGCTGCCGGTGAACGCGCCGGTGAACGAGCCGGCGGGCACCCCCGGCACGCCGTCCTCCGGGTTGGTGCCGTCGATGACGACCTTGCCCTCGAGCGCGGACCGGGTGAGGTCGACCGCCTCCTTCGCCCCGGACCAGTTCGGCGCGAAGATCACGATGTCACCGAACGCCGCGGCCTGCGGGATCGACATGACGCGCAGCTTCCCGCCCATCCGGTCGACCCGCTCGCGGAGCCGTTCCGGGTGGCGGGAGGTGACGGCCACGTCGTGACCGCTCTCGGCGCACCACGCGGCCAGAGTGCCCCCGAGCTGACCTGCCCCAATGACACCGATTCGCATGTCCTCAGCGTGCCTTCTGAATCACCCTGCCGCGCCGGTTTCCCCTATTTCGCCGTAGAGGATCCGCAGCTCGACCAGGACCATGTCGTCGACAAGGCCGGCCGGGTCCGCTGCACCGGCGAACGCCGCCAGCCGCAGGTCGTCGATCAACCCGGCCAGGACCGCGGGGGCCGGCCCGTCCGGGGCGAGCCCGGCCGCGCGGTCCCGCTCGATGCGCGCGGCCAGCCGCTTCACGTGCGCGTCGCGCAGCCCGGCGCGCCACGCGGCGATCGGCGGGCAGCCCGGAGCGGCGGCGAGCGCGCCGGCCAGCAGCCGCCCGTGACCGCTCCAGATCGCGGCGAGCCCGGTCAGCGAGCGGCGCAGCGCCTCCTCGTCCGGCCCGGTGCCGTCCAGCCAGGGGCTCGAGCCGGCGTGCAGCTCGCCGGTGAGGTCGTGCAGCAGGGCCACCACGACGGCGAGCTTCGAGTCGAAGTAGAAGTAGAAGCTCGACCGGGAGATCTCCGCGCCGGCCGCGAGCTCGTCGATCGTGATGTCGGCGAGCGGTTTGCGGGTGAGCAGGTCACGCGCGGTGGTCAGGATCGCCCGCTCGCGGCGATCGCCTTTGCTGGGTCCTCGCCGGCGGGTCATGACACCACGGTAACGCGGTTAACATCGAATAATCGACGCGGTGTCGACTTTCTCGACGTACTGTCGAAAAGCCTCGACCGATTGGAGATCCCCCGTGCAAGAGATCCGCCTCGCCTCCCGTCCCACCGGCTGGCCCACCGCCGCGAACTTCGAGCTCGCCGAGGTCGAGACGCCGGTCGCCGGCGAGGGCCAGGTGCTCATCCGCAACATCTACATGTCGGTCGACCCGTACATGCGCGGCCGGATGAACGACACCAAGTCCTACGTCGCGCCCTTCGCGGTCGGCGCGCCCCTGGACGGCGCCGCGGTCGGCGAGGTCGTCGCCTCGAACGCCCCGGCGGTGCCGGTCGGCGCGGTGGTCGCGCACGGCCTGGGCTGGCGCGAGTACGCGGTGGCGGACGCGAACCGGGTGCGGGTCGTCGACCCGGCGCAGTCGCTCTCGGCGTACCTCGGGCTGCTCGGCATGACCGGGCTCACTGCGTACGTCGGGCTGCTCGACATCGCGCAGTTCAAGGAGGGCGACACCGTCTTCGTGTCGGGCGCCGCGGGAGCCGTGGGCAGCGTCGTCGGGCAGATCGCGAAGCTGAAGGGCGCGAAGCGCGTGATCGGCAGCGCCGGCTCGGCGGAGAAGGCCGCGTACCTGACCGGCGAGCTCGGCTTCGACGCCGCGTTCAACTACAAGGACGCCCCGGTCCGCGAGCAGCTTCGGGCCGCCGCGCCGGACGGCGTCGACGTCTACTTCGACAACGTCGGCGGCGACCACCTGGAGGCCGCGATCGCGTCGGCCAACAAGTTCGCCCGGTTCGCGCTCTGCGGCGCCATCGCGCAGTACAACGAGACCGCCCCGCCGGCCGCGCCGCGCAACCTCGCGCTCGCCATCGGCAAGGAGCTGAACCTGCGCGGCTTCATCGTCGGCAACCACAACCACCGGATGCCCGACTTCCTCGCCGAGGTGGGCGGCTGGCTGCGCGACGGCCGGATCTCCGCGCGCGAGACCGTCGTCGAGGGCCTCGAGAACGCGCCCGACGCCTTCCTCGGCGTCCTGCGCGGCGACAACACCGGCAAGATGGTGGTCAAGGTGGGTGACACGCCCACTGTCCGTTCTTGATCATTGGGTACGGGGGAGCGAGTCCCGCTTCCCCGTAACTCTGTGTAGTTGTTGCCGGTTTGCCGGATCCTGAACGATGATTCGGTCGCGCGGCGCTGTGATCGCGATACGGAACGTACGGATGATCGCACTCGTCCGTATGGACGAGGTGACTGACGGAAAGCAGACACTAGCGTTCCCGTGTGGCGAATCGGTTCCAACTCTGGGGACAAGCGGGCTGGGCAAGTGCCGAGGTGGTCGGCGAGACGCACTACGCGAAGGCGATACGTGCGCTCTTCGGCTCCGACTTCAACCCACAGGGGACCGACATATCCGTTCCCCTGCAGCTCATACCCGACCCCAAGAACCGTCACGACCGCAACGCGGTGGGCGTCTGGTCCGGGTCGGCGCTGCTGGGTCACCTGCCCCGGCCGGAGGCCGCGCGGTACGTGAAAGTCCTCTCCTCGCTGCACAAGCGCGGGCTGGTGCCCGAGGTCAACGGCCAGATCCACGGCCGGGAGTGGGGCGAGTACGACGGCCGTCCGCCGGCCTTCGTCGGCACGATCCGGCTCGACCTCGCCGAGCCGCACATGCTCGTCCCGGCGAACGAGCCGCCGCCCGCCGAGCACCGGCTCCTGCCGTCCGGCTCGGCCGTCCAGGTCAACGGCCAGCAGCAGTTCCTCGAAGCGCTGCGGCCGCTGCTGCGCCCGGAGGGTGAGTGCTGGGCGTACGTGACCCTGCACGAGATGGCCGACCACCTGGTCGAGGTGCGCATCGGCGACGCCCGGGTCGGCGACCTGAGCCCGAAGATGAGCGGCGAGCTGCTGCCCACCCTGCGCCACCTCGCCGAACAGGGCCTCATCACGGCCGCCCGCGGCATCGTGAAGGGCAACGCCGGCGAGGCCAGCGTCATGCTCTACATCTCCCGCGTCCAGGATCTCCCGGAAGCCTGGCAGGGCCGGCAGTCCTCCGCCTCCTCTTCCCCCGCGTTCCCCAATCCCTCGTCCTCCGGCCGTGCCGCGGCAGGCGTTTCCGCGTCCGGCGCGACCTCCACGGGACCGGCCACACCAGGCGCGGCGCCCGGCCCGGCCGGGGGCATCTCACCGAGCTGGTCCACGCCCGGTTCGCCGCCCGCTTCCCCGCCCGGTTCGTCGCCGGGCGAGCTCGCCCCGAGCTGGGCGGCGAGCAGCGACGCGACGCCGGCCTGGACCCCGCCGGTCGACCCCACCTCCGGCTGGACCCCGCCGGTCGACGCCACCTCCGGCTGGACCCCGCCGGCGGAGGGTGCCCCGAGCTGGGCCGCCCCCGGCGACCCGGTACCGAGCTGGGCCGCCCGCGACGACGTGACCCAGGGCTGGACCCCCGGCGCCTCCAGCGAGGCGACGGCAGGCTGGCAGGCGGGCGAGTCGGGCCTGCGGCTGGGCATCGCCAGCGACGCGGGCCTGGGCCGGACCGCGGCCGACAAGCGGGACAACCCGGGCTTCGGCGGTGGCGCGGGTACGGATCGTGACGCTGCGTTCGGTGGCGCTGGTTCGGACCGTGACACTGCGTTCGGTGATGCGGCTGCCGGTCGTGACGCGGGCTTCGGCGGTTCGGCTGCCGGTCGTGACGCGGGCTTCGGTGGCGCTGCTCCCGGCCTGGACGCCGCTGCCGGCCCGGACCCGGCCGCCGCCCGTGACTTCGACGCGGCCGCCGGCCTCCCGGTGCGCCCGGCCGGCGGCGAACCCGCGCTCCCGAGCTGGGCCACTCCCGCCGAACCCGGCCCGAGCTGGGGTACCACCACCGGCGAGGCGATCCCGGGCTGGGCCGCGCCGGGGGAGGCGGTGCCGAGCTGGGCAGTACCGAGCACCGGCATCCCCGCCTGGGCCACCCCGAGCGCCTCCGCGCTGCCCACCCTGCCCTCCACCGGTTCACCGGCCGGCGGCACGGCACCGCGCCTCGACACGCCGTCCGAAGCGACCCCCACCCGCCCGTCGTCGCCGGCGCCGGCCTATCCGGGTTCCCCGGCGGCAGCCGTCACGTCATCCGCGCCGGCGCCGGTCTCCGCATCCCCGTCCGCCGACGCGGCGGGAGGCTCGTCGTTCCCCGGCTCGCCCGCAGGTGCAACGACGTTCGCCGGCACTTCCGCCTCGGTGTCGGCCATGCCCGGCTCCCCGGTAGCCGCATCGCCCTCGCTCGCGGGATCGCCCCTTTCGGCCATGCCGTCCTCGGGGGCCCCGGCGCTCAACGGCCAGACGCCGGCAAGCCAGTCACTGGCCGGTCAGGCTCTGAGCGGTCAGGCTCTGGGCGGTCAGGCGTCGGCTGGTCAGGCGCTGGCTGGACAGGCTCTGAGTGGTCCGGCGCTGGGCGGTCAGGCGCTGGGCGGTCAGGCGCTGGGCAGCCCGGCGACGGTGGGTGAAGCCGGGCCGGCGGAATCGTTCGCCCATCCGGTCAGCCCGGCCCCGGTAGGCGCCCACATCGCCGAGACCACGGTCATCCCGGCCCTGGCCGCCGTCGTGAAGAGCAACCCGAGCCGGCTCTCCGGCGCCGCCCCGGTATCCGCGGCCCCCGCCCCGGCCGCCGAGGCCAACCCGCACCCGCCGATCCCCGGCGCGCCGACCGGCATCAAGTTCGTGGTGCCGCCCGGCTGGCCGGTGCCGCCGGACGGCTGGTACCCGCCCGAGGGCTGGCGTCCGGACCCGGGCTGGCCGCTGGCGCCCGCCGGCTGGCAGTGGTGGGTACCGATCTGGGAGTGACGGCACCCCGCCGGCTGCAGCGCATGGTCGTCGACCGGGCCTGTCGACAGCAACGGACTGCGGCCCGCTTCGGCCGGCTGCAGCCTATGGCTGTGTGGGAGCGCTACCAGCGACCATAGCGTGCAGCCGGCCTTCGGGCCGCGACCATAGCGTGCAGCCGGCCTCCCGGCGACGACCGTAGGCTGCAAGCCGCCCTCCCGGCGGCGACCACAGGCGACCATGGGGTGCAGCCGGGATGGGCGGGCGGCGGCGCGGCTTCCTGGCTGAGGGCGGCGTGTGCCCGTGTGGCATCGGATCGGCGCGCCACGCCCGACCTGTCGTACATGTCGGTAATGTTCTGTTTGTGGAAGTTTGCGGCGGCGTGAGCACGTCCTGCCCCGGGTCGGACAGGCCGAATTCGATTGGTTGAAGTCCGGAACGTCGGATTAACCCGGAAAATCGCCACGGTGACCCGCCTTGCCTTGCTGGAATGTGGCAATGCGGTGGGATGATGCTGACGGGTTGACCGGACGGCCGGATGCGCGTGTTCGCGGAGTGCTGGAGTCCTGGCGAGCCGGTCTGCTGGACTTCACCGGCAGCAATCCACTGATCGACGTGGATCCCGCGGGTCCCGGGGTCGTGGCGATCGTGAGCCCGACGCCGCGGAGCATCCTGGAGGCGCTCCGGGACGGACGGGAGTGCGGATTCCTCGGCATCGAGGAGCAGGCCGAGGGGCCCCGGCCGCGGGCCGCCAACGTCTTCCAGACCGAGATGATCGACGCGGACATGGACGCGACGCTGCACGCGCTGCGCCGGACCGCCCGTCGCGACCAGTACGAGCAGGGCATCTCGGCGCTCTACCTGACGCTGGGATCGCTGCACTGGGTGGACGGCGGCCAGCAGTTCGCCAGCCCGATCGTGCTGGTGCCGGTCGAGCTGGTTTGCCCGGACCCGCTGGACTACCCGCGGCTGCGGGCGCGGCCGGAGGACCCGATCGTGAACCCGGCGCTCGCGGTGCGGCTGCACGCGTACGGCATCGACCTCCCGCAGGTGGACAGCCTCGCGAACCTGGACCTCACGGTGTTCTGGGCCCGGCTGGACGCGGCGATCGGCAACCACCCGGACTGGCACTCCGACGAGTGCGTGATGCTGTCCCGGTTCGACGTGCAGCGCGAGGTGATGTACACCGACCTGGTCGACAACGAGCGGCAGATCCTCGCCCACCCGGTGATCCGGGCCCTCGCCACCGACCCGATCGCCCAGCCGGACGCGCTGCGCTTCGAGCCCGTCCCGGTACGCCGGATCGACGAACTGGCGGCGCCCGACGACGTGCCGCTGGTCCTCGACGCCGACGCCGCCCAGCGATCCGCCATCGCCGCGGCGGTCGACGGCCGTACGTTCGTGCTGCGCGGCGCCCCCGGCACGGGCAAGACGCAGACCGTCGCCAACATGATCGCCTGCCTCATCCACGCCGGGAAGCGGGTGCTGCTCGTCTCGGAGAAGGCGGCCGCCCTGGACGGCGTGAAGGAGCGGCTGGCCCGGGTGGGCCTCGCCGACTACCTGCTGGAGCTGCACAGCGACCGGATCGGCCGGACCCAGGTGGCCGGGGCGCTCGCCACGGCGCTCGACTTCATCCCGCTGCCGCCGCCGAGCCTCTCCACCGACGAGCGCGAGGAGCTGCGGCAGCACCGGATGCGGCTCAACGCGTACGCCGAAGCGATGAACGAGGTCCGCGAGCCGCTCGGTCACCGGCTGCACGACGTGCTCGGCATGTGCGCCCAGATGACGGATCTGCCGGCCGGGCCGGTGCCGGGCGGGTTGCCCGTACCCCTGACCACGCAATCCTTGCAGCGCGTCCGCGACGCCGCCGACCACCTGGGCCGCGCCTGGCGGCCCGCCCTCGAGGGCGACGACTTCCTGTGGCGCGACGTGATCGACCGCAACCGCCTGGACGCCCGGCTGCACCAGGCGCTCGCGGCGCTCGACCACCTGATCGAGGCGGAGAACAACGACCGGCTCGCCGAGGTGTTCGAGGCGCACACGATCGCCGACGCGATCGCGCTGACCACGCTGGTCGGGCACGCCGCCCGGCGGCCCGGCGAGGTGCCCGACGAGTGGCTGACGCTGGAGAGCCTGGAGCCGGTGGCGAAGGCCGCCGAGGGCCTGGTCGGCCACCTGCGCTCGCTGCACCAGGCCGAGGAGGCGGTCCGGGCGAAGGCCGGCGTCACCTGGTCGGCGCTGCCGTCGCCGGCGAAGCTGCCGGTGGTGCCGACGCTCGCGCACCTGAACCCGCCGCCGATCGAGATCCTGCCGCTCACCACGGCGCAGGCGATCGGGCTGGCCCGGCGGTTCGCCGAGGAGGCCGACCGGCTGGAGCAGCACCAGCACAGCCTGGACCGGGTCACCGCCCGGCTCGGCCTGCCGAACGTCGTGGCGTTCACCGACCTGCCGAGGGTCGCCGCGATCGTGGACCTGCTGAACCGGCCGAACAAGCCGGAGCTGGGCTGGTTCGACACGACCGGGATGGCGAACGCCCGGGCCGCGTCCCGGGTGCTGCAGCGCGCCGTCGAGGCGGTGAAGGCCGCCGAGTCCCGGGCCCGCGAGCACTTCAACGAGTCGGCGCTGGTGGAGCCGGTGGACGAGCTGGTCGAGCGGTTCGCCACCCAGCACAAGGGGATCCGCAAGCTGCGCAAGCCGTACCGGCGGGACAAGCGGATCACGGCCGGCATCGCCCGGCCCGACGTGAAACGTTCGGACGCGGTCGCGAACCTCGACGCGGCGGCCGCCTGGAAGCGGGCCGTCCAGGAGCTGGAGGCGGCCGAGCTGGAGTACGCGCGCAACCTGGGCCGGCACTGGAAGCACCTGGACACCGACTTCGACGCGATCCAGGACGCGCTGCGCACCGCCGAGGAGACGCTGCGGATCACTCCGCCGCTGGCCGTCGGCGGCATCATCGAGCGGGTCTGCGCGGCCACCCCGAACGGCGCGATCATCCGGATCGTCAGCGAGGCGCGCACCGAATTCGAGCGGTTCACCGCGGCGCTGCGCCCGGCGCCCGAGCCGGCGCCCCGCCCGCAGCTCGCGACCGGGCCGATCCACGACGCGGTCACCTGGCTGCGGGCGCACGTGGAGCCGCTGACCGCCGCGGCCGAGCTGACCCAGGCGTACAGCGTCGCGGCCGGCCGGGACTTCACGCTCGCCGAGTCGGCCGCGATCGGCCTGCTCCGGGAGACCGCCTCGGACGCGGCCGGCGCGCTCACCGCGAACGCCGGCGAGTACGCCGAGGTGCTCGGCCCGCTGTACCGGGGCACCCAAACCGACGTGGACGCGCTCGCCACCGCGATGTCCTGGGCGTCCGAGGCCCGCCGGGTGCGGGCCGGCGCCGACGTCCCGTTCACGCCGGAGCAGGCGCAGGCCCTGGCCCGGGTACGACCCACCGACGCGCTGCCGTCCCGGGTCGCCGAGTGGCAGTCCGCCCGCGACTGGATCCTGCGGGCGTTCGCGCCGCGCCGGCACCCGTCGCTCACCGCCACCCTGGACGACTACGAGCACGCCCGCGAGCTGATCACCGCGCTGCTCGAGGACGTGCACGGCCAGCAGGAGTGGTTCGACTACCAGGCGGCGCGGGAGGTGCTCAGCGAGCACGGCCTGGACCCGGTCGTGGAGTTCTGCGCGAGCCAGGACCTGCCGGTCGAGCAGCTGCTGCCGGTGCTCGGCCGGGCGCTGTTCCAGTCCTGGGCCGACATGATCATCCGGGAGGACGAGCGCCTGCCACCGCTCGACGCCGCCTCCCGGGACCGGCTCATCCGCGAGTTCCGGCTCTGGGACACGCTGCTGGAGCGGGCCGCCGCCGCCGACGTCATGAACGCCGTCGACGACATGCAGCCGTCCGGCACCGCGGTCGCCGAGGCGGCGATGATCCGGTCGGCCGCGGCCCAGCAGGGTCGCCGCCCGACCGTCCGGGACCTGCTCGCCGAGACCCGGCACGCCACCCAGGCGGTGAAGCCGGCGATGCTCACCATCCCGGCCGACGTGAGCCGGCTCATCCCGTCCGACCTCTACTTCGACGTGGTCATCGTCGAGGAGGCCTCGCGGGTGCCGGTCGCCGACGCGATCACCTGTGCGTACCGGGCCAGCTCGATGATCGTGGTGGGTGACGACCGGCAGCTCGGCGCCACCCCGCTGCCCGGCGGCGGCGACGGCCAGTCGATCCTGGGCCTGGCGATCCACTGCGGGGCGTTCCCGGTCCTGGACCTGACCACGCACTACCGCAGCCGGCACGAGTCGCTGATCGCGTTCGCGAACCACAGCTTCTACGCCGGGCGGCTCAACACGTTCCCGGCCGCCGGTCCGGCCGGTCCGGACGCGGGGGTGCAGCTGTTCGCCGCGGAGGGCGACGAGACGCTGGCCGAGGAGGTCGCCAGCCGGGTCGCCCACCATCTGGTGACCCGTCCCGACCGTACGCTCGGGGTGGTGGCCTGCACGCCGGAGCTGCGTCGGGAGATCGAGGCCGCGGTGGCCGACATGGTCGGGTCGCCGGACGACGACCGGTTGCGCGGGTTCTTCGTGAAGGACCTCGACGCGGTGCAGGGCGACGAGCGGGACGTGGTGATCCTGGCGATCGGCACGGATCTCGGCGGTCTCGACGGCCCGGACGGCTGGCGGCGGCTCAATGTCGCGACCACCCGCGCCGCGCGCCGCTTCGAGGTGGTGTCGGCGGTCCGGGCGCAAGAGCTTGCGGGGTACGAGAACCTGACGTTCCTGGCGGCCTACCTCGACTACGCCGTGCGGGGCGAGGACGCGCTGGACCTGACCGATGCGAGCGCCGAGGCGCAGACCCCGTTCGAGGACTCGGTACGGGACGTGATCGCCTCCTGGGGCTACCACGTGCGGGCCCGGGTCGGCACCGGCGCGTTCCGGGTCGACCTGGCGGTCCGCACCTCGTCGCGCCGCAACGCGCCGTACGCCCTCGGCATCGAGTGCGACGGCACCACGTACGACTCGGCGCCGGCCGCCCGCGACCGGGACCGGCTGCGCGAGCAGGTGCTGCAGAGCCTCGGCTGGAACCTGCACCGGATCTGGGGCACCGCCTGGTATCTCGACCGCGAGCACGAGGAGCAGCGCCTGCGGATCGCGATCGAGGAGGCGCTCGCGCAGTACCCGGCCGAGTCGGCGCCGGAGCTGACGGTCGAGGAGAGTCCGGTCACGGAGAGTCCGGTCACGGAGAGCCCGGTCACGGAGAGCCCGGTCACGGAGAGCCCCGTCATGGAGGCCGAGCCCTCGGTGGAGGAGCTTCAGGAGTACGAGGAGGAGGCGTTCGCCGAGGCCGACACCGAAGGGGAGATCTTCGCGGAGGCGTTCGCCGAGGTCTACGGCAGTCAATCCTTCGATGACGAGGTGACCGTCGAGATCAGCCCGGAGCAGGCGGCCGCCGCGACCGGCCCGGTCTTCCAGTACGACGAGCCGGCCGGTCCGGAGCCCTGGTACCTGGCCCCGGACTACCTGGTCGAGGAGGCCGGCGCCTACCTCGCCGGAGTGGACGACGTGGGCCGCGAGATGGCCGACGCCGGCGCGCCCGAGGAGGAGCGGACCGAGGTCCCGCGGGAGTGGGCGGACACCCCGTCGATGGTGGACGTGGAACTCGACGCCGACCTGGAGCCGTTCGCCGAGGAGTTCGAGGAGCACGTCGTCGTCCCGGCCGTCTTCGAGCACCTGCACCGCGAGGACATCGACCCGGCCGACATGCACCCGATCGCCGCGCACGCGCCGGAGCACCACGAGCCCGAGCCCGAACCCGAACCCGGGCACCACGAGGAGGAGGAAGCGCACCCGGTCGCCGCCCACCTCGCCGAGCAGTGGGCTCAGCCGTACCGGAAAGCGCAGCTCGCACCCCTCCCGGCCGGCGCCGGACTCACCGACCCGGACACCCGCGGGTTGTTGATCGACGCGGTGCGCGAGCTCGCGCACGTCGAGGGACCCGTCCATTTCTCGGTCGCGCTGCAGCGGATGCGCGAGGAGTGGGGCCTCACCCGGATCACCAAGCACGCGAAGGCGGCCGTCGAGGAGGCGATCGTCGAGGCCGGGCTCGGCTGGGACGGCACGTTCCTGAGCGACCCCGGGCAGGGCGAGCCGATGGTCCGGTTCAAGGCCGAGGACGTGGCGCGCAAGGCCGACCAGGTCGCCGACTCGGAGCTGAAGGTCGCGCTCGAGCACCTCGTCCACGACGGCGGCGTGCTCACCGTGGATCAGCTGCTCGCCGCGACCGGCCGGCTGCTCGGCTGGTCCTCGCGGCGCTCGCCCGAGGTGGAGGCGCGGCTCACCGAGCTCATCGCCGACCTGGTCGACGAGGGACACCTCATCCACCAGGCGGACGGCCTCGCGATCGGGCACGGCCTGCCGGACATCGCGTCGCTGCCCCGGCACGACGCGGGGGCGAAGGCGTCACGGCCACGTCGGTCGGCGGCCAGCCGGAAGTGAAACGGGGTTCACCGGCGCTGCCTAACGTCCGGCCACATGGGAAAGATCATTAATCGTACGATCGCCGGCGCCGGGGCTGTCGCTCTCACGCTGACGCTGGCCGGCACCGCCTCGGTGGCCGGCGGGCAGCACCACGACCGGATCACCAGGCCCACGCTGACCGGCTGGGCGTCGCTGCCCGCCGGAACGTTCGTACCGGGCAGCGAGCCCTCCGGCAGCCTGGTCACCGGCAACCTGAACGGGTTCACGGCGCCCTTCGCCGACCAGCCGGTCCAGGGCTTCTCCGGCATCGCGGACAACGGCGACGGCACGTTCGACGTGCTCAGCGACAACGGGTACGGCAACCAGGCCAACTCGGGCGACTTCCTGCTGCGCGTCCACCGGCTCGCCCCGGTCTTCCGGAACAACACCGTCGACGTGCTCGGCGGCGTCAACCTGACCGACCCGGACGGCCACGTGCCGTGGAAGCTGACCCGCGCGGACCGGGTGCTCACCGGCGCCGACTTCGACGTCGAGTCGATCGTGAAGGGCGCCGACGGCTCGTACTGGATCGGTGACGAGTTCGGCCCGTACCTGCTGCACTTCGACCGGGCCGGCAGGCTGCTCTCGGCCCCGGTCGCGCTCGACGGCGTGGTGGCGCCGGAGACCGCGGCGCGGACCGGGACGACCGCGACGCTGGGCAGCAGCAAGGGCTTCGAGGGGATGGCCGCGTCGCCCGACGGCCGCTACCTCTACCCGCTGCTCGAGGGCACGGTCACCGGCGACCCGGCCGGCGTGCTGCGGTTCAACGAGTTCGATCTGCGCAGCCGCAAGTACACCGGCAAGCGCTGGACCTACAAGCTGGACGCGCCGGCGCACGCGATCGGCGACGCCATCGCCGTCGACAGGAACCGCTTCCTGATCATCGAGCGGGACGGCGGACAGGGCGCCACCGCGGTGAACAAGAAGATCTACATGGCCACCAAGCGCTCCGACGGCACGCTCGCCAAGAAGCTCGTCGTGGACCTCATGGACGTCGCCAACCCGCGCCGGCTCGGCGGCTTCGGCACCAAGTTCACCTTCCCGTTCCAGACCATCGAGGACGTCGTCATCCTGGACGAGAAGACCATCGCCGTGCTGAACGACAACAACTTCCCGTTCTCCACCGGCCGCTCCGCGACCGCGGCGGACAACAACGAGTGGATCACCATCGCGCTGCCCGAGTCGCTGCGCCCGGACAAGCGCGTTCTCCGGTAGTTCCCCGGGACGAGGCCCGGGTGTCCACCTTCCGGACACCCGGGCCTCCTACCGTCGGGACGTGGCAGTTCTGGAGGCCACCCGACACGTGGTCCGCAATGAGACTCCGGTACGCCTGAGGCTGCTGTCCGCCCTCACCGCCGCGGCCGCCGCGGCGCTGCTGCTCGCGACCGGCCTCGTGATGGCGCGGGTCCAGGACCAGGTGCGGGTCATCGGGCATCAGGCCGCGCCGCAGGCGGTCACCGCGGCCGGGCTCTACTTCGCACTGAGCGACCTGGACGCCCAGGCCACCCGGATCCTGCTGGCCGGCGACGAGGACACCCTCGCCGGCAGCCGGCTCGACGCGCTCGGCGCCTACCGGGAGCGCGGCCGGCAGATCGACGCGGGCCTGCAGGACCTGCTCGCCGCGGGCGCCGGAGACCTGGAACGGCGCCTGGTGACCGAGGTGCGCGACGGTCTCGCCGTCTATCGCCAGCGGATCGGGCAGGCGCTGGCCGCCCAGCCGCACTCGGCCGCCGAGGCGCTCGGCCACTACACGCAGGCCACCAACGTGCTGCACCTCGACCTGCTCCCGGACGCGGCCCGGCTGCGCGCCGTGAGCGAGGAGAGGCTGACCCGGGCGTACGAGGCCAAGCGCGGCACCGAGGCGACCGCCGACGCCGTGGTCGTGCTGCTCGGCGGCGCGCTGCTGATCCTGCTCGCCGGCCTCCAGGTCTGGCTGGCCCGGCGGTTCCGCCGCACCTGGAACCCGGCGCTGGCCGCCGCCACGGCGCTGAGCCTCGCGCTGCTCGTGGCCGTGTCGTCGGTCGCCGGCGCGCAGGAACGGCGGCTCACCGGCGCGCGGGTGGACGCCCTCGAGCCGTACCTCGCGCTGTCCGAGCTGCGGGCGGTCGGCTACGACGCGGCCGCCGACACGAGCCGGTACCTGGTCAGCGGCAACCTGGCCCACTACCGGGAGGACTTCACCGTGAAGTCGCGGCAGCTGAGGGCTCTCGACCCGGTGGCCGGCGAGCGCTGGCAGGCCTACGAGCGCGGCCACGAGCGGATCCTGGCGCTCACCGACGCGGGCCGGCGGGACGAGGCGATCACGGTTCTCACCGGGATCCGGCGGGGCGACGCCGCGTTCGACTTCGCCTACTTCGACGCTGCCGTGGCGGCCGTTACCGACGTACAGAAGACCGATTTTGATCGTGGTCTCAGGGATGCCGAACGGGTGCTGACCGGAGCGGTGGTGCTGCCCGTCGTGACCCTCGTCGTGATCATCGGGCTGATCGGGATCGGGGTGCGCAGGAGATTGGCGGAGTATCGATGAGGGTCGCCGTCCTGATCCTGTTGCTGGCGCTCGCGGCCTGCTCAGCGCCGCCCGAACCGGCACCCGAACCGATCTCGTGCGCCTCCGGGACGACCGGCGGGCAGGGGTCGTCGGCGCAGACCAGCGCCCTCCAGGCCTGGATCAAGGCCTATCAGATCGCCTGCCCGGACGCGACCATCGCCTACGCCGGCACCGGCTCGGGCGCCGGCGTGCGGGCCTTCCTGGACGGCGAGGGAGACTTCGCGGGGACCGATTCCGCCCTCTCCGGCCAGGATCTGCGGAAGGCCGCCGAGCGCTGCGGCGGCCCGGTCGTGCACCTGCCGCTGGTGGCCGGGCCGATCGCGCTCGCCTACAACGTGGCCGGCGTGGGCGAGCTCCGGCTGACGCCGGAGACCATCGCGGAGATCTTCAGCGGGAAGGTCACGGCCTGGGACGACCCGGCCATCGCGGCCACGAATCCGCTCGCCGCGCTGCCGTCCACCGCCATCCGTACGATCCACCGCGCCGACGGCAGCGGCACCACCGACAACTTCACGCGCTACCTGGCGGCGGCCGCACCGGGGCGATGGCCGCACGGTGCGGGGAGCACCTGGCGGGCGCCCGGCGGCACGGGGGAGAAGGGCAGCCATCGGGTGGTGGCCGCGGTCGGCCGGACCGATGGGGCGATCGGCTACGTCGAGTCGTCGTACGCGCTGCTCAACGACCTGCCGGTGGTGCGGATCGGCCCGGCCGGCGGGCCGTTCACCGAGCCGACGAACTCGGCGGTCGCGGGCGCCCTGCTGCGCGCCACGATCACCGACGACCTCCGGATCGCGCCGCGATACGACGGGACGGCCGATTACGCGTACCCCCTGGTTTTGATCTCCTATGAGCTCGTGTGCCGAACCGGGACGCCGGCCCTGACCCGCAGCTTCCTGGCCTACGCGGCCGGTCCCTCCGGTCAGGCCGCGGCCGGCTCGGCGCTGCCCGAGGAGCTGCGCACCCGGGTGGAGCAGTCGGTGTTGGCGTTAACGTGACGTTTTCAGGCCTGCTACGGGTCGGTTATGGTGAGCGCTAACATTCGCTCTTTTCGTGTGTGGGGAGACGGCGTGACTTACGGTTCGAAGGCTCTGCGCCGGGCCGTCCTACGGGCCAACCTGATGATCCCGGCGGCCGGACTGGCCCAGCTGACCTGGGGAAACGTCAGTGGCATCGACCGTGAGGCCGGGCTGTACCTGATCAAGCCGTCCGGCGTCGCCTACGACGAGCTGACCGAGGACCACCTCGTCCCGGTCGACCTGGAGACCGGCAAGGTCCTCGCCGGCGACCTGCGCCCCTCCGTGGACAGCGAGTCGCACCGGGCGTTCTACCTGGCCTGGCCCTCGATCGGCGGCGTCACCCACACCCACTCCACGAACGCGGTGGCGTTCGCGCAGGCCGGCCTCGACATCCCGCTGCTCGGCACCACCCACGCCGACACCTTCAACGGCCCGGTCCCGGTCACCCGGGGCCTCACCGCCGCCGAATGCGCCACCGACTACGAGCTCAACACCGGCCGCGTCATCGTCGAGACCATCGGCGACGACGCCGCCGCAGCCGCGATGCCCGCAGCCCTGGTCGCCAACCACGGCCCCTTCACCTGGGGCCCCGACCCGATCAAGTCGGTGCAGCACGGCATCATCTGCGAGGCGGTCGCCGAGATGGCCCTCAAAACCCTGGCCCTCAACCCGGCCGCGTCGATCCCGCAGCACCTCTCCGAGCGCCACTTCAAGCGGAAGCACGGGCCGGGCGCCTACTACGGCAACCCGAAGCCCACAGCCTGACCAGTCCCTACCTCGACGTCCTGCGCCCGACGTCCCTCGGGCGCAGCGGCAGTCCTTTCCGCCGTTCCCGCCCGCTGCGCCCAGGCCGAACCACCTTTTCGTGCCGCACCAAGGCGTCACGGCGTCACCTCACAGCGCCGCGTCACCGCCCCATCTCATAGCGCCGCGCGATCGCGTCACCTCAAATCGCCGCGTCACTGCGCGTTCCCTGGCGCGCACAGCGCCCGAACCGCTCCTGGCGGAACGCCGCGGCACCCGCGCACCCGAGCCACCAGCCCACCATGCGTTCACGCATCCGTGCCCGCGCGCCCTCTCCTACTCGCAGATCTTGAACGGTCTCCCACCCCGCTCCGCGATCTTGGACGATCGACGCCCTCCTCCGCGATCTTGGACGGCTTGCCACCGAATCTGGTGGTGATGCGTCCAAGATCCGCCCGGGGCGCCCTTGGTTGCCGAGATCTTGGACGATCGCCCACCGGACTCTGCGATCTTGGTCGATTCGCCACCTTCCTTCGCGATCTTGGACGGCCTGCCACCGAATCTGGTGGTGATGCGTCCAAGATCCGCCCCGGGCGTCCTTGGTCGCTGAGATCTTGGACGATCGCCCACCGGATTCTGCGATGTTGGTCGGTTCGCCACCTGCTTCGAGATCTTGGACGGCTTGCCACCGGATGCGGTGGTGAAGCGTCCAAGATTTGCGAGAGGGTGGGCGGCGCGTGGGCGGCGCGGCGCGGGCAGAGGCGGTGCGGGCGAGGGCGGCGCGGCGCGGGCAAAGGCGGTGCGGGCGAGGGCGGCGCGGCACGGGCTAAAACGGTGTGGGCGCGGGCGGTGCGGCGCCGGCTAAGCGGTGGTGGGGTGGTGTGGGAGGGGGAGGGTCAGGTCGGGGAATTGGGGCGCGGATCCAGGGCCGGCCGGCGAGTGGTGTCGGGTTGGCGGTTGGGGAAGCGGCCCGCCGGCGTGGGGGAGGGCGGGAGCGCGTTCGCCGGCTGGGCGGGAATGGGGAGGCGGGGCATGTTGGCGGCCCTCGGGCGGGGGATCGTCGCGGGCTGGTGGCGCCAGGTGAAGGTGACGCCGCCCAGGATCACCGTCTCGCCGCAGGCGCACAGGCCGGACTCGCGGACCTCCGGCGCATGTCCGTAACTGATCATCAGGGTGGTGTCGTCGGAGGCGGGGGAGGTGTGTACGGCGTGGACTTCGCCGTAGCCGGTCAGGCCGCTGCCGTTCGCGGTGAGGAGGGTGGCCCGGCCGCGCAGGGGCACGGCCAGTTCGCGGCCTGCGGCGTCGCGGATGTGCAGGGTTCCGGAGAGGCGCGGGCTTCGGCGGCGGCCCAGCCAGCCCTCACCCATCGGCCGAGGACGATCGGGCCGGGGACGATCGGGCGGCGGAGGAGCGGCAGGAGGCGGGCACCCCTCGGACTGTAACGGCGATGGGCGTCCGGCGCCGGGTCAGTCACCGCCGAGGGTGACGGATCGAGGACAGAACTACCTCAGTCACCGCAGAGGGTGACGGATCGAGGACAGAACTACCGCCGCGGCGCCGTCGTGCTGGCCCGGGCCACCAGCGACGGCGCCACCAGCACGTCCTCCGGCGGCGCCGCGCCGGGCCGGCCGAGGTGGCGCAGCAGCAGGGCGAGCGCGCGCCTCCCCAGTTCGGCGAAGTCCTGGTGGACCGTCGTGAGGGGAGGCAGGAAGAACCCCGAGTCGGGCATGTCGTCGAACCCGACGACGCTCACCTCCTCGGGTACCCGGCGGCCCGCTTCGTGCAGGGCGCGCAGTACGCCGAGCGCGATCCGGTCGTTGGCGCAGAAGATCGCGGTGACCGCCGGGTCGGCGGCGAGGCGGCGGCCCTGCTCGTAGCCGGCGGCCGCGTCCCACCACCCGGCGGTGACGGCGGGGACCACGGCGCCGGCGGCGTACAGGGTCTCCCGCCACCCCTCGACGCGCGCCTGCGACTCGGGCCAGTCGGGCGGCCCGCCGACGTGGTGGACCGTGGCGTGTCCGAGATCGAGCAGGTGCCGGGTCGCCAGCCGGGCGCCCGCGATGTTGTCCACCCGTACCGTTGGGAATGGCTCCTCCAAGGCGCCGCCGGCGCCTCCCACGGCGACGCACGCGAGCCCTCCCGGCGCGTGGGTGAGCGCGGTGAGCACGGAAGGCTTGGGCGCGATCGCGATGATGCCGTCGACGTCGTGCTGGGCCAGCCGGTCGACCGCCTCCAGCACGGGACGGTGCTCCAGGTCGCGGACCGTGGCGACGCTGACCAGGTATCCGGCGGCGCGGGCGGCGCTCTCGATGCCGTAGAGCATGGACTCCGGCCCGAAGAGCGTGGTCTCGAAGCCGATGATGCCGAGCGTGTGCGACTCGCGGGTGGCGAGGGTGCGGGCGGCCAGGTTGCGGCGGTAGTTGAGCGACCGCATCGCGGCGAGCACCCGTTCCCGCGTCTCGGCGCGCACGTGGGGATGTTCGTTGATCACCCGGGAGACCGTCTGGTGGGACACCCCGGCCAGTTTGGCGACGTCGCGCATGACGGTGCCGCGCTCCTTGCCGGTCCGCGTCTCGCGTCGTGCGCGCGGTGTGCGGGAGCCGGCCGTGGATCGCTGCTGGGCTGCGGGTTCCGGACCCGGCGCCGCTGATGGGGTCGCCATTGGACGATTCCTAGCAGGTGATGGCGCAGTGACCCTGGGCGATACCGCCGTTCTTGCAATCTAGCTGAAACAAAGATCGAGATCTCTTGACGAGCACGTTGAGAACGGTAACACTCACGAAACGCAAGCTGTGACGCCGGTCGCAGCAGTCCGACTATCCCTGCGGTCAAGGCAAGTGCTGCCTGCCGCTGCTCATTTTGTGAACGGTAACAAGTTTCGGGAGGTTATGGTGCGCAGGAACTGGTCCGCGGCCGCTCTGAGCGGCATCCTGGCCGTCTCCGTGCTCGCCGGTTGTGGCGGCAGCGACGGCGGCGACAGCGGCTCGGGCAACGACGACGGAAAGATCACCCTCGGGTTCTCTCAGGTGGGCGCCGAGAGCGGATGGCGTACCGCGAACACGAAGTCCATCCAGGAGTCGGCTGCATCGGCTGGCATCGATCTTAAGTTCTCCGACGCACAGGGCAAGCAGGAGAACCAGATCTCCGCGATCCGGAACTTCATCACGCAGAAGGTCGACGTCATCGCCTTCTCGCCGGTGGTCACCTCCGGCTGGGACGCGGTGCTGCAGGAGGCCAAGGACGCCGGCATCCCGGTGATCCTGACCGACCGCGCGGTGGACTCGCAGGACACCTCGCTCTACAAGAGCTTCATCGGCTCGGACTTCGTGGTCGAGGGCCAGAAGGCCGGCGACTGGCTGATCAAGGAGTACGAGGGCAAGAACGAGCCGGTCAACATCGTGGAGCTGCAGGGCACCACGGGCTCGGCGCCGGCCCTGGACCGCCAGAAGGGCTTCGCCGAGAAGATCGCGTCGAACCCGAACTTCAAGGTCGTGAAGTCCCAGACCGGTGACTTCAAGCGCGCGGACGGCAAGACTGTGATGGAGACGTTCCTTCAGTCCACCCCGGACATCGATGTTCTCTACGCGCACAACGACGACATGGGTCTCGGCGCCATCGAGGCGATCGAGGCGGCCGGCAAGAAGCCCGGCACCGACATCAAGATCATCACGGTCGACGCGGTCAAGGACGGCATGACGGCCCTCGCCGACGGCAAGATCAACTTCATCGTCGAGTGCAGCCCGCTCCTCGGCCCGCAGCTGATGGAACTGGTCAAGAAGGCCGACGCCGGTGAGGAGATCCCCGCCCGGGTGCTCACCGAGGAGACCACCTTCACCCAGGAGCAGGCGAAGGAAGCCCTGCCCACCCGTCAGTACTGAGTGATCCCGTGAATGCCCCGGCCGGCCCGGCCGGGGCATCCGCGGAGCTTCGAAACGGAGCACGAATGGGCGAGCAGTCCCCGGTCCTCGAGATGACCGGGATCCGAAAAGTCTTCCCCGGCGTCGTCGCCCTCGACGGCGTCGATTTCCGGTTGTTCCCGGGCGAGGTCCATGCCCTCATGGGCGAGAACGGCGCCGGGAAATCCACCCTGATCAAGGTGCTGACCGGGGTCTACACCATCGACGGCGGCGAGGTGAGGCTCGGCGGCGAGGTGGTGCGCATCAACGGCCCGCTGCAGGCGCAGCAGGCCGGCATCAGCACCGTCTACCAGGAGGTCAACCTCTGCACCAACCTGTCGGTGGCGGAGAACATCTTCATCGGGCGGGAGCCGCGCAAGTTCGGCCGGATCCAGTGGGGCCTCATGCGCAAGCGTGCCGCCGAGCTGCTCGCCCGGCTCGATCTCGACATCGACGTGTCGGCGCCGCTGAACACGTACTCCCTGGCGATCCAGCAGATGGTCGCGATCGCGCGCGCCGTGGACATCTCGGCGCGGGTGCTGATCCTGGACGAGCCGACCTCCAGCCTCGACGCGTCCGAGGTGGAGCAGCTCTTCGCCGTGATGCGGCGGCTCAAGGCGGACGGCGTGGCGATCCTGTTCGTCTCGCACTTCCTGGACCAGATCTACGAGGTCTCCGACCGGCTCACGGTTTTGCGCAACGGCCAGCTGATCGGCGAGTTCAAGACCGAGGACCTTCCTCAGGTACGCCTCGTCGAGAAGATGATCGGCAAGGAGCTCGCGGCGCTGGAGTCCCTGGAGGACAAGGCCCAGCGCACCCGGGAGCGGACGGCCGGCGCCGAGCCGGTCCTTCAGGCGAAGGAACTCGGCCGCACCGGCGCCATCGCGCCGTTCGACCTGACGATCCACGCCGGCGAGGTGGTCGGCCTGGCCGGGCTGCTCGGCTCCGGCCGCACCGAGCTGGCCCGCCTGCTCTTCGGCGCGGACAAGCCCGACTCGGGCGAGCTGCGCCTCGAGGGCAAGCAGGTCAACCTGCGTGACCCGCAGGTGGCGATGAAGCGGGGGATCGCGTTCTCCTCGGAGAACCGCCGTACCGAGGGCATCATCGGCGAGCTGAGCGTCCGGGAGAACATCATCCTGGCGTTGCAGGCCTCCCGGGGCTGGACCCGGCCGATCCCGCGCCGCAAGCAGGACGAGATCGTCGACAAGTACATCAAGGCGCTGCAGATCCGGCCCGCCGACCCGGAGCGCCAGGTCCGCAACCTCTCCGGCGGCAACCAGCAGAAGGTGCTGCTGGCCCGCTGGCTGATCACCGAGCCGCGGCTGCTGATCATCGACGAGCCCACCCGGGGCATCGACGTCGGCGCCAAGGCGGAGATCCAGAAGCTGGTCGCCGAGCTCTCCGACGGCGGCATGGCGGTGCTCTTCGTCAGCGCCGAGCTCGAGGAGGTCCTCCGGCTCAGCCACAAGATCGCGGTGCTCCGGGACCGGCGGCTGGTCGAGGAGCTGGAGAACACGCCGGACGTCGACGCCGACCGCATCATGCAAACCATCGCCAGCGGAGCGAACCCATGACCATCCTCAAGAACAGGTTGTTCTGGCCGGCGGCGATCCTCGTGGTCCTGCTGGTCGTCAACGCGTTCACGTCCAACCAATTCGTCACGGTGCGCGACGGGCACCTCTTCGGCAGCCTGATCGACATCCTGCGCGGCAGCGCCCCGCTGGTGCTGGTGGCGCTCGGCATGACGCTGGTGATCGCGACCGGCGGCATCGACCTCTCGGTCGGCTCGGTCATGGCGATCTCCGGCGCGGTCGCCTGCCTGCTGATCAGCGACCTCGGCGACCAGAACAGCGTCGGCAGCGTCCTGCTGATCATGCTGGCCGCGATCGGGGTGTCGCTGCTGGCCGGCCTCTGGAACGGCGCGCTCGTCGCGATCATCGGGATCCAGCCGATCATCGCGACGCTGATCCTCATGGTGGCCGGCCGCGGCATCGCGCAGCTGATCACCGATGGTCAGATCATCAACGTGCAGTCCGGGCCGTACGCCACCATCGCGACCGGGTTCTTCCTGGCCATCCCGGTGGCGTTCCTGATCGCCGTCGCGGCGGTCGTGCTGATCACGCTGCTGACCCGCCGTACGGCGCTCGGTCTGCTGCTGGAGTCGGTCGGCGGCAGCCCGACCGCGAGCCGGCTCGCCGGCATCCGGGCCAAGCGGATCACCGTGATGGTCTACGTCGTGTCCGGCGCGTTCGCCGGGCTCGCCGGCCTGATCTACAGCGCGAACATCAAGAGCGCGGACAGCATCTCGGCCGGCAACCTGATCGAGCTCGACGCGATCCTGGCCGTCGTGATCGGCGGGACCGCGCTGATCGGTGGCCGGTTCTCCATCGCCGGCACCGTGCTCGGCGCCGTGCTCATCCAGGCGCTCGGCGTCACCGTGGTGGCGATCGGCGTGCCGTCCGACTTGACGCTGCTGTTCAAGGCGATCGTCGTGGTGGCACTCTGCCTGTCCCAGTCGCCGGAGTTCCGGGCCAAGGTGTTCGGGCGCTTCAAGACGCGAACGGAGGCCATCGCGTGACGACCGTCGACGTCACCCCGGAGACCGGCGGCAAGAAGGACTCGCCGATCAACCCGCGGCGCCGGGTCTACCGGCCGAACGCCAAGTACATCCCGATCCTGGCGACCCTCGCCCTGCTGGTCATCATGTACAGCGCCGGCGTGGCGAACTACGAGAACTTCGGGCAGCCGAGCGTCATCGTCAACCTGTTCCGCGACAACGCGGTCCTGCTGGTGGTCACCGTCGGCATGACGTTCGTGATCCTCACCGGCGGCATCGACCTGTCGGTGGGCGCGGTCATCTCGATGACGACCACGCTGACCGCGACCCTGCTGCAGGGCGGGTGGCCGCCGTTCGTCGTACTCGTGCTGGTCCTGCTGCTCGGCTCGCTGATCGGTGCCGGACAGGGTGCGGTGATCCACTACTTCAAGGTGGAGCCGTTCATCGCCACCCTCGCCGGCCTCTTCCTGGCCCGCGGCATCGCGCTCTTCATCAACCAGAGCTCGATCCCGATCCGCGACGAGACCTGGAAGGCGATCTCCGAATACCGGATCCCGCTCGCCGACGGCGTCGTCACCAAGCCGGTCGCCATCATCGCGATCATCACGGTGCTGATCGCCGCGGCGGTGCTGGCCTGGACCCGGTTCGGCCGCAACGTGTACGCGATCGGCGGCAGCGCCGACTCCGCGCTGCTCATGGGACTGCCGGTGGCCCGTACCCGGATCGCCGTCTACACCCTGAGCGGCTTCTGCGCGGCGCTCGGCGGCGTGCTGTTCAGCATCAACTCGACCTCCGGCTGGGCCCTGCAGGGCAACGGCCTGGAACTCGACGCGATCGCCGCCTGCGTCATCGGCGGCGTGCTGCTGACCGGCGGATCCGGCTACGTCTTCGGCGCCCTCCTCGGCGTGCTGGTGACCGGGCTGATCCAGACGATCATCATCTTCCAGGGCGACCTGAACGCCGCCTGGACCCGGATCATCGTCGGCGTTCTGCTCTTCGCCTTCATCGTTCTGCAGCGACTCGTGACGCGAAAGGTCAAGTAAATGAGCAACGGGGAAGTCTGGTTCCTCACCGGCAGCCAGGGGCTCTACGGGCCGGAGACCCTGGACCAGGTCGCGTCGCAGTCCCGGGAGATCGCCGCCCGGCTCGATGCCGCCATCGACGCCGACGTGGTGTGGCAGCCGGTGCTCACCAGCGCCGAGCAGATCCTCGACGTGTGCCGGCGGGCCTCGTCGACGCCCGGCGTGCTCGGCGTGATCACCTGGATGCACACGTTCTCGCCGGCCAAGATGTGGATCGCCGGCCTGGACGCGCTGCGGGCGCCGCTGCTGCACCTGCACACCCAGCACAACGTCGAGCTGCCCTGGGCCGAGATCGACATGGATTTCATGAACCTCAACCAGGCCGCCCACGGCGACCGGGAGTTCGGGTTCATCGAGAGCCGCCTCGGGGTTCCGCGCAAGACGGTGGCCGGGCACGTCTCCAATCCGGCGGTCGTTAAAAAGATCGAGACATGGGTACGGGCGGCGCGTGGTTACGCGGCCATGCGCAGCCTCAAACTGGCCCGATTCGGCGACAACATGCGGGACGTGGCCGTCACCGAGGGCGACAAGGTCGAGGCGCAGCTCCGCTTCGGCGTGTCGGTGAACACGTACGGTGTGAACGACCTGGTGGCGGTGGTGGACCAGGTCCTGGACACTGAGATCGACAAGTTGGTCGGGGAGTATTCCGACATTTACGAAATTTCGCCCTCGTTGCTGCCCGGTGGTGATCGGCACGACTCGCTGCGCTACGGCGCCCGGATCGAGATCGGTCTCCGGCAGTTCCTCACCGAGGGCGGCTTCAAGGCGTTCACCAGCAACTTCGAGGACCTCGGCGGTCTGCGCCAGCTGCCCGGCCTCGCGGTCCAGCGACTCATGGCCGACGGCTACGGTTTTGGCGGCGAAGGCGACTGGAAGACCTCGGTGCTGGTGCACACGCTCAAGGCGATGGCCCCGGGCGGCGCCACGTCCTTCATGGAGGACTACACGTACGACCTCACGCCGGGCAACGAGGTCATCCTCGGCGCCCACATGCTGGAGGTCTGCCCGACGATCGCGGCCGGCACCCCCAAGCTGGAGATCCACCCGCTCGGCATCGGCGGCCGCGAGGACCCGGTCCGGCTGGTCTTCGACGCGGCGCCCGGCCCGGCGATCGTGCTCGGCCTCGCCGACCTGGGGGAGCGGTTCCGCCTGGTCGCCAACGAGATCGAGGTGGTACCGCCGACCGCGCCGCTGCCGAAGCTGCCGGTCGCCCGGGCCGTCTGGAAGCCGGCGCCGTCACTCGAGACGTCGGCCGAGTGCTGGCTCACCGCGGGCGGGCCGCACCACACCGTGCTGTCCGCGTCGGTCGGCGCCGAGGAACTCGCCGATTTGGCCGAGATGGCCGGCACCGAGCTTTTGGTGATCGACGAGGCGACCACGACGAGGTCGTTCGCCAAGGAGGTGCGCTGGAACCAGGCGTACCACCGCTTGGCACGCGGTTTCGGTCGCTGACCGCTCTCCCGAGCGTCTCCCCGCGCGCCTCTCCCGTGCCTCGCCCCCTGCGCCGATCTTGTGAAGCTCCGCAGCACCGCTCCCGCGGAACTTCACAAGATCGGCGTGGGGGGAGAGGCGGGATCACCACTGCTCGGGGGCGGACTCGATCGTGATGTAGTCGAGGTCCCCGGCGTAGTAGTCGCAACCCACGTCGATCTGGTCGCAGTCCAGCTTGCCGCCGATCGAAACCGGCCACCCGTTCGCGATCGGCCCGGTCCAGCCGCTGCGCGCCGCCACCTGCCGCCCGTCGATCATCAAAGCCACCCCGGCGCGGACCCGCACGCACCGCACGATGTGCCAATCCCCGTCGTTGATCGAGTACGGCGCCACCACCTCGAGGAACGCTTTGGTGCCCCGGAACGTGCACTCCACCCGGCCGCTCGGGATCTGCAGCTTGAAGTTGCCGCCCGCGACCGTGGCCTGGCCCTTCTGGATGATGTTGCCGAACTTGTTCTTCGTCCGGAGCCGGACCGTGACGGCGTAGTCGTCGGTGCCGGGATCGAGGGCCGAAGAGTCGGGAACCACGACCAGATGGCCGGGCCGGGTAGGCGGAGTGTCCGGTTCCAGCCGGTCGAAGTGGTAGCCGATGTCGTCGCCGGACGTCAATCCGGTGGCGACCTCGTCGCCGATTCTGCCGTCCAGGCCGTTGCCGCTGCTGTCGATCATCCGGGTGGCGCCGGGCTGTTCGTCCATCCGCCAATACGCGACCAGAGAGCCGGCCGCGCCGGACAGAGCCCCGGCCGCGCCGGCCGGGGAGCCTGCCGCGCTGGCCGGGGAGCCGGCCGCGCCGGCCGGGGCGGGGACGAGCGCGGAACCGGCCGTCAGGGCGGCAGTGAGAAGAGCGGCCAACATGATCAGAGCCTATTGGGGCGAATATCCGTTTCGTGCCCGGTTCCGGAAATCGCCTGCTCGGCGTGATCCGCTGCTCTCTCGCAAACGGCCAGCTCAAGTTGGTAGCATCCGCCGATCATGGTCGCAGCTCCGACGGGAACCCGGGGCCGGACCTGATCCCCCCTGCGCTGACAATCAGATAAGGAACGTGTCGAAGTGCTGCTCAATGGGACGGACAGTGAGACCTCGGAGCACACCATGATCCCGCCGAACCCGGGCCTGCCGAACCAGGCGCTCCAGGTGCTGGCCCTCGCCCAGCGCACGGCCGAGGAGCACGTGGCGAGCGCCCAGCACCACGCGGACAAGATCCGTACGGACGCGCTGGCGGCGGCCGAGCAGATCGCCCGGGACGCGCAGGCGCACGCGAACAACGTGCGCCGCGAGGCCGACCGGGTCATGGCGGAGGCGCGCGCCGCGGCCGAGCAGATGGCCCGCGACGCCCAGGCCCGTGCCGAGGAGGCCCGGCGCACCGCCGAGAAGATCGTGGCGGACGCCCGCTCCCGCGCCGAGACGATCGGCGCCGACGCGATGGCCGGCGCCGAGCAGCTGCGCAACCAGGCCCAGCAGCGCTACGACGACGTGGTCGGCAGCCTCGGCCAGAAGCGTGAGGCCCTCCAGCAGCAGATCGAGGCCCTCGAGGACTTCGACCGCGAGTACCGCGGCCGGCTCACCGCCTTCATGCAGAGCCAGCTGCGCGCCCTCTGGATGGACGCGCCCCAGCTCGCCGCCGAGGTGATCGAGGAGGAGCCGGTGGCCGAGGAGCTGGAGGCCGCCGCCCCGCAGCAGGCCCAGCAGCCGGCTCGGCACGCCCACCAGCAGCAGGCCGCGCCCGCCGACGAGGCCGACGACGACGAGGACGTTCCCGCCGAGAAGTGACCGCCGGAGAAGGCCCGGGAGTTTTCCCGGGTCTTCCTTGTTGTGCATCGCGGACTAGTCTTCACAGCGGATTAGCTCTGACTGCGGACTAGTCTCTTAAGCTGCATAGACCTGAGCTCCGTCGATGTAAGTGAGTGCCACCGAGGCCGCGCCGATCTCCTGCACCGGCGCGTCGAACGGATCACGGTCGAGCACCACGAGGTCGGCCACGTACCCGGCCCGGATCACCCCACGATCGTCGAGGTGATTCACAAAGGCAGACCCCGCCGTGTACGCCGTGAGCGCCGTCCCGAGATCCAACTCCTGACCCGGCAGGAACGGTGGGTGGTCGCTGCCGTGGTGCACCCGGTTGACCGCCACGTGGATCGCTTCGAGCGGGTCCGGGGTCGTCACCGGCCAGTCGCTGCCGGCGGCCAGGTGGGCGCCCGCCCGGCGCAGGTCACCGAACGGGTACTGGCGGCCCACCGCGTCCGGGTCGAGGAACGGGATCGTCAGGTCGTCCATCTGCGGCTCGTGCGACGCCCAGTACGCCTGCAGGTTCGCGCTCGCCCCGAGCCGCCGGAACCGGGGCACGTCGTCCGGGTGCACGACCTGCAGATGGGCGAGGTGCGGGCGGGTGTCGGTGAACCCGTTCGCGGCCCGCGCCGCCGCGACCGCGTCCAGCGCGTCCCGCACCGCCCGGTCGCCGAGCGCGTGGAAGTGCGGCTGGAAGCCGAGCGCGTCCAGTTCGGTGACGTACGACGGCAGCAGCGCAGGGTCGATGAAGGACAGCCCCCGGTTCGTGGTGGCGCAGCCGCACCCGTCCCGGTACGGCGAGGTCATCGCGGCCGTGAAGTTCTCCGCGACCCCGTCGAGCATCAGCTTCACGCTGCCTGCGCGCAGCCGGCCGGTGGTGAACCGCTCCCGCTTCGCGACGAGCTCCGGGATCTGCGAGGCGTCCCGGTCACGGTCCCACCAGAGCGCGCCGACCACGGTGGCGCGCAGCGAGCCGTCCCGGGCCGCGGTGAGGTAGGCGTCCGAGACGTCCGGGTACCCGTTCGTGGCGCACACCATGGCGTCCTGCCAGGCCGTCACGCCGAGCGAGAAGAGCAGCTCCTGCCCGCGGTACAGGCCGGCCAGCCGGTCCGCCGCGGTGGTCTCCGGCAGCAGGTCGGTGACGAGCCGCATGGCCCCCTCCTGGAGGCCGCCGGCCGGGGTGCCGTCCGGCTGCCGGTCGATCCGGCCGTCGTCCGGGTCCGGGGTGTCCGCGGTGATCCCGGCCAGTTCCAGCGCCCGGCTGTTCACCCACGCGCCGTGGTGGTCGCGGTTGGAGAGGAACACCGGCCGGTCCGGTACGACGCTGTCCAGCAGCTCACGCCCGGGCACCCCGCCGGGGAAGCTCTCCATGGCCCAGCCGCCACCGGCGATCCACTCGAGATCCGGGTGGGCGTCGGCGTACTCCCGCACCCGGCGCAGGTACTCGCCCACGTCGGTGGTGTTGCTGAGGTCGCACTGGTTGAGCTCGACGCCGCCCATGACGGCGTGCACGTGCGCGTCCTGGAACCCGGGCAGCAGCAGCCGGCCGTCCAGGTCGACGATCTCGGTGTCCGGGCCGGTCAGCAAGTCCCGTACCTCGTCGGCCCCGACCTGCTGGATCCGGCCGCCGCGCACCGCGACGGTCGTGGCGTAGCCGAGCGCGGGATCGGCGGTGAAGACACGTCCACCGGTGAAGATCAGGTCGGCGGGCGGCACGGCGATCGGCATGCCGTGATCGAATCATCAGCCGCGAGAGCCCGTCAAACATCAAGAGCTTCTTTCGTACGGAATGCGCAGAGGTCCCGAGTCGTCACTTAGGGTGAGCGCGCGAGGATGCCCGGCATGTCACTCGCACGGGTGAATCGACGAGTGTGCCCGCCGGGTATGCGGTATGCGGGTGATCGTGCGGTGGGAGCGCTTCCAGGGGCAATGCGGTGGCCTCAGGCGCACAAAGCGTGTTTGTTGTGTCTGACGCGGCGCAACTATGGTGAGCGGATGGCGTCGACCTCTGTCGATCTAGATCGCGATGACCGCGAGCGCCACGAATCCGGTGGCCGCGGTTCCGTCGCTGTCGACGCCATCGTCGGAGTTCAGTCGTCCGCACGCTATCGGAACGACCGGTTCTGCGCCGCCCTGGAGATGGCCGTCGTGGCGGCTCACGAGATGGACACCGGCCGGATCCCGGTGCAGCGGGCCGAGGTGGGCCTGGCGGGGCGCATCCAGCGGGATGCGATCGTGCGGCTGCGGGCCGGCGCGACCGCGAATCCCGGGCTGCTCGCCCTGCTGGCGGAGGGCCGTTTCCTGCCGCCACCGGGGATCGCCCCGGCGGGCGGGAGCCTTTCCTCGGCCGGGGTGGATGGGCGGCATGCGGCGAAGGCCGGGAATGTCGGTTCACATGCGAGCGGGACGGCGCCCGACCGTGCTGAGGCGGTGCGGAGGGCTCTCGCCGTACCCGATCTGCTCTGTCTCGTGGCGCCGCAAGGCGCGGCACGGACCTTGACCCTCGTGGAGATCGTGCGGGCGGCGGCGGAGCGAGGCGAGCGGGTGCTGGTCACCGGACCGGACGCGGCGGCCGTCGACGCCGTCGTCACCCGGCTGCCGCCCGGGCATCTCGTCGTGCGCGCCGATCAGTCCGGAGGGGACGCGAGCCTGGCCGCCGCCGCTGCCGAGATGCAGCGGAGCATCCTGGCGCGCTCGCAGGCCGCGGCGCTCCGGCTCGAACCGTGGCTCGGTGATCCGTCGCCGGCGATGGGCTGGCTCCGGCGGCTCGGCAGTGCGCTCGCCGAGGCCGCCGAGGAACGGTCCCGCGCCGACGTGGCCGGCGCCGAGCGGGACGAGATCGCGGCGGCCGCGCGGAAACGGCTCGGCGGCGCGGTACGCGATCAGCGCCGGGTCGTCGAGGTCGCCGAACGAGCCGCGGCGCTCGCCGGCGAGGCCGTCCAGCGGCTCGGCGCCGCCCTGGAACGGGCCGAGAGCTCGCGATTCGGGCGCTGGCGGGCCGGTCGGCTGCGGACCCGGCTGGCCTCGGCCGTCCCGGCGGCGGACGTGGCGAACGGTGCGCTGGCGCAGGCCCGGGAGGAGTACGCAGGCCGCCAGAACCGGCTGGAGAAGCAGGTCGAACAGGACGGCGCCGTGCGGGCCGCCGCCGATCGGGCCGCGTTCGCCGACCTGGCCGCCCACCGCGCGCTCGAGGCCGCCGAACGCTCGGCGCACCAGCTCACCCGGCTCATGGAGGGCGTGGCCCCGGAGACCGGGTGGATCGCCGACGCCCCGGGCATGGCCGGGTTCGCCGCCCGCTGCGACGCGCTCGAACCGGTGCTGCGCGGCCGGGCCGGACTCCTGCGCGAATGGCGGCAGCGGGTCGCGCGTCCCAGCCGTCAGCTGCACGCCGAGCTGCTGCGCTACGCCGACGTGGTCGCGGCCACGTGCCTCGGCGTCGGCCGCCCCGAGCACGGCGACCTCGCGTTCGACCTCGTGGTGATCGTCGACGCGGGCCGGGCCACGCTGCCGGTCGCGCTCGTGCCGCTGGTCCGCGCCCGCCGGGCGGTCCTCGCCGGCGACGTGGCGAGAGCGCCGTTGCGCCAGGCCGGATCGCCGGCGTTGCGTGAGCCCGGGTCGCCTGCACTGCGTGAGCCTGGGTCGGCGGCGCTGCGTGAGGGCGGGTCGGCGCTCGTGCCGGATGAGGTGGCCTGCCTGCTGACGGCGAGCGTGCTGGAGCGGCTGCTGGAGAAGGCGCCGGCCGCGAACCGCGTACGGCTGCGGGCCGGGCCGTGACCGAGCCGGCCCACCTGCCCCTCCGCGAGATCGAGCGGCGGGTCGGTGCGCTGCCCGGGGTGCGGCCGCGACGGATCGTGCCGCTGCTGCTCCCGGTGTGGGCCGTCGAGGTGACCGCGACGGTGCGGGAGTCCCAGTCGTACGACGTCCTCGACCGCTACCTCTCCCGGGCCGTGGCCGAGGGCCGGCTGGATCGGACCGAGGAGCTGGCCGAGTTCCTCGGGGTGGAGCAGCCGATGGTGGCCCGGGTGGTACGCCACCTGGCCGGGATCGGTCATCTGGTCCGCGACGGCGACAAGCTGAGCCTGACCGATCTGGGCCGGCGGTCGGTGGCGGACGGGCGGCGCTATCAACTGGCTGCCGGGCGACGGATGCTGTTGCGGTTCGACGGGTTCACCGGGGGACCGGTGCCCTATGCGACGGCGATCCACACGGTGTGGTTGACCCAGCCGGCGCTGCGGTTGACCGACGGCACCACATTCCACGAAATCACGGAAATATCCGAAATCTCGGACGATGCGGTGGAACGACTCCTCGAACGGCCGGACGCCGACGACTTCACCGGCCCGGTCGTCCCGGTCTCCGCCACGATCAACTCGGTCAAGAAGCAGTATCTGCCGATCTATCTCGTGGAGTGCGACTCCGAGGACGACCTCGTCTTCGGGCGCGCCATGGACGGCCCCGACCCGTACCTCTCCGGGTTTATCCCTTTCCTGAGCGGGAACCGCGAAACCTAGCATCACCCAGTGTGGGGACCGACACGGTCCCTCCCGGACCATCTTGGTCCATTACGGTCTACCGTGGTCCTATGCCTCGCCCCACGAAGCAGCAGATCGACGACGAGATCCTCGACACCGCGGCCGGCCTCTTCGCGCGCCACGGCTTCAAGGAGACGTCGCTCCAGCGCATCGCGGACACCGTGGGCTACTCGAAGACCGGCCTGCTGCACCGCTTCCCCACGAAGGAGGCGCTCCAGACGGCCGTGATCGCCCGCTGTGTCGATCGGATCAGGAACACCGCCGCCGGCGTCTCGGACCTGCCGGTCGGCCCGGAGCGGGACCGGGCCGTGATCACCGGGATCGCCGAACTCGCCCTGGCCCAGCCCGGCGCCGTGGCGCTGCTGCTGTCCTCGCTGCTCAACGACGGCGGCCCGACCGGCGAGAGCGCGGGCGACAAACCCCTGGAAGTCGTCGGCGAAGCCATCTCGGAGGCCTTCGGCGACGCCTTCCTCTGCGACGAGAGCCGGACGTTGCGCGTCGCGGGGGCGCTGGGCGCTCTCGCCGTCGGCAGCGTCGCGCTCCGCGACCGGATGACACCGGCGCTCACCGCCGTCCTCGTCGAGGTCGGTTACGACGCTCTTGGACACAGGACACCCTGAAAGGGAAGTACCCCTCATGGCAACTTTGTTGCATCGCCTCGGGCTGGCGTCCGTACGGCACAGGATCGTCGTCACGCTCGTCTGGCTGCTGGCCCTCGTGGCCGTCGGGGTCGGCGCGGCCACGCTCTCCGGCAAGACGGCGAACACCTTCAGCATCCCGGGCCAGGAGTCGACCACGGCGCTGGACCTGATGGAGGAGAAGTTCGGCGCGGCGTCGGCCGGCGCCACCGTGCAGGTGGTGTTCGAGGCCCCCGCCGGCGAGACCGTCACCACCCCGGAGAACGCCGCGCAGATCGCCAAGACGGTCGCGTCGCTCGGCCAGGTCCCGGGCGTCGTCGGCGTGAGCAACCCGCTCGACCAGGCGAACCCGACGGTGTCGCAGGACCAGGGCGCCGCGTACAGCACCGTCACGTTCGGTGTGCAGCCGTCCGAGGTCACCGACGAGGAGCGTGAGGCGCTCATCGACAAGGTGGAGCAGGCCCGCGCGTTCGGCATGACCGTCGAGGCCAGCGGTGAGGCGCTCAGCAACCCGGCCGACATCGGCGGCGCCTCGGAGATCCTCGGCGTCGTGGTCGCCCTCATCGTGCTGGCCCTGACCTACGGCTCGCTCGTCGCCGCCGGCATGAACCTGCTGACCGCGATCGTCGGCGTCGGCATCGGCGCGGCCGGCATCGTCACCCTGACCGGTTTCGTCGACCTGCAGTCCACCACCCCGATCCTGGCGGTGATGCTGGGTCTCGCGGTCGGCATCGACTACGCGCTGTTCATCATCACCCGCTTCCGGCACGAGCTGCGCCGCGGCCTCGACGTCGAACCGGCCGCCGCGATGGCCGTGGGCACCGCCGGCTCGGCCGTCGTGACCGCCGGCCTCACCGTCGTGATCGCGCTGGCCGGCCTCTCGGTCGTGGGCATCCCGTTCCTCACCGAGATGGGTCTCGCGGCCGCCGCCACGATCGTCATCGCCGTTCTGGTGGCCATCACCCTCGTACCCGCGATCTTGGGTTTTGTGGGTCTGAAAGCCCTTCCCCGCAAGCAGCGTGACGTGTCCGGCGCGGAGGAGCTCCCCGTCGGCCGCGGCTTCATCAAGGGCTGGGCGCACCTGGTCACCAAGCAGCGCACCCTCAGCCTGATCCTCGCCGTCGCGGTGCTCTCCGTGATCGCCATCCCGTTCTTCTCGATGCAGACGACGCTGAACCAGCGGGCCGCCGAGGGCAGCACCCAGGCCCGCGCCCAGGCGATCATGGACAGCCGCTTCGGTCCGGGCGTCAGCAACCCGCTGCTCATCCTGGTCGACGGCCCCAACGCGGTGCAGTATGCCGCCACCGTCCAGAAGCAGGTCGCGTCGCTGCCGGACGTCGCCTTCGCCACCCCGCCGCGGCCTAATCAGGATCAGTCAGCCGCGCTCATCACGATCATCCCGGCGTCCGGCCCGGAGGACGAGAAGACCGTCGACCTGGTCCACTCGATCCGCGACACGGTGGCCGACGGTGACGGCGCCGAAGTGTACGTCACCGGCAACACGGCGGTCAGCATCGACGTCTCGCAGAAGCTGAACGACGCGCTCCCGGTCTACCTGGCCCTCGTCGTCGGCCTCGCGTTCGTGCTGCTGGTGCTGGTCTTCCGCTCGATCCTGGTGCCGGTCGTCGGCGTGCTCGGCTTCCTGCTGACCATCGCCGCGGCGTTCGGCGCGACGGTCGCGGTCTTCCAGTGGGGCTGGGCCGCCTCGGCGGTCAACGCCGGCTCCACCGGCCCGATCCTGAGCCTCGCCCCGATCATCATCGTCGGGATCCTTTTCGGTCTCGCGATGGACTACCAGGTCTTCCTGGTCTCCCGCATGCACGAGGCGCACGCCCACGGCGCCTCCCCGCGCGACGCCATCGTGACCGGTTTCCGCCAGGCCGCCCCGGTGGTCGTGGCCGCCGCGACCATCATGTTCGCGGTCTTCGCGGCCTTCGTCCCGGAGGGCAACGACACGATCAAGCCGATCGCGTTCGCCCTGGCCGTAGGCATCGCCTTCGACGCCTTCGTGGTCCGCATGATCGCGGTCCCGGCGGCGCTGGCTCTCCTGGGCCGCTCGGCCTGGTGGCTGCCGTCCTGGCTGCGCTGGCTGCCGGAGCTGGATGTGGAGGGTGCGGCGCTGCAGTCGTCTCCTTCCTCCTCGCCGTCCTCCGCTTCGTCTTCCGCCACCCCCTCTACTCCTTCGTCGCCTTCGTCCCCCTCCGCCCCTGCGTCGCCTGCGTCGCCTTCGTCGCCGGAGGAGCGCGCCGGCGTCTGACCGGGTCTTTCTGAGCGAGGCCGTCGCCCTTTCCGGGCGGCGGCCTCGCTTTCTCTGTACGGGGGACCGCCCTTTTTCTTTCTTGACCGGCACTCTTCGGTCTCGCCAGTCCGATGGCTGGCGCTATCGTTTGCCCGATGAGCGAGCCGATGCCGGAGTGGGAGCGCTACCGCATCCTGCGAGCCGAATCCGAATTCGCCGCGGTCCGCAAGGAACCCCGAACCGTCTTCCTGATCTGGGCCGTGACCGGTCTGCTCGGCGGCCACCGCTTCTACCTGGGCGACACGGCCCGCTCGATAGCGATGCTCTTCACCCTGGGCGGCCTGGGCCTGTGGACGATAGCCGACGCCTTCTGCATCCCGAACCGGGTCCGCACCGTCAACGCCCGCCGCCGAGCCGACATCATGGCCCGCCACGGAGTCCTGGAGTCCTGAATGGCCTACGGAGTAGTCCTCCGCCCCGACCCGCAGACCGCCCGCGACCTGATAGCCCTCTCCCAATCGATCGGCGCCGCCCACACCCCGCTGATGCTCCTGGGCGAGAAGTCCCCTCCCCACGTCTCAGTCCTGCACGTGGACGCCGACCCGGGCGACATGCCGGCCGTGGTCAGATCCCACCAGGGCCGAACCTTCGACGTGAAACCGATAGGCCTCCTCTTCGCCGTAGTCCCACCAGGCGACTACTACGTCCCGACGGGCGGCCACTACTTCGGCATAGAGGTGATCCGAACCCCCGAGCTGAACGCCCTCCACCACCGATTCCTGGAGCTGGGCCAACCCCCGCTGGGCCTGGTAGGCGATGATTACCGCCCCCACATAACCCTGGGCATGACCGCCGAGCAGCCAACTCTGCCGCCGCTGGACCGGGTACCGGCAGCCACCCTCAAGATGACCCTCGCGAGCGGCCCGGTGGCCCCGTTCGGAACCTTCCCCCACCTCACCTGAACCGCCACTTCACCGAGCAATCCACGCTCAGGCTGTCGTTTCCTGCCCCAAGGCTGCCTGGCGCGGACCGCATCGGTTCGACAGCGATCGCCTCGCCCGAAGCCTCCCGACGCAGGCCGCGGGATGGCCGATCGTGCCTGCCCAGCCGAGACCGCCCGGGCTCGGATCACGGGACGTTCAGCGACGAGCCTTCGCCCGAGCCCGGCGCGAAGGCTGAATCCCACCAAGGCTGTTCAGGGCAGCCCGCCCCCGTAGCCCTCGGAACGCCCCCGAGCTATCAAGCCCGAACCCCGTCCCCAGCCGAAGCCCGGTCGCCAGCCCCGACCCCAGCCCCGCCCCGCCGAACCCGCCCGCTTCGTGCCCACCAAGGCCACCCGCCGCGTGTCCACCCGCTGCGCGCCCACCAAGGTCGCCCGCCGCGCGCCCGTCGAAGCTGCTGGTCACGTGCCCGTCGCTGCCGCCCGCCGTGCGCACGCCGATCCCGAGCACAGCCATTCCCTCGCTCGAGCCGTCAGCTCCAGCCCTGCCCGCCACCTCGGACATTTCTGAAATGTCGCCCACGTCATTGAAGCCCTCATCGCCGGCCGCAGGCGTGAAGGCGGGGAACTCGGTCGCCGGCGCCGGTGCGTTGGCCGCTCCGAACAGGACCCACGCGGCGGCCACGTTGGCGATCGCGAACGGCGCCGCCGTGAACAGCACGACCGGCGACGCCGCCTCCGGCAGGATCAGCCACGCTCCCGAGGCCACCGCCGTGACGAGAGCGGTGACGCCGTCCCAGACGCGGGGCGCCTCGTGGGGCCGCCGGGCGAACCGCACGGTCGAGATCGCACTGGCCGCACCGAGCGCCGCGGCGGCGACCCATCCGGCGACGAGCGGCCAGAGCCGTCCCCACGTCCCGGTCTCATCGGCGAAGAAGAACATCAGGAACAGCGCGCCGACACCCGCGATACCGGAGAACACGATCGCGTTCACCGTCAGCACGATCATGGCGCCGTGGACCGTGTCGAGGCGCCGCAGTCCGCGACCGATCGCCGCCGTACCGATGCTGACCATCGCCGCGCCACCTTCCTGGGAACTGCCTGATGACCTTGGCACGGAACCGTAACGTATCGACGCCATAAAAGACCATGTGCAACCGATGGTTGCGCTTCGGCCCGCCGCTCCGCTAGCGTGATACGCAACCAAAGGTTGCAGCAGCCCGTTTCGCAGGAGGTAGGCATGGAGTTCGGAGCGATCGAACGCGAGATCTACATCGAGGCGACGCCCGAGGTGGTCTTCGACGTGGTGAGCAGTCCGGAGCACATCAAGGGCTGGTGGCCGGACGACGCCGACTACTCTCTCGTAGCCGGCGAACCCGGCCACATCAGCTTCGGCGACAAGGTCGAGCAGTTCACCGTCGTCGAGGCGAAGCCCCCGGCCCTCTTCCAGTTCCGCTGGACCCACGGCCCCGGCGAGGTGGCCGCCGCCGGCAACTCCCTCCTGGTCACGTTCGAGCTGCACCCCTCCGGCGACGGAACCCTGCTCCGCATGACCGAGACCGGCTTCCGCGAGCGCGGCTGGGAAGCCGCGGTCCTGGAGCAGTGCTTCAACGACCACGTCAGCGGCTGGAACCACTTCCTTCCCCGCCTGGCCCCCTACGCCGAGAAGCTCCAGTCCCACCCGTGACCGCCTCCTTTCTTCCCTCTGCTGAAGGCCGTTCCCCACTCGCTGAAGGCGGTGCGCCTTGTCCGTGATCGACGACGACCTCTGGTCGGCCATCGGCGACCCGACCCGTCGCCGCATGCTCGATCTGCTGCTCGTGGAGGGCAACGGCACCGCCACCTCACTGAGCCAGCAGATGTCGGTGACCCGCCAGGCCGTGGCGAAACACCTCACCGTCCTCGACCGAGCCGGCCTGGTCCGCTCAGCCCCGGCCGGCCGCGAACGCCGATACCACGTAGACGACGCCCAACTGGCCCGAGCAGTGGCCCAGCTCAACCAGGTCGGCTCAGCGTGGGACGCCCGTCTGCGCCGCATCAAGTTCATCGCCGAGGCCATCCAGAAGAACGAGTCCACGCAGAGCCAGCCCACGCAGAAGAGCCAGTCCACGCAGAAGAGCCAGTCCACGCAGAAGAGCCAGCCCACGCAGAAGAGCGAGCTCAACCCGAAGAGCAAGTCATAGGAGGAAGCAATGCCCGACATCCTGCACCGCGTAGGCGTGAAGGACTCAACCCCGCAACAGGTCTACGAAGCTCTCACCACCATCGAAGGCCTGTCCGCCTGGTGGACCAACGACACCAAGGGCAGCCCCGACCAGGGTGGCGTGATCGAGTTCCGCTTCGTCCCGGGCGGCTTCGACATGGAGGTCACCTCCCTGAAGCCGGCCGAACACGTCGCCTGGAAGGTGGTGGACGGCCCCGAAGAGTGGATCGGCACCACCATCACCTGGACCCTTCACCAGGAGGGCAACTTCACCATCGTCCTCTTCAAGCACGAAGGCTGGCGCGAGCCGGTCGAGTTCATGCACCACTGCTCGACCAAGTGGGCCCTCTTCCTGATGAGCCTCAAGTCGCTGCTGGAAACAGGCGAAGGCGCACCCTCCCCGAAAGACGTCCACATCGACAACTGGAATTGACAAAATCCGACAGTAGATCGTCACGCACTTTCCTGACCACCTCCTCGGCATTGTGACGCACCCACGTAGGGATTCCACAGCCGCGCATTTCGTGCGGCCGCCGGCGAACATCGTTGCGGACGCCTCATGCATCCGCCGCAGGCAGTCGACCTGCTGAAAGAACTGCCTTGCCCTCGCATGCATGAAATTGTTCCAGGTCGCGGATGGCCCCGCTAAGTGCAAAATCGTGCCGATTCGAACGCCATTTGCGAACCTGACACCTCGCTGATTAAACCCTGAGATGGCGTCTCTCAGGGCGACTCGTTCTGCCGCATCAAGGTGAGTTCAAAAATTCTAGGTCGCGGGGCTTGAGTCGTCCCTTGGGGCCGGGTTTAGCGTCGTTGGCAGGACGTGAGGGAAGGAGGTGGGGCGTACGAATGAAGGGTCTCAACAAGCGACCCCGTCGGCGAGGGTCAGGTCACTCGTCGACGGGGTTGCAAGGGCCACGCTTCCCGACCGCGCCTGACGGGCGGGGAGTGCGGGGCGGCAGCCAGGCGGTCGCACCATGACGGACGTGCGAGGTGGCTACACACGTGCGTGCGAGGGGGTACAGACGTGCGGGCGAAGGGATGCACACGTGGGTGCGAGGGGGTACAGACGTGCGTGCGAAAGGATGCACACGGGGGTGCGAGGTGGCCACACACGTCTCCGCCGCCGAGGTGGCTGCACAGGTGTCCCGCCTGTGTAGCGGGGGAGTGCCCCGCCGGCGCGGCGGGCAAGAGTCGCGCCGGCGGGGAGTTGACGGGTGGTCGGGGTCAGGACTCGATGGCGGTTGTCCGGGCTACGACCTCGGCGGACGTGATTTCGAGCAGTTGGTCGTCGACCGCGGCCAGGCGTTCGCGGGCGTCGGACGGGAGGTGGACAGGGGTTCCTGCGGCCAGGGGCAGCAGGTGGAGGGTCAGCTCGGCGTTCTGGTGGTAGCCCGCGTCCGTCAGGTTGACGACCCAGCGGGAGCCGTCCCAGAAGCGGTCGGTGACCGTGGTGCCGTCGACGCGGAGTTCGCCCACGTCGCCCGCCCAGTCGATGCGGAGGAGGGGGTCGAGAGCAGGGTCGGCGGCCCAGGACGGCAGGGTCAGGCGATAGACGGCGGCCAGTTCGTCGAAGGTGTCCGGGGTCGGGGCGGAGGGTCGGCCGTCGTGTTTGCCGTAGCTGACCGGGACCGTCGTGGCCGCGGCGCGCACCTGGTCGGCTGCTACCCGCTCAGGCGCCGGAGGGAGGTCCGGAGAGGGGAGCGGAGACGGGGCCGGTGAGGCTGCCGACTTCTGCTGCGGGGTGAGGTCGAGGTCGGCGAATGTGCGGATGGTGGGCTGGTAGACCCGTACCCTCGGGGTCTCCGCGGCCTTGACCCGCACCTTGCCGGAAGCGTCCCACTGGAGTTCGTCGTCGCTGAGCAGCAGGCGGCGGTTGTCGCCTTCGATCACCCAGGCCGACGCGGCCACGGAGGAGGGGAGGACCAGGACGTCGAGGGAGCCGAAACGGACCGGTTCGAAGCCGGGGGTGATCTCGTGGACGTCGATGTGCGACCGGCCTGCTGAGTCGGCGGGCAGGTGCGCGACGGCCACCTCGGGGGTGATGCCGGCATCGGCGATGAGGACCAGCGTGGGGATCTCGCCGGGTAGCAGGGTCAGTGCCGTGGCGGTGGCCCAGGCGATCCGTACGCCGCCGAGGACGGTGTTGACCGGCCAGCGCGCGAGGGTTCCGGGTGGGATGTCGACGGGCTTCGAGGGGAACTCGAGGATCTCGTCGTCGAATTCGATGCGGAAGCGGGCCTGCTCGTAGGTGGAGAGGGGGAAGTGCGGCTGGTGCCAGGCTACGAAGACGAAGCCGGAGGTGCCGTCGCTGCGGAGGGCCCAGCGGAGGGTCGCCGAGTCCTCTACGCCGGTGGGGCGGACCTCGGGCAGCGACGACGGCATGTCGGCCAGCCGGTCGCCGAAGGCTGCCAGGAAGGCGTGCTGGCGGCGGAGTTCGGCGTGGCTCGGGGCGAGTGCGCCCGCCTCGCCGACCGGGGCGTGGAAGTCATAGCCGAGACGGGGGAGGTCGTTCGGGTATCCGGTGGCGTGTGACTCCTGCATGCCGCCGGCGGGGACGGGATGCGTGCCGCCAGCGGGGACGGGGGCGTGGACGGAGTGCGTGTCACCTGCGGGGACGGAGCTCGTGCCGCCGGGGGAGACGGGGTTTGTGCCGCCTGCGTACATGTAGTAGCCCTGCCAGGCTGAGCCGTTGCCGATTTTGCAGTGGGCTATGGCGGCTACGTCAAGGGCGTCCGGGCGCGGGCGCCTGTGGTAGGCCGTCGCCATGCCGCCGGCCAGTTCGCAGGTGGCGGCCGGGAAGAGGTCGGACGGGGTGCGCGGGCCGCCCTTCGCCGCCTCGATGTTCTGGGCTCGGCGGACGTCGGCGCCGATGCCGGGGTCGTCCCAGACGTGGGAGAAGAAGTAGTGGTCGCGGAAGTTCGGGGCCCACGGGGCGTCCGGTTCGACCCAGAAGCCGTCGCCGTAGCCGCCGTAGAGGGGGAGGACCTCTTCTTCGGGTAGTTCGGCGCTGTCCCACGCGGTCGCGGTCCACAGGGGTGCCGACATGCCGGCCTTGCGGGACATCCGCTTGAGGGTGCGCAGGTGTTCGGGCTGGGTGTAGAGCTCGTTCTCGAGCTGGATGCCGAGGACCGTGCCGGTCGCCGAGGCACGGCCGTCGAGGGCCGCGCCGATCTGGCCGAACCATTCGCGGACCAGTGTCAGGTAGAACGGATCGTCGGTGCGGTGCCGGACCGGTGCCTGCTGCACCCAGTCGGGGAAGCCGCCGTTGCGGGTCTCGCCGTGGCACCACGGACCGATCCGGAGCACCACGTCGAGGCCGGTCTCGACGGCGAGGTCGACGAACGCGGCCACGTCGAGGTTGCCCTGGAACGACGCCTCGCCCCGGCGCGGCGAGTGGTGCAGCCAGAAGATGTAGCTGGCCACCACGGTCACGCCGCCGGCCTTGAGCTGGCGCAGGCGCTCGGCCCAGCGGTGCCGTGGGACCCGGCTGAAATGCAGCTCGCCGGAGACCGGGATGACCGGCACGCCGTCACGCAGAAGGTACCGGTTGGTCAGGGCGATCCCGTCCCGTACGTCTTCGTCGTTGCTCATCCGTGGCCGGCGCAGCGGCGTCTGCCAGGCGTGGTGGCGGACGGAGAGCGGCTCGGGCCACCTCGTTGGTTCAGTGGGCACGAGAACCCCTCCTCGAGTTTTGACTGTAACCGGTCACAGGCCGGTGAGGCCGAACGATACACAGCGGTAACGGGTCAGACGCAAGGGCTTGACACATCGCCGTAACACCAGCACTGTAACCGGTCACAGGGCTGACCCCACCGCCCTCGGCTTCCGTTCCCCCGGCCAAGCCGATCAAGGAGGATCGATGAAAACGAAATTCGCCCCGCTCATGGCGGCACTGACCGCAGCGGCTTTGTTCACCGGCACCGCCTGCTCCAGCGGCTCGGACGACACCACCGAGCAGTCGAACCCCGACGAGAAGGTCGCCCTGACCTACTGGACCTGGGCGCCGAACATGGACAAGGTCGTCGCGGCCTGGAACGCGGCGAACCCGAACATCCAGGTCACGGTCAACAAGCAGGACGGCGGCGACCCGGCCGTCACCAAGCTGCTGACCGCGATCAAGGCCGGCAGCGGCGCGCCGGACATCATGCAGGCCGAGTACCAGAAGATCCCCACGCTGGTCTCCGCGGACGCGATCGCCGACATCGCGCCCGAGGTCGGCTCGCTCAAGGACAGATTCCCGGAGGGCTCCTGGAGCGGCGTGACCCTCGGCTCCGAGGCCGTCTACGGCGTCCCGCAGGACTCCGGTCCGCTCATGTTCTTCTACCGCGCCGACGTCTTCGAGAAGAACGGCCTCGAGGCGCCGAAGACCTGGGACGACTACGCCGCGGCCGCCGAGAAGATCCACAAGGCGGACCCGAAGCAGTACCTCGGCACGTTCTCGGCGACCGACGCGGGCCTGTTCACCGGCCTCGCCCAGCAGGCCGGCGCCTCCTGGTGGGGCGTGAACGGCGACGCCTGGAGCGTCAACATCAACGAGCCGGCCACGCAGAAGGTCGCCGCGTACTGGGGTGGCCTGGTCGAGAAGGGCGTCATCGACAACAAGCCGATGTACACCCCGGAGTGGAACGCCGCCCTCAACGACGGCACCCAGGTCGGCTGGGTCAGCGCCGTGTGGGCGCCGGGCGTGCTCGAGGGCAGCGCCAAGGACACCAAGGGCAAGTGGAAGGCCGCTGCCATGCCGCAGTGGGACGCCGCCAGCCCGGCGACCGGCAACTGGGGCGGTTCGGCCACGAGCGTGACGACCCAGACCAAGCACAAGGCGCAGGCCGCCAAGTTCGTCTCCTGGATCAACAGCGACCCGGCCGCGCTCAAGCTGCTCGCGACCGAGGCCAACATCTACCCGGCCGCCAGCGACGCCGCGAGCGTGCTGACCTCGCCGCCGGCGTTCTTCTCGGACCAGGCGGACTTCTACACGATCGCCGGTGAGGCCGCGAAGGCCACCAAGCCGTTCACCTACGGCCCCAACGTCAACGTGGCGTACAGCGCGTTCAACGACGCGTTCGGCAAGGCCGCCGAGGCGAAGAAGGCCAGCGCGTTCACCGAGTCGCTGGTGACCATGCAGCAGACCACTGTCGACGACCTGAAGAACAGCGGCTTCAACGTCGCCGGATGATCCCCGGGCCCGGGCTCGCGTGGAGCCCGGGCCTATCCGGAAGAGAGGTTCGGCGATGTCGCTGACCATTGACAGGCCCGCCGTGGCGACAACTCGACCCCCATCGACGAAAAAGGCGAAACGGACAGGCGTACCCTGGGCCTTTCTCGCCCCCGCCCTCGTCCTCTTCACCGCCTTCCTCGCCGCGCCGATCATCTACGCCGGCTACCTGAGCCTGCGGAAGACGCAGGTCAGCGGCCTGGGGCTGGGTAAGGCGTCGCGGACCGAGGTGTGGGCCGGGCTGAGCAACTACGCCCGCTCGCTCACCGACCCCGACTTCCTGCCGAGCGTGTGGCGGGTCGGCGCCTACGGCCTCATCGTCGTGCCCACCATGCTGGGCCTGGCCCTGCTCATGGCCCTCCTGTTGGACGCCGCCCGCACCAGGGAGTCGATCGGCAAGTTCGCGCGGATTTCAATCTTTCTTCCGTACGCCGTACCGGCCGTGGTGGCGTCACTTCTCTGGGGCTTCCTCTACCTCCCTCGTGTCAGTCCGATCACCGACCTGTTCGAGGCGGTGGGCATCACCCCGCCCAACCTGCTGTCGTCCGACCTCACCCTGTGGTCGGTGGCGAACATCGCGGTCTGGGGCGGCACCGGCTTCAACATGATCGTCATCTACACGGCGCTCCGGGCGGTCCCGACCAGCCTGTACGAGTCGGCGCGCATCGACGGCGCCTCGGACATCACGATCGCGTGGCGCATCAAGATCCCGATGGTGATGCCCTCGCTGGTCATGACGTTCGTCTTCTCGATGATCGCCACGCTCCAGGTGTTCGCCGAGCCGATGACCCTGCGGCCGCTCGCCAACACGATCTCGACGACGTGGACGCCGCTCATGAAGGTCTACCGGGACGCGTTCACCCGCAACGACATCTACGCGGCCGCCGCCACCTCGGTGATCATCGCGCTCGCCGCCTTCATCCTGTCCTTCGGCTTCCTCAAGCTCGTCGGGCGCCGGGCGTTCAACCAGGAAGACTGATCATGGCTGTCAAACATCGCAGCGTCATCGCGACGACGCTCCTTCTCCTGGGTGCCGCGTACTGCCTGCTCCCGGTCCTCTGGGTGCTGATCGCCTCGACCAAGAGCGCCGGCGAGCTGTTCTCCACGTTCACCCTGTCTCCCAGCACCCACCTGTGGGACAACCTGGTCGACCTGAACGGTTACCGCGACGGCCTCTACTGGCGCTGGATGGCGAACACCGCCGTCTACGCCGGCCTCGGCGCCGCCGTCTCCACGTTCGTCTCGGCGATGGCCGGGTACGCGCTGGCGAAGTTCGAGTTCCGCGGCAAGGGCTTCGTCTTCAACCTGATCCTGGCCGGCGTCCTCGTACCCGGCGTCCTGCTGGCCATCCCGCAGTACCTGCTGCTGGCCAAGGTCGGCATGACCAACACCTACTGGGCGGTGCTGCTGCCCAGCTTCATCAGCCCGTACGGCATCTACCTGGCCCGGATCTTCGCGGCCGCGTCGGTGCCGACCGAGATCCTGGAGGCGTCCCGGATCGACGGCGCCGGGGACTGGCGGACCTTCATCCGGGTGGTGCTGCCGATGATGCGCACCGGCCTCGTGACGGTCTTCCTCTTCCAGTTCGTCGCGGTCTGGAACAACTTCATGCTGCCGTACATCATGCTCGGCGACGACCGGCTCTACCCGATCACCGTGGGCCTGAACGGCCTGCTCAATCAGGGCGCCAACCAGCCGGCCATGTACACGGCCGTGGTGACCGGCGCCCTCGTCTCGATCATCCCGCTGATCGCCCTGTTCCTGGCGTTGCAGCGCTACTGGCAGGTCGACCTGGCCGCCGGTGGGGTCAAGGCGTAGCTATGATCCCGAACGTGCAGTCGCGTAAACGCCCCACCATCCGCGATGTCGCTCGCGAGGCCGGGGTTTCCTACGCGACGGTGTCCCGTGTGCTGAACGGCCGCGACTGGGTCAGCCCGGAAGCCGTCCGCGCGGTCCGGGACGCCATCACCCGCACCGGGTACACCACGAACCACCACGCGCGGTCGCTCGCCACCGGCCGGTCCGGGTCGATCGCGTTCCTGCTCACCGAGCCGCAGCACCTGCTCTTCGAGGACCCGAACTTCTCGGTGCTGCTGCGCGGGGTGGCCCAGGCGCTCTCCGACCGGGAGCTCACCCTCATCCTCATGATCGCGTCGACGCCGGAGGAGCGGGAGCGGACCATCGCGTACCTCTCCGGCGGCCATGTCGACGGGGTCCTGCTGGTCTCCCCGCACTCCGGTGACCCGCTGCTCCGGCAGCTCGTCCAGGCCGAGGTCCCGATCGTCGCGTGCGGTCAGGTGCTCGGCTTCGAGGACACCATCAGCTCGGTCTCGGCCGACGACTGGGGCGGCGCCCGTACGGCGGTCGAGCACCTGCTCGCCGCCGGGTGCCGCCGGATCGCCACGATCACCGGCCCGCAGGACACCTTCGGCGGCGTGTTCCGGCTCCGCGGGTACTCCGACGCCCTGGCCGCGGCCGGCCTCGCGGTCGACCCGGCGTACATCGTGCACGGCGACTGGAGCCGGGAGAGCGGCGCGGCCGGGATGCGCGCGCTGCTCGACCGGGTCCCCGAGGTGGACGCGGTGTTCGCGGCGTCCGACGGGATGGCGGCCGGCACCCTGCCGGTCCTCCGCGAGGCGGGCCGGGACGTGCCCGGCGACGTCCGGATCGTCGGCTTCGACGACTCCGGGCTGGCGGCCACCACCGAGCCGCCGCTCACGACCGTCCGGCATCCGCTGGAACGGATCAGCGAGGAGATGGTCCGGCTGCTCACCGATGTGATCGCCGGCCGTACCCCGCTCTCGATCACCGTGCCGACCAGCCTGGTGATCCGCTCTTCATCCCCAACCTGAGGTTCGGTCCTCCCCGGGGCCGCCTCATCCGTGAAACACCCCTTTTGTCCACAAAGGAGTGTCATGAGATCCGTCCTCGCGATCGCCGCCGTCCTCGCGGCGATCCTCACCCCCGCCCCCGCCGTCGCGCATGACAAAGAAGCCCTCACGATGCGCGGCGCCGACGTCTCCACCCTTCCCCGCGCGCTCGACCTCGGCGCGAAGTTCTACGACTTCCGGGGCCGGCGCGACAACGCCTACGACATCCTCAAGCGGGCCGGCGTCAACTACGCCCGGCTGCGCATCTGGAACGACCCGACCAGCGGCTACAGCAACAAGGCGAAGGTGCTTCAGCAGGCCCGGGCGATCAAGGCCAAGGGTCTGAAACTGCTGATCGACTTCCACTACTCGGACACCTGGGCCGACCCCGGCAAGCAGTTCACCCCGGCCGCGTGGGAGGGCCACGACCTCGCGCGGCTCACCGAGGACGTCTACGACTACACGTACGAAATCTGCTCCTCGCTGAAACGCCAGGGCACCGTGCCGGACAGCGTCCAGGTCGGCAACGAGATAAACGTCGGCATGCTGTGGCCGGTCGGATACATCGCGAACAGCGACTTCGGTCCGGTGTCGCAACTGCTCAACGCCGGGTACGACGCCACGAAGGCCTGCAACCGCTCGACGAAGGTCCTCGTGCACACGGCGCTGGCCGGCAACCTCGACGCGGCGCACTGGTTCTACGACGGCATCACCGCGGCCGGCGCGAAGTGGGACATCACCGCGCTCTCCTACTACTGCATGTGGCACGGCAGCCTGGACAACCTGGCCACGGTGATCGGCGACGTCAAGAGCCGGTACGCGAAGCCGGTCGTGATCGCCGAGACGGCGTACCCGTACACCACCGAGAACTTCGACCACCTCGAGAACATCGTCCTGTCGCCGGCACCGTGCGACGGCATCCCGGCCACGAAGAAGGGCCAGGCGCAGCAGTTCGCCGCCGTCCAGCGGACCGCCCGCGACGCCGGGGCGATCGGCGTCTTCTACTGGGAACCGACCTGGACTGCGATCGACGGCAACGGCTGGGACACCGAGGACATCGAGAACTCGGGCAACGCCTGGGAGAACATGGCGACCTTCGACGACGGCGGGCGCGTCAACCCGTACATCAGGTGGGTGAAGTGATGCGCATCCTCCGAGCGCTCCTCGTCGCGGCGGTTCTGGTCGCCGTCACCCCGAGCCCCGCGCAGGCAGCTTCGCTCACCATGCTCGGCGCCGACGTGTCCAGCCTGCAGCGCAGCCTCGACCTCGGCGCGAAGTATTACAAGAACGGCACGGCGACCGACCCCTACGACATCCTCAAGGGCGCCGGCGCCAACTACATGCGGCTGCGCGTCTGGAACAACCCGGCCAGCGGATACAACAACAAGGCGAAGGTCCTCCAGCAGGCCAAGGCGATCAAGGCGAAGGGTCTGAAGCTGCTGATCGACTTCCACTACTCGGACACCTGGGCCGACCCGGGCAAGCAGTACCCGCCGGCGGCCTGGCAGTCGCACTCGCTCAGCCAGCTGCAGACCGACGTCTACAACTACACCTACGACGTCTGCACCGCGCTCAAGGCGCAGGGCACCACGCCGGACAGCGTCCAGATCGGCAACGAGATCAACGTCGGCATGCTCTGGCCGCGTGGCCAGGTGACCAACAGCGACTTCGCGCCGCTGGCCTCGCTGCTGAAGCAGGGCTACAACGCCACGAAGGCCTGCAACGGCTCCACCCAGGTCATGATCCACACGGCGAACTCGGACAGCCTCACGAACGCCCGCTGGTTCTACGACGGCATCAAGGCGGCCGGTGTCACCTGGGACATCACCGCGCTCTCCTACTACTGCATGTGGCACGGCACCCTCGCCAACCTCTACAACGTCATCACCGACCTGCGCACCCGGTACGGCAAGCCGGTGGTGGTCGTGGAGACCGCCTACCAGTTCACGTCGGCCGACGCCGACGCCGAGAAGAACTCCATCCCCGGCACCGTTCTCTGCGACAACATCCCGTCCACCTGGGCGGGCCAGGCCCAGCAGTTCGCCTGGGTGCAGAACACCGCCCGCAACGCCGGCGCCGTCGGCGTCTTCTACTGGGAACCCACCTGGTACGCCGTCAAGGGCAACGGCTGGGACCCGGCGAACATCAACGGCACCGGCGACGGCTGGGACAACATGGCCACCTTCGACTGGTCCGGCAACGTGAACCCCTCCCTCAGGTGGATCGCCTGACGTGAGCGACGCCGCCGCTGATTCCCTCCCGGGGCTCAGCGGCGGCCCGGAGGTGCCGAAAGGGGGGAGAGGGAAAGGGGACCGCATGTCTCGCTCGCCGCGACAGCGTCTGTCTGATCTGCCCATGGCCGTCAAGGTGTTCACCTCGGTCGTGGCGGTCGCGGTGGCCTGTGCCGCGGTGATCGGGATCGCCGTGGGCGGGCTGCGGTCCGTCGAGCAGAAGTCGAAGGTCGTCTACGACCACGGGGTCACCCCCATCCAGCTTCTCGCCAGCCTCCATCAGGACGTGCTGCGCACCCGGATGTTCACGCTGAACTACTTCATGTCCGGCGCCGAGTACCGCCAGAAGATCACCGCGCAGGTGGCGGACCTCGACGAGAAGGTCGCCGGGACGTGGGACGACTACACGCCGCTCGCCGCCGACTCCGGGGTCAACACGGACCTGCGGGCCAACTACGACAAGTTCCTCCAGCTGCGCGACGACGTGATGCTGCCGGCCGCGACGGCGAGCAACCTGCCGGGATTCTGGGGCGGCTGGAACGAGGCCACCACCGTCTTCACCACGATCGACGAGCAGTTCGCCGATCTGGAGGCGAAGCACGCCGAGCAGGCGGTCGCCTCGATCCAGGAGGTCTCCGACGCGAAGGGGTCGGTCACCACGCAGGTGCTGGTCATCGGCGTGCTCGGGCTGCTGATCGGGCTCGGCGTGGCGCTGCTCGCCGTGCGGGCGCTGGTCGGGCCGGTCCGGAAGGTGACGAGCGTGCTCCAGGCGGTCGCGGCCGGTGACCTGACCCGGGACGCCGACGTGCGCAGCCACGACGAGGTCGGGCAGATGGCCGAGGCGCTGCGGCGGGCGACGACCAGCATGCGCGAGGCGGTCGGGGTGATCAACGGCAGCGCCGCGACCGTCCTCGAGTCGAGCCGGAACCTGAACTCGGTGAACGACAGCCTGGCCGGTGGCGCGATGACCGCGTCCGACCGCGCGGCCGCGGCCCAGCAGGCGGCCGAGGACGTGGCGCGGCACGTCGGCACGCTGAGCGCGGCGGCCGAGGAGATGGGCGTGTCGATCCGGGAGATCGCCACGAACGCCTCGGACGCGGCGGGCGTCGCCAACGAGGCGGTGTCGGTGGCGCACGAGACCAGCGGCATCGTGGCGAAGCTGGGGGAGTCGTCGAACGAGATCGGCAACATCGTCAAGGTGATCAACCAGATCGCCGAGCAGACGAACCTGCTCGCGCTGAACGCCACGATCGAGGCGGCCCGCGCCGGTGAGCTGGGCAAGGGGTTCGCCGTGGTGGCCGGCGAGGTGAAGGAGCTGGCGCAGGAGACCGCGAAGGCGACCGAGACGATCAGCCAGCGGGTGCAGGAGATCCAGGGGGACACCGCGAGCGCTGTCACCGCCATCGAGCGGATCTCCGACGTGATCGTGCGGATCAGCGACTACCAGACCACGATCGCCTCGGCCGTGGAGGAGCAGACCGCGACGGCCGCCGAGATCAGCCGCAGCGTCACCGAGGCGGCCGGCGGCGCCGAGGAGATCGCCCGCAACATCAGCGACGTCGCGGACGCGGCCCAGGCCACCACGAGTGGGCTCGCGGGGTCCCGGTCGGCGGCGCACGAGCTCGCCGGGATGGCCGACGAGCTGACCGGCGCGGTGCGGAGGTTCGAGATCAGCCGGACGTAGTAGTGTCCGATCCATGGGCGACGATCGATCTCTTGAGGTCGTTTACGACGAGGAGGAGCGCCCCGCCCGCGTGCTCACCGGGCGCTACGCGTCGTTCGTCGCGGTAGTCGCCTTCGCCGTCGCCCTGCTCGTCCTCTGGCAGGTGTTCCGCCCGCTCGCGCAGGGCAGTCAGTTCTACCTGATCATCTTCTTGTCCGGCACGCTGCCACTGGTCTTCCTCGCGTACCGAAGCGGTTTTCCTTCGTACCGAAGCGGTTTTTCTCCGAAGAGCGGGCCCACCTGGCCCGACCTGTTCCTGGCCGCTTTCGCCATTGTCGTGTGTCTCTATCCGGTGAATCCTTTCGCCGGCGGATACGACGCCTTCCTCGATCGGCAGGGCCTGCTCGAACCCGTCGACGTCGCCTTCGGCGCCGTGCTCCTCGTCCTGGTCATCGAGGCCTGCCGGCGGACCACCGGGTGGGCACTGCCCGTCGTTTGCCTGATCTTTCTCGGGTACGGCTATTACGGCGGTCTTCTGCCACAACACTGGCCCGTCGCGCACGCGGGGCTCGATTTCGCCCAGATCGTGGACGCTCTCTACAACTCCGGGAGCGGATTCTACGGGACCCCGCTCGACGTGGCCGCCACCTACATCGTGCTGTTCACGATCTACGGCGCGGTGCTCGATCTGTCCGGCGCGAGCCGCTTCTTCGTGGATCTCTCGGTGGCCGCCTTCCGGCGCTCGCGCAGCGCGGCCGGGCGCACCGCGGTGGCCGCCGGCTTCCTGCTCGGCACGGTCTCAGGGTCGGGTACGGCGACGGCCGTCAGCGTCGGCGCGGTCACCTGGCCGATGCTCAAGAAGGCCGGCTACCCGCGGGAACAGGCCGGCGGGATGCTCGCCGCGGCCGGAGTCGGCGCGATCCTGTCACCGCCCACCCTCGGCGCGGCCGCGTTCATCGTCGCCGAATACCTCAACGTCTCCTACCTGACCGTCCTCGGCTGGGCGATGATCCCGACGGTCCTCTACTACCTCGGCATCCTGCTCGCCGTCGAGATCGACGTTCGGCGCTTCGGGGTGCGGCCCTTGGATGTGGGCGGCGCGAGCGCGTGGCGGTTGCTCGCCCGGTTCGGCTACCACTTCTCGTCGCTCGTGCTCATCGTCGTGCTGCTCGCGCTCGGCGAGTCGGCGACCCGCTCGGTCGTCTACGCGACGATCCTCGCGGCGGCGCTCTCCTTCCTGGACCGGCGCTGCTTCCTGACGCCGCGGCGGGCCTTCGAGGCCCTCTCGGCCGGGGTACGCAGCGTGCTGCCGGTCGTCGCGGTCTGCGCCGCCGCCGGCATCATCACGGCCACCACGACCAAGACCGGGCTCGGCGCGCAGCTGGCGTCGCTGCTGGTCGGCGCGGCGCAGGCGGTCACCGACAACCCGGCCGTGGTGCTCGGCCTGACCGTGGTGCTCGCGGCGTTCGCCCTCGCCCTGCTCGGCCTGGCCGTCCCGGTCACCGCCAGCTTCATCATCGGCTGGGTGATCATCGGACCGGCGCTGCTGGCGCTGGGCGTGCCGGCGCCGGCCGCCGCCATGTTCGTCTTCTACTACTCGGTGCTCTCCGAAGTCACCCCACCCACCGCGCTCGCGGCGGTGGGGGCCAGCGCCATCACCGGCGGCCGAGCGATCCCGACCATGTGGCAGGCCCTGAAATACGCGTTGCCCGCCTTCCTCGCGCCGATCGCCTTCGTGCTGACGGACAACGGCGAACATCTCCTCGCGCGCGGCTCCCTCGTGGACATCCTGTGGACGTCGGTGGTCGCCGGGCTGGCCGTGCTGAGTCTGGCGATAGCCACCGGCGGGTGGGTGTTCGGGGTGGGGCCGGCCGGGGTGGTCAGCCGGGTGCTCGGCGGGGTGGCCGGTCTGCTGCTGCTGTATCTCGCGCCGATCGCCGTGGGCGTGGGTGTGGGGGCGCTGATCCTGGCGGTGCTGCTGGCTCTCCTCGGCCGCCGGGCGCGTCGATCGGCTCCCGTGCCTGCGCCGGCTTCCGTGTCTGAGCCCGGTTCCGTGTCCGCGCTCTCTGCTTCCTCGCCCGACATTTCGGAAATGTCGCCCGAGAGCCGCGATGTCGACAACAGCCGCGACCGGAACCGCGACGCCGGCAACGGCCACGAGGCCAGCAACGGCCGCGACCGTGACGCCGGTAAGGGGCGCGTCGACGGCGACGGCGATGCCGGTCATGGCCGTGGCGCCGCTGATGGCGGCGACGGTGGCCGGGATGCTGCCGTGCGGGATGGCGGGAGCGGCCGTGACGGGACTTCTGCTACCGCGTCCGTTGAGTCTTCTGACACGTTGCCACGGAGGAATGCATGAAGCGTGCTCTTGCCCTCACCCTGATCGGAACCCTGGCGGCGGCCACCGCGGCGTGTGGTGGCCGGCAGGACAGTGCGACCACCGACGCCGGTGGGGAGGTCACGTGCGAGGTCGGGCAGCCGACCCGGATCGGGATCGCCACCGGTAATGCGATCGGCGTGTACTTCGCGCTCGGGAACGCCTATGCCGAGCAGATCAACGCGGCGGGCGGCAACCTGCAGGCCACCGCGTCGGAGACCGGTGCGTCGGTGCAGAACATCCAGCAGCTCGTGGCGGGCACCTATGACGTCGCGTTCTCGCTCGCCGACACCGCGGCGGACGCGGCCGGGGGCAGCGGGAGCTTCAGCGGACCGCAGCCGGTGGCGGCGCTGGCCCGGATCCACACGAACTACACGCAGGTGATCGTGCGGAAGGGCGCCGGGATCACCGACGTGGCCGGGATGAAGGGCAAGCGGGTCTCCACCGGTTCGCCGAAGTCGGGTACCGAGGTGATCGCGCAGCGCGCACTGACCGCGGCCGGGTTGAATCCGGAGACCGACGTGAGCGCGCAGAAGCTGGACCTCACGAAGACCGTCGACGGGATGAAGGACGGCACCATCGACGCGCTGTTCTGGTCCGGTGGGCTGCCGACGCCCGGCATCACCGACCTGCTGACGACGTCGGCCGACAAGGTGGAGTTCCTCGACATCACGCCGCTGCTCCCGGAGATGCAGAAGATCAACGAGGTGTACCAGGAGGGCGTGATCCCGGCCGCCACCTACAAGACGCCGGCGGACGTGAAGACGATCGTGGTGCCGAACTTCCTGCTGGTGCGCCAGGACCTCGACCCGGATGTCGCGTGTGTCCTGACGAAGACGCTGTTCGAGCGGAAGACACAGCTGGAGCAGGCGAACGCGGCGGCCGAGGAGATCAGCCTGGAGACGGCGCGGCAGACCGGGCCGGTGCCGCTGCACCGTGGCGCCACGAAAGCCCTCGACGACCTGAAAGCGCCTCAATAGACCGTGCAACCTCCCACCACGCTCGCCTCGTGATTAGCGCGAACTGACGGGATGGGGGATGACATGGGCGACCGCGACGAGGCGTTCGCGGAATACTTCGCGGCCCGGTCGGCGGCGATGCGCTCGACGGCCTTCCTGCTCTGCGGGGACTGGCATCGTGCCGAGGACCTGGTGCAGGTCGCGTTCACGAAGCTCTACCTGCGGTGGAACCGGGTGCAGCGGCACGACACCCTGGACCCGTACCTGCGGAAGGTGCTGATCCGGTCCTTCATCGACGAGGGACGGTGGGGGTGGTGGCGGCGCGAGCGGCCACACGACCGGCAGCCCGAGGTGGCCGCCGCGCCGGTGCCCTCGGACGACCGGGTCGTGCTGCTCGCCGCGCTGGCCCGGGTGCCGGCCCGGCAGCGTGCCGTGCTGGTGCTGCGCTACTGGCAGGACCTGAGCGTCGAGGAGACCGCGGCGGCGCTCGGCTGCACCGCCGGGACCGTGAAGAGCCAGGCCGCCCGTGGCCTGGAGACCCTTCGTGCCCTGATCACCCAGCCCGTCGACGCCCGCTGAGAGGAGGAGTCGTGAACGAGGATGATCCGCGAGGAATCGTGGACGAGGACGATGTGCGAGCGGCGATGCGTACGACGATCGCCCGGAACCCGGCGCCGCCGCCGATGACCTCGGCGTCCGCGCTCGCCGCCGCCCGCCGGTCCGCGCGGCGCCGGAATGCGCTGGCCGGGGCGGGAGCGGCCGTGGCGCTCGCGGCGGTGGCCTTCGCCACCGTGCCACTGCGGGACGCCCTGGGGGAGCCGCCGATGACGGCCGCGGGAGACGGGCAGCCGGTGATGGCGCCGTCCGCTCCGGTCGAGACGCCGGATCCGGATGACACCAAGCCGTCGTGGCCGGCCGAGGCGAGCGGGGATGCGACGTACGACAGCGGAACCCACTACGTGAAGGGGAAGAGGCTGCTCGACGAGGTGCTCGCGATCGTGCCGGAGGGGTATACGGCGCCGGAGATGACGACGCCGGAAGGGATGCCGTCGCGGTATCACCAGGCGGCCGTCGAGGAGCGCGGCACCGGCTACTCCGCCTACGCGTTCGTCGCGAAGGGGGGCGGCACGGGACGGATTCTGGTCGAGGTGCGCCGGCCCGGTGACGGGTTGCCCGGCGATCCCTGTGAGCTGGCGCGGTCGTTCTGGGGGATGGGCGGCGTGTGCGAGGTGTCCACGACGGGCGGTGAGCGGGTCGGTGTCGTCAAGTCGAGTTCGGAGGAGCGTCTCGACCAGTGGGCGGCGTTCCGGCACGAGGACGGGACGGTGGTTTTCGTGGCCGAGGCGCGGTCGGCCGATCCGAGCCTTCCCTCGCTGCGGGACGTGCCCATCCCCGTACAAAAGCTGGTTGATCTTGCCACTGATGAGCGTTTCCTTTTGCAGTGAGCCGGTGGCGGGCGGGGGTTGAACCTGAGAGTGACGGCTGCGGTACACCCTGTAGAGAAGAAGACCAGCAGGGGAGACCGGGATGATCGCCGTGACCCATCCGCAGGTAGTCGCCGTCCGCCACCCCGCCCGGATCGCGCACGTCGTGATCTGGGCGTTCCTGCTCGTCAACCTGGCCGTCGTGCTGAGCATGTTCGTGCTGGCCGGGCCGCCTGCGCACAACACGCTCGGCTCGATCGGCCGGATGCTCGGCCTCACCCTCGCGTTCGTCATGGCGATGCAGCTGCTGCTCGTCGCGCGCCTGCCGATCCTCGACCGGGGGATCGGCATGGACCGGCTGACGACATGGCACCGATGGACCGGTTTCACCCTGTTCTGGCTCGCGATCCTGCACCCGACGTTCGTCATCCTCGGATTCGCACAATACGACCGGGTGCCGGTCCTCACGACGTTCCTGTCGCTTTCGCGCCAGACGCCGGTGCTCCTCGGGTTGATCGCCGTGGGGCTGATCGTGCTGGTGGTGGCGCTGTCGATCCGGGCCGCGCGCCGCCGGCTCTCCTATGAGGCGTGGCATGCCGTGCACCTGCTGCTCTACGTCGTCGTGGCGCTCGGTGTGGTGCATCAGATCTACGAGGGGACCGCCTTCAGAATCAATCTGTATACGCAGATCTACTGGTGGGGTCTGTGGGCGTTCGCTCTCGGTTCGCTGCTCACCGGCCGGCTGTTCCTGCCGCTGATCCGCAATGCGCGGCACCGGTTGCGCGTCGCCGCCGTCGTCCCGGAATCCGACGACGTCGTCTCCGTGCACGTGACCGGCCGCGACCTGGAACGGCTCCGGGCGTCGGCCGGGCAGTTCTTCCTCTGGCGATTCCCGCGCCACCAGTCGTGGTGGCAGGTCAATCCCTTCTCGCTGTCCGCCGCGCCCAACGGGCGTTCCCTGCGATTGACCGCAAAGGCCATCGGTACGACGTCAGCCGGACTGCGTGAACTGCCGATCGGAACGAGGGTGTTCGCGGAGGGGCCGTATGGCGCGTTCACGCTGGCGCAGCGCTCCCGCCCCGGAATCCTGCTGGTCGCGGGCGGTATCGGCGTGACACCGATCCGGTCGCTGCTCGAGGATCCGGCGATCGGTTCCGACGTGGTGGTCCTCTATCGGGTACGCAGCGCCGCCGACGCGGTCCTCCTCGGCGAACTGCGGAATCTGGTGCGCGAGAGGGGCGCCCGGATGCACGTCATCACCGGCCGGACCGGCGGCAGCAATCAGCCGTTCCGCCCGGAGAATCTGTTCGCCCTCGTGCCCGATGTGGTGAATCGGGATGTGTACGTGTGCGGCCCGATGCCGTTGACGAAAGCGGTGGTGGCGAGTCTGAAGGCGTTGCGGGTGCCGGCACGCCAGATCCACGCCGAACTGTTCCGGCTGGCCGCCTGAGGATCGTCAGAGATCACGGACCTCGATGACCCGCGTGACCGGGGCCGCGTCGCCCAGCGCGGTGCGCAGGGCGAGACGATCCGGATCGACCATGAAGGAGTCGTAGCCCTCCCGGCCCGCGAACCGGATCACGTGCACCTCGGTGCCGCCCGTCCCGTCGCGCATGCGCCGCTCGAGGACACCGCCGTGCCGGTCGAGGATGGCAAGCACCCGATCCTCATATTCCTGCCCGGCCTCGGCCCGGCCCTCCGCCATCTCCACCACCGCAACCAGAAGCATGCGATCAGTATCGGCCATGACGACGCAGGGAAATGAAGTGATCTCTGGGGTGCGGGCTGCCATCATCGTCCGCATGAGTGCGAGGTTGCGGGGGATGGCTAAGGAGACCCTCGCCGTCATCCGGAGCGGGCGGCTCGGCGACACCGACATCGCGGACGGCGTGGAGCGGGCCGTGCGCGGCACCCGGCTGATCCTGCCCGGCGACGAACTGCCCTCCCCGGTGGCCGTTGATGGGTCGCCCGCGATCGAGGTCACCGGTGAATCCACATTGGCCGCCGCTGCCCGGCTCGCGGATCCGGTATGCCTGAACTTCGCGTCGGCCCGCAACCCCGGTGGCGGCTTCCTCAACGGCGCGCAGGCACAGGAGGAGAGCCTGGCCCGCAGCTCGGCGCTGTATCCGTGCCTGCTCGAGGCCGGCGAGTTCTACGCCCATCACCGGGCGGAGCGGAGCCTGCTCTACACCGACCGGGTCATCTACGCGCCACGGGTTCCGGTGTTCCGGGACGACCGGGGGCGGTTGCTGCCCGAGGCGTACCCGGTCTCGTTCCTCACCGCGGCCGCCCCGAACCGGTCGATGATCGTCCGCAACCAGCCGGAGCTGCTGCCGCAGGTCCCCGGCGTGCTGGCGCGGCGGGCCGCGCGGGTGCTGCGGGTGGCGGCCGCCTTCGGGCACACCGAGATCGTGCTGGGCGCGTGGGGCTGCGGCGTCTTCGGCAACGACCCGGGCGAGGTGGCGGACGCGTTCGCGGCGGCGCTACGGGAGACGCCGTTCAGTCGGGTGGTGTTCGCGATCCTGGACCGCCGCGAGGAGATGCGTGACGCGTTCCGGTCCCGCTTCCCCGGGGGATCCCGATAGTCTGAGCGCAGACTTCGGCAGGAGCCCGCGATGGCGACGAACTCCGACGACGTATTGGTCCGTGCCGGCCGCTGGGCGCTCGGCAAGGTGTTCTTCGGCTGCGTGCTCTCCGGGGCGTACGCGGTGGGCCGTCACTACGACTGGGCGCAGGCGTTCCTGACCGTCGCGGCGGTGCTCGGCGCGGCCGGGCTCGCGCTCGTCGCCTCGTTCCTGCCGATCTGGACCCGGCAGCGGCCCAGCGGCATCCCGGTCGCCGACGTCGGCCTGCGGGTGATGGTGTGGGGCGGCCTGACCGGTTCGGTGATCGCGCTGCTGATCGGCATGCCGGCGGTCGGCATGGTCGCGGCGGCGCTGCTGCTCAGCACCGCGGCGCGCACGTTCGGCGACCCGTTCGCGCCGTTCCTGAGCCGGCTGCGGATCACGCCGGCCACTCCCTACCGCGAAGCGCGGGCTCGCGTAAGGAAACGTGATGAGTCCCGCATGAGCTGGAAATAGGTATGCCCTCATACCTAATAATGGAGCCATGACGGACGACGCCGTAGCGCTGATGCACCTGGCCCACCAGCTGCACCGCAATCTCGAGCGTCGCCTTCAGTCCGATTTCGCCCACCCCAAACCGCCCGAGATGCAGATCGTCGCGCTCTGGCAGGTCCGGGAGCGCCCCGGCATCACGGTCCGCGAGCTCGCCGACGAGCTCCAGCTGCGGCCCAACAACGCCAGCGCCCTGGTCACCGCCATGGTCACCGCGAATCTGCTGCGCCGCGAGCCCGACGAACGGGACCGGCGGGTGGTGCGCCTGCACACCACCGAGGAGGCGCGGGAGCGTATCGACCGGGTGCAGGACCTCTTCACCGGCTACCTGCTGAACGGTCTCGGACAGCTCACCGACGAGCAGCAGTCCGCGATCAGGGCCGCACTGCCCGCGCTGGCCGCCCTGTCGGCTTCGGTGCGGCGCGATGCGCACTGAGCTTTCGACGTACTGATCAATCGCACCAAAGATGGAGCACCACCATGCCGCCGGCAAAGATCCAAGCCGCACCCACCCCTGCCCACTCGCCGCCGGCCGCAGGCCGACGCGGCAACCCCTGGCTGTCTCTGATCGCTGTGGCGTTCGGCCTGTTCATGGTCGGCCTGGACGGCAGCGTCGTCTCGATCGCCAACCCGGAGATCGGCCGTGACCTGGGCGCCAGCACCGCCGAACTGCAGTGGGTCACGAACTCCTACCTGCTCGCCCTGGCCGCCGCGCTGATCCTCGGCGGCAAGCTCGGTGACCGTTTCGGACGGCGCCGCTACTACCTCATCGGCGTGGCCGGCTTCACCGTCGCGTCCGTCGCCATCGGCCTCGCCGGCTCGATCGAGGGCGTCATCGCCTTCCGCGCGGCGCAGGGCTTCTTCGGCGCGCTGCTCATGCCGAACACGCTCGGCATCCTGCGGGCGACGTTCCCGCCGAAGAAGTTCGGCATGGCCGTCGGCATCTGGGCGATGGTCTCCTCGGTGTCGACAGCGCTCGGCCCGATCGTCGGCGGGCTCCTCGTGCAGCACGTGAACTGGGAGTCGGTCTTCTACATCAACGCGCCGGTCGGCGTCATCGCGCTGCTGGTCAGCGCGGCCGTGCTGCCGGAGAGCAGGAACTCGACCGGGCAGCACCGGTTCGACGTCCCGGGCGTGCTGCTGCTCGCCGCCGGCCTGCTCGTGCTGGTCTTCGGCGTGGTCAAGGGCGAGACCTGGGGCTGGGGCTCCAGCGCTACCCTCGGCACGATCGTTCTCGGTCTGGTGATCCTCGTGATCTTCGGCTGGTTCGAGTCCCGGCAGGAGCACCCGCTGCTCCCGATGCGGCTCTTCCGCAGCCCGGCGCTCACCATCGGCGCCGTGATCACCGCGATCAACTTCTTCACGCTGCTCGGCTCGATCTTCTACATCATGCTCTACCTGCAGAACGTCCGCGGCTACACGCCCGTCATGGCCGGTGTGCTGACGCTGCCGCTGAGCCTCGCGTCGGTCGTCGCGTCGCCGCTCGGCGCCGCCCTCACCGACCGATTCGGCCCACGGTTCACCATGCCGCTCGGCATGCTGCTGCAGGGCGCCGCGTCGTTCGGCCTGATGCTGCTCGACACCGACTCGTCGTACGCGGCGATGTGGCCGTCCTTCATCGGGCTCGGCCTCGGCGTCGGCATGGTGATGGCCGCGTCCTCCGAGGCGATCGTCGGCAACGCGCCGGTCAAGGACGGCGGCGTCGCCGGTGGCCTGCAGGCGACCATGCTCCAGATCGGCGGCGCGCTCGGCACGTCGGTGCTGATCTCGCTGATCAGCAGCCGGGTGGGTTCGACGCTCGTGGATTCGCTCACCGGGGCGGGCGTTCCCGCGCCGATGGCGCATGGCCTCGCCGAGGCCAAGGACGCGGTGGCCATGGGAGTCGCGCCGGTCTCGGCCGAGATGACCGATTCCGTACGGGCGGCAGTGACCGAGGGGGCGGGGCTGGCCTTCATCGACGGGGTGCACCTCGCCGCGTCGGTGGCCGGAGTGATCTGCCTGGTCGGGGCGCTGGTGGCCGCGGTCGGTATCCGTCGGCGGGAGTGATTCGTCGGGTCCGACATTTCGGAAATTTCCGGATTGTCGGACCCGTTGGTCTCTCAGCAGGTGCGCCCCGGTTGCCGACTGGGAAGACATGAGCGCGATGACCGCCGAGGCCGTGATGCCCAGGACCAGCAGCCGGGGCTACTGGGCGGACCTCAGTGTCAACATCAAGATTCTGGTGGCGGTGGCCGTCGCGTCGGTCGTGGCGCTGCTGATCGGGGTGCTCGGCCTGCGCGCGCTCGGTGAGTCGAGCGACACGGCGCAGCAGATCTACCGGAGCAACCTGCTCGGTGTCGCGGCGCTCGGCTCCCTGCAGAACTCCATGACGCAGGCCCGGCTCGACCTGTCGAACAACGCGGTCATGCGGGACCCCACGACGAAGCAGCAGTTCGCCGAGAGCTTCGCCGCCGACGTGAAGGCGATCGAGGCGGGCTGGGAGGAGTACGAGTCCACCGGGCCGGTCCCGCCCAGCGCCATGATCGCCGACGTGCGGGCGGACTGGCAGAGGATCGTCGACATCGCGAACGACCAGCTGCTGCCGGCCTCGGCCCGCAACGACCTCGCCACCTGGGCATCGGTCCGCAACGGCGACATGGCGGAGATCGTCACCGAGGTGAAGGAACACCTCGGCGAGATGGCCGCGATGGAGAAGGCCGCCGCCGCCCAGGCCGCCGACGACGCCCGCAGCGGGTACGAGTCCACCCGCCTCCAGCAGATCCTGCTGCTCCTCGCCGGGATCATCGCGGCGCTCACCCTCGGCTTCCTGGTGGCCCGCGGCATCGTCCGCTCGCTCAGCCGGGTCACCGAGGTGTGCGAGGGCCTCGCCGACGGCGACCTCACCCGCAGCAGCGGCCTCACCTCCGCCGACGAGCCGGGCCGGATGGGCCGCGCCCTCGACACGGCGGTCACCCGGCTCCGGGACACCGTCACCACCATCGGCGGCTCGGCCGCCACCCTGGCCGGCGCGTCCGAGGAGCTCTCCACGGTCAGCGCCCAGCTGCAGAGCGGCGCCGCCGACGCGGCCACGAAGGCGAACTCGGCCAGCTCCGCCAGCGAGGACGTCAACCTCGGCGTCCAGTCGATCGCCGCGGGCGCCGAGCAGATGAGCGCCTCGATCACCGAGATCGCCACGAACGCCTCGGAGGCGGCCCGGGTGGCCCAGGAGGGCATGGCCGTCGCCGAACGCACCAACAACCAGGTCGCCGAGCTGGGCGCGGCCAGCGCGGAGATCGGCGACGTGGTCCGGCTGATCACCAGCATCGCCGAGCAGACCAACCTGCTCGCCCTGAACGCCACCATCGAGGCGGCCCGGGCCGGCGAACTCGGCAAGGGCTTCGCCGTCGTGGCCGGCGAGGTGAAGGAGCTGGCCCAGCAGACCGCCAAGGCGACCGAGGAGATCACCCAGCGGATCGGCGCCATCCAGGAGTCCAGCGACTCGGCGGCCTCGGCGATCGGCGAGATCACCCACGTGATCCAGCAGATCGGCGACTACACCACCACGATCGCGTCGGCCGTCGAGGAGCAGACCGCCACCACCGGCGAGATGAGCCGCTCGGTCGCGGACGCGGCCACCAGCAGCGGCGACGTCGCCCGTACCGTCTCCGGGGTCGCGGAGGTCGCGAACGCGACCGCCGACGGCGCCCGGGCCACCCAGCAGGCCGCGGCGGACCTCACCCGGCTCGCCGGCGATCTCGCGAACCTGGTCGGCGGGTTCCGGCACTGAGGCCGTGCCGGCGGCTTTCGGCACCGAAGGTGCGGAAGGCACCGAGGCCCCGGGGTTCCTCCTTCCTGGTTTCGTTTCCCTCCGGTCGGGGATGCGGCCGCCGATGGTGTCTTCGCAGATGTCCGCCCGACACCCGGAGCCTTGATGACCGACGAAGCGTCCTACGGACTGCCACGCCCCACCGTCGAGGACGCGCGGGAAGCCGTCTACCGGGTGCACGGCGGGGACGGCCCCCGCGTCTGGGACCAGCTGGTCCGGACCGCCGGGGACAGCACCCTGGAACGGCTGCTGCCGGCCATGCAGTCCGCCGACCCCACCACCCGGCTCTGCGCGCTCGCCCTTCAGATCCGGGTCACCGCGCACAGCCAACTCACCGCCGCGTACACCACTGTCAGGAGCTGATGTGAACACCGAACTGTTCGACCGGCTCGGCACCCCGGAACGGATGCGGGAGATCGCCGGGTACGACCTGCTCCACCCGGACCTGCGCACCAGCCTCGACGAGATCGCCAAGCGCAGCGCGTCCCTGCTCGAGGCGCCGGTGTCGCTGGTCTCCGTGGTGCTCGACACCTCCCAGCTGATCATCGGAGCGCACGGCGTCTCGGGCTGGGTCGCGGAGGCGCAGGGCACGCCCGCCGAGTGGGCCATGTGCACGCACACCGTGCTCGCCGGGGAGCCGTACTGCGTGGTCGACGGCCGCGAGGACCCGAAACACGTGAACAACCCGTTCCTGGAGATGACCGGGCTGCGGAGCTACCTCGGGGTGCCGCTGCTCGGCCGGGGTGAGCAGGTGATCGGTGCGCACTGCGTGATCGACAGCCGGCGCCGCATCTTCACGGACGTGGACCTGGCCGTGCTCACCGACGGTGCCGAGAAGGTGATGAAGCTGCTGGGGGCGTATCGGCTCTAGGCCGTCGTCTCTCGAACCCCGGCCGGCTTCATCGCGGGTTCGCGTCCCAGCGCCAGCCGGTCAGCCGCTCGTGGCCGGGCAGGTCGCCGCGGCCGGTCGCCCAGAGCAGTGTCTCCCGGCGTCCGGTGCCGATCGGCGCGTCCGGGAAGAGCCGCCACAGCACCCGGTCGCAGAGGTCCTCCGGCGGGGTCCACTCCAGACCCAGGCCGCCCGCGAGATCGTGCAGGTGGACCAGCGTCTCGACGACCCCCATCGCGGCGAATCCCTCGGCGTCGGCCATGCCCATCGGGTGGAACGCGCGCCGGGGCCGCCCCTCGGCGGGCTTCGGGGCCGGCGCCTTGGCCGCTTCGGTGCCGCTCTCGGTCGCTTGGGTGCCGCTCTCGGTCGCTTGGGTGCCGCCCTCGGTCGCCGAAAAATGTCATAGGTGCGCGGCATCATCGCGACATGGGAGAACCAGCCACACCGATCCGCCGCCGTCTCGAGCTCAGCATCGCCGAGGCGCGCCTGCGGTTCCAGCAACTCGTGCGCGTCACCGGCCTCACCGGCCAGGTGACCGTCGTCGTCGACGGTGGCCGCCCGATCGCCGCCATCGTCCCGATGTCCGGCCTGCCGGGCGACGGCCCGCCGGTGACCGCCCCGGCGGCGGGAGCACCTCCCGCCCTGAGCCCTCCCGCCCCGGGCCCTCCCGCCCAGCCCTCTCCTGCCCAGCCCATTCCTGCCCAGCTTCCTCCCGCTCCTGCCCAGCTTCCTCCCGCTCCCTCTCCCCGGCGGCCGGTCGCGCCCATCCACGCGACCGAGGGCGCCGCCGACGGGTGGATGCGCCGCATCGAGAAGGTGCGCGAGGACGTCCGCCGCCAGCACGCCGGCCGCATCGGCGAGCTGACCCGGGCGCTCGACGAGGCGTGGCAGGCGCTCGACGCGGTGCGCCCGGCCGGTACCGATCGGGTGGTCGACACCCTTCGCGCCGCCCACGCCGACCTCCGGCCACCACGATGATCAATGGATATATGGCCTATCGGGGCGGGGGTAAGATCGGACGATGCCTGAGCAGCTCGACCTGTTCGTGCCGGGGGTGGTGTACCTCGACGTCATCTTCACCGGCCTCCGTGAGCTGCCCGGCCCCGGGACGGAGGTGTGGGCGCCCGGGATGGGCTCGTGCCCCGGCGGCGTGGCCAACCTCGCGGTCGCGGCGAGCCGGCTCGGCCTGCACACCGGTCTCGGCACGGCGCTCAGCACCGATGCCTACGGCGAGTTCTGTCACCAGGTGCTCAGCCGGCAGGAGGGCATCGACCTGTCCGCCTCGAAGCGGGTGGACGACTGGCATTCGCCGGTCACGGTGTCGCTCGCGTACGACCGGGACCGCAGCATGATCACGCATGGGCACCCGCTGCCGACCGAGCCCGACGGGCTGGTCAACGGCCTTCCGGCGGCCCGCAGTGCGGCCGTGAGCCTGGCCGGCTCCGGGATGGGCTGGGTGCACCGGGCCAAGGCCGGGGGCATGCTCGTCTTCGCCGACGTCGGGTGGGACGAGACCGAGGAGTGGTCGCGTGACGTGCTGGCGGCGCTGACCGACTGCCACGCCTTCCTGCCGAACTCGGTGGAGGCGATGCGCTACACCCGTACCGATGAGCCCCGGCAGGCGCTGGACAAACTCTCCGGCCTCGCCCCCGTCGTGGTCGTCACCTGCGGCGGCGACGGCGCGCTCGCGGTCGACGCGACGACGGGCGAGGTGGCCGCGGTGCCGGCCGTGCCGGTGGAGGCGCTCGACCCGACCGGCGCGGGCGACGTGTTCACGGCCGGCTTCATCACCGGCACGCTCGGCGGCTGGCCGCTCGCCGACCGGCTCGCGTTCGCCAACCTGGTGGCGGCGCTCTCGGTGCAGCATTTCGGCGGTTCGCTCTCGGCACCCGGCTGGGGCGACATCGCCGACTGGTGGCAGGCCGTGCGCGGTGCCGCCACCCGCCACCACGACGAGTCCGGCGAGGCCGGGCTGGCCCGGCGCTACGCCTTCCTCGACGACGTGATCCCGCCCGGCCGGCGGACCGCGGTGCACCGGGCCACGGCGACGATCGCGAGGCTGTCCGACGCCCGCCCGAGCACGGATCGTGAATCGGAGACCGAATGACCATGGGCGACTGAAAGACGGCGCCGCGTGCCGGCAGCCGTTCGTGACCGGGTCCGCGCAGGGCTTCTGTCCGCCGGCGGCGGCGGGTGGGTGGCCGCGGGCTCGTGCCTGGGCGGCCGCCTGCGATCGAGCGCTGACCGTGAGCGGGCGGCGGTTTCGGCGTGGGCGGCGGGCTGAGCGTTGGGCGCCGGGCGTGCGCAGTGGTTCGGGCGTGCGCGGTGGTTCGGGCGTGCGTGGCGGGCTGGGCGGTGGTCCGGGTCTGCGCGGCGGTCCGGGCATGCGCGGTGGTTCGGGCGTGCGTGGCGGGCTGGGCGGTGGTCCGGGTTTGGGCGGCGGTCCGGGCGTGCGTGGCGGGCTGGGCGTGGGCGGCGGGCTGAGAAGGGGTGGCGGTTGGTGACTTCGGCACATTTCGCGGCTGGGGGCCGCTTTCGACGGGGGAATGGATGCGACTGACGATTCTGGGTGGTGGCGGGTTCCGGGTGCCGCTGGTCTATCGGGCCCTGCTGGCCGATCACCGGCGGACCGGGATCACCGAGGTGGCGCTGCATGACGTCGACGGCGGGCGGCTGTCGGCGATCGGGCGGGTGCTCGCGGCTCAGGCCCGGGACGTGCCGGACGCTCCGGCCGTGGTCACGACCACCGACCTCGGGGAGGCGGTGGCGGGGGCGGCGTTCGTGTTCTGTGCCGTCCGGGTGGGTGGGCTGGCCGGCCGGGTGCTCGATGAACGGGTCGCGCTGAGGACGGGCGTGCTCGGGCAGGAGACCGTCGGGGCGGGCGGCATCTCCTATGGGCTGCGGACCGTGCCGGTGGCGCGGCGGATCGCGGAGACCGTGGCGCGGCGCGCGCCGGAGGCGTGGGTCATCAACTTCACGAATCCGGCGGGGCTGGTCACCGAGGCGATGGCGGGGCTGCTCGGCGATCGTGTGATCGGTATCTGCGACTCGCCGTCCGGCCTTGTCGACCGGGTGCTGCGGGCGCTCGGGGCCGACCCGGCGACCACGGACGTCGACTACGCGGGCCTCAACCACCTCGGGTGGCTCTACGGGGTGCGGCCGGAGGCGACGGGCGAGGATCTGCTTCCCGGGCTGCTGGCCGACGAGGCGCTGCTCGGGACGCTCGAGGAGGGGCGGCTCTTCGGGGCCGGCCGGCTGCGGGAGCTCGGGGCGATCCCGAACGAGTACCTGCACTACTACTACGACCCGGCCGGCACCCTCGCCGCCATCCGGGACGCGCCGCAGACCCGGGGCGAGTTCCTGCTGGAGCAGCAGCACCGGTGCTACGACTCGCTGGGCGACCGCACCCGCGATCCGCTCGACGCCTGGCTCGGCGCGTGGCGGGAACGGGAGGCCACCTACATGGCGGAGAACCGGGAGCTCGCCGGCGCGGGCGAGCGCGAGCACGACGAGTCCCGCCCGGCGGGGTACGAGGGGGTCGCCCTCGCGGTGATGCGCGCCCTCGCCGCGGACGAGCCGGCTCGGCTGATCCTGAACGTCCGTAACCGGGGCACCGTCGGTGTGCTCGACGACGACGCGATCGTCGAGGTTCCGTGCACCGTGGACGCCGCCGGCGCCGTACCCCGCAAGATCTTGACCTTGCCCGATCATGGGGTGGGCCTGGTGCGTGCCGTGAAGAGCGCCGAACGCGGGGTGCTCGAAGCGGCCGCCGCGGGATCACGGGCGGCGGCGATCCGCGCGATGGCCGCGCACCCGCTGGTCGGCGAGGTGGACGTCGCGACCCGCCTGGTGGACGCCTACCGCGACGCATTCCCCGACCTGAACTACCTCAGATAAGGATAAAACCAGATATGTACGGATATTTCGGCACGATGAAAGCGAAGCCCGGCCACCGCGACGCCGTCGTGGAGATCCTCGTGAGCGGCGCCGGCGGGCTGAAGGCGGCGGGCGCCCACCTGTACGTCGTGGGCGTGTCCGACACCGACGAGCAGACGATCTTCGTGAACGAGGTGTGGGAGTCGAAGGAGCACCACGACGCCTCGCTGCAGCTCCCGGAGACGCGCGCCGCGATCGCCACCGCCATGCCGATGCTGACCGGCGAGTTCAGCAGCACCGAGGCGCGCATCGTCGGCGGCCTGGGGGTGTGACGACGAAGGCCGCCCCGGACGACGCCGGGGCGGCCTTCGAAAAGGCGATCAGACGGTCGCCGGCTCCGGGTGACGCGGCGGGATCGCGTGGTCGATGTCGTTCGCCTTCTCGCGGTTCGGCAGCGCGAGGCGGAAGACCTTGGCCCACGCCGACGCGACCTGCATGGGCAGCGGGCCGGACACGTAGTTGAGGTCGTACTTCTCGAAGAGCGCCCGCACCTTCGGCGCGATCTCCGCGTAGCGGCTGGCCGGCAGGTCGGGGAAGAGGTGGTGCTCGATCTGGTGCGACAGGTTGCCCGTCATGATGTGCATGAGCTTGCTGCCGGAGATGTTCGCCGAGCCGAGCATCTGACGGAGGTACCACTCGCCGCGGGTCTCGCCCGTGATCGACGTACGCTCGAAGGTCTCGACGCCGTTCGGGAAGTGACCGCACATGATGACCGAGTGGCTCCACAGGTTGCGGACCACGCTGGCCACCGCGTTCGCGCTGAGCGTGCCGAGGAAGGCGCCGAGCGGGTTGCCGAAGGCGAGGCCGACCGGCACCGACAGCAGCGGGTGGACCACGTAGTCCTTAGCCGCCTGCTTGCGGATCTTGCGGCCGACTTGGCGGAGGGCGGCGCGGAAGGCCGGGTTGTTGCGGCGCTTCTTGCTCTTCAGGTTGCGGCCGAGCTCCAGGTCGTACGCGGCGATGCCGTACTCGAAGAAGATCGCGTTGATGAAGTTGTAGAGCGGCTGGCCGAGGTGGGCGGGCACCCACTTCTGCTGCTCGTCGACGCGCATGATGCCGTAGCCGAGGTCGTTGTCGCGGCCGACCACGTTCGTGTACTTGTGGTGCAGCTCGTTGTGCGAGTGCTTCCACTGCTCGGCCGGCGACGCCGAGTCCCACTCCCAGGTCGTCGAGTGGATCTTCGGGTCGCGCATGAAGTCGTACTGGCCGTGCAGGATGTTGTGGCCGATCTCCATGTTCTCGAGGATCTTCGAGATGGAGAGGCCGACAGTGCCGAGGATCCAGGCCGGCGGGAAGAGCGAGAAGAGCAGGACCGCGCGGCTGCCGAGCTCGATGCGCCGCTGCACCTTGATCATGTTGCGGATGTACTTGGCGTCCTTCTCGCCGCGCTTGGCGATGAACTCGTCCCGGATGGCGTCGAGCTCACGGCCGATCGCCTCGATGTCCTCGGGCGAGAGATGGGCGATCGGGTTGACGTCCTTGCGCTGCAGAGTGGTCACGGCGGTTCCTCGTTCTCTTTTTCGTCTGTTTCTTCGTCGGGAAGCGGTCAGGCGACGATGCTTCTTCTTCGGGAAGCGGTCAGGCGTCGATGCGGCACGGCCCGGCGGAGGCCGAGATGCACGTCTGGATCAACACGGGCTCGTCGAGCTCGGTGACGGTGGTGACGGCCCCGTCCCGGACGTCGCGGATGATGCCCTCGCGCATCGGCAGCACGCACTTGAAGCAGATCCCCATCCGGCAGCCGGAGGGCATGAGCTGACCGGCGGCCTCACCGGCGTCGAGGATGGTGACGCCCGGCGGGACCTCGGTCTCGACACCGGAACGCTCGAAGGCGACCGTGCCCCCGTCGCCGGCCACCAGCACGGTCGGCCGGAATCGCTCGACGTGCAGCCGGTCCTCGGCGCCCGCGTCGGCCCAGTGCTCGGCGAGGGCGTCCAGCATCTCGCCCGGGCCGCACGCCCAGGTCTCCCGCTCGAACAGGTCCGGCACCAGCTCGGCCAGGTCGGCTGCCTTGAGCCGCCCGTCGGCGCGGGTGTGCCGTTCGATCAGGCGGATGTGCCCCTTCGCTGCCAGATCGCGCAATTCAGACCCGAAGACAACATCTTCTTTCGTACGGGCGGAGTGCACGACCACGACGTCCGGCAGTTCGTGGACCGCGCTCCGGAGCATCCCCATGACCGGGGTGATCCCGCTACCGGCGGTCACGAACAGCGCCTTGGCGGGCCTCGTCGCCGGCAGCAGGAAGTCGCCGGCCGGCAGGTCGAGGGTGAGCAGCATCCCGCGGCGGGCGTGCTTGCGCAGGTAGGAGCTGACGACGCCGTCGGCGACCTCGTTCACGGTGACCGTGAACCGGCCGTCGGTGCGGCCGGCCGCGCTGCTCACCGAGTAGGCGCGCCAGAGCCGCACGCCGTCGACGTCCACGCCGAGGCGGACGTACTGCCCGGGCTGGTGGGGCTGCCAGTTACGGCCGGGACGCAGCTCCAGCGTCACGGCCTTGTCCGTCTCGTGGCGGACCGCCTCGACCCGGGCACGGAGGACGTTGGGGTTGCGGAGGGGCGCGATGACGTCGAGGTAGTCGGCCGGCACCACCGGGGTGGTGATCAACTCGACGACACGCCACGCGCCGTTGCGCAATGTCTGTGTAACTGGCACCTGACCAAGCCTGCTGCCTCACAGCGGCGAAAGCATGACCACGGGAAGTGAATCGGACGCCGCATAATTGTTCGGCGGGGACAAGGGTCGGACCGAAGAAGGGACAGAGAGTGATCGAGCCGCTGCGTGACGTGCGGTCCTACCGTCTCCCCGAGGACGTCGTGGCGCCGTTACGACGGGGACTGCCCGAGGTGGCCGTGCAGTGCATCGCCGCCATCACCATGGAAGTGCCGGCCTACGCGGAGGCGTTCGCCGGCGAGCTCGGCCACAAGATCGAGCGGGCCGTGCAGGCCGCGCTCGGCACCTTCTTCGACCTGGTGTCGCGGCCGGGCGCGGACGGGGGCGTGCCGCTGCGGGCCGCGTTGAGCGGGGCGTACGCGCTGGGCCGGGGCGAGGCCCGGTCCGGCCGCAGCCTGGACGCGCTGCTCGCGGCGTACCGGGTCGGCGCCCGGGTGGCGTGGCGCGAGCTCGCCGCGATCAGCGTCGGCGCCGGTCAGCAGGCCGCCGTGGTCGCCGACTTCGCCGAGATGGTGTTCGCGTACATCGACGAGCTCTCCGCCGCGAGCGTGGCCGGGCACGCCGACGAGCTGGCCGCGTCCGGGCGGATCCGGATGCGGCACCTCCAGGAGCTGGCCCAGGCCCTGGTCGCCGGCGAGCCGGCGCACGTCATCCAGGCGGCCGCCGAGCAGGCCGAGTGGACGCCGCCGCAGACGCTCACCGCGATCATGCTGCCGGAACGCGCGGCGCGCTGGGTGATCGACCTGCTCGACCCCCGGACCCTGCAGCTCGCCGACGCCGTACCCGAGCTGCCCGGGATGACCGTGCTGCTCGTCCCCGATCCGCAGGGCGAGTCCCGGCCGACCCTGTTCCGGCTGCTCACCGGGCACAGCGCGATGATCGGCCCGACCCGGCCGTGGCTGGAGGCGCAGTCCTCGGTGAACCGGGTCATCCGCGTCCACGAGCTGTGCCGGCCCGCCGGCGGGGGAGTGGTCGACACCGAGGACCACCTCGCCTCGGTCGTGGTCACCGCGGACCCGAGCGCGCTCGCCGACCTGCGGGCGCGGGCGCTCGCGCCGCTCGCCGGGGAACGTGGCGCGGCCGCCGCGAAGCTGGTCGAGACGCTGCGCAGCTGGCTGCTGCACCAGGGGCGGCGCGAGGACGTGGCGGCCGAGCTGTTCGTGCACCCGCAGACGGTCCGCTACCGGATGGCGCGGCTGCGCGAGCTGTACGGCGATCGGCTGAAGGAACCGGAGTGGGTGCTGGCACTCACCATCGCGCTGGCGGTCCCGGAGCCCGACCCGCTCTGAGGCATATACCAAAGTCGCGGGGCCGTCGACTTCGGTAGTCTGGCCCCGCTCTCCCCGGCGGCATAGCGTCGTTCCCGTGCCCGGAGAACCGACAGTCCTCACCCTCTCCCGAGCCGACCGTGCGTGGATCACCCTCGGCCCGGCGGCGGCCGGCGTGCTGCTCGCGCTGATCCTGCCGGTCGTCGCGCGGTGGCTCGCCGGCCTCGGCGTCGCGCTGCCGTTCGGCTTCGTGATCAAGGCGGTGGCGGGCGTCGACGCGTGGTGGAAGGTCGCGATCCAAGCGGCGATCTTCGGCGTTCTCGGCGCCCTGGTCAGCGCCGAGATCCTGCGGCGCGTCACCCGGGTCACGGTCGCCGACGACCGGCTCGAGCTGCAGACGGCGGGCGCCCGGCAGACGTTCGCGCGGCTCGAGATCGGCGCGCTCTACCCCGAACGCGACCTGCTGATCGTGCTCGACAACGACTCCCGGCACATGTTCCACGGCGAGCCCGGCGCCAGCCGCGCCCGGCTCGGCGAGGCGTTCCGCGAGCACGGCTGGCCGTGGCACGACGACGACCCGTTCGCCGGCCTCTACCAGCGCTGGGAGCCGTCCGGCGGCCAGCTGCCCATCGACGCCGACGCGGTGCTCACGGCCCGGGCCGTGGCGCTGCGCAAGAAGGCCGGCAAGGAGGCCGGCGAGCTGCGCGACACGCTGCAGAAACTCGGCTACGCCGTCCGCGACGAGGGCGACCGGCAGTTCTGGCGCCCGCTGGTCCGCCGATGAGCGGCCCGGCTCCGGGTGGGCCGTCTCCGGGTGGGCCAGCTCCGGGTGGGCCGGATCCGGGTGGGCTGTCTCCGGGCGGCTCGGGTCCGGGTGGGCCGGGTCCGGGTGGCCCGGGTCCGGGTGGGCCGCCTCCGGGCTGGCCGGTGGCTCTGCTGCGGCGCGGTGGTCCTTTGCGGACGGTGGTGAAGGATCGCGCCATCGACGTCGCGGCGATCCTGGTCTCGTGTTTCTGCGCGCTGCTGCTCGCCGGGTCGGCCGAGTCGTCCGGCCGGATCCAGGGCGACGAGACGTTCTTCGCGCTGCTGCTCGGGTTCGCCGGCTCGCTGTCCCTGTGGTGGCGGCGCCGCAACCCGCTCGCCGTGGCGTTCTTCCTGACGGCGCTCAGCCCGCTCGCCGAGACGATCGCGTTCGCCGGGCTGGCCACCCTCTACACGCTCGTCGTCCGGCGCCGCACCCGGGCCGTGCTGCTGATCGTGGTGCTGAACATCGGGACCGGATTCGCCTATTCGCTGCGCCGCCCCGACGTCGAGCTCACCCCGGTCGCCGAGATCGTGCTCAACGCCGCGCTGCTCACCACCGCGGTCGCGATCGCGCTGGCGGTCCGCTCCCGCTACGAGCTGATCGACTCGCTGCGCCACCGCGCCGAGCAGGCCGAAGACCACGCCCGCCTGCGCGCCGACCGGCTCCGCGCCCTGGAGCGCGAACGCATCGCCCGCGAGATGCACGACTCCATCGCCCACCGCATCTCCCTGGTCAGCCTGCACGCCGGCGCACTCCAGCTGCGCCGCGACCTGACCCCCGACGAGACCGCGAAAGCCGCCGCGACGATCCGGAAGAGCGCCCACGAGGCCCTCGAGGAACTGCGCGCCATCCTCGGCGTCCTGCGCGCCGGCGACAACGACAGCAACCTGCGCCCCCAACCCGACCTGACCCACCTCGGCGACCTGCTGGCCGAGGCCGAGGCGGCGGGCATGCGCGTCCGCGCCGACAACCGCCTCAACGGCACCCCGGTCTCGGCGGCGCTAGGCCGTACTGTCTACCGCCTGGTGCAGGAGGGCCTCACCAACGCGGGCAAGCACAACCCCGCGGCCACCCCGGTCGACCTGGTGCTGGAGCGGACCCCGGAAGGCGAACTCCACGTCCACCTCTCCAACCCCCTGCTGTCGCCGCCGCCGGGTCATGCTTCGGCGCCGGCTGGTCCTCCACCGCCGGGTCATGCTCCGGCGCCGGGCGGCCTCCCGTCCGGGCCGGCGGTTCCTGGAGCGCACGCGGGGCTCCTCGGCCTGAGCGAGCGCGTCGAACTCGTCGGTGGCCGCCTCCGGCACGGTGTCCGGGCCTCCCCGGGCGCCGGCCTCACCTTCGACCTGGAAGCCTGGCTCCCATGGCCGAAGACCTGACCTCCGAGCGCAGCGAACCGACCGGCGATCCGGCCTCCGAGCGCAGCGAACCGACCGGCGATCCGGCGTCCGAGCGCGGCGAACCGACCGGCGATCCGGCCTCCGGGCGCGGCGAACCGGCCGGCGGGGTGACCTCGGGGCTGGGCGAGCCGGCTGCCGCTGCCGGCGGCGCGGTGATCCGGGTGCTGATCGCTGATGACGATCCGCTGGTGCGGGTGGGGTTGTCGCTGGTGCTGGGGGCCGGCGCCGACATCCGGGTGGTGGGGGAGGCCGCCGACGGCGTCGAGGCCGTCGAGGCGGCTCGGCGGCTGGCGCCGGATGTGGTGCTCATGGACGTCCGGATGCCTCGGATGGACGGTCTCGCCGCCACCGAAGTGCTGCGGCGCGGCGGGGAGAAGCCGGCGATCGTGGTGCTGACGACGTTCGACACCGACGACTATCTGCTCGGGGCCCTGCGGCTCGGCGCGAACGGGTTCCTGCTCAAGGACATCGCGCCCACCGAGATCCTGGACGCGGTACGCCGCGCGGCAGCGGGTGAGCCGATCCTCGCGCCGTCGGTGGTGCCCCGGCTCATCGAGCACGCGGTCGGGCGGGGGAGTGTGGCCGGGCCGGATCCGCTGGACGGGCTGACCGAGCGGGAACGGCACGTCGCCGAGGCCGTCGCGACCGGGGCCTCCAACGCGGAGATCGGTCGTGATCTGCACATGAGCGTGCCGACCGTGAAGTCGTACGTCTCCCGGCTCATGGAGAAGCTGAAGTGCGCCAACCGCGTCCAGATCGCGATCCTGGTCCACGAGTCCCGGAGAAACTGACCGGCTTGAAAGTGACGATCTTCGTGAGGGTCGTTACATCAATTGGCGTCACGGACACCTGAAAGCTATCTTTGGCCACGGTGCAAAGCCGATCAGTTGAGTAGGTTTTGCGACGCTCGTCACATCGGCTGACCAGGGTGTTTTACGTGATAGAAATCAGCGGTCTGCACAAGACTTACCGCTCACGCAAGCGAACGGTCAACGCCGTCGACGGCGTCGACCTGTCCGTGGGCGAGGGCGAGGTCTACGGCGTCCTCGGTCAGAGCGGCGCCGGCAAGAGCACGCTGCTGCGCTGCGTCAACATGCTGGAGAAGCCGGACGCCGGCACGGTCGAGGTCGACGGCGTCGAGCTCACGAAGCTGCGCCGCGGGGACCTGCGGATCGCCCGGCACGGCATCGGGATGATCCACCAGCACTTCGCGCTGCTCTCCTCGCGGACCGTCGCGGCGAACGTCGCGTTCGCCCTGGAGATCACCGGGACGCCGCGGGGCGAGCGTCGTCAAAGGGTGAAGGAGCTGCTCGACCTCGTCGGGCTCAGCGAGCGCGCCGACGCGTACCCCGCTCAGCTCTCCGGCGGGCAGAAGCAGCGCGTCGGCATCGCCCGCGCGCTCGCCGCCCGGCCGAAGGTGCTGCTCTCCGACGAGGCGACGTCGGCGCTCGACCCGGAGACGACCGACTCGATCCTGCGGCTGCTGCTCGACCTGAACCGGCGGCTCGGCCTCACGATCCTGCTGATCACCCACGAGATGACAGTGGTGAAGCGGATCTGCACGTCGGCCGCGGTGATGCGGGACGGCCGGTTCGTCGAGTCGGGGCGGGTCGCCGACCTGCTGCGCGAGGACTCCGAGCTGGCCCGTGACCTGTTCCCGATCGAGGCGCCGACCGCGATCCCCGGCTCGACCGTGATCGACGTGACGGTGAGTGGCGAGGATGCGGATCGGCCGTTGCTGGCGGAACTGGCCCGCCGGTTCGACTCCGACGTACGCATCCTCGGTGGCTCGGTGGAGACGCTCGCCGCAACGCGCGCCGGAAGATGGAGGCTCGCCCTGCCTGGCGAGGACAACCAGGAAGCCGTGGACTTCCTCCGCAAGTCGGGCGCGTTGGTGGGGGCCGCGAGATGACCTGGTCCGAAACGTTCGAGCTGCTCGGCACCGGATTCCAGGAGACCGCCTGGATGGTCGGTGTGTCGACGCTGCTCACCGCGATCGGCGGCCTGCTCATCGGCGTGCTGCTGATCCTCACCGACAAGGGCGGGCTGCTCGAGGCGCGGCCGGTCAACGCCGTGCTCGGCGTGATCGTCAACGTCGGCCGGTCGCTGCCGTTCATCATCCTGCTCGTCGCGATCATCCCGTTCACCCGGCTGATCGTCGGCACCACGATCGGCACCGACGCGGCGATCGTGCCGCTGACCATCGGCGCCATCCCGTTCTTCGCCCGGATCGTCGAGTCCGCCCTGCGTGAGGTGCCGTCCGACGTCGTGAGCGCCGCCGTCGCGATGGGCGCCACCCGCCGCCAGATCGTCGGCAAGGTGCTGCTCCGCGAGGCGATGCCGGCCCTCATCGCCGGCCTGACCATCACCGTGATCGCGATCATCGGCTATTCGGCGATGGCCGGCACGGTCGGCGGCGGCGGTCTCGGCGACCTCGCGATCCGGTACGGCTACCAGCGCTTCGAGACCGAGGTCATGATCGCCACGGTGGTCGCTCTGGTGGTCTTCGTCCAGCTTGTCCAGATGGTGGGCGACATTCTCGTCCGCCGGCTCTCACACCGCTAGAAAGGTTCCGCGAAAAATGCGCCGCTTGGCCGCCCTCATCGCCGCTGGTTCCCTCCTTCTTGGCCTCGCTGCTTGCGGTTCTTCCTCTGACGAATCCGGCGATTCGGACGTCTTGAAGGTCGGCGTCAGCCCGGTCCCGCACGGCGAGATCCTCAAGTACGTCGCCGACAACCTGGCCTCCGCCGAGGGCCTCAAGCTGGAGATCGTCGAGTTCAACGACTACATCCAGCCGAACGTCGCCCTCAGCGAGGAGCAGATCGACGCCAACTACTTCCAGCACATCCCGTACCTGGAGGAGGAGGTCGCGGCGAAGGGCTACAAGTTCAAGGCCTTGGCGCCGGTGCACATCGAGCCGCTCGGCGTCTACTCCAAGACCGTGAAGAGCATCGCCGAGGTCCCGGACGGTGGCGTCGTCGCGATCCCGAACGACCCGTCGAACTCGGGCCGCTCGCTCAACCTGCTCGCGAAGAACGGCCTGATCACGCTGAAGGACGGCGTCGGCGTCAAGGCCACCGAGAAGGACATCACGGCCAACCCGAAGAACCTGCAGTTCAAGTCCCTGGAGGCGGCCCAGCTCCCGCGCAGCCTCGAGGACACCGCGATCTCGGTGATCAACGGCAACTACGCGATCGAGACGGGCCTCAAGCCGTCGGCCGACTCGCTCGCGCTGGAGACCGGTGACGACAACCCGTACGCCAACCTGGTCGTCGTCCGGGCCGGCGACGAGAGCGACGCCCGGGTCGTCAAGCTGGAGAAGCTGCTGCACTCGGCCGAGGTGAAGAAGTTCATCGAGGACAAGTACCAGGGTTCGGTGCTCGCCGCCTTCTGACCGCTCCCGGTCCTCCCCGATCTTGTTGATTCCGTGCGCCCCGTTGCCGCGCAGATCAACAAGATCGGGGACTGACTGGAATCGGGGGTCAGCAGGCTCCCTGGTCCACCCATACGGCGGCGGAGCCGGGCGTCTCACCCTGGGTCCACCACGACGCCCGCCACTTGCGGCCGTTGTGGGTGGCCAGGTTACCGCCGACGTACACCGTCGAGCTCGCCCACGCTCCGACGCCACCGCAGTTGCCGGTGGGCGGGGGAGTCGTCGGGCCACCGCCGCCGGTTCCGCCGACGTTCACGTCGATGCACGAGTAGAACGCGTTGGTGGTGTCCGAGATGTTCCAGACGGCGAGGATCTTCTGCCGCCCGGAGTAGCCGCTCAGGTTCACCGTGTGCGACAGCGTCGCCGGCGGCTGCTGGTTGTTCCCGCTGAACGACGCGATCCGTGTGTTCCCGATCCAGTACTCCCAGTTCGCCGTCGCGTGCCGCGCCGTATTCACCCAGGTGAACGTCTGCGACGTGCCCACGTTGGTGGCCGGCCAGCCTCTGCTGTCGTCGTTGAGCTCCGCGAACTGCCCGACGTTCGCATTGCACGTCTTGAGCCCCTTCGGCCCTTCGACGCTCTGCGGCTCGTACTTGATCTGCCCGCACGACATTCTGCCCTGCGCGCAGAGCGCCTGCCTGCTGGGCGGCGAGGAGACGTACCCGTGCGCCGCTGCCGGGGATGCCGCCAGCAACGACCCCGCGGCGCCGACGATGGCGACCGCGAGCAGGGCGAGCAACCTACGCATGCCACACCTCCAATGACGTTCATCGATTCATGGGTGTGACAAGAATATAAAGCAAACTTTCCTAACAGAGAACAGTCAGATTCAAGGTCAAATTCAAGATGTCGCATCGGGGTGGGTGGTTCAGTTCGCTGCTCCCGCCGAGGGCCCGGCCCGGGCCGCTGGCCGCTACGCGTCCATCCCGCGGCCACGAGCCGGGCGACCTGAGTGAGCCCTCCGCTCCCTTCCTCTCAGTCCCGCCCCGAATCCGTCCCCGCCGGGCACGCTGTCCCTCGTACCCGAGAGGGGTTTGGTCCATGAAAAACGGGCGCGTCGCCGGAAGGGTCCGGAAACGCGCCCGCGGGCGACCTGCTAAGCCAGGATCGTGGAGATCTTCTCGGTGGGGAGGCCCAGGGCGGTGCCGACCGAGTCGTTGGTCAGGGTGCCGTTGTGAGCGTTGAGGCCCAGGGCCAGGGCCGGGTCGGCGCGGAGGGCGTCCTTCCAGCCCCGGTCGGCCAGGCGGAGGACGTAGGGCAGGGTCGCGTTGGTGAGGGCGTACGTCGAGGTGTTCGGGACGGCGCCGGGCATGTTCGCGACGCAGTAGAAGACGGACTCGTGGACCTGGTAGACCGGGTCCTGATGGGTGGTCGGGCGCGAGTCCTCGAAGCATCCGCCCTGGTCGATGGCGATGTCGACGAGGACCGAGCCGGGCTTCATGCGCTTCACCAGGTCGTTGGAGACCAGCGTCGGGGCCTTCGCGCCGGGCACCAGCACCGCGCCGATCACCAGGTCGGCCTCGAGGACCGACTGCTCGATGGCGAGCGAGCTCGAGACGAGCGTCTTCACCCGGCCGCCGAACTGCGCGTCGATCTGCCGCAGACGCGGGATGCTCAGATCAAGAACGGTCACGTCGGCGCCGAGGCCGAGGGCGATGGTGGCCGCGTTGACGCCCGAGACGCCGCCGCCGATCACCGTGACCTTGGCGGGGGAGACGCCCGGGACGCCGCCCGGGAGCACGCCGCGGCCGCCGCTGTTGCGCATCAGGCTGTACGCGCCGACCTGCGGGGCGAGCCGGCCGGCGACCTCGGACATCGGGGCGAGCAGCGGCAGCGAGCCGTCCGCGAGCTGCACGGTCTCGTAGGCGATCGCCGTCGTCCCGCTCTCCAGCAGCGCCTTCGTCCCCTCGGCGTCGGCCGCGAGGTGCAGGTACGTGAAGAGCACCCGGCCTTCGCGCAGCCGGTGGTACTCCTCGGCGATCGGCTCCTTGACCTTGAGGACCATATCGGCCGCGTCCCAGACCGCGTCGGCGTCCGGGGCGATCGACGCGCCGGCCGCGAGGTAGTCCTCGTCGGTGATCGCGGAACCCGCGCCGGCCCCGGCCTGGATCAGGACCTCGTGGCCGTGGCGTACCAGCTCCACCACGCCGGCCGGGGTGATGGCCACCCGGTACTCGTGGTTCTTGACCTCTTTCGGCACGCCGACGCGCATGGGGGTTGTCCTTTCGACTCCGTTGTCTTCTGGCGATAGGGTGGAACGATGTGCAGCGGGCGGGCAAGTGCGGCGAAGATGATTCTGTCCGCGTCGGCCTCGGTGTTTTTCGTTCGCGCGGAGATCGCATGATGGCCGAGCCGCCGAAGGATGTTCGAGGCCTCGACGAGATCGATCTGGAGCTGCTGAGCCTGCTGCGGGCCGACGGCCGGATGCCGAACAACGCCCTCGCCGACCGCGTCGGCATCGCCCCATCGACGTGCCTCACTCGCGTCCGGCGGCTGCGCGAGCTCGGCGCGATCCGCGGCTTCCACGCCGACGTCGACCCGGCGTGGATCGGCCGGCCCATCCAGGCCATGATCGCCGTCCGGATCCGGTCGGACGCGCGGGACGGCATCGGCAAGTTCGCCGAGTCGCTCGCCGGGATCCCGGCCGTCCGGGACGTCTACTTCGTGTCCGGGTCGTACGACTTCCTGCTGCACGTCGCGGCCGCCGACGTCGACGACCTGCGCAACGTGATCACCGAGCGGCTGAGCAGCACCCGGCTCGTGGCGGGCACCGAGACGTACCTGATCTTCGAGCACCGCCGAGGGGCTTAATCCGGCATTGCTCTCCCGTTCGATCGTCCGGTATGGAGGGTTAAGACTCCGGCGATCGGATGGTGTGATGAAGAGAGTTCTTCTCGTCGCCGCGCTCATCGCGGCTTTTGTCCCGTCTTCTGCTTTTGTCCCGTCTGGTTTTGTCTCGTCTCCCGCCCAGGCTCACGGGCGCCACGACGATGTGCGATTCGCGACTTTCAACCTCTCGCTGAACCGGTCCGCCGAGGGCCTGCTCCGCGAGCATCTGGCGAACCCCGATGTCGACGACGTCTACCGCCGGCAGGCGCGCAACGTCGCCGAGGTCATCCAGCGGGCCGCCCCGGACGTAGTCTTGATCAACGAGTTCGACTACGACCCGGCGGCGGCGCGGCTGTTCTCGGCGAACTTCCTCGAGGTGTCGCAGAACGGCGCTCCGAAAATCCGGTATAAATACCGATATGTCGCCCCGGTCAACACGGGTGTCGCGTCCGGTTTCGACCTGAACAACAACGGTGTCGTCGACACGACCCCGGGTGACGGCTCCTACGGCGACGACGCGTTCGGCTACGGCGTCTTCCCCGGCCAGTACGGCATGGTCGTCTACTCGAAGTACCCGATCGACTTCGGCTCGGTGCGCACCTTCCAGAAGTTCAAGTGGAAGGACATGCCCGGCAACCTGATCCCGGCCGGCTTCTACTCGCCGGAGGAACAGGCCGTCCTCCGCCTGTCGTCGAAGAGCCACTGGGACGTCCCGGTCCGGGTCGGCGGTCGTACCGTGCACTTCCTGGTCTCGCACCCGACGCCGCCCACCTTCGACGGCGCCGAGGACCGCAACGGACGCCGCAACCACGACGAGATCCGGTTCTGGGCCGACTACGTCCGCGGCGCCCGCTACATCTACGACGACCGCGGCCGGCGCGGCGGTCTGGCCCGCAACGCCGCCTTCGTGGTCGCCGGTGACCAGAACGCCGACCCGAACGACGGCGACTCCTACGACGGCGCGATCCACCAGCTGCTCGACCACCCGCTGATCAATTCCGGCCGCATCCCGTCGTCGGCCGGCGCCGCCGAAGCGTCCGCTCTGCAGGGTGGCGCCAACACGTCGCACACCGGCGACCCGCGACACGACACCGCCGACTTCGCCGACACGGCGCCCGGCAACCTGCGCGCCGACTATGTCCTGCCGAGCACCGGCCTCAAGGTCGTCGGCAACGGTGTCTTCTGGCCTACCCGGGCGAACCCGCTCTCCCGGCTCTCCGGCGTCTACGGGCCGGAGTGGTCGGCGGTGGGTGGCTTCCCCACTTCGGATCACCGCCTCGTCTGGACCGACCTGAAGCTCCGCCGCTGACGCCATCCCGCGTCCCGGTTCCCTGGCTGTACCACAGAGCGACAATTCGGGCGTGGGGTCAGCCGTGGTGTGCAGCCGGTCTCGGTTGGCTGCACAGGAGGGCGACAATTCGGGCGTGGGGGCAGCCGTGGTGTGCAGCCGGTTCGGGCTGGCTGTACGGCAGGGCGACAAATCGGGCGTGGGGGCAGCCGTGGTGTGCAGCCGGTTCGGGCTGGCTGTACGGCAGGGCGACAAATCGGGCGCGAGGTGGAGGGCGCGGGGTGCGGCCGTGGGGTGGCGGGCGCTGGGTGGCGGAAGGCGGCGGCCGCGGGGTGGCTAGGGGTGCAGAGAGTTCACTGCTTCGGGCACCGGGGTCTCGCCGTTGAAGAGTTCGGCCACCGTGCCGATGGTTGCCGGCGTGTGGAGAATCTCGGCCAGGACCGCGGCCACGTCGTCGCGGGTCACCGGGCCCCGGTTGCCCAGGGTGGTGGTGAGGTTGACCCTGCCCGTTCCGGGGTCGTCGGTCAGGGAGCCGGGCCTGATGATCGTGTAGTCGAGGCCGCTCGCGATCAGGTGGCGGTCGGCGTCGGCCTTGGCCTGGAGGTAGGGGAGCATGGGACCGTCCGCCGCCTCGGGACGGTCGGCGCCGATGGAACTGATCATCACGTAGCGGCGTACGCCCAAGGCTCTTGCCGCATCGGTGAGCTTGACCGCGCCACCCAGATCGACTGTCGCCTTGCGCGCGGCGCCGCTGCCGGGGCCCGCACCCGCGGCGAAGACCACCGCGTCGGCGCCCTTCACGTAGGCCTCGAGGCTCGCGTCGGCCTCCAGATCGCCGAGCACCGGGATCGCGCCGACCGCTTCCAGATCGGCGGCCTGCCCGGGTTTGCGGATCAGGCCGCGGGCCCGGTCACCGCGCGCGGCGAGCAGCCCGAGGAGCCGCAGAGCGATCTTGCCGTGTCCACCGACCACGAGAACGTCCATGGGGCGACCGTACCTCGCCGGGGCGGCCCGCCTCTGGGATGATCGACCACCATGAGCCAGACATGGGGTGTCACGCCGGCGGGCAAGATCGGGCCGATCGTGGCCGGGGTGGTCGTGACCGGGTACGGATACGCGGTCGCCGGCCCGGTCTTCGGAACGGTGGCCCTGGTCGTCAGCGCGGCCGGGATCTGGCTGGCCGCGTTCCGTCCGTCGCTCACGCTGACCGCCGACGAGCTGATCGTGCGCAACCCGTGGAGCACCACGACGATCCCGCTCGCCGACGTGAAGGGGTTCGGCGGGGCCTACGCCGGGCTCAGCATCGAGCGGCACTCCGGGGGTTCGGTGGCGGCGTGGGCCGTGCAGAAATCCAACGCCGCGAAGTGGGCCGGCAAGCGGACCCGGGCCGACGAGGTGGCCGACGCCATCCGCGAGGCCGCGGGCCAGCGCCTTTGAGAAGCGCTTCGAAAAAGCGCCTTCAAGAGAGGCCGTAGACCCGGATGGCGGTGCCCCCGAAGATCTCGTCCAGCGCGGCCGCGGGCAGCGGCGGCAGGGCCTCCCGCAGGGCCGTCAGCACCTCGCCGTAGCGAGCCACCAGCAGGCAGACCGGCCAGTCCGAGCCGAACATGAGGCGGGAGGGGCCGAACACCTCGACCGCCGTGGCGATGTAGGGGCGCAGGGCTTCGACCGTCCAGGACGGGCCGATCTCGGTGACCAGGCCGGAGAGTTTGCAGGTGACGTTCGGGTTGGCGGCGAGGTCGGCGAACGGGCCCCGCCAGCCGGCGAAGGTGCGCGGCTTGCCGAGGTGGTCGAGGACGAACCGCAGGCCGGGGATCGCCTGCGCGGCCCGGGCCGCCGCCGGCAACTGGTCCTCGCGGATCACCAGGTCGAAGACGAGGCCAGCGTCGGCTATCGCGGCGAGGCCGCGGCGGACGTCGGGGCGGTCGAGGTGGTCGGGGTCGGGTTCGGCCTGCACCTGGGCGCGTACCCCGACGAGGTGGGGCGACCGGGGGAGCGGGCCGGGGTCGGTCACGTCGACCCAGCCGACCACGCCGGCGATCTCCGGGGTCTCGTCGGCGTAGCGCAGGAACTCGGCCGTCTCCGAGGGGTGGCACCGGCCGCCCTCGACCAGCACGGTGGCGCCGACCCCGGCCGCCCGGAGCTCCGGCGTCAGGTCGGCGGGCAGGAACGGGCGCCGGATCGGGGCGAGCCCGGGGGCGTCGAGCCAGGCGTAGCCCGCCTCCGGCCGCCACAGGTGATGGTGGGCATCGACGATCACGGATCAATACTGCCCTACCGGGCGAGGAGCGCCTCGACCCCGTCGAGCAGGCGCTCCAGGCCGAATCGGAAAGTCCGATCCGGATCACCCACGGCGTTGTACTCCTGTCCCGCCGCCGTGCCGACCCGCCCGGAGAGCGGGTACGCGCCGGGCGGCATGACGCGCTCCAGGACCGGCGCGTTGACCGCCCACCAGTCGGCGTCCGAGATGCCGCTCTGCTCGGCGGTGCGGCGGGCCGTGACCGAGACCTGCGCCGAGCCGGCCGTGTAGGCGCCGAGCATCGCGACGACCTGGTCCATCTCGAGGTCGGTGAGCCCGGCGCCCTCGATCGCGGCGAGCTGCCACTCGTAGCGCTCGGAGGAGTGCGGGCCGATCCACGGCCGGCTGCTCTCCACCTGCAGCAGCCAGGGGTGGCGATGGTATTCGTCCCACATGTGGAAGGCCACGGTGGTGAGGCGTTCGCGCAGGTCGCCGTCGAGCGGGGGATGCGCGTGCTCGCCGATGACCTCGTCCACCATGAGGCCGATCAACTCCGAGCGGCCCGGAACATACGTGTAGACGCTCATCAGCTTGAGGCCCAGCCGGTCGGCGACCTTCCGCATCGAGAACGCCGGGAGGCCCTCCTCGTCGGCGACGGCGACACCGGCCCGGATCACCTCGTCCACGCTGACGCGCTTCTTCGGGCCCCGGGTGCCCTGCGGGGTTCCCAGCGTGCGCCGCCAGAGCAGCTCCAGCGTGCGGTCCGGTTCCCGATTCTCCATGTGCGGATATTACCCCGTGGGGTGTACGGTGTTCGGCGCAGCAATTTCCGTAAGGCATACGGAGTTAAGGAGCGCCGGTGCACACCCTCTTCGCTGAAGGACTGCGCAAAAGGTACGGAGACCTGCCCGCCCTCGACGGTTTCGACCTCACCGTTCCGGCGGGCGTCATCCACGGGCTGCTCGGCCCGAACGGCGCCGGCAAGACCACGGCGGTGAAGGCGCTGGCCACCCTCGTCGACGTGGACGAGGGGACGGCGCGGGTGGCCGGGTACGACGTGCGCACCCGGCCCGCCGAGGTCCGCCGCCGGATCGGGCTGGTCGGGCAGAACGCCGCGGTCGACGAGGTGCTCGGCGGCCGGCAGAACCTGGTGATGTTCGGCCGGCTCTACGGGCTCGCCAAGGCGGACGCGCTGAGCAGGGCGGACGAGCTGCTCGGCGGGTTCGGGCTGACCGACGCGGCCGACCGGCCGGTGAACACCTACAGCGGCGGCATGCGGCGGCGGCTCGACATCGCGGCCGGGCTCATCCTCACGCCGGCCGTGCTCTTCCTCGACGAGCCGACCACCGGCCTCGACCCGCGGGCCCGCAACGAGGTGTGGAACAGCGTCCGCGAGATCGCCGGCCGGGGGACCACGGTGCTGCTCACCACGCAGTACCTCGACGAGGCCGACCAGCTGGCTTCGCGGATCTCGGTGATGGACCACGGGCGGGTGGTGGCCGAGGGCTCCCCGGACGAGCTGAAGCGGCAGGTCGGCGGGGAGCGGGTGACGGTCACCGTGTCGATCGACGACTCGCTCGACGAGGTGGCGCGGAGGCTGGAACCCGCCGTCGTCGATCATGACGCGAGGACGGTGACCGTCAGCGGCGGTGTCAAGGACGTACTCATGATCCTCGAAAAATCCGAGATCTCGCCGGAGGACCTTCAGGTGCGCCGCCCCACCCTCGACGAGGCTTTCCTGGAGCTGACCGGAGGTGACCGATGACCACGATGCGCCCGGGATGGATCCTCACCCAGCGCGAACTCGCGCACTGGGTCCGCGAGCCGTGGGGCCCGATCTTCTCGGTCCTCTTCTCGATCATGTTGTTGCTGGTCTTCGGGTTCCTCTTCGGCGGGGCGATCGACCTGCCCGGCGGCGGCGACTACATCGACTACCTGCTGCCCGGCATGCTGGCGCTGTCCATGATGTTCGGTGTCGAGTCGACCGCCACGGCGATGGCGAACGACGCGAAGAAGGGCATCACCGACCGGTTCCGATCACTGCCGATCGGCAGCGCGTCGGTGGCCCTCGGCCGGGTCGGCGCCGACATGGCGAACTCGGTGCTGGAGCTGTTCGTGCTGATCGCCGGCGGTCTGCTGGTCGGCTGGCGGATCACGTCGGATCCGGCGTCGGCGGCTCTCGCCGTACTCATGCTGTTGCTCTTGAGGTTTGCGGTTCTCTGGATCGGGATCTTCCTGGGCCTGACGTTCCGCGGCGACGGTGCGACGGCGGCCGTGCAGGTGCTGGTGTGGCCGATCGGCTTCCTGTCCACCGCGATCGTGTCGGCCGAGACGATGCCGGCCTGGCTCGGGGCGATCGCGGCGTGGAATCCGCTGTCGGCCACGGCCACCACGGTCCGGCAGCTGTTCGGCAATCCGACGGGCGTGACCGGTGGCGTGCTCGAGGACGGCGCCGTGTGGCTCGCCCTCGGATGGCCGCTGGTGCTGACGGCGATCTTCGTGCCGCTGTCGGCGCGGGCCTATCGACGGCTGCGAGCCTGACGACGGCGTCGGTGCTGCCCGCCCCCCACTCGGGCAGCACCGGCGCGTTGTCGTACGCCCCCGTAGCGACGACTCTCGGATCGTATACGATCCAACGAAAGATATACGATCACCGCGGACGGGGTCTATGTCATCTCTGCTCTCGAAACACGAGTCGGTGTACCGGTCCATCCGGGAGCGCATCCTCGGCGGAACCTACGGACCGGGGGAGCGGCTCGTCCTGAGCGCCATCGCCCGCGACCTCGACGTCAGCCCGGTCCCGGTGCGCGAGGCCATGCGCCGCCTCGAAGCCGAGAACCTGATCACGTTCGAGCGCAACGTCGGCGCCCGGGTCAACACCCTCGACGACGAGGAGTGGGAGCAGCTCGTCGAGATGCTCGCCCTGCTCGACGGCTATGCGATGCGCCGCGCCCGGTGCCGGATCACCCCGGCCGCGATAGGCGAGGCGCAACGGCTCAACGACGCGCTGCGCGCCCACGCCGGCGGCCCCGCCGACCAGCACGGCGAGGTCATGGCGCTGCACCGGCTGTTCCACCGGACCCTGTACGCCTCCGGCGACAACCGCTATCTGATCGAGTCGCTGGACAGCGCGTGGGACCGCATCGACGCCTCCCGGGTGCTCGTCTCCCGCTGGCCGGCGCACCGGCTCGCGAGCTCCGTCGACGAGCACGACGAGCTGCTGCGGATGCTGCGGTCCGGCGAGGTCGCGGCGGACGAGCTGGAACGCTGCACCCGCCAGCACAGCCTCAACGCGATCATCGCGATCCGGGGCCGGGAAACTCCGGGCCAATTGGATCGGGTGGTGCTGCCCGGCCTTCCGTAACGTCCGGTCCGTGACCACAGGATTCCTCGGCCTCGGCGTGATGGGGCAGCCGATGGCGCTGAACCTCGCCCGGGCCGGCACCGACCTGATCGTCTGGAACCGGACCGCGTCCCGGGCCGTCCCGCTGCGCGAAGCGGGGGCGGCCGTCGCCGGGTCCGCCGCCGAGGTGCTCGCCACGGCGGACACCGTGATCCTCATGCTCGCCAACGACCGCGTCGCCGAGTCGGTCGTCGACCTCGACCTCGTCGCCGGCCGCACGCTGGTCCACATGGGCACCACCGACCCGGCCTGGTCGGCACGCTTCGGGGCGGACGTCCGCGCTGCCGGCGGCTCCTATGTCGAAGCGCCGGTCAGCGGGTCGCGCGGTCCGGCCGAGGCCGGGCAGCTGGTCGCGATGATCGCCGGCGACGAGGCCGGGATCGCGCGGGTGACGCCCCTGCTGCGGCCGATGTGCCGCTCGATCGTCCCGTGCGGCGCGGTGCCCGGGGCGCTGCTCATGAAGTTGTCCGTGAACACCTTCCTGATCAGCATGGTGACCGGGCTGGCCGAGGCGTTCCACTTCGCCGAGCGGCACGACCTCGACCTCGCCACCCTGCAGGCAGTCCTCGACGCCGGTCCGATGGCCAGCGCGGTGTCACGGGGAAAGGGTCAGAAACTCGTCACCTCCGACTTCTCGGTACAGGCTTCGGTCGGCGACGTGCTCTACAACAGTCGCCTCATCGTCGACGCGGCCCTGCGCGCCGGAATCCGCTCACCCCTGCTCGACGTCTGCGCCGCGCTCTATGCCACGGCCGCGGGCGACGGGCATGCCGGTGAGGACATGGTCGCGGTGATCAGCTCCCTGCGTACAGATGAGGGGTTGTCGCTCGCAGAAGGAAACCGCTCAGCGTGAGTGGCTCGCCCTCCTGGAGGGCGGCTATGCCGATCTCGTCGATCGACACGCCGACCCACGACGGGCCGGGGAAGGACGCGCGCAGGAAGTCCGCGGTGACGCCCCAGCCGTCGTCGTTGGCCCGCGAGACCGCGAGCACGAAGAGTGTCGCTCCGGGGGCGGAGATCAAAGGCAACTTCCCGATGTACGAGGGATAGTCGGCGCCCGTGCGAACCAGGCTGTGCAGCAGTCCCGAATCGAAGATCGAGTCGAACCGCTTGGTCAGCCGCAACCGCGTCGCGTCGGCGACCTCGAACTCGACGGTCAGCCCCTCGGCGGCCGCCTTCGCCCGCGCCTGATCGACAGCGGTCGGCGAGAAATCGACGCCGGTCACCTGAAATCCCAGCCGCGCCAGCGCGATCGCGAGATCGCCGGTGCCGCAGCCGAGATCGAGAGCGCGCGGACCGCGCGGCTCACCCGCCTTCAGCACGGCGGCGAGGGCGGGCTGCGGGCCACCGATCTCCCAGGGCGGTGGGGTGTCGGCGCGGTACATCTTCTCGAAGTCCATCGTTCCTCCCCATCTCATCGCTGTTGACTCCTCTCCTGCACCAGTCCCGGCCGGCACTTCCGGATCCACCGCTCCACGTCGGCGGCATCCCAGACCTTGCCCATCGGCAACACCTGATAGGGCCGCGGGAAGTCATCCCGATTGATCACTTGGTGCGCGCGCTGGCGCGAGACCTGCAGGCGGGCGCGGATCTCGGCCGGGCCCATAAGAAAGACTCTCTCCATGCCCCTCAACCATAGTCGTAGACCTAGTAGCGCGCGACAAGGTGTCCGAGATGGGCGTTAGTTCGGTTTGTCCAGGTGAAGGGGGGTTCTGTATCGACGATTGTCATGACAGGGGGCCGTTTTTTTGGGGTGTGTTTTGTGCTCGGTAGCGATGGACTGCAACTGGTTCGGTTGGCGCACGGTGTGCGGTGTGCGGTATGCGGCGCCGGGCAGACTGCGGGCTTGGGGCGCCGTGCGCTTCACCCTTAGCGGATCTTGGACGATCGACCACCGCATTCGGTGGGAAGGCGTCCAAGATCCTCGCCATCCGCGATCTTGGACGATTGACCACCGCATTCGGTGGGTAGACGTCCAAGATCCTCGCGACCCGCGATCTTGGACGATCGACCACCGCATTCGGTGGGTAGACGTCCAAGATCCTCGCGACCCGCGATTTTGGGCGATTGGACACCGCATTCGGTGGGAAGGCGTCCAAGATCCTCGCGACCCGCGATTTTGGGCGATTGGACACCGCATTCGGTGGGAAGGCGTTCAAGATCCTCGTGATCCGCGATCTTGGACGATCGATCACCCAATCCGGTGGTGAATCGTCCAAGATCTGCTGGGGTGGCGTGGGCGGCAAGCGCGAGCACCGACGGCAAGCGCGGGCGCGGGGTACCGGCGCGGGGCGCGGGCACGGGGCGGGGGGGCGGGCACGGGGCAGGGGGCGGGGGCGGGCTATTGCGGCGGGCCGCTTGTGCCTCGGATTACCAGTCTCGGTTCGATCACTACTTCGCGGTGTTCGACCTCGGCGGACTCGATGCGTGCCACCGCGCGGCGCACCGCCCGGCCGGCCAGCGCGTCCACGTCCTGCGCGACCGTCGTCAGGTCGATGTGGGCGAGCCTGCTGAACGTGCTGTCGTCGTAGCCCACCACGCTGATGTCGCCGGGCACCTCATGACCGTTGCCGCGCAGGACGTCGAGCAGGCCGGTGGCGCTCAGGTCGTTGAAGACGGCCACCGCCGTGGGAGGTTCCGCGAGCAGGGCCGCCGCGGCGCGGACGCCGTCCTCCTCGCCGGGGCCGCCGGGGACGATGCGGATCAGCGAGGCGAGGCCGTGCCGGCGCATCGCCCGCTGGTAGCCCTGCCGCCGCTCGGCCGAGCCGGGCATCGTGCCGCCGTCGATGTGGGCGATCCGGCGGTGACCGAGTTCGACCAGGTGGTCGACGGCGAGTTCGGAGCCTCGGGCGTCGTCGGTGCGGACCACGTCGACGTCGCGGTGGCGTACCCCGCGCATCATCGCGACGACCGGCATCCGAGCGGCGAGCGCGGCGAGCTCAAGAGTGCGCGAGCGGGGGCTGAACAGCACGAGCGCCTCGCACCGGTCCTGGAGCAGGCCGTCGATCGCGGTCCGCTCGTCGCGGCGGGGTGTCACGGCGCTGAGGGTCAGTTCGTAGCCCACCTCGCCGGCCGCCGCGTAGAGCCCGGTCAGCAGGTCGACGTGGAACGGGTGCCGCACGTCGAAGACCACCCCGAGCAGGCGTGTCCGGCCGCTGCGCAGCAGGCGGGCCCGGCTGTCGGGCTGGTAGCCGAGCCGCTGGGCCACTTCGAGGACGCGCTCGCGGGTGGCCGCACCGGCGCCGGCGGCTCCGCGCATCACGATCGACGCGAGGGCGACCGAGACGCCCGCCTCCGCCGCGACGTCGGCGAGGGTAGTGCGCCGCTCCCCTGACTGCATAGCCACGATCGTACGTTGTGAGAACTAGAACGTTATATACCGGCGCGCCACTAGAACGTTCTAGAGTCGGCACCCGTGGACAACCTGACAGCCGGCCGTCGCTGGGCGGCCCTGCTCGCCCTCTCCCTGGGCGGCTTCGGACTCGGCCTGACCGAATTCGTCGCCATGGGACTGCTCCCCGAGATCGCCGCCGATCTCCTGCCCGCCGCGTACGCCCGCTCGCACGAGGACGCCGTCGCGACCGCCGGCTGGATGATCACGATCTACGCTCTCGGCGTCGTCGTCGGCGCGCCCACGATCGCCGCCCTCACCGCGCGGATCGCCCGTCGTCGCCTCGTACTCAGCCTCTTGGGCCTCATGGTCGTGGGGACCGCCGCCTCCGCGCTCGCGCCTACCTTCGAGCTGGTGCTGGCCGGCCGGTTCGTGGCGGCGCTCGCGCACGGCGCGTATTTCGGCGCGGCCGGCATCCTGGCCGCGAGCATCCTCGGCCCGGGCAACCAGGGCAAGGGCGTCGCCATGGTCATCGGCGGCCTGACCGCCGCGAACCTGCTCGGCGTCCCGCTCATCACGGCGCTCGGCCAGGCGCAGGGGTGGCGGGCCGCCTACCTCGCGGTGGCCGCCGTCTTCGCCCTCACCCTGGTGGCCGTGCTCCTGACCGTGCCCGCGGTGGCCGCCTCCCCGGGCGGCTCACCCCGCGCCGAGCTGGCCGCCTTCCGCTCCCCGCAGGTCTGGCTCGCCGCCGCGACCGTGGCGATCGGCACGAGCGGCTTCTTCGCGGTGAACAGCTACGTCGCCCCGGTGACCACCCAGATCACCGAGCTGTCCTCGGGCACGGTCCCGTGGGTGATGGCCGTGATGGGCCTCGGCATGACCGCCGGCATCGCGGTCGGCGGCGTGGCGGCCGACTGGAACCTGCGCCGCACCGTGCTGATCGGCTTCGTCGCGATGCTCGCCTCGGTCGCGATCTTCGCGCTCACGGCGGCGCACCCGGCCGGCCTCTTCCTCGGCGCGTTCCTGACCGGCGCGGCCAGCCTCTTCATCGTCCCGGCCCTCCAGGCGCTGCTGATCGAGGCGGCCCCCGAGGCCCAGCTCATGGGCGCCGCGGTGAACCAGTCCTCGCTCAACGTCGCCAACAGCATCGGCGCGGCCCTCGGCGGGGCGGCGATCGCGGCCGGGTGGGGCTATCTGTCGTCGGCCTGGCTCGGCGTGGCGCTCACGGTGGCCGGCCTCGGCCTGGCGCTGCTCAGCTTCCGGGTCAAGTCACCGGCCCGCACCGAGGACCGCGAACCGGTGGCGGTCTGAGAAGCCGGATCGTCGAGGAGTGCTGTTGAAACCCGGAGTAACCAAGGACTCATTAACTTGCCGCTGCAACAATCCGGAGCTTGACTACATGGCGTGACCAACAAGCTCTTCACCCCGACCACGCTCGGTGCGCTCAACCTCCGCAATCGCCTGGTCATGGCCCCTCTCACCCGCATCCGGGCGGGCCAGGACGGCGTGCCCGGCGACCTCCTGGTCGAGCACTACCGGCAGCGCGCGTCGATGGGCATGATCATCACCGAGGGGACCTTCCCGATCCTCGAGGGACGTACCTGGATCGGTCAGCCCGGCATCGAGACGGCCGAGCAGATCGCCGGCTGGCGGCGGGTCGCCGACGCGGTGCACGCCGAGGGCGGCACGATCGTCATGCAGATCATGCACGGCGGCCGCATCTCGCACCCGGAGATCAGCCTGACCGGCCGTACCGTCGCGCCCTCCGCCATCGCGGCGCCCGGTGAGATCCGCGTCCCGGCCGGCAAGACGGAACTGCCGGTCCCGCACGCCCTCACCCTCGTCGAGATCGACGACATCATCGCCGGGTTCGCCGCGGCCGCCGCCAACGCGATCGAGGCGGGCCTGGACGGCGTCGAGATCCACGGCGCCAACGGCTACCTGCTGCACCAGTTCCTCGCGCCCAATTCCAATGCCAGGACCGATGCGTACGGGGGAACGCCCGCGAACCGGGCCCGTCTCGCCATCGAGGTCGTCACCGCGGTGAGCGCCGCGATCGGCTCGGAGCGCACCGGCATCCGCGTCTCCCCGGAGCACAACATCCAGGGCGCCCTGGAGACCGACCCCGACGACCTGGCCGCCACCTATGCGGCCCTCGCCGACGGTCTCGCGCCGCTCGGCATCGCCTTCGTCGACGTCCTGCACCAGGAGCCGGCCGGCGCGCTGGCGCAGAGCTTCCGCAAGGTCGCCCCGGTGATCGCGAACACCGGCTTCGGCACGCAGACCACCCGCGCCGAGGCGATCGCCCTGGTCGAGCAGGACGTCGCGGACGCCGCTGCGGTCGGCCGCGCCGCGATCGCCAACCCGGATCTGGCGGCCCGCTGGCTGCACGACACCGAGGAGAACGCGCCCGACGCGAGCACGTTCTACACCCCGGGCCCGCGCGGCTACACCGATTACCCGACCCGCTGACGGGAACACGAAGCCCCGATCAGGCGGCACGCGTGAGACATACCATCGGATCATGGCCCGTTCACCGGGTGCTCTTCTCCGTGTGTGACCATGCCACGCCGGCTGCTCACGTCCGACGCGCCGCGCGCACCCGTACCTGATCGGAGCCCGATGTCTTCCCGCAACACCCCCGGTCCCTCCCTCCTGCGCGGCGTGACGCAACGGCGGCTCGGCCGCCGTGACGCGTTGCGGCTCGGCGGCCTCGGCGCGCTCGGCGCGGCGCTGGCCGCCTGCGGGGTGGAGGGCAGGGGCACGCCCGCGGCGAGTGTCGACACCAACACGATCGCCACGTTCTGGGCCGGCAAGCAGCAGAACAACAAGCTCGACTTCGCCAACTGGCCGCTCTACATGGATCCGGAGAGGCCGGAGCTGAAGAAGTTCACCGCGAAGACCGGGATCGCGGTGAACTACCAGGAGGTCATCCAGGAGATGGGCCCCTGGTTCGCCAAGGTGCAGCCGCAGCTGTCGGCGAAGCAGCCGATCGGCTACGACCTCATGGTGATCACGAACGGGGTGCAGTTCGGTCAGTTCCGCTCGGCCGGGTTCCTCGCGCCGCTCGACCACAGCCGGCTGCCGAACTTCGCCGCCAACGCCGCCACGGCGTACAAATCTGAGGCTTTTGACCCTGGCAACGTCTTCAGTGTGCCGTGGGCGTCCGGGATCACCGGCATCGCTTACGACCCGGAGAAGGTCGACCGGCCGATCACGAAGCTGGCCGACCTGTGGGATCCGGCGTTCAAGGGCAAGGTCGGCATGATGTCCGACCTGACCGAGCTCGCCAACTTCGGCATGCTCGCCGCCGGCGTGACCCCGGGCCAGTCGGACGAGGCCGGCTGGCGGAAGGGCGCCGCGAAGCTCAAGCAGCAGAAGGACGCGGGCATCGTGCGCCAGTACTACGAGCAGGACTACGTCGACGCCCTCGGCAACGGCGAGGTCTGGATCACGCAGGCCTGGTCCGGTGACATCTTCCAGAAGAACCTTTCCGAGGGTACGAACCTCAAGTTCGTCATCCCCGAGGAGGGCGGCACGATCTGGACCGACAACTTCGCGATCCCGATCACCGCGGCGAACCCGGTCGACGCCCTCATGCTGATCGACTTCTTCTACGAGGTCGAGAACGCGGCGTCGCTGGCCGAGTACATCAACTACGTGTGCCCGGTGCCGGCCGCGCAGGAGCAGATCCGCAAGGACGCCGCCGGGCTCTCCGGGGACGACAAGAAGGAGATGCTTGCGGTCGCCGAGAGTTCGCTGGTGTTCCCGAGCGAGGCCGACTACGAGAAGCTGCACTACTACGTCAGCTTCAACACGGCCGAGGAGCAGCAGAACTTCACGTCGGTGTTCGAGCCGATCGTGCTGGGCTGACCCCTCAGGCCTTTCGTCTCAGCCGCTGAAGTACGCCGAGATCTTCGAGGCGTCCGACGTGATCGTGTCCGCGGACACCAGGTCGGACGCCTGCTCGGTGAGCACCTTCGCCCGCCGGTCGAGGACGGTCTGCGCCACTCCGCTGGTGTAGAGGGCCTCCTTCAGGTCGGACTGCGCCTGCGTGTACTTCCCGGCGTACACATCATCGGCCTGGAAGCGAGTCACCAGGATGTTGGACCGCCCTCCTCGTCCTCCGCCTCGATTGCCGGGCATCCCGCTCGGCTGTGGCCTCACGCCCCCGTCACCACCGCCGTCGCGACCTCCGCCCATGCCTCCGAAGGCCAGGTTGAGGTCCCAGTTGACCACCGTCATGATCTTGGTGTCGGCCGTGTAGCGCAGGTAGGAGTTGTTGCCGGGCCCGTCGATGTCGTCGGAGTTCTGGACCAGATCCTGGAAGGCGAGGTACGTCGCGAACGCGTCCACGTCGAGGTACTTCCCCAGGTCGGCGCCGAACGTCGCGTCGTCGGACTCGTTGATGAACTCGAGGAACGCGATCAGCGGCGTGAGGTCGTCCTCGCCGGCCTCCTGATCGAAGACGTCCTCGTAGCTCGCCGCGTCGTCACCCCGGTAGCTGTAGTCCCCGCCGCTCTCCGCCTTGTAGAGCAGCCCGGCGCCGGTGAAGTTGTCCGCGTCCCACTTGTCGCCCGGATTCTCCACGACGAGGCGCAGCACCCGGTCGCCGCCGTTCACGGACAGGCTCGTGGAGAACGACTTCTCGGTGGCGAGCCCGGCCCGGCCGAGCAGTTCCAGGGCGACCGCCTCGTTCAGCGCCGACGCGGTGTTGTTCGAGCGGACCACGAACTCGGCGTAGCCCTGGTGCTGCCGGCCGTCGACGAACTTGTCGAGACGGATCAGCCACGGCAGGTCCTGCGGGCTGTCGTCGCCGCTCAGCCCGCGCAGCGAGGAGTTGCCCTTGAGGCGCAGACCAGCTTTTTCGTACGAAGAACCGTCGATCGTCACGGTCGCTTCGATCCAGTCCTTCGTCCCGTCCTTCAGATAAGCCTCGATCATCGCGTCGTAGGCGCCGTCGTCGAACGCCAGCGTGATGTCATGCACCGTGCCACCGTCGAAGATCGTCGCGCCGGCGCTGCTGCTGCTGCCGCTGGTGCTGCTGCCGCTGCTCGCCGTGGTGGCGTCGGCCGCGCATCCGCCGAGCGCCGCCACGCCGAGGACTCCGGCGAGGGCGGCGCCGAACCGGCGGCGGGAAAGGGTGTACGACATCGACGCATCCTTCGAGGGCCGTTGACTGGACCACTCCAGGAAAGTGCGCGCGCTGGTGAGGTCGTTGTGCTGAGCCTGTGCATTCGATGTCAGGCTTTCTTCGTCAGGCGTGGGCGACCGTTTCGGCCCTCGCCGCCGGCCAGCGGCTCGACGAGCACGAGAGCCACCCCACTGATCGCAAGCCACAGCCGTCCCTCACCGGCTGCAGCCCATCGCTCCCGCGGCGTGTCGCGGCAATACGCTGCAGCCGGCGTCCGACCGACCGAACCGGCTGCGGAGTGGACTCGGTCGGCTCGCCTCCGGTGCCGAGGCGGCGCTGACACGGGCGGGGCGATGCGGCGGGCCGACACGGGCGGGGCGGTGCGGGCGGGTTACGGGTCGGTCAGGGCGTTTCGGGCCAGGGCGGCTAAGGCTGCCGTGTCGTGGGGGCCCGCTGCGATCGCGGCTGCGTGGCGGAAAGCGATCGTGTGGCCGTTGCCCTTGGAGCGCAGTGGGGGGTGGGGTGGGTTGTACTCGTCGCCCACCAGGACCACCCGGGCCGGCGGGTTGTGCTCCGCTCGTACCTCGGACGGGCCGTCGCCGGTGAACGAGAGCGCGCCCCTCCAGCGCAGGCCTCCGCCCACGGCGGCGAACGTCAGGGGAGCGCCGGAGATGTTCGTGAGCGTGTTCTCGAAGAGCAGCACCCAGCTGTCGTCGCCGGTGAGCTGGGCGGTGAGTGCGCGCCATTCGTCGAGGACGGGTACGCCGTTGTGACCGGTCCAGATCAGGCGGTGGGCGGCTGTCGCGGTGACGCCCGTCGTGGACAGTTCGGTCAGGGAGGCGTCGCCCGCCGGGCGCAGGCGTGGATGTTCGTCGATGTGCGGGGGTGTCCAGGCGACACCGGGAACCGTGTCGTCACCGAGTGTGCGGACAGTGCGGAGCGCCGGCTCTGGGCCGTATACATACGAAAAAAGGGAAATGTCGCCTGCGGAGACACTCACTACCCGTCCCGGCTCATGGATCACCCGCAGATCGGTCGGAGAAGAGGGTCGCGGGCACGTCCAGGACTCGCCGGCCGTCCGCGGGCCGGTCACTGTCTCGGCGGTCGATCGCAAGGTCCGTCCCCCGCTCGGAAACCAACACACTCGGAAACCAACACATCCAGACGGGATTCAACGCTGCCGCGCGTCCTCAGTCAACTCGACCGCACATAGATCAGGGGTGTCCTCAAGAGATAAGGGTTACCTATCCTTATGCCCATGCTGCAGCTGACCGGAGTCTCCGTCCGGCACGAGATCGACGAGGAGTGGGGCCCGGCCCGCCCGCAGAACGTCACCGCCGAGATCGGCGCCGGCGAGGTGGTGCTGCTGCTCGGCCCGTCCGGCTGCGGCAAGTCCACGTTGACCCTCACCGTGAACGGCCTGGTGCCGCAGGTCATCGACGCGCACCTGACCGGGACGATCAGGATCGGACAGCACGACACGCGAACCACGCCGGTGCCACAGCTCGCCACCGAGGTCGCCATGGTCTTCCAGGACCCGGACGCGCAGATCGTCACGGCGACGGTCCTCGACGAGGTCTGTTTCGGACCGGAGAATCTGCTCGTCCCGCCGGCCGAGGTGGAGCGGCGGGCCGAGGAGGCACTGCGCCGCGTCGGGCTCTGGGAGCGCCGCCACGAGGAGCCGGACCGGCTCTCCGGCGGCGGGCGGCAGCGGCTCGCGATCGCCTGCGCGCTGGCCCTGCGCACGCCGGTGCTGGTCCTCGACGAGCCGACCGCCAACCTCGATCCGGCCGGGGTCGAGGAGGTTTTCCGTACGCTGCGTGACGTCACGGCCGACCGCGACCGTGCCGTGCTGCTCGTCGAACACAACCTCGACGCCGCTGTCGAACTGGTCGACCGGGTGATCGTTCTAAACAGTGAGGGCCGTGTCGTGCTCGACGGTCCGGCGCGCGAGACATTGCAGGACCACGCCGATTACCTCGTCGAGCTGGGTGTCTGGCTTCCGGCCGCCACGCTCGCAGCGCTGCGCCTGCGTGCGGCGGGGATCGTTTTCGACCCGCTGCCGCTCACTCCGGGCGAGCTGGCGGCGGCGCTCGACGCGACCTCCGCGCTTCCCGAGCCGCGGCGGCGCGCGTCACTCTCCGTGCGCGATGAAAGGGCCATTTCGGTACGGGGACTGAGCGTGCTCCGGGATGCGAAGCCGATCCTGACCGGCATCGGTCTCGACATCGCCGCGGGGGAGTTCGTCGCCGTCACCGGTTCCAACGGCGCCGGCAAGACCACCCTGGCCCAGGCCATGGCCGGCGTGATCACGGCAAGGCGGGGAGAGCAATCAGGAACGGTCATCGTGGACGGGCTCGATCCCGCCACGGCCGATCCGCGGCTGCTCGCCGAGCGGGTCGGGTTCGTCTTCCAGAACCCGGAGCACCAGTTCGTGACGAGCCGGGTCGACGACGAGCTCGCCTACGGGCTGCGGGTCCGCGGGGCGCCGGCGGACGAGGTCGAGGCCCGGGTCGGGGAGCTGCTCGATCGGCTGGGGCTGCGCGAACTGCGTACGATGCACCCGTTCCTGCTCTCCGGCGGCCAGAAACGGCGGCTCTCGGTCGGCACCGCGCTGGTCACCCGGCCGCGCGTGCTGGTGCTCGACGAGCCCACGTTCGGCCAGGATCGGGAGCGTGCCGAGGAGCTGTCGTCGCTGCTGGACGGCCTGCACGCGAACGGCACTACGATCGTAGTGGTCAGTCACGACATGACCCTGGTGGCCGAGCACGCCACCCGGGTGATCGTGCTCGACGACGGCCGGATCGCCGCCGACGGCACGCCCGCGGAGATCTACGCCGACGCGGATCTGCTCGCCGCCACCGGCCTGCGCCCGCCGCCGCTCGCCCGGGCCGCCCGCGCGCTGGTCAACCACCCGCACTGGCACGGCCTCACCCGCCTCGCCGACCTACCGGCCAGCGAGAGCGGCCTGCCGGCCCTGGAGGCCTCGAAGTGAAACCAATGGCGGGAATCACGGATTTGCGGTCCTACAACCCCGTGGTCAAGGTGCTCGCCCCGATCCCCGCCATGGTCGTAGCCCTCGGCACACGCGACCTCCGTACCCCCGCCGCCTTTGCTCTGATCGCCCTGATCATGCTGATCCTCTTCGGACGCCTGAGCGGCCGGACCCTGCTGTGGACCATCGCCGGCCCGATCGCGCTCGTGGCGGTCATGACCGTCTCGTTCGGCGTGTGGACCGATCCGGGCCAGGTCGACGACACGACCGCGCTGATCACTCTCGGACCCTTCACGCTCTGGTCGGGCGCGCTGGAGACCGGCCTCGCGACGAGCCTGCGGGTCACGTCCGTGATGCTGCTGGCGCTGCTGGCCGGGCTCACCATCGACGGCCCGGACCTGGTCCGTTCGATGATCACGCACCTGCGGATGCCGTACCGGATCGGGTATGCCGGGTTCGCCGCCATCCGGTTCGTGCCGCGATTCCGCAACGACCTCGAGGTGATCCGGCTGGCGCATCGGGTGCGGGGCGCCGACGCGGGACGCGGGCCGATCGCAACCGGACAGCGGTACGCCGGTTACACCGTACCCTTGCTCGCCGGCGCCATCCGGCACGGCGACCGCGTCTCGCTGGCCATGGAAGCGCGGGGTTTCGGGGCGCATCGCGCCCGGACCGAACGACGCACGGTGCCGCTGCGGGCCCGTGACGCGGTCCTCGCGGCCTGGCTGATCTCCCTCTGCTTTCTCGTGCCCAACCTGACTGGAGTCTGACGGATGAAGACCCGCTTCCTCATGGCGTGCGCGGCGATCGGCGCGGCCACCGGCGTCCTGCTGCTGCCGGCCAACTTCGTCGCGGCGGCGATCTCGGCGGCCGTCCCGCTCCTCTACGCCGCGATGGTCGGCGTCTGGCTGGTCGGCCCGGTCGTGGCGCTCGCGGTGCTGCGGCGTCCCGGCGCCGCCCTGATCACCATGCTGATCGCCGGCATCATCAACATCCCGACGCCGGCCGGCCCGGCCGCGATCGTCACGAACCTGATGGTCGGCGGCGCGATGGAGCTCGGCTTCCTGGTGACGCGCTACCGGATCTGGAAGCCGTGGCTGTTCTACGTGACCGCCGTGGTCTTCGAGAGCTTCTACGCGTTCTCCGCCTACTCCTTCTTCAACATCGGCGACATGGCGCTCGCGGCGCAGATCGTCTTCTTCGGGCTGATGGCGGTGAGCGCGGTCGTGTTCATCGCCCTCGGGCTGCTGATCGCCCGGCGTCTCGAGGCGACCGGCGTGGCGCGGGGGATCGCTCCGCGCCGCCGTCCGGCCCTGTCAGAGAGCTGATTGCGGGAGATCTATCCGGATCGCCGCCGGCTTCCCGGCGGCATCAAGATCCAGGCGTACGGGGAAAGCACCGTCGCCCACCGAGGTCCGCGCCACCAGGATGTCGGCGTCGCCGGCCGTCACCACGGCGGCGTCGTGGATGGACCCGCGGATGCCGGCCAGCGCCTGCCAATGGTGCGAGTGCGGCCGGAAGTCGAACGCGAAGTCGGCCTGCGGCTCGGCGTGCTGCCGGTGCTGGAGGCGGACCGCGAGTTGGTAGGCCTCCTCGTCGGGGAGATCCGTCCACCCGTACGGGTCGTCGGCGAGGATGCCGGTGCGCCCGGCCCGGAACTCGGCCGCGATCAGCTCCTCGTCGCGTCCCCAGAAGACCAGGTCGGCGAGGCCGTCCAGGGTCTCCTCGTGCACCCACGAGCAGAGCGCGCCGACGTCGGCGAAGACGAACCGCTCCTCCTCCACGTGGATGTCGCCGAGCCGGCGGGTCTCCACGGGGGTGCCGGCGCCCATCCAGATCTGGATCTCCCGCCAGCCCTTCGGCCCGGGCGTCGCGGTCACCGGCAGCGGGCGGTCGGCGGGCAGATCGCCGACCGGAACCGCCGGGAACCCGGCGACCAGGAAGTCCCGCGCGCCGGTCTTGAGCGCCCGGCGCAGCCGCTCGCGGTGCGGGACCCGTCGCGGGAAGAGCCGCAGCGTCGCCTGGAGACCGTGCTCCGCGCAGTGCTCCTGGAACTGGGCGTGCACCTTCGCGACGCCGTGCTGCGGGATGTCGTAGAGGTAGCGGCCGGACTGCCTGTCGAACGACCGGGCCGCGGCCAGCGCGTCCGGCCCGGCGATCTCGAAGTCGGCGGCCGCGACGGTGCCCGGCTCGGCCGTCTCGTCCGGCGACAGCTCGCCGGACCACAGGCCGAGGCGACCGCTGTCCATCAGGACGAGTTCACCGGACGGGCAGGTGATCTCGCCGAGCAGCACACTTTCCTTCATGGGCGCGGAGTCTAAACAGGCGGGGCCTGTTTTGCTCCTTAGCGGAACCTTAAGTGCGCGGCGGCCCGGCTCGCTCCTCAGGCCCTCCGATCGCGGCGCGGGGCGCGATAGAATGGCCGCGGGTGGAGCGCCCACCCGAGCCCGGTGTCCGGCCAAGAGTCCCCGACTCAGCGCGTTCCTTGAGTCACCGTGCTGAGGGGCGTGATCGGGATGTTCGAGCGGTTCACCGACCGTGCACGACGGGTCGTCGTGCTGGCGCAGGAGGAAGCCCGCCTGCTCAACCACAACTACATCGGCACCGAGCATCTCCTGCTGGGCTTGGCCCGCGAGGGAGAGGGTGTCGCGGCCCGCGCCCTGGAGGCGTCGGGCATCACCCTCGAGCGGGTGCGCGAGCAGGTCGAGGAGATCATCGGGCAGGGGCAGCAGCCGGCGGGCGGGCACATCCCGTTCACGCCGCGGGCCAAGAAAATCCTGGAGATGTCGCTGCGTGAGGCGCTCCAGCTGGGTCACAACTACATCGGTACGGAACACATCCTGCTCGGCCTGCTGCGCGAGGGCGAGGGCGTCGCCGCGCAGGTGCTGGTCCGGCTCGACGCCGATCTCAACCGGGTCCGCCAGAAGGTCATCCAGATGCTCAGCGGCTACCCGGAAAGGGACGTGACCGCCACCGGCACGGCCACCGCGAGCCCGCCGTCCACGTCGATGATCCTCGATCAGTTCGGCCGCAACCTGACGCAGGCCGCCCGCGAGGGCAAGCTCGACCCGGTGATCGGCCGGGAGTCCGAGATCGAGCGGGTCATGCAGGTGATGTCCCGCCGGCTGAAGAACAACCCGGTCCTGATCGGCGAGCCCGGCGTCGGCAAGACCGCCGTGGTCGAGGGGCTGTCCCAGGCGATCGTCAACGACGACGTGCCCGAGACGCTGAAGGACAAGCAGGTCTACACGCTCGACCTGGGCGCGCTGGTGGCCGGCTCGCGCTACCGCGGTGACTTCGAGGAGCGCCTCAAGAAGGTGCTCAAGGAGATCCGCACCCGGGGGGACATCATCCTGTTCATCGACGAGATACACACCCTGGTCGGCGCCGGGGCGGCCGAGGGCGCGATCGACGCCGCGTCGATCCTCAAGCCGGTGCTGGCCCGCGGCGAGATCCAGGCGATCGGCGCGACCACGAGCGACGAATACCGCAAGAGCATCGAGAAGGACGGCGCCCTCGAGCGGCGGTTCCAGACGGTCCGGGTCGAGGAGCCCTCGCTGGCGCACACCATCGAGATCCTCCGCGGGCTGCGCGACCGCTACGAAGCACACCACCGGATCAGCATCACCGACCCGGCCCTGGTCGCCGCCGCGACGCTGGCCGACCGCTACATCTCCGACCGCTTCCTGCCGGACAAGGCGATCGACCTGATCGACGAGGCCGGCGCCCGGATGCGCATCCGCCGGATGACCAGCGCCGAAGCCGGGTCGGACGTCGGTGAGGAGCAGATCGCCGAGGTCCTCGGCAACTGGACCGGCATCCCGGTCCACAAGCTGACCGAGGAGGAGACCACCCGGCTGTTGCGGATGGAGGACGAACTGCACCGCCGCGTGGTCGGTCAGGACGATGCCGTGCAGGCCGTCGCGCGGGCGATCCGGCGTACCCGGGCGGGTTTGAAGGATCCGAAGCGTCCGAGTGGCTCGTTCATCTTCGCGGGCCCGTCCGGTGTCGGGAAGACCGAGTTGTCCCGTGCGCTGGCCGAGTTCCTGTTCGGCTCCGAGGATGCGCTGATCCAGCTCGACATGTCCGAATACCACGACCGCTACACGGTGTCCCGGCTGGTCGGCGCCCCTCCGGGCTATGTCGGCTACGACGAAGGCGGGCAGCTGACCGAGAAGGTTCGCCGCAAGCCGTTCTCGGTCGTGCTCTTCGACGAGATCGAGAAGGCCCACCCCGACGTCTTCAACACGCTGCTGCAGATCCTCGAGGACGGGCGGTTGACGGACGGCCAGGGCCGCATCGTCGACTTCAAGAACACGGTCGTCATCCTGACCACCAACCTCGGCACCCGTGACCTGGTCAAAGCGGTGTCCCTCGGCTTCCAGGCGTCGGAGGAGTCGGCGTCGTCGTACGAACGCATGAAGCTGAAGGTGAACGACGAGCTGAAGCAGAACTTCCGGCCCGAGTTCCTGAACCGCATCGACGACACGATCGTCTTCCACCAGCTGGCCGAGGACGAGATCCTGCGGATCGTCGACATCTTCGTCGGCCGGATCGAGGGGCAGCTGAAGAACAAGGACATGGGCCTGGAGCTGTCCGACGAGGCCCGGCGTCATCTCGCGTCCAAGGGCTTCGACTCGGTGATGGGGGCGCGGCCGTTGCGGCGGGCCATCCAGCGGGAGCTGGAGGATGCGCTGTCCGAGCAGATCCTGTTCAACGAGCTGAGGCCGGGGCAGACGGTCGTGGTGGAGGTGGAGGAGGGAAAGCTGGTGTTCCGGGCGGCCGTGGCGGTTTGACGGTTTCGGGGTCCGGGCCGGGGCCGCCGAGCCGGGGCCGGGGGGATTCGGGGCCGCCGGGGGCCGGGTGTGTGGGGGAGGGGATTGGTCCGGGCCGGTTTGTCGCCGCCGGGTGGGTGGCTGTG
>NZ_JBFAAR010000003.1:104774-234836 GCF_040639855.1 Actinoplanes sp. NPDC023714
GTGGTCGAGCTTGGCCCTTCTGCCGCCGGGTGGGTGTGGTGGTGGCACGGCTCTGCCTTTTGCCGCCGGGTGGGTGGCTGTGGTCGAGCTTGGCCCTTCTGCCGCCGGGTGGGTGTGGTGGTGGCACGGCTCTGCCTTTTGCCGCCGGGTGGGTGGCTGTGGTCGAGCTTGGCCCCTCTGCCGCCGGGTGGGTGTGGTGGTGGTGGCACGGCTCTGCCTTTTGCCACCGGGTGGGTGGTGGTGGCCCAGCTCTGCCTTTCGCCGCCGGGTTTGTCTTTCAGGCGTGCAGGGATTCCTGGTCTGCGAGGACGACGAGCTCGCCGGCTGCCATGCCCAGGGTCGTGGTGGCGCCGTCGAGCTGGATGCGGTAGGCGATGGGTGGGCCCGCCGCTCCCCAGACCGCGCTGAGGATGGTGGCCGTCCGGCCCCGGTGGGGGCCGGCCAGGGCTCGGACGCGGGTGCCGGGGGCGTGGCCGTCCTCGGCGACCATGAGGAGGGCGTCGAGGATCTGGCGCACACCGTCGAACGGGCGGATGCCACTCCATCTGGACGGCGCTTCGGCCAGGTGGGTGGCCGTCTCGCGCAGGTGAGGGTCGTGGCTGGACGACGCCGAGCTCAGGGCCTCGGTGAGGCGGGGCCACAGGGTGCTCGTGTCGTTCTCCAGCATGGACCTCGCGGCGCGGTCGAGCTCGGCGCACTCCATGTCGACAGCCGTCTCCTCGGCCATCTCGGCCACCCAGGCCAGGCCGCCGGCCTCGGGGACCAGGGCTGGCGTCTCGACGGCGACGGCCAGGTAGAGCAGAGTCAGCAGCTCGGTGCGGCCCTCGCCGTGGTAGAGCCGGCCCACGCCGCTGCCGGCCAGGCCCCGGCCCGGCGGGAAGCGGTCGACGAGATGGTGGGGGCGGCCCTCGGGCAGGTCGGCCGCCCGGCGGGTGTCGGCCAGGCGCTCGGTGAAGGAGCGGTGTGCCCGCTGCTCGACGATGCTCTGGCGGAACGGGTCGGAGGGGTAGATCGTGCGGCCGTGCGACGCCACCGACTCGCCGGGTTGCAGGCCCAGCTCGGCGATCACGCGGGCGGCGACCGAATAGGGCACTCCGGTGCGCGCGGCCTGCTCACGAATGGCCCGTTTGCGGGCGCGGCCGGGGCGTGGGCTCCGCCGCCGGGGATGGGTGTCGTTCATGATCGCCTCCGAGGCAGCCCCACGCACTGCACGGGACGGCAGCAAGGACCGGCGCGCTGAGTCGGTGACTCTTGGCCCGGAAGGACGGCCAGGCGTGGGCGACCGTCCGAAGGCTCCGGCGGGCGCGCCGCCTGGACTCGACTATAACGCCCGGGGAGTGCTCGCCGTGGCCGTCGTTCGCGTCGGTTCCCGCTTTGTGACGTGTCGGTTCGGGGCCGCTCGGGACACGGGCCGGCAGGGATGCGGGCGGCATCTCCGGGAGGCCCGCCGGCCGGCATCTCCGGGAGGCCCGCCGGCCGGCATCTCCGGGAGGCCCGCCGGCCGGATCAGCGAGGCCAGGCGCATGATGTCTCGGGCCAGGCGGGCGGTGATCACCGCGGAGCACCTGGCCACGTGCTAGGTGTCCGGCAACCGGGAAGGATGCTCCGTGAGACTGGCGAAGACGGCCGAGTTCAAGCTGCCGGACAGGATGGACGGCCCGGTACGCGCGGGGTCGTGTCTGGTATCCGGTGCCGGTGTGTTCCACGCGGTCGCGTGGTGGGACGGCGGCGCTCGGTACGCGCTGGTGTCGATCGCCGGTCAGGCGGTCCGGACGGTCCTGCTCGACGACCTGGGGGAACCCTTCGACGCGGCCTATGACGCGCCGGCGCCCGTGCTGCTCGACGACGACTCGTTGGGCCTGGTGGTTGATGCCGGCACGCTGCGGGTGTACGGAACCGACCTGCGAGTGCGGCACGAGCTCGCGATCGGCGGCGGCGAGGTGCTCGATCGCTTCGCCGTGCACGGGCAGCGACCGCCGGTGACCGCCCACGCGAGCCGGGGCGCGTTCGCGGGCGAGCACGTGGTCGTGCTCGATGAGCCGATCTCGCGGGGCAACCCGCGATACCTCGCGTTCCTGCGCATCGGCGAGACGTCCGCGTCCTGGACACGGATCAGGACTCTCGGCCCGGACGGGTTCCCGGCCGACCGATTCGGCGACGACGAGCTGAACGAGAGCCCCGACACGCCGTCGATCGACGGCTGCATCGTCGGTGACGCGGTCGGCGACGGCGACAGCCTGCTGGTCTGCGTGGAGGGTTCGGACGCTTCGAGCGTACGCAGGTACGGGGCCGACTTCTTCACCATCACCCGGGTCACGACGGACGGGACGGTGACCGCACCGCTCTACCAGCAATCGGGATGGAAGCGTCAGCCGGGCAAGCACGGCATCAACGGCAAGATCACCTCCTCGGGTCGCTACGTGCTGCTCACACCCGTGTTCACGGCCGGCGAGTGGAAGGGCCGGCAACGCCTCTTCGATCTCGAGACGGGTGACGTCGTCGAACCCGTCCTGCCGCGCGGCGCAGCGAAGATGCGGATCGTCGACCATGGCGGAGCAACCTTCTGGCTCAGCGACGGCGCGCAGCGGATCCTGTGCGCCGAGGCTGAGGACCCGCGACGGCACGGCGACCGCTGAATCGCCTGCTCGACGTCGACCGGGACCGCGCCCGCGCCCGCGCATGGACTGACCGCCCGGCCGCCTCCGACCTAGCCTCCTAGGACGCTGAAGAGGGCGTGGGGGTGGGTACCTTGGGGATCATGGATGTGTTCTCCTACCTCTTCGGCGGGGGAAGGGAACATGTCTTGTCGGAGTTCGGAAGTCACCTGAGAGGGCTCAGGCAAGCGGCCGGCCTGACCATGGAGCAGCTGGCCGAGGCGTCCGGGGTCAGCGCCCGCGCGATCAGCGACATGGAGCGGGGGCACAGCCTGGCGCCGCAGACCCGTACGATCGCGGCGCTCGCCGCCGGGCTCGGGGTGGACGCCGCCGAGCTGCGGACCGTGGCGCAGCAGCAGAAGACGAGTGGCGCCGGCCGGCCCCGGACCTGTGAGCTGCCGAGGCCAGTGCCGGACTTCGTCGGCCGTACCCGTGAACTGGCTCTTCTCCGGAATCTGCGGCATGCCGAGGGTGGTCCGGCGCCTGTCGTGGTCATTCACGGGCAGGCCGGGCTCGGGAAGACGACGCTGGCGGTGCGGATCGCGGACGAGGTGGCCGAGGAGTTCCCGGACGGGCGGTTCTATCTGGATCTGCGGGGCACGGATCCGGTGCCGATGGAGGTCGGGGAGGCGCTGCTGCGGCTGCTGCGGGCGCTCGAGGTCAGCCCGCGGCGGATCGCGGAGACTGATGAGGAACGGTCAAGCCAGCTGCGTGCGGTGTTGAAGGACCGTCGATGTCTGCTGGTGCTGGACAACGCCGGCAGTGAGGCGCAGGTGCGGCCGCTGCTGCCCGGGGACGGCGCCGGGCTCACCGTGATCACGAGCCGGCGGGTGCTCGGCGGGCTCGAAGGGGTGCTGCGGATCGGGTTGGAGGCGCTGGCGCCGGCCGAGTCGGCGCTGCTCCTTCAGGGGATCGCCGAGCAGGCCGCGCTGCCCGAAGCGGAAGGGGCGGTGGAGGCGGTCGCGCGGTTGTGCGGGCATCTGCCGCTGGCGTTGCGGATCGCCGGTACGCGGCTGGCCACCCGGCCGGCCTGGACCGCGGCGCACCTGCAGGATCGTCTCGCCGACGCGGATCGGCGGCTCGCCGTGCTGGAGGCCGGGGATCTCGGGGTGGCGGCGGCGTTCGCGCTGTCGCACGCGCAGTTGTCGACCGAGGCGCAGACGGTGTTCCGCCGGCTGGCGCACGTGCCCGGCGTCGATTTCGGGCCGGAGCTGGCGGCGGTGCTGACATTCCCCGCCGACCGCGTTGCTGAAGGCGACGCGCCGGGCGACATCATGGAGATGTCCGAGATGGTGGAGGACCTCGTCGAACTCGGGCTTCTCCAATCCGCCGGCTTCGACCGCTACCGCTTCCACGACCTGATCCGCCTCTACGCCCAGCAACGCCTGCACATCGAGGAGGCCGCGGGCGTGCGGTCCGCCACCCGGACGACCATGGTCGACTGGCTGCTGCGGACCGCGATCGTGGCGGGCCGCTGGTTCGAGCCCGCCTACGGCCGGCTCTCCGACGACTGGAACGGGCTCATCCCGCTGGCCACGATCGAGGAGGCGAGCGACTGGCTGCGCGACGAGACCGGCAACTGGGTGGGCGCCCTCCGATCGGCGGCCGAGGAGGGCCGTCACCAGCTGGTCGTCGACGTGGCGGAGGCGATGCACTGGTATTCGGACCGTACCGCGCGGCACGCCCACTGGTACGAGGTCTACACCCTGTCCAGCCGGGCGGCGGCGCACCTCGGCGACCCGCATCAGGAGGTCACCCACCTCAACTACCTGTCCTGGGCGGCCACCCACTGCGCGCGCCGGCCGGACGAGGGCGGTGACATCGCGATGGAGGCGTACCGGCTGGCGACCGCGATCGGTGACGTCAAGGAGCAGGGGTGGGCGTTGCGCTATGCCGGTGACGCCTGGCGCAACGGCGGTCAGACCGAGCGAGCGCTCTGGGCCTATCGCACGGCGCTTCCGCTGGCGGATCGAAGTCAAGACCATGATGGGTACGTGCAATTGCGTCCCGGCATCGCGATGCTGCTCAACATCCTGGGGCGGCACGAGGAGGCGCTCGCCGAGTGCGAGGCGGCGCTGCGGGAGATCGACGCCCGGCCGGTCGCGCCACGGCCGGGGCTCAGCGCCCGTACGTGTGCGCATTCCATCGCGGCCCGGGCACTCGGCGAGATGGGGGACTGGGCGGGAGCGCTACGCAGGGCGGAGCAGGCCCTGCCGCTGGCGGAGGACTTCGGATACTCCGGCTATCTGGGGGAACTGCACCTGACGATGGGCCGGGCCCGGGCCGCGCTCGGGCCGGCCGAGCGCGCCAGGCCGGATCTCGCCAGGGCGGTGGAGCTGCTGGCGGTGGGCTCGTTCCGGGCCGACGAGAAACTGGCCCGGTCCGCGCTGGCCGCGCTGGACAGGGCCGCGTGAGAAGCGGTGCGGGCCGCGTGAGAAGCGGGAGCGTCAGAAGCTCTGGATGAGGTCGCCTAGGACCGCCATGCTGCTGAAGGTCCGGGTGGCGCCGGCTCCGAGCAGCACCGCCGGCTCGTGGTGGGCGAAGCTGTCCGGCGGGCAGTAGCCCAGGACCACGGCCCCGGCGGCGACCCCGGCCTGGACCCCGGTCGGGGTGTCCTCGACGACGACGGCGCGGGCCGGGTCGATGCCGAGCCCGGCGGCGGCGGCCAGGTAGACGTCGGGGGCCGGCTTCGAGAACGCCGTCTCCATGCCGCTGTAGACCTGGCCGGCGAACACCTCGTCGAGGCCGACCTTGGCGAGCTGCAGTTCGATCTTGTGCCGGTCGGCGCCGCTGGCGACCGCGATGCGGCCCTCGTAGAGCTTCGCGATCTGCTGGACCGCGTCGATGGCGCCGGGGATCGGCTGCAGGTCGGTGACGAGGGCGTCGTTGCGGCGGCGGCGGAACTCGGCGATCCACGCGTCGGTCACGACGAAGCCGGTGTGCTCCTCGATGACGCCGACCTCGTCGGTGAGGGCGCGGCCGACGAACCGGCGGAAGCCCTCCTCCTCGCTGATCTCCCAGCCGAGTTCCCGGAGCATCGAGCGGAGCACGGCGTTGGTGATGCGCTCCGAGTCGACGAGAACCCCGTCGCAGTCGAAGAGCACGGCGTCGAACGGCATGCGCCGACCCTATTCGTCGTGCCGCCGCCGGCCGGCCACGGCACCGCCGGCAGCGACGAGAGCCACATCAGCGGCGCCGGCGGCGACGAGAGCCACATCGGCGCCGGGGTCGGGGGCCGTGACGGCGTCGGCGGCGGGCAGCGGCCACTCCCCGTCGTAGGGGCCCACCGCGGAGAGCATGAGCTGCGAGTTCGGGATGTTCAGCGGCCCGTCCTCGGTCTCCAGGATGGTGTAGAGCAGCCCCGCCGAGACGATCACCCCGACGTGCGGGCCGTTCAGCGCGCCGGACATCACCCGCACCCGGCGGCCGGGCACGTAGGGGCGCGCGAAGAGCAGGACGAGCCCGGCGAACAGGTTGCCGAGCACCGGCTGGGAGGCCAGGCCGACGATGATGCCGGTGACCGCGCCGCCGACGAGCAGGTGCTCCAGCCCGACCCCGAGCATGTCGCAGACCGACGCGATGACCAGGACGTATCCGCCGAGCAGCACGAGCATCCGCAGCGGTGTTCCGGCTTCGTCACCGGCTCGGGCCACCGCGATGCGGTGCACCTCCCGCGCGGCGGAGCGACTCGCGGTCATGCCGAGGATCAAGACCAGCAGAGCGCTTCCGTACGCCGGAAGTTGCTCTTTCAGGGAGTCCCCGCCGGTGTCCGTCCGCGTGCCGAAGACCAGCGCGACAAGGGCGCCCAGACCGAATATCACCGCCCTGCGGAAGTCCGGACGCAGGTGTTCCTCGATCAGCCGCTTGCGCCACATCCGGGTTCCGCTCCTCCTCGCGTGATCTTGGGGAGAGACCCTACGCGAGATAGCGGGTGACGACGTCGCGGAGGCGCTCGCCGGGTCCGCGGACGAACAGGCCGCGGATCTCGGTGAACGGGTTGCTGAGCGGAACCTCGTCCTCGTCGTCGCCGGGGCGCTGGACGAACGGCGTGCCGGGCTGGTCGGGGTGGACCGGCGCGACCGGGTTGCGGTGCCAGGCCGTGCCGCAGTGCCGGTTCTGCACCTCGCCGAGGTACCAGGCCGGAACGGTCACGGCCGGGTCCTCGGCCTCCTCGGCGGCGCGCACCTCGTCCCAGCCGGCGAACCGCTGCCGCAGCAGCCGCTCGAGCCGGTCGAGGGAGTCGATCGAGAAGTCCCAGTCCTGTCCGGTCCGCTCCGACCAGGCCGGGAAGGCGGCCTGCTGGGCGGCGAGCCAGGTGGTCAGCCGCGGATTGTCGGCCCAGTCGGTCATGAAACCCGGTCCCCGTCGTTCGGTAACGAAACGATATCCATCAAGGTCGATGAACGATATCGGGCGGCGCCGATACGGTTCCGTTCCATATGGTCCCACATCCATGAGGCTTTTTCTGCGGAGCGCCGTCGCGGCCGTCTGCGCGGTCGTGCTGGCGGCCGGCGTGCTGCCGGTGTCGGCGACGGCCGCCCCGGTCACGCTGACCGGCAAGCGCTGCGACACCAAGTTCAAGGTCACCGGCGACCCGTCGAAGCCGGGCACCCTGCCGGTGGGGGACGCGAGCCGGATCAAGGCGAACTGGGACACCTACGACTACCTGAACCAGCGGCAGTCGATGGACGGGCTGGCGGCGCCCACCCAGGCCCAGCTCGACGCGGCGGGCACCGACTCCACCAAGTGGAAGGAGGGCGACCCGCGCAAGGTCTACGCCAGCTACAACAACCGGCAGAGCGGCAAGAACCCGTACACCGGGAGTTTCACCGACTGGCTCACCGACCAGTACATCGACAACGCGGCGCGGCGTACCCGGGGTGAGGCCTTTCACGCCAAGGTGGTCAAGGATCTGAACCTGGTCGGCCCGGACTGGCTCTGCGAGGTGGAGATCAAGGACGCCGACGGCAAGGTGATCCGCCGGTACGACGCGGTCAACCAGAGGACCAAGGAGTTCGTCGAGGTCAAGTCCGGTGGCGGGATCGTCGACAAGCAGGTGCCGAACGACAAGGCGGTGCTCAAGGACACCCGGTTCAAGGACTACTCGCTGCGCTACGTCTACGGCCAGGAGCCGGAGGCCCGCAGCCTCACCAAGATCAAGGAGATCGCGGCGGACGCCGGCCGGCACCCCGACGGCAAGGCCCGGGTCACCGTCTACCAGCACCGTTCCACGCCGGTCGTGCGGTTCACGCCCGGCCCGCACACCAAGTTCGACCCGACGCTGAACCCGAACCCGTCGGCGAACTCCGGCTCCCGCGGCGGCCTCAACGACATGCTCAACCAGTCGAAGCCGACCCCGGAGACGATGCGCCAGCAGATCGAGCGGATCCGGCAGGGCGACCCGACCGGCCAGCGGCTGCGCGGCCCCGGCGGCGTCGACTTCTCCACCCTGGAGCTGCGCTACGTCGGCGCGCCGGCCAAGGGCGAGGGCATCGACTACTCGTTCACCGCGAAGAAGGCGGCCGACCCGGAGGCGAACCCCGGCTTCGGCGGCCAGGAGAAGGCCCAGCTGATCTCCGACTCGTTCTTCACCTGGCTCGCGCTCACCCCGGAGAAGTTCTGGGTGAACCTGAACCCGGACGAGCCCGACCGGATCATGGACGCGAAGTTCGGCAGGACCGACGCCGGGCGGGTGCTGCTCGAGGCCGACCTGCAGATGAAGCACGACTTCGCGGCGTTGCTCAACCCGGCGACCGAGATCGGGAAGAAGTTCTGGGACCGCAACCAGCTCACCGACGGCCTGCCCTGCCTGCACGGCATCCGCAACTGGATCGAACCGGCCCCGGCGCAGGTGCGCGAGCAGGACGGCGGCATCTACATCCTGGACGCGCCTCTCAAGGTCAACTCGGTGCCGCAGGAGGTGGAGTTCGACCTGCCCGGCGACCCCTGCGAGCCGACCAAGGCGCAGATCGAGCACAACCAGAAGGTGGTCGACGAGCTCATCGTCCCGGCCGTCGAAAAGAAGATCAACACCGATGATGCGTACGCCGACCTGCGCCGTGTCTACACCTCCCGGGTCGCGGCCGAGTGGATCCGGGTCCAGGACGCGAAGAAGGCCACCGACTATCGGAAGATCATCAACAGCGGCGACGCGTCGAAGTGGCCGATCCGCGGTGCGAAGTGGGACTACAACGACACCTGGCAGCGGTATCTGAAGTCGTACCGCGACGGTGACTACACGTTCGAGTGGGAGGCCGGCGGTCAGGTCTACATCTACACCTACGGCGGCGTCGACTTCTCCAACGCCCCGAAGAAGAACGTCACGAAGCAGGTGTTCACGGCGCAGCACCAGTACCTGCCGCGCAGCACCCGGACGTCGGTGCAGACGATGACCGACGACGCCGAGAGCGACGACCTGCTGCTGCTCGGCGGCAACACCGACGCGCAGCCGACGGCCGGCGACCCCACCACCCCGCCCTCCACCGACCCGGGCGACGACGGCGACGGCTCCGGAGGCGGCGACGGCTCCGGTGACGGCGACGGCTCCGGTGACGGCGACGGCCCGGACGACGGCGACGGCGATGGTGACGGGGACGGCGACGGCGGCACGGGTGGCGGCGACGACAACGCCGGCGGCCTGCCCATCACCGGCGACAGCGTCCCGGTCCCGCTCCTGATCGCCCTGGCGAGCGCCCTGATCCTGCTTGGCGGCGGCCTGATCCTCTGGGCCCGCCGGCGCCGGAGCACGTTCGTCAGCTGATTCGGCAAGTCGGCCGGCCCGGCAAGTCGGCCGGCCCGCCCCGGCGAGGCGGTTCCTGATGACGGCGGCGTCCCGTGGACGCCGCCGTCGTCGTTGACCCCGGGCGAGGGGGTTGCGATGCGGGTCGGGATGCGGGACGGGCGGGTCGTCGGGTGGGATGCCGGGAGCGGGAGGTGGGTGGTCGTCGGGGACGATCTGCTGACGTTCCTCGGCGGGGGAGTCGAAGCCGTGCGGGAGGCGGAACAGCGGTTCGGTACGGCGTACCGGGAAGAAGCCGCCGGCGAACCGACCGGCCTGCCCCTGGAACCGGCGTCGTTGCGGTGCTTCGCGCTGTGGGAATCGCACATGATCGCCGGGGCGAGAGGGCTCGTCGCGGCGTTCGGGACGGCCGGGATGAGACGGTTCGCCGGGGCGTTCGAGAAGGTGACCGGCCGGGTGCCGCCGCCCCTGCGACCGAAGCCGGGCTACTACCGCGAGCCGCAGTTCTACCTCGGCAACCATCGGGCGTTCACCGCGGACGCAGAGGTGGTGCCGTGGCCGTCGTTCGCGCGGGTGCTCGACTTCGAGCTGGAACTCGGGATGATCATCGCGCGGGAGGTGCGGGACTGCGGGACCGCGGAGGGGCGGGCCGCGATCGGCGGCTTCGTCGTGATCAACGACTGGACGGCGCGGGACACGCAGTGGGAGGACACCCGGCGCGGGACGTTCGGCGGCGTCGTGAAGGCCAAGACGTTCGCGAACTCGATGTCCGCGGTCGTGGTGACGGCCGACGAGTGGCTGCCGCGATGGCGCGAGCTCACCGGTCGCGTCACCGTAAACAACGAAATTTGGGCTGAAAACCAGAAAAATCAGCTGATGTACGACCTGGGGGCCGTCGTCGCCTACGCCGCTCGCGGTGAACGTCTCCGGCCGGGCGACGTGCTCAGCAGCGGCACCCTGCCCGGCCTGTGCGGACTGGAGATCGGCCGGTTCCCGCAACCCGGCGACGAGGTCCGGCTCGCGCTGGGACTGCCGGGTGGGACATCGATCGGTCTGACCGGCATTCTCGGGGACCGCTGAACGTCGGGCGGGATTCACAACCGGTTCACCATCGACTCCTATAACCGTCCAGTGAGTCTCGTCGCCGATCTGGCACCGCCCGCGGTCGCACCCGAACCGCAACCGTCCTCTCCGTCCGCGCGTAGCCGGTGGCAGCGCCTCTACTGGCTGCTGCCGGCCCTGGTGACGGCCGCCGTGGTGGCCGTCCAGATCGGCCGGCCGCAGCTGTGGCGCGACGAGTTCGCGACCGTGACGGCGGTGGGCCGGTCGCTGGGGGAGATGCGCCGGCTCGCGCAGAACATCGACGCCGTGCTCACCCCGTACTACCTGTTCATGCACTTCTGGTCGGCGGTGTTCGGCAACTCGACGGTGGCGCTGCGGATGCCGTCGCTGCTGGCCGTGGCCGGCACCGCGGCGCTGCTCGCGGTGCTCGGCGAGCGGCTGTTCTCGGTGCGCGCCGGCGTCTTCGCCGGTCTGTTCTGGGCGATCCTGCCGGCCGTGTCCCGGTACGGCCAGGAGGCCCGCCCGTACGCCCTCGCCGCCCTGGCCGCGACCGCCGCGACGCTGATGCTCGTCGAGGCCGTACGGAAGGGCCGGTGGTGGCGCTGGACCGGGTACGCCCTGTGCGTGCTCGCCCTCGGCGCCCTGCACCTGGTCGCCGTCGTGCTGGTGGCCGGCCACGGCATCGCGGTCCTCTCCGTGGCGATCCGCCGGAGGAACGTCAAGCTGCTGGTCCCGGCCGGGATCGCGGTGGCCGCGGCCGGCGCGGCGCTGCTGCCGCTGGCGCTGCGCGGCAACTCGCAGTGGTCGGTGCAGCTGGGTGTCACGCCGCGCCCGCCGAGCTGGGAGACGCTGATCCGGATCTCCGGCGACGTCACCGGCGCGGCCTCGACCGGCGGCATCCTGCTCGGCATGCTGCTGATCGGCGCGGGCGCGAGCCGCCGCGGCCGGCTCATGGCGGCGGTGCTGGCCGCGCCGCTGGTGGCGTTCACGACGGTCACCTTCTTCACCCCGCTCTGGCACCCCCGCTACCTGTTCTTCCTGGTGCCGCTCGCCTGCCTGCTGGCCGGGGCCGGCCTGGCGCTGGTGTCGGCGCGGTCGGCGCTCGTCGTGGTGCTTCTCGCCGGCGTGGTCGCGCTCTCCGACCACCAGGCGGTCCGGGCGTCGCACGAGGGCCGGGGCGCGCCGCTGATCGACTACCGGGCCGCGGTCGCGGTGCTCGAACAGCACGCGCAGCCCGGCGACGCGATCGTCTACAAACGCAACGGCTGGCACTTCACCGACATCGCCACCGAGTACTACCTGGGCACCGACGCGCCCCGCGACGCCCTGCTGAAGGTGAGCCGCACCGCGGCCGGCAGCTTCTGGACCACCGAGCGCACCAACATCAAGCTGTCGCTGGCGGCCGACCCGCGGGTCTGGACGATGGTGCCGGACGACGCGCCGAACAAGAAGTCCGAGCTGCCGGCGAAGACGCTCGGCGCGATCCAGGCCGACTTCACCAAGATCGGTGAGTGGCGGGTCGGGTCGATCACGCTGCGCCTCTACGACCGCAAGTGACGCGACAATGACGGGGTGAACGACGCTTCATCCCGCCTCCGGGGTCGCCGCCCACCCGCCGGCGACCCCGTCGTCGACCGGGCGCTCTCGCTGCTGTTCACGTGCGACGCCGGCCATCCCCGGCTCACCCTCAGTGAGCTGTCACGCCGCAGCAAGATCCCGGCGAGCTCGGCGCTGCGACTCGCGAACCGGCTGCTCGCCTGGGGCGTGCTGGAGCGCGACGACGACGGCCGGTTCGCGGTCGGCCTGCGGCTGTTCGAGGTGGCGTCGCTCGCGCAGCGTGGTCACGGGCTGCGCGAGGTCGCTCTGCCGTACATGGGTGACCTCGCCGAGGCGACCCGCCAGCACGTGCTGCTCGCGGTGCGTGACGGTACCGAGGCCGTGCTGGTCGAGCGGTTCAGCGGGCACGACGCCATCCCGGTGCTCTACCGCGTCGGCGGCCGGCTGCCGCTGCACGCCACCGGGGTGGGGCTGATTCTGCTGGACCTGCACCGGCCGGATCCGGGGCCGGACCTCCCGCCGGTCATCCTGTTCGTGCACGGCGGCGGCCGGCAGCGCGGCTCACGCCGGATGTTCTGCCCGACCTGGCGCGACTGGCGCCCGGACCCGTTCGCCCGGCTGGTGGCCGAGGGCTTCGCGGTCGCGTCGGCCGACTATCGGCTCAGCGGCGAGGCGCCCTCCCGGCCCCGCTCGACGACCTCACGGCGGCGGTGACCTGGCTCCGCGAGCACGCGACCGACCTGGGCGTCGACGCCACCCGGATGGTGGCCCGGGGGCGAATCGGCAGGCGGCCATCTGGCGGCCCTGCTGGGCCTGACCGTGGCCGGGCCGGCCGGCGTCATCGACTGGTATGGGGTCGCGGACCTCTCGAGCATGCCGTCGGCGGGGGACCCCGAGTCGCGGGAAGGTCTGCTGCTCGGGGCGGCGCCGGCGGAGGTGCCCACACTGGCGGCCGGCCAGTCCGGCTCGGCGGGTGCACGGTGGGGCGCCGCCGTTCCATGTGGCTCATGGCGGTGCCGATCGGGCCGTGCCGTGTGCGCAGAGTGAGCTGTTGATGGACCGTCGAGGGCCTGGTCCGGCTCTTCGTGGAACTGCCGGACGGCGAGCAGACCGGCCGGCTGCTCGCGCCGGGCGACTTCGGGTTCGTGCCGGCCGGGGCGGCGCACGCCTATCGGGTGGAGAAGCCGGCGCTGATCCTCGGCGCCGCCTCCGGCGGGTTCGAACGCTTCTTCCAGCAGATGGGCACGCCCGCGGCGTCCGGCGGCAACGACGGTGAGCCGTTCGTGCCGCCGTTTCCGCGGATGCGGGCGGCCGCGCGGGCGCACAACATGAGGTTCATGCCCGAGTACGAATGGTCAGTTTCGGAGAAGCGCCCGCCGCAGTCGTGGAAATAGCGTGACCGGCATGAACAAGTGGATCCGGCAGGCTCATCGATGGCTCGCCATCGCCTTCACCGTGACGGTCGTCGCCACCACCGTGGCGCTGGCGCGGGAGGACCCGGTGCTCTGGGTCTCCTATCTGCCGTTGTTGCCGCTCGCCCTGCTCTTCTTCTCGGGGCTGTACCTGTTCGTGCTGCCGTATCGCACCGCTCGTCGAATCAGGCGTTCATAAAAGCGTTCAGGCATCCTTGTACGCGCCGGCCGCGATGTCCTCGACCAGCGTCGGGCCGGTCGGCTCCCAGTCGAAGGCCGCGCGGGTGATCGCACTGGACGCGCTCATGTCGAGGCCGAAGAACCGGCCGATGAACCCGAAGTGCCGCTCGGCGTCCTGCGGGTCGATCGCGACGACCGGCAGGTCCAGTGAGCGCCCGATCGCCTCGGCGATCTCCCGGTTCGACACGGTCTCGGCGGCGGCGTGCAGGCGGGTGCCGGCCGGCGCCCGCTCGAGGCCGAGCCGGATCAGCCGGGCCGCGTCGGTCACGTGCACGGCGGACCACGAGGTGCTGCCGTCGCCGAGGTACCCGGAGACGCCGGTGCGCCTGGCCGCCGCCACGAGGGACGCGACGAACCCGTGGTCGCCGGTCCCGTGCGTGGTCGGGGCGAAGCGGGCCGCGATCGCGTGCAGACCCTCGGTCGCGAGGGCCAGGTTCTCGGCGCCGCCGCGCGGGGAGTCCACGCCGTGGAACGGCGACGGGTCGTTCTCGGTGGCCGGCCGTCCCTGCGCGAGGGCGGCCAGCCCGGAGGCGAACACGAACGGCCTGCCGGTGCCGGCCAGCACCCCGGCGATGGCCTCGACCGAGGCGCGCTCGGCCCGGTTGGACGCGGCCGGGTCGGCCCAGTCGTGCTTGTTGGCGAGGTTGACGACCGCGTCGGCCCCGGCGGCGCCGCGGCGCAGCGTGTCGAGGTCGTCGAGGTCGCCGCGGAGCACGGTGACGTTCTTGGCCGTCAGGGTCGCGGCCGCGGCGTCGCTGCGTGCCAGGCCGATCACTTCGTGGCCGTGGGCGAGCAGCTCATCGACGGTGTGCGAGCCGATCCAGCCGCTGGCTCCGGTGACGAACACGCGCATGGGAACTCCCTCGTACTGATGTCAGTTACTGACATGACAGTACACGCTGATGTCAGCCTCTGACATCACTATGATGGGGATCATGGCGCGATGGCAGGGCGGGGCGGCCGAGCGCCTCAAGGAGGCGGCTCTCGGTCTCTTTCAAACCCAGGGGTACGACGGGACGACCGTCGCCGAGATCGCGGCCGCGGCCGGGGTCACCGAGCGGACGTTCTTCCGGCACTTCACCGACAAGCGGGAGGTGCTCTTCTTCGACCAGCAGTCGTTCGAGGGCACGTTCCTGAACGCTCTGCCGGCCTCTTCGGCCGATCCGATCGCGGCGGTGATCGCCGGCCTCGGCGGCGCGGCGGCGCTCTTCGGCGAGGAACGCCGGGGCTGGTCGCGCGCCCGGCAGGCGATCATCGCGGCCAACCCCGGGCTGCAGGAGCGCGAACTGCTCAAGCTGTCGCTGCTGGCGGTCTCGCTGACCCGGGAACTGGCCGGGCGCGGCATCGATCCGATCAGCGCGGCGCTCGCCGCCGAGACCGGGGTGGCGGTATTCCGCACCACGTTCACGACGTGGGTGGCGGAGGGCGAGACGCGCTCGTTCCCGGAGATCCAGGACGAGGTGCTGGAGCGGTTGCGGGCGCTGCTGTAAAGCCTTCTCGTTCGTCATCTGAACACGCCGGGACCCAGGGGGCTGCCCGGCGATCCACGATCTTGGCAGGATGGGGTGCCGATGTGAGGGGAGCCGGGTCGCTGGGATGACCGTGCAACAGCTCGTGTTCCACAAGGGTCTCTGCTCCTCGTCCCTGGGCGCGCCGGAGACCGCCGCCTGGCGGGCCCGCCTCGAACCCGGGGGCCGGCCCGGGCTCTCCTATCTGGAGATCGACGGTTCCGGGGTGGTGGTGCGGCAGCTGTCGCCCGATCTGACCCACGTGCTGATCGGCCGGCCCGAGGATCTCGGCGCGCAGCTGGCCCTCGGCCTGGTGGATTGGCGGGGGTGGGCCCACCTTCCGGAATCCGCCGATGCCCCGGAGTCTGCGTCCGCGCCGGAGTCTTTCGACGGCGGGCGCATCGCGGCCCTGGAGCCTCTCGACGCCGGGCAGCTCGCCGAGGACGCCGAGCGGGGGCTGCGGCAGGTCCGGTTGCGGGCCCGCGAGATCGGGCCGGGGCCGCTGGAGCAGCTGGTCCGCGCCGTGCTCGACGACCCCGGCACGCCGCTCACGGTGATCGCCGGTGCGATGCCGGCCGCCGAGGTGCTGTGCGGGCTCTTCGACCTGCTCGGGCCGGCGTACTTCCCGTGGACCTTCACGACGGCGGCGACCGGCGACGCGCGGATCCTGTTCCTCGACGACACCGCCGCGGAACCGGAGCCGAGCCGCACCCGGATCCGGCTGAGCGCGGAGCCGCCCGAGGAGGAGTTCCTCGCCACCTACGTGGAGGCGTACCGCCGGGGCAGCCTGCGCGCGGTCGGCCCGGTCCGCCCGCCCGCCGTGTTCACGAAACCGAAGGAGATCGCCGCCTGGGAAAAGGACGCGCAGGCGGCGCCGGGCGTGCTGAAGAGCCCGTACTCGCTGCTCTGCCGGGCCGGCCGGGGCACCCTCACCGAGGCCGAGCGGGAATACGCGACCCGCCCGAAGACCGTCGACGAGCTCGCCGGGCTGCTGCCCCGCCTCACCGACCGCGACCTCACCGCGGTGCTGCACGACTGGGCCGGGCCGGAGGGCCGCGACAGCTGCCCCGACCTCGCCGACCGGCTCACCGACGTCGCCGTCGAGCGGATCATCCTGGTCCCGCAGCGCTCCGCGGAACTGGCCGCCGCCACGGCCGCGCTGGCGCCCAGCCACGAGTCGATCCACCGGGCCGTCGAGACGGCGCTCGAGGAGATCCGCGACTACCCGGAGGACAATCAGATCAAGCGCCGGATCGGGCTGCTGCGCGTGGTGGCCGGCCTCGGCGTGCCGCAGTCGGCCACGGACCCGACCATCGCGCTGATCCTCTCCGGGATCGCCGGCCCCACCCTGATCACGATGATCGCGACCTCGTCGACGGACACGCCGCGCCTCACCGAACTGCTCATCGGCGACCTGCGCCGGGTCCGGGCCGAGGGCGACGACGCCGAACCGGTCCGCGCGGCGATGCGCGAACACCGCCTGCTGCTGCCGGTCCTGCTGCGCTCGCGGACGCCCGCCGAGGCCGTACCCGTCCTGCGCGACCTGATCAGCGCCATGTTCGGCCCGGACGGCGGCACCGCCCCGACGATGGCCCATCTGCTCGGCGGCTTCCCTCCCGACCGGGTGCCGGCCGCGGCGCTGGCGGCGTTCGCGCAGCTCGCGCAGGACCCCGAGGCGGTGCGCCTGCTCGGCCTGACCGCGTTGCGGCAGCAGCTGGCCGCCGACGGCATCGCGTGGATGGCGGAGCGTTCCGCTCTCTGGTCGATGTCGTCTTCCCTCGTTCCCGCCTCGCCTGACAAAAGCGATAAATCCGAAATGTCGGCGATGGCGGGCGAGCCCGCGGCCGCCCCTCCGGCCGACCATGGCGTCTGGCCGCTCGTCGCCGGCGCGGTTCTGGTCTTTCTCCTCATCGTGGTCTTCGCCGTCCTCACCGGCCGCTGACCCCTCCTTCACGATGATCGAGTAATCGAGCGGCTACCTTCCGGTAACAATCCTCGGTACCGTGGCGGGCAGACGAGGTCTGGAGGATCGCCATGGCCACGACACATGTCACCGAGAAGCAGGCGCGGCAGACCGCCGAGGCGGCCCGCGAGTCCGAGTGGCGCAAACCGAGTTTCGGCAAGGAGCTGTTCCTCGGCCGGCTGCGGCTGGACCTGATCGATCCCCGGCCGGACCTGCCACCGAGCCCGGACGCTGAGGAGTTCCTGGCCAAGCTCGGCGCTTTCCTGCGTACCGATGTGGATGGACCACAGATAGAGCGCGACGCGCGCATTCCCGATGAAGTCTTCCAGGGCCTTGCGGGTCTGGGGGCTTTCGGGATGAAAATCGACAAGGAATACGGCGGACTGGGGCTGTCGAACCTGCATTACTGCAAGGCGCTGACGCTGACCGGATCGGTGAACGCGTCGCTCGCGGCGCTGCTTTCCGCGCATCAGTCGATCGGCGTCCCGCAGCCGCTGAAACTGTTCGGCAGCCCGGAGCAGAAGAAGGCGTTCCTGCCCCGGCTCGCGGCCGGTGAGGTGTCGGCGTTCCTGCTCACCGAGCCCGACGTGGGTTCCGACCCGGCCCGTCTCGGTACGGTCGCCGACCCGGTCGAGGGCGGTTACCGGCTCAACGGCGTCAAACTGTGGGCCACCAACGGCACGCTCGCGACGCTGCTCGTGGTGATGGCGCGGGTGCCGGGGAAAGGCATCACCGCTTTCGTGGTCGAGGGCGATTCCGACGGCATCACGATCGAGCGCCGCAACGCATTCCTGGGGTTGCGCGGCCTGGAGAACAGCGTCACCCGGTTCCACGATGTCTTCGTACCCGAGAAGAATGTCATCGGTGGGCTCGGGAAGGGTCTGAAAATCGCGCTGACCACGCTCAACACCGGTCGTCTGTCGCTTCCGGCGATGTGCGTCGGCGCCGGCAAACGCGCGCTCACGATAGCCCGGGAATGGTCGGCGGAGCGCGTGCAGTGGGGCCGGCCGGTCGGCAGTCACGAGGCGGTGGCGTCCAAGATCGCGTTCATCGCGGCGACGACGTACGCCATGGAGTCGATGCTCGACCTGTCCTGCCTGATCGCCGACGACGCCAGCAACGACATCCGCATCGAGGCCGCGCTGGTGAAGCTGTTCGCCAGCGAGATGGCCTGGCTCGTCGCCGACGAGCTGATCCAGATCCGGGGCGGCCGCGGCTACGAGACCGCCGACTCCCTGGCGGCCCGCGGCGAACGTGCCGCCGAGGCCGAGCAGATCCTGCGTGACCTGCGCATCAACCGCATCTTCGAAGGCTCCACCGAGATCATGCACCTGCTGATCGCGCGGGAGGCCGTCGACGCCCATCTCTCGGTCGCGGGCAACATCATCGATCCCGACGCCGCGCTGTCCCGCAAGGCCCGCGCCGGGGCCCGTGCGGGCGCGTTCTATGCGCGCTGGCTGCCCACCCTGGCGGTGGGTCAAGGTCAAAACCCTGCGGGGTACGGGCAATTCGGCCCTCTCGCGCATCATCTCCGGTACGTGGAACGGGCGTCGCGCAAACTCGCCCGCAGCACGTTCTACGCGATGTCGCGCTGGCAGGGCCGCTTGGAGCGCAAGCAGGGTTTCCTCGGCCGGATCGTCGACATCGGCGCCGAGCTCTACGCGATGTCGGCCGTCTGCGCCCGCGCCCGCGCCGAACAGAAGTCCTGCCCGGAAGGCCGCGAGCTGGCCGACCTGTTCTGCCGGCAGTCGCGGTTGCGGGCCGAGGCGCTGTTCGCGGCGCTCTGGGACAACACCGACCGCCTCGACGTGAAGGCGGCCGAGCGGGTGCTGGGTGGCAGGTACGCGTTCCTGGAGGAGGGAGTGATCGCCCCGGATCCGGCGGGGCTGGCGTGGGTGGCCGCGTGGCAGCCGGGGCCGGCCGAGGTCCCGGACGTGCGCAGGAGAATCCCGCGGCCCTGAGCGATCCGTTCCGGTGTTGTGGATCGTTGAGCCGCCGTGGCATCCCTTTCGTACTCTCCGGCGTGATGATGTCTCTCGAGGAGCAGCTGGCCGCCGCCCGGCAGATCATCCTCGAGCTCCAGCGCGACCTGCTGCCCGACGCCGTGCCGGTGCTGCCCCGCATCCGGATGGCCGCCCACTACGTGGTGGCCGCCCCGGAACTGCACGCCGGCGGCGACTGGTTCGACGCCGTCCCGCTGCCGGACGGCCGGCTGGCCCTGGTGGTGGGTGACGTCGTCGGCCACGGAGCCGCCGCGGCAGCCGCGATGTCCCGGCTGCGGACCGTCCTGCGCGAATCCCTGCTGACCGGGGCCGTTCCTCCGGCGGCCGAAGCCGGCGCTCCCGCTTTTGATGTCGGCGCCTCCGCGGCCGAGGTCGTCGATCCGATGGCGGGGGCCATTCACCTGATGGCCGAGGCGGTCGACCGCCTGGACCGCTACGCCGCCACCTCCCCGGCCACCCGCGCCGCGACGGTATGCCTGGCCCTCCTCGACCCCTCCACCGGCGACCTCGCCTGGATCAGCCGCGCCCACCCGCCGCCGCTGGTCTGCACCCCCGACGGCCGGGCCCGCTTCCTCGACACCGGCCGAGCCGCCCCACTAGGCGTAGGCCTGCCGTCGTCCCCGCCCGCCCGGGCCCTCCTCGCGCCCGGGGAGGTGGTCCTGCTCTACTCCGACGGCCTGGTACAGCGCCCCGGCGAAACCCTCGCCGACGGCCTCTCCCGCCTGGCCCGGATAGCCGGCGCCGCGATCGCCGATTCCGGGTCATCGACGCCCTGCCCGGCCGAGCGCCTCTGCGGCACCACGGTCGAGCAGATCACCCGGGATGCGGTCCACGACGACGTCACGGCGCTGGCAGCATGCCTGCTGCCGGCCGCGCCGGCGTCGCTCGAGCTGAGCGTTCCGGCGGCGGCTTCGTCACTGCCTTCGGTACGCGCGGCAGTCTCCGACTGGCTCCTCACCACGATCGGCGCGGACCCGGACGACGAGGCGGCCCTGACGCCGGCGATCAGCGAGGCCGCCACCAACGTGACCCGCCACGCCTACCCCGATCGACCGACCGGCGAACTGCGGGTCTCGTTGTCCCTGGAGGACTCCGGCGTGGTCCGTGCCGTGGTCGCGGACGACGGCGCCTGGCAGGAACCCGCCTGCTCAGGCCGAGGCCTGCCCCTGATGCACGACTGCGGCTCCCTGAACCTGGACCGCCGCCCGAACGGCACCACCGTCGTGATCCGCCGCGAACTACGCCATCGAGCGGTGGCGGGCGCCGTTCCCTGAGCAGAACCGGCGCCGCCGGCTCTCGAAGGTCGGCGCCCATCTTCCGGTAGCCGGCGCCCGGAAGTCAGGCCGGAACCATCGTCGCCGGCTCCTCGGCCGGGATCGTGGCGCGCCGGCGAGCCCGCACCACGCTGATCACGCAGAGAGCCGCGCCGGCCGCCAGCCAGGTGGACAGCACCACGATGGACGACCCCGCCCCGGCGCCGTCGAAGAACGCCACCGAACGCAGCAGCGAACCGGCCGCACCCGGCGGAAGAAGCTGCCCGAACGCCCCCGACCAGCCCGGCAGCATCTCCGGCGCGGTGGACACCCCGGCGAGCGGGTTGCCGAGAAGCATCATGGTGGCGGCGCCGATACCGAGTCCGGCCGGCCCGAGCAGTGACTCCAGTCCGAGGATGGTCAGCGAGATCGCCGCGGTTCCGAGGGCGAGCACCCCGGCGTTCGCGAAGTAGTCACCGCTCAGCGCACCGAGCCAGAACTGCAGGATCGCCGCCATGGCGAGCGCCCCGGCCACCGCGAATCCCAGCGCTCCGGCAACCCGGCGCCCGACCCCGGTGATCCGCAGCGTGAGCAGCCCCGCGGCGACGATGCCACCCAGGACGATCGGCAGAGCGGCAGCCGCCATCCCCGCACCCCGAGGATCGTCGGCGGGAGCGGCCACGACATCCCGGACCACCACCGTCCCCGCCGCGGCCCCACCTTGCGCGGCCGCGGGGTCCGACGCGTGAGCCAGCGCGTTCGCGACACCCTGCAGCGTCTGCGCGACGACCGGGCTGGCGGCCGACGCGGTCAGGACCTGCGGACCGCCACCGCTCAGATCGATCGCCCCGTAGACCTCGCGGTCGCGGATGGCAGCCTCCGCCTCGGCCGTGCCCGCCACTTGCACGACGTCGAACGCGCCGGGCTGACGTTCGTTCAGGGCGGCGGTCACCTGCCCGGTAGCGGCCGCCGGCCCGGCGACGGCAATCGGTACGTCGTGCACGGACGAGCGCACCGCCGGCCACGCGAACGCGGTCAGCAACACACTGACGATCACGGTGAGCAGGGCGACGATCCCTGCCACCTGCGGCCAGGGGGAGGGCTTGGCGGTCATGACGACTCCTCTTAAGCGAACGACCATTCGTTTTAAACAAACGCCCGAGCCGCTCGTTTGTCAAGAACGACCGTTCGTTTTCGCGCGTGGTGCATGCCGCGAGCCATGGCCGCTGCGCGGGGTGGTCTCCGCGGCGCGGGCGGCGAGGTGGGGGGCGGATGTCGGCGGCGAGGGGAAGGCTGAAGGGTGTGCGAGCATGGGCATGTGACTAGCGCCGATGTCAGTGCCGGGCGGCGGGGGCGGCGCGCGGAGAATCGGGATCGGATTCTGCTGGCGGCACGGGGGCTGCTCGTCACGAACCCGGCCGCCAGCATGGATGACGTCGCGCAGGCGGCGGGCGTGGTGCGGCGCACGGTCTACGGGCATTTCCCGAATCGGGATGCGCTGCTGGCCGGGCTCGCCGACAAGGCGGCCGCCGACATGCTGGCCGCTCTGGGCCGGATCGACCGGGCGCGGCTGGATCCGGCCGTGGCGCTCGCCGAGTTCACGCTGACCATCTGGACGGCCGGCGACCAATATCGGCTGCTCATGGCGCTGGCCGAAAGCGAATACGGCAGTGCCGGCCTGCGCGACCTGCTCGCCCCGATCCGGGCGCAGGCCATGGAGTTGCTGGTCCGGGGGCGGGACGAGGGCCGGTTCGCGACGCATCTGCCGCTGCCGGTGCTGAGCGGCGCCATGCAGGCGATCACCCTGTCGCTGCTGCAGGCCGTGAACGACGGGCTCTGGGTCGGCGACGGCGTGCGGGCGGCCCGGGCGATCCTGATCGCGGCGGGGCTGCCGGCGGCCGAGGCCGATGAGGCGATCGCCACGGCGCGAGCGCTTTAATTGCACACCGCTGTGCAACTCGGCTAGCCTGTGCAGCCATGAACTTCACGTTCGCGCTGATGGCGATGGGCGCGTTCGGCGTATCCGGCACCGCCAAGGTCACCGGCGCCCCCGACACCCGTGTCGCCGCCGGTCATCTCGGGATGTCGCCGGGGGAGTTCCGGTTCATCGGCGTGATCGAGCTTCTGGGCGTGCTCGGCGTGACGGCCGGCCTGTTCGTCACCGGGGTCGGCGTCGCCGCGGCGCTCACCCTGCTGCTGCTCATGGCCGGTGCGGTCGGCATGCACCTGCTCAGCGGGGACGGCCTGCGCGGCGCGATCCTGCCGATGCTCGCCGCGACGGTCCTGACCGGCTACCTGGTCACCCTTGCATGATCACAGAGCGGCCGGCAGGACGAGCAGCGCCGCCGCCGCACGGCCGATGAGGGCGCCGGCCAGGACCGGCGCCGTAGAGGATGATCTGCCGTCAGGGGCTTGGGACCCGTTCCCGCCGGCGGGTGCGGGCCAGGTGCCAGGCGGCGAGGGGCACCCCGACGGCACCGAAGATCGTCGCGCCGAGGGTGAAGTACGCGATGCCGTGGTTCTCCGGGACCCGGGTGTCGCGGACCTCGTCGGCCGGCCGGGACGGGTCGTACACGATCGGCACGGTCTCGCCGACCCGGGTGCCCTGGACCGCGTCGCCCTGGCCGATCAGGGTCTCGACCCGGCGGCCGTCGGCCGTGGTGAACACGACGGTGACCCGGCCCTTGCTGCCCACGTCCGTGACCTGGGCGGAGGTCTCCACGCCACGGTCGCGCAGGGCCAGGTCGTTGCGGAAGATCTGGAACGTGGTCCAGGCGAAGACGCCGGTCACCACGATGCCGAGACTGAGGAAGAGCCACACCGGTGGCAGCCTGCGTGATCCCATGGGCGTTCCATTCCCGGCATCGGTGAAGATCAATCGGCGGGATAGGCGCGGGTCTCGGTCGCCTTCACCGCGGCCCAGATCGGCATGCCCGGCTCGAGGTGCAGCTGGGCGGCGGCCGCGGGGGTGATGTCGGCGGCCACGGCGATCGGGCCGTCCAGCACGACGCGCAGGTTGTCGCCGTGGCGCTGGATGTCGGCGAGCACGGCCTGCCAGGTGTTGCGGGGGCTGCCGGACGGCTGCGCCGGGTGCAGGGCCACGGCCGAGGGCGGGAACGCCACGAACGCGGCGCCGTGCACGTCGTCGGTCGTGGTCAGCGCGAACCCGTCCGGGAAGACCACGGTGTGCCCGGTGGCGACGCCCTGGAACAGGTTGAGCCCGACGAGCCGGGCCACGTAGTCGGTGCGCGGCCGCGCGGTGATCGTGGCGGCGTCGCCCTCCTGCACCACCCGGCCCTGCTCGACGACGACGAGCCGGTCGGCGAGGACCAGCGCGTCGAGCGGGTCGTGGGTGACCAGCAGGGTGGCGCCGGGGTGGGCGGCCAGGTGCCGGCGCAGCTCGCCGCGGGTCTCCAGGCGGGTCCGCGCGTCCAGGGCGGCGAGGGGCTCGTCGAGCAGCAGCAGCACCGGGTCGACGGCGAGCGCGCGGGCCAGGGCCACCCGCTGGGCCTGGCCGCCGGAGAGCTGCCGTGGTTTGCGCCGCCCCAGAGAGGCGAGCCCGACGCGGTCCAGCCAGCGGTCGGCGATCGCGTGGGCGGTGCGGCGGTCGGCGCCGTGCCGGCGGGGTCCGAAGGCGACGTTGTCCCGTGCGTTCAGGTGCGGGAACAGCAGGTAGTCCTGGAAGACGACGCCGATCGGCCGCTCCTCGGGCGGGGCCGAGGTGATGTCGCGGCCGGACAGACGTACGAATCCCGCAGTTGATTCTGAAAGGCCGGCGAGGCAGCGCAATGCCGTCGTCTTGCCCGCCCCGTTCGGCCCGAGCAGCGCCACCGTCTCGCCCGGGGCGATCCGCAGGGAGATGTCGAGGTCGAAGCTGCCGCGCGAGGCCACCAGATGCGCGTCGAGGAGGCTCATGGCGCGGTCAGCCACTTGTCGCGCAGCGCCGCCAGGATCGTCACCGACACGGTCAGCAGGATGAGGCTGAGCACCACGGCTCCTTCCAGGTCGCCGGACTCCATCGTCTGATACACGGCGAGCGGCATGGTCTGGGTGATCCCCGGATAGTTGCCGGCGAACGTGATCGTCGCGCCGAACTCGCCGAGCGCCCGCGCCCAGCAGAGCACCGCGCCGGCCGCGATGCCGGGCGCGACCAGCGGCAACGTGACGTGGGTGAAGCTGGTCCAGCGGGTGGCGCCGAGCGTCGCGGCGGCCTCCTCGTAGCGGGTGTCGGCGCCGCGCAGCGCCCCCTCCACCGCGATCACCAGGAACGGCAGGGCCACGAAGGCCTCGGCGATCACCACGCCGGCGGTGGTGAACGGCAGCGTGATCCCGAACGTCTCGTCGAGCCAGGAGCCGACCAGCCCGCGCCGGCCGAGGGCGAGCAGCAGCGCGATGCCGCCCACCACCGGCGGCAGCACCAGCGGCACGGTGATCAGCGCGCGCACGATCCGGCGGCCGGGGAATTCGACGCGCGCGAGCAGCCAGGCCAGCGGCACCCCGAGCAGCAGGCACACCAGCGTGGCGACACTCGCGGTCACCAGCGACAGGCGCAAGGCCGTCGTGACTTCCGGCTCTGCGAGCCGGGTCAGGAGCGAGGACCATGGGGTACGGGCGAGCAGCCCGGCCAGCGGCAGGACCAGGAAGACGAGACCGATCCCCGCCGGGATCAGCAGGGGCAGGGGTACCCGGGTGCGCATGAAGATCAGGGTGCCTGGAAACCCGCCGCGGTGAGAACCTTCGTGCCGTCCGCCGACAGGACGTAGTCGACGAACGCCTGCCCGCCGGCCGGGTTCTTCGCGTTCCCGAGCACGGCGATCGGGTAGTCGTTGACCGCCTTCGCGGACTCCGGGAACTCGATCGCGTCGACGTCGGCGGCCGAGGTCCTGGCGTCGGTGCGGTAGACCAGCGCCGCGTCGACCTCGCCGAGCTTGACCTTGGAGAGCGCGGCCTTGACGTCCTGCTCCAGCGTGACCGGGGTGATCGTGACACCGGCGGCGTCGACGGCGGTCTTCGCGGCGGCGCCGCACGGGACGGCCTCGGCGCAGAGCGCCACCTTGAGGCCGGGTGCAGTCAGGTCCGCCAGCCCGGCGACGCGCTTCGGGTTGCCCTTGCCGACCGCGATGACCAGCTGATTGCGTACGAATGTGGTGGGTGTCCCGGCGTCCGTGACGGCCTGCATGTTCTTCGGCGAGGCCGAGGCGAACACGTCGGCCGGGGCGCCCTCGTTGATCTGGGTGGCGAGCCCGGAGCTGCCGCCGAAGTTGAACGTCACGGTGGTGCCCGGGTGCGCCGCCTCGAACTGCTCGCCGAGCGTGGTGAACGACTCGGTGAGCGAGGCGGCGGCGAAGACGGTGACGGGTCCGCCGCTCGCGGCCGTGTCCGCGCCGTCACTGCCGCAGGCGGCCAGGCTCACTGTCGTCAGGACGGCGAGCCCGGCCACGGCGAATCGAGAAGTCGTCACGGCGAGCACTGTATCGCTTCCGCAGATGCGATTGAAGACCGTGCTCAGTGACCGCAGACACCAGCTAGATGTCGGTGCCTTCTATAGCATCTGCAAACTGGCGGTGAGGCGCTCGACCTGCCGGCGGATCTCCGGGACGGCGGTGGCCTCCCACAGGCCGCCCTTGCGCAGCGGCCCGACCACCCAGAGACCCGGGAGGGCCCGGCCGTCGTCGCCGGTCTCGACGCCGAGGCCGTGCGGGCCGGTCCGCAGCAGGCCGTCGCGCAGCATGTCGGCGACGAGCCCGGAGGCGGTGTCCGGAAGTGATCCGGGGCCGGTGCAGTTCACGACCGCGCCGTACCGCCGTGGCGCCGTGCCGTCGGCGGTGACCGTGAGGCCGCCGTCCGGGTGCGGGACGATCGAGGTGAGCCGGCCCGCGCGGACCCGGAACGTGCCGCTGCCGATCAGGTCGCCGATGCGGGCCGCGACCGGCGGGGCCATCCGGTGCCGGTGCACCTCCCAGAACCGGTGGCAGTGCCGCAGGAACCGCTCCTGGTCGGTGTGGTCGAGGGAGCGCCACAGCTCGTCGGCGCGCGTACGGACGAAATCCATCACCGCGACCCAGTCGGCGCCGGCGGCGATCTCCTCGCGCACCCGGCGCATCAGCGGCCGCAGGCCGGCCCCGATGGGGAGATCGAAGGCGGTCGCCGGCGGCGGCAGCACGGGGTGCGCGCGGGGCAGCAGGCCGCGGCGCGAGATCGCCTCGACGGCAGTGGTGCGGCCGTTCGCGGTGAGCGTGAGCGCCACGTCGACGGCGGTGAGGCCGGTGCCGATGAGCAGCACCGGCAGGTCGGCCGGCACCGCGTCGAGGGCGCCGAAGGCCCACGGGTCGGCGACGTACTCGACGCTGCGGGCGGCCTCGGCGGAGACCGCGGCGGGCCGGCGCGCGGACGGGTTGCCGACGGCGAGGATGACGTGGTCGGCGTGGACCTGGCAGCCGGTGTCGTCGGTGACCAGGTAGCCGCCGTCCAGCCGGCGGATCGCGGTGGCGGTGGCGAAGTGATGCCGGAATCGGTCACCGGCGTTCTTCGTGACCTCGGCGAACCAATCCGCGAGGTAGTCGCCGAAGCGGGCCCGGGGGAGGAAGTCGGTGGGCTCGGCGGGCTCGCCGCGCTCGCGCAGCCAGCGGACCAGATGCAGCGGGTCGGCGGGGTCGGCGCTCATGGCCCCGGCGCGCGAGTTCAGCACGTGCCACGGTTCGGCGGCGCCGTAGGCGACACCCGTTCCGGGCCGGGACTCGGGCGCGACGAGGGCTGTCCGCCATGTGGTATTCGACAGTACGGCGCGGGTGGCGAGAGCCCCGCTGGCGCCACCGCCGACGATCGCGACCATCTCCGAACGGGTCCCGGGCCGGGATTCCGACACCCGCCCGCGGACGACGGTGCTGGTCACCGCTCATCCATCCGGTTCGATGGCCGCTTGGTACAGGCGCTCGGCATGTCTTCCTCCCGATGGTCAGCGCGGCACTGCGCATATCTCCAGCAAACCATAAACCCTATAGTTTTTATAGGCTATATGGCGGTGGAGTCGGGCAGGTTAACACGGCGCGTCAGTGGTCTTCGGCCAGGAGGCGGTCGGCGGTGTCCCGTACCAGAAGAATCGCTTCCTCGAGCCCCGCGGGGCGGAAGCGGCGCTCGCCCGCCCGGGTGCGGATGTCGGGGTTGAGCAGCACGCCCACCAGTACGTGCTCGTTCTCGATGCGCATGGTCAGGACGCAGACCGCGGTCGGCTGTTCGCGAAGGGCTGCCATCGCCTCAGGATCGGCGGCGGGCGTCACATCACTGTCATCGACGGGTCACCTTCAGTGAGGATTCCCAGGCTTCCAGATCGGACGGGGCTCGCAGGTCCAGCTCCTCCGACATCCGGGCCCGGAAGCAGCGGTAGAGGCGCAGCGCCGCCGCGATGTCGTCGTCGCAGAGGTGGGCGGCGATCAGTGCCCGGTGCACACTCTCCCGGAACGGGTCGAGGCGGACCGCTGCCACACCGGCGGCCACCGCCTCGGCCGGCCGGCGCTCGCGGGTCCGGCGGCGGCAGATGAGCTCCAGGGCCCGCACGCGCAGCAGCAGGAACCGCTCCCGGGCCATGATGATCCAGTCGTCCTGCTGGTCGGGGAGCAGGTCGCCGGCCGTGACGAGGCGGTGGTCGTCGGTGAGCGAGGTGCCGGCCGCCGCGTGCGCCAGCGCCGTGCATTCCCACAGATCCACCGTGAGATCGGGGTGCAGAGCCAGGTGCGAGCGATCGGCCAGGACAAGGTCACCGATGAGGCGCCGGGTGCGGTGTACGACCCCGCGCAGGTTGCCGCCGGCCCGGGACGGCGGGACGGCCGGCCAGAGCGCTGCCGCCGCGCACTCCCGGCCGACCGACCCGTCGTTGACCGCCACGTACGACAGCAGCCGCCGGCCGCCGGCGCCGAGCGGGATCTCGGTGGTGCCCCGGTACAGCGCGAACCGGCCCAGGAGCCGCAGATGCCACTCGGCCGGTGTCGCGCAGATGCCGGGCATGTGAGCCTCCGGCGCAGTCGTGACGATGCGCTCCCATCGTGGCCCTCACGGGTCAGCGGCCGGAGTCCTTGAACTGACGGAGTCGGGTTGCGGACCGTTATCTCCCGGCCCTTACTTCCCGGCCTTTTACTTCCCGGCCAGCGCTTTCCCGGCGGCTCGGGTCCCGAACGTCTCGCGGAGCAGGTCGCGGTACCGGTCGGCCTGCCGGCGGGCCTGGCCCAGGCTGCCCTCGTCGACCAGGGCGCGGATGAGGGCGAGCTGGCTGCGCTCCCGGAGCGGATCGATGGCGACGAGGCGCATCCCGTAGTCGATCGCCCGCGCGTAGCTGCCCGACCGCCGCAGCGCGTCGACGAGCGCCTCGAGGAAGTGGATCTGCAGCTGGCCGAGCCGTTCGCGCTCGATGATGACCCAGTCCTCGTACCAGCCGGGCAGCAGCTCCCGGGTGAGCTGCTCGAATCCGGCCTTCGCCGCGGATTCCCCGGTTTCCAGAAGGGACCAGCCCGCCTCCTCGAGCGCCACCACGTCGACGGCGGTCTCCGGCCGCAGCCCCAGCGACGAACCGCAGCAGACGACGATGCCGGTGCCGTTCATCCGCCACAGGATCGACCGCAGATTCGCCGACGCCCGAGCCTCGGACTTGTCCGGCCACAGCGTCCCGGCGATCACCGCCCGCCGCGTGGGGTGCCGGCGCAGGGCGAGCAGGGCGATGAGCCGCTGCCCGATGTCCGGGACCGCGATCTCCCGGGGCCCGGCCCGCAACCGGAACCCGTCGAGAAGCTCCAGCGACATCCCGGTCATCGGCTCACCCCCTCCCGCTCCTCACGCAGTGTGGAACGTCCCGCGTTATGCACCCGTCATCCTGGCGTCGCACCATCCGGCCGCACTGGTTCACGGCGGCGGTTCATCGAAGGTCTTGACGGGGATGTGGTGGCGTCGTTACGTTCGTGAAAACCTTTTCGGAAACTTAGCCAGGCCTTCCACCTGGTTAAACCCTGCATGCTGCATTGCCACCGAAAACCGTGAGAGGCCTGGCTGGAGCCGGCGGATCTGAGGAGTGTGCGCGCAGAATGACCGACAACGAGATCTCCCGCCGGCGGTTGTTGCAGTACGGCGCGGCCGCCGCGGGCGCGACGCTGATCGCCACCGGGACTCCGGCCGAGGCCCACGGCGGGGGTGGTCCGAAAGGCGGGACGAAGCCCGCAGTGAACGGGTTCCCCGTACCCGAAGCTTGGAAGGCAGTGCCCTTCGACCTGCACCAGGTGGACCTTCTGCCGAGCGTCTTCACGGAGAAGAGGGATCGGATCCTGGCGTATGCGCGGGCCTATGACCCCGATCGGATTCTGGCGAATTTCCGGACGGCCGCCGGGCTGGACAGCCGGGGCGCGCAACCGCCGGGCGGCTGGGATGACGCGACCGGGAATCTGCGCGGGCACTACAGCGGACATTTCCTGTCGATGCTGGCGCAGGCGTGGGCGGACACCGGCGAGACGATCTTCAAGGAGAAGGTCGACTACGTCGTGGCCGGGCTCGCGGAGTGCCAGGACGCCTTCGCCACGAAGGTGGGTCAGCCGGGCACTCCGCCGCCGCCGGCCACGTGGACGGACGAGGGCCTCCGGCTGTCCGGCGATGGGCAATATGTCGGTCTGCCGGATGCCACGATCGACGGGCTGAGCGGGTTCACGATCGCGATGCGGTTGAAGATCGACGAGCTGAGGACCTGGTCGCGGGCGTTCGACTTCGGCACCGGCACGACGGCGAACATGTTCCTCACGATCCACGACGGCGCCGGGCCGCGGTTCGCCATCACGACCGGTGGCAGTGGCGGGGAGCAGCGCATCACGACCACGACGCCGCTGCCGGTGGGAGAGTGGGTGCGCGTCGCGGTGACGCACGACGGACAATCCGGAAAAATCTATATAAATGGCGAAATAGCGGGTCGAAATGACGCTATGACCTTGACGCCCGCCGCGCTCGGCGCCCCCAAGAACAACTGGATCGGGCGCTCACAATACGGCGACGCCCACCTCAAGGCGACCCTCGACGAATTCCATCTGTTCGACCGCGCGCTGACCGCCGCCGAGATCCAGGATGCGACGGGCAACCTCGCGGCATACCGGTTCGACGCGACCGAGGGCACGACCGTCGAGGATGTGAGCGGCCGCGACTGGGACGCCGCCGTGATCACGGGCACCGGCGGCCCGGCCGGTCCGTCGCACGCCGGTTTCCTCGCGGCGTACCCGGAGACGCAGTTCATCCTGCTCGAGCAGTACACGACATACCCGGCGATCTGGGCGCCCTACTACACCTGTCACAAGATCATGCGCGGGCTGCTGGATGCGCACACCCTCGCCGGCAACGCGGCGGCCCTCGACGTCGTGCGTGGCATGGGGGAGTGGGTGCACAGCCGGCTCAGCAGGCTGCCGCGCGAGCAGCTTGACCGGATGTGGTCGCTCTACATCGCCGGCGAATACGGCGGCATGAACGAGGTCATGGCCGATCTGTACGCGCTGACCGGCGATAAGAAATTCCTCGAGACGGCGCGCTGTTTCGACAACACGACCCTGCTCGCGGATTGCGTCGCCGGCACCGACACCCTCGACGGCAAACACGCGAACCAGCACATCCCGCAGTTCCTCGGCTATCTGCGGCTGTTCGAGAACGGCGCGGACGCCGACTACCGCAGGGCCGCCGCCAACTTCTTCGACATGGTGGTTCCGCACCGCACCTACATGCACGGCGGCACCGGGCAGGGCGAGGTCTTCCGCAAACGGGACGTCATCGCCGGCAGCATCGTGAACACCACGAACGCCGAGTCGTGCGCCGCGTACAACATGCTGAAGGTGGCGCGGAACCTCTTCTCGCACACGCCCGACGGCCGATTCATGGACTTCTACGAGAAGGCGCTGGTCAACCAGATCCTCGCCTCCCGCCAGGACGCCGACAGCACGACGAACCCGCTGGTCACCTACATGGTCCCGGTCGGTCCGGGAGTGCGGCGCGGCTACGGCAACACCGGCACGTGCTGCGGCGGGACCGGCCTGGAGAACCACACGAAATACCAGGACACCATCTATTTCCGGTCGGCTTCCGGGAAGGCGCTCTACGTCAACCTCTACATTCCGTCGACGTTGAACTGGACCGAGAAGAAGCTGACGATCACGCAGACCGGCGATTATCCGCGCAGTTCCGGGACGACGCTGACCGTCACCGGGAACGCCCGGCTGAATCTGCGGTTGCGCGTGCCGGAATGGGCGGGCGACGATTTCACCGTCCAGATCAACGGCAAGACCCAGAGGGTACGGGTGGAACGCGACGGCTACGCCGGTCTCGACCGGCACTGGCGAACCGGGGACACGGTACGGGTCGCCTTCCCCTATCGGCTGCACGTCGAGAAGGCGATCGACGACCCCTCGCTGCAGGCGTTGCTCTACGGCCCCCTGGCGCTGATCGCCAAGTCGTCGAGCAACCAGTATCTGCCGATGTCGTGGTATCCGTCCCTGCCGCTGTCCGGTGACCTGACCGAAATCGTCAAGCCCGGCCCGGACCCGCTGACCTTCACGGCCGGCGACGTCGCGTTCGCGCCGTTCTTCCGGGGCGACACCGACGCCTACCACGCCTACTTCCGCCGCGACGAGCCCACGATCGCCTTCGCCGGCGCCGACTCGGCCGTCCCGAACCGGCCCGGCGACGACGGCCGCACCTTCCTCGACGCGCTCTGGGCCGAGGCGCCGTTCCGCAGCCGCCGCGAGTTCCAGAAGGAGGTCGCCGCGGTGGCCCGCGCCTGGGAACGGGCCGGCCTGCTCACGAAGCCGGAGGTCGCGGCCGTGAAGGAGGCGGCCGCAGCAGCCCCGATCACCGCCTGAGCGCGGCTGCTCCCGGGCCGCCGCGCCACCAGCCCGTGAGATCTTGGACGATCGACCACCGATTCCGGCTGTCGATCGTTCAAGATCTGCCAGCGGCATAGCGCCGGCGCGGCGCGGCGGCAGAGCGGCAGAGCGGCGGCGCGGCGGGAGGGCGGCGGCGTCCGGCCTTCGGTTACGCGGTGCGACGCTCGGCCAGGTCGGCGAGTCTGTCGAGGGATGCCTGGAGGTTCTCCGCGGTGGTGGAGCGGGCCTTCGGGATGCGGCGTTCGTCGGTCAGCTGCGTCCAGTCGTAGGTGTGGGTCACCCGCGTCCGCTCGTCGCCGATCGGCTCGAGCTCCCAGCGCCAGAGGTGGCCCGGCGGCGTCTGACCGGGTTCGGCGGGCGTCCACGCCACCCGGCGGCCCTCCACGAACTCGACGACGTGGTTTTCTCGTACGCTGCCCTTGAGCGTCGTCATCGTGAAGACGGCGCCGCGCGCCCGGATCCGCTGCCCCTCCGCCGCCTCGGCGAGGTTCGCGTTGCCGTCCCAGGCCGGCTGCTTCGCCGGGTCGGCGATCAGCTCGAAGATCTCATGAGCCGGCGCGGCGATCTCCCGGGCGGCGCTCACGACCTGGTCGGCGTTCTGGTTCTCGCTCACGCCGTCATCTAAGCAAACCGGGCGCCGTGGACATCGGATGGTCCCGCCGAGATCATGCTCCCGCAAAGCGAAAGCGGGCACTACAGTCCTGGTGGTCGCCCTCGGCCTCGCTTCGTGGAGATCACGTATGAGCATTCTGCAGAGCCTTGTTTCCGGAGTCAGTGGCGGTTCGATCGAGGTCGTGGACCTCACGGCGCCGCTGTCGTCGGGGACGCCGATCCTCCAACTGCCGCCGCCGTTCGCCAACACGATCCCGTTCCGGCTCGAGGAGATCAGCCGGTACGACGACCGCGGGCCGGCGTGGTACTGGAACGACATCCACACCGGGGAGCACACCGGCACCCACTTCGACGCGCCGGTGCACTGGGTGACCGGGCGCGAGGGCGACGACGTCTCGCAGGTTCCGGCGCAGCGGTTGATCGCGCCGGCCGTAGTGATCGACGTGACCGACAAAGTCACGAAAAATCCGGACTTTCTGCTTGAGGTGGACGACGTTCGCGAATGGGAAACGGTGAACGGTCCTCTGCCCGACGGCGGCTGGCTGCTGCTGCGCACCGGGTGGGACGCCCGCTCCGGCGATCAGGAGGAGTTCCTCAACGCGAACGAGACCGGCCCGCACACGCCCGGCGTCTCCGTCGAGTGCGCGAAGTGGCTGGCCGAGGAGGCGCCGATCATCGGCATCGGCGTGGAGACGGTCGGCACCGACGCGGGGGCGGCGCACTCGTTCGACCCGGCGTTCCCGTGTCACTCGTACCTGCTGGGGGCCGGCAAGTACGGGCTCACCCAGCTGCGGAACCTCGACCGGCTGCCGGCCACCGGCGCCGTCGTGATCGCGCCGCCGCTGCCGATCGTGGGCGGCTCCGGCAGCCCGGTCCGGGTGCTGGCGCTCGTCGAGCACTGAGCGTCGTCAAAGAAGATGAATCCTGAAACGACCACCGTCGCCGACGTCGTCGGCGCGACCCTGGCGCGACTCGGCGCCGATCATGTCTTCGGCGTCGTCGGCAGCGGCAACTTCCACGTCACGAACGCGCTGGTCAGGCATGGCGCGCGGTTCGTCGCGACGCGGCACGAGGGTGGTGCGGCGACGGCGGCCGACGCGTATGCGCGGCTGACCGGGCGGCCCGGCGTCGTGACGGTTCATCAGGGATGCGGGCTCACCAATGCGATGACCGGGATCGCCGAGGCGGCCAAGAGCCGTACCCCGATGGTCGTCCTCGCCGCGGAGCCGGCGGCGAGCGCGCTGCGGTCGAACTTCCGGGTGGACCAGGACGCGCTCGCCGAGGCGGTCGGCGCGTCGAGCGAGCGGGTGCACGGCGCCGCCACCGCGGTGACCGATACCGTCCGGGCCTGGCGGCGTGCGGTGGCCGAGCGGCGTACCGTCGTGCTCAACCTTCCGCTCGACGTCCAGGCCGCGGAGGCCGAGCTCACGGATCCGCCGCCTGCGCCGGAGGTCGAGCCGCCGCGCGCGTCGGACGAGGCCGTGCGGGCCCTCGCCGACCTGCTGACGACCGCGCGGCGACCGGTATTCATCGCCGGCCGGGGAGCGTTGCACGCCAAGGATGAGCTGGAGCGGCTGGCGGCGAGGTGTGGCGCGCTGCTGGCGACATCCGCGGTGGCGAAGGGCCTGTTCGCCGGCCATGCGGCGAACCTGGACGTGTCCGGCGGGTTCGCCACGCCGCTCGCCGCCGAACTGATCTCCTCGGCCGACGTCGTGGTGGCCTGGGGCGCCTCCCTCAACATGTGGACGAGCCGGCACGGCAGGCTGATCGGTCCGGACGCGACGGTGGTCCAGGTCGACGTCGATCCGACAGCGATCGGCGCCCACCGCCACGTCGACCTGGGCATCGTCGGGGACGCGAGGACCAGCGCCGCTGCGGTCGCCGCAGCGATTCCGGGGGAGAAGACCGCGAAGCTGGAGGGTGCCACCAGGTGGCGCGATGTCCCGTACGAGGACGACGGCGACGCCGGCCACATCGACCCGCGGACCCTCAGCATCGCGCTCGACGACATGCTCCCCGCCGAGCGGGTGATCGCCGTCGACTCGGGCAACTTCATGGGCTACCCGTCGATGTTCCTGTCCGTTCCCGATCACCGGGGGTTCTGTTTCACCCAGGCGTTCCAGTCGATCGGCCTCGGCCTGGCGACGGCCCTCGGCGCGGCGGTGGCCCGCCCCGACCGGCTGCCGGTCGCGGCCTGCGGTGACGGCGGATTCCTGATGGGCATCGCCGAACTCGACACGATCCGGCGGCTCGGCATCGGGATGCTGATCGTGGTCTACAACGACGAGGCCTACGGCGCCGAGGTCCACCACTTCGGTCCGGGCGGGCACGACCTGTCCACCGTCGTCTTCCCGGAGACGGATCTCGCCGCTGTGGCGCGCGGCCACGGGTGCGCCGCTGTGACCGTACGATCGGCAATTGATCTTGATCCGGTGCGGGACTGGCTTGCGGGACCGCGCGATGTCCCGCTGGTGATCGACGCGAAGGTGGCGCCCGGCAAGCCGTCGTGGTGGCTGGAGGAGGCGTTCCGCGGACACTAGGTCCTGTTTCGTAGAGGATGGCTGGGCTGCGGCGTGGCCCAGCCGCCGTCTGGCCGCACGTCGCGAACACCCGGATACAACCCCGGTATCCGGGCGCCCGCGCCGCACACCCAGACGACACCTGGACCTCGCCTCGCTCCTGCCCCCTCTACGAAACAGGACCTAGATCCGGCCTGCGCCGGCTCCGGACTGCACCAGCATGGGTACGGAGGAAGCCGCGTCCAGCGTGTACGAGTAGTAGGCGCGCGGCTCGGCCACGGCCCCGCCCGCCTCGCACGGCCCGGACGCGGTGAAGACGTTGGCCCGTTGCACGAGACGCCCGGGACCGCTGTCGGCGTAGCCGCTCGTGGAGAAGCACGGGTGCGGGACCGCCGTGAACGCGTTGCCCTCCAGCACCACGCCGCCGTTCATGGTGGAGGCGACGCCGTAGAGCTCGTTGCCGTCGAACCAGTTGTTGTAGACGTGCACCGGCTCGCCGAACCGCACCCGCGGATGCCGCTGCCGGGAGCCGTCGAACCAATTGTGGTGGATGCTGACCTTGAGATGGCCGGCGTCGGTCGAGGCGGCGCCGTCCGAGTGGCCGATCAGCATACTTTTGTCGGTGCCCGCGAAGTGGTTCCACGAGACCGTGACGTAGTCGGCGCCGCGCACGATGTCGATCGAGCCGTCGACCGGATCGACGAAAGTATTGTGGTCGATCCAGATGTGGTGCGACTGCTGGCCCACGTTGACGGCGTCGTCCTCGGCGCCGACGAAGGTCAGATTCCGTACGATGACGTTGGACGAACGATAGAAGTCGAAACCGCCGCCGGTGATCGTGGCGTTCGTGCCGAGCCCGACGATCGTCTTGTTCGGGCGCACACCCTGCTTGCTGGTGATCGCGATGGTGCCGGACACCTGGATCACCAGATGCCCGACCGTGTCGATGGCGTCGAGCAGCTCATCGGTGGTGTCGACGGTGACGGTGGGCCCGGCCACCCCGCCGGTGGTCCCGGTGGCGAATCCGTCAGCCGCCGCGAGCGGCGCGAGAGAGACGGCGGACGTGGAAGAGGCCGCTGCGGGCGGGGCGAGGGACAGGCCGGCCAGCAGGAGCGCGAGAATGCCGTGCATCATCAGATCCTCCCCACGCCGGCGCCGGCCGTGACCAGCGACGGGACCGACGACGCCGGGTCCAGTGAATAGGAATAGAAGGTCGACGGCTCGGTCACGGCGCCGCCCGCCTCACAGGGGCCGCTGTTCACGAATGCGTTGCCGCGTTGGACGAGCCTGCCCGGATTGCTCTCCGCGTACCCGCCGGTGGAATGGCAGGGGAACGGCACGTTCGTGAAGTGGTTGTTCTCGGCGACGACGCCGGCGTTCTCGGTGGACGCGATCCCGTAGAGGCCGATGTCGCGGTAGTAGTTGTTGTAGACGTGCACCGGTTCCCCGAATCGCACGCGGGGATGCCGCTGATTCGAGCCGTCGAAATAGTTGTGATGATAGGTGACCCGCAGATAGCCGACGTCGGCCGGATAGTTGTCGGAATGGCCGAGCAACATCGTCTTGTCGGTGCCGGTGAACCGGTTCCACGAGACGGTCACGTTGGTGGACTGGCGCTTGATGTCGAGCGAACCGTCATATCCGGGCAGGAACTCGTTGTGGTCGATCCACACGTGGTGTGCCTTGTTGGTGACGCTTATCGAGTCGTCGGCGGCGTCGCTGAACCGGATGTTGCGGATGATCACGTTGTTGCCCGGCCGGGTGGTCGTGCCGAGCTGCAGGCCGCCCCCGGTGATCTCCGCGGTCGACCCGATCCCGAGGATGCTCTTGTTCGCGACCACGGTGATCATGCCGCCGGCCGCGATGCGACCGCTGATCAGGATCGTGTACGGGGTGTTCGCGCCGGCGTATCGGGCCAGGTCGGCGGCGGTGCTCACGGTCACCGTGGGGCCGGCCGCCCCACCCGTCGTCCCAGCGGCAAAGCCGTCGGCCACCGAGGAGACGGAGACGGATGGAGCGGAGAGGGAGACGGCGGTCAGGAGCAGCGAAAGCCATCCGTGCATCACAGCCTCCCCACCCCGGAACCCGCGGTGACCAGGGATTTCACGACGGCCGGGTCGTCCAGGACATAGGCGTAGTAGCTGGACGGCTCCTGGACCGTCCCGCCGCACACCGCGGTCCCCGACTCTCCGGCGAAGATGTTGTTGCGAGCCACGCATCGGCCGGACGGCCCGGCGTACGCATTGGTGATCGGCTCTTCGACATTCTCGAAGTAATTGCCTTCGACGACGCAGCCGGCGGTGTTCTGACAGGCCACTCCGGTGTCGGTGTTGTAGAAGTAGTAGTTGTTGTAGACGTGCACCGGCTCGCCGAAACGGACCCTCGGATTGCGCTGCGGCTGAGCCACCCCCGTATTCATGGAGCTTCTTGATCATGGTCTGATGGCCGTGGGGAGGAAGTATCTGTGGCACCACCGAAGAAGTACCCCGATGAGCTGCGGCAACGCGCTGTCCGACTGTATCGGGATTCGGATCCGAAGCCGGTGATCAAACGGCTGGCCGAGCAGTTGAACGTGCACCCGGAAGCGCTGCGGAACTGGATCCGGCAGGCCCAGGCCGACGCCGGCGAACGCGCCGGTCGGCCGACCACGGACATGCTCGAGGAGAACCGGCGGCTGCTGAAGGAGAACGCCGAACTGCGCCGCGCGAACGAGATCCTGAAGGCCGCGAGCGCGTATTTCGCCTCGGAGCTCGACCCGACCCGGCGACGGTCCTGACGTTCATCGACGAACAGTCAGACCGCTTCGCGGTCGCGCTCCTTTTACGGGTCCTGGAGATCGGCGAGTCGACCTACTACGCCTGGAAGAAGCAGATCGATCAGCCCTGCGACCGCGACGTGGTCGACCTCGGCCTGCTGTCGAACATCTACGAGATCTGGGAGAACTCGGGCTTCACCTACGGCGCCGACCGGATCCATCAGCAGCTGCGCCGCGACGGCATCCGGATCGGCCGCAAACGCGTCGAGCGGCTGATGCGAGCCCACGGCTGGCAGGGCGCGTTCCTGCGGCGCGGCTGGCGCGGCGGCTCCACGAAGCAGGACCCGACCCGGGAGCCGGCGCCGGACCTGGTCAACCGGCAGTTCCGGGCGGCCGGCCCGGACCGGTTGTGGGTCGCCGACGCCACCCGGATCCCGTGCGCCGAGGGCGTGTTCTGGCTCGCCGCGGTCCGCGACGTGTTCTCCCGGCGCCTCGTCGGGTGGAAGACCTCGACCCGCTGCGACACCGACCTGATCCTGGCCGCCCTGGAATACGGCATCTACTCCCGTGACGTCCGCGACGGAAACCTGATTCATCACAGCGACCGCGGCTCGAACTACACCTCGTTCCGGTTCGCGGAACGCTTGTACGACAACGGAATCCTGCCGTCGATGGGCTCGGTCGGCGACAGCTACGACAACGCGCTGATGGAGAACTTCTGGTCCACGCTGAAGATCGAACTCGTGTATCGCAGTGAGTGGCGCACCCGCGACGAGGCCGAGAACGCCCTGTTCGCGTACATCGATGGCTGGTACAACACCCAGCGCATCCAGAAAGAACTCGGCTACCTCAGCCCGGACGAATACGAGACCGCCTGGCATCACGCCCAGGCAAGCCAGGACGAGCCCGAACTCGTCACCCCTGCCACCGGCCGGTAGCAGGAAAAACTGCTCCATCGAACCGGGGGAAACTCAGGCGTCGCGTCGAACCAGTTGTGGTGATAGGTCACCTTGAGCCGGCCGGCGTCCTGCGCGCCGTTGTCGTCGTCGTGGCCGAGCAGCATGTTCTTGGTGTGATGATGCGTGTGGTTCCAGGAGACCGTCACATAGGACGAGCCGCGCTTCACGTCGATCAGCCCGTCGTAGCCCTGGGCCAGGTCGTTGTGATCGATCCAGACATGATGCGAGAACATCTGTACGTTGATCGCGTCGTCCGTGGCCGCGCGGAACGAGAGGTTCTGGACGATCACGTTGTGGACCGCGTCGGCCGGCGGTGATGTGACGTCCGAGACCGGCAGCCCGATGGTGAGCCCGCCGCCGGTGATCCCGGCCGTCGCACCGATCCCGACGATCGACTTGTCGCTGGTCACGTCGTGCATGCCGGCCGGCACGGCGATCATCCCGGCGACGCAGACGGTGAGCGGCCCGGGCGTCGCGATCGCGGCGAGCAGCTCGGCGGCGGTGTCGACCTGCACGGTCGGGCCGCCGGCGCCGCCGGTCGTGCCGCTCTGCCCCCACGCGGTGACCGACGCGAAGCCGGCCGGGGTGCCGGTGACCGCGCAGCCGCCGGGCGGCGGGGGAGTGGTCGGCGTCGGCGACGGCCCGGGGCCGGGCGCCACCGTGTCCACGACGACGTCGTCGAAGGTGGCGCTCGATGAGGACGTGACCAGGCCGATCCGGCCGGCGCCGAACGCGCCGTCGACGGCCCGGGCCACCGCCGTGCCGTCGACGTATCCGGTCAGCGTGCTGCCCTGGCCGTGCAGGGCGAGGGTGCGCCAGCCGGTGCCGGCCGCGACCGGCGCGGTGGCGAGGACCGTCGCGGTGCCGCCGGAGACGCGCTGGAGCTGGGCGGTGCCGCCGCCGGTCAGGACGAACGCGTAGTACTGGCTGGTGGATCGGGCGCGGGCGGCCACGCCGGCCGTGCCGGTGGTCTTCACCCGGGCCTGCACCGTGTAGTCGGTCCAGGTGGTGGCGCCGGTCAGCGCGCGGGCGTTCGTGCTCGTGCTCGACTGGCGGTAGGCGGGGCTGCCGTCGGTGACGACCGACCAGGCGCCGCCGTTGTGGGACCAGCCGGCGGCGTCGCCGTCGTCGAAGGTGTCGCCGAACAGGGTCGCGGCGCGGGCGGGAGCGCCGATCAGGACTGCGAGCAATAGTGCGGCGCCGGTGAACAGCCATCTCTTCATGTCGATCCTCGACAAAGGCCGGAATGTGTTCAGGGGCCGACCATAAAATCGCACAACGGCGCGCGTCAACGATTTCCGTTTGCAGGAATGTTGCAGATCTTAATTGATGAAGGTCAATTGCATTTGTACGTGATGCGGCCGTCACCCCGTACCGTTAAGGTCTGATCATGGTGGAACCCCTGGCTCTCGGCTCCTTCCCGACGCCGCTGGAGAGCGCGCCGCGCCTGGCCGCCGCGCTCGGGCTGGAGCAGCTGTGGATCAAGCGGGATGACCTGATCGGGCTCGGCGGCGGCGGGAACAAGGCGCGCAAGCTGCGGTACACGGCCGCGGAGGCGCTGGCGGCCGGGGCGTCGACGCTGGTCACCACCGGGGCGGCGCAGTCGAATCACGCGCGGGCCACGGCAGCGGTCGCCGCCCGGCTGGGGCTCGGGTGCGTGCTGGTGCTGGCCGGTGATCGGCCGGCTGGGCTGCGCGGGAATCTGCTGCTCGACCGGCTGGCCGGCGCGGAGATCGTCTGGGCGGGGGATCGCCCGCCGATGGCGGTCGCGGCCGAGGAGGCCGATCGTCGGGCCGGCTCCTACCTGATCCCGTTCGGCGGGTCGTCGTGGACCGCGGTGGCGGCGTACGAGGAGTGCGCCCGCGAGCTGACGATCCCGTTCGACCGCGTCGTCGTGGCGCTGGGTTCGGGCGGGACGATGGCCGGCCTCGTCTCCGCGCTGGGCGCCTCCCGGGTGCTGGGTGTCGACGTCGGCGCCGTGCCGGATCCGTCCGCGGCCGTGCGGGCCCTGCTCAAGGCCGACCCCGGGGAACTGCTCGTCGACCGGGAGCGGGTCGGCGCCGGCTACGCGACGGTCACCGACGAGGTCCGGGACGCGCTGCGCCTCGCGGCGTCGACGGAGGGCCTCTTCCTCGACCCGATCTACACCGGGCGGGCCATGGCGGGCCTCGCCGCGAACGCCGTTCCGGGCGGCCGCATGGTGTTCGTGCACACGGGCGGGCTGCCCGGCCTGTTCGGGGTGGAGCAGGAGATCGTCCGATGACCTTCGACGAGCTGTTCGAGCCGGAGCCCCTGCGCTGGGGCCGCCGCGGCGACCCGCACCTGTGGGCGGCGATGCGCGAGCGGTTCGCCGGGCAGCCGTTGCCGGAGAACCAGTTCGCGCTCGCCGACGCGGTCCGGACGGCGTTCGAGGAGCTGACCGGGGCGAGGCTCGACGGCCGGACCGATCACATCGGGGTCGCGGCCTACCGGGTCGGCAGCGGCATGTCGGACGGCATGGTATCGGGGAAGTGGTGGTTCGAGGTGGGCCGGGCGCTGATCGCCGACCGCTGGAACGTGGCCCGGCACCGCCTCGAGCTCTAAGGTGAGCGCTACTCATCTACGGCGCGAGGGGGCGCGGGATCATGCAGGGTGCGGGGCGTCGGCGTCAGAACACGATCTACCGGGCCGGCGTGCTCGGGCGGCGGCCGGCGGTTCCGACCGACTTCGCCGAGCTGGAGCGGCGGGCGCGGAAGGCGAGCAGCCGGGCCGGGTGGGCCTACGTCGCCGGGGGCGCCGGTGAGGGCCGGACCATGCGCAACAACCGGGCGGCGTTCGACCGGTGGGCGATCGTGCCGCGGATGCTGCGCGACGTCGCGGACCGGGACATGTCGAGTGAGCTGCTCGGAACCGCGCTGACGGCGCCGCTGCTGCTCGCGCCGGTCGGGGCCGGTCAGCTGATCGCCGCGGACGCCGACCTGCACACGGCGCGGGCCGCCGCCGCGACCGGGGTGCCCTACATCTTCACCAACCAGGGCGGCACGCCCATGGAGGAGACGGCCGCTGCCATGGGCGCGGCCTCCCGGTGGGTCCAGCTCTATTGGAGTACGGACGAAGCCCTCGTCGACAGCCTCATCCACCGCGCCGAGGCCGTCGACGCCGGCGCGCTGGTCGTCACCCTGGACACGACGGTGCTGGGCTGGCGGCCGCAGGACCTGAACCTGGGGTCGCTGCCGTTCGCGAAGGGCCTCGGGATCGCGCAGTACACCTCGGACCCGCATTTCCGCGATGTCGTACAAAGACGTGAAAAATCGGATCAGTCGCCGGAGGTGACGCTCGGCGCCATCCGCTCCCTGCTCTCGATCACGCGCAACCACCCGGGGAGCTTCTGGGCGAACCTGCGGAGCCCTCACCCCCGCGCCTCCGTCGAGACCTTCCTCGACATCTACTCCAACCCCCGGCTGAGCTGGGACCACATCGCCACCCTGCGTGGCCGGACCCGCCTGCCCATCGTCCTGAAGGGCATCCTGCACCCGGACGACGCGAAGCGCGCCTTCGACGAGGGCGTCGACGCCGTCGTGGTGTCCAACCACGGCGGCCGCCAGGTCGACAACGCGATCGCCGCCCTCGACGCGCTGATCGGGGTCCGCGACGCGGTCGGCCCGGAGCGCACGGTGCTGATGGACAGCGGCATCCGCACCGGCGCCGACGTCTTCACCGCGATCGCCCTCGGCGCCGACGCGGTGCTGCTCGGCCGGCCCTACATGTACGGCCTCGCCATCGCCGGGCAGCGCGGCATCGAGGAGGTCGTCGAGAACGTGATCGCCGAGCTCGACCTCACGATGGCCCTGACCGGCGTGAAGAGCCTCGCCGAGATCACCCGCGACGTGCTGGTCCCGAACCCGTCATGACGAGCGCCGCCACAGCGTCGGCAGATGCAGGGCCACGCCGTCCCGGCCGGCCACCTCGGTCAGCACCCGCAGGGTGACGTCCAGGTCGTCGCCGGCGTAGGGCAGCGCCCGCAACGGCCGGTCGAGCGGCCGGAAGAAGTCGTCCCAGTGGGTCAGCACGACCCGGCGGGCGCCGACCGCCGTGACGGTGTGCGTCCAGTAGTCCCGGATGTAGGTCTCGGGCAGCACGCCGAGCCCGCCGACGCCGAGATAGACGGTCTCGGCGCGCCGGCCGTCCAGCGCGCCCGGCACGAACCCGGCGCTGCCCTGCACGAGCGCGGTCCGGCCGTCGCGGTGGCCGACCAGGATCGACCAGGCCTCGCCGCAGCGGTACGCCGCGGCCCGGACCGGCGGCCGCACCGGCGCCGTGATGCTGCCCGGATACCGGTCCGGCGGGCAGTGCGCGGACGCCACGAACGTGAGCGCGAACGACCCGTACCCGATCGTCTCGCCGTCCCCGGCCACCCGGATGCGGTCCTCGGTGAGCCCGCCGCCGCGTCCCACGTGGGCGGTGGATTCGCCGCCGACCAGGACCGCGCCGGTCCGCAGCGCGACCGTCGGCGCGTCCAGGACGTGGTCGAAGTGCGAGTGCACCGCCGCGACGGCACGCAGCCGGTCGCCGAGGGCGAGCCGCGCCAGCCCCGCCTCGATGCGGCGCCGGTCCGGGGCGATGCGGCCGAGACCGATCCGGGCGAGCGAGAGCCGGGAGAAGTAGCCGTCGATCATCACGGCGTCCGTGCCGTCGTCGAAGAGCAGCCCGGACACGCCGAGGAAGGTGACACCGACGCCGCCGGTCGCGACCGGGACGTCGAAGAGCCCGGCGTACCTGTCGATGCCGGGGCGCCCGAACCTGATCCGCATGCGCCGATTCTCGAACATCTCGCCTCCCGGCCCGCCGGAGGGCAGGCTGTGGGCATGACGAATCACGTGTACCGACTCAGCGAGATCGTGGGCAGCAGCCCGGACAGTGTCGAGGACGCCATCCGCACGGCGATCGCGAAGGCGAACCGGACGGTGCGCAACATCGAATGGTTCGAGACGAAGGAGATCCGCGGGCAGGTGGTGGACGGCGACGTCGCCCACTTCCAGGTGCGCTTGAAGATCGGCTTCAGGGTCGAGGACTGACGCCGGGGAGCCGGCCGGTCGGCTCGCCGGCCGGCACCGGTCCCGTCAACCGGCCACGACCCGGTTGCGGCCGCCCCGCTTCGCCTCGTAGAGCGCCTCGTCGGCGAGTTTGGTGAGCTGCTCGGGGTCGCCGGCCGAGCTGGGCGTGCCGGACGTGACGCCCACGCTGATCGTGACGATGCCGGCGTCGGCGAGCGCGTGCGGCTCCCGCAGCCGGCTCACGGCCCGGCAGGCCCGGTCGGCGACGAGCATGGCGTGCTCGGCGTTGGCGCCCGGCATCACGACGCAGAACTCCTCGCCGCCGTAGCGGGCCACCAGGTCGGTCACCCGTACGCTGTCCCGCACCGCCGCGGCGACCAGCCGCAGGCATTCGTCGCCGCCCTGGTGCCCGTAGTGGTCGTTGTACTTCTTGAAGTCGTCGATGTCGATCATCGCGACGCCGATGGGGGAGCCGGAGCGCTGCGAGCGCAGCCACTCCTCGGCCAGGAACGTGGTGAGCTTGCGCCGGTTCGGCAGGCCGGTCAGCGGGTCGGTGACGGTGAGCAGCTCGAGGCGCCGGTTGGCCTCGTTCAGCGCCTCGGTGCGCTCGGCGACCTTGCGTTCCAGCGACGCGTACACCCGGGCGTTCTCCAGCGAGACGGCGAGCTGCCCGGCGATCAGCGTGACCGCGTCGAGCCGGCCGGCCGAGAAGGCGCGCCGGTTGAGCCGGTTCTCCAGCACCAGCATGGCCCGCGGCTGACCCTGGCTCAGGACCGGCACGACCAGCAGCGAGCAGTGCTCCAGCCCGGCGAAGTACGGGTCGCGGCCCACCCGGCCGTCGAGGGTCACGTCGTCGACGAGCATCGGCTCGCGGGTGCGTTCGGCGTACCGGATCGCGCTGAGCGGCAGCAGGCCGCGCTCGGCCGCCACCGGCAGGGACAGGCCCGCGGCCGGCAGGGTCCAGCCGTCGTCCTCGCAGAGCAGCACGTGCACCGCGGTGGCGCCGGTCATCGCCCGCAGCACGTCCTCGACCCGCAGCCGCAGCCGGTCGAGATCGGTCTCCGAGCTGAGCACCCGGCCGGCCTCGAGGACCGCCATCAGGTCGATCACCTCGGTGGACAGGTTGACGCTGTGCGTGCTGCTCAGCGTCGTGGCCCGCGGCACCGCGGCCCCGGCCAGCGCGGATCCGAGCGACGGGTAGGCCCGCTTCAGCTCGTGCACCTTGCCCGCCGCGCCCCACCGGGCGTAGGCGTGCATCGACTCGGCGAGCAGCCGGTCGCCGAGGTGGTCGAGGCCGTGCCCGAGGTGGAACCGCGCCGCGTACTCGGTGATCACGGCGGTGTGCCAGGACCGGCCGGCCGTGGCGGCGTCGGTGATCGCGGCGTCGAACGTCTTCGCGGCCGTCTCGAAGTCGCGCAGCGTCGCGGCCCGGACGGCTTCGACGAACCGCTGCAGGTGCCGGTAGTTGCCGGGCTGGTCGGCGGCGCGCTCGGTGAGGAAGGCGAGGCTGCGGTCCAGGTCGGCGAGGGCGTCCGGGTCACCGTCCCGGACCCGGCAGGCCGCGCCGAGCGCGTGGAAGACCCGCGCCGGGATGTGGATGTAGGTGCCGGGGATGGCCGCCAGCATCGCCTCCACCTCGCGGCCGTGCCGGATCAGCGCCTCCTCGTCGCGGAACACCACGGCGGTCAGCGACCGGGACGCCGCGTAGAACGCCAGGGCGGCGTCGTTGCCGGCCAGCCCAGCGACGAAGGCGTCCTCGTCGAAGCCGAGCGAGCCCGGCGGCGACGTCTCGCCGCGCATGGCCCGCACCAGGCCGCCGGCGATCACGAACATGGCGGTGTCGGCCTCGGCGCCGAGCCGCTCACCGAACGCCTGCGCGTCCTGCGCCTCCCGGTGGAACGTGTCGAGGCTCGCGGCGCTGCCGAGCATCTGCGGCACCGACGTGTAGTAGGTGTAGAAGGCGTTGCGGACGTCGCCGCCGCGCAGCAGCCCGTCGCGGGCCTCGTGGGCGAGCCGCACGCCGTTCTCCAGCGGCTCGAACCACGGCACGGTGGCGAGCGCGTGCAGGAACTTGGCCTGGGAGGTCTCCGGCTCGTACCCGTGGGCCGCGCCGGTCGCCAGGATGTGCGTGACCGCCCGGTAGGCGGCGCGGCGCTCGCCGCCGCCCGCGATCGTGACGACGCCGATGTTGCCGAGCACGCCGGTCAGCGCCGCGCACGGCCCGTGCTCGGCCCAGAGCCGGGCGGACTCGGCGACCAGCCACGCCATGGTCCGCTGGTCGGCGAAGAACGCGGCCGGGACCAGCCGGTTGATCAGGTGGGAGACGGCGAGCAGCCGGCGGTCGGTCATCTCCGGGCGCCCGGCGGTGTCGCCGGCGGTCGCGAGCCAGCCGTAGAAGACGGTCAGCCCGGCGCCGGTCCGGGATTCCATGGCGTCCGGCGCGGGCACGTCGACGCCGAGGTCGCTCAGCAGCCCGAGGCCGATCGCCATGGCGTCGGCGAGCCTGCGGCGGTTGGTGAGCGCGCCGATCTGCTCCGCCGCCGGACCGGTCAGCCACACCGCGTCCCGGCCGAGAGCGGTCAGTTCGGCGAAGACCTCGTCGGCTTCCTGGTATCGGGCGAGTCCACAGAGTGCGGAGTGCCATTCGCAGCGGACTTCGGCGTACGCATGATCGGTCTTGTCCAGAAGCCGCAGCGCCGCCGCGAGATAGACCTCGCGCGCCGGATGATTCGCGACGAGCCGGGCCGCGGCAGCGGCGCCGGCGAGAAGTGCCGCCGCCGCCGGCTTCTCGCCGGGACGAGCCTCCTCGGGTACGAGCAGCGCGTCCACGGCGGCGAGATACTGCGGAGCGGCCGCCATCGCGTGATCGGTCTCGGTCGCGAGGCGCCGGGCCAGCGCGAGGCTCAGCCGGCCGCGGGCCCGCGGGTCGAGCCTGCCGAACGCGGCCTGCCGCACCCGGTCGTGCCGAAACCGCGCGGCCGCCGCGTCGATCTCCACGAGGCCGTCCTCGGCGGCCGGCCGCAGCTCGGCGGCGATGTGCTCGCCGGTGTGCCCGGACGCGGTCGCCAGCATCGCGAGATCCACCTCGCCGCCGAGGCAGGCCATCACCTCGACCAGCTCGCGGGTCGCGGCGGGCAGCGCCTCGATCCGCGCGCCGAGCAGGCCCGCGACGTCGCCGTGCCCGACGAACCGGCGCACCGCCGCCTCGTCCCATCGCCAGCCGTCGCCGTCCGGCACCAGCACACCCTCGCGGCGCAGGGCGTTGAGCAGCTCGACGGTGTCGAACGGATTGCCGCCGGTACGCCCGGCCAGCACCGCGGCGAGCGGCGCGGCCGCCGGCGCGGGCAGCCGCAGCATCGCGGCGACCATCGTGACCAGGTCGCCGGTGTCCAGGTTGCCGAGCCGGATCTCGGCCGCGTCGCCGCGCTCGCGGCGCATCCGGGACCGCACCGCCGCGAGCGGATGGGTCTCGTCGACCTCCTCCTCGCGGTAGGCGCCGAGCACCAGCAGGCCGGGCAGATCCCGCTGGTCGAGCACGTCGTCGAGGAACCGGAACGCGGCGCCGGCCGCCCACTGCAGATCGTCGAGGAAGAACACCACCGGGCTGGTCGCGCTCGCCACGGTCCGCAGCACCGCGAGGACGGCCGCGCGCAGCCGGGCGAACAGCGACCGCGGGTCGGCGTCCGGCTCCTCCGGCTCGACGCCGAGCAGCGACCGGAACGGCGGCATCATCATGGCGGCGAGGCCGCTGTTCGGGCCGAGGGCCTCGCGCAGCCGGGCGCGCAGCTCGGCCACCACGGCGTCGGATTCGGTCAGCAGCTGGCTGCCGAGCAGGTCGAACGCCTCCCGGACCGCGTCGCCGCCGAGGTCGTGCCGGAACTGGTCGAACTTGCCGGACACGAACCTGCCACCGGCTGCCGCGATCGCCGGTCGCAGCGCGCCGACCAGGGCGGTCTTGCCGACGCCGGGCGGTCCGGTGATCAGCGTGAAGCTGCTGTGCCCGGCCACCGCCTCGCCGAGCAGCCGCTGCAGCGCGGCGAGCTGGCCGTCGCGGCCGATCAGGCGCTCCGGTGGGGCCAGGCGCATCGGGAAGTCGCGGGCGCCGAGCTCGAACTCCTCGCCCCGGCGCGCCTTGCCGAGGTCGTAGGCGAGGCCCTCGCCGCTCTGGTAGCGCTGGTCCGGGTCTTTGCGCAGCAGCCGCATGACGATCGCCGACAGCGCCGCCGGCACCTCCGGGTCGACCTGGTCGGGCGGGATCGGGACGAGCGCCAGGTGGTCGCTGATCAGATGCAGCGGGTCGCGGTCGCGGCCGAACGGGGGAGCGCCGGTGGCCAGCTCGTAGAGGGTGGCGCCGAGGGCGTAGAGGTCGCTGCGGTGGTCGACCGGGCGTCCGGTGCGGCCGGTCTGCTCGGGCGCGAGATAGGGGAGGGTGCCGGCCAGGCCGTCCTCGGGGACCGGGTTGAGATCGTGGGTGGCGAGGGTGGAGAGTTCGAAGTCGATCAGGAAGATTTCCGATTTATCGTTCTTTTCAGAAATGAGGATGTTCGCCGGGCTCACGTCCCGATGGATCACGCCGTGCCGATGCACGCCGGCCAGGAGCAGCGCGAGGTCGTGCGCGAGATCCAGGAGGGGCGCCGCCGGCCAGGGGATGGCACGAGCGGCGAGGGTACGGGCGGACGCGTCGACGACGGTGAGCGAGTGCTTCTCCTGCTCGGCGGCGAGCTGCGGGGTGCCCGGCACGCCCGCCAGCCAGCGCAGCACCGCGATCTCGTTGCGCAGGCGTTCGGTGGCGCCGGGACCGAGCGGCTGTTTGCGGACCAGGGGCGTGCCGTCCGCGGCGTGCAAGCGGGTCACCCGGGTGCGGTCGCTGTCGTACAGGAGCTCTTCGGCCCCCACGTCCTGGCTCACTTCCTGCCGTTCGGCAGGATCGGGGTCGACGCTGAGGGTCCGGCCTGTTCCGGTTCACCTCTCCGGGATGATGTGGGGGCCCTGGCACGTCGGCAGCATCGGGTGATGCCGATCGATACTTTCCTGGTGTATGTCGGGGTTTACCCGAACGTGGCCTCGGCGAAGGCCGACTACGACGTGGTGAAGGACCTCTACCGCAAGGCGGACCTCATCGACGCCTACGACGCGGCCGTGCTCGAACGCCGCCCCAACGGCAAGACCGAGATCGTGAAGCAGCACGAGACCCCGACCCGGGCCGGCGCCCTGGCCGGCGGCGGGCTCGGCCTGGCCGCCGGCGTGGTCGTCGCGCTGTTCCCGTTCGCGGCGATCGGCGGCGGCCTGCTCGCCGCCACCGCGGGCGGGGGAGCGGCCCTCGGTGCGCTGGCCGGCCACGCCGCGGCCGGGTTGAGCCGGCACGACCTCAAGGAGCTCGGCGAATACCTGGACGAGGGTCAGGCCGGCCTCGTCGTGGTCGCGGTCGCCGACATCGGCTCGAAGGTGGAGAAGGCCATGGCCGGCGCGGAGAGGACCGCCGTGCGCCAGCTCTCCGCCGACCCGGCCGAGGTCGAGAAGGACGTCGCCGCCGTGGCGACCGCCTGATGATCGAACAGTTGGACGGTCTGCCGGCGGGCGCCCTGGGTTTCCGCTTCGGCGGCGCGGTGAGCAGGGAGGAATACAACGACGTGTTCCTCCCGCCGACCAAGGCCGCGCTCGACGAGGGCCGCCGGATCCGGCTGCTGCTGCTCATCGAGGACGACTTCGGCTGGTTCCAGCCCGGCGCGTTCTGGGAGGACCTGAAGTTCGGCCTCGGCTCGGCGGTCGGCCACCACGCGTCCTGGGAGAAGATGGCCCTGGTCTCGGACGCCGACTGGGTGCGCCACGCCATGGGCCTGTTCGGCTGGATGGTCCCCGGTGAGGCGCGCGTCTTCCCGGTGTCCGCGTTCGACGAGTCCACGATCTGGCTGGCGAAGTGACGGCCGGCCCGGGCTGGCGGGAGCTGCGCGTCGAGGTGCAGGGGCGGCCGGTCTTCGTACGCCGAGGTCCCGAGGTCCCGGGGGAGACGCCCATCGTCCATGTGCACGGGTTCGCCGTCTCCGGCACCTACCTGTTGCCGACCGCCCGGGCCCTGGCGCACCGCGGCACGGCGTACGTCCCCGACCTGCCCGGATACGGCCGCAGCCCGGACTGGGGCCACGCGCTCGGGATCTCCTCGCTGTCCTGGGCGCTGCTCGGCGTCCTGGACGCGCTCGGCATCGACAGGGCCGTGCTGGTCGGCAACTCGATGGGCGGCCCGGTCTGCCTCGAGGTGGCGCACAGCGCGCCGGACCGGGTCGCCGGCGTGGTCCTTGCCTCCCCGGCCGGCGGCGTGCACAACCAGCCGTTCCTGCGGGCGATGGCGCAGCTGGCCCGCGACGTGCCCCGGGAGAGCCCGCGTCTGGCCTGGACGGTGGTCCCCGACTACCTGCGCTTCGGCCCGTTCAACGCCGCCCAGCTGTTCCGCGAGCTGACCCGGTTCCCCTCGCTGGAACGCATCCTGCGTACCCCGGTGCCCACCCTCGCGGTGCTCGGCACCCGCGACCCGCTGATGCCGCCGCCGTGGCGCGCCGAGGAGGTCGGCCGGCTGGCCCCGCCGCACCTGACCGTCGCGGTGATCGAGGGGGCGGCGCACGCCATGAACTTCAGCCACCCCGGCGAGCTGGCCCACATCATCGCGGCCTGGCTCGACGGCCGCGAGATCACCGACGACCCGGACTCGCCGGGCACCGCCCGCATAGTCCGCCTCGACGCCCCGGGCTGACGGGACTCGACGCCCGGCCTGCCGGGAAAGGCGCCGGATCGCCCCCTCACATCGATCCGGCGCCGGCCCTCATCCCCGTGCTCGCGTCGGGAATCTTCTGGGCGCAGCTCCTCGCGCCGCCTTTTCATTCCGCGCGCTTCCCTCTCGAGCCGCGCGCTTGACTCACGAGCCGACCCGGCGCAGCTCCTCGCGCCGGGCCTGGACCGCCAGCCGCAGCGCCGGCCAGAGCCGCAGCCGCCGCGAGCTGTCGCAGACCGCGAGCAGCCGGGCCAGGCCGTCCCTCTCGTGCGGCGGCACCATCGCGATCACGATGACCATCGGCAGCACGGCCGAGACGAGTTCGACGACGACGATGATCGCCAGCGCGACCACGGCGACGATCACGAGAAAACCGGTCACGGGAACCACTCCTGTCGTCCGGATCGGCGGGCGCTCAGCGCACCGACATGAGAGCCGCGACCACGAGCATCGCGAGGGCGACGAAGGCCGCGACGGCGACGAGCGCCGCCGCGGCGAAGGCCTGCATGAGGGCCCCGATCGGGGCCATCATCCGCTTCAGGAACCGCAGGACGATCACCAGGCAGACCGCGGCGACGGCCAGGTAGACGTACGGCCGCTGCATCCAGACGGAATCGACGGCGGAGACGGCCGCCAGGGGATGGGGGAAGGACATGGGCTGACCTCCGATCCGGGTGTGCGCGGGATCGCCGCGCATATGCGCCGGTGAGGATCGGGGACGGCGATGTCCGAGCCGGGGGATCACCCTCAGGTGCTCTCCGTGGCTTCTCCATGACCCTCTGCTACGAATATGCATCCCTATGCAGCGATAGGCAAGCGTCATTCTCGTGAGTGAATCGAGTCGTCGGTCTTCGTTCACGCAGCGTCTATGTCAGACGTATTCACCGGTGCGCTGAGTTACCGCCGGCAGCGCCGGGACTTCGCCCACGGCGGCGGATGTGGTTAGCTGGCGGGGCATCCCGAATATTCGGGATGCCGGTCCAAGGTGTATCGTTCTTGGCTGTGAATCATGACAATACGGGCGTCACAGGCGCCGCCCCGGGCGATGACACACCACAGTTGACCCTGGTCACGTCGCTGTGCGGGACCGGTAGCTGTCCCACGGTCTACCGGACCGACCGTGGCACCCTGGTCGTCCAGGGCTACACGATCAGCCCGCAGAGCGCGGGCATCGACGTCCCGACCGGCGAGCAGTTGGTGGAAATCCCGGCGGATCTCCTTGCGGCGGCCGTGCGGGCGAGCGAATAAACTGAATTCCAGGCGTACGGAGGGAGGCGGGTCAGCGTGACGAGCTCGCGCTCCTCCGGCGATCGTCCTGCCGAGCCGGTCGGCGCGATCCTGCTCCGCTGGCGCAAGCGGCGCAGACTGACCGGCCAGCAGCTCGGTGACCGCGTCGGGATGAGCCAGGCCAAGATCTCGCGGCTGGAGACCGGCGCCGTCGCTGCCGAGCCCGGCGACGTCCGGCTGTTGGCCGAGGCGCTCGAGATGCCGGCGGTCGAGGCCGAGCGCGTCGTCGAGCTGGCCGAGCACGCCGACGACCGGCTCATCGAGTGGACCTCCGCCGGCGCCGACCAGGCGACCCGGCAGCACGAGATCGGCCGGGCCGAGGCCGCCGCCAAGGAGATCCGGATCCTGCAGCCGACGGTGATCCCCGGGCTGTTGCAGACCAGCGAATACGCGCGGGCGATCCTCTCCGCCCACGAGCGGCAGGCCGATCCGCACGGCGCCGACTCGGCGGTCACCGAGGCGGTCATCGCCCGCATGCAGCGCAACCAGATCCTGCACGCGGGCGACCGGGAGTTCCACTTCCTGATCACCGAGCAGGTCCTGCGCAACCAGGTGTGCCGACCGGCCGAAATGATCTCGCAGATCGACCGGATGCGGGAGATCTCCCGGTTCCCCAACGTGCGCCTCGCCATCATCACCGACGACGCCCCGCTGCCGATCGCGCCCTACCACGGCTTCTTCGTCGCCGACGGCCGCTGGGTCAGCGTCGATCTGTTCACCGGCGCGTGGCGGTCGACGGGTCGCGGCACGGTTCGCGCCTACCGCCAGGCGTTCGACGCCCTGGAGGCGGTCGCCACCACCGACATCGACGATCTTCTCGATGCCTATCAGGCGCGCTATGCGCGGATGCTGGTGCCGAACCAGCTTTCGCGGTAACGCTTGTCCGGGTCGTCCGCGTTTCCTACCGTGAGGTAATGACGACGAAACGTGACGCCGATCATCCCGTCGCCCGGCACGGACCACCGGCCATCCCGGAGTCCGGCCCGCGGCTCCTCACCACCCTCTGCGGAGCGGGCAGCTGCCCGACCGTCTACGACACCGGCGGCGACACCGTGCTCGTGCAGGGTCATGCGGCCTCCGGGGTCGAGGTCCCGGAAGGCGAGCTGCTCGTGGAGATCCCACGGGAGCTGTTGCTGCAAGCGGCCCGCCTGATCCTGGAGCAGGACGCCTGACCCTTGTCCTTCACCTCCCGCCCGACGACGTGCGGCTGAACTCCCAGGTGGCAGCGCATCGCCGGCGCGCCGCCAGGTCGGCCTGTGCCGATCAGAACCGGTCGCCGCGGGCTCACAGGTTGGCCTGTGCCGATCAGAATCGGTCGCCGTGAGGGCCGAACAGGTGCAGGATCTCGGCCGGCCGGTCGTCCGCGGGCCCGAACCAGTGCGGCTCGCCCGCGTCGAAGTCGGCGGTCTCGCCGGGCCCCATCAGCCGCTCGGTGCCGCCGAGCAGCAGCCGCACACTCCCGGCCAGCACATAGAACCACGCATGCCCCTGATGCGTGACCTGCACCGGTTCCGCGCTGCTCGGCCCGAGGATCTGTTTGAAGACCTTCAACCGCCCCGGGTACGTCGTGAGCGGGACGACCACGGCGTCCAGCCGGGTCCGGGTGTCCGCGCGATGCGGGGTGAGATGTGCGCGTGGATCACCCGTGGGAGGTGCTCCGATCAGGTGGTCGAGGGCCATCCGGTGCACCCGGGCGAGCGGGATCAGCAGGTCGAGGGTGGGCCGCCGCTTGCCGGACTCGAGCCGTGACAGGGTGCTGACTGACAGGCCGGTCGCCTCCGCGAGATCCTCCAGTCTCAGGCCGCGTTCCTGCCGGATGCGGCGCAGACGCGGGCCGATGCCGTCGAGGAGCTCCGCCAGTGATGGATCCACCCGGCCAGTTTGCGGTCCTCGCAAGTTTCCTGGTCGCCCGGGGGTGTGCCACGTGACGATCCCCGCCATGGAGAGAACACGACCCTGGCTCGTCCTGGCGATCTGCTGCACGAGCATCTTCCTCGTCGGCATGGACACCACGGTGGTCAACATCGCCCTGCCGTCGATCGGGAGCGACCTCGGCCTCGCCACGAGCGGGCTGCAGTGGGTCGTCGACGCGTACACATTGGTCCTCGCAAGCCTGCTCATCACCTCGGGTGCGCTGGCCGACAAGCTCGGCCGACGCAGGGTGTTCCGCATCGGACTGGTGCTCTTCGCGCTCGGCTCGGCGGCCTGCGCCCTCGCCCCGACCGCCGGGACGCTGGTGGCCGCCCGCGTCGTGCAGGGCGCCGGCGGCTCGATGCTCAGCCCGGTGGCGCTCGCCATCGTGGTCAGCGCGATCACTGACGCGCGCCAGCGGGCCCAGGCCATCGGCGTCTGGGCCGCCGTCTTCGGGCTGAGCATGGCGGCCGGGCCGGTGGTCGGCGGGCTGCTCACCGGCGGGCTCGGCTGGCGGACGGTGTTCTGGGCGAACCTGCCGATCATCGCGGTGGTGCTGGTCCTGACCGTTTTCTACGTGCCCGAGTCACGCTCGGCGTCGCCGCGCGGGCTGGACATTCCCGGACAGCTCCTGCTGATCGCGGCGATCGCCTCGGTGGTGGCGGCGCTGATCGAGGACCCGCTGTTCTGGTGGCCCGCGGCGGTCGCGATCGCCGCCTTCATCGCCGTGGAACGCCGGCAGGCCACCCCGCTGATGGAGTTGTCGCTGTTCCGCCGCGCCGAGTTCGTCACGGCGATCGGCAGCGCGGTGCTCGTCTTCGTGGCGTTCAGCGTGACGCTGCTGCTCGGCAGCCTGTACGTGCAGCAGGTCCGCGGCCTGACCCCGCTGCAGGCCGGACTCACCACGCTGCCGATGGCGATCGGCGCGATCGTCTGCCCGCCGATCGCCGGATATCTGACCGGGCGCATCGGCCCCCGGCTGCCGCTGCGCATCGCCGGCACGTGCACGGTCGCCGGCGCGCTGATGCTCGTCCCGCTCGGCCCGGACACCGGCCTGTGGGTACTGCTCGTCGCCTATGTCCTGCTCGGCGCGGGTCTGGGCTTGGCGAACGCGCCGATCACCAACACCGCCGTCAGCGGCCTCCCGCCGTCCCGCACCGGCGTCGCCACCGGCATCGCCTCGACCGCCCGCCAGGTCGGCACGGCGATCGGGATCGCGCTGGCCGGCAGCGTCATCGGCCCGGACGCGGTGGTCGGAGAGACGTGGCCGGGCTGGGTCCTCGTGGCGGGCTGCGGTCTGGTGGTGGCGCTGGCGACGGGCGTGACGCGATCGGGGGCCGTGGCCCGCGTCTGAAGCGGCTCCCCGGAGGACCGGCTGTACGTCAGGGCTGGGTCGGCGCCTGTTTTGTCGCCCTGTGGTGCAGCCGGTTCGGGCCGGGGGTGCGGGCTGTACGTGAGGGCTGGGTTGGCGCCCGATTTGTCGCTCTGTGGTGCAGCCGGTTTGGGGCGGGGGTGCGGGCTGTACGTGAGGGCTGGGTCGGCGTCCGAATTGTCGCTCTGTGGTGCAGCCGGTTCGGGCCGGGGGTGCCGGCTGTACGTCAGGGCTGGGTCGGCGTCCGAATTGTCGCCCTGTGGTGCAGCCGGCCAGCACGGCCCCTGGATCACCACCGTGGCTGAGGCCGCACCACCGTCCCGGACCGATCCTGGGCGCTGCCGATCAGCGCGGTTCGGTGGCGGGTGTCAGGTCCGTCGACGCGCGGAACGAGCCGTCCATCTCGAACGGCACCGACTCGTGCTCGTGGGTGACCAGCCAGCGGCCGTCGATGCGCCGCAGCCCGAGCGTCACCCGGAACCACAGCTGGAACGGCGTGCCCTCGGATACGGCGCTCAGGCAGTCGAGGCTGGTCGCGAACGCCACGTCGCCGTCCGTGGTGATCTCCAGCTGGGTGACCTCGCGGCGCGGCGGCGCGGCGAAGGTGCCCATCCAGGCCCGCAGCGCCGCGACGCGCTCCTGCCGCGAGGTGGTGGGCTGGCGCAGTGGCGGGGCGAGGTTGTACTCGACGAAGCTGGGGGCGTAGTACGCCAGGACGGCTTCGGCGTCGCCCTTCTGCAGGAGGGCGGCCTTGCGTTCGATGACTTCCGCGATCTCATTCATGCCGGGATGTCGAAGCCGGGTCGGCCGGTTTCGACATCCGGGAGACATTCGGGAGACATCCGGAGACATCCGGGAGACATTCCGCGAGAGAGGCGACCATGAAATACGTGATCCTGATCCAGTCGAACCCGCAGTCGCTCGCCGTCTGGGAGACGCTCACCGAGCAGCAGCGCACCGACTTCGGGCTCGGCCACCTGCGGCTCACCGAGGAGATGCGCGAGGCCGGCGTGCTGGTGGCGAGCGAGGGCCTCGGCGATCCGGCCCTGGCCACCCAGGTCTCCGTGCGCGACGGCGAGACGATCACCTCGGACGGGCCGTACGCCGAGGTCAAGGAGCATCTGGCCGGCTTCTATCTGATCGACGTGGCGGACTTCGACGAGGCGGTGGCGTGGGCTGCGAAGGCGCCGGACGCCGCCTACACCCGGGTCGAGCTGCGCCCGGTCCTGGACATGAGCGCATGGGAGATCTGACTTCCCTTCTGCGGGAGTGCGCGCCCCAGGCCCTCGCCGCCGTGGTCCGCCGGCACGGCGACTTCGAGGCCTGCGAGGACGCGGTCCAGGAGGCGCTGATCGCGGCGGCTCAGCAGTGGCCGTCGACCGGCGTCCCGGAGCACCCGCGGAACTGGCTGATCACCGTGGCGAGCCGCCGGCGGGTGGAGCTGCTGCGCAACGAGACGGCCCGCCGGCGCCGCGAGGAGACGGTGTGGCGCGAGCCGGCGCCGCAGCCCCGCGGCGACGACGAACTGGCGTTGCTGCTGCTCTGCTGCCATCCGGCGCTGAGCGTGCCGGCGCAGATCACGCTCACCCTGCGGGCGGTCGGCGGGCTCACCACCGCGGAGATCGCCCGGGCGCTGCTGCTGCCGGAGGCCACGGTGGGCCAGCGGATCAGCCGGGCCAAGCAGCGCATCCGCGACGCCGGCGCCCGGTTCGACAGGCCCGCCTCCGACCTCACGGCGGTGCGGCACGTCCTCTACCTGATCTTCAACGAGGGCTACACGGCCAGTTCCGGCGACGCCCTGAACCGGGTGGACCTGACCCGCGAGGCGATCCGGCTGACCCGGCAGCTGCACCGGCGCCTGCCCGGCGACGGCGAGGTGGCGGGCCTGCTCGCGCTGATGCTGCTCACCGACGCGCGCCGGCCGTCGCGTACCGGCCCGGACGGCGCCCTCATCCCGCTCGCCGAGCAGGACCGCCGCCGCTGGGACCGTTCCGCGATCGACGAGGGCGTTGCGATCATCACGGCGGCGCTGGCGCACGCCCCGATCGGCCCGTTCCAGCTTCAGGCCGCGATCGCGGCGGTGCACGACGAGGCGACGCGCGTCGAGGACACCGATTGGGAGCAGATCCTTCTTCTGTACGGACTACTGCACGCTCTCCACCCCAACCCCATCGTCACGCTGAACCGCATCGTGGCGCTGGCCATGGTCGACGGTCCGCGCGCCGGGCTCGCGGCCCTGGACCGCACGGCCGCCGACCCGGTCCTCGCCAAGCACCACCGGACCGCGGCGGTCCGCGCCCACCTGCTCGAGATGACCGGCGACCATGCCGGGGCACGCGACCACTACCGCCGGGCCGCGAGGCTGACGCTCAGCATTCCCGAGCAGCGCTACCTGGAGTCCCGGGCCGCCCGGCTCCGCTGAGGGCCGTCTCCTGGGAGTGCCCGGGTTGCGTCACCTCACCATCGGCGGCACCCTCGGATGAGCCCGAGGAGAGGGGACGCGGATGACGGATGCGCCCGCGAAGCCGGAGAAGCCGCCCGCCCCGCAGCCCGGCAGTGAGCGATCGGAGACCCGCGCCGCACTCTCGACAGCGGCCTTGTCCGCGGTGGCGGCCCTGCTCGGCGCCTTGATCGGTGGTGGATTCACCGTCTACGCGAGCAACCGGGGCATCCAGAGCCAGGAGCGACTGCGACTTGCCGAGGTCGAGCAGCAGAACGACGAGCGGCTCCGATCGCTGCGGGTGGACGCCTACCGCGGTTTCCTCGAGTCGATCTATGCGATGCGTGGCCGGTTCAACGACTTCCTGGGCTGCGAGGAGCCCCTGGAGAAGCGCTGCCCGGCGCAGTTCCGGGCGTACTACCTGTCGCAGAACGACATGGAGATCGCCTACAACGTCCTGCTGATCTACAGCAGCAAGCCCGGAGCGTCGCTGACCGCGAAGGTGCACGACAAGTCGAAGGAGGTCTTCTCCGACGAGATGGTGACCGACACGAGCCGCAGCCTCCTCGACGAGATCGGTGAGTGGGATGAGCTGATGATCGAGTTCAGGCGGCAGTGGTGCCGGGACCTGAACTTCGAGCCGGAAGCGTGTTGAGGCGACGGGCGCGATCAGGGAAAAGGCGGACGAATCGGCCGGCTGGGATCTAGCATGAGGCCGTGCTGACCCGTGGTGTCCTTGTGCCGTTCCTGACCGCTGCGATGCTGGGTGGCGGGGAGACCTCGGCGGCGGCCGTTCCCGGACCGCCGCCGTTGTTGCAGGGGTGGCTCGTCACGGAGCGCAACCCCGGGCGGTGCCTGACCGGTGGGCCGGTCGGGACGGTGCTGACCACGGCGCCGTGCCGGCAGGGGAACGACGCGCAGGACTTCTACCAGACCAGCGAGGGTCACTTCACCAACGACGGCAACTGCGTGGAGCCGCACGACTCGGCGCTGCGGGTGGCGAAGTGCACCTATCGCGGTGACCAGGAGTGGTGGTTCACCGGGACGTTGCGGGCCGGGCAGAACGGGCGCTGCGTCACCGAGACCGCCATCGACCGGGCCGGGGTGGGCACGGTGCGGTTGCGTACGTGCAGTGACAAGGCCAACCGCAAGTGGCGCAACCACACCCCCTGGTGAATCAGGCCCGGCCGCTGATCAGAAACTGCATCTGGACCTCGTGGCCGGGGGAGACGCCGTACTCCTGGTCGAGCTGGAAGATGGTCGTGAGCGGGGTGACGGACACGTCGGTGAGGCCGGCGTTCGCCAGGGCCAGCGCGGTCTCGTCGATCGACTTGGCGGTGGCGAGCGGCAGCATCGAGCGCACCTCGGCGTCGTAGAACGCGGTGACGCCCGGCTGCATCTCCTCGTCGAGGCCGTCCGGGAACCAGGTGCTGTCCACCATGACGACCAGGCCGCCGGGGCGCAGCACGCGCTTCCAGTTCGCCACGGCGGTGGCCGGCTCGCGCAGCGTCCACATCACGTAGCGGCCCACGATCGCGTCGAAGCTGTCGTCCGGGAAGTCCGGCGCGACGGCGTCACCGAGCCGGAAATCCGGCGGGTTCGAGGCCGCCGAGGCGTGCTTGCGGGCCTCGGCGAGCATCCCCTCGGACAGATCGATTCCGGTCACCCGGTGTCCGAGCCCGGCCACCGCCATGGCCACGTGACCGCTGCCGGTGCCGACGTCGAGCACGTCGATCGGCGCCGGCGGCAGGGCCTGCTTCCAGATCTCCGCCCAGGCCGCGGCGTCGGCGTCGAGGCGTTCCGGCCGCTGCTGGTAGGCGTCGTAGGCCGGCGCCCGCCCGGTCCAGTAGGCGTTGATGCGGTCCTGCGCGGTCATGCGGTGATCTCCTCAAGCGACGAATCGGAAGGCGACGGTTCGAACAGCAGATGCAGGTGGCCCTCGATCTCCAGGCGGCGGATGCCGATCCCATAGACCGGTTCGAGGACCTCGGGATTGAGTACGTCGGAAGCCGGACCGGCTGCGACCACCCCACCGGACCCGAGCAGCACCAGGTCATCGCAGTAGCGGGCGGCCAGATTGAGGTCGTGCAGGACCACCACCGAGCAGGTGCCGAGGCCGCGGACGAGACGGAGGATCTCGTGCTGGTAGCGGATGTCGAGGTGGTTGGTCGGCTCGTCGAGCAGCAGGTGGGTGGCCTCCTGGGTGAGCGCGCGGGCGATCAGAACCCGCTGCCGTTCGCCGCCGGACAGCCCGGCGAAGGGCCGGCCGGCCAGGTGGGTGGCGCCGACCCGGGCCAGCGAGCGCGCCGCCACCTCGTGGTCGGCCGGGCCGGTCCGCTGGAACGCCGACAGGTGCGGGCCGCGACCGAGAAGGACCATCTCGGCGACGGTCAGCGCCGTTTCGCCGCCGGTCTCCTGCACGACGACGGCCATCCGCTTCGCGGTCTCCCGCGGGGAGAGCGCGGTCAGGGCGTCGCCGTCCACGGTGACCGTGCCGGTGGTGCTGCGCAGCGCGCCGTGCAGCAGCCGCAGCAGGGTGGTCTTGCCGCTGCCGTTCGGGCCGATCAGCCCGAGGACGCGGCCGGGGCGGGCCGTCACGCCGACGCCGTCGATGACCGGGTTGGCCCCGTAGCGCCAGGAGACGTCGTTCGCTTCGATCATGATGTCTTGCTGAACCGCTCGACGATCCGCTCCAGGCCGTCGACGGCGAGCGGGGACGGCGGCTCGGTGAAGTTGAACAGCTGCGGCATGACGTCGCCGTTCGCGACGGCCTTGAGCTTCTCCGTGCCGGGCAGGCCGGTGACCGCCTGCTCGACCGCCTCCGGGTCGCCGTCGCTGTAGAGCAGGATCAGCACATCCGGGTTGCGGCCGAGCAGCTCCTCGAGGGTCACCTCGAAGACCCGCTCCGCGCTGTCGCCGAAGACGTTGGTGAACCCGGCCGCCTCGAGTTGGGGCTGCGCCATGCTGCCCGCCCCGTATGCGTAGGTGACGCCTCCTCCGACGGTCGGATAGAGCACGGCTGCCGTCCGTACCCTCGAAGGCTTTTGAATGTGGGCCATCCGCGCCCGAAGCGCGGCAATCGCGCTCGCCGCCTCGGCCTCGCGCCCGAACACGCGGCCGTAGGTCTGCATCTGCGAGTAGATGTCGTCGAAGGACGGCTCGCCGGTGGCGTTCGCGCAGAGGGCGGGCTCCTCCAGCAGCGGGATGTCCACGGCGGCGAGGGTGTCGCGGGACAGGTTGTCGACCTCGCCGAGCACGAGGTCGGGCTGCTGGCCGATCACGACCTCCTTGGAGATCTGCAGGTGGCCGCTCGTGTCGGTCTTGTCGGTGAGCAGCGGGATGCGGTCGAGCTCGGCCTGGGTCGCGCTGTCGTAGTAGTCCTTCGGATACTGGCCGGCGCGGGCGGTCACACGGTCGAGGACGCCGAGGGAGTGCAGGTAGGGGACGGCGGCGCTCTTGAGCAGCACCACCCGTTGCGGGGTCTGCTCGAAGGTGACCTGGGCGCCGCAGTTCTCGATGGTGATCGCCGTGTCGGCCGCGGCGGTCTCGTCGGTGGTCAGGCCGCAACCCGCGAGGAGCGTGGCGGCCACCAAAGCCGGGAACATGCGCATGTCAGGGTCCTCTCAGGCGTGCAGTCGTCGGATCAGGACCAGCAGGAACGGGGTGCCGACCAGCGCCGTGATGATGCCGATCGGGATCTCCTGCGGGGCGAGCAGGACGCGCGCGATCACGTCGGCCCAGACCAGGAGGATCGCTCCGAGAAGCGCCGCCACCGGCACCACCCGGACGTGCGGGGCGCCCACGATGCGGCGGGCGAGATGGGGTACGACCAGACCGACGAACCCGATGCTGCCGGAGGCGGAGACCAGTACCCCGACGCAGAGCGAGACCACGACGAGCAACCGCAGCCGGAGCCGATCCGGGGATATCCCGAGGGTGTGCGCGGTCTCGTCGCCGACGCTGAGCGCGTCGAGGCTGCGTCCCGTGACCGTGAGGTAGGCGATGGTCCCGCCGATCACCAGGGCGGCGACCGCGAGCAGCGCGTCCCAGCGGGCCAGGCCGAGCGAGCCGAGCAGCCAGAACATCACCGAGCGGGAGCCCTCGGCCGACCCGGACGCGAAGATCAGGAAGCTGGTGAGGGCGTAGAGGGCGTAGCCGACCGCGACGCCGGCCAGCAGCAGGCGGATCGAGGTGACCCGGCCGCCGCTGCGGGCGATCAGGAACACGGCCAGGGAGGCGGCCATCGCGCCGGCGAAAGCGCTGGTGGAGAGCGCGTACTGACCGAACCCGGCGCCCGCTCCGAAGAGGATGGCCGCCGCCGCGCCGCTGGAGGCGCCGGAGTTGATGCCGAGCAGGTACGGGTCGGCGAGCACGTTGCGGACCATCGCCTGCAGGGCCACGCCGCAGACCGCGAGGCCGGCGCCGACCAGGATGCCGAGCAGGACGCGCGGGAGGCGTACCTGCCAGACGATCGCCTCCTCGGGCGGGGTCCAGGTGACGTCGCCGACGGCGAAGAGCTGGTGGGCGATGATCCGGGCGACGGTGGCGGGACTGATGCCGATCGCGCCGGTGCCGACGGCCACGAGGGTGGTCAGGGCGAGGATCGCGGTCAGCGCGCCGAGCCAGGCCGTGGTGCGGCTCCGCTGCGCGGCGACGACCTCGCTGACCACTGAGCACTCCCGTGGTTGTTGCCAATAATGTGCAACAACCTAACAGCAAGATCTTCTTGGCGTGAAGGTGGTTCACCCGGGTATGCGAGAGACCATGACGACGCTGCGTGCCGTGGTGCTCGGTTGCACCCTGAAGAAGTCCCCCGCCGAATCCAGCGCTGAACTGCTCGGACGTGAAGTCCTGACGGCCCTCGCCGACCACGACGTCGACGGCGAGGTGATCCGGGTCGTCGACCACGACGTCCGCTTCGGCGTCACCGTCGACGAGGGTGACGGCGACGAGTGGCCCGCCATCCGCGCGAAGATCATGGACGCCCAGATCCTGATCATCGCGACGCCGATCTGGATGGGCCAGCCGTCGAGCGTCTGCAAGATGGTCCTCGAACGCCTCGACGCCGACATCTCGAAGGTGTACGGCAAGGTGGCCGCGGTCGCCGTGGTCGGCAACGAGGACGGCGCCCACCACGTGACCGCCGAGGTCCTGCAGGGCCTCAACGACGTGGGCTTCACGATCGCCGGGGCCGCCTCGACGTACTGGGTGGGCGAGGCCATGGGCGGCCTCGACTACAAGGACGCCGGCCCCAAGGCGGACACGACCGGCGCCGCGACGAAGACCCTCGCCGCCAACACCGCCCACCTGGCCCACCTGCTGGAGGCGTCGCCCTATCCTTCGGCGTGATCATTGCGCGCTCCACGGACGCCGCCGCGGCGGCCCGCTCCAGGGACGCCGTCGAGGCGGCCCGTATCTGGGCCCGTGCGGCGGCGGTCCGTGATGGGCTTGCGCCTCCGTCGGCCCTGGCGTCCTCGTTGGCCGGTGTGGAGCGGCGCCTCGCTCAGGGCGGAGTTCTGTATCTGGCCCGCGTCGGCGATCGGGCCGTCGGTTTCGCGGTGCTCGTCGGGCCGGAACTCGTCTACCTCGCGGTCGATCCTGACGTTTGGGGCGCCGGCGTCGCCTCCCGCCTGCTCGCCCACGTCGACGAGGAGGCACTGAGGGCCGGCTTCGAGAGCCTCGAGCTCTGGGTGATCGACGACAATGTCCGGGCCAAGGCCGTCTACGAGCGAGCGGGCTGGACGCCGACCGGTGATCTCCAGGATGCGGGCGGCCGCGCCGAGCGTCGGCTGGTGAAGCAACTGCGGGCCTGAGAAATGGCACGTTTCGCCGTTCGATCCGCGCTGCAAGAGGCGATGCGTCGCGAAAAGTGTGAAACGGGCGCGACATATCGTACGGAAATGGATTTATATCCTTGTCTGCACTGTGCAGATAGCGGAGCGCCGACAGCCTAGCTAGAACGGACTATTGCTGGCGGCTAGCACACTGAATGACGATGTCTATCAGGAGGTGTCGTCATGACAGCCAATCCAGATACCTCAGCGGGCGGCCGGATCTACTACCGAGGACCGGGCATCGTCGTCCGCAGGGGGTACATCGAGACCGTGGAGGGGCGTTACCGGGTCCGGGATCTGTTCATCGAGGACCCGTACTACGACTATGCGTACCCGGCCCGGATGGTGGCGGTGGGCGGCGGTCTGGCGGGGCTGCTGCTGGTCGCCGGGCTGATCAGGGTGTTCGGCTGGTCCGAGCTGTGGTTCGGGGTAGCGTGCCTGGTCGTTCTGGTGGGGGTGGCCGCCGCCAGCGTGGTCGACGGGCGCAGGCCGCCCCGGCGGATGGGGCTGACCGCCTGGTACGCGGATCGTCGTGTCGTGCTGTTCCGGTCGACCGATTGGCAGACCTTCGAGCAGGTGCGGCGCGCCGTCGTCCGGGCCAAGGAGGCCGGGCGCGAGCCGCGGCCGTGATCCCCGGCGTTGTGCGGGCTTGATCTCAGGCATCGTGCGGCTTTTGTCCTGGCGGCGTTTGCTCAGGCGCCGTGCAGTTCGTTTCGGATGGATCGGATGAACTGCACGGCGCGCTCGCCGGTCCGGCCGTAATCGAGCAGGTCCTGGAAGAGGGCGTTGTGCCGCAGCGCCGCATCGCTGTCGGTCATGATGAAGTCGTTGCCGGCGGCGCCCTCGGCGAACAGGACGTCGCCGTGACTGTGCTCGGGGAACTGCAGGATCGTGAACGAGCCGCCCAGCCCGGAGTGGTGTTCGAGGTCGAGCGGGGTCACGCCGAAGGTGAAGCGGTCGGTGTCCTCGGCCAGCGACAACAGGTGGTCGAGCTGGCGGACCTGGACCTCGCGGCCGCCGATCGGCCGGCGCAGCACCGACTCGTCCATCACCACCTGCATGCGCGGGGCGTCCGGCCCGGTCAGGCGTTCGAAGAGCGCGTGCTGACGGTCGAGCCGCAGGGTCACGCGGGCCTTGACCTGATCGTCGTTCGAGTCGGTGCGCAGCGTCCTCGCGGTGACGGCGCGTGCGTATTCGGTGGTCTGCATAAGACCGGGAATGAAGAGCATCTGCCAAATCCGGATGACGGCTGCTTCATTCTCGTAAGCGACGAAATCGGCGAAGGCGCCGGACAGCCGATATCTGCTGTACCACTGGCGGCTCCGGGATGAACGGGCCAGTTTCGACAGTTTGGCGGCGAGGTTCTCGTCGGTGATCCCGTAATGGGCGAGAAGCGCGCGGACCTCCAACGGCTGGATGGTCACCTCGCCCTTCTCGATCCTGGTCAGTTTCGAGATCGACCAGTCCATCGCGTCGGCGACGGTGGCCGTGGTGAGACGCGCCTCCTCGCGGAGGGCCTTGAGCTGCTGTGCGACGCTGACCTTGGCGATCTTCGGTCCGACGGCGGAGGGCGCGATGGAGTGACCGGGCAGATCCGACACGGTTCACCCCCTGTTCTTCCCCGCTCGCAGTCTGCAATTTGCAAAAAGCAGATTGCGGACGCCTGCTCGCCGAAATCCTACCTCATCGGCCGTTGCCTAATCATCGACGTCTGTTTTGCGCATCCAGACAGTTGAATGTCAGGTACGCTGAGTGATCGTCCGGCTCCGATGAGGTGTGCTGGATCTTCGGTGCGGTCGGGTGTCCGTGCCGGCGGCGTGAGCACTTGCGGGAGGCGTCATGCGTGACCGGGCCGAGTCGGGTTGGTTCAAGAGTTCGCATAGCGAAAGCGGAGGATGCGTCGAAGTCAAGATGGCCGGTGATGTGGTGCTGGTCCGCGACACCAAGGATCGCTCCGGGCCGGTCCTCAGCTTCGACCGCGCGGTGTTCCAGGCCTTCGTCGACGATCTGAAGGACGGCGACCCCTTCACTGGCTGACCTGTTCGCCGGCCGCTGGTCGGCCCGGGCGCTGGTTGGCCCGGCTGCGGTTGGCTCGGCGGTTGGCTCGGCCGCGGTTGGCCCGGCGGTTGGCTCGGCCGCGGCTGGCGGTCGGCGCGGCCGTCGGTCAGCGGCCGATCAGCTTGCCCATCAGGGTGCGGGCGTCCTCGTCGGTGGCGGCTTCGGCCATCAGGGAGCGGCCCAGGTCCCGGTAGGAGGCGGCGACGTCCTCGACGAGCTGGTCGCCGGCGGCGCCCTCGAAGAAGACCATTTCGTCGGCGACCACGAACGGGCCGATCAGGCCCCGGTGCGGGCCACGGTCGAGCGGCATGATCCCGATGTGGACGGCCGGTCGCTGCGACAGCTCGATGAGGTGCTCGATCTGCCGGCGGGTGGCGTCCGATCCGGCCGCCGAACGGCGCAGCACCGACTCGTCGATGACGGCGTGCACGGCCGGGGCGTCGTCGCCGTCGAGGCGCGCGAGCAGTGCGGTGTGCCGTTCGCCGCGGATCCGCACACGTTCGTCGAGGTCGGCGTCGTTGCGGGTCAAGGAGCGGAGCGTCGCCTCGGCGTAGGCCGGCACCTGTAGCGGGCCCGGGACGTGGAGCGGCTGATTCCAGAAGATGTCGCGAGCGGCCTTCTCCTTGTCGAGGAACCGCTGGAACGCGTCCGAACCGGGGACGTCGTACATCTTCATCGCGCTGATCTCCACTGGCCTGACGATAATGATCGCGCCGGACGCAATCAGCCGATTGCAGATTTCCGAACGCGGTCTGCAGAGTACACAGAGTTACAAGATCACCCAATGCGGACGAGGTGTGTGTCCGGTGGCCGACCGTCCCACCAGCGGGGGTTCGGTGGAAATGACACGAAAGGGTGTTTACAGGTGTTCCTCGGCATCCGACAAGCCTTCTCGCTCCAGCGAGGGTGGATGCGGGTGGCGCGGTGGGGGCGCTCGGTCTCGCGGGGGCGGGGATGTGCGGCAGGGAGGGAGGCGGGAGGTGCTCGTTCTTGCATGGGCAGCGGCGGTGAGGTGGTGCAGTGTGGTTCGGGTGCTGGTTTTGCGGTGGAGCGCGCGTCCGGGAATGACCATGCACCTATCGCCGGCGCGCGCTGGGCGGCCTGGAGTGGTCGCCCGGCCCGCGTCGTGGTGTGGGGGCGGTGATGGTGCGGTTGGGGACGGGTAATCGTTCGTACAAATCTCAGTTTTTTAGGATGTTCTCGGCGGTTCGGGAAGCCAGCGCCATCACGGTGATCATCGGATTGGTGCCGGACGGCGTCGGGAAAGCGGAGGCGTCGCCGATCCAGACGCCGGGCGTGTCGTGGAGCTCGCCGCGCGGATCGGCGACGGTGGTGGTGGGATCGGTGCCCATGCGGCAGCTGCCCATCTGGTGCGCGGCGAAGAGGGTGGCACCGCCGGCGCGGAGCGGAACCGCTGTGGCGCGGGCGATGTAGGCCTCCAGGTCGTCGCCCTGCTCCCATGCGTCGAGACCGTTTGCGAACAGTTGGATGCGGCGCGCGCCGGCGGCGTGGTGCAGCCGGATCTCGGCTTCGATGGCACGCTTCGTGTTGCGGATGTCGAGATCGTCGGACAGGTCGTAGAAGGCCACCGTGTTGCCGGACTCGTCGAGAGTGACCCGGCCGTGGCCGTGATCGCGGATCAGGCCGATGAAGGAACCGGTGTTGCGAAGCGTGGACATCGCCTGTTTGTGCTGCTCAGGTGAGATGAACGGGATCGAGCCGGCGGCCAGGGCGGTGGTGTACTGCACGCTCTCCATGAGGAACCCGTAGCCGTCCTCGACGGCGGCGAACTCGTTGACCAGTGCGGCCTGCGGGGCGCCCCACCAGCCGCGCATGTCGGTACCGTAGTCACCCATCGTGACCGTGCAGGGGTGCAGGCGGAGGTAGTCGCCTACCGCCGGGCCGCCGATGCCTGACCGTAAGAGCACACCGGGGGACTCGAGGGCGCCGGCGGCGAGGACGACGATGGGAGCGCGGACGGTGACCGTGGCGTTTCCGACATTTCCGATAATTCCGGTGGCGCGGCCGTCGGCGGTGAGAATCCGGTCTACCCGGCAGTTGTCGATCACCTGGGCGCCGTGCCGCAGCACTGCCGGCTCGATGTAGACCTTGAGCGTCGACTGCTTCGCCCCCGACGGGTCCCCGAATCCCAGGTGGCCGGCGATCGCCGCGTCGTGCCGCTTCTCGTCCCAGTTGCGGTAGATCGTCGCGAACGACCAGCCGAGCTTCTCCGCCCCGCGCTGCATCGCCTCGTGGATCTGATTGAACTCCGAGCACCGATCGTTCACGGACATCTCCCGCCACACCGCGTCGAGGTGCCTGTCGAACGCGGGCGTCGCCACATCGGTGAGGCCGAACTCGTCGGCCCACTGCTGACGGACGTGGTCCTTCGTACGGATGCAGTTCGTCCAGTTGATGACGGTTCCGCCGCCGAGCCCGGCGCCCGCCATCAGGGTGATGTTGCCGTCGCCGGTCGGTGTCGGGCCGCCCCGCCAGTAGGAACGCTGATACGCGGGCAGTTCCAGCTGATCGAAATCCGCCTCGGTGTTGTAGCGGCCCGCCTCCACTATGACCACCCGCCTGCCGGCCGCGGCGAGCCGGCCGGCGATCAGCCCGCCGCCGGCGCCGGAGCCGATCACGACGGCGTCGGCCTCCAGTTCGAGATCGCCGTCCGGGCGCAGCGGCGTGATCAGCGGTTCCTCGGTTGGTCCGGCGGGGGTGGCCGGCGCGGTGGGAGTGGCCAGCTCGGTGGGAGTGGCCGACCCGGCGGGGGTGGCCGACTCGGCGGGGGTGGCCGGCCCGGCGGGGGTGGCCGGCCCTGCGGGAGTGGCCGGCCCGGCGGGAGTGGCCGGCCTGGCGAGGGCGGCCGGGCCCGGGTAGCCGATCGTGGTCCAGAACGGGTTGCGCCCGTCCGCGTCGGTGATCCCGTAGGTGAGCAGCAGGGTGAGGCTGGTCAGCGCCGCGATCCCGGCGGCCGCCTCCGGGGACGCCTGTCCGATGGCGGTCAGCACGGGCTGCGGCGCCTCCCGGAAGCCGTTCGCCGCGAGCGCGTCGAGCAGGGCGGCGATCCCGGCCTGCCGCTCGGATGGCATTGCCGAGATCATGGCGAGGACGCCCTGGTCGGCGCCGACGTCGGTGGCTGTCCGCCGCCAGAACCCGTCGGGGTCGTCGGGCCGGTCGAGAGACGGGACGATGGTGTCGCAGAGCAGGCGAAGGGTCTGAATCTGATCAGGGTTCACGGTGCGGTCCTCCTGCTTCGGTGGAGAAGTCCGAAGCCCAATCTAAGGCCACCGATGCCCCGAATGTGATTCCTCGTTAACTTTTTCAGTGAGCGGTTCCTCCTGGCGATCTTGGACGATGGCCCACCGGATTCGGTGGTGGAGCGTTCAAGATCTGCCGGAGGGTGGTCGAGCGTTCAAGATCGGCGGGCGGCGGGCGGCGGGCGGCGGGCGGCAGGCGGCGGGCGGCGGCGGGACGCAGTCGGGTAGTTCTGCGTTACTTCTGCGTGGTGCCGGCGCCGCCGTGCCGCTGGAATGAGGAGGACCACCTCTTCGAAAGGCACGTTCATGAAGCCGACCATCGTTCTCGTTCACGGCGCGTTCGCCGAGTCCGGCAGCTGGAACGGGGTGATTCAGCAGCTCATCGCCGAGGGGTATCCGGTGATCGCGGCGCCCAACCCGCTGCGCAGCGTCTCCGGGGACGCGGCCGGGGTGTCCGCCCTGGTGGCGACGATCGACGGGCCGGTGGTGCTCGTCGGGCATTCGTACGGTGGCGCGGTGATCTCCAACGCCGCCGCCGGGCACGACAACGTGAAGGCGCTGGTGTTCGTCGCGGCGTTCGCGCCGGAGGCGGGGGAGAGCATCGGGTTCCTGTCCGGCAAGTTCCCGGGCAGCACGCTCGGGGAGACGCTGCGGGAGGTGCCGCTCGCGGACGGCAGCGTCGACCTGTTCATCCGGCCGGAGCGGTTCCACCAGCAGTTCATCGCCGACGTGCCGGCCGGCGTCGCGGCGCTCGCGGCGGCCACCCAGCGCCCGCTGAACACGGCGGCGCTCAACGAGGGCTCCGGCGAGCCGGCGTGGAAGGAGCTGCCGTCCTGGTTCATCTACCCGGAGCTCGACTTCAACATCCCGCTCGAGGCGCACCGCTTCATGGCCGAGCGCGCCGGCGCCCGCACCACCGTCGAGCTGCCCGGCGCCTCACACGCGATCCCGGCGTCGGAGCCGGCCGCTGTCGCCGAGACGATCCTGCGGGCCGCGCGGTCGATCGCCTGATTCAAGGCAGGAGCTTATTTGTACGGGGGATGAGTCGGAGTGGCGCTGGTAAGGGGGCGCCGCTCCGACTCGTACAAATGAGGCTCTTGACCGAAATCAACCAGCCGCCAGCGCATCCACCTTGATCTTCGCGGCCTTGCGGATGTCGGCCGTGCTCACCGCCGCGACCGAGCCGAACAGCGACACCGCCTGGTAGTAGGTCCAGGCCAGGCTCGTGCAGGCGGGCCGGACCACCGGCGAGTACATGGCGCACTTCCGCTTCAGGTCCTCGTGGAACGCCGAGTCGACGCGGCTCTTGCTGGCAGCGAACGCGCCGATCGCCTTGTAGTTGCGATAGCCGAAGTCGTGCCGGTGGCAGGCGAGCTTGAACTCGAAGCCGAGCGGGTTGTCCGGGCTGGCCGAGCAGTAGTCGGTGCTCCAGTCGAAGCCGTACCCGGACCAGTCGCCCCGGTTCTGCCGGGCCGCGTTCCAGGCGCTGTAGCTCGACGCGCTGGTCTGGGTGAAGGAGGACAGGACGGCGGCCTTCTGGGCGGCGGTCACGGCGTAGGCCGGAGCGGCCAGGCCGAGCACGCCGAGAACGGCGGCGAGAAGGACGGTCGTGGCGATGCGGACAGAGCTCATAGGGTGGGCTCCTTTACGGACGGCCCGCCGGTGGGGCGGCGGGCGCGAACGGTGAACGCCCCGGAGCCGGCTCACCTGAACGCTCCCTCAGTCTGCGGCGAGCCGGCGGCTTCCCGGACATCGGCGGATGACGATTTGTTGGTCGGCGCGGAAACGGGCGGATCACGGCGATGCGGCAGGCCCCCGAGGGCCTCAGATCCGGGCCGGATCGGTCGAGTGTCTGGCGATGGAGTCGCAGGGGAGACGGGCACTGCCCGGCACGGTGCTGGCGTCGGCCGCGATCGCGGCTTTCGCCGTCGTCGTGTTCGCCGTCAACTTCGGCGGGCCCCGGGGGCTGCTGCTGCTCTGGCTGCCCGCGTCGCTGTCCACGATCATTCCGGTGGTGCTGGCGGTCCGGCTGGCGATGGAGGATCGGCTCGCCCGGCCGGCCCGGATCTTCTGGGGGCATCTCGCCGGGTGCGCGGGCCTGGTCGGCGTCGGAGCGGCGCTCAACACCATGGACGCGATCGGTCACGGCGCGCCCACCCAGGCGATGTCGCCGGTGACGCTCGGCGCCTATGGCGCCGCGGTGGTGGTCCTGCTGATCGGGATGTTCCGGCTTCCCTTGGGTACGTCGGGACGCGGCGATCGCATCCGTGTGGTGCTCGACGCCGGCACGGTGCTGCTGGCCGCCGCCGTGTTCATGTGGCAGTACCAGTTCCGCCCGATGCTGCAGGACGACGCCACGCAGGCCACCTCACTGCTCGGCCTCGGCGCGATCATCGTGGTCGAGATGCTGATCGTGTTCGCGATCGCGAAGGTGGCGCTGTCCGGGTTCGCGTACGTCGCGCCGCTGGCCCTGCGGATGTTCGCGCTGGGGCTGCTCGTCGGCGCGATGAGCGGGATGTTGCAGCGCTTCGTCAGCGACCACGTGCACCTCAACACGGCCCAGGTGACCATCCCGCTCGTCATGATCTGCGCGACCGTGGCGGCCGAGGCGCAGCGGCGGGAACGGCCGGGACGGGCCCAGCGGCGTCGCACGCGCAAGAAGTCGTTCAGCGTCCTGCCCTACCTCGCCGTCGTGGCCGTGCTCGTGCTGCTCGTCGCCGTCTCCTGGGCGTACCCCGACCTGCGGCCGGCGGTGCTCGCCGCAGCGGCGCTGACCGCGCTCGTCGTATGGCGGCAGATCACCGCGTTCCGGGAGAACGCCGACCTGGTGGCCCGCCTCGACCACAGCTCCACGCACGACGCGCTCACCGGACTGCCGAACCGGGCGCTGTTCCATCAGCGTCTCGCCGACGCGCTCGCCGCGGACCAACCGGTCAGCATCGCGCTCATCGACCTCGACGACTTCAAGACGGTCAACGACACGCTCGGCCACGGCGCCGGCGACGCGCTGCTCACCACGGTCGCGGCGCGGCTGCGGGACAGCGTCCGCGAAGGCGACACGGTGGCGCGGCTCGGCGGCGACGAGTTCGTGGTGCTGCTCGCCGGGATCACGCCGGCCGAGGCCGAACTGCTGGCCCGCCGGATGATCGCGTCGCTGGCCGAGCCGGTCCTCGCCGACGGCCACGAACTCCTGGTCCGGGCCAGCATCGGCCTGGCCGACGGAGGAGGAGCGACGCGAAGCGGCAGTGGCGAGCTCAAAGCGGGCGCAGCGGCGCGAAGCGGCGCCGGCGTGCTCAAAGCGGGCGTGGTGGGCGTGGCGGCCGAGAGTGGCTCCGAGGACGGCGGTGAACTCCTCCGCCGCGCCGACATCGCGATGTATGCGGCGAAGCACGGCGGCGGCAGCAACGTCCAGCGGTACAGCAGTGGCATGGCCGGCGCCGTGGCGGACACGGCGTCGCTCGGCGCCCAGCTCCGCGACGCCATCGCCGGCGGTGGGCTGCGTCTCGCCTTCCAGCCGATCATGTCGGTGGACGGGACCCGGATGCGCGGGGCCGAGGCGCTCGTACGCTGGCAGCACCCGCAGCGCGGACTCCTCGCGCCGGCCGAGTTCATCCCGGTCGCCGAACGGACCGGGCTGATCGTGCCGCTCGGCGAATGGGTGCTGCGCGCCGCCTGCGACCAGCTCGCCGCCTGGACCGCCGACCTCGGGCCGCTCGCGCCCGCCCGGATCAGCGTCAACGTCTCCGCCCGCCAGCTGTCCGAGGCCGGATTCGCCACGCGGGTAGCGGACATCCTCGCGACGGCGGGCGTGCCCGCGCGGCGCCTGACCCTGGAGATCAGCGAGGCGGTCCCGGCCGGCCCGCTCGAGGAGCTGCGCCGGATGGGCGTACGGATCGCGCTCGACGACTTCGGCACCGGCCGGTCGTCCCTCGCACTGCTGCACGAACTCCCCATCGACCAGCTCAAACTGCACGGCTCGCTCCTGCACGGCGACATGCCGGCGGCCGTGCTCGCGCTGGCCGCTGCGGCCGGCCTCGACGTCGTGGCAGAAGGCGTCGAGACCGCGGAGCAGGCGGCGACCCTGGCGGCGCTCGGCTACCGGGCCGCGCAGGGCTTCCACCTGGCCCACCCGATGACCGCGACCGCGGTGGCCGAGCTGGCACTACGCCTACCGGTGCCCGCGGCCTGACCCCCGCCTGCCCAGCCCCGCGCGACTCGCCCAGCGTGACTCGCCGCGCGTGACTCGCCCCGCGGCCCCCTGTCGATCTTGTTGATCTGCGCAGGAACGGTGCGGCCCGAATCAACAAGATCGCGGCCGAAGGGGGCGATGCGGGAGAGGGCGGGAGAGGGCGAGGCGGGAGAGGGCGAGGCGGGAGAGGGCGAGGGGCGAGAACGAGAACGAGAACGAGGCGCTAACCCGTTCGGCCGATCACCGTTGCTCCGTAGACGTTCGTGCCTGTTCCGAAGCGGGGTTGGTAGGTGGGGACCAGGGTTTTCGTGAAATAGCCGTAGATGCAACCACTCGCCACGTCGCACAGGACCTTGGTGAGGGCGTCCAGCAGGTTGCCGCTCAAAATACTGCTCACCCCGCCCAGGAGACCGCCGAGCAGGCCGGAGAAGCCGGTGATCTGCAGGGGCGCGAAGCCGACGATGCGGTAGGTCGGGGCGATGCTGAGCAGCGCCTGCTCGATCTTGTCGTAGATCGGGACGAGGACCGGCTGCTTCGACGCGATGAGGGCCTGCAGGCGGGCGGTGCAGCGGTTGGTGCTGCCGACGGTGAGGCCGCCGAGCAGGAACGAGCGGGGCAGGTCGCCGACCTTGAGGTCGATCTCGCATTTGGCGTCCGGCAGGGTGGTGTTGAAGATTTCGGGGCCTTGCAGCCAGATGTAGCCGCGCGGCACGGTCAGGTCGAGCGGCGTGGTGCATGAGGGCAGTGGCAGGCCCAGCACGGCGGCGGGCAGGGCGGCGGCGATCGGGCTGTCGCCGCCGGGCTTCACGGTCGGCAGGCCCAGCATGGGATAGAGCCCAATGCCGCCGAGCAGCGGGTCGAGCGGGCCGGAGAACGTGGTCCCGTTGCTGGTCATCCGCTTCCAGTCGCAAAGTGAGATGCCCAGAGCCAAGACCTTGCGTACGGCCGGAGGCCCCCACGCCACACGCGCGCACGCACCGACGGTCTTGCCGGTGAACTTGCCGCCGGTCGCCGCTTTGGCGAACACCGGGGGCAGGATCGTGCCCTTCGCGGTCACGGTGGTGGTGCGCACCTCGACCCAGGTGCCGGTGGTCTCGCCGGCGGCCGGGGTCGGCACCGGCGGGCAGGCCGTCGTGGTCTTCCAGGCCGGGCAGGTCGTGAAGCTGAAGCAGATCTGCGCGTCGGCGAGGCCGTCCTTCGAGTTCTTCTTGGCGTAGGCGATCGCGACCGGCGTCTGGTCGGCGACCGTGCACTTGGTGGAGTCGGCCACGCAGTTCAGGGCGATCTTCATGGAGGCCGCGTCGGCGCCGGTGATCAGTTCTTCGCGTTCCTGCCAGGCCATCCCGACGTCGATGACGATGGCGCCCATGCCGAAGATGACGGCGTTCGCGAGGAACAGGGCGACGATGAGCATGACGGCGCCGTGTTCGGAGTCGCGGGCGGCCTTCCACTCGCGGTGCCTGCGGCGCAGTCGCCCCAACACGATGCAAAACCCCCGAATCGCCCCCGGATGAGGTCAGATTAGTGGGGTTTGCGGCGCTTTTCCCTCGTACCCGGGAAGAAGCGCAAGCGGACCGCTCAGATCTCCTCCCGGAATTCGTCGATTGCTGCGCGCTCGCGCAGCTCGACGCGGCGGATCTTGCCGGAGATGGTCTTGGGGAGGTCGGCGAATTCGAGGCGGCGGATGCGCTTGTAGGGGGCGAGGTTCTCGCGGCAGTGGCGGAGGATGGCCTGCGCGGTCTCGTTGGTCGGCTGCCATCCTTCGGCAAGAACGACAAAGGCCTTGGGTACGGCGAGACGCACGGGATCCGGCGCGGGGACGACGGCGGCCTCCGCCACTGCCTCATGCTCGATGAGCACGCTCTCCAGCTCGAAGGGGGAGATGCGGTAGTCGGAGGCCTTGAAGACGTCGTCGGTGCGTCCCACATAGGTGATGTAGCCGTCCGCATCGCGGGATCCTATGTCGCCGGTGTGGTAGAAGCCGCCGGCCATCGCCTCGGCGTTGCGCTCGGGGTCGCCGTGGTAGCCGACCATGAGCCCCAGGGGCCGGGTCGTCAGGTCGAGACAGATCTCGCCTTCGTTCCGGGTGATTTGTCCGTCGGGATCGAGGAGAACGACGTCGTAGCCGGGGACCGGACGGCCCATCGACCCCGATTTGACCTGCTGGCCGGGCGTGTTCGCGATCTGGACCGTCGTCTCGGTCTGGCCGAAACCGTCCCGGATCGTGATGCCCCAGGCCCGCTGCACCTGCTCGATCACCTCGGGGTTGAGCGGCTCGCCGGCGCCCACGACGATCTGCGGCGGGTCCTTCAGCGCGGTCAGATCGGCCTGCACGAGCATCCGCCACACCGTCGGCGGCGCGCAGAAACTGGTCACCGCGCAGCGCTGCATCTGAGCGAGCAGGGCGTCGGCGTTGAAGCGCGTGTAGTTGTAGATGAAGACCGTGGCCAGGGCGTTCCACGGGGCGAAGACGTTGCTCCAGGCGTGCTTGGCCCAGCCCGGGGAGCTGATGTTGAGGTGTACGTCGCCGGGGCGCAGACCGATCCAGTACATCGTGGAGAGGTGGCCGGCGGGGTAGGACGCGTGGGTGTGCTCGACGAGTTTGGGCAGGGCCGTCGTGCCGGAGGTGAAGTAGAGGAGCAGGGTGTCGGTCGATCGGGTCTCGCCCGGGTCTCTCAGCAGCGGGCTGGCCTGATAGGCGTCGGCGTAATCGAGCCAGCCCTCTGCCGGATTTATCGCGATTTTTGTGTATTCGCCGGTCAGGCTCGCGAACTTGCCGGTGTTCGCCCCGGTGGTGATCACGTGGGCGGCGTGGCCCCGGTCCAGGCGATCGCGCAGGTCGGCGGGGCCGAGCAGCGGCGTCGCCGGGATCACCACGGCGCCCAGCTTCATCGTGGCGAGCAGGCACTCCCACAGTTCGACCTGGTTGCCGAGCATGAGGATCACCCGGTCGCCGCGATTGACGCCGCGGTCGCGCAGCCAGTTCGCCACCCGGCTGGACCGCTCGGACATCTCGGCGAACGTGTAGCGCTGCTCGGAGCCGTCCTCCTCGACGATCCAGAGCGCCGTACGCGGGCCGGCCTCACCCGCCGCCTCGGCGTCGAACCAGTCGATCGCCCAGTTGAAATGCTCCTGGTCGGGCCAGCGGAAGTCCCGGTAGGCGGTGTCGTAGTCGTCGCGATGCGCGAGGAGGAACTCACGGGCCTGCCGGAACGTGGTCATGCCCTCACCTTATTCGCCTTCTCGCTATTCGCCCGTGAAGATCGGCGTCCGGCGCTCCAGGCTCGCGCTGATCCCCTCGGCGCTGTCCTTCGTCGCCCAGAGGATCTTCTGCTCGGCGAGTTCGTGGTCCAAGGCCTTCTCGACCCGCTCCTTGAGGTCGCCGCGCAGGGTGGCCCGGATCGAGCGGACCGCGAGCGGCGCCGCCTCGGCGATCCGCAGCGCCAGATCCATCGCGGCCTCCCGCACCCGCCCCGGCTCGGCGAGCCGGTCGGCCAGCCCGATCAGCACGGCCTCCTCGCCGGTCACCCGGCGGCCGGTCAGCAGCATGTCGGTGGCCTTCTGCCGCCCGACGATCTCCGGAAGCGTCACGCTGATCCCGAAGCCCTGGTGGAACCCGAGCCGCGCGAAGTTCGCCACGAACCGGCTGTCCGCCTCGGCCACCCGGAAGTCGGCGGCGCACGCCAGCCCGAGACCCCCGCCCACGGCGGTGCCCTGCACGGCCGCGACGATCGGCGTACGGATCTCGAACAGCTGGACGGCCTTGCGATACAGCCGCTCCGCGGCCGTCACGTGATCGGCCGCGAACTCGCCGCTGCCGAAATCCGCCCCGCCGCAGAAATGCCGGCCCTGCGAGGCGAGCACGATGGCGCGGGTCGTCTTGTCGTCATCGAGGTTCCGCGCCTCGTCGACGATCCGCCCGATCAGCGCCTCGTCGAAGTGGTTGGCCGGCGGACGCCGCATCTCCAGGAGGGCGACCCCGTCGCCGACGGTGACCGAAAGATCAGAGCTCACAGCTGATCATATCTGTGGTGCCCGGGTGACCGATGGGGTGTCGGTCGCTTGTCAGCGCCGGTCTTCGAAACGCCGTACGCTCCGGTCACGTCGGAATGGCCAGAGGTGATCGTCATGAAGATCCCCGACCTGCTCGCCCGCGGCGATCTGGTAGATCTCCGGCCGCCACCGCAGCGTACGAGCGTTGCGGAGGGGGCTTCTTGGGGCGCGGCCAGAACGGTGGAAGCGCCTGAGCTGGTGCGCCTGCTTACGCTCTCCAATGATGACCCCAAATGGACACACTTGCCCCTGCGGCTTACGGGTGCCAAGGTTGTCGGTTCGCTCGACCTGAGCCATGCCGTCCTCACGCGGCCGCTGAAGCTGCGCATGTGTTATTTCGAGAAGCCGATCATCCTCAAATATGCGCGAGCGGACGTCATTTTCTTGACCGGATGTCACGTCCCCGGCATCGACGCGTACTCGCTGGCGACGCGCAGCGAGGTACGACTGAACGACGGCTTCACGAGTACCCGGACGGTGAATCTCGATGGAGCAAGCATCGGAAGCCAGCTCATCTGCCGTGGTGGAAGTTTCTCCGACGACGACGGACCGGCGATCGAGGCGCCCGGTCTGGACACTGGCAGCACCGTCTTCTTCGATCAGGGCTTCCGCGCCCGCGGACAGGTGAGCCTGCTCGGAGCTCGCATCGGTTACCAGTTGAGCTGCCGAGATGCGACGTTCACCGTGAGTGAGGGTACGGCACTTCTGGTTGACGCTGCCACGACCGGCGGTTCGGTGCATCTCGACCGCGGGTTCTGTGCCACGGGGGAAGTCAATTTTCGCGGCGCACGTATCGGGGGACAACTGAATTTCCGTGGTGGCCGATTCACCAATCGCGACGGGTTCGCTATCGCTGCGGATGGAATCACCGTCGCCGGCAAGGTGCTCCTGGATGAGAACTGCATCGTGTTGGGTGAGACGAACCTTGCCGGGGCGCAGATCAAGAACAACCTGCAGCTCCTGCATTCCACATTTAGCAATCCGGATGGCACCGCGGTGAGGATAGATCGAGCGAACATTGGCGCGGATGCCGCCTTCTCCGGAGCCGTACTCACCGGCCGGGTTGCGCTGTCCGGTGGAGGAGTGCAGATCTCCGGCGACCTGAAATTCAACGACAGGTTCACTGCAAACGGTGAAGTTGACCTGTCCGGGGCGCGCATCGGCGGCAATCTGGACTGTCGGTCGGCGACCCTTGCGGCGCCCGAGGGGATCGCGATGAAGCTGACCCGCTCAGAGATCAAGAAGGACGTCCGCTGGTTCGGAGCTACGCTGCGCGGCGGGCTCTCGCTGGATTTCGCCCATGTGGGCCGCTGGTACGACTCAATAACGGCTTGGCCTCGGAAGAACGATCTGCGGCTCAACGGCTTCACTTATGCGTTCATCCATGCCGAACCAACCATCACCGTCAAACAACGGCTCGACTGGCTGCGGCGCGACAAGGAGCACTTCGTTCCGCAGCCGTACGAGGAGCTCGCTGCCGCCTATCGACGGGAAGGGCACAGTCAAGACGCCGTGAAAGTTCAGGTCAGCGCTCAGTGGCAACGCCGCCTTGAGGTGCGCAGGCCGAAGGATTGGCTTATTCTGCGACTGGTCCGGATTGCGTGGAGCGCCCTGCTGCGAGTGACGGTCGGATACGGTTTTCGGCCCTGGCAGATCGTTGGGCCGATCGCGGTACTTTTTCTGTTCGGGTGGTGGTGGTTCAGCAGAGCGGAAGCGCAAGGGTTGATCAACCCGCCGACCAACTTGGAGGGTGAGGTGACATTTCATGGCGCTCGGTACACCGCGGATCTGCTGATTCCAGGGGCAGGAATCGGTGAGCGGGCCCGGTTCATACCGATGGGGGCTGCCGCGCACATGGCCGTCGCCTACACCCTGGCGGGATGGGCCCTTGCCGCCATGCTGATCGCCGGTCTCGTCGGCATTTTCCGTCGGTCTTGACGTTCAAGCTCAGCCTTAAGCCGGCCGCAAGTGGGCCGCAGGTGGTCGCCCGCAAGGTGGCGTCATGGACAACGAACCGAGTGGACTGCTTCTCGCCCACCGCGCCATGCTGCGCGACCTCGACCGCTGTGCGGCGCTGACGGCCGGGCTCGCCGCGAGTGGCACCAGGCTGGACCGTAAGCGGGCCGGGGCGATCGCCGGCTATCTCAGCGACTTCTGTGACAGCATCCATCACCATCACAGCGCCGAGGACGAGGTGCTGTGGCCGGTGCTGGAGCGCGCGGCCGGCGCCCACGTCGACCTCACCGAGCTGACCGACGACCACGCGGTGCTCGACCCGAAGCTGGCCCGGATCCGGGCCGGCGCGGCGGCTCTCAAGAGCGGGCACACCGTGACGCCCGCATTGGCCGCCGATCTGGCCGATCTGCGCGACACCCTGCGCGAGCACATCGCCGACGAGGAGCGGACGATCGTTCCTCTGATCAAGAAGTACGTCTCCGACGAGGAGTGGAACCGCGTCGAGGCGGTCATCCGCCGGCACGGCGCGAAGATGAGCTTCGAGGTGCCGCGGATCCTGGCCGTCAGCACCGAGAGCGAGCTGGCCGAGGCGCGGCGGGAGGGTGGGCTGCCGGTCGCGTTGATGATCAAGCTGATGCCGCTGCCGTTCCGCCGCCGCGAAGCAAAGGTGTTTGGAGCTGTGCGGTGAGTCGGGCTGCCGCGAGGGCGTAGGAAGGATCTCCGGAGAGGGCGGCGAGGGCCGCGTCGACTGGGCCGGCATACAGGGTGCCGGAGTCGAGGCCGGCGATCCGGCCCGTGAACGGCAGCAGCTCGGCGAAGATCTCGGCGCCGGCCGCGGTGTCGCCGAGCCGGGCCGCCGCGTGCCCGCGCAGCGTGGTGAACCCCAGCCAGTAGTAGTTGCGGTCGATGGGCCGGCGGCCCGCCCACACGGTCCGGGCCGTCTCCTCGTCGCCGGCGTCGAGCAGGGCCAGCACCAGGGCGTCGGTGACCCGGCCCGGATAGGCGGCCTCGGCGGCGAGCAACTCCTCGCGCAGGTGGGCGAGGTCGCCGCGGACCATGGCGGCGCCCACCCGGCCGACGGTGGCCATCGCGGCGCCGTTGAGCGCGCCGTGCTCGGCCAGCCGGCGGCTCACCTCGGCGTACCGGGCCAGGGCCTCGTCGACGTTGCCGGCCAGCAGTTCCAGCAGCGCCGAGAAGATGCCGACGACGGCGAGCAGGGCGCTGAGCTGGCCGGTCGTCGAGCGGGCCACCGCCAGGTCCATCTCGGCGCGGGCCCGGCCCAGGTCGGTGTGCGCCGCCGCGTCGAGGAACAGCAGCCAGTGCGCGACGGCCTCGTGGTCGATCTCGCCGGCCCGGGTCGCCACGGCCAGGTACTCCTCGGCCACGGCACGGCGTTCGGCACGCAGGTCGGGGCCGAGGGCGGCGTAGGCGCGCACGTTCAGCGCGGCGCAGAGCAGCCGGGGGTCGCCGACGGTGCGGGCCAGCGTCAGGGCCTGCGCGCTGATCCGTTGCGCGGCCGTCTCGTCGTACCCCTCAAGCTCGCGGAAAAGCGCGAGAAGTAGACGCACCCGGAGCACATCGGGCATCTCGCCGGCGAGATGCCGCCGGATCGCGGTGACCGCGGCGGCGGAGGGCTCGCGGCCGTCGCGGGTGGTCCAGATCAGCGGGGCGTCCCAGGCGGTGAGGATCGCGGCGTCGCCGGAGACGGACAGGGCGTCGAGGTAGATGAGCCGGGCCTGGACGGCGTCGCCGGCCCGGGCGTGCGCGGTCACGGCGGCGGCCAGCAGGTCCACCACGGAACCGGTCGCCCGGCTGCCGGCCAGGTGGTGCAGGCGCAGGGCCTCACGCCATTGGGCGGCGGCCTCGCGCCAGGAGCCGGCCTGTTCGGCGGCGCGGGCCGCGGCGATCGGATAGCCGATCGACTCCTGCGCGTTCGCGGGTCCGGCCGCGGCACACGCGTGCCGGGCGAGGACGGCCGGGGACGCGACGCCGGTGAGCAGGTGCAGCGCCCTCGTGTGCAGCCGGGCGCGGCGCAGCAGTGGGGTGTCGTCGTAGAGGGTGTCGCGGACCAGCGCGTGCGTGAACCGGACCCGGCCCGGCGCCGGCTCGTCGAGCAGCCCGGCCAGGACGGCCGCCTCGAGCGGGTCGAACAGGTCGTCCGGATCGCGGCCGGCCACCGCGGCGAGCACGTCCAAGTCGGCTTCCCGGCCCAGCACCGCCACCTGCCGCAGCGTCGTCGCGACCGGGTCGGGCAGCCGCGCCACCCGGCGGCGCAGCACCTCCCGGACACCGGCCGGCACCGCGCTCCCGGCCGCGTCGGCGCCCTCGGCGGCGATGAGCCGGGCCAGCTCGCGGACGAACAGCGGGTTGCCGCCGGTGCGTTCGGCGACCCGGGCCAGCAGTTCCGGACCGGCCTCGTCGAGCCCGTGCCGCCGGGCCAGCGCCGCCACCGCCCGAGGATCCAGCCCCCGCAGCGTCAGGTGCGCGGCGGTCGCGCCGAGCAACGCGCCGATCGTGGCGTCGAGCTCGTCGTGGCGTTCGCCGGTGCGGTAGGTGACCAGCACCAGCACCGGGTGCTCGGCCAGCAGCGCGACCACCTGGCGGAGCAGCTGCAGGGTGAGGTCGTCGGCGCGGTGCACGTCGTCGAGCAGCACCACGGTGGGGCCGGTGGCGAGGCCGGCGGCGACGGCACGGCCCATCGCGAACGCCCCGCCGCCCTCCAGTTCCCGCCCGAGCGCTTCCGACCACGCCCATCCCGGTGGTGCGCCGGCCACTTCGGGGCAGCGTCCGCGGCGCGCCTGCCAGCCCGCCGCCGTCAGGGCGGCGACGGCGGCGGTGGCCACCGTGGTCTTTCCGGCGCCGGCTTCACCCCCGATGAGTACGATCCGAGCACCGTGGCTGGTGGTCTCGGCAGCGGCGGCAGCGACCGTGGCCAGTTCGGTGTCGCGGCCCACCACGGCCGGCGCCGGACGCCGGACCATCGTGATCGTGGCGGGCGCGGCGGCCGGCGCGTCGAGGTCCGGCGCCTGCGCGAGGATGTCGGTCTCCATCGCCCGCAGCGCCGGCCCGGGGTCGACGCCCAGCTCGCCGGCGAGATGGTCGCGGGTGCGGCGCAGCGCGGCCAGGGCGTCACCCTGCCGGCCGCACCGGTAGAGCGCGAGCGCCAGCAGCCGGACCGCGCCCTCACGTCCCGGATGGTCGTGCAGATGCCGTTCCAGCTCGGCCACGACGGCGGCCGGGCGGCCCAGCGCCAGTTGCGCCTCGGCGCGCGACTCCACCGCCATCAGCCGCAGCTCGGTGAGCCGGGCGACCTCGGGGACGGCCCACGGCTCGTCGGCGACCTCCGGGTAGGCGGCGCCCCGCCAGCAGCCGAGCGCCTCGTCGAGCAGCCGGAGCTGATCGGCGGGCCCGGCCGTCGCGGCGCGGCGCATCAGGTCGTCGAAGCGCCAGGCGTCCACGGCGTCCGCGGGCAGCCGCAGCGCGTAGCCGGGTGCGGTGCTGACCAGCACCGAGGCCGGGGTGCGGGCGGGCCGGCCGGGTTCCAGGGCGCGGCGCAGGTGGGAGACGTGGACCTGGAGGGTGGCGAGCGCCCGGGCCGGCACGTCAGCGCCGCCCCAGAGGTCGTCGACGATCCGGTCGGTCGAGACGACGTCGCCGCCGGCGACCGTCAGCCGGGCGAGCACCGCTCGCTGCCGCGGTCCGCCCAGGTCGGCGGCGGCGCCCTGCACGGTGGCGCGCAGCGGCCCGAGAACGGAGAGGAACATCGCCTACGACTACATCAGAACGGTGCTCCGTTGACGATCCGTCGAACCGGCGATGGTGGTGTCGACGGCGAAGGGCTGGCGCAGGCGCTGCATCGCTTCGGTGCTGCGGTCGGCGGCGAGCCGGGTGCCGCCGTCGGTGGTGAAGGTCTGCTCGGCGCGGAACTGGACCCTGATGTCGGACATGCCGTCTCCTGCTGATCTCGTCCTTTTGATCTCGTCCGGGCGGGTCTATACCCATGTCCGATTTAGCCCAACCCGGAGTTCAGCCTGCCGTGACCGTGACGGTGTGCCGGCCGGTGGCGCCGTCCGGGTACGGCGTGACCCGCTCCGCCGGCTGCACCACGCCGTCGCCGTCGGTGGCGCGGACCGCGAGCGAGTGCGGCCCGGGGCTCGCCCGCCACGAGTAGCGCCACTGCACCCAGGTGTCGACCGAGGCGGTGGGCAGCAGTTCCGCGGCGTTCCACGGGCCGCCGTCGACGCTGATCTCGACGGCCGCGATGCCCCGCCGCTGCGCCCAGGCGACCCCGGCCACGGTCACCGGGCCGGCCGCGACGCGGGCGAACGGCTTCGGCCTGTCGATCCGCGACGCCGTCTTCACGGTGCCCTGTGCCGACCAGCCACGCTCCACCCAGTACGCGTCGAACCTGTCGAAAGTGGTCAGCTCGATCGCGGTCAGCCACTTGCACGCGCCGGCGTATCCGTACAGTCCCGGGGTGATCATCCGGACCGGGAAGCCGTGCTCGTGGGGGAGCGGCTCGCCGTTCATGCCGACGGCGAGCAGGGTGTCGCGGCCGTCGAGGGCGGTCACCAGCGGCGTGCCGATCGTCATCCCCTCCACCGAGCGGGCGACGATCTGATCGGCGCCGGCCCGGATGCCGGCCTCGCGCAGCACTGTGGCGAGGGGGATGCCGAGCCAGCGGGCGGTGCCGATGTAGGGGCCGCCCACCTCGTTCGACACGCAGTTCAGGGTGATGTCCCTTTCGGTCAACGGCCGCCGCAGCAGATCGTCGAGGGACAGCTCGATCTCGCGGTCGACCATGCCGTGGATCCGCAGCCGCCACCGATCCGGGTCGACGCGCGGCACGGTGAGCGCGGTGTCGACCCGGTAGAAGGCGTCGTTCGCCGTGGTGAAGTCCGCCGCGGCGCCTCGCGGCAGGGGCTGGGCCGGATCGGTCGCGGCGGGCAGCCGGATCGCTTCGCGGGATCGGCTCGCGGTCCGCTCGCGCCGGCTGGTCAGGGTCATTCCCGCGGCTTGCGCCGCTGCCGCCGAGGCGGCGAGGGCGGCCAGCTGCAGGATTCGGCGGCGGCCTCTTTCGGGTACGCCGGGTCCGGCCGCGCCGCCGGTCTCCGCCTCCTTGCGTGGTCGGGCCGGGTGGTCGCTTGATCGGGCCGGGTGGTCATTTGGGCGGGCCGGGCGGTCGCTTGGGCGGGCCGGGCGGTCGCTTGGGCGGGCCGGGCTGTTGAGCCACCACAGGATCGCGCCGGCGATCGCGGCGCCGAGCAGGGACGGCAGCGCGTCGGCCGGGATGGAAGCCGGCCTCGACAGCGCGGCGGCCGCGCCGATCGCGCCCAGCAGCAGCGCGCCGGCCGGGGCCGCGGCGCGCCATCGGGCCGCGGCGACGCCGATCTGCGCGGCCACGAACGCGAGGACCACGGCGATGCCGGCGAGCAGGACCGGTTTGTCGGCGGTGCCGAGCTCGCGGACCGCGAACTCCTTGACCGCCGCCGGCGTCGCGTCGATGACCGCCCCGCCGACGGCGACGAGCGGGGCGGCCGGCGGCCGGGTCGCGGCCGCGGAGAGTTCCGCGACCGCGATCCCGGTGGCCGCCGCGACGATCCCGGTGATCGCCGCGAGAAGGGGGCGGCTCATCAGCTCTTCGGCATCAGGACGGAGTCGATGATGTAGACGTTGGCGTTCGCGGTCTGCACGTTGCCGCAGACCACCGACGCCGCGTCGCCGACCGTGAAGTCCTCGCCGCTGCCGGTGACCGTCAGCTCCTCGCCCTGCAGCGTCTTGTGCGGGCCGGCCAGGTCGGCCGGGGTCAGCTTGCCCGGCACCACGTGGTAGGTGAGCACGCTGGTCAGCGTCTTCTTGTCGGCGAGGACCTTGTTCAGGTCGGCCTCCGGGATCTTGCCGAAGGCGTCGTTCGTGGGCGCGAACACGGTGATGCCGTCGGCCGAGTTGAGCGAGTCCACGAGGCCGGCCTTCTTGACGGCGGTGACCAGCGTGGACAGCAGCGGGTTACCGGACGCGGCGGTCGCGACCGGCACCTGGGCCATCGCCTCGAAGCTGCCGGCGTTCGCCGGGTCGGCCGGCACCGACGCGCAGCCCGGACCGAAATTGACCATGTCACCGGCCATCCCGGCCGCCATGCTCGGGGCGGCGCTGGACGTCATCGGCGCGGCACCGGTCGCCATCGGGGCGGCCGCGCCGGCGTCGCTCTGCTCGTCCGCGTCGCTGCCGCACGCCGCCAGGGAGATCGCGAAGACGGTCGTGGCGGCCAGGGCGGTGAGCTTCGTTGCACGCATGGTTGTTTCCTCCTGTATCGGGGTCTTTCATCCCTGATTCGGGGCCATCCATGCGGCGGATTGGTGGTTCGGTGATCTTTTTTCGCGGCGTCCCGGCGGGGACAGTTTCCTCCCCCTTTCGGGTGACGATCGGGCGTCCGCGCGGGGGAACCGGCGCAGCTAGCGTGCTTGATCCCTCGGCGCCCGCTGCAACTTGCAACGCTGTGCAACGGCGCCGTTACTCTGTGACACTGTCGCGCAGCGATGCGGCGACACTAGGGGTGACCATGAATCACGGTGAGCGGCACCTGCAGGACAGGCTCGGCAGCCGGGAACGCGCCGACGCCTTCACCGCGCGGCAGACCCTCGACCACCTCAACGAGCGGATGCGCGCGTTCATCGGTCGGCAGGAGATGATGTTCCTGGCCACCGCCGACTCCGGCGGCGGCTGCGACAGCACCTTCCGGGCCGGGCCGGCCGGGTTCGTGCGGGTGCTCGACGAGGAGCACCTGAGCTGGCCGGAGTACCGCGGCAACGGGGTGATGGCGAGCCTCGGCAACCTCACCGAGAACGGCCGGGTCGGCATCCTGTTCATCGACTTCGACGAGGTCATCGGGCTGCACGTGAACGGCAGCGCGGAGATCGTGGAGGACCCGGGCGAGCAGCGCGACCTGCCGCCGGGGCAGCGGGCGCCGCTCTGGGTCGTCGCCCGGGTGCAGGAGGCGTACATCCACTGCGCCAAGCACATCCCGCACCTGGTGAAGGGCGAGCGCCGGCCGGCCGGGAAGAAGAGCGACTACTTCGTGCCGGCGCCGCAGCGTTCTCTACTCACCTAGGTGCATCCATTCGCGGGCCGCCGAGCGAACTCTCTCCAGGAGACAACTACGCGGGAGGGAGGTCGATGAGCTCCGACGACGAGCTCGCCGAGCGGTTACGCGCCGGCGACGAGAAAGCCTTGCGTACGGCGTACGAACGCCACGGCGCGGCAGTGCTGTATCTCTGCCAGCGTCTGCTGGGCAACCGGGCGGACGCCGAGGACGTGACCCAGGTGACGTTCGTGGCGGCGTGGACCGGGCGGGACGGGTTCGACCCGCAGCGCGGCACGATGCTGGGCTGGCTGCTCGGTATCGCGCGGCGCAAGGCCGTCGACAGGTTGCGGTCCGCGGCGCGCGACGAGCGAGTGACCGAAACGGTACGGGCCCAGGTGTCGGCGCCGGACGAGCTCGACACCCCGGAACGCGTCGTCGACCGTCTCGTGGTCGCCGACGAGCTCGGCCGGCTGCCCGCCGAGCAGCGGCGCACCCTCGAGCTGGCGTTCTTCGACGACCTGACCCATCCACAGATAGCGGCCGTGACGGGGTTGCCCCTGGGCACGGTCAAGAGCCATATCCGGCGTGGAATGGCCAGCCTGCGACGTCGTTGGGAGGTGGACGGTGCAGCATTTGGATCCCGATCGGCTGGTCCTTCTCGCGCTCTCTGAGGAATCGGAGGATCTCGACGAGGCGGATCACCTGACCCGTTGTGCCGGTTGCCGGCACGACTTCGCCGCACTGCGGGAGGTCGCCGACATCGGCGCGCAGTGCCAGGAACTGCGCGACCTTCCGGCACCGCCGGAATCGGTGTGGGAGGCCATCGCAGCTGACGTCAGGCGTACCCCCGCAGTGGAAGTGACCGCGACGCCCGTCACCGACCTGGCGGAACGCCGGGGCCGGGCGCACCGCCGACCGGCACGCCGATGGACGCCCCTGATCGCCGCCGCGGCGGCCGCCGTCCTCGCGGTGGGCGGAACCCTCGCCGTCGGCCAGCTCATCGACCGCCGCACGACACCGGCCGTCACGGCCCGGGCCACCCTCGAACCGCTGCCGACCGTCCCCGTCGACGCGGGCGGCCGGGTGCGGGTCCTCGACGACGGGGACCTAGAGATCGACGTGCGGAATTTGCCGCTGACGACCGGCTTCCACGAGGTCTGGCTGATCGACCCGGACGACACCACGAAGATGGTGGCGATCGGCAACCTGACCGGCGACAAGCAGGTGGTGCTGCCGGTGCCGCCCGGCACCGACCTGAACCGCTACCGCCTCGTCGATGTCAGCGACGAGCCCCACGACGGCGACGCCACGCATTCCGGCGTCAGCCTGCTGCGGGGGACGCTGACGAGCTGAGCAGATGCGGGGTGGTGGCCGCCCGCCACCCCGCTGCCGGCCGGACCGCGTCCTATCGTGGCGTGATGGCCCGCTATGTGATCGACGCGCTCACCCTGCTGCGGATCGTCGACGACGGGCTCGCCGTCGATCCCGGCCATCAGCTCGTCGCCCCGAACACGATCCGGTCCGAGGCGCTGCGACTGCTGCTCGCGAGCGTGCGCCGCGGCGAGCGCACCGACCGCGAGGCGCTGGCGACCCATGACCGGATCACCGAGCTCAAGATGCGGCTGCTCGGCGACCGGGTGTCCCGGGCGACGGCGTGGCGGATCGCCCGGGAGAACGACTGGGACGACCTGCGCGACGCCGAATATCTGGCGGTGGCCCGCTTGCAGGCCGACGCACTGATCACCATCGACCCGGAGCTGGCCGCCAAGGCCGGCGGCATCGTGCCGGTGGCGCCGCTGCGCCTGCTCGGCGAAGCCGCATGATCAGGGTGGTGCGTGCGTGCCCGCCGCCGGCTCCGGATCAGGGCCGGTCGTTCGCTCAGCGATGGCCGTCCGACCCGTCCTTGCCGGGCCGGATCAGCTGCGCGTCGATCTCTTTCTGATCGGCGATCCGGTCCCGTTCGTTCGCCAGCCTGTCGCGTTCGTTCGCGGCGGTGTCACGGCGGTCGGCTGCCGCGTCACGCCGGTCGGCCGCCTGATCGCGGTCCCGGGCGGCACTGTCACGGAGATCGGCTTGGCGGTCCCGGTCATCGGAAGCCTTCTCCCGCTCAGCGAGCGAGCGGTCCCGTAGATCCGCCAGGCGCGCGCGCTCGTCGGCGAGGGAGTCGCGTTGCTCCCCGTCGATCTCGCGTTGGTCGGCGAGGGCGTCTCGCTTGTCCGCGTGCGCCTCGCGGATGCCGACGAGGCGTTCTCGCTCCTCCGCTGTCTGGCTGTGCTGCTGCTGGTTGGCAGGCAACGCGGCGTTCATGTCACCAGGATAGACCCGCACGCGGCCGGTACGGCGAGGCGCGGGCCGGGTTTGTCCCTGATCCACGACCGGCCCGAGGAGCCTCACGCGTCGGCCGCGCACCGGAATCCGGCATTCCCCGTCGAGCTGTCCGGCGTGTTGCCCATCCGCGCCGACACCCGATACCGCCGGCAGTACGACGCGTGGCACAGATACGACCCGCCGCGCAGCACCCGCCGATCCCCGCTCTCCGGGCCCACCGGATTCTCGATCGGTGCCGCCAGCCGGCGATGCCAGTCGGCGCTGAACCGGTCCGCGGTCCACTCCCACACGTTGCCCGTCATGTTGTACAGACCGAAATCGTTCGGCTCGTAGGACCGCACCGGCGCCGTGCCGAGGTAGCCGTCGGCGAGCGTGTTGAGGTAGGGGAACCGGCCTTGCCACACGTTCATCCGGTGCTCGCCGTCCGGTCGCAGCATGGCGCCCCACGGGAACCGCTGCCCTTCGCGCCCGCCCCGTGCCGCGCACTCCCACTCCGCCTCGGTGGGCAGCCGCACGCCGGCCCATGCGCAGTAGGCGGCCGCATCGGTCCAGCTCACGTGCACGACCGGATGATCCTCGCGGCCCTCGATGTCCGATCCCGATCCTTCCGGCGCCGACCAGCACGCCCCGGGCACTTCCCGCCACCATTCGGCGCCGACGACCCCGCGGGTGGGTTCGAACGGCTGCGGCAGCAGGCCGGCGAAGACGAACGACGTCCCGAACCGCTCGGCGGTCGTCACATGCCCGGTGTCCGCCACGAACGCGCCGAACTCCCGGTTGGTGACACACGCCGCCGCCATCCGGAACGGGTCCACCCGCACCCGCCGCACCGGCCCTTCGCCGTCCTCCTCATAGGCGAGCGGATCTTCACTGCCCATCAGGAACCAGCCGCCCGCAATGGCCACGGTCGAGGTTCCTGCAGAGCGCAGAACCTTCTCGGGTACGTCGGAAGCAGCCGTGGCGCCGGCCCTCCCCGGCGCGCAGCAGGTCCCCGGTGTCGTGTTCTCCAGCCCCGTCACCAAGCCAGCATCACGGTCCGCAGTCCGGCCGTCCTCATCCTTTCGAGATGAGCTCTCCCGGCCGGGCCAGGTGGTAGCCCTGTCCGAATGCGATCCCCGCCGACCGCAACCGGCTCAGCTCGGATGCCGTCTCGATGCCCTCGGCGATGAGGCTCGCGCCGATCTGCTCGGCGAAGTCGTTCAGCGACCGGGCCAGCGCCATCTTCACCCGGTCGGCGTCGATGTCGCGGACCAGGCTGATGTCCAGCTTGATCAGGTCGGGGCGCAGCCGCAGGATGTGCTGCAGGCTGGCGTACCCGGCCCCGGCGTCGTCGACGCTGAGCCGGACGCCGGTCCTGCGCAGCGTGTCCAGCATGCCGGTGAGCAGCGGATAGTCGGTGACCTGGGCGTGCTCGGTGATCTCGACGGTCAGGTGCGGGCCGGCGTGGGCGAGCAGCGTGTCCAGCACCTCGGCGTCGAGCAGCGCCTCGGCGGACAGGTTGACGGCCAGGTACCCGCCGTGGGGGAGGTCCGGCAGCCGCTGCAGGGCCTTGTGCAGCGCCAGCAGTTCCAGCGGCACCCCGAGCCCGGCCAGCGATGCCGCCGCGAACGCCCGGTCCGGCCCGCTGAACGTGGCCGGTTCGAAGCGGGCCAGCGCCTCGTGGCCGACGGTCACGCCCTCGCGCAGGCAGACGATCGGCTGGAAGACCATCCGCACCGCCTCGTCGTCGAGCACCGCCTGCACCGCGCGGCGGGCCGTGGCGACGGTGTGCCGCCGTGCCGCGAGCGGGCCGTCCATGTGCTCGCTGATCAGGTCGGCGATCAGGTTCATGTAGCGCACCGACTGCTGGTCGAGCGTCGGGTCCGGGTGGCGGCTGGCGCAGCACAGCATGCCGGCGGTGGTGCCGTCGGGGGACTGCCAGGGGACTCCGGCGTACGACCCGATGTCCAGGTCCGTGGCGCTGTCGAGGTCCCGCGCGATCGGATGCCGCCGCACGTCACGTACGACGCCGGGCAGGGTGCCGGAGAGCACGCGGGCGCAGAACGAGCCCGGCAGGTCGATCTCCTCACCCACCGGCAGCCGCATCTGCTCGACCGCGCCGGTGGCCGCCCACACCGTCAGCTCATCCGCCCCGAACGCCGAAATCCACGCGACCTCCATGCCCAGATGGGCACGCACCTTGTCGAGCAGACGCTCGACCTCGGCCAGGCTCGCATCGCCGGATCGCCCCGTTGCTGCTTGCACGCATTCTCTCCTCGCCGAACCAAGCGGCCGCCGTGAGTCCACAGCCGGGCCACGGCAGTCGACCCCGATCTTCGGCGGCGCCCGCCCCACCTTGAGAGAACCCGCCCCGGAATGTCCCCGGCGGGCCTGTCCACGATCCGGCAGCAACCGGCATCGCCGGGCACCTAGGTTGACGCGATGGGCGCTGAGCGCGATCGGCGAGACGAGGGCGGAGCCTGGGCACTCTGGGCCCTTACCTGAGCGAGCGGGCATGGGGCACCGCCCGGGAGACCTTCCACGGGTCCGCCGACCCCTGGACCGCCTTTCCCCACGACGAGGCCCGGTCCCGGGCGTACGTGTGGAACGAGGACGGGCTGGCCGGGATCTCCGACCGCGAGCAGCGCCTGTGTTTCGCGCTCGCGCTGTGGAACGGCCGGGATCCCATCCTCAAGGAACGCCTGTTCGGCCTCAGTAGCGCCGAGGGGAGCCGTGGCGAGTCCGCCGAGGAGTTCTGGTGGTACGTCGACGCGGTGCCCAGTTCCGCCTGGCTGAGCTGGCGCTACCACTACCCGCAGCGGGCGTTCCCGTACGATCTGCTGGTCAGCGAGAACCGCACCCGATTCCGGGGCGATCCCCCGTTCGGCCTGCTCGACACCGGAGCCTTCGACGACGACCGGTACTGGATCGTCGAGGCGGACTATGCCAAGGCCGGCCCCGAGGATCTGCGGATCAGGCTCCGGCTCACCAACGCCGGCCCCGAGGCGGCGACCCTGCACGTGTTGCCGACCCTGTGGTTCCGCAACACCTGGTCGCAGGATCCCCAGGTCGGCAGACCCCGGATCACCGCGGCGGACGGCGGCGTCCTCCTCGCTGAGCACGAGACGCTCGGCCGCATGGTGCTGGAGGCCGATCCCGGTCCGGACGGACTGATGCCGGAGCAGTTGTACTGCGAGAACGAGAGTGCCCACCGGCGGCCGGGTACGCCCTACGGCAAGGACGGCATCGGTGACCACGTGCTGTTCGGCACGCCGACGGTCAGTCCCCGGCGGACGGGCACCAAGGCGTCCTTCTGGTACCGCATCCCGGTGGACCCGGGTGAGACGGCCGAACTGTCTCTGCGGCTCGCGTCCGCCGCGACTCCGGCCGTGGAGAGCTCCGATGAGGTGCTCGCGCGGCGGCGCGCCGAGGCCGACGAGTTCTACGACGAGGTCACACCCGAGGGCACCGGCCCGGACCAGGCGATGATCATGAGGAGGGCCTGCGCCACGTTGCTGTGGGGCAGGCAGTTCTATCACGACGAGGTGCGGCTCACCGGGCTCGATCGGGGTGGACATGTCCGCGTGCGCGACGTGGTGCCGGTGGTCGACCCGTGGGCGTGGCCCTGGCTGGAGACCTGGGAGTCCACGCTCTATGCCGTCGCCGTCGCGCACCTCGATCCACGGTTCGCCAAGGACCACCTCGCGTTGCTGCTCGGTGACGGCTGGATGAGCCCGGACTGCCGGCTGCCGGCCGGCGAGCAGAACCTGGCCGCGACCGCCGCGCCCATCCAGGCCTGGGCGGTTCTTCAGGTCTTCCGCGCGGACGGGAGCCGGGATCACGTGTGGTTGGTCGCCATGTTCAGCAGGCTTCTGCTGAACCACTCCTGCTGGTTCGCGGGAACCGACCTGGCGCCGATCGGCCCGCTCACCCACCCGTCGAACCAGGTGTTCGACCGCTCGATGAGCCCGGTGCCGCACCGGTACGAGGCCTATGCCGACACGTCGGCCTGGCCCGCTCTGCACTGCCTCGCCATGCGGTCGCTGGCCGAGATCCTGGCCGCTCACGAACCCGGCTTCGGCGATCTCGCCGGCCGGTTCACCGCCGGCGTCGAACACTTCGCCGCGGAACTGGCGGCGCTGGAGCTGTGGAACGACCACGATGGCTGGTACTACGACGTGGTCGAGCTCGGGAAAGGACCCTCGCCGCGGATCCGGTCCCTGACCGGGCTGGTGCCCGTTCTCACCCCGGCGATGATCGATTCCACGCGAGCCGGCCGCATCCTGGACCGCGCCCTGGACCCGGGCGATCTCCTCTCGCCGTACGGCATCCGGTCGGTGACCGAGAAGGACCTTCGGGGAACGGTCTGGTTGCCGTTCCATCTGCTGGTCCTCGACGCGCTTCGGCGACTCGGCCGGGAGCGGGACGCCGACGATCTCGCCGGGCGGCTGCTCGCGCCGTGGTCCCGCGGTCCCGGCGGGCGCCGGCCGATCCTCGGCGACCAGCCGTGGCCCGACCTGCTCGCCTTCCACGACGATGTCGACCCGGACAGCGGGCGTGGCATCGGTCATTCCCACGCGACCGGCGCGGCGGGCCTGGTGGCTCATCTGATCGCCGGCGGGACGGGAATGAGGCGATGCGCTTCAACGGAGAAGTGACCTTCGGCAACCTGCTCACCTCGGCGACGGTGATCGTCGCGGCGCTGACGCTGTTCCTGAGTCTTCGGCAGGCGCGCCTGCAACGGCGCCGGGAGATCGCCGACGCCGTGCGGACGGCAGCGGCGGACGCGCTGGCCAAACTCGAGCGATACGCGCGGCTGCCCGGTGCGGTCGCCGACCGGGTGCAGGGGCTCATCATCGAGACGACCCGGATGCTCGGCGCGAAGCCCCAGGTCGACGATCTGCGGAAGGCACGCGATCACCTCTGGTCGGGTCTGTTGCGGGAGTGGCAGGAGGCGCGTACCGCTCAGCGGGCCGAGGAGGTCGAGCTGGCACACGTCCGGCTGCTCGGGCGCCGGCCGGACGCGTACGACGGTGTCGCCGATTCCGTCGCGGCACTGGACGAGGGCGCCCTGCGATGTTTCGAGGAACTGCTGGAGGCGGCGCAGGGGGCGATCCGCCGATACGAGAGGGACCGTGCTCGCTACTGGGCCGAGGATCTCGGCAACGAGCTTCGCGCCGAACTGGCCCGCTATCGGCAGGCCTTGGAGAGCAACGCCGACCAGTGTCTGGCGACCGTTCGTCATCGGCTGCGCGCGGTCGTCGCCGGCGAGGACGCGCAGGTGGTCGATCGGACCTGGCACGCGACCGACGATCCTCGGTGAGGGGTGCCGCAGCCGGTCGGCGGTGCCACAGAATGGCGCGGTGGATCACTTGGGGCGGTGGGTTCGGATCGCGGCGGGGGTCACCGGGCGCGGTCCGCGCGCGGCGCGGCTGCGGGCTGCGGTCGCGGGTCGGGTGGTGCTGGTCACCGGGGCCTCGGAGGGGATCGGGGAGGCGGCGGCCCACCGCCTTGCGGCGGCGGGGGCCACCGTTCTGCTGGTCGCGCGCACTGCGGAGCGGCTTGATCGGGTACGGGCGGAGATCGTGGCCGCGGGCGGGACCGCGTTCGCCCATCCGGCCGATCTGTCGTCCCCGGAGGCCGCCGCCTCGCTGGCCGCGGAACTGCTGGAGCGGTACCGGCGCGTCGATGTGGTGGTCAGCAACGCCGGCCGGTCGATCCGGCGGTCGGTCGCGGACACCGCCGACCGGTTCCACGACGTGCAGCGGACGGCGAGCCTGAACTATCTCGGACCCGTCCAGCTGCTGCTGGCGCTGCTGCCGGCCATGCGGGCGGCCGGTGGCGGGCACATCGTCAACGTGTCCACGGCCGGGTTGGCGATGCACACCCCGCACTGGTCGGCCTATCACGCCTCGAAGGCCGCGTTCGACACCTGGCTGCGCAGCGCGGCCGCCGAGGTGCGGCGCGATGGTGTCACGGTCAGCACGACGTACCTGAATCTGGTCCGCACCCGGATGAACTCGCACTATCCGCAGGCGCCGGCGATGTCGGCGGCGGAGGCCGCCGGGATCGTGTGCCGGTCGATCGTGCGGCGGCGGGATTGGTCGCCGTGGTGGGCGCGGCTCGGGACGATCGTGTCGGCGGTCATGCCGCGCACCGTCGAACGGGTTCTCGCGGCCGGGGATCGACTCGAGCCGCTGCGCGTATTGGCGTCGACCGATCTGTGGCGGCCGGGACGGATCGTGCGGCTGATCCGGGCTGGGCGGGGCCGGAGCCTGGCCACGGCGCTCGCCGCCGGCCCGGCCCGGGGAATCGCGCTCATCGATGCGGAAGGGTCGGTCGGCTATCCGGAATTGAGTGCGCTCGCCGACGTGTGCGCGGCCCATGCGGCAGCCGTTCTCGGGGTCCGGGCCGGCGATGTGGTGGGACTCGCCTGCGAGGGGCATCGCGGATTCGTCGCCGCGGCGGCCGGGCTGTCCCGGTTGGGCGCCGACGTGGTTCTGCTGCCTCCCGACCTCCCGGAAGAACGGACCGTCGAGGTGCTGCGGCGGGAAGGGGCCGTCGCTCTTGTGGGAGAACCCGGGAATGGGACTTCCGGCGTACGCATGATGGCCTGGACCGATCTGCTGCAAGGCCGCGCGCGGCGGCCCGGAATGGCGCGCAGGCCGCGGAACGGGCGTGTCCGGGTGCTCACTTCCGGCACGACCGGGGTGCCGCGCAGTGTTTCCCGGGCGCTGCCGATCGGCATGTTGCTGGGGCCGGTCACGACACACCTGCGCATGACGCCGGTGCGGCGCGGCGAGCCGATCGTGGTGGCGACGCCGCCGCATCACGGGTACGGGTTGACCTATCTTTCCGCTGGTCTCGTCCTCGGGGCGCCGGTCGTGCTGGTGCCCGGCGGGGATCCGCGGCGCATTCTGGACGCGGTCGCGGAACATCGGGCCGGGCTGTTGTTCGCGCTGCCGATCCAATTGCGGCGAATGCTTGCCCTGGAGCAATGGCCGCCGCTGGATTCGCTGCGGGCGGTGGTGAGCGGTGCCGCTCCGCTGAGTGCCGAACTGTGCGGGCGGTTGCGGGAGAGATTCGGCGATCGGGTCTTCAACATGTACGCCACGACCGAGGCGGGATGGGCCGCCATGGCGACGCCCTTCGATCTGCGGGCGGCTCCCGGAACCGTCGGGCGGGCACCGCGCGGCGTGCGCGTGCGCATCGACGAGACGACCCGCGAGATTCAGGTACGTGGATGGCACGCGGACGGTTCCTGGCTCGGAACCGGCGACCTCGGCCACCTCGACGCGGCCGGCCGATTGTTCGTCGACGGCCGGCTCGACGACATGATCGTCTCGGGCGGGGAGAACGTCCATCTCGGCCCGGTCGCCGCCGTCCTGAACGAGCATCCCGACGTCTCCGACGTCCTCCTCGAGGCGATTCCGGACGACGATTTCGGGCAGCGGATCCGCGCCGTCGTGGAGGTCGGACCCGGTGCTTCCCTGACCGTTCCGGAATTGCGGGAATGGTGCGAGCCGCGGCTGTCCCGCGCCGAGCGCCCGCGCGACATCGAACTGGTGCCGGAACTGCGGCGCACCGCCACCGGCAAACTCATGCGCCGATCGTAGAAGTTCAGCAGGCGTCGCGGACATACGCCTCCGAGCCCGGCGCCGAGACGTCCCGGTCGCGCAGCACGATCGACAGCCTGCCGCGGTAGGCCCCGCACGCCTTCGTGAAGCCGGCTCGTGAGTATTCGACGACCAGCACGTGGTCGCCGTAGGCGGCGGTGTAGACGTCGCACTCGTCGAAGTCGGCGCACTCCTCGGTGACCGCGAAGTCGAAGCCGGCGCCGGCGTCGCTCAGTTCGGCGGCGTTCTTCTGCCCGGACGCGAGACCTCGGCTGTGGGCCCGGGCGTTGAGCGCGGTCGCATAGTCGGTCGCCTGCCGCTCGGTCAGCAGGCCGCCGGACCGGGTGTAGGAGTCGAGGTTGTCGGCCTCGATCGCCTGGAACCCGCCGGCCGCGCACCGATCGATCCACCCGCCGGTGACCGTGAGCAGCTCGGCCCGCTTGGCGTCGGTGGAGAAGTCGAGCAGCGCCTCGTCCCAGTCCTCGTCGATCACTAGATTCCCGCCGGCGTCGCGCAGCAGCAGCGCCGGATGGTTGGCCTGCCACCACGACTCGGTGCCGGGTTGTGCCTGGAAGGCGTTGACGTAACAGATGTTGTAAAGCCCTTTCGCCGGCTGCGCCTCCCGGTCACGGCTCACCACGGCGACGCCAGCGGGCGGTGGGTAGGCCCCTCCGAGCTGATAGTCGAAGCCCGCCCCGGCAGGCGGTGGTGACCAGGCGTCCGACGGCGGCCTCGGAGCAGCTTCGGGCCGCCGGTCACAGGCGGCGACGCCACCGGCCGCAAGGACTACGACCATGGCAGCCACACCGAGGCGAAAGTTGTCCAGCACGTCTACCCATGATCCCCGACCGGATTCCGGGTAAGGGAAGGGCCGGCGGTGAAGGGAGAGACCATGCCGGACGAGCGTCCCTGGTGGCACAACGGAACGGCGCTGTGGTCGATGACCCTGTCGTCGATGGCGGTCTTCGCCGCGCGCCTGCTCGGCGATCCGGACCACAGCTTCGGCGGTCCGGTGCTGCACTTCATCGTGCTCGGCGTCTCCGGCGTGCTTTTCGCGACGATGGTCGTGCTGCTGGTGTTGCGGCGCCGAGCCCGCCGCTGACGTCAGTGGTCGTCGCGGAGCCGCGACCAGGCGACGGCGCCGGTCATCAGGGCCAGTCCACCGGCGCCGATCAGATACCACGGGCGCCATGCGGCATCGGCGCGGAACGCCTCCACCAGGAGGTATCCGATGAACAGCGCCTCGGCCACGACGATCGCGACGAAGGCCTTTCTGCGGTCCATTCTTTCGTCGTACCCGGTCATCGCCGCGCATAAGCGGGGCCATGGCGGCCCTGGTGGCCGCCATGCCCCACGACGAACGATCTACCGGAAGTCGGCCGCGTGGTCGGTGGCCCACTGCGCGAATGTCCGCGCGGGCCGGCCGGTCAAGCGCGGGACGACATCGGCCCACTCCTGATTCGCCGGGGCCGGGTCACGCGCGGAATCCGCCCACATGGCGAAGATCCAGTCGACGAAGGTCGCCGGGTAGCCGTTGCCGATCCACTCGGCGCGGGCCTGTGCCGGATCGAGCTCGTCGAACCGCACCGTGGCGCCGATCGCCGTGCCGATCGCGTCGACCTGCGCGACGGTGGTGAGCGCCTCGGGGCCGGCGAAGGTGTAGGTGCGGCCGGCGTGGCCGTCCTCGACGAGCACCCTCGCGGCGACCGCGGCGATGTCCGCCTCGTGAGTGGGCTGGGTCACCGCGGCCCCGTACGGCCGGCGGACCACCCGGTCCTCCTTGATCGGCGTGGCCCAATCCAGCCAGTTCGCGGCGAACTCCCCGGGCCGCACGTGCGTCCATTCCAGACCGGAGTCCTCGACCGCCCGTTCGACCGCCAGGTACCCGTCCTCGCTGAAGTCGGAGTCGGCCAGCGCGCCGGACAACACGACGACGCGCCGGACGCCGGCCCGCTTCGCGGCAGCGACGACGTCACGTGCCGTCCGTCCGACCGAGAACAGGTACATCCGCTCGACGCCGTGCAACGACGGTTCCAGGGACGGCGGGTCGGTCAGATCGCCGCCGACGACCTCCACCCCGTCCGGAAGATTCGCCGCCGACGGTGTCCGCGTCAGTGCGCGGACCCGGTGTCCGGTCGTCACCAGTTCGGCGACGACGTGCCGGCCGACCATGCCGGTGGCGCCCGTGACCAGGATCGTCATCGTGGCGCCTCCGGCCGGAAGTCGGCGGCGTGGTCGCGGGCCCACTGGGCGAACGTGCGCGGTGGTCGCCCGGTCACCCGCCGATAGGTGTCCGTCGGCGGCAACGCACCGGTCCCGTCGACCGCGTCGGCGAGCAGCGCGATCATCCAGTCGGCGGTCTCCTCGTCGACGCCGTCGCGCAGCCACCGCCCGCGCGCCTCGGCCGGATCGAGTTCCTCGAACCGCACCGGCACGCCGATGGCGGCGCCGATCGCGGCGGCCTGCTCCGCCTGCGACACCTTCGCCGGGCCGGTGACGGTGTACGCGTCACCGGTATGGTCGTCGGTGAGCAGGGCGGCGACCGCCACATCGGCGACGTCGGCCTCGTGGACGACCGGGTAGCCGGCGGCCGCGTATGGCCCGCGCACCACCCGTCCGGTCCGGATCTGGTCGGCCCACTGTAAAGCGTTGGCGGCCAGCAGGCCCGGCCGCACGTGGGTCCATTCCGCGCCGGAGGCCTCCACCAGCAGTTCCAGCGCGCGGTGTGCCTCCCTCTCCTGGGTCAGGTGCCGCCCGAGGGCGCCGTCGCCTCCGGTTCCGGGTGCGAATCCGGCCGCGGCCGCGGAGTGCACGACGAATCGGGTCACACCGGCCTCGACCGCCTGTGTGACGAACCCGTCGTCGGTCGCGGCGTACGCGAAGGGGAACAGGTACACCGACTCGACGGCGTCCAGCGCCGCCGGCCAGGTGCCGGGTTGTTCGAAGTCTGCCCGGATCACCTCGACGCTGTCCGGCAGCAGCCCTGGCTGCGGCCGGCGGGTCATCGCCCGCACCGGTCGCCCGGCCCGGACCAGCCGGGCCACCACCTGGCGACCCACATTCCCGGTCGCTCCGGTCACTAGGATTGTCACGTTGCTCCTTCTCGAATACCTGGAATGGGGCAATAGACCGCCGTCGCGAATCCACGGCCAAATGGCGCGGCGGCGGTCACCACGCAGGCTAGGGGGAAATTCCGAGAGCCGCACATCGTACATATGTGCTATTTGAGTTCGTCGCCGTCAGGCCGGGTCGTACGCAGCGAAGACCGGGCATAGTCGGGTCATGGCGATCTGCAACCTCTGCCCGCCCGGCCGGCGCGAACACCCGGACGCCGCGATGGCCGACCATTTGCGGACGGCGCATCCGGAGGTCGGCGAGGATGGCACCCGCAAGGCCGACGACAGCACCATCGTGACCGACGCGTCGCTCGAGTCGGCGCCGGAGCCGACCACGTAGACAACGGCGGAGTTTACGTTAACATCTAGTTTCATCGATGTTAGCGGAGGTGGGCGATGAGAGCGCTGGCAACCTTGCTTCTCCTGGTCACGGCGCTGATCCTGCCCGCCTCCCCGGCGCGGGCGGCCCCCGTCACGATCACCAACGGTGTGCCGTTCAGCGACACGTCCGGCAACGTTCTCCACGCTCATGGCGGCGGCGTGCTCAAGGTCGGCGCCTACTACTACTGGTTCGGCGAGAATCGCAACGCCGATGACACGTTCCGCGCGGTCTCCGCCTACCGATCAACCGATTTGCGTACGTGGGAGTTCCGCGGCGACGTGCTCACCCCGGCGGCGGCCGGTGAGCTGCGGGGGGCGAACATCGAGCGCCCCAAGGTGATCTACAACGCGGCGACCGGCCGCTATGTGATGTGGATGCACAAGGAGAACGGCTCGGACTACAGCGAAGCCAGGGCCGCGGTCGCCTCGTCCGCCACTGTCGACGGTTCTTACACGTACCATGGCAGTTTCAGGCCTTTGAATCACATGTCCCGGGATATAACGCTGTTCAATGACAACGGGACCGCGTACATGATCTCCGCGGCGGATGAGAACTACGACCTGCACATCTATCGGCTCACCCCCGATTTCCTCGGTGTGGCGTCGCTGGTCGGCAACTTCTGGAACGACGCGCATCGGGAGGCGCCGGCGCTGTTCAAGCGCGGCAGCACCTATTTCATGCTCACCTCGGGTGCCACAGGCTGGAGCCCGAATCAGGCGAAATACGCGACCGCCTCCAGCATCTCCGGGCCGTGGACCGGATGGGCGAATGTGGGTGACGGCACCACATTCCGATCACAGCCCACCTTTGTGCTGCAGGTCGGCAACAGTTTCCTCTACCTGGGCGATCGATGGGCCGGCGCGTGGGGAGGGCAGGTCAACGACTCCTCGTACGTGTGGCTGCCCATCTCCTTCCCGTCCGCCACGAGCATGACCCTCACCTGGTATCCGACCATCACGATCGACACCGCGGCGGGCACGGTGACCGGTAATCCGGCCACCTACTATCGCATCACGAATCGCAACAGTGGCCGCGTCGCCGACGTCGTGAGCAACTCGGTGGCCGACAACGCCGAGGTGAAACAGTACGGATGGAACGGCGGCAACAATCAGCGCTGGGAATTCCGCGACGTCGGCGGCGGATACGCCACCATCGTGAACCGCAACAGCGGCAAATGCCTGGACGTGTCGTCGGGTTCGTCGGCGGACGGCGCGAACATCATCCAGTGGACGTGCGGCGCCGGCGCGAATCAGCAGTGGCAGTGGCAGGCCTACGGATCCTATTTCCGCCTGGTGGCCCGGCACAGCGGCAAATGCCTCGACGTGGTCGGCGGCAACACCGCGGACGGCGCCGACATCCAGCAGTACACCTGCGGCGCCGGCACGAACCAGCAGTGGTCCCGGGCGGTCGCCTAGCCGCCCTCCGGAGCGGGAGAAGATTTCACTTTACATCGTTGATCTTGGTTGTTTGATTCCTGTGTCCAACGGGGAACGCAGGAGGCTTCATGACGTTCGTACGCGGCCGGCGAGTGCTCACGATCGCGGTGGCGATGGTGCTCGCAGGTTTCACCCTGATCGCCGGCGCGGCGCCCGCGCAGGCCCGGCCGGCCGTGCCGGCCCAGCCGGCGATCACCTTCCCGAACGGGTCGCAGGCCACCGCCGGCGGCACGATCACCGTCACGTTCGACGCCGGTGGGGATCGCCGGGTCACCGGTTTCCGCTACAGCCTCGGCACGGCCACGCTGGACGCCGCGGTGGCGGCCGGCGTGCGCGGCGGCACGGCCACCGTCGACCTCGCGGTCGGCGACATCACCGGTGACCGTCAGCTGTTCGCGGCCGCGGTCGACCGCTTCGGCCGGGTCGGGCCGCTCAACCTGGCCGCCGTCAGCGTCACGCCGGCCGCCGGCGGACAGCTCACCGGCACCGTGCTGAACGGATACACCTGGCAGCCGATCGCCGGCGCCACCGTCACCCTGGCGCCGGGCGGGCTCCAGGTCACCACCGGCGACAACGGCGCCTTCACCGTCGGCGGTGTCGCGGCGGGCACCTACGCGGTGACCGCCGCGGTGGGCGGTGACTGCCCGGCCACGTCCACGCAGACGCTGGACATCGACGGGCAGGGCCTGTACTTCGAGTTCTACCTGTTCCCGGAGTGCGCGCCGGAGCAGTGACGACGAGCGGCCGGTCGCGCGCCGGACCCGAGGGAGAGCGCGCGACCGGTTCGCTAGCGGGCCGGCAGGTAGTAGTTCACCAGCGGCAGCCCGGTGAACCCGACGGATTCGTAGAGGGCGCGCGCGGGCGCGTGCCCGGGATCGCCGCCGGTGCCCACGTTGATGAGCGCGAGGCCCTGGTCGGAGAGCCGCTGGACGGCGAACTCCATCAGGGCCCGGCCGTAGCCGTGACGCTGGTGGTCCGGGTGCACGGCGATCATCTCGATGATGCCGAGCGACTCCTCCTTCTCCTGGCGGAGAACAGCGAAGCCGGCCACAGCACCATCGGCCGTGACCAGGACGAACGATTCCGTGCCCTCGGCGAGGCAGTACTTGCGGACGCTGGCGGCCTGGGACGCCCGCCAGTCCGGGCGATACATCAGGTCGAAGATCGCCGATCCGAGGATGTTCTCGAACGAGACGAAGACCGGCTCCCACGCGAGGAGGGACAGGTCGACGACGGCGTCCAGGTCGGCCGGTGTGAGCGGCCGGATCTGGTGCGACTTCTGCGGGGACATGCGCATGCTCCGTTTCCATGACGACGAAGCCGATACGTGACACGTATGGGCCTGGGACGCGGGAAGCGGCGGAGCAACGTACCGAAAAGGATGCTCGCCGCTCAGGAGCGGCGGGTCCGCCCGGCGGCGGCGCAGAAGCAGATGAATGTCATGCGGCGCAGCCTAGCGCACCGTCTAGCGGCTCGCCGACATTAAAAGCGGGCAATAGTACGAGTCCAAGCCCGTATTTCTTCCTCCCGCCGCAGGTGGCCGGCTTGCGACGGTGTTGGAGTGCCCGGGCGGCCCATCGACGGGACGCCGGCACACCTACAAGGGGGGAAGTACGTCATGAGAAAGCGCCACGCCGGACGGTTCGCCGTCCTTGCGGTGCTCGGGGCCGTGCCGACGCTGGCCCTGACCGCTCCGGCCTACGCCGCCACCGGGGTGACCCGGGCCGGGGCCCAGATCACGGCCAACGCGGCGAACAACCGGGCCAACAACATCACGATCACCCGGGTCGGAGCGTTCTTCCAGTTCCGCGACCTCGGTGACACGATGACCGCCGGTCCGGGCTGCTTCCAGTTCGGGGCGAACGCGGTGCGCTGCGCGGCCGCCGGCGTGACCCGGCTCGCCGTCAACGCTGGGAACCGGGACGACCGGGTCACCAACACCACGACCACGACCGGTGTGTTCAACGGCGGCGCCGGCATCGACCGGCTGGTCGGCGGCCCACGCAACGACATCCTGCGCGGTGGCCTCGGCAACGACTCGCTGATCGGCAACGGCGGCAACGACCGGTCGGTCGCCGAGCCGGGCCGTGACGGCCGGGACACGTTCAACGGCGGGGCGGGCCGGGACACCGCCGACTACGGGCTGCGGACCATCGCCGTGAACGTCACCCTCAACGGGGTGGCGAACGACGGGTCGGCGCCGGAGTTCGACAACAACCTGACCAACGTCGAGAACGCGATCGGCGGCCGGGGCAACGACCGGCTCACCGGCAACGCCGCGAGCAACGTGCTCGAGGGCCAGGCCGGCACCGACACGATGTCCGGGCTGGCCGGCAACGACCGGCTGATCGGCGGGTTCGGCACCGACACCCTGTTCGGCGGCGCGGGCGCGGACACCGCGGTGGCGCTGGCGCTGCGGGACGGCCGGGACACGTTCAACGGCGGTGCGGGCACCGACACCACCGACTACTCGGCCCGCGGCATCGCCGTGAACGTCACGCTCAACGGGGTGGCGAACGACGGGTCGGCGCCGGAGTTCGACAACAACCAGGCCAACGTCGAGAACGCCATCGGCGGGCGGGCCGGGGACCGGCTCACCGGCAACGCCGCGGCGAACCGGCTCGACGGCCGGGCCGGCAACGACGTCCTGTTCGGTGCCGGCGGCCGGGACACCCTGATCGGCGGACTCGGCAACGACCAGTTCTTCGGCCAGGCCGGCGCCGACCTGCTGCAGGCCGTGGACCGGCAGCGCGACCCGGTGGTCAACGGCGGTGCGGGCAGCGACGACTGCAACACCGACGCGGTGGACACCCGGATCAGCTGCGAGCGGTGACCGTTTCCAGCAGGGGCGCTGCGCGTCCGGGTCTCATCGGGCCCGGGCGCGCAGCTCGTCGACGTCCAGGACCGCCACCGACCGGCGACTGGTCTCGATCACGCCGTGCCGGCGCAGCGTACGCAAGGCCTTTGTCACCGACTCGCGGGAAGAGCCCGTCCAGGCGGCCAATTCCTCCTGGGTGAGCGGCAGCGTGATCCGCACCCCGCGCTCGGCGGTCTGCCCGAACCGGTCGGCGAGCTCGGCCAGGCGCAACGCGACCCGGCCGAGCGAGTCGTAGGTGCCGAACTCGATGCGCTTACGGTCGGCGTCGCGCAGCCGGGCGACGATCAACTGCAGGATGCAGACCGCCGCGTCCGGGTGGGTGGTCAGGAAGTCCCGGAAGTCGCGGACCGGCACGACGACCGTCTCCAGCGGTTCCAGCGCCGCCACCGACGCGCAGCGGGGAGCGCCGTCGAGGGCGGACATCTCGCCGACCACGGCGCCCGGCCCGCGGATCGCCAGCAGCACCTCGCCGCCCTGGTCGGTCAGCGAGAACACCTTGGCCCGGCCGCTGATCACCAGGACCACGGTGGTGGACCGGTCGCCCTCGCCGAACAGGGTGGCCCCGCACGGCCAGCGCCGCAGCCGGCCGAGGGCGAGCAGCGCCGCCCGGTCGTCAGCGGTCAACTGATCAAGGAACTCGCGTGCCATGCGTCTCCACTTCCAGTTCGTGCAGCACGTACGCGGCCACCGGCGACGTGCGGCCCTTCACCCGCAGGTCACCGAGCGGTTCGACGAGGGCGCCGGCGCCGAGCCGGTCCCGGGTGGCCGCGCCGATCACCACCTGCCCGGGCTGGGCCGACGTCTCGAGCCGGGCCGCCACGTTAACGGCGTCGCCCATCGCGTTGAAGTTGCGCAGCGCCTCGCCGCCGATGTTGCCGACCAGCGCCTCACCGGTGTTGATGCCGACCCGGAACCGGGGCCAGCCCGGGCAGCCCGCGGCGATCCGGTCCACCTGGGCCTGCAGGGTCAGCGCCGCCCGGGCCGCCCGCACGGCGTGGTCGGGTTGCCGGGCCGGGGCGTTGAAGAGCGCCATCAGGGCGTCGCCGACGAACTGCACGACAGTGCCGTTCTCGGCCAGCACCGCCCGGGTCGCCACGTCGAAGTACCGGTTGAGCATCTCGACGATCTGCTCGGGCGTGGAGCGTTCGGAGAACGTGGTGAAGCCGCGCAGGTCGGCGAAGAGCGCCGTCACCTCGACGACGGCGCCGCCGAGCGCGGCCTGGCTCGGGTCGGCGACCAGCGCGGTCGCGACGTCGGGGGACATGTACTGGCGGAACAGCACGTCGAGCCGGCGGTAGAGGCGGGCGTTCTCCAGCGCGATCGCGAGCTGGCTGGCCAGCGACCGCAGCAGCGCGGTGTCGCGGTCGCTCACCGGTCCCCTTTCCGGAGCTGCGGCGAGCACCCCGGCGGGATGGCCTTTAACCGCCATGGGTACGAACAGAGCACCGTGCGGGCCGGTCACCGGCGTACCGGTGTGCAGGGCCCGCTCGGCCGGCTCGGTGCGGCCGGCGAGCACGCCGCTGGCCAGCGACGGCGGGAACACGAGCCGGCCCTGTTCGACGACGCCGACGCAGATCGTCCAGCGCTCGAAGGCCCGGGCCATGTGCGCGACCGCGCCGCTGAGCAGCTGCGCGTCGGTCAGCATGACCCGCGCGTCGTGGCCGATCGCGACCAGCGCCCCCAGCTTGCGGATCTGGTCGCGTTCGTCGGCGACCGCCCCGGCCGCGCGGCTCAGCACCGCGGCCTGCCCGTCGGTCAGCTCGAACCGCTCGGCCACCAGGGTCATGGTGGTGGCCATCTCGTGCTCGGTCTGCCGGCGGTCCAGCGCGCCGACGAGGGCTTCCAGGGCCTCGCCGTACTCGGCGCGCAACTGCCGCACCGTGTCCTCGGTGCCGACCGAGGCGAACAGCCCGGCCGCCGCGCCCTCGTTGCGGTACTGCACCCAGGCGCTGTACGCGACGTAGCCGAACCCGGCCGCCATCAGCAGATGCCACTCCCACCAGGACAGATGCCAGCTGCGGCCGGCCGCCATCGCCACGGCCGCCTCGGCCAGCAGCGTGTACGCCGTCACGACCGACAGCAGCATGACCGTGCGCCGGCGCCGGTAGAGCACGTAGTAGCGGCCCGCCGCGAGCCCGAACAGGATCACTCCGGCCGTGGCCAGTGCCACCGCCGGCCCGGCCTCGTCGGCGGGCGGCACCGCGTTGAGCGGCGGCACGCCGAGCAGCGACGCGAGTGCCCACGCCGCGATGAGCAGCAGCAGCCCGGTCCGCAGCGGTCCGGCCCAGCGCAGCAGCACTGCGGTGCTCTTCGGGGACAGGTCCACGGCGGAGGCGGCGGCGAACACGGCGGCGAGCGTGAGACCGGCCGGTGAGGCGTACGTGAAACCGGCATTGCGCCCCGCGACCAGCATGTGCGGCGTCGCCACGGCGTGCAGCCCGAGGAACGCGGCCGCGATCAGGAACGAGAACGCGATCAGCAGCAGCCGCGCGTCGGCCCGCCGCTGCGCCGCCTTGTTGATCACGATGGCCAGACCGAGACTGATCACCGAGACGGCGAGGACCAGCCAGAAGTGCGACGGCCCGTGCTGCCAGCGGTGATCCCACTGCGGCCGGGCGGCCAGCAACCAGAGCCCGGCCAGCGGGGCCGCCAGGTGCGCGACCCACACGACGACGCGGGCCAGCCCGCCGCGACCCACCACCGGATCCACCTGTCGAGCCTATGGCCGGACGCCTGACCTGCGGCTGTCGGATATGTGCGGTGGCCTACGCTGCGCTGGTGTCTGTCCGGGTCCGATGCGCGATGTACCTGGGCCTGGTGCGGGCGGTGCCACTCTCGGCGCCGTGCCGGGCCACCCCGGACGTCTCCCGTCTGATGGCGCTCGGACCGGTGGCGCTGGACGAGGCGGCGCAGCGCCTGGCCGTGCGGGATTCGGTGGAGCGGCTGCTGTGGTTCGCGGGCGGGGAGAGCGTTTTCGACGGCTGGTCGCCGTACTACGTGCAGTCGCGGGTCGCCCGGGTAGCGGCGGCCATGGGCGGGGACCTCACCGACGCGCCGCGAAGCTGGGGGATGGCCGGTCGCCTGCTGGACGAGGTGTGGCAGAACGCGGACTTCGTCCTCGCCCGGACGGGGACGACACCCGGCGGCATCCCGTCGACGCTCGCGGAGGTCGAGTTGCACTGGCAGGCGGCCGACATGCGGGGCCTGGACGGGGGAGGAGACGTCGAGGCCGCACTCGAGGAGCGGCTGGCGGTTCTGCGCGACGGGCGGCGGCAGGTCCTGCGTACGCAAATGATCGGCATGGATCGGCATGGTCAGAGAACTGTCGCTGGTGAAGCAGGCCAGGCGCCCGTGCGGGACCTGGCCTGGACGCACGATGACCCGTGGTCGAAACGGGGACGGGGCGGAAGGTCGGTGAGCCGCCCGCTCTGCCGGGCCGAAGCCTCCTCCGGCTCTCTGAGCTATCGCCGTGCCGGCCCAGCCTTTCCGATCACCGGGAGAAGAGCAACGGATTTATCGCTGCCCTGAGAACACCCCGATCTGGCGCAGGACCCCGGCCAGCGTCGGCGACGACACCGTCACCCCATGGACCAGGTCGCGGGCCGGCGCCGGCAGCTCCGTGAAATCCTGCCGGTACGGCTGCGTCCAGCCATTCGCCTCCGGATCCACCCCGTGCCGCAGGCAGGCCCGGCGCACCATTTCCGCGCTGCAGGTGTCGTCACCGAGCACGACGTCCCACGGCACCGGAAGGTCCGCCCACACCAGCACGTCGGTTTGCTGGTCGTTGCCGTCCCGCCGGTGCCAGGCCGCCACGTCCGCGGCCACCAGCGCCGGAACCTTGCCCGGGCAGCTCGCCTCGACGACGTCGTCGTAGCCGAGACCGCGCGTCAGGTTCAGCCAGCCGGTGCGGGCCTGGTTGAACGCCCGGCTCGCGCTGTTCCACGTCGAGGAGTCGTCGCCGGCCCGCACGACCATGTGGGCAGGGTCGCGGCGCACATCGTAGGCGCGCCGCAGGGACCGCGCCGACGCGGCGAGCTGCTCGTAGTACAGGCCCATGAGCCGGCCGCACTGCTCGTCGTCGAGGCGGTCCAGCACCGACCACCGGGTCAGCACCGTGGCCAGCACCCACGGCCGGCACGTCGGGGCGGCCAGCGCCGCCGCCAGCAGCTGCTCGCCGAGGGTGTCCATCGGCCGCGCCTGACGGCCGGACGTGAACACGGTCCGCATGTTCAGCCGTGCCACGTAGTAGGCGGTGAACGCCGCCGTAACCGGGCACGCCGTGAACTCCTCCTCGGTGACCAGGTACGCGAGCCGCGCCTTGCCGAACGCCACCGACGCCTCCCGGTCGCGTTCGGCGGCCAGCACCTCGGTGCGCTGCTGCAGGTGCAGCACGGCGCGCACGGCCCGCCGGTACGCGCGCACCGGCACCCCGGGCAGCAGCGCCCGGCGGGCGGCCGCGTCCATCCGGTCCCGGGCGTCGGCGTGCCCACCCCGGCCGCCCCGCGCCCCGGACGGTTTCCGCAGCTGAAGATGGGTGCCGCCGTTCCACGACGGGGTCGGCACCGGGCGGCGCGGAATGGTCCGGCGGGCCGGCCACGGCTCTTCGTCGGGGAGCCGGAGCATCGTCAGGGCCGCGCCGAGCCACCGGCGCAGCGACGCCGGGTCGGCCGGGTCCACCTCCGGTCCCGCCATGGGCGTGATCGCGTCGACCGCGCTGCGGGCCGCCTCGTAGGCCCGGGCCAGCCCGGGATGGTGCCGCCACGTCGCCGGCATCGACGACCCGGCCGGCGTCCGCTGGTAGCGCGCCATCGCGTACAGATCCCGGGTCCCCGCCGCGCTGAGCCAGTGCTTCGCGCCGAGCTCCACGATGTCCTGCGCCACGTCCTGAGGCGTTCGCCGTTCCCGGATCCCGCGATGCAACCGCTGCAGAACGTCTGCCATGTTTCAGCCCCGTCGTCACCACGGCCCGGTGAGCGTTCCGGGCGCCGATCACGCGACCAGCCGCACAGTATCGGCCCGCGAGCCCTGGACGGTCCAACCCTTTTCAGCCGGCACGGGCCAGGAACAGCGCTCGCTCGTGCCCGTTGCGGGTGGACTTTGGCGCCCCACGTCTACACTGACGGGCCCGGGAGTTCGCCGACAATGGACGGAGAACGCGCACGTGGTTGTGGCCCGATTGGTGAAGCGGATCCTGCCGCACGATCAAGACGCGGATGACCTGGAACAGTTCGGTGTGCCGCCGCTGCAGGCCCGGTGGCTGGCCCGGACGGTACGCCGGGACGTCACGAACACCGTCTGCTGGCTGCTGCCCGGAGTGGAGCGGACCACCGGAGCCACCTGGCTGTTCGCCTTCGAGAACCTGATGGCGATGCACGTCCTGCACACGGTCCGCAACCTGGAGCCCAGGCTCCCGGAACCACTGCTGTCTTCAGCGACCTTCGCCGTCGGGGTGATGTTTCCGATCAGCCAGGAACTGCGTCGCCGCCATGACGCCGCACTGCCGGAGACACCGCTGTCGTCCTGCCCGCCGACGGGAACCCTCCCGGACGTTCCGGAGCCACTGCGCAGGCTCCGGGAGCACTATGCCACGGCGTCGGAGGAGGCCCTTTCCGCGTACGGGACCTCGGCCTCACGGATGCGGCAGAGGCAGATCCGCGTCGATACCGTCACCGAGCGGGTGGGTCGCATGGACGATTTCCCCTGGGGAGCCTGGACGACCTTCGCCGCGGTGGCCGCCGTGCAGCATCACGGCGACATCCTTCCGGTTCCCGGGCGCACGGCGTCCGAGAAGAAGGGCGCCGAACGCGACAGGGCGAAAGCGGCCGGCCTGGCCTTCACGCTCGCCCGGGCGATCACCATCGACACCGCCATCGGCCTGATAGCCCGGGCCGGCGTCGAATACTGAGCCTGCGACCCGCGGCCCGAACCGGCACGACCCCGCCCGAGCCTTACGGTTCGGCGGCGAGTCCGCCAGGACGGGATTCGAACACGATCGCCAGCGGTGCGGCGAGGAACACCGATGAGTACGTGCCGACGACGATGCCGACGAGCAGGGCCAGCGCGAAGTCGACGAGGGAGTCGCCGCCGAGCACGGCCAGCGCGGTGAGGATGAAGACCGCGCCCAGGCCGGTGTTCACGGTGCGCGGCACGGTCTGCAGGCTGCCGGTGTTGACCAGGCTCGGGAACGGGGTGCCCCGCCGGTCCTTCGCCCGGACCAGCTCGCGGATCCGGTCGAAGGTGACGACCGAGTCGTTGACCGAGTACCCGATGACGGTCAGCACGGCCGCCAGGAACACCCCGTCGACGGGCCGCCCCAGCCAGGCGAACACGCCCACGACCAGCAGCACGTCGTGCAGCATCGCCAGCACGGTGGCCGCACCCCACCGCAGGCGGAACCGGACGGCCAGGTAGACGAGCTGGGCGGCGAGCGCCACACCGAGCGCGATGAGGGCGTTGCGGCGCAGTTCCTCGCCGAGCGTGGGCCCGATCTTCTCGTCGCGCAGGCGCTGGATGTCGCCACCGCCCGCGTGAGCCAGCGCTGCCCGTACCCTTGCCTCGGTCTCCTGCCCGAAAGCGCCGGCACGGACACTGATGTTGCCGTCGCCGGAGGTGTTGACGACCGCGCGGTCCAGTCCCGTGGAGGCGACGGCGTCGCGGGCGGCGTCGGCGGAGAGCGGGGCGGTGGCGGCGTACTCGACGAGGCGGCCGCCGGTGAACTCGACACCGAGGTTCAGCCCGCGGATCCCGATGCCGGCCACCGCGAGGACCACCGCCACGGCGGACACCGCCAGCCACAGCCGGCGACGGCCCATCAGGTCGGGATCGCGGGACTCCAGTCGTTCGCGGACCCAGCCGATGCCGGCCAGGCCGCTCCAGGCCGGCCGCCGGTTCAGCCACCGGGCGCCGACCAGCGGAGTGGCGAGCGCCCGGGTCAGGACCAGCGCGGTGAACATCGACACCAGCACGCCGATGGTCAGGGTGATGCCGAAGCCGCGGACCGGACCGGAGGCGAGGAAGAACAGCAGCCCGGCGGAGAGCAGCGTGGTGATGTTCGAGTCGACGATCGCGGACCAGGCGTTGGTGAACCCGCCCCGCAGCGCGGTACGCAGGCTCCGGCGGGCGCCGCGGGCCGCGTACTCCTCCCTGGCTCTTTCGAAGACGAGCACATTCGCGTCGAGGGCCATGCCGATAGCGAGGACGAAACCGGCCAGCCCGGGCAGGGTCAGGGTGGCACCGATCGCCAGCAGCGCCGCATAGGAAATAAGCCCGTAACAGACCAGCGCGATCGCGGCGATCCCGCCGGCGATCCGGTACACGGCGACGATGAACAGGATGGTCGCGACCATGCCGAGGATCGCGGCCGTCGCGGACGCCTCGATCGCCGCCGCGCCGAGGCTGGGGCCGACCGTGCGCTGCTCGATGACCTCGACCGGGACCGGCAGCCCGCCCGCGCGGATCAGCAGGGCGAGATCCTTGGCCTCGTTCTCGGTGAAGTCGCCGGTGATCTGGGTGCGGCCGCCGGCGATGCCGGTGTCACAGGCGACGTCCTCGTTGACCTGCGGTGAGGAGATCACCTCCCGGTCCAGGACGATGGCGACCCTTCGTGCGGGGTCACCGGGGGCGGCGCAGGCGGCGTCGGCGGTCAGCTCGCGCCAGGCCTCGCCGCCGGTGCCCCGGAAATCGAGGCCGACCTGCCAGCCGGTGAACTGGTCGACGGCCGCGGTGGCGCTCTCGACCTGCTGGCCGGAGAGGGCGGCGGGCCCCAGGCGCAGGCGTTCGCCGCTCTCCGCCGCAAGGACGAGGTCTCCTTCCCGGCCCTCGCCGGCCTCCACGCCGAGGACGGGATGGAATGTCAGCTGGGCGGTACGGCCGATGACGCGTACCGCCTCGGCCGGATCGGTGACGCCGGGCAGTTCCACGATGATGCGGCGATCACCGGAACGGGCCAGCGTCGGCTCGGCGACGCCGAGCTCGTCCACTCGGCGGCGCAGCACTTCGAGCGCCTCGTCGGTGGTGGCGGTGGTGGCCCGGGCGAACTCGCCGTCCCGGGTCTCGAGAACGATCTGGGTTCCGCCGCGCAGGTCAAGCCCGAGCCGGGGCGTACGGGTGGCGATCAGCCATCCCGAAACCGCCAGCACGACCAGGGCGAGAACGGCGCGCACGGCAGTGGCGCGCGACATTGCGGATGCTCCTCGACACGGATGAGCCCGCGGTGCACGGCACCGCGGGGGAAGGACGAAGGGACACGACTACGCCGTGAGGCGTGGCGGTGCCCGTCCTTCCGCCGTGTGCGGCAGCGGCGACGGTTTCGCCGCCGGAATCCTGGCCGCGGTGACCGGCCACCGCACGCGCCGCCGCAGACCGAACAGCAGCGCCACGATCGTGGCCGTGAACAGCAGCAGCCCCGGCTGCGACGGCTTACCGGCCAGCCGGGAGTCCGGCAGCATCGGCGTCGCCGACGGGGGCACGACGGCGGCGGCCACCGTCAGGCGGGGCAGGGCGTCGGCGGTCAGCGTCTCGTCGCGGCCGGCACCGCTCAGCACCGTCCAGGCGATCGTGAGGACCAGCACGAGGGGCAGCACTGCGGCACGGCACGCCTGCCGCACCCGCTGCCCAGCCGCCACGCGGCACCTCCTCGCCGTAGCTCCGGCCGTACCTCCTCGCCGGAGCGACGATCGTATCCGAGCTCGACCACACGAGCGGCGGATCCGCGTGGTCGTCCCGGCCCGGGCACCCGCGATGGCCGGCGGGATGGGCCGCGGATTCCCGGTCGTGCTTCCCCGCCTCGTCAATACGACTCAGCCGGGTAGCGGATAGCGGCCGGGTGCCAGGTCGACGCGGACGGCGTCGGGTGCGTCGTGGACGACGATGACGGTGGCGCCGCTGTCCTTGGTCCAGCCGGCGGGCAGCAGGAACCAGCGGCCGTTGGCGTGGACCAGCGGCCGCAGCCCGTTGTACCGGAAGTGGTAGTTGCTGTTGCCGCCGCGCAGCCGGGTGATGTCGACGCCCGGGCCGGTCAGGCGCAGATCCTTGTCGCTGTAGACGACGGCCTGCGGCATCGCGAGCAGAGCGCCTTCGACGAGGCGGGCGTTGTGTTCGCCGCGGGTGTGCGCCTGAAGGGTCACGGCCCAGAACAGTCCGGTGATCACCAGGCAGGTCACGAGGCCGACGCGGATGGGTGCCGCGCTCAGCCAGGCCGCGGGCAGAAGCGGCGTGTCCGGGGAGGCGGTGCGGACGCTGTATTCGAAGAGCAGGGCGGCGGACACCAGGGCGAGGGCCGCGGCGAGCTTGAGCCTGCCGCTGTAGAGGCCGAGCAGGCTGAAGCCGGCGAGGACGACGCAGACGGCGAGCAGGACGAGGGTGGTGCGCCGCCGGCCGTCGGCGGTCAGCCCGGTGAGCAGGCCCTGCAGCAGCGGGTGGAGCAGGAAGAGGACCACGGCGGCGATCAGGACGGTGGCGAGCGGCCGGAACACGGTGTCGGCGGTCCCGGTGACATAGCCGGCCGTGGAGATGTCGAGCACCGACAGGGGGACGCCGAACCAGCTGAAGAAGGTCTGGGTGCTGGCGCGGCCGAAGTAGTACAGCAGCCCGGTGACGACGGTGATCGGACCGAGGACGGACAGCAGGTCCTGGACGGTCTGCCAGGACCGGCCGGCGCCGCGTTCCGGTGCGGTCATGACGGGGCTTCGTCGGGTGTCTCCACCTCGGCCGGCGGGCTGCTCTCCGGCGGAGTCCCGGATTCCTCCGGGCCGGCCGTCTCCGTCTGCTGCGGCTCGGTTGTCTCCGTCTGCTGCGGGTCGGGTGTCTCGGTCTGCTCCTCGGGTGCGATCACCGTCCGTCCGGCGACGGCGGCGGCCGCCTCTTCGGGGACCCGGACACCGGCGCAGACGGCCAGCTCACGCCGTACGCATATGTCTTTCTTCTTCGGCCGGTTGTCCACGACCTTCAAGTCCGCGCCGTCGAAGGTGTCGGCCCGGGGGTCCAGGATCCCGCAGAGCAGCTCCGCGCAGTCGGAGAGATCGACGACCTGGGCGGCGCCGTCGCTCACCGCGGCGTCGACGCAGGTGATGCTGTCGTGCAACGGACCGGCCGCGGAGAGACATTCGTCGACGTCCTCGACCTGGGCGGCGGTGAGCTTGAAGGCGAGCTCGTCGGTCACCGGTTCGAAATCCCACTGCTGGCTCTCGGTGGCGCCACCGCCGCCTGTGGTGCCACCACCGCCGCCGGGATCCTCCGTCGTTCCGCAGCCGGTGACCCCGATCGCCACCAGGAGTGCGGCGACGGCGATCCGTGCGGCGACGGCGGCCATACCGGCATTCGACGCCCGGAGCATGGCCGGCGCAGACGAATCACCGACACCTCAGCTGTCGGCTAATACCACTTCGCGCAGCAGGTCACGGTGCTCGCGCGTCCAGTCGTAGGCGGCGCGCACCACCTCGGCCGCCCCCGCCTGGCGCAGCCGGTCGTTGCCGCCTGCTTCGATGCCCCGCCGGCAGCGGTCCTGCCACCACAGCACCGTGTCGACCAGCCCGGCCCGATCCGCCAGCCCGTAGGCGTCGGCGACGACACGCACGAGCCTCGCCGCCTCCGGCACATCCCGCACGGCCGGGCCGAGGCCGACATATTGCCAGCAGACGTGGGCGACGTCGTGGATCCGCGCGCCCGGCGCCGCGATGTCCCAGTCGAGGAAGGCCACCGGCATCAGCAGTCCCTCGGTCTCCCGATAGACGGTGTTCTTCGGTGAGAGGTCGTTGTGGCAGACGACCTCCTGGCTGCCGGCGAGTGCGGTGCCGGCGGTCAGGTCGTGGAAAAGGCGGACCTGCCGGGCGACCGCGGCGAGGCTGCGCTCGGACCGGATCGACGGCGGCTCAGCGCCGAGGCTCCCAGCGGAACATCCGGTTCGCCAGGGCGACGGCCACCACGACCCAGCTCAGCGTCGGCGCCAGCAGCAGCAACGACTCGCTGACCGCGACCCCGCCGTTCCAGGCGTTCATCACCAGTTCGGTGGCCGAGCCGCCCGGCAGCAGGCGCTTGAGCAGCGTCAACTCCGACGTGCCGGTGATGCCGACCCAGCTCGCGACCGCGATGACGCTGAGGCTGATCGGCAGCGTGGTGACCTGGGCGTGTTCGGGGGAGTTGGTGAGTCCGGCGGTCGCCAGGCCTAGGCCGACCATCATCGCGACGGTGGCGAGCACGGCCGCGACCAGCAGGAACACGTTGGACGGGCCGCCCGCGACCGCGGCGAGGACGGTCAGGACGACTGTCACCTGGGCCACCGCGAGGGCGGTCACCGGCAGCAGCAGGCCGGCGAGGATGCCGCTGTCGGAGGCGGCGGTGGAGCGCAGCCGCTTCAGGAACAGGTTCTGTCGGCGGGCGGCGAGCGTGGTCACGGCCGTGGTGTAGAGACCGAAAGCGCCCACCGTGAACATCACCACGGCGGCGATGTAGCCGAGGCTGCCGAGCTGGGTGAACACCTCGTGGCGGTAGACGAAGAAGCCGCTCACCACGGCCGGCATGATCAGGCTGGTGACCAGCAGCAGGCGGTTGCGGAAGAGCTGCACGAGCTCGGAAGCTGCGATGAGAAGCATCAGGTCAGTCCTTGTCGATCGCGCGGAAGACGTCGTCGAGCCTGGTGGGGCCGGCCGACAGATCGGTCAGCTCGAAGCCGTGATCCTCGGCCCACCCCAGCAGGAGAAAGAGGTCCTTGTGCAGGTTGAAGGTCTCGATGAGCAGAGATCCGTCGGCCTGCGGAGCGGCATCGAGCGGGAGCACCCCGGGCGGCGGCGCGAAGCGGATCACCGCGGGCAGCGTGCGGGTCAGCTCGGCGACCGTGCCCTCGCGGTGGAACACGCCCTGGTGCATCAGCCCGATCCGGTCGGCGCGCTGCTGCGCCTCCTCGAGGTAGTGCGTGGTCAGCACGACGGTGGCGCCGTTCTCGCGCAGCCGGTCGACGGCCTGCCAGAGAGCGTCCCGTGACTGGATGTCGAGTCCGGTGGTCGGCTCGTCCAGGAACAGCAGTTCCGGCGTACCGAAAACGGCTGTCGCGAAATCGAGGCGGCGCTTCTCGCCGCCGGAGAGCTGGGACACCTTCGTTCCCGCTTTGCCGGCGAGGCCGACGATGTCGAGGACGCGGTCGGGGTCGTCCGCGCGCCGGGTGAGGCGGCCGATGAGCCGGACCGATTCGCGGGCGGTCAGGTCCGGGGAGAATCCGCTCTCCTGCAACATCACCCCCATTTTCGTACGCACGGAGCTGCGCTCGCCGGGGTCGCGGCCGAATACGCGTACCGTGCCCGAGGTCGGTTTCCGGTGGCCCTCGATCGTCTCCAGGGCCGACGTCTTTCCGGCGCCGTTCGTGCCGAGCAGCGCGTACAGTTCGCCGCGCCGCACCTGGAACGACAGGTCCTTGACCGCGTGGAAGTCGCCGTAGCGGACGTTGAGGTTCTCCACCTCGATGACTGATGTGGTCATGCCATTCATACAACGCGGATTTGTCGGCCTCGATCAGTGCCGCCGTGTCACCGCATTCATGTGACGTGGTGTCACTGTGCGACCGGCCGGTGCGCCCGAATACTGGGTGGGTGACCTTCACTCCGGCGACGCAGGGGCGGCTGCGCCGGCTCAATCTCGTCACGGCCGCGCCGCTGCTGCTGTTCGTGGCCGTGCTGCTGTCGATCCTCGATACCGACACCTGGTGGCAGATCGTCATTCTGGCGGTCGGGATGATCGCCGCGCTGGTCGCGTTCGAGCGGTGGACGGCGAACGACCTCGGCCGGGTCGTGCTGCCGTGCTTCGTCGTCGCGGCGATCGTGTGGCCGCTGTCGGTGCTGTTCACCGACAGCCCGAACGGCTATTGGGGGCTGTGCGTCGTGGGGTCACTGGCCATTCCGAAAATGCGCCGCGGGCGGGTGCTGTCCACGATCCTGCTGGCGGCTCTGCTGGCCGGCGTGGGACTGCTGCGGCTGACCGTCGCGCCGGAGGCGAACGTCGTCGCCTATGTGGCGGTGCCGGCCGTGCTCACCGTCGTCGCCATTCTGTTCTCCGTCGCCGGGGAACGCTTCTACCGCGTCGTGCAGGAACTCGAGGAATCGAAGGCGCGGGAGGCCGAATTGGCGGTGGTCCGTGAGCGGGTCCGGTTCGCCGGCGACCTGCACGACATCCAGGGGCACACGCTGCACGTGGTGAAGCTGAAGGCGACCCTCGCGCAGAAACTGGTGCACAGCGACCCGAGCCGGGCCGAGGAGGAACTGCGCGAGATCCACGCCCTGGTCAGCGACACCATCACCCAGACCAAAGAGCTTGCGTACGCGCAACGGCGCCTCAACCTGAACGTCGAATTGGAGAACGCGAAGAACCTGTTCGAGGCGGCCGGCATCCGGGTACGGATCAGCCGTGAATCCGATCCGCCGGCCCGGGAGTTGCTCGGCCAGGTATTGCGGGAGACGACCACCAACATCCTGCGGCACGCGTCGTCGACGTTCGTGCACATCACGCTGAGCGGGGACGGCATCGTGATCGTCAACGACGGTTTCGCGGGGGAGTCGGTGCCGGAGCTACGCGGCTTGTCGGCGCTGCGGCAGCGCGTCGCCGACGACGGCGGCGAGTTGACGGTTTCGGTCGCCGGCGGGGAGTTCACGACGGCGGCGAGGTTCTCGTGACGACCGTGGTGCTCGCCGACGACGAGGCGCTGCTGCGCAAGGCCCTCGCCGCGCTGCTGCCGCTGGAGGGCGACATCACCGTGCTGGCGGAGGCCTCCGACGGGGAATCGGCGGTCGCCGCGACCCTCGCGCACGAGCCGGATGTGCTCGTCATCGACCTGGAGATGCCCGGGGTCGACGGGCTGGGGGCGGTCGCCGCGATCCGCCGGGAGCGGCCTGAGCAGGTGATTCTCATGCTGACCCGGCACGCCCGTCCCGGGGTGCTGCGCAAGGCCCTGAAGCTGGGGGTGCAGGGGTTCGTCACGAAGTCGGCGGAGCCGTCCCACATCGCCCTCGTCGTCGAGAAGCTGCGCGACGGCAAACGGTGGATCGACCCGGACGTGTCGGCGCTCGCCGTCATCGACGACTGCCCGCTCACGGACCGGGAGTTGGACGTGCTGCGCGAGACCTCGGACGGCTATTCGGTAGCGGACATCGCGGCCCGGCTGCATCTGGCGCAGGGAACGGTCCGCAACTACCTGTCCAACGCGATGCAGAAGACCCAGACACAGACCCGGCATGACGCCGCGCGTTATGCCCGCGAACACGATTGGCTGTGACCACGATGCTTCTCGCCGAAGATCTGCTGCTGCTTCTCATGGACGACGAGACCGGAACGCCGGCGCAGGCCGGGACGCTGTATTACGCGCTCGGCGGCGCCGTTCTCGCGGAATTGGCACTGCTCGACCGGGTTACGGTCGACGGCGGCAAGGTGGTCGCTTCCGGTTCTGAACCGCTGCCCGACCCGCTGCTGCAGGGAGCGTGGGACAGGGTGGCCCGCAAGCCCCGCAGCGCTTCGACGCTGATCATCGAGATCGGTACGGGATTGTGGAAGCCGCTGACCGAGCGGCTGATTTCCCAAGGGTTGATTCGCCGCGAGGAGAAGAAGGTCCTCGGCGTCTTTAAATCGACCCGGTTGCCGGCTGCTGACGCCACCTATGAGGCCGAACTGCGGGCGCGGATTCGCGCCGTGCTCGTCGACGGTGCCGACCCGGATCCTCGTACCGCCGCGGTGACGGCTCTGCTCTCGGCCAGTGGCGCGCTGCCGGCTTTGCGGCCGCAGCTGGCGTGGTCCGGTGAGGTCTATCAGCGGGCCAAAGAATTGGAATCCGGGAACTGGGGTGCCACCGCCGTCAACGAGGCGGTGGTGCGGACCGCTGCCGCTCTGGTCGCGTCGACGACGGCTATCGCGGTGACGGTTGCCACGACGACGAATTAGCCGTCTCGGCGCGGTCGGCCAGCACGTAGACGAGGGTGCCGATGGCCGCGAGAGCGGCCATCGTCGCTATCACGACGAGGATGAGGGTCAGGTTGCGGCCCTTTTCCGGCGGCCTGATCGATGGGTACGAGTCCAGCATCCGGCTCGCCATCAACAGTGTTTCCTGCCGGTCGTAGCGGACCGGCGCTCGTTCCGTTGCCGGTCTGCGGCCCGGGGTGGTGGGGCGGTCCGATTCGCCCACGGTCTTCGACCACCAGAAGGGGTCCTCCGGCCGCGGTTTCGGGGGTCTCGGCTGGTTGCGTCTCTTCGGCTTTTCGGGTTCGGGTTCCGGCTCGGATTTCGGGGTGAGGTAGGTGGTCGCCGCCTCCCAAGCCGCCGCCCACTCGAGGTCTTCCATACCGTCGTTCCAGGCCGGCAGATCGGGCTGTTCCGGTTCTTTGTCCTCGTGTTTCGGCTCCGGAGCCGGAGCCGGTTTCTCGGGCGCAGTGAGCGGCGGCAGGTGCAGATCCTCCATGCCCTGATTCCAGGCCTGGGTGACCTCGGGTGGCCGGCGGATGCGGACGGGCGGAGGGGGTGCCGGCTTGTTCTCGGCCTTCGATTCTTCTCTCGGCTCCTCGTCTTCAGGCTCTTCTTCTTGGGCCTGCGCCTCTTCTTCTACTTGCGTCGTGAGCTGCAGCGGGGGTTTCAACGGCGTCGTAGCTCGCAGGCTTTTCACCTGCTCCGGGCCCGGTTCCAGGACTTTCAGGGCTTCGAGCCAGGCGGGGTTCTCGGTGTCGCCGTCGGGTTCCGGCTCGGGCGGGTACGGCTCCAGGACGCTCAGCGGGTCGGCGTCCGGGGCCTTCGGAGGCGCCGGACGCCGGGGCTTCTCCGGTGGCCGGGGATCGAGGCCGGGCTTGGCTAACGGGGGAGGGCCGTCCGATTCGGGTGTTTCGACTGTGGGTTCGGGCGGCCGACGTACGAAATCGGGGTCTTGCGACAGATAAGCCCGCGCCCGGGCGACCGCCTGGTGCTCCGCGCCGATCGCCGCCGGGCCGTGCCGGGTGACCCTGGTGAACGCCTTGCGCGCCTCGTGGTGATTCCCCAGCTCCTCGGCGATGGTTCCCAGATCGAGTGAAATGCGCAGAATGACCGGATGAGCGTCGCCGTGCCGCCGCTGACCCGTCGCGTAGGCCTCCTCGAGGATCCGCCGCGCCGCCGCCGCATCCCCGGCGTGGTGGTGCAGCGACGCCAGATGCACCTGCGTGGTCAGCACCTGCGGGTGATCGGCGCCCAGCTCGGCCTTCGCCTGCTCGGTCGCATGCTCCAGCAGCCGGCGCGCCGCGTCCGGATCGCCGTCGGTGACCAGAAGGCGGGCCCGCTCGAGAGCCTGCGTCAGCGGGGGCACAATCGCCATGCTGCCTCGTTCGCCGTTGGGAGGCCACCCCTGGTTCGGGCCGTGTTCGGCGGCGTGTAGAGTTCTGACCTGTGCGGCGGGGTTGGTTGCGGCGCATAACAGCAGGTCCGGGTGGCGGAATGGCAGACGCGCTAGCTTGAGGTGCTAGTGCCCTTTATCGGGCGTGGGGGTTCAAGTCCCCCCTCGGACACCAACTAATGCCCAACGGTGCGTGGCAAGATCTGCATCTGCCCGCACCGTTTTGTTTCTGCTGCGCGAGATGAGACTGGGTCAGGCCGCCGCCGCTGTCCGGCGGCCGGCGGGCTCCGCGGCCGGCTTGCCGAAGTGGTAGCCCTGCGCCAGCCGGTAGCCCAGGCGGTACAGTTCCGCGGCCTGTTCGGCGGTCTCGACGCCTTCGGCCACGGCGCTGAGCCCGAGGCCGTCGCTGACCCGGATGAGCGCCTCGGCGATCACCGCGTGCCGGCCCGCCATGGTCACGTTGTCGACGAACGATTTGTCGACCTTGAGGACGTCCACCGGGATGGTCTGCAGCAGGCCGAGCGACGAGTGTCCGGTGCCGAAGTCGTCCAGGGCGATCCCGACGCCCAGCGCGTGCAGGTCCTCGATGGCCTGGACCGCGACGCCGCCGCTGAACACGGCGGTCTCGGTGACCTCGACGATCAGGCACCCGGCGGGCATCCCGGTGTCGGCCAGCACGGCGGCGACCATCGCGGCGAGGCCGGGCTCGGCGAGCTGCCGGGCGGAAACGTTGACGCTGATGCGCTCCGGGGCCGTGGCCGGGTGCTCGGCGTGCCAGCGGGCGAAATCGGAGCATGCTGTCCGCATGATCCATTCGCCGAGCTCGACGATCAGGCCGTTCTCCTCGGTGATCGGGATGAACGCGGCGGGACTGACGAAGCCGCGGTGCGGGTGCTGCCAGCGGACGAGCGCCTCCACGTAGCGCAGGTCGCCGGTGGGTAGCGACACGATGGGCTGGTAGACCAGGCGGAACTGGCCGGTGTCCAGCGCGGCGCGCAGTTCGGCGCCGAGGCGGGCCTTCTCGTCGGCGTGTTCGTCGAGCCCGGCCGCGTACCGCCGCCACCGGCCGCCGCTGGACTTCGCCGCGTACATCGCGACGTCGGCCCGGCGCAGAACCTCCATCGCGTCGCCGGCACCGGCGCCGTCGGCGACGCCGACGCTCGCGTCCACCAGCAGCTGCTGGCCGCCCACCTCGAACGGCTCGCGCAGCGCGGCGGCGATCCGGGTGGCGTCGGCGTCGGCCTCCGCGGCCGTCGCGTCGGCGAGCAGGACCGCGAACTCGTCGCCGCCCATCCGTGCCACCAGGTCGACATCGCCCAGCCGGTGGCGCAGGCGGTCGGCGACGGCAGCCAGAAGCGCGTCACCGGCCGCGTGCCCGAGCCGGTCGTTGATCTCCTTGAAGCGGTTGAGGTCCAGAAGCAGGACCTGCGGCGAACCGGCCGCGAGAGCCTCGCCGAGGCGGCGGCCGAAGCGGCGGCGGTTGGCCAGCCCGGTGAGGTCGTCGCGCATGGCCAGCCGCTCGAGTTGTGCCGACTGGGTCTGGATCCGCCGGACGAAGCCGGCCATCCGGGCGGTCACGAGCAGGAGGACCAGGACGGCGCCGAGCGCGATGGCCGCCCATCTGATCTCGTCGTCGCGCAGGCCCTGGATCATCAGCACGGCGGGCACCAGCAGCGCGCAGCCGATCAGCAGCGTGGAACGGCCCCACCCGAAGCGGACGGTGCTGGCCGGGCGCGCCGAGGTGCCGGCATCGCCCATGGAGGGGTGCAGCGCGGCGCCGGCCCAGCAGACGTAGCTGCCCAGGAACACGGCGGTGATGACCGAGGCCGGATGTCCGCTCAGCGACGGCGCGAGACTCCAGGCGAGGTCACCGGCGAAGTTCAGCGCAGAGCCGGCGGCGAGCAGGACCACGCTGGTGGTGCGGGCCCCGGTGCGGGTGAGCAGCCGGGTCGCCACCGCGCACATGATCACGTCACAGCCGGGGTAGACGACGATGAGGATCCGCTCGGACATCGGCGTGCCGTTTCCGCCCAGCGCCGGGTCGATGAGGAACACCCAGTAGACCAGCGCGACACCGGTGGCGATCACCGCGGCATCGATCATGCCGGGCACGTCCCGCCGGGCCGGTACGCCGGCGGCGAGGAGCAGGCCGGTCCAGAGCAGGGGGTACGCGACGAGGTAGAGCGCGTCGTTCCAGTACGGGTACGGGGCCTCGCCGTGCAGCAGGCCACCGATCTCGAAGGCGACGTCACCGGCCACGAACGTGATCACGCCGGCGGCGAAGACGTACCAGGCGTACGGCCGGGCCGGCCGGTACCGGCGCACCGCGGCGAGGATGGACACGAACGCGGCCAGACCGATCACGTTGTACAGCACGGGGGCGAGCACGCCCCCGGCCGGAAGCAGCGGGTAGCCGAGGCAGATCAGCGTCCCCGCCGTCATCCACGTCCAGGTCAGGCGGGTCCGGCGGTCGGTGATCGTTGCCATGTCACGCCGCGACGATGACATCGTCGCTCACCACCCGGTCGCGGCCGGCGTCCTTGGCCCGGTACAGCGCCTGGTCGGCGCGGCCGAGCAGTTCGTCGCCGCTCTCCACGCCGTCCCAGGTCGCGACGCCGGCCGAGAAGGTGCACCCCATCGGCGTGAGCGGGCGCAGCCGGTCGAGCAGGTCGAGGGCCTCGGCCGCGGTGATGCCGGGCAGCAGGGCGACGAATTCCTCGCCGCCGTAGCGGGCCAGCACGTCCGCGGAGCGCAGGTTCGCCGACCACGCCGCCGTCGCCTCGGTGAGCAGCCGGTCGCCGGTCTGGTGGCCGTACGTGTCGTTGAAGGCCTTGAAGTGGTCGAGGTCGAGGATGGCCAGGGTGAGTGGGGCGCGGTGCCGGGCGGCGTGTTGCAGCGCCGAGGGCAGCGCGGCGTTCCAGGCGCGGCGGTTGGGCAGGTCGGTGAGCGGGTCGCGCTGGGCCGCCTCGTGCAGCAGATCGGCGTGGTCCGCCAGCACGGCGGCCTGCGCCTGGACCTGCCGCACAAGCATTGTCATCCGGGCGATGACCAGCAGGAACATGACCACCGATCCGGCCACGATCGCGTACGCGTCGAGAACCCGCCCGCCGTTGCTGTACGCCTGCCAGGCCAGCAACGCCGGCGCGATCAGCGTAGCCGCGGTGAGCAGCACCAGACGGTGCATGGTCATCGGCTGGGCCCGCTGCGGGCCGGCCGGGCGGCCGATCTCCACCATGCCCGGGTGCAACGCGCCGGCGCCCAAGGCGACGTAGCCGGCCAGGTACGTGCAGTCGATCAGCCGGCCGCCGAGCGTGCCCGGGTCGTAGGAGGTCTGGTTGGCGAACGCCCAGAAGTAGTCGCCGACGAGGAATGCCACCATGTACGTCGCGACCAGGAAGAACGCGATGTTGCGGGACCCGTCGGCGGTCAGCAGCCAGGCGACCATGGCGACCAGCAGCAGATCGAAGGCCGGGTACGCGATCGCCATCATCTGGCCGCCCAGGCCGAGCGACGCCTCCGCAGCCACCGGCTTCATCAGGAACACCCAGCTCAGCAACGCGAACGCACTCGTGATGATCATCGAGTCGACGAGCGTGGCCCAGTCCCGCCCGGCGCCTCGCCGGCGCAGCAGGAACAGCACCCCGGCTCCCTGGAGCACGTAACCGAGCAGGTAGGAGACGTCGTACGGATGAAAGACCTCGTCGCCGTCCGGGGTCAAGAAGTAGATGATGTCGCCAGTGACGTTGGCCAGCTGCCCGGCCATGAGCAGCCACCAGGCGGCCGCTCCTTCGGGGCGGTTGCGCCGGATGCCGACCGCGATGGCCACGGCACCGGCCACCGCCACGGCGTCCCACCCCAGCATCCCGTACACGTTGTCCGGCAGCCACAGATACAGCGCGACGAAGAGCATGCCGCCGATCAGGAAACCCACCCACGCGGGAGGACGCTTCAGCATCGGTGCCCCTTCCTCCCGTACGAATGTCTGACGCTTCCCCGTGTCAGTCGGCACGGCAGGGGGCAGACCTGAGCCAAGAGCGAGGCATCACAGCGAGCAGGAAATTTCTTGGCCGACCTGACGGTGGGAGACGAGAAGAGACCGTCCCGAGCGCGACGGCGGGCGGCGGGTCACCGACGGATCGCCCGGCCGGCGTTCTTCACCGCGTACATCGCCATGTCCGCCTCGTGCAGCAGCGTGTCCGGGTCATACCGGTGGGGCTGGCCGATGGCCATGCCGACGCTTGCTCGCAGTGGCACTGTCACACCGTCCCGCTCGACCGTGCCGGACAGTGGTCCCTTCAGCCGGTGAATGCGGTCATGCGAATGGACACCAGAACCCCAGGCAGGTCGACGCCGAGCTTGGCGACGTAGCGCGTCGGAGTCGTGCTGGGGAACAAGGTCGCATACTCCTCGTTCATGCCTGCGAAGTCGGCCGGATCGGCCAGGAGAACGCCCACCTCGACAACGTCCTCCCATGCCGCGCCCGCGGCCCGCAGAACGGCGCGGCAGTTGGCGAGGGCCTGCCGTGTCTGTTCCTGGATCGTTGGTCCGGCCAATGCGCCACTGGCCACGTCGATGCCCGGTTGGCCCGAAACGTAGACGAAGCCGCCGGCTCTGACCCCCTGGCTATATGAAGTCGAGCTGGGCGCGTCCGCCGTACTGACGATTTCTCGCATGCCCTTACGCTAGTCCCGCTCACGACAGCCCAGAAGCCTCGTCGAAAAGGCCGATACGCATGTTCCGGCGGGACACGAGTCGACGCCTGTTGATCTATTCTCTCCGGAATGCGCTTGTCTGCTGACGAAAATCGGTGGGATGCCTCCGGCGCGGCCACCGCCGGTTCCGGCAGCGGCCAGGAAACCGTTGCCGCATCCGGGCTGCCGTTGCACCCGTCGTCCCCCGCGCCGGTGACAGCGCGGCGCGCCGGGGTCCAGATGAAACCGACCTACGCCGACTTCGGCTCCGAGCCGCCGCGGACCGGGAATGTCACGATCACCGATGTCGAGCGGTCCTGGGCTGCCGGCGACCACCTGTCCATCGGCGCCGGCGGATCGGTCGAGCTGGTGTTCGACGTGCCTGACCCGGTCGTCGTCCAGGAAGCATGTGTTGCCCTGCGGGCGCTCGCGTCGATGCTCTCCCGCGAGCCCGGATACGCGCCGCTCACCGTTCGCCTCAACGGCAGACCGCTGGCCGACCGGTTGCGGATCCCCAATGGTGGTGGTCTGCCGCAGCGTCTGGTGTTCGCGGTCCCCGCCGAGGACTTGGTCGCCGGCCGGAACACGGTGCGGATCGACAGCGGCGCCGACGCCCGCAGCATGCTGTGGTTGTACCGGGTGACGATCGACCCGATGCACGCGCACGACCAGGCGGGCTTGGCGCTGGAACGGCGAGCGATCGCCGAGCCGGTGCTGCGGTACGCGACCGCCGCCGGCGAGGTCACCGTCTTCATCGACCGCGGTGAGCAAGCCGTCCTCGACCAGGTGGCGTGGGCGGACACGTCCGGCGCGGAGTACGCGATCACGTTCGAGCAGCAGCAGGCTGCCTTCTACGGCTGGAGCCGGCAGCCTGGGGAGCGGCCGAGGGAGTTCCGAGGCCGGCTCGCCGGGCGTGGCTCCACGGCCGAGCAGGCTCGGCGTTTCACCACGGAGGAGGGCTGGAGCGGTGGCTGGCACCGCTCCGGGGATCTGCTCGTCGCGGTCGGTGTGACCGGCTACGCGGTCACCCGGATGAGCTGGCGCGACGGCCGTGGCAACAATGGAACGGTCGCTTTCACCGACGACGGATTCCTGGGTACGTACCAGCGCACCGGGGAGGGCCCCATCGGCTACCGCGGCCGCTCCGGCTGGTGACCCATCGCCCGAGCGATGAGGCCCCGTACGCCCCGGTTTCAACGGCCCGGTTCAGGTGGACACCGCGGTCGACCCGGACGCGGCCCTCGCCGAACTGACCTCGCCGCCGCCTCGCGGTCCCGCCGTCTCAGCGGAACGTGCCGACCAGGGCGAAGGGGTCGCCGTCCGGTCGCCCGCCGGCCCCGTGCGGGGTCGCGGGCAGGGCGGCCGACCGATCGGCGATGACCTGCCGCAGCTCGGCGATCAGGTGCCGCGGGCGGGTGGGCTTGCGCAGGTAGCGGTCGGCGCCGGCGGCCATGCCCGCGTCGGCGTCGAGGCGCTGGATCTTCGCCGAGAACAGCAGGACGGCGGTGTTGTGCACGGCCGGCGTGCGCCGGGCGAGGCGGCACAGGTCCAGGCCGTTCATGCCGGGCATCTGGACGTCGGCGATCAGCCCGACCGGAGCGGCGTAGATGAGGATGTCCGCGGCGTTCCTGCCGTCGGCCACCGCGATGGTCGGGAAGCCGGCGGCCTGCAGGGTGAAGGACAGCAGTTCGCGGACGTCGGCGTCGTCCTCGGCGATGAGGATCAAGTTTTCGTTCATCGAGCCGACTCCGATCCGGTCGTAGCGGTCCACGGTCACAGCTGTTCTGGACCGGTCGATCCCTCAATCGGCGAGCCGGGGCCACCGTGGAGAGCACCCCGGGCGTGAGAGGGTTGCCGTTCGGATACACCTGACACCCGGCGTCATGGCCGGGATGTGCGTATGGCCAGCAGCATCTCCGGCGTCCCGGTGCGCACCCCCTCGCTGAACACGACTGAGAAGCCGAGGCCGACGAGCTGTGTCGTCAGGCGAAGTGCCGGACGATCCGCCGTTTCCCGCCGGCGGCGGCCCGACTGGTTCAGCGGGCCGCCGTTCGGCGTGTCAGGGTGCCGGGCTGTACAGGTTGATCTCGGCGGCGGAGGCAAACCCGGCGCCGCTGCCGGCAACGCCTTCGACGACAACGTCAGCACGATGTGGCACACCCAGTGATGCGGTGGATCCGTCCCGCTGCCGCACGAGATCCAGATCAACAGGGGCGCGAACTACCGTGGACCGGCGTGGCCGAGCTCTACGCGCTGGGTAGCTGGCGTCATCAGCGAGGGGTCGGAAGGCGTGGGTCCCGCCCGCCTTCCGGCCCCTGTGCTCATTCCTGATCGGGGGTGAGGCGGCGGCGTATGCCGCTGAAGTGCTCGGTCAACGCGGCGACGGACTCCTCGACGTCGCCGGCGCACACCGCGTCGTAGACCCGGCGGTGCCGGGCGGCGATCTCGACAGGGGTCTCGTCGGCGTCGTCGAGTTCGGCGTGCAGGGCGTGGTAGACGTCCCAGAACGCGGCCAGCAGCTGGATGACCAGCGGGTTGCCGAGGGGTTCGTAGAGCAGCTCGTGGAACCGCTTGTCGGTCTCCGGGCTGACGCCACCGGCCCGGGCCTCGGCCTCCATCTGTTCCATGACCTCGGCCAGCTGCGCGTCGGCCGGGGAGCCGGCGCCGCGCTGGCGGGCGACCTGCTGGATCAGCCCGTACTCCAGCACCTCGCGGATCTGCACCAGGTGGCGCAGGTCGTTGCGGCCCGCGTGCAGCGACATCCGGTTGTGAAAGGTCAGCTCGTCGACCAGCGAGACCAGCGACATGGTGCCGACGAACATGCCGAAGCCGTGGCGGATCTCGACGATCCCGACCGCCTGCAGGGCTTTGAGCGCCTCCCGCAGCGAGTTGCGGCTGACATTGATCTCCTCGAGCAGGTCCAGCTCGGTGGGCATCGGGTCGCCCGCGGTCAGGCCGCGTTCCAGGATCAGCTGCTTGATCCGTTCCTGCACCTCGTCGGTGCGGCTCGGCCTGCGCGGAGCGGTGGCCGGTGCGCTGCGCCGCCTCACCGTGGCACCCCGGCCACCACGGCCCCCTTGGAGCGGGAAAGTGCCGGTTGGCCGGACGGCCGGCAGGCGGATTGCCGATCCTGGCCGGTGGGGTGGTGCAGCGGCTGCCTCATGACGACCAGTCTCCGGGTGCTCTTGACCTTGGCGGGACACGCTCTTAAGGTACCGCACTACGGGCTACGTAGGACGTAGGACGTCCCGCAAATCACATGAACTCTGGGGATAACGATGGATAACAAGGGCGTATCACGTCGCAACCTGCTCCGATATGCGGGCATCCTGGGTGCCGCGACCGCCATCACCGCCGGCCTGGGGGCCTGCGGCGACGGCGGAGACTCCGCCTCCACCGACGGCGGCAAGACCATCGAGGCGACCCTCGCCTTCACGCTGTCCAGCGGCTTCGACCCGATGCTCGCCTCCAGCGCGGTCGCCACCACCGTCAACCAGCACGTGTTCGAGGCGCTCGTCGACCTCGACCCGATCACCCGCCAGCCCTATCCGGCCCTGGCCGCCGCGCTGCCCACCGCGAGCAGCGACGGCCTGACCTGGACGGCCACCCTCCGCGAGGGCGCGAAGTTCTCCGACGGCACGGCCGTGACCGCCGACGACGTCGTGTGGTCGTTCCAGCGGGCGCTCGACCCGGCCAACGCCTCGCTGATGGCCAGCTTCATCACCTTCGTCGACACGGTCACCGCCAAGGACGCGAAGACCGTCGAGTTCAAGCTCAAGAGCACGTTCAGCCTCTTCCCGCAGCGCATCGCGGTCATCAAGATCGTGCCGAAGGCGAAGACCGGCGACGCCGCCGCGAGCAAGGCCTTCGACACCGCGCCGATCGGCTCCGGCCCGTTCACCCTGGTCAGCGCGAACGCCACCGCCGGCGTGGTGATGGGCGTGAACGCCGGCTACAACGGCCCGCGCCCCGCGAAGGTCGAGAAGATCACGCTGCGCACCACGCCGGACAACACGGCCCGGCTCAACGACCTGCAGGGCGGCTCGTCGCAGGCCATCGAAGCGGTGCCGTACCTCGACGTGAAGTCGGTCAGCAACGGACGCACGGTGGACGAGAAGCAGGCGTTCAACCAGATGTTCCTCATGTTCAACTGCGCCGCCGCGCCGTTCGACGACAAGCGGGTCCGTCAGGCGCTGCACTACGCCGTCGACACCCAGAAGCTGATCGCCACGGCGCTGCAGGGTTACGCCACCCCGGCGACCAGCTACCTCGACGAGGGCAACGCCGGCTACCAGAAGGCGTCCACCGTCTACGGCTACGACCCGGCCAAGGCCAAGGCGCTGCTCGCCGAGGCGGGCGTCAGCAACCTGTCGTTCGAGCTGGTCACCACGGACACCGCGTTCGTCAAGGACAGCGCGCCGGTGCTGATCGACGCGTGGAAGGCGATCGGGGTGACCGCCACTCTCAACACCAACCCGTCGTCGGCGGTCTACGGCACCATCGTGCCGGGCGACGGCTTCCGGGTGCTCGCCGCCAGCGGCGACCCGACCGTCTTCGGCCCCGACGTGGACCTGCTGCTGCGCTGGTTCTACACCAACGAGACCTGGACGAAGAACCGGCACCGCTGGGCAGGCACGCCCGAGGCCACCAAGTGCGCGCAGCTCATCGAGAACGCCGCCAAGACCTCCGGCGCCGAGCAGACCGCGCTGTGGAAGCAGGCCCTCGACCTGATCGCCGACGAGGCGCCGCTCTACCCGGTCTTCCACACCAAGATGGTCACCGGCTACGACCCGTCCAAGATCAAGGACTTCGCCGGCGCGTCGACCACCGGCCTCTACTTCCTCGGCTCCTCGCGCGGCTGACCTTTCGTGACCCCACGCGTAAGTGGTGGGGGGGGGGCGGGGGGGGGGGCCCCCCCCGCCCGCCTCAGGGGGAGGGGGTGGGCCGGCGC